>JANQGM010000001.1 GCA_028277345.1 Candidatus Bipolaricaulota bacterium | reverse complement strand
TTGGTGGGAGCGGCGCCTCGCCGCGACGAGCCTGCAAACTGCTGCGGCTCTTGTTCCATGCTCCGGGGTGCCAGAGACACGGCATGACCGTTAGCGCCGTCGTTATTCGCCAACGCCGCCCGAGCTCTCGAGTTTCTCATCAAGGCGTTCCGAGTTCTTTGCTGCTGCCGGTGACGGAGCAGGCCATTCGTTAAAAGTCTCCAGATGCTTCTGAACGATCTTCTGAGCCGGGCCAAACGCCCACATCTTTTTACCCATCCACTCGATATACATCCCCGATTCTTCGGCTGCCCTTTCGAGTGGATCCTGTCGAAGATTAAAAAGCAGGGGAGCGGTTAGTTCTTCCTTCGCTCCAGACCAGCCTTCGTTCTGAACAATGAAGTGAGCCTTCCAGTCGCCGTATCTCACGGCCTGGAGGGTAGTGCGCTCGTAATAGATGACCTCGTTTCGATTAGACTCACCCTCCCCGGTCAACATCGGCAATTGATTGTATCCATCGAGATGCGCCTTGTGTCCCTTGTAACCAGTCAGCATCTTTTCTTTAAGGTCCTCGGGGCCACCTGCCGCCGCCACCAGCGTGGGGAGTAGGTCCATCGCGTCAATGATTCCGTTGTTGATCGATCCTGCTTCGACCTTGCCTGGCCAGCGCAACAACATAGGAACGCGGACACCACCTTCCCAAGTCGTTCCCTTCTCGCTTCGAAACGGAGTCATACCGCCATCAGGCCACGTCAGGATCTCTGGGCCATTGTCGGCGGAGAAAATGACAATCGTATTGTCTGCCACGCCCAAAGTATCCAATTCATCGAGGACTTCCCCCACGTGATCGTCGAGATCTCGCATCACTATCTCCTGGAGACCCTGACCGTCCTGTCCCAGCATGGCCTCGTATTTTGGGGAAAGGTGCGTCCATACGTGTGCACGAGACGGGCAATACCAGACAAAGAACGGCTTCTTCTGCACGACAGAATCGCGGATGAATTTAAGCGTATGCTTATTGACTTCGTCATCGAGCGTTTTCATGCGCTCGGGAGGAAGTGGGCCGTCATCCTCGATCTTCTGGGTGCCTTCACCGGTCGACCAGCAATGAACCACGTTTCTGGGAGCGAACTGTTTGGCCTCCTCAGTTTTCGGAAACTCCGGGTCTGAAGTGTACTCCATGGCGTTGAGGTGGTAGAGCCAGCCCCAGTATTCGTCGAATCCATGCATCGTGGGGAGGAACTCATCCCGATCCCCAAGATGATTCTTGCCAAATTGTCCAGTCCGATAGCCGAGTTCCCTCAGCAATTCCGGCAAGGTGGGGGTGTCCGGGCTCAATCCGATGGGGGCTCCAGGGAGTCCCACCGTGTGCATTCCAGTACGGACCGGGAACTGGCCGGTGATCAACGCGGATCGGCCTGCTGTGCAGGTCGGTTGGGCGTAGTAGTCCGTAAATAGCATCCCTTCTTTCGCAATGCGGTCGATGTTTGGAGTTCTGCTACTCATCAAGCCCCGGTGGTAGGCTCCGATATTGAGTAGGCCAACATCGTCTGTGAGGATGATCAGGATATTGGGTTGTTCTGTCGCGGCTCGGATGGGACTACCGCCCAGGGCAATTGCCGCTGCTGTAAATAGGATTGTTATGACGTGTTTCATGGTTCAGTTGTGTCTTGGTTGCTAGGTTTGGATTCAGGTCGCTGAAGATCTTTTTTGCGCTAACGCCAAGAATAAGCCGACCGAGAACCGCGCCACTACGGACTTGGGACATTGCGCGGAACTTCCGGGTAGAGACAGCCATTAGGAACGATGCCAAAACAAGTAATACGATAGCTCAGCTAAATCCGCGCGCGCTTACGACGTAGTTCCATTGACCAAGAGTGTCATCATGGCGAATGA
>JANQGM010000012.1 GCA_028277345.1 Candidatus Bipolaricaulota bacterium | reverse complement strand
TTGGGAGAGAAGGATTCGAACCCTCACTTACGGGACCAGAACCCGCTGTCCTACCATTAGACGATCTCCCAAGGTTCGGGAAGGATCTTACAAAAACTTGCTGGGAGCGTCAAGAAACGCTTGGTGGGATAAGGTTTGGGGAGATACAATGCGTTCATGGAAGGACACGTGCGTACTCCCATCGTCTCTGGGGCCTTCTACCCAGAGGACCCGGAACAGATCAGAGAGCTTATGGATGGGTGGTTCGCGAACAGCTCGACTCAGTTGCAGCCGCTTGAGCAACCAGTGGGGCTGATTGTACCCCATGCAGGGTACATGTATTCAGGCGCCACCGCGGCGGCTGGATTCGCCTCGATCGCACCTTGCGGAACGCCAGATGTCGTGATCCTTCTCGGCGCCAATCATTCAGGGGCTGGTGAGAGGTTCACCTTGCCTCCACGCGACGGCTGGAAGACCCCATTGGGACGTTCACCCATCGATGTTCCCCTGCGGACGAAACTCGCCCATGTCGGCTTTCCCATCGATGGAGCGGCCTTTGCGCGCGAACACTCGATGGAGGTGCAGCTTCCCTTCATTCAGTACCTTTGGGGTTGCGAGGTTCCGATCCTCCCCATTAGTACGAAGCCTGCCACGCCAAAGCACCTCGAATCAGCCGCCAGGACAGTCGGTGAGATGCTTGGCAATCAAAATGCCCTCCTGATCGCAAGTTCAGACTTTACGCACTATGAAACAGCACGCCATGCCGCAAGGGTGGATTCCGAGGCATTGGAACGTATCACAGCACTCGATCTTGATGGATTCGATCGCCTGTGGCGTGAGAAACGCCTCAGTATCTGCGGCACGGGCGCCATCGGCCTACTCATGGCGTTGGCCATCCACCTCGGCCTTGCTCAAACGGAGATTATCCAATACGCAACATCCGGGTCGACGACCGGTGATATGACCTCTGTCGTGGGATATGCCGCCGCGACAATGACAAAGGAGAAACATGGTTAAGAGCATGACAGGGTTCGGTGTCGGCGTATCCGAGGGAAACGATTGGCACGTTGAAGTGAGCATTCGCACGCTAAATCATCGCTTTCTGTCCACTCGAATCCGCTCGTTTAACGATCACCCACAGCTGCTTTCACGAATCGAAACTCGCCTGAAGAAGGCGTTTAGCCGGGGAGAAGTCAGCCTTTGGATTGGCATCAGTCATCTCGGGTCCGGAGGAAAGGACAATCCACTCGACACGGCCGTGGCGCAGAACGTCTTTCGCGAACTCGAAGCTTTGAGAACCCAGCTGGGCATCTCGGAGCCCACAACGCTCCAAGACTTGAGCCGCGCCGGCGGATTACAGCCCCTGCATGCTGAGGACGAGGAGCTGTGGCCCGTGCTCGAAGCCGCGCTTCGTGAGGCGATTCAAGCCACACTGGTCGACCGCGCGCGTGAGGGAGACCAACTCAAGTGCGAGTTGCAAAACATCGTTGATCGAACTCAATCCACCTTGGATCGCGTAAAGGAACGGCTTCCCGAGGTGCTCGCCGAGATCCGAACCCGGCTGGAAGAGCGTCTCGATGCATTGCAGATGAACCTCGATCCTGCCCGTATGGAATCCGAGGTAGCCCTTCTCACGGATCGATTCGATGTCCAAGAAGAGATCGTTCGATTGGAGACCCATCTTTGCCGTACGGCTCAAGTTCTCAACGGAAGTTCTCCCATCGGCAAGGAGCTTGATTTCCTCAGCCAAGAGATGTTGAGAGAGGTCAATACACTGGGCTCCAAAGCGCGAGACACCCTGACAAGTTCTCTGGTCGTCGATATGAAGCTGGGAATCGAACAGTTCAAGGAGCAACTGCAAAATGTCGAATAGCATCCTGGAGGCCCGCAGAGGGGTGGGAAGCGGTTTGGCCTTCGTCGTCACCGGCCCTTCTGGCGCAGGCAAGAACTCGGTGATCGACCGCGTCATGGAGCGGCTGCCGAACTTGGTCTACTCCATTTCCTATACGTCAAGGCCGCCGCGGTCGTGTGAGACGCCCGGAGAAGACTACATGTTCGTCTCCAAAGAGGAGTTCTCACGGCGAATCGAGGCCGGCGATTTTCTTGAGCATGTCACGTATCTTGACGATCACTACGGAACGTCGCGCTCGCAGATCGAAGCCTTCATCAAGCATGGAAACGATGTCATCCTCAATATTGAGGTCAAGGGTGCGCGAACGCTCCAGGAACTTGACTTGCCGGGGATTCGCGTCGTCTACATCTTCTTGACGCCCTCGTCACTCACTGAGCTGGAGATCCGGCTAAGAAAACGCAATACCGAGGATGATGCGAAAATCCAGCGCCGCCTTCATGTTGCACGCGAAGAGATGAAGGAGCTTCCACGGTTCGATTACCTTGTCATTAACGATGCGTTGGATCGCGCCATCGATGAACTCGCGTCCATCATCCTTGCGGAGCGCACCCGAATTCGAACCTAACCTATCGAAGAGAAACAGCCGACCTCAGCATCGAGGCCGGCCGTTTCGTGATAGAGTTGGAACGTAGCGTATTAAACCTTGGCAACACCTTTCGACGTCACCTTAAGTTTCTTCTCAACCTGGCGCTTGAGTTCTTTGCCAGGTCGGAAAAGCGGAACAACCTTTGCCTCAACTTCGATCGGACGCTTGGTCTGCGGGTTGATGCGGCTGCTCGCCTTGCGCGCGCGAACGGCGAATTTGCCGAATCCGACCAATTTGACCTCGTCTCCCTGCAACAGGGTGTCCTGAATCAAATCGAGAACCGAATCCAGCATCTGGCGCGCTTCCTTCTTCGTCATGCTGGTCTTATCGGCCAGCCGATCGATGAATTCGCCCTTATTCATCCGTGCTTCCTCCTTGCGGTCTATCTACTTGAATGGTTATTCGTCGTCGATGTTCGCTTCGCCAAGCAGGTCTCTCATGCTGAGAGATTCATGGCCGCCATCATCGAGGAATCGACGATCGACGCGCTCGCGCTTGCCGCCGCGGTCCTTGCGTCGTCCCTTGCCGCCACCACGGCCGGAACTGGCTCGTTCGCGCTCGCGTTCTTCGAATGCGGCTGCCGGAATCTCCGGCGGGCCGAACAAGCTGCGCATGGTCAATCGAACCTGACGTTTATCCTCGTTGATACCGATGATCCGCGCTTGGATCTCCTGACCGACGGTTAAGACATCGGCCGGCGTGGCAATCCGTTCCTCGCTGATCTCGGAAACATGGATCAGTCCATCGACCTCATCCGTGATCTTCATGAACGCGCCGAAGTCCTTGATCTCGGTGATCACACCGTCAACGACTTCATCGATGGCGAACTTCTCAACGAACTTCTGCCAAGGATTGTCCTTCAACTCACGAATGCTCAAGGAGATTCGCCGTTCCGCAGGATCGACGCTGAGCACCTTGACATCCACGGCATCGCCTTCTGCGAGCATGTCGCGAGGATGGTTCACGTGTCCCCAATCGATCTCGGAAACATGCACGAGCCCCTCAATTCCGTCCTCGAGCTTCACAAAGGCGCCGAAATCAGTCAGCTTGGTCACAGAACCCGCGACGATTTGACCTCGCGGATACTTGGACTCGACGGACTCCCACGGATCGCTCTGCGTTCGGCGGAGGGACAGGCTGATACGATGCGCTCCCTCATCAACGCTCAGGACAACGACCGTCACTTCGTCGCCTTCGGAGACGACATCCTTCGGATTCTCGGGATGTCCCCACGAAAGCTCCGATACGTGAACGAGTCCCTCGACATCCTGCTCAAGCTCAACGAAGGCACCGAAGTCCGTCACACTGACGACAGTCCCCGTCACCTGCGTTCCCGCAGTGAACCGATCGGTGATGCCTTCCCACGGATTCGATCGAAGCCGCTTGATGGAGAGAGAGACCTTGCCCTTCTCGGTATCGAAGTCGATGACCTTGACGTTGACCTTGTCACCCACCTTGTATTCCGGCGGAGGCACAGGCAGATCTTTCCACGCGATCTCGGATCGGTGAACGAGGCCTTCGAAACCTCCGATATCGACGAAGAGTCCGAAGTCAACGACGCTGCGAATCGTTCCCTCAATCTCTTGATCCTTCTCAAGAGACTGGAAGAGGGCCATTCGCTTCTCTTTTTCTTTTTCTTTCATGAAAACCTTGTGCGAAACGACAAGGTTCTTATCGCGGCGAGACAATTCAAGGATCTTGAACTGAATGCGCTGACCGCGAAGTTCTTCGATCGAACTGGGGAGGTCGTCCCCAAGGTGGGACCCAGGCAAGAAGGCGCGAATGCCGTCGAGATTGACGTGGTAGCCGGCACTCTTGACTTCGCCGGTGATTTCACCCTCGATGACCTCGCCATTCCGATACGCCTCTTCCAACGTATCGATTCGCTTCTCGTACTCCGCTTGCTTCTCAGACGCGTAAACGGTCCCTTTTTCCTCGTCAATGTACGTAACGAGCACCTCGATCTCTTCGCCTTCCTCAACCTTCCCATCTGTGCGGAAGGGAGAAAGCTCGGCAGCCGGAAGGATTCCTTCCGACTTGTAGCCGATATCGACGAGGATCTCCGTCTCATTGACTTGAACGACAGTCCCGGAGATCACGTCTCCGCGGCTGTACATCTTGACGTCGCTCTCAGTGAAAGCGTCTTCCATCTTTATACGCTGTTCCATACTCTACTGACACCTACCATCGCGCTTCCTCAGAGATCGCTCCCTGAGCCCGCATTCTCTTGTTTGTTGCACCCCTTATCCTCCTCCATTCCTCAGGCGTTATCAACTCGCAGCATCACCTGCTCGCTCATGAGCTGATAGCGTTCCGTCCTTGAACGCGTTTCGTCGTCAACACAAATGTCGTCGACGGAAAACGGCTCCCCGATCGACACCGTCAACCTGGGGAATCGGAATGGATATTCCGGTGGATAGGGCCCACGACTCGTGATATTCACGGGCAGGAATTGCTTGCCCGTTAGCTTTGCAAAATGAACGGCTCCCGTTTTGGCGTCAACCTGCTTCTTCGTCGTGCCTTCGGGGAATAGCCCGATGATGCGTTCGCGCCGCATCGCCTCTAGCATCTTTCGGAAATCACCTCGGCTGAAGTTGTCTCGATCAATGATGGTTGCAAACGTACGAATAACCGGCTGGACAATGGGATTCCCACGCATGAGGCCTTTGCGCGCAATGAAATGCACGCGCGTGAAAATGCCGACGGCAATCGCTAGGACGGGAATGTCCCAGTAACTGCGGTGTCTCGCAATAGCAATGTACTCGCCGCTTTCGTGAATATGGTGCCGTCCGCGAACTTGAACGCGAAAGAACACCTTGAGCGCAACGAAGCATAACACTGCGATGATGGCATACAGCCCATTCTTAATCCCGATTCTCAGCTGCCCAAGCAACGTCTTCCAACCGATCCCTCACTAAGTTAGATGCCTCGGAAATGACCTCTTTAAGAGGCTTTTGGTCGGTTTTGATTATAGTTGCATCGGCAGCCGGTTTCAAGGGGGCGATGGCACGTTCGGAGTCGCGTTTATCCCTGGAGATAAGTTCTTGCTCGATTTTCCGAAGATCTCCTTCTCCGCGTTGATCGATACGCCGTCTCGCGCGCTCGCCGGTTGATGCCTCAAGGTAGATTTTGATGTCGGCGTCAGGGAGAACGACAGTGCCAATGTCCCTTCCCTCCATCACAACATCGCCACGATCCGCAATGTTCCGTTGCAACTCGACCAAGCGCTCTCGGACCTCAGACCGCGTCGCCACCTTCGATGACTTCTCATCAAGATCGCGCGTGTGCAAAACATCTGTGACATCCACGCCGTTGAGAAGGAATCGCTCACCCTGCGTGACCTGAATGTCAATCTGAGAAAGCTCGATGCCGCGATCGAACGCCAGCGCAACCGCACGATACATCTTTCCCGTCTCCACGAATCGAAGATGAAACTGCTCGGCCAAGGCACGCCCAAGCGTTGTTTTCCCGGAAGCGGCGGAGCCGTCAATCGCAATCTTCATAAAGCGTCCCCTCGTCACTGAAACCGTCTCTCGTTGAATGGCAATAATATACTTGGCAATCCGGCATCTTTCTCCCTAAAGCGACTGCCGTTCGCCTAGCGCGGCGATAATCGCTAAACGCAGCGAAGAATGCCGAGCCGCTTCCCGACATCCCGGAATACTCACCATCAAGCCCGGCAACAACCTCCGAAATCTTCGCCAACTCAGGAACCAATGAGATCGCCGGCCCCATGAGATCGTTCTCTCCCAGCCGACGTTCGGAGGAAGGTACTTTCTTTTCGATCGCCTGTTTCGGGCAAGTTTCATCCCAAGCACAATAGATGTCGGCTGTCGAGCAATGGATGGGAGGAACAACGAGAACGTAAACGTCGTCTGACGGAGGATGACCAGCAATCACTCGCCCCGTTTCGCCAAGCACTTGCCGCCCTCCGGTAAGAAACAAGGGAATGTCCGCGCCCAGCTCTGCGCCCAACTCGCTGAGATCGGAGATCGGAAGACGTGGCGGAACCAGCCGATTGACGACCGCCATCACCGCCGCGGCATCGGACGACCCGCCGCCCAAACCGCTTCCCAAGGGAATCCGTTTGGTGATGCGGACCGAGAATCCACGCGCCGAGCGTTTTTCACGCAAGAGCCGGCGGAGCGCGACGTCAACGAGGTTCGGTCCCTCCATGGGAACGTCGCATGTCACGCGAAGGTGGGAAGCAGGCTTCACCTCAATGTGATCGGCGAGATCGATCGTCTGCACAAGCGACTGGATGGTGTGGTAGCCATCCTCACGCCTTGCGAGAACGGCCAGCCACAGATTGAGCTTGGCATACGCTTCGATATGAAGGCTCACGATGAGGAAACGAGGTTCCCATTGATCATGACGATCGTCGGAGCCAAGACCCCTAAGCAGTGTCCCATCTCACGATAGTCTTCCAGATCCAAGACCATCAAATCAGCCCATTTGCCGGGTTCGAGGCTTCCCGCATCCTCGGAGATATCGAGGGCATAGGCGTTGTTCAGCGTGCTCGCCTCGATGACGTCATCGAGGGATAGACCCATCCGAGCCATCGCACTCCCCATCGCCATCCACATCGAGCTTGTCGTCGACCCGTTCAAACCGAACCCCGAGCCGATGGCGAGTGGCACGCCGCTGTCGACGAGCGCTCGAACGTCGATCCCACACACTGACGATCCCTCCATCACGTTCGGCAAATAAACAGGGGTAATGTCGTTCTCGATCAACACCGTCACCGCGCGCGGCGACAGGAACGAGGCGCAACTGATGGACGCGATCTCCATCTCTCCGACCATGTTCAGGAACTCGTCCTCTGCCCCGCCATCATGAAGACTGACTTGCGTTCGAAGGCCCGCGCCTCTGGCCGCCCGAAGAACGGTGCGCGCCTCTGCCGCGAATCCGGCACGGGCCGTCCAAAGCAGATCAAGGAAGGTTGAGATCTTTCGCTGTCTCACTCCGGGGATCACCTCAGAGACTAATGAAGAGAGGTTTTCCTCGGACGTTCTCCCGTCGCCGTGGATCGATGCAAGAACCGCACCGATGGTTCGCGGCCTCAGCCGGCGGCCCAGATGACTCAGTGCTGACAAGCGATCATGCGAACGACTAACTGGACACTTCAGCTCCAACGTCGTGACACCCATTCGCATCCCGCGCTCAAGAAGCCGCTGATTCCACGACAGATAAAGTTCATCGGGAGCCTGGGCACTCTCGTCTTGCCGTTCCCAATCCGGGGACTCCGTCAGCACCCAAACCGGATCGATCAATCCCGGCATGACGACGCCGCCACGTGCGTCAATCACCGTGACATCGCCCGAGCCACGCTCTACGCCGATCCCTTGAATGCGTCCATTGTGGATTGCCAACGTCGTGTTACGGATGACGCGTAGCGCGGCCCCTCCATCAACACGCCGGAGTGGCTGACGAATGGGTGTTACAAGCTGACCGATGTTCGTGAGTAGTGTGTCCATGAAAACCCTTCATTTCGAGTATAGTTGTGGGCGTTCGTGAACACAATGCACGATCAATAAGAGATTCGGGAGGCGCGGCACCGATCCCTCACACTATGGCACAACACGAAATCCAAGGTCCTCTTCAGGTGCGTACCGGCTTTGTCGCCGTTCTCGGTCAAACCAACGTTGGCAAATCAACGTTCCTCAATGCCGCCATGGGGCAGAAACTCCTCATTACCTCCAACAAGCCGCAAACCACCCGAAACAGAATTCGTTGCGTCTTGACAACCGACGAGGCACAGATCGTATTCGTCGATACCCCTGGACTTCACAAACCCGGTGATTCGCTTTCGCGTCACATCCTTCGCGAAGCACGCCGCGGCCTTCGAGGGATGGATGTTCTCCTCTACGTCATCGAGCCCTGGGGTGAAATCGCCGCCCATGACTCGGAGGTCTTCGCGGAATGGAAGGAACTCGATGTTCCCGTGCTTCTTTTGGTCAACAAGATCGATCTTGCCAAGGGCAATGCGCTGGAAGAAACGCTGCTCGCCTACGAGCGGACCGGATTGTTCGCGGAGTTGATTCCCATTTCCGCAACGCGTGACATCGGAATCGAGGATAGCGTGGCATCGATCATCCGATACCTTTCCCCCGGTACCCCCCTCTTTCCCGCCGAACAGAAATCGGACCAATCCGAGGGATTCCTCATCGCCGAACTCATTCGCGAAAAGGTCTTTCGACTCACCCACCAAGAAGTCCCATACTCCACAGCCGTTCGCCTGAAGTGGTTCAATGAACGGGATGATGGTATTGTGGAGATTAAGGCTGAGATCATCGTCGAGCGCGAATCACAAAAGGGCATTCTGATTGGGAAACGCGGCACGATGATCAAGAAAATCGGCTCGCTGGCTCGAACGGACATCGAGACGCTTCTGGGAAGCCGCGTGTTCTTGGAAACCATTGTGAAGGTCAGGGCAAACTGGACAAACGACATGGAACAAATCGAACGATTGACGCAGCCGTCGGAGTAGCATGAGCGATCACTCGCCTGAACGACTTCTCCTCATCACGAATAGCGAGCCGGATTCCACATTCCTGTCCAGACTGATGACCGAGGGCTACGACGTTCAGCAGGCGATGGAATCGGAACTCGCCGACCTCCAACTCGCCGAGTTCATGGCCGCGATTTTGTTTCCCGAGTCGTCTGATGACATTTCCACCCCTCGACTTCACGAGGTTGAAGGACACCTTCCCGTTCTCCTTCGGAGCGACCTCTTCACGCAGATTCCGGATGCCCTCGATCCGCAGCGAATGATCTGGCCCATCGCCGCTGACGTAGACGGAAGCCACCTACGAGCCGCCATTGACCTCGCTTGCGCGCAATTCACCCTGCGTCATCAGCTTCAGCACTACAGGGACTTGCTTGAGTCAGCGCCCGTCGGCGTGTTCAAGATCGAAAACGGATCGCTCACGTATGTCAATGAGTACCTACTCGATCGAATGGGCTATTCGCTCGATCAGATTCGGAGCATCCCTCTTGAAGAACTCTTCGTGCCCGAGGACCGGGAACAGTTCCATGAGGCGCTCCAGAATCTACCGAAACGCGCCATTGATGCCCCTCCCAATGTGTACCGTTTCATCGGCGCGGACGGTCAGATCTTCATCGGCGAGGTGCGTTCTCGCTTGCTGCAAACCGGCCACGGGTCGGACATTGAAGGTACGATTCGCGACATTACCCAAGAAACAAGAATCATGCAACTCCATCGCGTCGTTCTCGAATTGACTGAAGTCATTCTCGCCGAGCAGGAAATCGACGCCATTCTGCAGCTTGTGCTGGACACCATTGTCGAGTACAGCGGCTTCCGAAGAGCGCTGCTCACGCTTTACGACCTTTCCGTCCCCACGCCGTTCGAAGGCGCCGTCTACAAAACGCTCACCTCCGGCTTGACGGATGAAGAGTGCGACGCCGTCCTGTCTCAACCCCCCGTCCCGATCGAGCAACGCAAGGCCATCTATTCCGGTCGATACCAATTGGGGCCCGCCTATTACATCCCTCATGAGGATACGCCATGGTCCAACGAACACGGGATTTCGGGCACGCTCGCTGTCGAAGGGTGGCACCCGGACGACTTTCTGTTCATCCCGCTACGCGGCGGTGAGGGCATCATCGGAAGCATCTCGGTCGATGATCCGATCGATCAATCCGTTCCCACGGTTTCGTCCATCGAGCCCGTCGCCTTTCTGGCCAATTTCGCCGCATTTGCCGTGGAACGCGTGTTTAAGATGAAGCAGATGCGAAAGCAGGCGGATCGCCTCCATGGGCTTGCCGCCTTTGGAGCCGAGCTCGCCAACGTGAGTAGCGAACGCGCCCTGTGTCAAATTGCCTCGAAGCATGTACAAGACGCGATGGGGTACGACGCATGCGGAATCTGGCTGGTCGATGGCATCCGGTTCGTTCATGAAGCATCGGCCGCTGTCGCCGACATCCCACTCGCCGAAATCCCGGAACCGGGGGCTCGCGTACTCGCTGAGGGACCTGGCATCAATCGCTGGGTCTTGCAGCACAACGAACCCAAGCTCATCAGGGATACGACCGAAGACCCCTTGTATAACGGCACACGCGAATCCCTGCGCTCCTATCTCGCCTTGCCCATTGCGGGACGAAAGTCGCCAATCGGCGTCTTCTATGCGGCATCGCAACGCCTCGCGGCGTTTGACACACAGGACCTCGAGATCCTTTCGACCGTCACCAGCCATCTCTCCACAGCATTATCGGCAACACGGCGACGAGATGCCCTCAACCGGATCTTCGCGTTTGGACAACACCTCGCTGTCGCCTCGAACAAATCACAAGCCGTGACCAGTACGCTTGATTTCCTGATCGAACAGTTCGATTTCCAACTCAGCTCCATTCTGATGGTCCAAGACGATGGACAGCTCCTCGTCGAAGGGGTGGCTGGCGCCTATCCCGAATCCCGCGTGAAACGGGGGTCGACCATGGGCTTCGACAGTGGCGTGATCGGATGGGTGGCCAGATCCAAGCAATCCGCCATTGTACGCAATGTCTCGGACGATGATCGCTATTTCGAGGTCTTCTCCGACACGAACTCCGAACTCGCCGTTCCCATTTTGTTGAGCGACCAGTTGCTCGGCGTAATCAATATCGAGAGCCCGCAGCCGTCGTTTTTCGATGAGGAGGATCGGCGACTCATCGAAGTCGTGGCCAATCAACTCGCCATCGCTCTGACGAACATCTCGGCCCAAGACGACCTCCGCGAGCAAGCCATCCGAGACCCGCTCACGGGGCTTTTCAATCGGCACTATTTCAACTCCATCATCGCATCCGAACTCAACCGAAGCGATCGATACAACCATCCGCTATCCTTGATGATGATCGATGTCGATGGATTCAGGGCCGTGAACAATCAACTGGGACATCTCATGGGAGATGAGGTTTTGCAACGCGTGGCCCGTATGTTGGAGGCCGGCGTCCGTGATGCGGATCGGGTCATCCGATACGGAGGTGATGAATTTCTCATTCTCATGCCCGAAACGAACGGTCACGGCGACTCCGAGTTGGTGGCGACACGGCTGCGACAGGAGATCGGCACTGTTCTCGAAGGAACGGAAGCGGATAAGCTGGGATTGAGTATCGGCATCTATGCCCGCCATCCTCGAGAAGACAAGACGATGGAAGAGATCCTCGAAGAAGTGGATCGCCGCATGTATTCAGATAAGCGCGCGCGAAACGAAGATCGGGCCGATGACTATCGAGGTTAAGCCGCTACACACGATCGACGAGCTGCGCTCCATTGTCGTCTTACAACAGCAGTTGGGTGGAACAACCACGCATTCCACTTGGCAGCTTCCTCATCTGTTGGATGTTCGTCAATCCGGCGGCCTGCTTCTTGGCATCCACGAGGGGGAATCATCGGCTATGCATCCCACCCTCGTCGGCTATCTGGTCGATCTCATCGCAGAGATGGACGACTATCCGGCTCGCCGGACGATCAGTTGGGGCGTCGCGCACTCCCATCGCAATCGCCGCCTTGGCATGGCGCTTCGACTCTCGGAACGCCGCTGTCTACAGCGCGAGAGAGCCGATCTGGTTTATTGGGATGTCGATCCTCTCAACAGCGTTGAGCTTCATCATGCCCTAAATAAGCTCGGAGGCATCGCCACCCAGTATCGCGCGAATGCCCTAGGAAGCTCGCATGATCCGCGCGCACCCGGCATGGCGACAGACCGGCTTCGAATCGAGTGGTGGCTGGATGCTCCCCGCGTCATCGCCTGTATTGACAAGGAACAAGGCCTTCCCCATCAGCGACTTGGCCTGCACGAGATGGCCGTTATCACGAAAACGACGGTTCTTCCCTCCGGTGTTCGCGGATTGGTTCACATCATGTCCGAAACGCCATCGAATCATCTCTTGGTGGAAATTCCGGAAACCCTAGGCCATATTCAAGCCGTTGATCACGAGGCTGCGATACAATGGAGGTTGCAGACGAGGCAACTTATGCAAGACTTGCTAATAGAAGGGTATCTCGGGATCGGAAACATTCACCAAGGCGAACGTAGCTTTCTTCTCTTCAAGAAGGGAACGAGGCGATCCGAGCTGAGCGCGACACCGGACAACTAGAGGAGATTGACATGTTGACAAAAAAGGAACTAGCCAAGACGATCGATCATACGATTCTCGGTCCCACAGCATCCAAACAGGGGGTCAAGAAGCTTTGCGAGGAAGCCATTCGGTACGATGTCGCCTCAGTTTGCGTCAATCCATGCCACGCGACCCTCGCCAAGTCCTATCTCGCGGATTCGGATGTACTGCTCTGTATCGTTGTCGGATTTCCGCATGGCATGTCGACCAAGGAAACAAAAGCCTACGAAGCCCAGAAGGCAATTGCCGCAGGCGCTGACGAGTTGGATATGGTCATCAACGTCGCGGCGTTGAAAGAGGGCGACTTTGAGCGGGTCTCCGAGGATATCCGCGCCGTCTGCGCGGAAGCCGAAAAAGCGCCGACCGACGTTCATGTCAAGGTCATTCTCGAGATGGCCCTGCTCACCGAAGACGAGAAGGTTGCCGGCGCCACGCTTGCCAAGGCGGCGGGAGCCCATTTCGTCAAGACCTCGACGGGATTCGCCTCGGGTGGAGCCACGTTGGAGGACGTTGCCCTGCTTCGGAAAACGGTCGGCGATGAAATGGGAGTCAAGGCGGCGGGTGGAATTCGCGATGCTGCCACAGCGCAAGCGATGATCGAAGCGGGAGCCTCTCGTATCGGAGCCAGCCGGACAGTAGAGATTTTGGAGAGCATCGAGTAAAACGTCACATCATCGAAACTCCGAACCTGCTGCTCATGGGGGGGAATCATGCAGTGTATCGTTCGTTCCGCTGATCAAACCTGGTACGATGGCGCCGCCGAGCGAGTCATCGCGAGAAGTCCCTACGGTGAATTCGCAGTGCTGAGCGATCATGCGCCTCTTGTCTCCGTGCTCGCCGCCGGTTTAATCCGCATTCAATCTTCAGGAAATGAACATCGTTTTGTGTGCAAGAGCGGCACAGTTGAAGTCGCCGATAATGTCGCCACCCTTCTCATCGAACGCCCCGTTCGACTGGAGGACATCGACATTGATGACGCGCGGAAGCAGTTGACCGCATTGGAGAGCCAACCAACGGCAGAACAGGACGCCGAGGAGATCAGCTTCCTTCAACTCCTCTGTTCCGTAAAGGAGAGCCATGGGTAATCGAGTGGTCGTGACGGGTGTAGGTCCCATTACTCCGATTGGCAGTGGTCGGAAGGCATTCTGGGAGGCATTGGATTCCGGGCGTTCAGGCATTCGAAATGTCGAGGATGTGGTCAACCTTGAGGGGATCGACGTCAAGATTGGTGCACTTGTTGATGATTTCGACCCCATCGACTACATCGAACCCAAGAAAGCCCGACGGTTAGACCGATCGAGCCAGTTTGCTCTCGCCGCCGCGAAACTCGCACTTCAGGATGGAGATATTGACTTAGCCGCATGCGACTTGGAGCGATTCGGTGTGGTTGCCGGCACCGGCATCGGGGGCATGGAAACCTTCGTTGAAAACCTCACCAAGATGTTCGAACGCGGACCGCGAAAGGTCAGCCCGTTTTTCGTGACACGCTTGATGCCGAACGCCATTTGCGGAGAGATCTCCATCGAACATGGGCTCAAGGGATCGAATTTCGGCATTGTATCCGCCTGTGCCAGCGGGACGCACGCCATCGGCATGGCGGCGAAACTCATCCAGTCGGGAGATCTCGACTGCGCGCTCGCGGGTGGCGCGGAATCCGTCATGCTGACGATTACCTATGCAGGGTTTGCGCGAATGGGCGCGCTTTCCAAGCAAAATGAGGAGCCCACGAGGGCATCCCGTCCGTTCGACCTCAACCGAGACGGCTTCGTGATGGGCGAAGGCGCGGGATTGTTTTTACTCGAATCGTACGACCATGCAATGGCGCGGGGAGCGCGAATCTATGCCGCCATCGACGGGTTTGGCATGTCGGCGGATGCCGCGCACATCACCTCGCCTGTTGAGACAGGCGCCGGCGCAGCCCAAGCCATGTCCATGGCCATGCGCTCGGCGGACGTCGCCGCCGAACAGGTGGATTACGTCAATGCTCACGGAACATCGACTGCGCCGAATGACCGCGTAGAAACTCGGGCCATTCGTCTTGCACTGGGAGAGCGAGCGGAGCAGATTAAGATCAGTTCGACCAAGTCACAGGTTGGGCACCTGCTAGGTGCGGCGGGAGGCGTCGAAGCCATTGCCACCGTTCTCTCCATGCACCATGGCGCGATTCCGGCGACATTGAACCTCGAAACTCCGGATCCTGAATGTGATCTAGATTACACGGCCGTAAGAACCGAGCAAGCCATCCAGATTGCCCTTTCGAATTCATTCGGATTCGGAGGACAAAACGCCTGTTTGCTCTTCCGATCGATCGATGCATAAACCGCACGCATGGGGCGGAGGGTTTGCGTACGCTAGCTGAACTGCTTGATGAAGCGAAGATCGTTGATCAGGAAATGACGGATATCGTCGATGCCATAGCGCAACATCGCCATTCGCTCGATGCCAAGTCCAAACGCAAACCCCGTATACTTCTCGGCATCGTACCCAACGCCGGTCAGTACGGCAGGATCCACCATGCCCGCTCCCATAATCTCCATCCAGTTCTCCGCGCCGGGGGCCTTGATATGGACCTGAACCGACGGCTCGGTGAATGGGAAGAAGTCTCCTGAGAACAGCATCTCATAGCCTTCGCCAAAGAACTCTTCTGTGAAGAGCTCGAGCACGTATTTGAGATGGGCCAGGGAGAGTCCTTCTTCGATCCAAAGCAACTCGACTTGGTGGAACACAGGAGAGTGCGTGGCATCTTGCGTGTCGCGCCGGTAGCAACGTCCCGGACAGATAATGCGAATCGGCGGCTCCGAGGTTTCCATCACCCGGACCTGGACCGGGGAAGTATGCGGTCGTAGCAGCCTCTTCTCGTCGATATAGAAGGTATCCCAATCCCCGCGTGCCGGATGATCGGCGGGAATGTTTAGCGCTTCGAAATTGTAGTACTCGGTTTCGATTTCGGGTCCCGTCGCCACATCAAAACCCATCTTCATGAAGATGGCCTCGATCTCTCGCTGAACGATGGTCATCGGGTGTAGATGCCCCCTCGATCGCCGCGTTCCCGGCAACGATAGATCAACAGCATCCGTAGACAACTGCTGCCGCCGCGCCGCCGCTTGCTGCTCCGCGATGCGCGTTTCGAAGTCCTCCGTCACGCGCACCTTGAGCGCATTGATCAACTGCCCGGCTTGACCCCGCAGCTCAGCATCAACGCTTCCCATTTTCTTGAAGAGCAAAGGGATACGACCCTTGCGCCCCAGAAACTCAACACGAAAGGCTTCCAATGAAGCCGAATCCGTCAGCTGGGGCCAACGCGCTTCCAGATCGCGTTCGATCTGTTCAATCTGCTGCTGAAGTTGCGAAAGTCCAGTCATAGTCCGGGGAGTATAGCTGTCGTTTTTCGCGTTGACAAGCGCCTTTGACTGGTTTAGGCTCATTCTGTGAGGTATTGAAACCCGAGATTCATCGTCGAATGATCTTCATGACGCCGAAAGGGGAACCATGACCGATTTCGCAGACCGCCGACAACGCCTCTTGGATTCATTGTCCACCGACGCCTTCATCGCGGTGAATCTGGAAGATTCGGATCCCGTCACGCTTCGCTACTTAACGGGATTCACAGGAGAGGGTTCTCTCATTCTTTCGGGTAATCAGGCCGTGCTCCTTACGGATTCCCGCTACACGGAGCAAGCCAACCAGGAAACGGATCAGCTGGCGATCGAAGAGGGTCGAGGTTGGAATGTCAAGGGTCTGCATGAAGCGCTGGTCAACCGAAACTTGAAGACTGTAACGTTCGCATCCGCTCGCGCCAGCGTCTACTGGCTGGAAGAACTCTCCAAGCTGGGCGCCCTCGATTTGACTCCCGTGCGGGATCCGGTCGCTCAACTCCGGAAAACGAAAACGCCCGGAGAACTGGCCCACCTGCGCACGGCCGCTCAGATCGCCGATGCCGCCTTGAATGAGCTGATATCCTGGATTCGCGTGGGGATGAACGAAGCCGAAGTCGCTCTCCAACTGGAGTGGCTGATCCGTCAAGCCGATACAGAGGGGCTTGCGTTTAGCGTCAACTGCTCGACGGGCGCCAATACCGCTCTCAACCATTACAGCCCTGTCCATCATCCGGCTCGTCTTGAGCCCGGTCACCTCTTGCTTTTTGATTTCGGAGCGAACGTCAATGGGTACCGCTCTGACATCACTCGGACCTTCGTCGTGGGGGATCCCGATGCTCGCGCCAGAGAGATTTATGAGACCGTACTCCAGGCCAATTGCCGCGCCATCGACGCCGTCCGCGCTGGGATGACGGGGATCGAGGCGGATGCGATTGCTCGAGACTTCATTTCCGAAGCGGGCTTTGGTCCGCAATTCGGACACGGGTTGGGGCATGGAATCGGCCTTGAAGTCCACGAACCTCCGGGCCTATCTCCGTTGAGCCAGGATACGCTTGAGACGGGGATGGTCGTAACCATCGAGCCGGGCATCTATTTCACCGGCTACGGCGGCGTTCGCATCGAAGACGATGTCATCATTACCGATGAGGGATGCGAGGTCATCACCGCCTTTCCCAAGAAGGAGTTGATCTCCGTTGGCTAGACACCGGCTGAACCGGATAGGACGTTGGCTCGCGCTGGGAGCGTTCTTGGCCATCTGTCTTGTGGGATGCGAGTTCTTTCAGCCCGGCCCTCAAGCCGATTTCACCGTCAATCCCACCATTATCTATGCCAACGAGACGTTTACCCTCGACGCGTCAACCTCTGTGGGTAGCGGATCGCTGGTGTCGTATCGTTGGCAACTGAGCGACGGCCAGACGTTGGCCGGCCAGCAAGTGAATACATCGCTCGCCTTTCCGGGCACCTACTCCATTGAGCTCGTTGTCGAAGATGCCAACGGCGAAACCGATCGCTACGCCCAGCCGCTCGTCGTTTACGCACGCTCAGGCACAGTCCTCTTGGAAGAGGACTTCTCGGATGCCGACGCCTCATTGGCGCGCTGGGTCCTCGACCCCACATGGGCCTCCGCGAACGACGCTCAGATCGACTTCATTCACGGCTCCTCCGGCAATGCGCTCTACATTCGCAGCGCGGCCAGCCGCTGGCATCGCAGGTATCGCGCCATCGAGCTACCCCCGTTGCGTGTCGGACAAGAAGCCGTCTTCTCTTGCCGCATCATGACGTTGCGAAATCAAGACTTTCATACCTTCTTGTTCGCTCCGGCACGCGCCGAGATCGATTCCCTGGTCGGCGCCCTGCCCTACTACCTCTTTACAAACGTCAAGGATGGTTCCTACATCCAGGTCCCATCGTCACTGGGAACAGACGTCGGACATCCCATTGGCTACGAGCCTGAGGTCTACCGCTGGCACACGTACACCTTCCGGTTCGGCCGAGACTCGTACGAGTTTCTGATCGATGACGACCCCTGGATGGACGGTCCACTCGATGCTCCTTTTGATGACAGTTCGCAGTGGGTAATCCTCATTGGCGAGGAGAGCCTGACAGAAACCTGCAATGCCTATTACGATGATCTTCGCGTATCGATCGAAGAATAGCCGCTGAGACGAGCATAAGACCCATGGCCAATAGAGAGGGAGTCGATCAATCGTGCTGATACTTGGGGCTGGATTGCTGTGGTTGGTGTGGATTGCCCTGACCCGCTCATTGGCGCCCTCCTATCTGCTCGCAGGCGGCATCTGCGCGTGTCTGGCCGTCGAATTCTGGCGTGTGGCCATGCCGGCTTCTTCCACTTCGTTTCTTCCCCTGGCCCGTCATCCCCTTCGTTTCCTGCTTTTTGCGCTGACGTTGGCATGGCGCTTCCTCCGTTCCACCCTATCTACCAGCAGAATGATCCTGCGAAGCGGAGGGCGAGGACAGCTGATGGCACTGCCGCTTCGCCTTGAGGATCCCACCGGACGCTTCATCCTGCTCAATTCGATCACCCTCACGCCATCGACCATTTCGTTGCTTGTCGAGGAGGATTTGCTATACATCCACTGGCTCCAAGATGAAACGGGAAAATCGGATTGGCGCGAGATCAAGGAATCCCTAGAAGCCCGTTTGCAAAGGCTGTTTGAGGAGGACGCACATGGCGATCATTGAAATCGCGCTTCTCCTCTCGCTGGCGCCCCTGTTACCGCTGCTCTGGCGCGGTCCGACATCCTGGGATCGGCTGCTGGCGTACAATTCCGCGTCCAATCGAATCGTGGTACTGCTGTGCCTGGTCGCCATCGCCGGCGCAGAAACCGCCTTTCTGGATGTCGCCGTCGGGTACGCCGCCTTGAGTTTCCTAGGCGTCGTCATTCTCTCGCGCTTCTTGGAGCGGGGAGGTGGGCATCGATGACCCTCACATCGACCCTTCTGATGGCGCTCGGGCTGGGATTCGTCTTCATCGGCTCACTGGGCATGCTTCGATTCCACGACATCTATTCCCGGCTTCAAGCAAGCGGCGTGTCGGATAACGCCGGCTTGGTCCTCATCCTGCTGGGCCTCGTCCTTCGATCGGGATGGGATCGTCACGACATCACCTTGATCCTACTGATGCTTGTCCTGTTGGTGACCAATCCCATTGTCACACACAGTATCGCGCGAAGCGCGTTCGTCCAACACCATCGGGAAGGGGATACCGAATGACGGCTCAGTGGATTCTCCTCGGATTCCTTCCCATTGTCGCGGGCATTGCTCTTCTCCAATCGAGGCGACTTTCAGCGCTCATCGGCATGGGCCTCTTCAGCTTCCTGCTGGCCGCCGCCTATCTGCTCATGCACGCGCCCGATGTCGCCATTACCGAAGCCACCATCGGCGCCGCCCTGGTCACCGCCATCTACGTCCTGGCCATTCGCAGGACGGGACGGTTGATCGTCGTGGCCGATGAAGTCCCAGGGCTGATGGCGAGGGAAGGAGATCGAATCACGGGCTTGGAATATGAGATCCTGGCCGGCTTCGCCCGCGAAATCGGCCTCGATCTGACCGTGCGATTCGTCCCCATGCGCCGCATTCACTGGTTGCTCTCGCATGGGGAAGCCGATCTGGGCGCTGGAGGATTGATTTCAAGCGCACCGCCAACCGGTGTTCGCGCCACTCCGCCCCACTTGGAGACCGGCCTCTTCAGCTATTCCGCCGCCGAAGTTTCCGACGAAAACGAGGAGACGGCCCATCCTGCGCATCCGGATTACGAGGGATATTTCGTGGATCTCGCCGACCATGGGCGTCATCAGATGCTTCCCTCCGTCGTTCATTCGCTCGACTTGGCCCGTGTCCTCGCCCTCTCGCGCCGAGGCATTGACCTGGAGGGGCTGACACGAAGGGACGGAACGTTCGCCTACGGCTTCCTCGTCTCCGAGAATCGCCAGGAGATCGCCCGCGACTACGCGAACTATCTCCAGCGGCTACGAAGCTCGGGACGCTTGGATGCGATGATTCGGAGGTACGTCGTATGAGACAGTCCCGCCGCCTCACTCTCATCGCCGCGCTCATCGTGGTCGGATTCATTGGAACGATCGCTTGGACTTATTTCTCGGATCGCCCGCAGCCGCTTGAGACGCCCCTCTATCTCGCACGTCCCGTAGAAGAAACCGGCGCCATCAACCGCGTCACCGGGATTTACCTCAATTACCGGCTGTTGGATACGCTGCTTGAAGTCCTTGTCTTCTCCGTCGCCATTCTTGGAATTCAGCACTACTTGGCGCGCTCCAAAGCCGTCCGGCTGCCCAGGCTCATGGAGTCCGAGGTCGTTCGAACGGCTGTCAGCCTGCTCAGTCCGCTCGCCTTTCTGTTGAGCTTGTTTTTCGTCCTGTTCGGCCACCTCTCTCCCGGCGGCGGCTTTGCATCCGGGGTGATCGCGGCCAGCGGCCTGCTCTACGTTGGAATCGCATTGGGTATGAAAGAAGCCGAGCAGCGGCTCTCGCCCAAACGATTGGGGCGGGTGGAAAAGGGTGTACTCCTGCTGTTGATCGCCTATGTTCTATTCCCTGTCCTTCTGGGACGCACGCCGTTGACCGACCTGCTGCCCCGGGGAACGCCGGGCCATCTGCTCAGCGGGGGCTCCATTCTGATCTACAACCTCTTGATCGCGTCGAAGGTGCTGATCGGCGCTTGGATCGCCATCGTCTCGTTTGCCCAACACCGGGGGGAACTCTGATGGCTGCGGTGATCGCATGGATCCTTTTCGGCATGGGCGTCTTGGGGCTGGTCCTTCGCCGCGATCTCGTGATCAAACTGCTGGCGCTGGGGTTGGTGAACTCTTCCGCCATTCTGTTTCTCGTCTCGCTCGGCGATCGGCCGGGCGCGGTGTCCCCCATTGAAGTGCCCGGTTTGCAGGCGCCGTTGGCCGACCCATTGCCGCAGGCGCTCGTGCTGTCTGCCATCGTCGTCAATTTCGCCATCCTCGCGCTGGCCCTCGTCTTCGTGATGATCCTCGTCGAGCGATACCACACGACCGATTCCATTCGCATCGAGCAGGAAGTCGAGAAGGAAAAGGACGAGGAAGAGGAGATGCCATGCCGCTGATCTTTCTTCCGCTCGTCCGTTTTGCCGTGGGACTGCTCACCGTAACCTTCCCGAAGGGGCAGAAGACCTTCTCCATTCTCGCCCACCTGTTCGACGCCGTCTGCCTGACCTTCCTCTCCCTTCAACTCGTCGACGGGACCCCGGTGACCCTATCCGTCGGCGGCGCCCCAATCGGCATCGGAATCAATTTCTTCGGGGACCGCATCGGACTGACGTTCGCCGCGCTGGCGTGGGCGCTGAGCGTCGCCGTCAATCTCTACATCTGGCGAGCCCACCTGCGCCGTTATTTCCATATGCTTCTTCATCTGCTTATCGGCGCGTGCTACGCCCTGGTCTTCACCAAGGACCTGTTCAACGCCTACCTGCTCATCGAGTTGACCACCCTGGTTAGCTTCTTGCTGGTGGGATACGAACGCCGGCCGCGCCAAATCTGGGCCAGCTTGCGGTATCTCATCCTCTCTTCCTTCGGGATGAGCATTTTCCTTCTCGGCGTCGCCGTCGTCTATGCCCATTGCGGTTGTCTGGATCTCGATCTCCTGCGTGTGAACGTGCAAAACGCGGCCGGTCAACCGTGGACAGTGCTCGCCGGTGCGCTGCTGGTGGCCGGGATCGCAGTCAAGGCGGGCGTATTCACGTTTTCGCTTTGGCTCCCATCCGCGCATGCGCGCGCCATGCCGGCGGTCTCCGCCATGCTGTCCGGCCTCGTCATCAAGATGGGAGTCGTTGAGTTGTTTCGCCTGGCCGATGTCTTTCCGCTTCAACTGCCCCTGATCGTTCTGGGAAGCTTCACCAGCCTGCTAGGCATCCTGTATGCCCTGCAAACCTACGACGTCAAGAAGCTGCTCGCCTTCTCCACCCTTTCCCAGATCGGCTACATCCTCATCGGCTTCGGGGCCGGCTCGACGGTGGCCCGGCTGGGCGCCCTCAGCTATGCGGTCGCGCACGGCTTGTTCAAATCCCTGCTCTTCCTAACCGTCGGAGAGGCCGCGGCGCGCGTCGGCAGTTCCGACTTCTCAGTCTTGGTCGAGCATCGGCGCAAGATTCCCTGGCCGGTTCGCGCCGCCCTGTGGGTCGCCGTTCTCGGCATCATCGGACTCCCTCCTCTCGCGGGATTCGACGCCAAGGCGGTGCTTGAGGACGGCCTTCACTCCTTTGCATTGAGGTTCATCATCTTTCTGATTTCGATTGGAACCGTCACGGCTTTCGCACGGTTCTTCCCGCTCCTGTGGTCACGGTCGGACGGGCAAACCTGTCCCTGGCGAACGGCCGCCTATACCTGGCTAGGGTTAGGCATCCTGCTATTCCTGCCCTTGGAGATTCTTCTCTCCTCGTTCCGAATCAGCATGCACGCCTTCAGCCTCGCCCACATGGTGGAGGCTGGCCTCGCCATCGGATTGGGCAGCGGACTCTATCTCGCGATTCGAAAGCGCTCGTTCACACTTCCGCAACGGATCTTCCAGCTGGAGGAGAGCCCCCTCATCATTCTTCTCGGTTTCTTCGTGGTCTATGCGTTGCTGGCATGGCCTCGCTAGGATGCACGGACTCGAGAATTGAGGTACGGTAGCTGTGATATGACTGCCTGGGATATCCAACGCTACGATCTCTTTTTGCTCGATGTTGACGGGGTGTTGGTCCACGACACCCAGCCTATTGAAGGGGCCGCCGAGGCCGTTCGGCAGCTTCAGCAACTTGGGAGAGCCATCGTCGTGACCAACAATTCCACGCGCTCCCGGGAGCAGCACGCAAATCGACTTTGCAGCCTCGGATTCCAGTTCGCGAAGCAGGACATCGTCTGCTCGTCCTTTGCCGCCGCCGAGTTCCTGCGAACCCGGTATGGCAGCGTTCGCGTTTGGCCGATTGGAGAAGACGGACTCACCTGTGAGCTTCGCTCCGCCGACCATCGCATTGCCGAAACCGCGCCACATGCCGAGTGGGTCGTCGCCGGCATGGATCGTTCGCTGACCTACGAAAAGCTCGCCGCAGGCCTTGAAGCACTGAACTCGGGCGCACAGTTGCTTGCCACCAATGAAGACGGCACCTACCCGACTCCAGGAGGTCTCAAGCCGGGAGCAGGCGCCATCGTGGGCGCCTTTCGAGGGATGGGGCACGCCCCTCAGCACGTTATCGGCAAACCAGAGCGCGATCCCTATGATCTCGCACGACAGGCTGCCGGAGGACGGCAAGGCAAGGCGCTAATGATCGGAGATCGGCTGGAGACCGATATTCTGGGAGGGCGTCGCGTTGGAATCGACACGTTGCTCGTGCTTTCGGGCATCTCCAACGAAGCCGAGATCGAGTCAACCGGAATCGAGCCAACATGGACCGCCTCTTCGATCGCGGCACTTCATCCCAATGCCGCCTGTCCGCCCGTCGCATTCTGCGGTAAGCTTGAGCCTCACCACACGACAGAAGCTTCGGAGGGAACCTGATGCAAGCGGACTACACGCTGAAGGTATTGGATCTCAAAAAACACTATGGCGACGTGCATGCCGTCGACGGCGTATCATTCGATGTTCAAACCGGCGAAGTGTTCACGATGCTCGGTCCAAACGGCGCAGGCAAGACAACCACCCTGGAGATTCTGGAGGGCATTCGCGTGCCCGACAGCGGCGAACTCGTTCTGTTCGGCGACGTCATGTCCCGTGTCTCAAGGGCCGCCAAGCAGCGCATGGGCGTCCTGCTGCAGGACGGCGGCTTCGAGCCCCATCTGAAGGTCAAGGAGATTATCCAGTTGTTCGCCTCGTTCTTCTCGTCCAGCCGGCCCATTTCCGAAGTACTGGACCTCGTCGCACTGACAGAGAAGGCGGGAGCGCAAGTCCGCAACCTTTCAGGCGGACAGAAACAGCGGATGGCTGTGGGAGTCGCCCTGGTCAACGATCCCGATCTCATCTTCTTGGATGAACCCACCACCGGCCTCGATCCTCAGGCGCGACGGAACCTGTGGGATGTCATCGAGCGCCTCAAGGCGGACGGGAAGACCCTCATTCTCACAACCCATTACATGGAAGAAGCCGAGGAGCTCTCAGACGCCATTTGCATCATGGACCACGGAAAGATCATTGCCTCCGGTTCTCCGCACGATTTGACCGCATCCCTGGGCCACGAAACCTTGATCGAGTTCCGCTGGGACGACCCTCCGAATGATGCCGTTCGCGTCCTTGACGCCTGCTGCGAGCAGGTTCGCCTGGAGGGAGAGCGCGTCACCATGGAAACCTCGATGCTTCCGAAGACAATGGCCCAGCTGCTGCAGTGGTCGGAGGAGACGGCGGTGCCGCTTCGCGACTTGCGCGTTCGCCAGCCGAATCTCGAGGATGTCTTTCTCTCCATGACGGGAAGGACGTTGCGAGAATGAAGGGTATCTTTGCACTCGCTCGGGCACACGTCATCGCCGGGATTCGGGAGAAAGACACCTTGTTTTGGTTCCTGGTCTTTCCGCTCTTCTTACTCACCATCCTCACCCTTATCTTCGGAAGGCTGGGACAGGATCCGGAGATCCATTTCACCATCGCGTTGATCGATCGCGAAGCCGCGTCCTCGGACGCCGCCTTCTCGCCTTCCGCCATCGTCCGCGAACTCTTCTCCAGCCTCACGCTCTCTGAAACTCCGGGCGAGCGCCCCCTGTTTTCGCTACGTACACCGGCCTCGACCGACGCCCTTGACGCCTTTCAGGAAAAGGAGATCGAGCAGCTTCGCCGAGGAAACCGAGCCGCCGTGCTCGTCATCCCGCCCGGATTTGACCGAAACGTCCTGCAGTCTCTACAAGCGGGCGGCCAATCTCCTCAACCCTCCGTCGAAGCCGGACTGCAGCTTTACATGAGCCAAACCAGCGTCGCGTCGGAGACCGCCGCCGCCATCATCGAGCAAATCCTGGCCGGTTTGGATCGGAACTTGCTCGCCCAAATGGGACTGTACGACGAAGCGGCCTCCATCGACGTGGTCACCGAGTGGACGCAGCAGGAGCAGGCGGACTCCGAGGTGCCGTACGTCAACTATGTCCTGCCCAGCATCGTGCTGATGGGATTCTTCACCACCGGCTTGTTCGGCGTTCCGGGCACCATCCTCTACAATCGGGAGGGGAAGGTGCTAAGACAGTACTGGGTGACACCGCTGTCCGTGCGGCAGTACCTGCTGGGGTTCGGCGTCGGACACGTGATCTTCTGCGCGATTCAATTCGCACTGGTACTCTTACTGGGGAGGCTCGCCTTCGGCGCGACGCTCCAGTTCTCGTCCTGGCACACCGTCTTGCTGTTGATCCTGGCCTCGGCCACGTTTCTGGCCTTTGGCTTTCTCATCACCTCCTTCGCCCGCTCCGCCAACGGCGGCATGGCCATCGCCAACATCCTCAACATGCCGATGATGTTTCTTTCGGGCATGTTCTTTCCGATCGTCGGCCTGCCGATCTTCCTCATGATCCTGGTGTATGCAAATCCCGTCACCTATGTGTTGGAGGCGCTGCGTCAGAGCGTGGGCATCCAGGCGGGGACGCTCATGCCGTGGCCGTGGCCGGTGTTGGTCCCCCTCCTTTGGATCCTCGTCTGTTCGGCAGTGGCCGTGCGACGGCTTCGATGGGATGTGGGATCATGAGAAGTTTCGCCGCCCTGTTGCTGGCCGAGGTTCGCAACTTCACGCGCGACAAGCTGATGTTGTTCTTCACGCTGCTGTTTCCGGTCGTCTTCATCCTCCTTTTCGGGTTCCTGTTCAGCGGCATGGGAGATGCCGAACGAGCGGAGGTGGGGTTCGTGTTGGAGTCCGCTCACAACGAAGAACTCCTCCTTTCCGTGCTGAGCGAAGCGGGAGTGGGAAACACGATCTCCTTCCCAGACCGAGAGGAGCTCGAAGCCGCCATTTCCGACCATCGCGTCGATTTCGGGCTAATCTGGACGGGAGACGATCTGCGCTTTCTCTACGATCCCGGCCGCCTGCAAGAGAACGTCGCTTTTCAGCAGATCGCGGGCGGCATCGCTGCCGAGTTCGATATGCGTGCCCAGGGGGCGCAGCCCGCAATCACGGTTCATCGCATTCATGCCGGCGAGATCGAATCGACCGGCTGGTTCAATCTCGTGTTGCCGGGCATCCTCGCCTTCACCATTCTGTCGTCGGGTTTGTTCGCCGTCTCCGGACATCTCACCCAGATGAAGGAGCGCAAGATCCTCGACCGATTGATCGTAACGCCGATGCGTCCAACCGCCCTTCTCATAGCGATCGCCATTGTTCGCCTCGTCGTCGGGCTCATCTCGACGTTCATCACGCTCGGAGTCGGTATGTTGATATTCCGTTTGAACTTCACGGTCGATTGGGTTCGATACATCCTGTTCGTCGTCTGTTCCACCCTGGGGACAATGGGGCTGGGAACCGTGATCGCGTTGTTGGTCCGGCGGCCGTCGAGCGCGGGCAATCTCGCCAACGTGTTGGCCATGATCATGATGTTCCTCGCCGGCATTTACTTCCCCATCGAATTCATGCCCGGCTTCCTCCGCACCATCAGCGCCGGGTTACCCCTGACACACATGGCCAACGTCATGCGATCCGTCACCGGAGTGATGGACATGTCGGATATTCGCTATTGGCTGACCACGGCAGCCTTTCTGGGCCTCGCGATCGTTCTGTTCCCGCTCATGGCGAGGTACGTCGTGAAACCGCTTCGGCGCTAGCTGGCTGAGCACGCAGCCGTCCGCTCAGTGACCAAAGGCGGCAATCACGCCCAGGCTCGCAAGCGTGACAACGACTCCCGCAACGAGCACACCAAGAGCGATCCATGGCAGGGCCCTTCGACTCGGTATTCCCAGCAGAAAGGCGGCGATCGACCCGGTCCAGGCCCCTGTCCCCGGAAGCGGAATGGCGACCAACAGCAATAAGCCCACCATCCCCCAACGTTCGATCCAACGCCCCTTGCGTCGACTTCGCGCAAAGACTTGCGTCATCAACCGCTCGGCGAAGGGCCATCGCATCAACAGGCATTCGATCGAGGCCAGTCCCCATAGCAAGAGGGGGACGACGAGAAGATTTCCCAGCAAGGAGAAACACAAGGCCAGCGCCGGGGACGCACCGCGCGCGAGTGCAAACGGAATGGCGCCTCGCAACTCGAACACGGGCGCGGCGGCAATGGCGATCGTGAGAAGCGAATCGATGGCCGTCATGCATACAGTCTAGCCGCCCATCCCTAGTTTCGGTAGTAACCCCGGGGTGCCTCTTCTATAATCGGCGAACAGGAGGTGGGGCTGATGAAACTCTACAACACCCTCACAAAGCGTGACGAGACATTCCAACCGCAAGATGGCCAGACCGTGGGGATGTACGTCTGTGGCCCCACTGTCTATGATCACATCCACATCGGCAATGTCCGGCCGATCATCGTTTTCGACACCCTACGCCGCTATCTTGAGACGACCAAGGGGTGGAAGGTCACGCACATCCAAAACGTCACCGACGTGGATGACAAGCTGATCAACCGGTCGCTTGAGACGGGCGAGACCGTCGAGACAATCGCCCGCACCTATACGGACGCCTACTTCGACCTTCTGAAGGGCTTGGGAGTACTCTCGCCGACGCATTCGCCCAAAGCCACTGAGCATATTGAGGACATGATCGAACTGGTCTCATCGCTCATCGATCAGGGACATGCCTATGAGCGGGACGGCGATGTCTACTTCCGCGTAGACTCCTTCGAAGGATACGGAAAGCTGTCCGGCCGGCGCCTTGAAGATCAAGAAGCCGGCGCGCGTATCGCCGCCTCCGCACAAAAGGAGAACCCGCTCGACTTCACACTCTGGAAAGCGGCCAAGCCCGGAGAACCCAACTGGGATTCGCCATGGGGCCCCGGACGGCCGGGCTGGCATACCGAGTGCGTGGCGCTGTCCAACCGGTACCTCGGTGATCGACGCGATATCCATGCTGGTGGAAACGATCTCGTCTTTCCGCACCATGAGAACGAGATCGCACAAGCCGAGTCCGCGAAGCATGAGCCCTTCTTCCGTTTCTGGCTCCACAACGGAATGCTCTCCATCGGCGGCGAAAAGATGTCCAAGTCGTTGGGGAATTTCGACTACGCAAAGAACGTCCTCGAACGGCACGATGCCGAAACCGTTCGCTATTTCTACCTGTCGCGGCACTATCGCAAACCGCTCGACTACTCCGAAGAGGGGCTTCAAGCGGCACGAACGGCGGTTGACCGTATCCGAACGCTGCTTTCGGACGTGGATGCCGAGCTGCGCAACGCAGCCGGAAGCCCCGGAGCCGCCGGTATGGCATTTGTCGAAACGCTTCGGACTTACCGATCCCGATACATCGAAGCCATGGATGACGATCTTAACACCGTGGCCGCCATCGGCGTCCTTCAGGAATTGGTCTCATCCATCAACCGCTTCCGTCAAGACGCAACCCCTGACGATCGCCTCGCACTGCGAGATGCCGTCACCCTCATCCGGGAACTGGGTGCGCCGCTCGGCCTGTTCGCCGAATCGGAGGCAACCCATGCCGGCTTGGAGAACGATCTGGTGGACTTACTCATCAATCTGAGGAAGCAGTTGAGAGACAAGAAAGACTTCGCGCTTGCCGATCAGATCCGGGATCAGCTGGCCGAGATGGGAGTCACACTGAAGGATTCGGCGCAAGGAACGATCTGGTCAATGACCTAGCGGATCTTGTGCTTCGGTCGCGGCGCCCGCGATACGATGCCAGTCGCGGATCATACGATGGACGTCGGCGAGGTCGCGGCCCTCTTTGTACCTGACGTGTGTCGGAATCAGCTTGCGAAACGCATCGCGTAGCGCGACCAAAAGAATTTCGGAGATTCCCGCGCGATGAGCGGCCAAGGCATCCAAGTGCGTGTCACCAATGGCGACAGCATGCTCGGGACGAACGCCCGTGTGCTCCATGGCCGACAGAAATAAACCAGGATCGGGCTTGGCACGCCCGTTCTCGCGCGTAAGAACCACATCAAACGAGAAATCCAGCTTCGCGAGCACGGCATCGGCGCTGGCTCGCGAATTGTTGGTCACCAGGGCGCAGCGAACCCCACGTTCCTGGAGCCAGTGAATCAGCGGTTCCGCGCCGGGAATTAGGGTTCCGGATGCCGCGCCCTCAGCTTCGACTCGATGTAGGAACTCGATCCCGCGCTCGCGCTGCTCAGGGGGCGACGATTCCAACTGCTTCAAGATGGGAACCCCGTTGTGCGGAAAGCCCAGTTCCTGGCGCAATGCAGCGAAATCGATTCCGGAATCGTAAAGCGTGCCGTCCATATCGAATAGCGCGGCCAGTTGGGGCACGAAGGTCCTTTCCAGAGAGGGAGGAGAGGGGGCGCAGGTGTGCCCCCTCTTCACGTTCATGGGGTCGACTAGCGAACGTTCACAATATGCAGCTTGAGCTGATCGACGTACTGTTTGCCCTTGCCATCCGTGATCTTCACCACGACCCACACATCCTCGCCATCGTCAAAGTGCGTCGTCGGCGCATAGTAGATGGGATTCGCGGCTGTCGGATCGAGGAACGACCCTTTGCTGGTCGTCCATTCGAAACAGATATCCTGGCAGATGGGGTAGGGGATCGTCGTATGAAGTTGAAGGAACGTACACTCGTCCACGCACAGATCCATGTTCCGGTTGATCCCCGGCTTATCAAGCGGGCACGTGCTTCCGCACGGATTTCCACATCCGGCGGGCAGGCCGGAGCAAGGACCAGGCGCACATGCGCTCGCAGGACGTTGCGTGCACGAATGGTCGTATCCGCGGGAGCATGGGGACGTCAACGCACGGCACGGCAATGCCGGGGCAATCGCGTGACTCGATCCGCAGGCTGAACACGGCGCCGCCGCAGGCGGACGAACCGCCGTCAGCGAAGCCGTAGCCGTCGATGTTATGGTCATCGTATGCGAAATCCCGCAGGCACTGCACGGCGATGACGACGATGTCGTGACAGGAACTGAAACAGGCGATGCGTAGGTTCCCTGCATGCGCGGGGCAGTGGCGGTCACGGGCTCCCAATAGTCGTCTTCGACTTGAATGACTGAATCGGCCGGCACATCTTCCAAGACCAAAGGCTGCGGCGATTGCCCGCCCGGAACCCCCAGAAAGAGCAGCAAGGCTCCACCCACAACAGCAGCAACAGCTAACCACGTTAAGAATGTCGTATTCATCCGACCCCTACCTCCCGTTCGGAATACCCCCATCACGACTGCGACACCCGATTGGATCGTACCCGCAGTCGCCATAGTATACTGTGGATCAGCCCATCCGAGAGTTACGAGGATTACACTCCGGCGCCCCATCGTAGGCTTCGAGACCTTGCCCTGCACGAAGCTGTCAACTACCCTTTCCGCACCATAATGAGCCGCCGGCTCAGGGGATGAGGCTGATGAATGAGTGATTCCGACAATCCGGGGAGCGTTTACCTGGAGACCCTAGCACGCGTCGGCTACGTCTCTCGCAAAGTGGCTGAGCCATCGCTGTATCGCGATTTGGGATTCCGTTGCGGTCTGGAAGTTCACCAGCAACTGAAGACGGCGCGCAAGCTTTTCTGCCGCTGCCCTGCCGGTCGCTATCAGGACGGTGAGTCCTACGACGCGCAACTCGTCCGCCATATGCGGCCAACGCTCAGCGAACTCGGCGAGTACGATGGCACAGCGTTGATGGAGTTCAAAACGCGAAAGAACATCATCTACCGAATCCTCGGAGAAACAGCGTGTACGTACGACATCGATGATACCCCTCCCTTTCCCATGAACCGGGAGGCCCTCAATATCGCCATCGAAATCGCGCTTCTACTCGGAACCCAAGTTGTCGGCGAACTGCATATCACACGAAAGCAATATCTGGATGGCAGTATTCCCACCGGCTTCCAGCGGACGGCCATCGTCGGCATCCACGGAAGCATTCCTCTGAAAACGAAACCCGTGCGCATCTTACAGCTGAGCATCGAAGAGGATTCGTGCCGAGAAGTCTCGGACATCGGGCACGAGCGCATCTACTCCACGGATCGACTGGGGATGCCGCTCGTGGAAACCGTCACCTACCCTGACCTGCTAACCCCCGATGAAGCCCGAGAGGCCGCGCATTACATCCGCTTCTTGGCGCGCAGCACCGGAAAGGTGAATGTCGGGATTGGAGCGGGCCGCGAAGACGTCAATGTCAGCATCGATGGCGGCACGCGCGTTGAGATCAAGGGCGTTCAGCACATCCGTTGGATTCCCGACCTCACGCACAATGAAGCCTTCCGACAGAAAGCGCTGTTGGCCATCCGCGAGACGTTGCGATCGCGCTTCACGGAGACTGAAATCCAGGACTGGTCAGCGCAGGCGCACGCCAGCCGCCCTAAAGACCACGCACACCTACTTCCCGTGGGAGTCGAGCCCGAAGCGGCCATGGCATTGAATCTGCCCGGATTCAGCGGCCTTCTTGCCCATTTCACCAACCCCGGACGTTGTTTCGCCGACGAACTGTCGGACCGCCTCAAGGTCGTCGCCTGCATCGAAAAACCGAATCTCGCCCATTCGGAAGAGGCATCGACTCAGCTTCCATGGGATTCAATCCGTAAGACATTGGGAGCAAGCGATCGTGACGCCCAGATCCTGCTGTGGGGTCCCTCCGCGGACATGGAAACGGCCATCGACACCGTCATCGAACGCTGCCAACTGGCTTTCGCTGGGGTACCCAATGAAACACGCAAAGCGCTGGCCGATGGAACCACGCTCTTTGAACGCGTCCTTCCCGGCCCCGACCGCATGTATCCGGACACCGATTCCGCCCCCATTCCCATTGACGAACAGGACATCGAGACGATCCGAGCGGGACTGCCTGAACCGGTGGAAGCCATGTGCCAAGCGCTCGCTGATTGGGATATTCCTGAGGATTGTCATGCCTTCATCCTCAAGCGAAATCTGCTTCCCACCCTTCGTAGCTTGATTGTCAACGGGTGGGATCCGGCGTACGCCGGCGCGCTGCTCGGACATACCCTGCGATCCGTCTGCGGCGATCGTCCGGGAGATCTCACTTGGCTGGTCGCCCTAGCTGACGACGTTCGGAAACGCGGACTCGACCGGGATATCCTTCCCGTTCTCATCGCGCGCGGCTACAACTCAACGTCGCCGACGTTGGACGCCCTGTTGCGCGAGGTGGGGTACTCGGCAATCACGGGAGAGGCTCTTCGCAAGCAAATTCCCGGGCTCGCCGAGCAGTTTTCTCCGCGAAAGCGTCAACGATCGCCATACGCGATGCGCAATTGGATCATGGGACAACTGCGGAAGCACGCCCTCGGCAACCTTCGCCTGTCATCCCTGAGCAACTGGATCGACGAAATGGAGCGCGCATGAGCGACGAACGCACCAAAGGCTATCGCGGCGAATCCCTGGAGACGCTGGAAGCGTTTTCATTCGGAGTATGGGACGACGTCATCCTGACGACGACGCGCGGCGAATTCCGGGGCATCATTCTCCCTCGATCGGAGTTTGACGATTCTCGACATCTCGTCTTGAAGCTTTCGACCGGCTACAACGTCGGCATTGACGTTCGTACGATTACCGCCGTCGCGATAAAGGGATCGAAGGAAGCGCATTACAAGATCCCGGAAAAGGAGTTTCCCGTTTCTCCCGACAAGCCCTATGTGAAGCTGTTGGGCACTGGAGGAACGATCGCCTCGCGTCTCGATTATCGCACAGGCGCGGTCATTCCCGCCTTCTCTCCGGGCGAGCTCTACGGCGCGGTTCCCGAACTGGCCGATATCTGCAACCTGTCCACCGAGAAACTCTTCGGCGTCTTCTCGGAGAACATGGGCCCCCACGAATACAAGACCTTGGCCCGCGCCATCGGCCAGGAGATTGAAAACGGCATCGATGGCATCGTCGTCGGACATGGGACCGACACCATGCACCACACGGCCAGCGCGCTCGCGTTCATGGTCCAAAACTCGCCCGTTCCCATCGTCATGGTCGGCTCGCAGCGCTCGTCCGATCGTCCGTCGTCCGATGCCGCGCTAAATCTCATTCACGCAACGACCACGGCAGCGACCTCGGATATCGCCGAGGTCATGGTCTGCATGTTCGGACCGACCTCCGATGAGTACGGACTCCTGCATCGGGGGACGCGCGTCCGAAAAATGCACTCGTCGTATCGTTCCACCTTCCGCACCATCGGCGATACGCCGCTGGCAACCGTCACCCGGGAGGGCGTCGTCCCGTTGCGCTCGGACTACAATCCACGGCGAACCGATCGCGAGGTCGCTATTCTTCCCACATTCGAGGATCGTGTCACACTGCTTTACTACTACCCGAACATGCATCCGGACATCATCGATGCCATCGTCGATGTGGGCTACAAGGGCATCGTCATCGCGGGAACCGGACTCGGACACGTCAACAAGCCCGTCTATCCGGCCATCGAGCGCGCGACGGCGGCGGGCGTCGCCATCTACATGACCGTGCAAACGCTATGGGGATACGTGCACATGTTCGTCTACGATACGGGGCGCGATCTGATGGCCAAGGGCATCATTCCAACCGAGAACATGCTTCCGGAGGTCGCCTATATCAAGCTGGGATGGGCGCTGGGGCAAACCGATGACCTGGAGAAGGTTAAATCCCTGATGCTCACCCCCATTTGCGGAGAGATTACCGAGCGGGAGCCCCACGATGGGTACCTTGTCTTCCAAGGCGGCATGCCGGAGATCGAGGACTTCATGAAGCGGGTTCATAAGTAGACTGCCTACGTCGGCTACGCCTCCGTAGGAACGAGTGGCTTCGCAACATCGTCGCTCCACAATGCGTCAAGATCGCGGCCTGCGGCGGTTGAGAGCCGATGATGTCCGTCTCGCGTGCTACGAAGGGTGATTGAACGCCCGCTCCATTCGGCGCAGTGCCTTGAGCTCATCCGATTGTCCCAACTTGGCCTTTCGGATCGCACGCGACATCAGATCGATCGTCTGGTCGTACAGCGAACGATCGACGGGAAAGGGAATTCCGTCCTTGCCACCATGCGCAAATCCGTAGCGCGCCGGATCCTCGTAACTGGGCGCTTCACCATAGGCCAACTCCGCGATGAGCGATAACGCGCGAAGCGTCTTTGCGCCCACGCCCGGCAAGCATAGTAGCTCCACGAAGCTTTCCGGATGCGCCTCATAGGTCTTGAGAAAGATCCGCTCCATCCGGCGCGGCGAGATGTCCGACATGAGGATCTCGTGTCGTCGTGGAAGCTTGAGCGACTTGAGCTTGTACAGCTCCTGAATGAGAGCGATTGGCTTCGACTGCGTCAGCTCGTGGCTGGCATGCCGCGTCGATTCGCTCGATGCGGCCACCAGGTTGAGCGTCAGCTGGCGACGATCGCAACAGATGGCCGTGTGAGGCTCATTGACGAAATCCGTCACCGCAGAAGATTGCCAATGGTACCGCCGCGCATAGCCGTTGCTCTCGTTCATGCCCTGCTGAATGACCACCCATTGGTTATCTCGGTCGAACAGAAACACATGATGATAAATCTGGTAGCCGTCTTGAACGGCCGAACTGTCGACCTTGGCCGCCGTGCGGCTGGCATCGGTCAGTCGAGCCGAATCCGTTCCCTCACGCTCGCCCCATGCCGCAATCTCGGCCGGCGTTTTTCGGGATGCCGCCCCCTTGCCCCCGGCAACAAAGAGGCCGAGCTCCCGTTCGCGTCCCTTGATGCCTTCCTTGATCGCGCCGCATGTCGTTGTCGTGACACCACTGGAATGCCAATCAAACCCAAGCACGCACCCCAAGGATTGGAACCAATAGGGGTTGGATAAACGGTCGAACAGCCCAGGAACTCCGTGTTCGAGAATCATCAACTCCGTAATCGACCCCGCCAATTGAGTCATCCGCGAGAAGAGCCATCGAGGCGCGCGTCCGTGATGAAGAGGAAGGTCTGAGGTCCCGGTTCGCATGGTTCACTCTACGCGATGCGCGGCGGCAGGACGACGAACTCCGACCCTATGAATCGAGGGGCGGACGTCCGGCCAGCATGCGCTCGGCGTTGCGGTAGGCGATCTTTTCCATCTCTTCGCGTGTCAGACCCATGGCATCGAAGACGCGCTCGTAGTCCTCGTAGCTGAAGATGGGGACATCGGTGCCAAACAGGACACGGTCGATGCCGATTCGCCGCAAGAGCCGTTCGCAGAAGTCGACTCCGTGAAGATCGGCGATCAGCAGCAATCCGTACGATGTCCCGACGTATCCGTCTCCACCCAAGGTTTCCAGAAAGGCTGCCCCGCCCATGTGAGCCACCGTAAACACCGTGCTGCGACCGTAGATGGCTCGATAGATCGTGCGCGGCGCCGACTCGTCGAACTGAGGGTCGCTGCCTGAGGGGTTGGAATGAAAAACAACGGGCACGCGCTGCGCGTCGACCGCATCCAGCCACTGGCGAAGCCGACCGTCGTCCGCCGGTGTCTTGAGATTGGAGGGATGGATTTTCAGCCCGCGTAAACCAAGCTCCTCGATCGCACGGCGAAGCTCACTGTGCACCCGTTCCCTGAGGGCATAGGCGCCATCGATGCGGCAATCGGCGAATGCGAGCAACCGCTCCGGCGCAGTACGCATGATGTCGGCTTGGATCTCGTTGTTGGCGCGCAGCCAATCGAGGGCTCGTTCGGGACGCAACGGAAAGTACTCCGGATAGTTGATGGGTAGGATGCAGGCACAACGGACGTTGTGCTTCTCCATGAGCCGTAGTTGCGCCTTCGGCTCATGGAGAACGAGATCCGTGTCATCACGCTGATGCAGAACGATGTGCGCGTGAACGTCGATCTTGGGGATCGATCGCCAGCTTCCCGCCGAGCTCATTCTAGCCTCGCGGCGGAATGATCGAGTCGATCAAGCCATACTCGATCGCTTCGTCCGCGGACATGTACTTGTCGCGATCGATGTCCTTTTGAACCGTTCGCTTCTGCTTGCCCGTGTGTTGCGAGATGATCTTCACGAGCAAATCCTGCAGCCGATACAGCTCTTCGGTTTGAATCCGCACATCCGCAGCTTGGCCCTGCGCGCCTCCCGAGGCTTGATGCAACAAGATCCGGGAATTGGGAAGCGCCGATCGCTTACCTTCCGCACCCGCTGTCAATAACACGGCCGCCATACTGGCCGCTTGGCCGATGCAGATGGTGGCAACATCGCACTTCACGAAGCGCATCGTGTCATAGATCGCCAGCCCAGCCGTAATGATTCCCCCAGGAGAATTGATGTAGAGGCGAATGTCTTTCGACGGATCCTTGGCCGCCAGGAAAAGAATCTGCGCGATCACCACGTTCGCCACTTCATCGTCAATGGCATCCCGTAAAAAGATGATACGGTCCTCCAAGAGGCGTGAGTAGATATCATACGATCGTTCAGTATGTCCCGTATGGTCGATGACAAAAGGGATCTGGGTCATTCGTCCGCCTCCTCGTTTGACTCTTGTGGCTCTTGTTCGGTGATCACAGCCGTTTTTTCCAGCGTCGCGAAAATCCGCTCGTTGACCTTGCCGATCCGGTAGTCTTCCCAGCGATCCTCCGCTTTCAGGCGCGCGGTAAAGCGCACCGGGTCTTCATCATACGAGGCGGCCTCTTCTTCAGCCAAACGTCCCAGCTCATCATCGTCAATGGCGATCTCAAGATCGTCGGCCAATTGCCGCATCAACAACTCTCGGCGAACGCGGCCTTCCACCGATGTCTTGATCTCATCCCTGAGCTCGTCCTCGGAGAGTTCGCGCTGTTCAAGGTACTCGGCAAAGGTACGATTGGATTCCGGCCGTTCCAAGGATTCCTTCATTCGGCTGATCTCGTCCGAGACAAGATCATCGATGAATGCGTCCGGAAGCGGGATCTCGGTCTTCCCGAGAAGATCGTCCAGCAACGCGGAATGCAGCCACTGTTCCCGCAGGTCCTTTCGCCGTTTGCTGATCTTCTCTTCAATATCCTTCTTCAGCGTCGCGAGATCGTCGTACCCCGCATCTTTCGCCAAATCATCATCGACATCCGGAAGGATCACTTGCCGCAGTCCAACAATCTCCAGGGACGTCTGGAGCGGTTTGCCGTCCGGCAATTCGGCGTCGATCTCCACAGTGGAGCCCACTGCAGCTCCCACAAGATGCTGGGTGATGGGATTATCCTGCATCGCTCGGGTATCCCATTCCTGTTCGCCTTCCTTCACGCGCACGAGATCGCCATCGGCAATCTCTTCACCCTCCCTTTCACCGAGAACGCCGAATTGTTGCTGAACCTCTTCCAATGCCGAGTTGACGTCCTCCTCGCTCACCGGCTTCAGGGGTGGGATTGTCGCCTTTAACCCTTCGGTGCTGTCGATGCTGACGATCGGAAGCACCGCAAAGCTGGCCGTGAAAACGAGGGGGGAGTCCTCGCCCGACTCCACAATCTCAAGCGACGGCGTCGATACGGGGCGCAACTCCAATTCCGTGACGGCAACGGGAAAGTGCTTTCGTTGCAATGCATCCAACGCTTCTTGAAGAAAGACCTCTCGCCCGAAACGGCTGTCCAGAAAGCTCTTCGGGACATGTCCCTTGCGGAATCCGGGGACCCGGACCTCCTTGGCATACTCACGATAGACGGCGTCAATCTGCTGGATGACACCTTCGACTGGCACGGTCACACGAATGGTGGCCTCGATCTCCTGTCGCTCGGTGATTTGATAGTCGGCTTTAATGCTCATCGGTTCGGAAACTCCCAGGATTCTGAAGATGGCCGGATTATACGAAACGCAGATGGTAACGGCAATGCCGCTCCCCTAGAGTTGATTCATCAACAGAATCCATTGCTGCCCAAGCAGTTTCTCAATAACTCCGAGAACCACAGAGAACAACCCGCTAAAGACTCTGAGGTAGAGCATCGCCGCGATGATGATAAATCCATACCGTTCTAGCGAAAGCATCATCCGTTTTCCCTCCGTCGGAAGGAAATAAGTCAAAACGCGCGAGCCATCCAGAGGCGGTATAGGAATCATGTTTAGAACCGCTAAGAACATGTTGATAATGGCCAAAACCCCGAGGAAGTAAAAAACTGCTCGTGCCAAGATACCAAAAAACGATGTTGAGGTTAGGACTTGAACATAAGGCAATATCGAAATTGCCACGCGACCGATTGCGATCGCGGACAAGCCCATTGCGATATTGGTCAGTGGTCCGGATATTGCGACGAAAAGCATCCCTCGGAATGGGTTTCGGAAGTAGCGCGGATTCACGGGAACCGGTTTCGCCCAACCGAATACTGCAGAGCCCAAGATAACCAACACAAGCGGTACTAGGATGGTGCCAATGGGATCCACATGAGCAATCGGATTCAGCGTAAGTCGTCCAAGATTGCGCGCCGTGGGATCACCTAGCCGGAAGGCTGTGTATCCGTGAGCAACTTCATGAAACACGATCGCCGGAATGACAGCGGCGATCGAGAGTATCACACGTAGAATCGGATCGATATTCATCTAGATTCCTTCTCCTCAAGTTCGACGGTCAGTGTATCCGTGTCTCGTACGTTTACCAGCCCCGCCGGTGCACCCTTGGGCTTACGAACATTCTTGACACGTGTCATCGTGACCTCGACCCGCCGCTCACCCTCGGCTTTGGAGTAGCGAGCGGCCAGCCTCGCCGCCTCTTGAATGACGGCATCCGGAAGCGATTCCGATCCGCGCGCTCGGATCACGACGTGCGAGCCCGCGTAGTCCTTTGCATGCATCCACAGATCGTTCGCTGAGGCCGCCTTGAGAAGGGCGTCGTTCTGTCGTGCACTCTTGCCCACCCAAATCTGATAGCCCTCCAACTCGACCTGTCTGAAGGGAACGGCCTTCTTGGCGGGTGGACGTTGCTTCTGGCGCACGTCGATCAGAGCCTGGACACCAGCGTCGAGCTCGCCGGTAGCACGGTAAACGTCGGCCGCCTTGCGGAGCAGCGACAGCTCCCCCTGGATCTTTCGGAGGCGCGCATGCACATGCGGATGTCCGCGCCGAATGCGCTTCGCACGCTGATACAAGGCTTGGGCATTCTCGATGGGAGACAACGAGGGATCCAAGCGAATCGAAACCTTTTGTTCGGTTTCGGGATCCACCAAGACTGCCGATGCGGCGCCTCGAACCAGTTCAGCTTGATGAATCATGAGCAAGTTCGCCTCGTCCTGCATTCGATCCGCCTCATCGGACGCTGAGAGCCAGTCCTCAAGCTTGACGATGGTTCGTTTTCGTTTCTTGATGCCGCGCTTGAGTCGCTGAAGGATCGGATCTCCCGCAGTCACGTCAGCTACACCCGCTTCACGAACGACCGTCTCCAAGGCCGCCTGGAAAGACTCCGCAGGCGTTGCTGGAAGCGGCAGCGGATAGAAGGTGGCGCGAGAACCATCTTCGGACACATGTGGGCACGGGGCCTTGACATACGGCATCCACGCCTTCAGCCGAAGGCTGATCTCAAGCGGCAGGTCATCGCTGGTTGCAGAGGCCGCAAGGTCCGCCGCCGTCTCACGTCCGATCCCTTCGACCTTGGAAGCAAGAGCCCTTTCTACGTCCTCCACAGAAAACCAGCGTTCCAGCTGATCGGGCGTCACGTCACTCGGATCGACTTTGTCCTGTCCGAGGAGGGGGTGGAACGGTCCTCCGGGCTGATTTCGGTGATCCGAACGCAGGGACCTGATCAAGCGGCCCTCTTTCAACAGATGGAGATTGCCACGCATCCCGACCAGCTCTGCGATCAGCGCATAAACGTGCAGATGGCTTCCCTCTCGCCGATGGATTTCCAGCGTGATGATCCGATCCCACCCTGATTGATGCGCATGAAGGATGCGCCCACCGCGAAGGTGCTTGCGAAGCAACATCACGAAGGTCGAGGGCGTCTCGGGATTGGGTTCCGCGTGCTCGGCGATTCGAAGGGTTGCCTCCTGAAGGTCAATCACGAGACGAACGTCCTGCCCCGAGAAGAGACGCAGCACGAAGCGCATGCGATCCGGCTGATAGATCGTACGGATGATGCCCTCAGCGATCCGCGGAACGATCTCCGCGAGCGAAGCGGCAATCGACAATCCGTCCATGTCTCCTCCAGTTGAAGGCGTTTCTACGCATGATATAATCCCTGATTGTACTGCCAGCGTAGCTCAGTGGTAGAGCAATGGTTTCGTAAACCATCGGTCGGAGGTTCGACTCCTCTCGCTGGCTCAGATCGCCCTGTTCTTCAAGAGTAGGATATGTCTTATTGCACTGCTCAAGGTCATATGACCGCATAACCAATCTGCGATATCTATCAGGTCGGAGTCAAGGACCGTATTATGCTAGCAACATATTCTAGGAGCATTTCACAAGGGCGACAGCATGTGATAGATTGCCTGGGAGCTTGGTTCGAAGATGCCAGGATAAATCTCGGTCACAGGCGTTCACACGGAGGTGAGTTGACGATTCTTTTCCAGTCGCGTACACGTTGGTGGAAGCGGTTTCGAGATACTGCGCTTTGTGTTGCGATCTCATTACTCGCAGGGTGTTCGATTTCCGAGTCCCCTCCCCTAGCAGCATTCTCTTGGGGCTACCCAGCAGGAACACTGCCACTGACCGTGGAGTTTGACGCGCGAACAGCCTATGATCCTGATGGGGAGATCGCTGACTACCTTATGGGAATTCGGAGACGGAAGCACCGCCTCAGGATGCGCAGTCTTGCATACCTATACATCTTCCGATCGTTACTGGGTTCGCCTTACCGTCACAGACAACGACGGACTCACTGATCATCTAGAGATGCTTGTCGACGTCTTTCCTTCTACAACCTATCGCGACATCTTTGTCGACTCACGCAACGGAGATGACGTAGGTGGAGATGGTTCTTTCGCAAATCCGTTCAGGGATCTGCCAAAGGCTATCTCAGCGCTCGAGTTCAACTCTGGGACATGCACTGTTCACCTTGCACCCGGGGCGTATGGAAGCGGAGCACAGACACTGGAGATTCCAGCCAGCACGACCCTCCAAGGCAATACGCCTAGCAAGAGCGCTACCACAATCGAATGCCGTGTGGAGTTGGGTACAGACTGCCGAGCATCAAACGTGTGGTTCCGTCAGCACTTGAGACTGCAAGGTGCGGGAGCTGTGCTTGAGAACGTCATGACCAGTGCTGTGGGCTTGGAGATATCAACGCAAGGAGATGTTGAGCTTCGGAACTCACACGTGTACGCAATCCATGCGACAGTTCTTGGTTCTCTCTTCGTTTCTAGCTGTGAACTGAAGGCCCATAGCACGTTCACAGACTGTCAACGCTTGACTCTTAGATCAAACACGATCCGAGAGAACTGTTCCCTTGAAATCAGAGGCACAGCGGAGCACACGATACTTGACAGCAACAACTCATCTGGCACAATAGCGCTCTATCAGAGTGGCCTAAGTGAGATCTTCTCGAATAGCTTCATCGGTTCAGCAGACAGCGCACTGTGGATTCAAGCTGGAACTTTGTGGCCTCCCGAGGGCTTCAAGATCCACAACAACGAGTTCCGGCTGAACAAGTATGGCATAACCATCAGTGGCACAGACTTAGTTGACCTTGGTGGAGGTCCACTGGGATCTTTGGGTGATAACATTATCAGGGACAACACGGACCATAACTTGCGCGTCTTAGGACCCAAAACTGGATCGGGCACAGTGTATGCGAAGTCGAATCAATGGGATGATCCACAGCCAGCCGGGAAAAAGGACGCTCCAGCTACAACACTGAACTACGACATCAAGGGCAATAGCGTTCAATTCTGATGGTGGGGCTCAGCCGTTCGTTGCATCTCAAGAGCGGCTAAGAGTGCTATCTCAATTGGAACTCTGCGTCTAACTTCTGTGTATACAAGCGCGACTTCACTTTTACCAATTTCCCTCTGCCACTGCTCTTTGCCTGCATACGCTGATTTGCTGTCGTGAGCAGTCCAGAAGCTCTCCGATTTCTCGGCACGGAAAGAAGATAGTTTCAGGTTCTCGATAACGCGGGAGACAGTAGGCGCAATTGATCATAGCTTGGCAGCGCGACCAACCTCTTGAGAGCCCTGAATCCAGCATGGATTGGATAAATGCTCAAAGTTATCGAGCGTCACGTTGCTTATGACCGGATAGTCTTCGGATTTGGGGGACATTTTCACCGTCACTTGGACTCACTCTGGTAAGGCCGTCTTTTTTATCGCTTTCAGGCTTCTGAAGCTCACCCTACCACTAGAGTAGCTCAGTGGTAGAGCAGTGGTTTCGTAAACCATCGGTCGGAGGTTCGACTCCTTTCGCTAGCTCACTTCATTTTCGCCATCCGCATGCCGATTTATCAGCAGACACAGTTCCCTCTTGTACCGGTCAGGTTCCTCCCACCTTCTGGGTGTTTCCGGGGTAGCATGTCACGAGTTCAGGGAGTACTGACCAGGAGGGGTGAGTGTAGTGAACGATTTGGGAAAGATTGCCGTTATTGCAGGCATAATGGGTGCGCTGCTGTTATTCGGGCTGTTTTTGGCCTCTGACGCGCCGGAGCCCGTGGCCGAAACCCCCACGCCGGTCGTCGTCGAGGAAGAGCCAATGCCGGAAACGCACGTCATTCTGCGCCAATCTTTGGAAATGCTGGATCCGATCTATTCGGAGAAGGCCGTCTTCTACGACGACACCATCCGCATTGCCTTCCATGGCGCCTTTGTCGAGGACGAGCTGGAAAGCAAGATTCCGTTTTGGATTCACAACGTCTCGGATGATGTCATCAACATCCTTTGGGATCGCTGTTCGCTCCAGTTGCCCAATGGCAATACGGTGAACGTAGTCAATGAGGCAGGGTATGAGTTCTTCGCCCCAGGCAGGACCATCTCGATTGCTCCGGCAGGCGATCTGTTCGATGCCGTCATTCCGGTATCGGAAATCGTTTGGACGGACGAGGAGGGACCCTCGCTGACGAGAGGCATTTTATCCGAAGGCACCTTTACGCTAGTTTTGGCCGTTGAACGAGCCGCCGGCAAGGGTTGCCAGCATCCGAAGATGGAGTATCGCAACGAAGACGGATGCCCCGGCGAATCCAGCATGCCCAAAGAATGCCGGACAGAAAAGCCCGAAGCGTGCGAAGGCCGGGAGATCGCATACTATACCTTCCGGTTCGTTCTGCGCTAGTTTCATGTGCTAATCCAGAAGATTCATGGATTCGAAAAGAGCCTCCTCGCGAGGCTCTTTTTTCTTTGTGTTTGTCATAGAGTTGCACATTCTCCATTATTTGGTGTAGGCTAAAACACAAAGCAAAAGACCTCGATGAAAAAGAGGAGGTGATTGTAGTGGTGCGCAAAAGCGAAGTGACGACGTTGTCGATCTACATTCCCAAGAGCAAGCTGGATAAGAAACCCATCGAGCGATTGGATCGTCTAGCAGAAAAAGTCGATCGATCGATCAACTATCTTGTTGTTGAAGCCATCCTTCAGTACCTCGACCGTGAAGAGAAGAAGAAGTAGATTTTGAGGCACGCCAAGACCCCGGTGATGGTCTTCGCGTGCCTCAATGTTTTTAGAGGTCGTAGTACATGACGTACTCATGGGGATGGGGGCGTTGCGCCAGTGCCTCGACATCTGCCCGTTTGGTTCGAATCCAATGCTCGATCTCCTCTTCGGAGAAAACGTCTCCTCGCCTCAAGTAGGCGTGATCTTCCTCAAGACAATCCAGCGCTTCGCCAAGGCTGCGTGGCGCCGCTTCGCCATGATTCTTCTCGTAGAGGTCGGTCTCAAAGGGACCGAATCCTAGGTCTTTCGCGTTCAGGCCACGCTCAATCCCATCGATGCCCGCCATCACGATCGCCGCGTACGCCAGATAGGGATTGCACGTCGCATCCATGGTCCGCAATTCGATTCGCCGCTTATCGCCTCGAGCATAGGCGGGGACCCGCACCGCGGCCGTTCGATTCGCCGATCCGAAAACAAGATGAACGGGCGCTTCGAAGCCGGGAACAAGGCGCCGGAAGGAGTTGGTCGACGGGTTCGTCCAAGCCATCAAGCTACGGCCGTGCTTGAGCAATCCGCCGACATAGCACAACGCCAGTTCGGATAATCCATCATCCGCCGCGAACACGTTCTCCCCATTCTTCACCATGTACTGATGAAGGTGCATGCCGTTGCCCGCTTCTCCGTGCATCGGTTTCGGCAAGAACGTGGCCGTCAAGCCCCGTTCGACGGCCGTGTTGTGAACGAGCGATTTGACGATAAACGTCGCATCCGCCATGCGAACGAGAGAATCGAATCCCAGCTCGATCTCCTGCTGTCCGAAGGCGCCGACCTCGTGATGATGATATTTCACAGGGATTCCGGCTTGCTCGATTTGCCGCGCAACATCACAGCGAAAATCGAACAGCCGGTCTTGATGCAAGGGCGCATGATAGGCGGATTGCGGCGTATTGCCGATGCCCCGGCGGTGGTCGCACGCTTCAGCCGGCTGGATCTCAATGCAGCTGGTTCCGTTTTCCGTGTCATAGAACACATCGTCGAACACGTAGAACTCGAACTCCGGGCTGACTCGGACATCATCCGCAATCCCCGCCGTTCGCGCATAGTCGATGGCAGACGAGGCGATCCCTCGAGGGTCGATGGTTGCAGGCTGGCGCGTCTCAGCGTCATGGATATCGGCAATGACCGACAGAACCTTCTCACCGCCACGTTCTTCGACATAGGCGGACGCCAAATCGGGGATAAGCACCATATCGCTCCCGGCGACTGCGCGGTAGCCGTAATTGGACCCATCAAACCCCAAACCTTCTGCGATCAGTTGCGGCGTGAATCGGGCGGAAGGAATGGTCAGGTGCCGAAATCGTCCGGCAAAATCGGCAATCCGGAAATCGACGAACGCAATCCCACCCTCATCGATTTGATGCTTCAGCGATGCATAGTCAGTCATAGCCACCTCATTGAGAGAAAATGGGCCCCAAGCATACCGATCGCGTCGAAACGCGGCAAGCTTGGGGCCTTGGGTGCTTAACTGGCCTAGCCGGCTCCATGAAGATGTTGAGCGGCATGGAAGGTCAGGCCCGCCTTCGTCAACTCCGCCGCCGTTACGTTCAAGGCGTCGTGTTTGTCGAGATAGTTTCGCTGCATGGCCGACATCAGACCCTGCGCCTCGATCTCGGACTTCGGCAAAAAGTAGTCGAGGATATCGGAGGGATGCTCACGTCCGCCGTCGATGTCCGGTTTCCCGCCCTCATGCTTGGCCGAGATGTTGGCGACGTGATCGGCGAGCTCAACCAGCTCCTCCGTCCGATCATAGGGCTGAATGACGATGGACTTGTGCGTCTCGGTGATGTGGTGTTCGAAACGCACCACATCCTCGAAGCCAAACGCCCCTCGAATCGCTGCCCCCTTCTCGATCGTCTCGTTGTTCACGGAGTTCGCCCAGTTAAAACCGATCAACGAGGTCGTTCCATCCTCGCGAGAGAACAGCTTGGCGCCAAGCAGCGTCCAAAGCGCGGCATAGGGATTATCGTTGCCCATGAATACCGAGATCTTAAACTCAATGTCAATCCCCAGTTTATGAAGCAGATAGCCCAGGAAGACGGTTCCTGGATTGATATTTAGCACCTGCCTCACACCATACGACGTGTAGTAACCGAGGAATTCATCCACCCATTTCAGAGGATGCGCATTCGGCTGGCCGACACCGCCGAAATACCCCGTGATCGTCGCAGGTCCGCCAAGATGGATGTTCGATCCATCCGTTCCCTTCGTATCGAGCGTCTCGACGTAACTGGCGCCGACGACCTGCATAGCGGCGGCAACGGCCAGTGTATCGCCATGATCGGCCACTTGCTCCGCCATGTTTCGCACCCGGATGTAGCGTCCCGGCATGAGTTCACGACGCTCGATCGCCTGCTTCGCTTCGGCGATCAACCAGGAGAAGAACTGCAAGGCGCTGATTTCAAGCGTCACGGCGTGGGCATCATCGAAGACCATCGAATCCGCTACGTCGCCGAGAATCGAACGGCGATAGTCGCCGATCGAGACGAACGCGCCCGCATCTCGCTGCGCGATCAGCCATTCGATATCTTCCAGATAGGGAGAATCGGCCTCTTTCAAGCGCGCGAGAAGGCTGGGCAACGCGCGCGCCGCCTTGGCTTTGCGGTTGATCTCTTCCGGACCTCCATGCTTCTCGACGATCCGAAGAAAATCGTTGATGACCTCGGAGTTCGGATCCACTAGGAACCGATTGATCTCCTGCAGATGTTCCTCAGAGATCGCCAGCCGCTGTCTCAGATCACTCATCTTGCCTCCTGGGAGAAACTCCGGACTACTCGAAGTCCGCCTTGAGTTCAGGGAACTTGCCGACTTCATCCTTCAGCATGTGATAGCAATGTTCGTCCGCCGGGAAAACGCCGCCCTTGACCTCGGACACGTAAGCCTTCATCGCATCGGTGATCACCTGCGCGACGTTGGCGTATTTCTTGACGAACTTGGGGGTAAAGGCTTGGAACTGACCGATGACGTCGGACACGATGATCAGTTGACCGTCCGTATGGGGGCCGGCGCCGATCCCGAAGACGGGAATCGAGAGCTTTTCGACCACGAATGCCGCGACTTCGGGGGGCACGGCTTCCAGCAAGAGCATCTGTGCACCCGCCTCTTCGATCGCCAGCGCATCCTCAAGCAAGGCGCGCGCAGAAGCGATCGTACGCCCCTGGGCCTTGTGTCCGCCCAGCTGACCGGAGCTTTGCGGGGTCAGTCCAATGTGGCCGCACACCACGATGCCAGCGTCAAGAATGGCGCGAATGCGCGAGACGACGCGCTGGCCGCCTTCGAGTTTGATGGCATCGACATCGGCTTCCTTCAAAAACCGCCCGGCATTGCGCGCGGCTTCTTCATCGCTCACCTGATAGCTCATAAACGGCATGTCGCCCATGACAAAGGTGTTGGGCGCGCCCCGGCGAACGGCTTCGCAATGCACAATGCACTGATCCATGGTCACGGGCACGGTTCCTTTGTACCCGTACACGCACATGCCCAGGGAGTCGCCGACCAGCAGCATCTCCATGCCGGCCGCTTCAGCGAACTCCGCCGTTGGATAATCGTACGCCGTCATCCAAGCGATCTTCTCGCCATTGGCCTTCATCTTTTGAATCGTGTGGATACTCAGCTTCTTCTTGTCGGACACGTTGCCTCCTTGATGCCTGCGCCTTCCGGGAGGAAGACTAGAACCTGACGTTGAATTCCCGCAATAACCGGCCCAGCTCGCACAGTGGGAGGCCCATCACGTTCGTGTACTCGCCCACAATGCGTTCGATGAAGACGGCGGCCTTACCCTGGATGGCGTACCCTCCAGCCTTGTCCTCGTATTCGCCGCTATCCAGATACCACTCGATATCTCGCTCCGTCAACGCTCTCATCGCGACGTGCGTCTCAACGCATTCGAGACGTTCGACGCCCGTTGACGTTTCCACGAGGCACATCCCGGACAAGACCCGATGCGTCCGTCCGGCCAGCGCGCGCAGCATCGCTTCGGCATCGCTTCGTGACCGTGGCTTGCCCATCACACAGTCCTCGAGAACAACCAGCGTATCCGCGCCGAGGATCAACCCCTCATGCTGGCGGGCGACGGCATGCGCCTTCGCGCGGGCGGAGTCGAGAACTTGATCCAGAGGCGAGCCGATCGACGATTCTTCGGCGTGACTGGGAATGACCTCGAACTCGGACGTGAGGCGAGAGAGCAGCTCACGCCGACGCGGAGATTTCGAAGCAAGAATGAGAGTCATGAATTCACCGCATGAATCGTCGCGCTTGGCACCCCGGTTGTCAAACTCAGAATCAATTACGGGAAATCCGCTCCCTGCGTTCCATAGAAAACGGAGAAAGCTTCGTTGGCATTGACAGAGCGCGGCAAGCGAATGACGCCTGCGGCGACTTCATTGAGTTCGACACGCTCGACACGCAGGAATCCTTCGGTGAGTTCAACGAAGGACGCCTGGCTGAAGAAGACGAAGTTGGTTCCGCCCTGGCGGATGTAGAAGTTCCACGGCGTGAATTCAGCGCCTGTCGGCGAAACCGCCCACACCATGACGGCTCCCGTTCCGATCACCTCATCGAGGGAGGCGACGAGGTCTTCACCCAACCGGCCCGTCCGAATCGACGGCTCTAGACGAACGAGGAACAATCGCAGCTCATGGCCACGCGGCGTGATGACAAGCGTGCGAACGAGAGGCGGGGCCAACTCAAAGGCGGCTGCCAGCGCATCCGCGGAGAACTCCTCATGCAGCAATAGATCCTGGAGAGAATCCAGCGTTTCCACGGGCGCCACATTGATCGGATCGTGCGATGGCGCGGCCGCGGTCGGCGAACCACTCGTCGAGCCGATGGCGCCTTGCGCTTGCTGAACTGTGCCGATGTCAAATGTCGCGGGTTGCCCCGAGTACACCAAATCAAACGACAGATCGGGATCGAGCAGATCGCCGAAAATCACGACGCCTTCGCTTCCCGATCCTTGAGAGGGTCCCGAGGGATTCACCTCGAACCGCCCCGTCACGAATCCTGGTGTGATCTCATCCCAGGCCTCCCATGGCGGGACAATCGATGCGCCGCCTTGTCGAGCACTCAGAAGCAGCGGGTCGAACGGAAAGGATGAAACAACGTCGTCGATGCTCGGGTTGACATAGAACGCATTCATTCCCACGTAGGGGCGAAGCGTTGCCGCCAGCTGGGCCGAGATTTTACTGCTAAACGTGCGCTCGGTGATGTAGACGAAGACAACGGTCAGTTCGGTGCCATTGACATCGACCTTGACGAGGTTGATCAAGTCGCGATCAAGCCCCGTTTCCTGCGCGAACTGGTCACGTGGATCCGCCTGCACAAACGAAGACACGGCCCACATCACGAGAAGGGTCCACAGTACGACCCTCCCCATCCATGTGATCCGTGTCACGTTTGTATCACCCGGTTGCTCGTTGCCTCTAGCAGGATCCCCCGCACCACCAGCCAGCAAATGCGAAGATCCAAAATGCCCAGAAGAAGGCAAGAAGCATTCCAGACGTAATCGTGATTGTAATCGGCATTGGCACACCTCCTTCTCTCCGTCACCATACCATGCGCATGCAGGCCTGCCAAGGTCCCAATCGAGAAGATCCCGTCTTGGACATCTGGACAGCGAGCGGCGCCTCAAACCATGCTGATGATGCATGAACGAACACCCCGTGCTCGGTCGCTACGCTCAATGTTCGAGCGAAAAACCTCTGGCTGTCGTCAGTTCCTTCATTTTCCCGTTCGCGCGCCGCGAGCGCAGAACGTTGTTCGTATCACAGACAGCTGTCCTGCCCTCCCTCCCAGCCAACCTCCTGGCATTCCGCAACAAGTTGTTTACCATCAATGGAACAGGACCTATCGATGACGACACAACAACTCGAAACACAGTTAGCCAACCACAGGCCGGCCATTGAGCAGGCGATCGAGCAACTCGGTCTCCCACTTCACGTCTTTTTCCTGGAGGAAATGGAGGCGAACGCGCGTGCCTTTCAGTCCGCGCTGTGCGCGCACTACTCGCATGGACTCGTCGCCTTTGCGGCCAAATCCAATCCCTGCCGTGGCGCTGTGCGCGCAGCCAGCCAACTGGGACTGGGGCTTGACGCCGCTTCAGAACACGAAATGCGCCTTGGATTGGAGGAGGGCATTCCCTCCGATCACATCATCTGCAACGGAAATGCCAAGTCCACGGACTACCTTCGTAGGGCGGTCCAAGCCGGTTGTACGCTGGCCGTCGATAACCAGGATGAGCTGATCGAGCTGGCGCAGCTCTGCGAACGGTTGGAGGTCCGGGCCAATGTCCTGCTACGTTTTCGAGGAATGCCGCTGGCCGGATTGACGTCTGCCGATCAGACCACGGCAGCCGATTGGACGAAATTCGGTTTTCATATCGACGAAGCGCCCCGACTTCATCGCGAGCTGCTCGGCCATCCCTGGCTACGCTATCGAGGCGTCTCCGCGCACATCGGCACGCAAATTGCCAATCCCATCGGATACGAACGCCTCCTCGATTATCTGCTTCGTCTGTTGGAAAGCGCTCAGGCGATGGGACTTCAGTCCGATTTGTTGGATATCGGGGGCGGCTTCCCCGTGGCCTTCTTCTCGCGTGACGCGTGGGAAGCCTTTCAAGCGAGGCTACGCCGCACGCTGGAGGATCCCCAGCTTCCATCCGTGACATGGAACGATCATCCCATGGGATATGCGGACGGGACGGCCGAATGGAGCGGGAAAGCTTATTGGTCTGACGTGCCCCAGGCACAGATGGTGGAGCACCTGTTGAAGCATACCTTCCCCGATGGCCGGTCGTGCGCACAGCGTCTGCGAGATCTCGGAGAGCCGTTGCTGATTCTGGAACCCGGACGAGGACTCATGGCGACAACCGCCGTCACGCTGACGCGTGTGGCCGGTCATAAGGACGTCCTTGGCCATTTCGTGGTCTCGCTCGATATGGGAATCAACAATCATGGAACCAATCTCATCTCGCCGGACATGTTTCCTACCGCCGTTCTTCCCAGGCGCTCCGATGACCGTCCTATCGATGCCTTTCTCGCCGGCAGACTCTGCTTCTCGGGAGACATGATCAGCAAGGCCAAGGTTCAGCTCAATCGAATTCCACGACGTGGAGAGCGATTCGCCGTGTTCCACACTGGCGCCTACAGCGCCGATCACTTCGCGTCAAACAGTTGTGGGTTCCTCCGCCCGGGGAAGCTGGCTGTTCGCAAAAACGGCGAACTCGAAGTCTGGCGCGAGCCTGAATCGTTCTCCCAAATCTACGGGTCGCCCGAAGACTCGTTGCTTATGAGCGAACTCTAGAGCGCTTCGTCTTGCGCTGAAAGGCAATCAGATTGCCGAACCACAACTTCATGGTTGAGAAGATGGTCAGCAGTGCGAACTTCCACTCCGTGCCAGCAGGCCACGAAACGGCTTCCATACCAGGCAGCTCATCCGCGCGCTCGGGCTGATAGGACAGCCCGCGCACAACGACGATGGGCGTTTTCTCGATCGTCTGTCCCATGACAAGTCCGGCCATGCCGGAAATGGAATCGATAACCAAGTCAATGCCGCCTGCCCGAGGGATCCCGAAGAGGTCAGGGACGAACGTCTCGCGCGTCACGGGATCGATGCCCGAGTATCCGATCGCCACATCCTGCGAGCCCACCCTTCCCACGCTGGTCGCCGTATCCGTGAGGATGACGGCGACGCTGACGCCGAAATGCTCCTGAACGCCCTCGCGAATTTCACCTGACAGCCGGCAGGGATCCTCGGGAAGCAAGGTGACGAACTCCTCCGGGGAGTTGGTATGGTCGATGCCCGCCTCATCCAGATACACGGCGTGCTTCTTAACGATAAAGGTAAAGGCGTTGTTCACTTCGTACCCCTTCACCATCGTTTCCGGATCGGTCGTTCGCCGCTCCATCATTTTCCGAACGGCCGGGATGCGAATGATCCTTCGCATGGGAACCACGACAAACACTTTCCCCTCTTCAAGGACCAGCTGAACCTTCTTCGGGTCGCGATGGAAAAGCCACCCAAGGATCTTCGCCTTTCGTGACGGAACGACATCAGCCAATCGCACCAATCCCCCATCCAAGAATGACGCGACTTTCGAGCTAATCGCGATGACATCCTGATCCTCGATCGTCACCCCCGCGGCTTCGATCAGTTTCGCGATGTAGGCGCCGCTCTGCTCATCCGCAACGTGCTCAGGCCGAATGGCCTCCGCCACGCTCACAGGTAGAAATCGAATCTCAGATGGGACTGATGGCATACGTGTTACCCCTCTCTTCGGCTGCTAGAAGCCATTATAACCAACGTACCGGCGATTCACCCTATCCCTTGGGCGTGGGCGCCGTCGCTCGAATGATGCCGTCCCATCAACTGAGTCAAGGCAAGGGACAGCACGGCAATGCCTACCCCGACCAGGAAGGGGGCTTGCGAACCGAAGCGAATCCAGATGTATCCTCCGGCAACGGGAATGATAACGGCGGAGATATGATTGATGGTCTCCTGAAGCGACATATTGGCCGTCAGCTCTTCCGGCGAGACGGCAATCTTCTGTAGGTAGGTCGGCATGGCCAAGTTAAACCCGAACAGCACGTTGTCGACGATGAAAAAGACGTACAGCAAAGGAAGAAAGCCGACATAGGCATAGCCCAAGAAGATCGGAATCAATGCCGCGAACGCAACCGTCAACAGGGCCCGTTCTCCAAAACGCGCCACCAATTTCCCGACCTTTTGAAGGACATAGACATTGACGAGGCTGTTGACCAGCAGGAGGAGCGACATCAGACGAACGTCAACACCGTACGCCTTCACCAGCAAGAAGGGAGCAAAGGTTGTGAAGATGTGCCTCCGGCTGCCCATGAGGAACGTCAGCGTGTAGAACAACCAATAGCGTTTGCGGAGTTTGACCTTGCGGTGGGTCGGCAGATTGTGCCCTCCCTTTCCCAGGATAAAGAGAATGACACCGCCCACGCTCACCAGAGCGCCCACAACGCCGAACATCATCTCATAGCCGAGGTAGCCGACAAAGAAGTAGACGGTTCCTGTCGCCAATACCGCCGCTAGGGCGCCGATACTCTTGAGCTGCCCCATGATGCGCGGCGTATCGCGATGCGCAAAACTCATCAGAATCAGTCCGTTGTTTCCAGGGTTGAAGTAGTGAAATCCCAGACTCATCACTAAGGTCGCCATCAAGAGAACGGGAACCGATGACGATTGCCCCGTGAAGACGATCCCCACGCCAAGCAGAATGAGGCTGACCGCCATAATCCGCATTTCTTTGAAGAGAAGAGCCAGGAAGGCGACTGCGAAGGCCAACAGCCCGGGCAGTTCTCGCACGGATTGAATCCACCCAATGGCATCGGCGCCAACGCCGATTCGCTCGACCGCGAAGTTGTTGAACATCGCACGCCAAACGGAGTGCCCAAACGTATGCAGCAAGTTGGCGACGAGTAGAAAGATCAGAAGCTGCTTGTTCTGGCGAAACAGTGAGCGCATCCAACCCCCTTGAAGGAGGATACAGTGTATCCTCCCATGCATCGCCGTTCGAGGGACCGACGTTCACAACTCGACGCGCATCGCGCTCCTATGCACCGCTATGGATCGCCTCGGCCATCGCGCGCGCGCTTCGCGCCAGCCGACAGGCGAGCCGGAGTTGCCGCCGCGCTCGGTGCAGATTGTCGTCAGGAGACTCGGCCCTGAAGTATCGATCCCCAAGGATGAAGTCCGTTAAGAACCGCATCCCAAGCTCGAGCGCCATCGATAGGGTCGCTGCAGGAAGCGATCGTTCTTCCAACGGTGTCAGTTCAAGCCGCTGAGGCGTTCGAAATCCAAGGACAATGGCACGGAAGAGGACCAAATCGCGCTCTGTCAAGCGATCGTGCTCCTGGCTCCAGCCCGAAAGGGCTTCGCGGATGCAGTCTCCAAGGTCCTGAAGAAGCGTTCCTTCCATGACCGTATCCAAATCGATGACACAGACCCACGCGTGCGTCGTCTTGTCGAGCAAAACGTTGTTTAACTTCGTATCTCCGTGAATGATGCGCTTCGGGATCTTTCCATGCTGACCGGCCGCTTGTAGCCAGAGAAGCGCGTCCGTGTGTTTCTCGACGATGGAGATTTCCTCCGATACGCGGGAGCTTCGGCCATGGGGATCTTGGCGGCAGGCGGCACGGAAGCCGTCGAAATACCCCTTGGTGTCACGATACCCCGAAAGGACGGTGTGGAGGTGCTGCCCCGGAAATCCCGCCACCCCATCCAAGAAGAATCCGAAGGCTTCTCCGATTTGCTGCCCCTGCATCGCTGTCGGGCAAGATTGAACGGTATAGGTGTTCTCAATGTACCGAAATAACCGCCAGCACCTCACTCCATCGTTGTAAAAGGATTCGCCCCTTGGCGTTCGCACCAACTCCGGCACACGCCTCGGCCTCGAGGCACCAACACCGACACCTCCCCTATCGAGAAATCGAAGAATGCGGTCCGTGTTCTCCGCCACCTGCTGGGGATGCGGAAAGACCTGCCCGTTCACGCGTTGCAATACGAAGCGCTCGCCGTTTCCCGCAGTCACAAGGTAGGTTTCGTGGATAAGGCCGTCCTGATGCGCTTCCACATCGACAATGGGCATACTGACGTTGAATGATTCGGCAGCAAGGCGAGCCTGCGCGTGTGTCGAGGGAGTCAGTCGCGCCATAGATCTTTCGGATAAACGCCACGCTGGACGAGGTCCTGCACTCCACGCCGCACGGATGCGAGATCTTCCCGATGGGTTACCCCCATCCAACGCTCTGAGGTCGGCAGAACGCGCACGCTGACACGCTCGCTTTCGCGCAACGCATCAACGGCCCCAGGAAGGTAAAACTCATTCTGCTCATGATCCGCATCCGCCGAACTCAGAAATCGGACGAACTGGTCCCCCAACTGTTGCATGAACCCCATCGGAAAGGCCCACATGTTCATCGACGCGATGGCATCGACCGCAAGCGGGTGAGAGGCGCCTTGAAGGTCGGTGTAAACGAGGCCTTCGTTCGAGCGATGAACGTTCGTTCGCTCGACAATCCTGATCAAGGTTCCGTCGTCCGAAACATCGCAGACTCCCCTGGATACTGGACCGGTCGCGGAGAGGGTTTGGAGCAAGTCGAAGCCGACGAGGGCGCACGCCGGACTGCCATCCGCCGTTGCCGTCAGGAAACGGGTCAAGGCGGCATAGGAGCCGCGACCATAGAAGTCATCGGCGTTGATCACAGCGAAGGCCCCGGTCACGCACCGTCGTGCGGCGAGGACGGCATGTCCGGTCCCCCACGGCTTGGTTCGCCCCACGCGATCGATCGCGGGACTCAAGGGGACGTCCGCTATCAGCTGTTCGGCGAACTCCACGCGGCATCGATCACTCAACTTCTCCTTGAAAAGATCCTGGAACGCCCTTTTCTGATCTCGCTGCACCACGAATACGATCCGTTGGAATCCGACAGCCAAGGCGTCGTAGACGGAGTACTCGATGAGCCATTCACCGTTTGGACCGACGGGTTCAATTTGCTTCAGACCTCCATAGCGGCTGCCCATCCCAGCGGCAAGGATGACCAACGAGGCGTTGGCAGGCGGCCTCATCATCCATTCACCCTCACTATCCGGCTTGGTCCGTTCCATTAGACGCGCCCCCTCCTCTTCACGCTCGTCACTCTCTCCCGGATCTCAGAGAGATCCGGGTGCTGTGGATCGAGAGCGCAGGCTTCTCGAAGCCATTGCTCCGCGCGTCCGATGTCGGCCTCGCTGATGGCAAGGTCCGCCAGGCGTCGCGCACATGTTGCCTGATATCGCCTCCACAGCCGGTAGCTTAGCATCTGAAACGCTTCTTCTAACAACCTTTTGGCGGACTCTGTCTTACCCAGCGCACGATGCGCTTGTGCCAACTCAACCAAGGCCCCGCCCGTAAACAAACGATTGCCGACCCCTCGGCTGAGTTCAAGTGCGCGCGTCGCCAAAACATCTGCTTGCTCCGCGTTTCCTAACGCCAATGACACGCGGGCTTGACTCGTGATGGAATCAATGACCCCCACGATGTCGCTTGCAATGGGTTCGGACAAACGTTGGCTTTCCTCGTACCGGGCCAAGGCCAATTCCAGCTCGCCTCTTCGCTCCGCGAGGCGGGCGAGGAACATCAATGCCAAGCCCTCACCCCAAGCATCGCCAATCTCACGATGCGCATGCAAACTCCGGTAGGCGAGCTTTTCGGCGGCATCCCCATCTCCAAGCTTGCTCAACTGGACCGCCCATGCACCCAACGCGAGTCCCTCTCCCCAAAGGTCGCCACACTCGCGGTAGAAGCGAACGCTTTCCGAGATTCGAGCCGCAAGGGCTTCTTGGTCGCGCCCGACATTGGCATAGGCACAGATCACGTTCGCCATGGCATGGAGCCGATCCTTTGGCGCGCCTTCTCCGAGCAGCTCAAGTCCCTTCGAAAGGCGCACTTCCGCGACATCGGGCCGCTGGTTGGCGACACACCAGCCAGCCGCAATCTCCAAAAAGGCCTCGATGCTCGATCTATCGCTCGATTGCGCCCGATAAGCTTCGACGGCTTGCAGAAAAACCGTTTCCGCTTCTTCGAACAGCGTGCGCATGTCGTAATAGAAGAAGAGGCCCTCGCACGATCGTTCCAACGCCTCCGCCAAACCCGTTTCAGCAGCATACTGAAATGCCGCCCGGATGTTGTCGATCTCAACCTCGATGGCCGCCAACGTTGAGAATTGCGTGCGCCCCTTCAGCTTCGAAAACCACAGTTCCATGCCGTCGGCATAGAACTCGGCATGTCGCTTCCGAATCATTTCCGCTACGCGCCCGCTCGCCCCAAGCTTCGCGGATGCGAATTGGCGCAGCAGTTCATGCATGTCATAGCGATCCGATGCGATCCGGCGCACCAAGCAGCGATTCACAAGCAAGGCGAGGATTCCTGGATGGCACCTGGTAACGGCTTCCGCCGCTAGAATCGTGAATCCGTTTCGAAACACCGATAGCGCGCGCAGTGCCTCCCGCGCTTCATCGGGCAGCAAATCCCAGGCTTGCTCGAAAACGGCCGCGAAGGTGCGGTGCTTGGCGGGCACATCGTGTCGCGTCGCGACGAGAAATTCGAGATTTCCTGAAACCCGTTCCACAATCTCCTCCCACGAGAGAACCGAGCGCCATCCGGCCGCCATTTCCAATCCCAATGGCGACCCTTCCAAGAGGCGCGCCAGCCGCCCCATCGCTGCAAACTCCTGCGGAGAGGGAGGCGACCACTCGCCACCGCGTTCTGCGGAGAGCTGAAGTAGGCGGATGGACGGGTAACCGGCCAGCTTCTCCGGCGGCGTCGCTGCCGACGGCGTATCCAACCCATGCAACGGAAGGACAGTTTCTCCTTCGATATCCAGCGAGATTCGGGAGGTAACAAGAACACGCAGTCCCGCGATGTGACGCAATCCCGCACACAGCTTGGCGACTTGACGAAGGACATGTTCCGCGCCATCAAGGATGAGAAGCAACTCGCGTTCCTGCAAGTAATCTGCCAATTGCTGGATCAATTCCGAGCCACGCTCTCGGACCAGTGAGATCCCCAGCGTCTGAGCCACTGCGGAGCAAACCCGATGAGGGCCTCGAGCCGAATCCAACGCCACAAACACGATGCCGTGCGAGAATTCGCTTTTCATGCATCGCCCCACATGGAGGGCTAAGCTCGTCTTTCCCGCACCCCCCAGTCCGACGAGTGTGGTCACGGGGGAAGCCCGTTCCAGCAGTCGCGCCGACAAGCGGTCGGCAAGATCCCCCCTCCCGACGAACGGATGAGGGCTGGGCGGCAAGCGAAAGGCTCGATTCTCGGAGACGGCGGACCTGTTCTGACGCGATGCTCGAACGCGATCAGCCAGTTCGCGAGTCTCGCGCTCAGGCTCCAATCCCATTTCTTCGTGAAGGATTCGCGAGCACTCGTTGTAGACGCGCAGCGCTTCCGAACGCTTCCCTTCAGCGCTCAGCGCGCGCATCAATGCTCTGAATCCGAGTTCATTCAGGGGATCCGCTTGAAGCCGTCGGCGGGCGAGGTTCGCGGCCGCCGACCATCGCTTCGCGATCATCTCTGCATCGTAGAGTCGATCAAGCGTCTCGACATGCTCCCGCCGAAGGGCTTCGCCTTCAGCAAGCTGCCAATCCTCGAACACACCCGAGTTGGCTACAGAGAACCCGTCCATGAAGGGACCCACCCAAAGGTCCGCTGCCACACGCAACCCCGGCTCGCAGACCTCGCAGACGATCGCCCGGTCGTGCGTTCCCGAAGGGCAGGCCTCCAATCCCTGGCGGAATCGAAGCACATCGACCTCAAGGCCCACACTCGGATTGATTTGAACGGTGCTCCGGTCGCTCTCGATGTGCGCTTCCAGCGAGGTTTGACGGAGAATCCACAAGACGTTGCGAAGTGCTGAATAAGCAGCGGCCCCGTTCGATTCCGGCCAGAGCAGTGCCGCCAATGACTCTCGATGGTGTGGTCGCCCCGTGACGACAAGATACGCCAGCAATGCCATGGCCTTGCGGCGCCCCAGCGCAACCGGTTGCCCTCTGTCGAGGAGGACCGGAGCGCCGAATAGCTGAAGGCTCAGTGACATGCCAACACCTCTCTTGTGTGCGTAGTTTACTCAGTCAACGCGCTCGATGGGAGGGAGTGGCCACGTTGTACGAAGACGCTACGCAGAGGGTTATTCTCTCGCGCATGCCTCCGAATGTGATGTTCATCACGTTTCGCGCGAAACCGAATCAAAGCTCGACCCCAATGTGATATGAATCACATGATCACCGCTCCGCATCTCCCGGCGTGTATGATGATGCTATGGTCACCGATGCGCCCCGCATTCCGGAATCCGATGACGCGCTCCTCGCTCAATGCGAGATGGATACCTTCCGCTCCAGCGGTCCAGGCGGACAGCATGTCAATACACGAGATACGGCCGTTCGATTGCGTCATCTTCCGTCCGGAATCACCGTGACCTGCCAACGCGAACGCAGCCAATTGCGGAACAAGCAGCTGGCGCTCCGCGAGCTACGAACGCGACTTGAGAGGCTTCATCGTCCGAAAAAGAAGCGCATCCGGACGCGCGTTCCCAACCGCGTCCGTGCGAAAATCCGGAACGAAAAGATCAAAAGAGGTCAAAAGAAGACCTCCCGAAGGAAACCCCGCCTTCCCGACTGACCGACAGCCGCTCAGGCTCCTGCAAACGCACGGCAACGGCTATACTTCCGTATGAACTCGGCACCCCATGTACTGATTCTCGACAACGCCGTACACCGCCATCTTTTCAAACCGTCGTGGCACTGGAAATCGCATCTGCGCGGTATTCGAACCACAGTCGTGAACGTTCCTTCCGGGCGGCGCGTTCCCGATCTTGAGACCGTCACCCACCTGCTGCTCACGGGCTCCGAGACCTCCATTCTCGAGCCCAAGCCCTGGTATGATGCCGAGGTCCGTCTCATTCAAGAGGCACTAGAGCGAAGACGTCCCATCCTCGGCTCTTGCTTCGGACACCAGATGCTCGTCTATGCACTCTCCGGGCCGGAGTATTTGGTGAAATCAGCACCGCCTGAAGTGGGCTGGGCACAGATACAGATGACGGGCAAGGACGCGTTGTTCGAGGACCTCACATCGCCCTGGACGACCTTCGTCTACCACTTCGATGAGGTCTGCAATCCCCCATCGCCCTGGATCAAGCTGGGGCGAACCGAGCACTGCGATACCCACGTTCTGCGCTATGGGACGGCTCCCGTCTGGGGAATTCAGGCGCATCCCGAGATTTCATCCCGCAAGGCCAAGTTCTTCATCCGCGCCGCGCTGCTGATGGGAAGAAAACCGTCCAGGCATTTGCTTCGCGCGCTTCGGCACGTGCCCCCGCCCAACGACACCGCAGACCGTATCGTTCGGCGGTTTCTCCAGGTCCCCGTCGGCTAGGCGGTTTCTTTGGGTTGCGTCATGTAGAACCCGAACGCAGCGACGAGTCCAATCGCCGAGATCATGCTCCACAGCAACAGAGGCGAGCCAGCGAGTCGGTCAAACAGAACGCCTCCAAGGAACGGCCCCAGCGACCAGCCGAGGGCCTCGGTGAGTCCGAAGAACCCCATGTAGCGGCCGACGCGGTCTAACGGCGCCATGTTGGCCACAGCGGCCATGGACGTCGGTGAGAACATCACCTCGCCAAGCGTGATGAGGATCATCGCGCCGATGAGCCATCCGAACCCCGGCGCCAAACCCACGGAGAAATAGCCGATGGCATATCCTAAACAGCCCAGCACCAATCCTTTTCGGATTCCCACGCGTCCGGCAAGCCGTGCCGCCGGCCACTGGAAGGCGACCACGCCGATGCCGTTGATCATAAACAGCCACCCTAGTTCAGCCTCGGCGATTCCAATCGACTGCGTCGAGAACACGGCCAGCGTGCTGGCAAACTGCCCCATGACGACAAACAGGAGAACGCTCCAACCGCAAAAAACGAGGAACCTCAGGTCACGTCCGACATCGAGGACGCGCCGGAGCGCAAAGCGCTCCGTTTCCGTCGTACGGATCGACTCGCACACAAACCCCGCCACAAGTAGCATGCCAATCAGACTGACCCCCATCGTCAGCACGAACAGCGAGGCATAGGAAATCGACACCAGGAACCCGCCGATAGCCGTCCCGATGGCCCATCCCGCCTTCGACCCGATCCGAAACAGGGCGAAGGCCTCAACGCGGCGTTCGGATGAAACGACATCCGCGACCATGGCCATCAGGCCTGGACGAACCGCGCCTCCCACCAGACGGATGGATAGAAAAACGAATCCAATCGCCCACACCGGCCACCGCCACCAGATGCCCAACGCCATGACGGCGAAGACCACAACGCGCAGATTCATTCCGATCAGAATGAGGGGACGCCGGCCAAGGCGATCGGCGATTTCTCCTCCGAGGATACGCCCCCCCGATGCCACCAGTGCCGATACCAACATAATCATGCCGACCGTCGTCATTGGAGCGCCGAGCTGGGTGTGCAAGTACAGGCTGACATAGGGCATGGCAGCGCCGAAACCGGCGGCCACGATCAGCTGGATAAGCAGCAGAGTCCAGAACCGGCGATCATAGCGCCGAAGGACAATGAGCAGACGGGCAACAGGTTGAATGTGAGTCACGGAATCCCCCTGATCCGGCATCGAATCGGTCGAGATCGTACACGATCGTTCGGGCGAACGTTCTTCAGCGGCGCGGGCGATCAGACGTCACGAAGGTACCCCGCATGCTTGAGAATCCGGACTGCCCGGTGAATCGTTTCGCTATCGTACACCGTTTTGAAATCGAGCGACAGATGGGCGGAAATCTCATCGATCGTCCGCGTGCCATCGGCAAGATTGGCCAGCACCTGCGGGGGGGCGCCATGATGCGAAAAGAGCGTCTCTGCCAGGAAATCTCGGTCCTCTTTCAGGATCTCTTGCATCAGCGAGTAGCGAACCGGCCCCTCCATGATCCGTACCGGGCGGGCATCGCGATTTGGAGGCTCGCTCGACCCCTCCCCAGAGAGACGATGTCGAAAGATCCGGTGGGTTGTCGATAACGATTCAAGCAGGTTCGAAGCATCCCAGTCATCGGGCATGAACTCAGCAAGCGAGCGCACGCGTGCCTGCTCGACGCTCAGTGCCGTATCGAGCAAACGAACTCCGGTCACGTCGTCCGCCGACCGAGCCAGTCGGCTCGCCTCAGCCAGCGCGCGATGTGCGAAGGAGGAGACCCACTCCACCAGCGCGCTCGCCTCGGCACCGCTCCATGAAGGAAGGCAGGCCAAGCACGCGGTGAGAATGCCGACGCACTTCAACCGCGTAGGATCCACCTTCTCCAAGGTATCGAGATTCGTATGCCAATACGGATCGTCATGCCCGAACATCACGGACGGCACGCCAATGGGCGGCGCTTGGAAGACCAGGTGATCGCTTCCGCCACTTGGGGTGTCCAAGATCCAATGCAGAACACGCCGCGACCCTTGATCGGCCAACGATCCCGGATCAGACGCGATTTGACTGAGCAGGGGTTCAAAGCAGGCGTTGAGGAATGAAGGATGCGAATTGGGAACCCGGAAAACGCGCAAGGGCTCGCCGATCAATTCTGGGGACTGCCCCACCATATCCAAATTGATGCAGAAGGCGACGCGTTCCAACGACTCGGCGTTGGCGGCAGCCCAGGGGATCGCGCCATTGAATTCGGGGACCCAGATCAAGCGGATGCTGTTGGCGAGATCGCCCCGAGCTGAAAGAGCCTGCAGAACCCGAGCAATCTCCACGAGCAGGCCGCTACCTGATGCATTGTCATTCGCGGAGGGTGCGGGATGGCAGAGGTGCGCCACCAGAAGGACTTCGGGGGCACAAGCCACGGCTCCAGGGATGCGGGCTTCCAGGACCTGCATGGGATGATCGAGAAACTCGGCATCGACATACCCCCGAACGCGAATCGGGCCTTTCGCGAGGTCCTTCAGCAATCCGTCGGCCGTTCGTCGCGAGATGGAGAACCCCATCGGTACCCAATCCAGCTGCTTCGCTGCTGGGAAGAGTCCCGCGTATTGGACCAACTCATAGGAGGCGGCCGCTCGCCGGCTATCCGGGTAGACAATGAGGCCGGCCAGCCCCTTCCCTTCCAACCACCTCAACGTCGACGCCGGACGGCTCGTGGTGAGCAAGAACTTGCCGCTCAAGTCGATGTCCGAGAGATCGTCTTCAGACTCCAGCGTCTCCACATGGATGAGCTCGCCCTCACCCTCTCCCGCTCCTGATTGTCCCAAGATAGAAACCTGGACAGGGTCGAAGTCAGCCAGCGCACGCTCTGTTGGAGAAAGCTGCATGAGTCGTCCCGATTCGATACGCCAGCCGGGAGGCGAAACCCACCCGAAGGTTTTCGTTTTCCCGTCCGCAATGTACGAGGAGACGGTCGAAGAAATCCCTGCGGAGTCGAGCTCCTTTACGATGAACTGAACCGCATCATCGTAGCCGGGAGAGGCTTGAATTCGGTGGTGCCGGGCAATTGCTGCCACAGCGTTTTTCGCACGCAGACCCGACACTTCGCTCGTCAAGAATGAAGATACTTCGCGCAGATTCATGGGACCTCCTACGTAGAGTGTATCGCCCCAATCGAGCCGCTTCGATCGGTCCATGCGAAAGCTCGCCGGCTTGCGTAGTGTTAGGCATCGACAGAGTGGAGGTATCATGCAACTCATTGACCTATCCCAACGGCTTGCTGACGGAGCGCTCGCCTATCCCGGAGACGAATCTGGCATCGCCATCGACCGGCTGGAGTACGACGTCCCAGGGATGACGGTTTCCCGACTGTCCGTATTCGATCCCCATTGCGGCACCCATTTTGACGCACCCCTTCACTTTGATCCTCAGGGGTGCGATATTGCCGACACGCCTCTTCGCTTCCCTGAAATCACGCTCATTTGTACCTCTGGTTCAACATTGGACGCGGCGCTGCTTGATGGAACGGACGCCGTCGCCGGCAAGGCCGTGCTTTTCTCCACCGGATGGGAGCAACGCGCGGGAACGCGCGAGTACTATGCCGGATTCCCCGTGCTCACCGAGGCTCTGGCCGACCGTCTTGTCGCCGGGCGCGTTGCCCTCGTTGGCTTCGACTCGCCCAGCGTCGACTGCACAACAGGAGATTTCCTCGTTCATCGTAAGCTCTTGAGTGCAGGCATTCCGATCCTGGAGGGATTGGCCAATCTGAGCGAGTTGAAGCGTTCGATCGATCGTGGCGCCAACGTCCGGCTGGCCGCATTCCCGCTTCGCATTCGTGGACTTGAGGGATCGCCCGTGCGTGCGGTCGCCATCGTCGAATGACAGACCGCTCGCGCGGTACAATGGAGGCGACCAAGGAGGCGGAATGAGGACGATTGTATTGGGAGCAGGCCGGGTCGGAAGCGCCATGGCGATCGATCTGGCTAAGGATTCGCAATTTGAGGTGCGAGTCGCCGATCGCGATACCCAGCGAATCCAACGGTTGGAATCATCGCACGGCATCCCTGGCGAGCGGCTCGATTTTTCCGTCTCCAGCACGGTTGCCCGCGCCGTTCGAGACGCCGACCTCGTCATCAGCGCCGTTCCGGGATTTCTTGGATTCCGAACGCTTCGCGCGATTCTTGAGGCCAAGAAGAACGTCGTGGATATCGCCTTCTTTCCTGAGGATCCCTTTGCCTTGGATGACCTTGCCAAACAAAACGGCATGACGGCCATCATCGACTGCGGTGTGGCGCCCGGAATGAGCAACCTACTCATCGGATACGAGAGCGCGGCTCTCGACCGTACGGAATCCGTCGCCATCTACGTCGGAGGATTGCCCGAAACGAGGGTCCCGCCCTTCGAGTACCGCGCCGTCTTTTCCCCCATTGACGTCATCGAGGAGTACACGCGCCCCGCACGGATCGTCGCCAATGGCCAGATTGAGATCCGCGAAGCGCTGTCCGAGCTAGAAATTCTCCATTTCGAAGAGATCGGAGATTTGGAGGCCTTCAACACCGACGGACTCCGTACGCTCGCCGAAACCATCGGGGCGCCGGAAATGATCGAGAAAACGCTTCGCTATCCCGGTCACGCGGAAAAGATGAAGCTCCTGAGAGACATGGGACTCCTTTCACAGGATCCCGTGGAGCTTACGGACGGCACACGCGTTGTCCCGATCGAACTGACGACCCAACTGCTCTTTCCACTCTGGCAGCGGCAAATGGGAGAGCGGGATCTCACGATCATGCGCATTGACGTGCGAGGGCAGAAGGATGGGCGCGCCATTCGGACGCGCTACGACCTGCTCGATCGATATGATGAGGCCTCTCAGACCACTTCGATGGCGCGCACAACCGGATACGCGGCAACGATGGCGGCTCGATTGCTGGCCGCCGGTCTGTACGATCGCCCAGGCATTCACCCCCCGGAAGTCGTCGGACGGGAGTCCGCCTGCGTCGAGTTCATGCTCCGAGGACTTGAGGAGCGTGGGATCGTCTATCAACGATCGGAGACGTACGAAAGCTGAGCACAACGATGAAAACCCTTCACCTTCGCAAACCGGATGCACATTTGCACTACCATGACCTTCCGGGGACAGCGCCCGCGCTGATCATGCTTCACGGATTGGGATCGGCCTCGTCCTCGTGGTATCCGCAGGCGGCTCGCCATCCGCACCTTCGCCATCATCAGTGCGTTCTCGTCGATCTTCTTGGATTTGGCTTCAGCGATCGGCCACAAGCCTACACCTACTCCATGGAGTCGCAAGCGGAATCCGTCGCCGCACTGCTCGATCATTTGGCGCTCTCACGAACGATTCTCATTGGGCACAGCATGGCAGGCGCCATCGCCATTCTGCTGGCCGAGGCGCGCCCGGACCTCGTCTCGCATCTCGTCGTCGCCGAAGGCAATCTCGACTCCGGTCCTGGCTTCATCAGCAGCCGCATCGTTTCCGTCTCTGAGGACGACTTTGCCGATCGGAAGCATGCGGTGTTCGTTCAGCAGATGCATGCCGCTGGGTACCATGACTATGCGGGCAGCCTGCGCGCATCGGATTCGCGGGCCCTGCATCGAAGCGCAGTATCGCTGGTTGCGCCTCGCTCACCGTCCTATCGTGACCGGTTGTATCAACTCAAGACAGCGAGGACATTCCTCTTCGGCGAGCGCACCTTGCCGCATCCCGATGAACGCGCGCTTCGAGACGCTGGGATCGATGTGCGCGTTGTCCCGGCAGCCGGCCACGACATGATGGCTGACAATGCGGATGGTTTCGCGGCGGTCGTTGCCGCCAGCATCGCTGAGCGCGCCGTTTCCTAGCGCCATTCTTCCCTTGTTCGAACGCTGGGTGAGTACTACCATTCAGGTGAAGCATCGGCACTCTGGGAGGTCGAATGATGAGGAACCGTGTTGCGATACTTGGGCTGCTCGTTTCGTTGCTAGTCTGCGCTTCCCTTGCCTGGGGGCAACCGGAGCGCTTTCACGCTGCCTATGACATTGCCGTCAGTCTTGATACCGATGCGCATTCCCTCGTTGGGACTCAGCGCGTTCACTATACCAACAACTCCGATGAGGCGATCGAGACGATCGTGTTTGCCCTCATCGCCAATTGGGGCGCTGAACCCAATCCCTACCTCCACCCCGCGTTGAACGATGAGCGGTACACCCACGGATTCGATCCGACGTGGACGCGCATCTCCCATGTTCGAACTGAGGACGGCGCATCCATCGACCATCGCTATGAGAGCATTCCACCCGTGCTTCAAACCTTCTCACTGAAAGACGGACTGCTGATCGTTGACCTCTCCACATCCTTGGCACCGGGCGACTCCATCAGTCTGGACATTGCCTTCGAGACGAAGTTCGCCCAGGGCGCGCTGGCGGATAATTGCGTCTACGACGACACCTACGTCTGGCGATTCGGCTGGAATCCCATTGCCATCGGAAGCGATCCCCGAGGCGATGCCTTCGAGCTTCCAGCTGGCGACTATCGCGTTCAACTGACGGTTCCCGAAGACTACACCGCCTTTGGGGGCGCGGACCGGCAGGAGGTCGCGGAATCGGCGCCGGAACTGCGCACGATCGTTCTTTCCAACGATCATCCCGTTCGCTCCGTCCCATTGATCATTGGACGGGAACTGGCTTCCGTTGGGACGACTGTCGACGGCGTAGTGATCGACGCCGTCTATCTGCCGGGGGGAGAATCCTACGCCCGAATTGCATTGTCCTATGCTGAAGAGATCCTTCACTACCATGCATCGCATTTCGGCGCCTTCACCGGATCGAGAATCGTGATCGCCGAGAATCCGACCCCCGGATTCTTTGGAATGGCGGCCGATGGACTCATTCTGGTGGGCGCCAGTTGCGTCCGATTGAAGGATATGCCCGCGTTGGGAACCTACGATCGGATTAACGAGTACCTGCTTGCCCACGAACTCGCGCATCTGTGGTGGGGAATCGGAATCGGGACCGATTTCAATGCCGAGAATTGGATCTCCGAAGGCTTTGCCGAATACCTTTCCATCAGCTATTTCGAGGACAAGTACGGCGCATTTGACCCCAATCTCCTCTCGCACCTGCAACCGGGATTGATCGAAGACCTCGTCACAGACAGCTTCGGCTACCTGAATCTGCGCCAGCATTTGTCCGAACTCCAATACATCACCCTGCTCGGCCTCGGTTTCGACGAACCGATCATCCAGCCGATGTCCGAGTCGGATTATGTCAATGGAATCACTATCCGCACCTACAACAAAGGCTACTTGGTCTTGAGAGGCTTGGAGGCCATTCTTTCTGAAGAGACCCTCCATCGCGTGCTGGTCGAGGCCCACGCGCAGTGGAATGGCTCCATCTTGTCCGTCGAGGCCTTTCAACGCCTTGCTGAGGAGATCTCGGGAGAGGCGTTGACCGCATTCTTCGACGGCTGGCTGTACGGCGATGCTCGGCTTGACATCGCCGTCACCGGGTACACGAGCGAGCGCACCGACGACGGCTATCTCACCCTCGTCCAGCTTGAGGGCGGCGACCCCGTCTTCCCAATCACACTTCAGGCCACGTTGGAGGATGGCACGACGCAGCAAATGAGCTTCCGTCCCACGTGTTGTTCGGTCGTCGCTCCACCGATTGAATCGCCTCTTCCCGTTATCGCGGTCTCGGCTGACCCGGATGAACGGCTTCCGGACGCCAATCGGTACAACAACCATTGGCCGCGGAAGATCCACGTCTCACATCCGTTCCAGGGCGATGCGGCTCCCGAAATCGGACTCCCGTTGGATGCCTATGTCCTCGACATCTCCCCAAGCGGAATCTCAGGCTCGTTCCGAAACGACCACGCCTGGAGCGTAATCGTCATGCCGCACGTTGATCCGGAACTGGATTGGGAAACGGCTGAGTGGTCGGATTTCAACGCCAAACTCGATGTTCTTGGAGTGGCGTCCGCCAGCTTCGGGCGACATCTTTCCCTGTCGTTCACCGGACTGGTTACCGCGCTGGATCCCACTGTGGGAACGGGCGAGCTGGACCTTCTTCTTTCCGCCCAAGTCTTCGGCTTCACCCACCCAGAGACAGGCATGGCCGGACGCTATTGGTTCCCCAGCTGGCGCTCCACGCTCTCCTTCGGCCTGTTTGGAGATCTGACGGCGCCCATCCCGTATCTATCCTTGTCCGTCTTGCGCGACGAGCAACCGTCTCAGCTTCTGATGAATCAGTTGTCCCTTCAATTAGGCGTTCCTGGATTCGGCACCGAACCGTTTGGCACCGTAACGTGGTCGCTGGTTGGCCGCCTTCGGCTCGCTCACCTGTTCTATCTCGATGCCACCGTTTCACTTTCAGAGACGCTTCTTGCCGATCTGCCGGATGAGTTCTTGTTCTCACTTGACGCCTTGCATTCGTTTGACCATCTGCCCATGGGGCACCACCAGCAGTACGGCAAGCTTCACGTCGTTCTTCCGCCGATCGTTCGGGATTCGGGATATGCCATTCTGAACCTCTCGCGCGTCGATTCGATGATTCCCTCTCTCTTCATTCAGGGCGGACGCACCCAAGCCGATTGCGAAACCGTCTGTGAGCCGGGGATTCGCGTTGAAGCGGGCGCATCGCTTTCCATCAGCTTCGCCGGCCCGTTGGGCGTCAGCCTGCGCTTCAGCATTGGCTATGCGCACCCTCTCGTCGGTTTGGATGGAGAAGGAACCGTGTTCATCGATTTTGGAAGCGCCTTCTAAGAGCAGAGAGGTGGCGAGAGGGCACCGCCGCATGCTGAGTCGTGCGGCACTGGGATGAAATCGATCGCTGAGACGCTTGAGCAGGGTCGAAGAGGCGTTCCACGACGTGGTAAGGTTGTGCCGCGCAGTGAACGGCGCTACCATCTGCCCCCGATATGGAGTCCTCAACACATCATCCTCTGAAACGGACGACGCTACTGTTCATCGGCCATCTCCTGAATGACGGTTTTGCCAGTTTCCTCGCCCCGCTGCTTCCCCTGCTCATCCACCGATTGGGGCTATCCATGGCCATGGCCGGGTTCCTGGGAACGGTCAGGATCCTGATGAACTCGATCTCTCAACCCGGACTCGGTCACCTGGTCGATCGCGTGCAACGTCCCTCCCTGGTCATCATCGGCCCGCTACTCACCGTGACGGCCATGAGCATGATCGGTCGAGCCGACAGCTATTTCCTCCTTCTCGTGGTGATGATCGTCGCCGGATTCGGCACCGCATTGTTCCACCCCGCCGCCGCCGCGTTGGTTGCGGCAGGACAACAGCGCCGGCGTGGCTTGATGATGGCGTTGTTCTCATCCGGCGGAACGTTTGGGGGCGCGATTGCGCCCATTGTCATTGTCGCCTTTACTGAACGCTTCGGGCTCGAGGGGACGCCATGGCTCCTGGTTCCGGGGCTATTGATCTTGCTCGCGTTCGCACTTCCGCTCCGACGCGTCCTTCCCGATCCGGTTCGTCAATCGCATGAGCCCTTCCGTCTCGGACACCTACCCCGGCGCTTCTTCCTCCTGTGGTCAGTCATCGTGCTGCGCGCCATTAGCGCAACCGCCTTCGCCAGCTTCCTTGCCGTCTTGGTCACCCAACGCGGCGGATCGACGTTGATTGGCGGTGCCGCCATCAGCGCGTTCTTGCTGACAGGCGCCATCGGCAGTTTCTTCGCCGGAAATCTCTCCGATCGCTGGGGGCGCAAGGCCGTCTTATTCAGCTCGATGCTCTTGGCGACGCCGTTGTATCTTCTTTTCTTGCATGGCCCCAGCCTGCTTCTACTGCCCGTCATCGCGATCGCCGGGTTCTTCGACCTATCTGCGACACCCGTGGGTGTTGTCGCGGCGCAGGAATGCCTGCCCGGACGTACCGGCCTTGTTTCGGGACTGGTAATGGGCCTCGCGTGGGGAATGGGAGGACTGGCCCTGACTCCCATCGGGTGGCTGGCCGATCAATTCGGCCTGACCATTGTCATGACGTTCGTCGCCTTCCTGCCGCTTCTCGGTTCCGGAGTCATGCTGTTCTACAGGGATCGTTAGACAGCAATGAGCCAGCCAAGACACGTCCAGCCCTATGTCGGGCCGCTCGCCCAGCTCTATGACGTCGCCGTTCCCGACTGGCCCGGAGAAATCGCCTTTTATGGCCACCTCGCAGCAGCGACGCATGGCCATCCGGCGAGAATTCTCGAACTTGCCTGTGGGACCGGCCGTATCGCGCATCGCCTTGCTGAACAGGGGCACCGTATCACCGGCATCGACCTCTCTGAAGAAATGCTGTGCCAAGCCCGGGAGAAAACAACGTCCGGAAACCAAGTTCGATGGCTGTGCGCCGATATGCGCTCGTTTCAGCTCAGCGAGACGTTCGATCTGATCCTCGTTCCCGCCTATTCCTTTCAGCTGCTGTTGTCGGAAGCCGATCAGCTAACCTGCCTCGGTCGGATGGCCGAGCATTTGGCTCCCAGCGGCCGTGCGGTACTGCATCTGGAATCCTACGCTACTGATTGGCTCGACTCACTTCCCACGGATGGCGCAAGCGATTTCGAGGTCGCTGGGGAAGCCGTCCATCCCAACTCTGCTCAGCGCATCCGCGTCGCCTATGCGTGGTCCTACGCTTCGTGCCGTGCCGTTGTGACCGTTCACATTCGATACGAGACGCTGTCGCCATCAGGCGACGCCGTTGAACGTTCGATGACGGATTCCTTGCAGATGGCGTGCCTTCAGCCCGATCACGTCAGTGAGTTGCTGTGCCAAGTCGGATTGAACGTCGAGAGCCTGCACGCCGATTTCCTCGGACATCCCTATACCGATACCGCCGAGGAGTTGGTGCTCGTTGCGGCACTGGCTTAACCCATGGCGTCTCTGTCGCCTCACAATCAACGTCCTCGCACATCCCTGTTTGGGGCTGGAATTGAGCGCCCAGGCCTTGACATTCAGCTAGGATCTCTCGGATGGCGGCTCCGGAATAGGCTGCCGCGTGCATCATATCTCAAACTCCGATCCACCATTCGGAACTACGTCCTAGCGTTCAGGTATTGACAAGCCACAGGAATCCTTCTATGGCTGCCCCGATTCTCGATGGCAGCTCGCAATCAGCAAGACTGACTATTCTTCCCTATCTCGAACGCGGTTTTCATTCAGGGAGCTTGGCAGTATCCAAGAGGCTTCCTATATGGCTGCGCGAGGGAGACGCTGGCAGCGCGCAATCAGCAAGACTGACTATTCTTCCCTATCTCGAACGCGGTTCTCATTCAGGGAGCTTGGCAGTATCCAAGAGGCTTCCTATATGGCTGCGCGAGGGAGACACTGGCAGCGCGCAGCGCATCATGAACTCCGATCTTCCATTTGGAACTAGGTTTCACAGAGTGACTCTTGACATTCTGATAGAGTCTGTTATATGGCTGCCCCGATTCTCGATGGCAGCGCGCAACTCCTCACGAGTCTTGATTTGCTATTTGGAACTAAAGTTCACGGCTAGGGGCTTGACATTCAGCTAGGATCTCTTATATAGTGCCCGCAAGATGAATGAAGCGAGAAGCCACGGAATGAGCATGTGCAGTGCGACCGGCTTCGGCTTCTTTTGGTATTGGACACGAGCCTAACGCTTCGTTTGCGTAGCAGATAGACCCCAAACGAAGGGTTAGGCGAGAAGACTGCGGAATTTCCGCGGTCTTTTTCTTTTGGCAAGGAGGTTGGGTATCGGAAAGAACGCAGGAATAGGAACCCGCTCGCGGGCAGGACGTGGGGTCTCGACCCAACGAGCGGGTGCAGCGAAACGATTTGCGAGCAAATCGCACACTGTCCTTGCGGATGCTGCAAGGATACATCCTAAGGAGAAAAAGTGAAACGTTACTCAGTGATCGTAGCCCTCGGACTTCTGATTCTTGGACTCACCCTATCCGTCGGGGCCGCTCCCCTAAAGATCGGCATAAGCAAGATTGTCGAACACCCGGCGCTCGATGCCGTCGAGCAAGGCGTCATCGATGCGCTCACCGCCGCCGGATATGAGCGAGATGTCGATGTCGAATACCTCCTCGCCAGCGCTCAGGGCGATTTCGGCGTTGCCATCTCCATTGCACAGAACTTCCAAGCCCAAGGCGTCGACCTCGTTGTCGCCATTGCCACGCCAACCGCGCAGGCCGCTGTTGAGGTGTTTCGTGGCACAGATGTGCCCGTTATTTACGCCGCTGTGACCGATCCCGTCAGCGCTGAGCTCATTCTCAGTGCAACCGATCCGTCGGGTAATGAAAACGTCACCGGCGTATCGGACATGATTCCCGTTGCCGCTCACCTCCTTTTGTTGCAGGACCTCTCGCCGGATATCACCCGGGTTGGCATCGTTTACAACCCGGGTGAGGCGAACTCCGTCCTCCTCACCGACATGGCGCTGGCAGCGGCTCCCGGATTGGGCCTCGAGATCATCACCGCCACAGCGGATTCGACAGCCAATGTGCCGCTTGCCGCTCAGTCGTTGATCGGACGCGTCGATGCCTATTACGTGACGACCGATAACACCGTCGTTTCAGCGATCGATTCTGTGCTCGCCGCTTCGGAAGAGGCCAAGGTTCCGTTCTTGATGGCGGATCCCACGAGCATCGCTTCAGCGACGCTGACAGCAGGATTCAACTACTACGAGCATGGCCTCACCTCCGGGGGGGTGGTGCTCCAAGTGCTTTCCGGCGTGAATCCCAACGAGATTCCGGTGACGTTCCAGCCCAAGGCGGAGATTCAACTGAATCTCGACCAGGCCGCCGTAATCGGATTGGAGTTTCCGGTTTCCATCATCGAACAGGCAGCCGCAATCTTGTATGGCGGCGTGATTTTCAGCAAATAAGCCAAGAAGGGAGAAGGAGCGATGGTTAGCCTACTCATACACGCAGCTGAACAAGGACTCGCATACGGGATTGCGGCTCTAGGGGTTTTTCTCACCTATCGAGTCCTGAAGTTTCCAGACCTCACTGTGGATGGCAGCTTCGTGACTGGGGCGGCCATCGCCTCCCTACTCCTGGTACGAACCGGCATGGATCCCTTTACCGTTCTCTTGGTCGCCTTCGCGGCGGGGTGCGGAGCAGGTCTCATCACTGGTTTACTCAATACACGTTTGGGAATAACGAATCTACTGGCCGGCGTACTGACCATGATCATGCTCTATTCCATCAACCTCCGGATCATGGGACGTCCAAATCTATCGCTCCTCCGAGCGTCAACGGCCACGCGTCTTGTTGCCTCCACTTGGTCGCCGCTGGGCAGCCTGGCAGTCCTCGTCTTTATTGGGCTGCTCACGGTGGCGATCAAGGTCGGCCTGGACTACTTCCTCAAAACCGAGATTGGCTTCGCGCTTCGAGCCACCGGAGATAGCGAGAGGATGATCACCGCCCAGGGTGTCAGCGTAAACACCATGAAGCTTCTCGGCCTCGCGCTATCCAACGGCCTGGTGGCGCTGTCAGGCGCCCTGGTCGCTCAATACAGCGGGTTTGCCGATGTCGGCATGGGAATTGGCACCATCGTCACCGGTCTTGCCGCTGTCATCATCGGCGGAACGCTCATCCGATCCCATCGCGTGGGGTTGATGACGTTGTCGGTGTTGCTGGGCTCATTGATCTATCGAGTGGCCGTGAGCCTCGCCTTGCGTTATGGCTATGTGGTCGGCTTTCAAGCATCGGACCTCAAGCTCATCACGTCGCTGCTCGTCATCATCGCGCTGGTCGTTCCCTATGTTAGGGAACGCCGCCTGAGGAGAGTGCAGTCATGCTAAACCTGGAACGCATCTCCAAAACGTTTCACGCAGGAGCCGACCGAGTTCTTGCCCTTCGCAACCTCGATCTTTTTCTCGTGGAAAGCGATTTTCTCACCATCATCGGCTCCAATGGAGCGGGCAAGAGCACGCTCCTCAACCTAATCGCGGGGACCGTGCTCCCAACCACGGGGTGTGTGCTCATTGACGATGTCGATGTCACGAGTATGCCTGCGTACAGGCGAGCGCGCATGATCGGACGCATTGTTCAGGATCCACTGGCTGGCACGGCCCCGGAGATGAGCGTCGCCGAGAATCTCGCCTTGGCGATCAAACGTGTCGGCCGAGGCCTCCGGCCAGCGCTTCCGAGGAAACTACGCACGCGCTTTCGCGATCAGCTGGCGGCCCTGGAGATCGGATTGGAGTCACGCCTCAATGCTCCCGTTTCCCTGTTGTCCGGCGGAGAACGCCAGGCACTCGCCGTTCTTATGGCTACACTCGTGGAGCCGAAGCTTCTTCTGCTCGATGAACATACCGCAGCGCTCGATCCGGCCAATGCCGCTATGATCGTTCGATTGACGGAATCCTTCGTCTGCGAGGCAGGGCTTACGACGTTGATGGTGACTCACAATATGGAGCAAGCCATTGCCGTGGGTAACCGTTTGATCATGATGCACAAGGGCGAGATTATCCACGAAGTGCAAGGACACGAGAAGCAGCGTGCGAGCGTCGAAGATCTTGTCGATCTGTTTGCGCGCCGTCACGTGGTTGACGACGAGTTGCTCCTGGAACGAATGCCCGAGCCAGCCACGGAGGCCATTAAGCTCCCTCTTTGACCTCCCTCCAACGAAAAACGCGGCGTGCACTGAAGCACGCCGCGTTAAAAGTTCAGATGCTGAGTGTTCTTAGAAAGTGACAGTCACATCCAGAGCCTGTGGGCCTTTCTGCCCCTGACCGAGCGTGAACTCGACTTTTTGGCCTTCGTTTAGGGTCTTGTAGCCATCGCCACGAATCGATGAAAAATGAACGAAAACATCTTCCCCACCTTCGCGTTCGATGAAACCAAAGCCTTTGTCGTCATTGAACCATTTAACGGTTCCGGTCAATCGTTCGGACATCCGAACCTCTCCTTCATGCTGGAAGCTTTAGTTGAGCAGGTCACTCAAGGACTTCAGTAACTGACTCCCGAAAAGCGACTGCAGTACTACCAACAACGCGGGAGTATAACGATGGATTCAGCCCGCTACAAGGACGAATGTCATGCATCTCACATTCGCTCAATGCGGCGGAGGATCAGTAAACTGGGGGTCATTCACGGAGGCTGAGAGCATCCGGCAGGGAGGGTTCGATGCGAGACAGCGCGGGGAAAGCATGGCGATATGATTTGCAGTTCTGGAAGTTTCGCGCCTACGGCTTCCTGAAGAATCTTCGCTTCTTCGATCCCTTTCTTCTTCTCTTCTTGCGCGAGGCCGGCCTCAGTTTCCTCGCCATTGGCTCTTTGATCTCCATCCGCGAAATCGCCACCAATCTCTTGGAAATCCCGTCCGGTGTCTTGGCCGATATCTTCGGGCGCCGCCGGGCCATGTTGGTCGGCTTTTCCTTTTACCTGCTGGCCTTTCTCCTGTTCTACCTGGGAAGCGCCTATGGGGTCTTTGTCCTCGCCATGCTGGCATTCGCCGTTGGAGAAACGTTCCGATCGGGCACGCATAAGGCGATGATCCTGGAGCATCTCCGCCTCTGTGATTGCGAAGACCGCAAGGTCACCTACTACGGAAAAACGCGGGCGGCGTCGCAATTGGGATCGGCCATTGCCTCACTCATTGCCGCTGGCCTTGTTTTTTGGACCGGCAGCTTTCGTATCGTGTTTCTTGCGTCCATCGTCCCCACCCTCCTCAATCTCCTGCTGCTCGCCTCCTACCCCAAGTCGCTCGACGGCGTCCACCTCTCCGGTGCGATGGGATGGTCGCTCATTCACTCACGCTTCGCGGCGACGCTTCGCAGTCTGGGAGCCATGTTGCGTGATTCATGCACGATTCGCGGGCTCGCGTCCAGCGCCGGATTCGATGCCCTGTTCAAGGCATCAAAGGATTACCTTCAGCCCATCGTGCAGGCACAGGCCCTAGCCCTCCCGCTTTTTCTCTCACTTCGCGGGGATCAACGAACGGCGCTGTTGGTGGGCATCACCTATTTCGCCATCTTCTTGGCGACAAGCTGGGCGAGTTCGCGGGCGGGGCACGTCCAGAGTCGCTTGAAGCATCTTGAGCGGGGAATCAACCTGACCTTTCTACTCGGGGTCGGGCTTTTCGCCGTCTCAGGCATCGCCGTTCACCTTCGAGTAGACGGAGTCGCCATACTTGCCTTTCTAATCATCTATATGCTTCAGAATCTCCGCCGACCGATGCTGGTCGGGTATCTCGCCGATCGCATTCAGCATGGAGCGATGGCTTCTGGCTTGTCCATGGAGGTTCAGCTGCGAACGCTTCTGTTGGCGGGACTGGCCCCATTGCTCGGAGGGCTGGCCGACCGCTACGGCATCGGAATTGCCCTGCTGCTGTTCTCGGGAGGCGCCTTTCTCTTCTCCCCGCTCGTCGTTCTTCGAGCCGAAAGATCGAAATGACATCCCGGCTCGATCGGCACCTCTAGCTAATTGCTGAAGCGCTTCCCGAAAAAGCGGGATCTAGACGCGCATATGGGGGTCCAGGGCATCTCGAAGGCCGTCCCCGATGAAGTTGAGGCTGAGAACCACGAGCATGATGGCGACCCCGGGGATGGTGATCATGTGGGGAGCCCGCCTCAGGAAGTCCTTACCCTCGTTGAGCATCATTCCCCATTCCGGCGTCGGCGGCTGCACTCCAAGGCCCAGGAATCCGAGCGCAGCCGTAGCGAGAATGGCCCCCGCCATGCTCATGGCCGCGGTCACGATCAGCGAAGACGTGCAGTTGGGCAAGATATGAATGAACATGATTCGCGCGTTGTTGCCGCCGATGGCCCGTGCTGCCTCGACGAACGGTGTTTCACGTAACGTCAGCACCTGAGAGCGAACGAGTCGCGCGTAGATCGGCCAATTCACGATACCCAGCACCAACATCACGTTGTAGATGCTCGGTCCCAACACCGTCATCACGGCCACCGCCAAGATGAGAAACGGGAAGGAGGCCAGCACTTCAACCAGCCGCATCACCAGGGTATCGACCACGCCTCCGTAGTACCCCGACAGCAATCCGAGAATCGACCCCAAGGCAGCGGCGATCGTTACAACGACCAACCCAACGGTCAGCGAGATTCGCGAGCCATGGATCAAACGCGAGAGGATGTCGCGTCCGAAATTGTCCGTCCCAAGCACGTGTCCACGCTCTCCCGGTTTCAGATATGCAGATTGGAAGTCCATCTCAAGCGGATCGTACGGAGCGATTTGCTCGGCGAAAACCGCGCAAATGACAAACCCGAGTAGCAACAGCAATCCGATCACGGCCAGCCGGTTCTTGAAGAAGGCGCGTATGGCCCGCTTGCGCTGACTGATCCTTCGAACATCATTTGCGTCATCTTCGATAGCGCGTACGCGCGGTTGGCGGTCAGTCATATCGAATCCTCGGATCGATGAATACGTAAAGTACATCCACCAGCAACGTGACCATGACGAACGCGACTGCGAAGATGAGCGTCGACGTTTGAATCACGGGCAGGTCGCGCTTCTGGATGGCCTGAATCGTGAGCCGCCCCAATCCCGGCCAGGAGAAGATGCTCTCGACAATGACCGCGCCTCCCAATAGGTAGCCCAATTGAAGCCCCGCCGTCGTGATGACGGGAATCAGCGCGCTACGCAGGGCGTGCTTGTAGAGCACGACGCGTTCTCGCAGCCCCTTGGCGCGCGCCGTTCGCACAAAATCTTGCGAAAGAACCTCCAGGATGCTGGCTCGCGTCAGCCGCGTCAGCAGGGCGGCCAAGCCCGTTCCCAGGGTCACTGAGGGCAAGATCAAGTGGCTGATGAAGTCCCAAAGGCCATCGCTGAGATGGCCGATTCCCCAAATCGGAAGCAGCTTCCAACGCAACCCGAACTGCAGCAACAAGAGCAGTCCCAACCAATAGCTCGGCATGGATACTCCCACCATTGCCGCGGTCAGCGCGGTGTAATCGACGAGCGAGTTGCGCCGCGTTGCGCTGATAATTCCGACAGGAACCGCAATGAGCAATGCCAGCAGCATACTGGACATTGCCAGAAGAATCGTGTTCGGCAGCCGCTGGGCGATGCTCTCTGCGATGCTCGTCCGACTGGTGATGGACACCCCGAGATCTCCTCGGAGGAGGTTGCCGAGATACCGACCGTACTGAACATACCACGGCCGGTCCAGCCCGTAATAGGAGGTCAGCGTGTCTGCGACCTCCGGCGTGATTTTCTCCGTGGCCAGCATCATGCGGATCGGATCGCCGGGCGTCAGGCTGAGTACGGCAAAGGTGATGAAGGTGATGCCAAGCAGCACGGGGATCGAGATCAGCAACCTTCGGGTGATATAGCTAAGCATGTCGGCCCCTCACGCCCGTTCTTTCAGCATCATACCAGAAGGGCGGCTGAGCCAGCCGCCCTTCCGAGTTCCATCAAACGATCTTACTTGTCCAGGTAAACGCTGTTTTCAACGCTCACCAGCTGAAGGCCTCCGCCCCAGGCCGTCACCCAGTTCTTCACGTAGGGCGCCACGTAGGTGGTGGTCCATTCGAAGTACATGGGGATGATGGCCCGATCCTGAATGATGAGGCGCTGTGCGGCTTTCCAGAGTTCGCTTCGCTCAGCGAAGTCGATGGTCTCAAGCGCCTGATCGAGCAACCGATCGACCTCGGAGTTGCTGTAATAATGCGTATTGCTGTTCCCGATCGCCGTGCTGTGGAACATCGAATAGAGGCCTGTGTCCCCCGCATAGCTGAAGTCGAAAAAGGCCGTCGTGTTGCCGCCGAGCAGGTCGTCGACCCAAACGCCGACATCCTGCTGTAGCACGGTGGCTTCGATGCCAACGGCTTGTAGCTGTGTCGCCAGGATGGTCATCACGCGAACCTGAGCGCCCGAGAAGCACTTCAGTTCAATCGCGAACGTCTCGCCGTCCTTGTCCAGCCAGCCGTCACCATCCGAGTCCGTCCAGCCTGCCTCGTTTAGCAGGGCGACGCCTCCGGCGATATCAAACGCGTCGAGATCCTTCAGACCTTCGGGATCGTAGCCCATCGGCACCCACGGCGGAACCTGTCCATAAGCCCGCTCGCCGAAACCTGCGGGAATGACAGCCTGCCACGCCGAATCGATGTCGAGCACCATGGACACGCCCTCACGCACGCGGATGTCGTCGAAGGGCGGCTTCGACACGTTGAGGCCGACGCCTCGATACGAGCCTCCCCGCCGCGACAGCTGATAGCCCTCGTCGATCAGGCGCGGACCTTCGTCAGCCGGACCGTACACGAGAACATCGATCTGTCCGGCTTCCAGAGCAATGACCGAAGCCGATGCGTCCGGGATCACCACGAATCGCACCTCATCCAGAAGGACGGGGAGCCAGTAGTCTTCGTTTCGCGTCGCGATCGCTTCTTCGCCGGGGACGAAGGACTGGAGTTCGAATGGTCCCGACCCCACCGGCAGCACCGAAATGCCGGTGTCCGTCTCTGTCACCGCTTCCGGCGGTACGATCAGCACGTCGCCTAATCGGTGAATGCTTGTCAAAAGCAACGGTTGAGGCGTGTCGGTCTTGACCTCAATCGTGTACTTATCCAGCGCTTCCAGGGATACGATCGAGCCAAGGTTCAAGTTCGAGGCGTACTTCATCGCGTAATTGACCGAAGCGATCACATCGTCCGCCACGACTTCCCTGCTCTGTCCCTCAGGAAAAACCTCGTTCCCATCTTGATACATCACGCCCGGGCGTAGGTGGATGACCCATGTAAAGGCATCCGGAGTCTCCCAACTCATGGCGAGTTCCCGTTGCGCTGAGAAATCATCTTTATTGGAAAATACCAGCGTATCCCAGATTTGAGTGGCCACATGAACGTCATCGTTACGTCCTAGCAACTGGAACGGATTGTAGCTTTCGAGATCCTTTGCCGAGAGAACGAGGATCTGCTCTCCGCTCGCCACAAGGGCGACGGACAAAAGGAAGAGCACGACCGCTATCCAAATCGCTTGACGCTTCCATCGGTTTACCATTGTCTGCCTCCTACCTGTAGAATTCGCTCACCATCGAACGTGAAGGAATGGTGCCAGTATGCGAAACGACATCCTACAATCCGATAGCGACCCGCGACAGAATACAACACCTTCGCCGCGCTGCCAAGTCCTGTTCATAACTCGCACACTCGCTGATTCGCTCGTTATAACATGCTTTATTAAACGGATTTAGGCGCACCTCCTTGTGGTAGCCACCACATTCTGGAGAATTGATTTCGCAGCGCGCGACTGGAGAGGGAAAGGATGCCGTGCTAGGATATGGAACCTCATCCTACAATCGATGTGGATCGAAAAGGAGCAATCGATGATCCAAGATGCGCTGTCCCGAGTCCCAGACTACACCCAGTTCTACACCGTCGATGAGCTGAAGGCGTCCTCGAAAGCGCTGGCCGAGCAGTATCCCGACCTCGTCCAGATCACTCCCGTTGGGACGTCGACCGATGGCGAGACGATTGAGATGCTCCGCATCGGACACGGCGACGAGCAACTTCTCTTCTTCGCGTGCCCTCATCCGAACGAGCCCATCGGTGCCATGACCCTGGAGGCACTGTCTCAGCAGCTGGTCACGGATGCCGTCCTGCGGGGAACGCGATTCACCTGGAACCTCATCAAGTGCATCGATCCGGACAGTACCCGCCTTAATGAAGGCTGGTTCAAGGGGCCGTTTACCATCACCCACTATGCCTCCCAGTTCTATCGCCCCACCAGCTTCGATCAAGCGGAATGGACATTTCCCGTCGTTTACAAGAACTACGCGTTCCTCCGCCCTATTCCCGAAACCAGCGCACTCATGAACGTCATCACCGGCCTTCGGCCGACGTTCACCTATTCCTTGCACAATGCCGGCTTGGGGGGCGGCTACTACTATTTGTCGCCCCATTGCCCAAAGATCGATGACGATCTTCGCAACCTGATGACGGAACGCGGCATTCCCCTCTCTTTGGGCGAACCGGAGATGCCGTGGGGCGTCGAGTTATCCCCAGCCATCTA
>JANQGM010000028.1 GCA_028277345.1 Candidatus Bipolaricaulota bacterium | reverse complement strand
GGCGTATGTGTACATCGACGGGGCGTTGGATGCGAGTGGAGCGATTGCGCCGATCACGAGTGGGCTGTGTGACCTGTACATTGGAGCACGAGGGGATGTTGGCGGATCGAGTCTGGAGTTTCGGGGAGAGATTGACGAGGTGCGGATTCACCGGGTGGCGTTGGGTGCGGGCCAATTCTCATTACCGGCGGCATCTCCACAACGCATAGAGCAGCCTCAACCTCTGGGAAATGAAGAGGTCCAATACCAGGTCCGTCCCAATCCTGTGCGGGACGACGAAGCGGTGATTGCTGTGACCGGGGTTGAGGTACAGCGGCTGCGAGCGAGGATCTTTGATCTAACCGGTCGGATGGTTGCTGAGCTCGAGACGGACGGCATCAATCTGATCGCGTGGGATCTTCGTGACGCGTCTGGCCAGGATCTCGCCAATGGCGTCTACTTCTGCGTGGTGGACGTGTCGGATGTCGACGGACATTCGTACCGGAGTCGGCCGTTGAAGCTCTTCGTTCTTCGCTGAATCGACGGCGCCGTTCAATCACAACACGCCTGTCCTAGCATGGACCCGGTATGCTCGGTTATCGTAGGAGTGCGGCAGCAGCTCCAAGCGGACTGATGCTTCTCCAACGATCATGACGAATACAAGCTTAGGTGAACGGACACTACGTGGCATCCTGTGGACATTTGGGGGGAATGCCTTTCGATTTGTGGTTCAAATCGGCGTGCTCGCCGCCCTGGCACGGCTTCTCAATCCTAGTGACTTCGGGCTTGTTGGAGCAGCGTTGATCGTGATTCGGTTCTCTGATTTCTTTTCGGAGATGGGCGTTGGACCCGCATTGGTACGAAAGCAGGACCTTCAGCCTGGCATGGTCGGGCAAGCCTTCTTCATTTCCACCGCCCTGGGTTTGTTGTTGGCCATCCTGCTCATTCTATTGGCTCCTTGGGTTTCCGCCTTCTTTCGGCTACCCGAACTCACGAGCATCCTTCGGGTTCTTGCCATTGTTTTCCCGTTACGCAGCCTGACCGTCATCGCAGAATCCCTGCTATTACGTGATTTCCGATTTCGGAAGATCGCTGCCCTGAACACGATTTGCTATGTGCTTGGGTACGGTATCCCCGCCTTGCTGCTGGCGTTCCGAGGTGCTGGCGCGTGGGCGCTGGTTGTCGGACAACTGACAGAGACACTGCTGCGCGCCGTCCTCTATACGTTGGCGAAACGTCACTCGATTCGATTTGTGTTTGACTTAGATTCCCTTCGAGAACTGCTTCGTTTTGGGGGGGGCTTCACAATGAACCGTATCGCGAATCATGTGGCCCTCCAAGGGGATAACGCAGTTGTCGGAAGAATGTTGGGCGCGGATGCGCTGGGTGTTTATGGGCGAGCCTATCAGATCGTTGTGAGCCCAGCGACCTTGGTGGGACAGGCGATTCACCGCGTACTTTTCCCCGCTCTTTCCAAGATCGTCGGCGAAACCGACGCCCTTCGCCAAGCCTATGCCCGCTCAATCCAACTCATGACGCTGTTGCTTCTCCCCTCCTCTGTGCTGTTGTTCCAATTCTCAAATGAACTGGTTCGCATTTTGCTTGGGGACCAATGGATTCAAGCGATTCCTGTCGTACGTGTGTTGTCGCTGGGGTTGTTCTTTCGAGCGACGGCCAAAATCTCAGTGAGTCTCTCAAAAGCGGTAGGAACGGTCTACGGATTGGCATGGCGTCAGTGGATATACGCTTCACTTGTTGTAGGGGGCGCCGTGGTGGCGGCTCCTCATGGGATCCGAGGGGTCGCGTACGCTGTTTTTGGTGCCCTTGCCGCGCACTACATCCTGCAGCTTCATCTCGCGGCAGCGAATACCGGCCTCCGTTTTTGGGATGTCGTTCGGTTGCACGCCCGTGGGATCGTTTGGGCGTTGGCCCTCTTTCCGATCTCCGGAGCCATTCGGCAGGTTGGGCTGGGCTTGGGGTGGCATGAGCTTGCCGTATTATCCGTGGGCGTCCTCGTCCTCGGCACTGGCACACTTGTCGTGGTGAGCGTGTGGCCGAGACAGCTGCTTGGGGAATCCGGGATGTGGTTTCTTGGTCAACTCAAGCTTCTTCTGAAGGGACGGTCTTCCGGTTCAGAGCAAGATAGGAAGAAGAACGGAGCACGGCCATGAAGCAGCATCTCTTTGTCTCAGGTCCCCCTCGATCCGGCACAACGTTGCTACGGCTGATTCTGTCAGCGCATCCGGGCATTCACATTACGCCGGAGACACGTTGCATTGATGCCATGCTTTGGCGAGGGATTCCATTGCGGGGAGTTCTAACGGATCTTCAATTGGAATCGGCGTTACGCTGCATCGATGATGACGACAAGCTCGCTGACTGGCCCGGCTTTTCGCGGTCACGGTTCCGAGAATCGCTGGCAACCAAGTCGTCCACGACGTTTGCATCTTTGCTGAATCGGCTCTTTGAGTTTCGCGAGAACGACGCAAAAGGCGACATCCATGACGTCGTTGGGAACAAAAAGGGAACCTATGCAGAAGGATTCGCACCCCATATGAAGGCGTTGTTCCGGGAGGCGAAGTTCGTCTTCATCGTGCGAGATCCACGCGATTGCGTGCGTTCCATCATGAAAAACCTGGAGGCCGGTTCCCTCTGGAGAGCCTGCGCGTTCCCAGCGCGCCGGGGGTACCATATTGCACGGGCCGTCACGCTCTATCCCAACGATGTGCACGTCTTGCGCTACGAGGATCTCTTGCTGCACCCTGAGTCGACCGCGACATCGCTGTGCCAGTTCCTCGGATTGAGCTACAACGCTCAGATGCTTGAGTTCTACAAATCCAACGAAGGTGGGGCACAATTGCTCCATCAAACGCAAGGTATTCACGGCAACACGCAGGGGCCGCTGAATCCCGCTCTCATCGGACAGTGGAAAGACGGTGTCCTGTCGAACGCCGCGATTCGAGTTGTCGAAACGACATGTTCGAGCTTCATGGACACGTATGGCTATCAACGGGAGTTGCAACGTCGTCACGACTGTCCTTCCCTCAACCGAATCAAAGTTGATCTCGACCGTCGGCGAAGACAGCGGCGGCAGCGGCGGCTATACCCCGGGATGCCGACATGATTCGCGAACGCCGAGGTGACGAAAGAACGAGGAGTGGGACCGCGGAGAACCATAGACCATTGTGGGCGAGGTTTTTAAACCACCTGACGAATCCAGATCCTCTTATTCTTCTCTATCACGAGCTACAGCCACCAGCGAGTGCCTCTCGGTCGGATCCCACGGGGGATGGCATCCCGTTCTCTGCATTTGAGCGTCAGCTGACCCTGGTGAGTCGATGTCGGAAGATCGTCTCCGTTGATGAGATCGCTTCCCGCTTGCAGCACGGGGAAAGCGGGAGAGACTTAGCCGCGGTTACCTTCGATGATGGTTTGGACTCTGTCCGTTCCGTTGCCCTTCCGTTGCTCGAACGCCTGAGTATTCCTGCGACCGTATTCTTGACGACCTGTGTTTTTGACTCTGAGTTGATGTGGAGAGATCAGATCCGCGTGTTGGGAGAGCAAGACCTTGTCGAGCGCTTTCTGGCGTTCGCTTCGCCTCTCGTCACTGAGTTTCGGGCCATGACGCCGACTGCGTTCGTAAGGCAATCCAAAAACCCTGAGGTTGTGGGAAGTAAGACCGTGTTGCAGCTATTGGAACGGTTTTGGCGACACGAGCAATTGGACCCAGCCACGCTTTCGACTCGACGATACATGGAGCTTTCGTTCTTGAAGACCTTGCGTTCGGATGTCCTTCAGGTGGGGAATCATGGGCATCGCCATCTGATGCTATCGACGCTGTCAGATTCCGAGCAGGCCGATGAGATCGAGAGGGCCGAGGAGTACTTGAATGAGCTCCATCTAGGACGGAGTCAGCTGTTTTCCTTTCCATTCGGCGGGCCCGACTCCTATAACCGAGACTCGCTCGGGCTGCTTTTGTCGAGAGGCTATCGGGGATTCTTGTTATCTCGTGCATTCCGACCTGCGATTTCGGGTGATGCAGAACGGAAGTTCGTCGGATTGGGGCGGACGATCCCCCTTCGATCTGTGAGTGGCCTCGCTCTACAATGGGCGAAGCAAAGGGGGAAGCGTGCGGGCACGATTCAGAATCACTAGGCGAATTCAGGAGCTTATACTGCGCTGGCGCACTCGCCCGGGCCGAAAACAGAAGCAGGACAGCGTCCATCATGCGGAGATGTCAGTTACCTTCGCTATTGGGTGTGGGCGAAGCGGAACGCATTTTCTGCAGAGGGTCATGGAAGAGGATCCCGGGATCGCTTCGTACCACATCGTGAATGCGGACGCGGATAGCTTCGAGCAGTACTGTAGATGGAACGGCCTTTCTATCGATTCTGGCGGATTCCTGAAAGAGAGGGTGGCTCGCGTGGAGCGCGCGGCTGAGAAGGGTCAGATCTACTTTGAATCCAATCCTTATCTTGGTCTAAGCCTTCGAGAGCTTTCTGATGAGTTTCAGGCGCGTTTTATCTATCTCGTTCGGAACCCGGAGAAGGTGATCAATTCGCACTATGTGAAGGGCTGGTATGCGGATTCCATCGAGAGACAGGATCATCGACTTCCGATTGGGCTCCAATCGACGATGACGACGAATCGTTCGTTTGGACGTCTGATTCCCTACGGCGAATCGTATGAGCGTTGGGCCGAACTCACACGGATCGGGAAGATCGCGTGGACGTGGAATGCTGTTCAGCTCAAGATCCTGGAGCAACTCTCTCAGTTTCCGCCTGAGAGCACGCTTCGGGTGAGAACTGAGGAGATCGATTACTCGAAATACCGTGAGCTACACGCCTTTGTCGGAGGAACGGGCCCGATATCTGAATCCCTTTTCGAAAGGATTCGAGGCATTCGTCCCGGCAAAGGTCCGGAACACCGAAGCGTAGAATCATGGAATGCCGTGGAACGATCCGAGTTTCTGGAGGAGACCAGACCCGCGAGAGATCTTCTAGGGCTCGAGGTCTTGTTGCACGATTGAATGGGGAGCTGATGTCGCGTGAAACGAGATGAGGGGGACATGCAGCTGATTTACTGCTCTCATTCTCAAATCCCCTCGCGTACGGCCAATAGCATCCAGGTCATGAAGATGTGCGAGGCGTTCGCGGCCAACGGTCATTCGGTTCACCTGCTGGCACGGCGAGGAGCATACTCTCAAGACTTCGCTTCGTTTTATGGAATCCGCGAGACACGCGTTGTCGTGGACCGCAAGAACGTGACTTGGTCCATCTGGGGGAGACTTCGGTATACGGTCTGGTGCTTTCACCAGATTCGGAAGGCGAATCGCCGAACCCTCGTCTACGGACGATCCCTGTATGGATTGTTTCCGGCCATGATTCTAAGGCGTCGCTTCATCTTCGAAGCGCATGATGTCCCCGCATCACGGATGCGTGCCTGGGGCGAGGCCCGACTCCTTCGAAGCCGTTGGCTTCAGAAGGGCGTTGTCATTTCGCAGCAGCTGAAGAACGAATACCTCAAGCGATTTGACTTTTTGGAGAGCCGAGACCTTCTTGTCGCCCACGATGCCACAGATGCGCCGGATGCACTGCCCGTGCGGCCGATTCCCGAATGGCCCGGAAGAGTGGATGCGATACAGGTCGCTTACATTGGGCACCTCTATCCTGGACGAGGGATCGATGTGCTGATCGACCTCGCTCGTGCGCTTCCGGCTTGCGATTTTCATGTCATTGGTGGAACGGATGAAGACATTGCTCGATGGCAGTCTCACAGTGACTTGAGAAATCTCATCTGGCACGGCTTTGTTGAGCCACATGCGGTGGATGCCTATCGTGCGCAATGCGACATTCTTTTGCTTCCTTATCAGAAGAAGGTTGCGGTGTCCGGGGGACGAGGGGATACCAGTCGCTGGATGTCTCCTCTCAAGCTCTTCGAAAGCATGGCCTCTGGCAAGGCGATCGTCTGTTCGCGGCTTCCCTCATTGGAAGAGGTCTTGGAGCATGGCCGCACAGCGTGGCTGGTTCCGCCCGATCATTTCGAGGGCTGGAAGGACGCCATCGAGATGCTCAGCGAGGATGCATCTCTCCGCCATACGCTCGGACGAAACGCGCGCTCTGATGCCGCCGCTCACTACACATGGGAAATCCGGGCTCGCAATGTCCTTGAGGAGTCCCGTGTGGAATGTGATCTCAATGCCGAGTGAGCGGCTGAGGATTCTCCATGTGATCACGGGATTGGGGCGTGGTGGAGCTGAAACCATGTTGCTGAAATTGATTCAGGGAACGGATTCGACGCGTATTCAACATACAGTAATCTCACTTACGGATGAGGGAGTTTTGGCGAACGAGCTCCGGCGCTGTGGCGCTCATGTCGAGGCATTGCGGTTGGGACGGAATCCGGCTCGCCTTATCCAACTTCTGCGACTCGCGAAGAGAGAAAGACCTGCGATCATTCATGCCTGGATGTACCATGCCAATATCGCGGTATCTGCTGTGGTCTGG
>JANQGM010000035.1 GCA_028277345.1 Candidatus Bipolaricaulota bacterium | reverse complement strand
CCTCCCAGGTTTCTTGCTGGATCCCTGAGAGTACAGTTTCGGTGGCTCTCTCTTTTCTCCTTACTTCCGTTCTCCACCTGTAAACACTACTGCGGAATGAGACACACTAGAGCAAGCCTCGAAACCTTGTGCGGAACCACACTGGCTTCCGGAATTGCTCAGCGAAGATGACAAAGAGAGCATCACAAGATGGGCGCGGAAGCTTCAAAAGACCTCTTCTATCAGGATGCAACAAGTTCGGCAGATGGTGGCAAACGACATCTCGAACATTTACTACCCATAGATGATGAGATCCGGGTAATTCGCCATGAGCATCGTGGCATGTCAATTCTAGCGAATCTTCATCTTGCTATGTTGCCTCTTGTCGAATGGAAACTGTGTAAGCGGAAGGACTATCGCATCCCGAGTTGGATCTTGCTCCGAGCCGGTGCAGACGAGATGCTAGCTTGGAAGTCTTCACCGACTGTTCTCTCGAACATTGAATGAAACAGGATCCTCGAATTGGCTCCCCATTTCCTTTGCAATCCCACCCTTCACTTCTAGCCTCTCACCTAACGATGCGCACACCGATAGCACTGCGAAGCTTGCTGAGTGGTTCCGCCGTCCTCGGTATGCGATTCATGACCTAGCTCTGCCCACTGAATAGCCAATCGCTGAACCTTGACCGTTGGGCAGAGCACGAAGACTGCAGATTCTTCTGTGGTCTTTTTTCTTTGCCCTGGGCACGAAAAGGAGGTGGTGATGACAAACAGTTCGATGGATGACGTTGATATGGCCATGCGACGCGAGCAAATGAAACGAGGAGACTTTCGTGTACAAGACTGGATTTGCAGGGCCGTTGGCCTGCATCTCCTTCGTAGTACCCTTCTGAGTTGCGTTTTGCACTGATCGATATATTATGCATAATGCTTAAATTACTGTCCTATCCGCATGGACAGACTCAAGTTGGTGAGGAGGCCACATCATGAACGCTAAGGCTAGAAACCTGCTGCGCATTCCGGGTTCGAAATCGAGGCAAATCGATCAGCGTCGCCAAGAATTTGTGCCTCGGTGTATCTCGTCGGGTTCAGCGGTGTATGCTGCTACGGCTTCCGGAAGCGAGATCACGGATGTTGATGGCAATCGTCTGATTGATTTCACTGGAGGATGGGGATGCATGGCCGTCGGCCATACGTCGCTGGAAGTTGTTGCCGCCATCTGCGATCAAGCTCGCAACTTCACGCATACGGATTTCTCTGTCGTTCCCTATGCGAGCTATGTGGATCTTGCTGAACGGCTCGCCTTGCTTGCGCCATGTCCAGAACCCGCACAAGTCGCTCTGTTCAACAGCGGCGCAGAGGCCATTGAAAACGCCGTGAAGATCGCGCGCAAACACACAGATCGCCGTGCGATCATTGTCTTCTCGGGAGCTTTCCACGGGCGAACACACATGGCCATGACGATGACTCACCAGGAATCACCGTATAAGTCTGGCTTTGGCCCATTCGCCTCAGAGGTGTATCGTGCGTCGTATCCCAATCCCTATCGATCGGACTGCCGGTTTCAGAGATTCGAGGATGAAGTCGCTGCTCAAGTTGAACTGTCTGAGGTCGCGGCGATCGTCATTGAACCCATTCAGGGCGAAGGAGGATTTACCGTTGCTCCCTCCGAGTTCCTCCAATCCCTTCGCAGGTATGCGGACCAGATTGGCGCGATGCTGGTTGCCGATGAGATACAGTCAGGATTTGGCCGCACCGGCAAGTTCTTCGCGGTGGAGCATTCCAAGGTGTCTCCGGACATTATCACCGTCGGCAAGTCGATCGCAGCAGGACTTCCTCTATCGGCTGTCGTTGCTTCCCGAAGCGTCTTCGCATCGCTGGACAGCGGAGCATTGGGCGGAACCTACGTTGGCAACCCGATTGCTTGCCGTGCAGCTCTGGAAGTCCTCTCCACGATCGAACGTGATGGCCTGCTCGACCGGGCATCACACATCGGACGGATCATCAGTAAGAGGTTTGCGCGTATGCGAGGCAGCTACGAGTGCATCGGGGATGTACGCGGCGTTGGCGCCATGCTTGCCATGGAGTTCGTCAGGAGCAAATCAAGCAAAGAGCCGTATCCGGAGCTTTGTGCCAAGGTTATCGCCGAGTCGCTTGCGCGGGGGCTTGTCATTGCAGGAGCAGGATACGACAAGAACGTCGTGAGAATGCTTCTACCTCTCACGACGCCTGAGGAGCTACTTCTGGAGGGGTTGGACATCCTTGAGAAGTCAGTCGACGTCGCGCATGGGGATGTTTAGCTCACCCACAAAGCCGGCATGACGGAGATATTCAAAGCAGCTTCGCGAGCTTCTCAAGCAGCCGATCAAATTGATCCTGCGTATGGTCCGAGAACACGGCGATTCGAAGCACTTCGACAGGTGGAGAATCCGAGTATCCGTTGGGGCCAATGTGTGAGACCACAATGTCCTCTTTGCGCAAACGCAATGCCGTTTTGCCCAGATCAAGTCCTGGCCTACCATGGACACAGATGATCGGAACAGGAGTATTGGGCGTGGGAATCCCTAGATCACTCAGGCCTGATCTAAGATAATGCACATTGGATCGGAGCTTGGCGCGAAGTTCCGGCTCATCTGCGAGAACCTGTAGGCCAACGGTGGCCGCGCCCACGGCGCCCATCGACAGAGGGCTTGCACCTTCGGGGATCCGATTGCTCCGAATGATTTCGCTGATCCATCCCGCTGTGCCTGTGATGAATCCGCCGAGAGCACCAAATGCTTTGCTGAACGTAGCTCCGAAGTACAGTCCCGTCCCTTCTAGGCTGAAGTGCTCGTATGTTCCGCGGCCATTGCTTCCGAGAGTGCCCACTCCGTGTGCATCGTCAATACAGAGGAGTCCCCCGGGATAGCGAGTGAGTACTCTCGCGTAGTCGTCTGCAGGGGCGATGGCACCCGTGACAGGGAAGACGCCATCGCTCATCACCAACGGAGTACCCCCTGATGGAAGATGGGTGGCCATCTTCTTCCTGAGGTCATCGGGATCGCCATGCGCAAAGGTCTTGATTGCCTTGCCGGTCACCCGGAGCCCATCGAACACACTGTAGTGAGATTTCTCATCGACAAAAGCCATCGTGAACTTTGCTGAGAGTGTTTGGGCCAATGTCATGCTGGAGAGATAGCCGGACGCGAGAACATGCGCATCCTCCGTGCGAAAGTACTTTGCAATCTGCCTACGAAGCCGCTGCATCGGCGGGGTGTCAACTGTATTGCCTGGCCCCGTTCCGAAGCTCGAAATGGCTTGGCGAGCAGCCTCAATCAGACGTTGATCTGCATGCAGGCAGAAGTAGCTTGTCCCACAGTAATAATCTACTTCTCTGCTATTGATGATCACCCTTGGCCCAACGATTGTTTCCATCACCGTTGTCACTGCTTTGCCTCCTTGGATCTGCGTTGGCCAGACAATGAGGACTCGAAGAACGCAAGCATTCTCGAAAGAACGTGAAGGATGTTGCTAGGCTTGGCAATCCCATGTCCTTCATCCTCAAGCCAGATGACATCAAAGTCCACACCTGCATCGTCCAGTTGTGGAAGAATCTCGCATACGTGATCCGCGGGCACGTTTGGATCTCTCATGCCCTGCACGATCAACAGCGGTGCTTTGATTTGGTCAACGCGATGAATGGGCGAACGCTCTGTGTAGCGCTCCAGACATTCGCTTGGTGTTCCTCCCATCATGCGGGCTGTGAGCGGTCGAAGGTCCGGACGCGTTAGCTCATAGTCCATTACCAGATCAGTCATCCCGCAGATCGGCGCACCTGCAGCGACAAGATCAAGAGGGAAATGCGTCACGGCATGCCACGTTGAGTAACCGCCGTACGAAAGTCCTGTGATCCCCACTTCGCCGGGGTTCGCAATGCCCCGAGAAAGCAGCGCTTCAATCCCCGTTCGTATATCATCCTGTTCGAGCCCGCCCCAGCCAGTTCGCATGATCAGGCTCTGGTATGAAAGAGAAAAGCCGGTACTCCCGCGATAGTTTGGAACCAACACATTGAATCCCGCCGTCCAAAAGGCCTGAGCCTCAAGGTGATACGCATCGCCCTGATGCCATGTAGGACCCCCATGAACACAGACAATCGTTCCCTTCGCTCTTCCGCAGGCACGATACAACCAGCCCTGAATCTCCAATCCGTCTACAGATTTCCACGTCAAGCTCTCCGCCTGCCCCAGCCTCCCATTGTCGAGCTCTTCGGGATTCGATCGGGTGATGCTTGATTCTCTTCGCGGAGAGCGAGTTGCTCGTGTGAGTCTGACTATTTCACTTGCTGCCGCTGTGGCATTGATCTGAGCCACCCATGTGTCTTCGTCAAGTGGCGCCAGCAAAATCAGTTCTTCGGTGTTGCTGGCAACGGTGATCATGGATCCCGTCTCCGAATCGATAAGACAACTTGAGGTTCGAGCCTTGTTTCCGATCAGAGCCACAATTTGCCCTGAATTCGCTGGAACATAGGCCGATTCGATGTTGATCGACGCATCGTCAATGAGCCATTCGACGGACGCTGTCGCCAGCGTCAGGATGCCCAATCGGCGATGCGTTCGAGCTGGCACTTCTGAAAGGAGCAACACTCTCTTGCCATCCGGAAACCAAGATGCTCGTGCCACGAGATCATCCCCGGCGTTGAAGATCTCGACATCCTCTCGCCCATCAATCGACACGAGCCAGACTTGAATTCCAGCGGGATGGGAATCTGAGCGGAAGTACACGACGTGATCGCCAGCGGGACTGAGCAGCGGCACGTTCTCGCCTCCTCGCAGCGGACGCGCCAGCTCGACGTCTTCTCCTGTCGAAAGATTCCGGCAAATCACGCACGTGGGCTCGATGGTCTTCCCGGACACGAGTTCAACATTGGCTCCATAGACCAGAGTCCGGCCATCGGGGTGCAGCGATCCTCCCCGTAGAAAGAATGAAGGGTCAACGGAGGTCACTGGGATATCGGATTTTGGATCCCGCAGAGCAACCTTGGACAGCCATACCCTTTCGTTTCCATTGTGCTCTCTCTCGACCAGGAGAGAGAGACTATCGGGAGCCCAGGAAACTGCTCGAGTCGCTGCCCCTGGCGTGCCGACCCGAAGCGGTGCCACCTGCCCACTTGTAGGGGCGATGTATGTCTCATCGTGGTTGCCGGTTCCGGACCACGTCCATGCAACCCAGTGGGTGTCCGGCGATACACATGGAGACGACATTCTTGGGATACGAATCAACCGTTCGATCTGAGTGTATCGTCTTCCCATTTGACTCCCTTCGAGGCGTGTTTCCCTTCGCTCGATCGTGCGTCTGCCTACATACGACCTCTAAGCTTCGGATCAAGGATGTCTCGCAACGCATCGCCAACCAGGTTCCAGCTCAGCACGAACAAGACGAGCGCTCCAGCCGGATAGATGAGCGTATACCAGTATCGGAACGGGTTCCCTCCACTCGCGACGATCCAGTTTCGCGAGAAACTAATGACCTGTCCCCAGTCGGCGTATCCCTCGGGAGCTCCAACCCCAAGGAAACTCAGCGTTGATGCCCAAATCACCATGGAGCCAATCTGCATTGTTGCCTGAACCAAGACGGGGAAGATGCAGTTGGGAAGAATATGACGAAAAAGGATGCGAAGGCGATTCGCTCCAATCGCACGTGCAGCAGTGACGAACTCTTTCTCCCGCACGGCCAAGATATCCCCACGGATCAAGCGGGCGTAGCCCATCCACCCGAAGGCCACCATGGCAATCATGACTTTGTCAAGCCCCTTACCAAGAAGCGTCGCGAGCACCATCGCGGCGACGATGAACGGGAAGGCCATGAAAATGTCAACTACACGCATCAAGATCTCGTCCATCCATCCGCCCGACATCGCTGCGAGTGAACCAATCGTAATCCCCACAACGACCGAGATTCCGGTGACGACAAGGCCAATCCTCAGAGCCGTTCGAGTGCCCCAGATCATCGCGTAGTAAATGTCGTATTGTCCCTCTGTCGTGCCGAACGGATGATCTTCGGAGGGTGGTTTCGGCTCGATCTTGAAACCGCTCCGTGGGATCCTGTATGGCTCAGCTGGCCGGGGAGGAGGCGCTAGAATCGGTGCAAGGGCGGCAACCAGAATGAATCCGATCAGCAGCAGCGTGCCAACCAACGAGATCGGATTCGTGAGCAGTTTCTTGAGTGTTGTCATGAAAGTCGAATCCTCGGATCGACGACGACGTACAGAATATCAACGAGCAGATTCACAATGACCAGTAACGTGGCATTGAAGAGCGCAAATCCGATGATGGCGGGAAAGTCGAACTGCCGTGCCGCCTCGGTTGCCCACCATCCGAGTCCCTTGTAGTTGAAGACCGTTTCGACAACAACCTGACCTCCGATCATGCTCGCCATCAGGAGGCCACTGGCGGTGATGACGGGAATGAGCGCGTTTCTGCGAGCATGCCGGCGGATAACGGTTCGCTCTGGGAGGCCTTTTGATCGAGCCGTCGTGATGTAATCCTGGCGAAGCGTTTCCAGCATGCTTGACCGAGTAATCCTCAGAATCAATGCCCAGCTAACGAAACTGAGGGTTGCTACAGGGGCGATCAGGTGCCGGAGCACATTGAGAAAAACACCAAACTCCCCATTGAGTAGGGTATCGATCGTGTACATCCCGGTGTAATGCTTCATCTCGTGAATGATCGGCAATGCCCACGTACTCACGCGCCCGGGTGGGAACCAATCGAGTACTCCGTAGAAGACCGCAAGGGCAATCAGTCCAGCGACAAACGTCGGCAAGGACCACCCAGTGATCGCCAGCACCCGTACGACATGATCTGTCAGGCGGTTGTGCCTCCGTGCTGCAAGTGTGCCCAACCAGATTCCGCCAAAGATCACGGGGATGGACGCGAAGAGAACCAGCTCTAGGGTAGCAGGGAAGTACGTCGCGATCGCATGAGTCACAGGTTGCGAGACGGTGGTGGAGTAGCCGAGATTGCCGTGGAAGATATTGTTGAGCCACCGCGCGTACTGTACATGCAAGGGATCATTAAGTCCGTGCATTTCGATCAATGCTTCGCGAGCCTCTCCTCTAAGCTTTGTTGGATCGCTGATGAAGGCTGTCAGTCGCTGAGTGGGGGTGAGAAACTGCATCATGGTAAAGATGACCAAACTCAGGCCAAGAAGAACGACAGGTAGGAGTAGAATCCGTCTTGCGATGTAGTTGATCATGGTTTGAGGGGCAGGAAGGGAGCACGCGTCCCTCCCTGCCTATTGATTCTACTCTGCAGACTTGCTCAGAGCGTAGTAGTACTCAATGCTCCATTGCGGAATGAATGGGTACCAACCACGAACCCATTCGCGGGATACGTGCCACGACGTTGGCTGCGCGTAGAAGATCGACAGCGCATCATCATGACAAATCTGTTGAAGTTGTCTGTAAAGGGCCTCTCGCTCGGGTCCATCCGCCATGGCTCCACCCTGAGCGATCAGCTCATCGTAGCCTGTGATGTTTTGACTGGCAGAGTAGAAGCCGGCACTGTGCATAAACGGTTGCGCGAAATTGTGCGGATCGAGGTAATCGGCAGTCCAGGACCAGATGAACGCCGGAAGCCGACCCGCCATGAACGCGTCCATGAACGCGGCGAGCTGCATGGGCTGCAGCTCGACCTGGAACTTGCTGTTAAGAGATTCAAGGCCTAGCTCGAGGATTTCCGCGGCTGACTTGGATTCGGCCTCCCCTGATACAAATGCGACGTTCAGCGTAAAGCCTTCCTCCCAAACTTGGCCCCCTAGCGCGGATTTCAAGTACTGCTCTGCGAGAGCCGCATCGTAGGAATACGGTAGCAGCTCTGGGTTGAAGTAGGCCATACCGTACGGAATACACGAAGCAGGATGCAGGGCATCCCCTCCGTATACATCGTCAATGAATGCGTCGACGTCAAAGGCATAGTTGAAGCCTTTTCGCACATCGAGCGAGTTGAAGAAATCCGAGGGAACGCCATTTCCCAGTTCTCCGCCGCCGACGTAGGTGTTGTCGACCATGTCGATATCACGAGTAAGAAAGACGGCGGCGATGGTATACAACGGAAGATCACGAACGACGCGAACGCCGTCCATTGCCTCCATCTGGTTCAAGTACTGGCGCGGAACGTCGACGATATCGGCGTCTCCGTTCTCAAGCATTAGCCGACGCGTCGTCCATTCATCGATACGCTGCAATAGCACACGCTCAATCGCGGCTGGTTCACGCCAGTAGTCGTCATTTCGCAGGAAGATAGCCTCGACGCCCGGAGTCCAACTTTCAAGCAAGAAGGGCCCCGTCCCGACGATGGTGCTGGACAGTACGGAGTCCTCAAGAGGCTGGTTTGCGTAGTCTTGCCAGGTCTCTGACGTTCCCGGCCATCCTCCGAGCGCAACGGTGGTTTCCTTGTCGACGATCGCACAGAAAGTAAGTGCGATGATCTTAAGGAAGAACGTCGAAGGGTTGCGAAGATTGAAGACGACCATGTCATCTTCGATCTCGACCGCGCTGTCGATTTCCTCGAAGGTCTCAGCTGAATACCCCGGAAGTAGGACTTCGGCAAGCATCCATATGGGACCGCCGCTTGGGTTGACAACAAGCGCCCGCTCAAAGGTGTACTCGACGTCTTCGACCGTCAATGGGCTCCCATTTGTGAAGAACAATCCCTCGCGAATCGGGAACTTGTACGTCAGCCCATCCTCGGAGATCAACCCATTCTCGACCGAAGGAACTTCCGTCGAGAGAACGGCAATGAAGTCATCTGCTGCGCCCTTGTTGTACCCAATGAGGGTTTCGAGCGATTGAGCAATGAGTTCGATCGTGTATCCGTCGTACGCATAAACTGGATCCAGAGAACTCGCCTTGCCTGGCCCGACGCGCACAAGCGTGTTCGGGTTCTTCACCTCTTCCGCTCCAAGCACGCTCGCTGATGCGAGGAGCAATCCCAATACCACTACAATGCATAGACGCCTGTGTCTCACGTTACTTCGCCTCCCTGTATGCTTCGTTGTGTGCCTTCGTTTCACATAGGCTTGTATGCGCGGGTCGCTGGATATCCAATCACCTCCTTAAAATGTGCGTTCGTCTAACGGGGCGGGTTAGACTCCTATGCGTGCTTTCCCCAGTGGTTTTTCAGGTTCGCCACGGTCGCAATGATGTGCTTCTCAAGCACCTTCTTTGCAGTGCTGCCGTTGCCCTGCTCTAAGGCATGCAGCAACTCGCGATGTTCGTGAAGCTCTCGTTGCCCGACTTCAGCCCGATCCACCGCATCCTCCTCACCGCCATACTGGGTGAACATCAGCTTCCATAGCTGCTCAAGAAGGCGGATCAGATGGGGCATCCTCGATGCACGAATCGCCGTGATGTGGAATGCTTGGTTCGCATCGTGCGTCTCGGAAATCGGACGAGATGCATCGATATCTGCAGTTCTCTCAAGAAGCTCATGCATCACTGCCAGTTCATCCTGTGTGATGTGCTCCGCCGCTTTCTCAACAGCAAATCCCTCCAGCAGGCAGCGGATTTGGTAGATCTCCTCTAGCTCGTGGAAAGGAAATGAGGACACACGAAAGCCTTTTCTCGGCTCGTGCTGGATTAGCCCCTCGGCTGCAATTCTCATCAGGGCTTCCCTAACAGTCCGTTGACTCACACCAAGGCCGTCAGCCAGGGGGATCTGTTTGATCTGTTGCCCTGGTTTGAGTTCGCCGACAATGATTGCATTGTGGATACGCTGGTATACGTCATCGACAAGCGTCAGAGCTCCTGCAGCTTCGTTGATTCCCACCCGTCTCATGGTGACACTCCTTGCATTCTTGACAACTTTAAGCATTATGCATAATATGACCATACATGATCTGGCCACGAAAACGAAATCACGGGCAGGAACCCTGGAGACGACGCAGCAGAAGAACTCAAGGAGGCTGGACGATGCAGGAAAGTCGCATGGCGTTCCTTGAGCGGCTCATGGAGACCATCTGCCCGTCGGGATACGAGGAAGAAGCTTCCTTCGTGTGGCGCGCAGACGCTGAGCAATTCGCTGATCGTGTCTGGAACGATCAGCACGGGAATTCCTATGCGCTCTTCAATGAAGGCGGAAGCCCTCGTGTGATGCTTGCAGGGCACATCGATGAGATCGGTCTCTTGATTACCCGAATCGATGAAGAGGGATTCCTTTCATTCAGCGGCATTGGTATCTGGGATCCGCAGATCCTCCCTGGTCAGCGTGTTCGGATCCGTGGCAATGGAGAATGTCTGATCGGAATTATCGGGCGCAAGCCCATACACCAGATGAAAAACGACGCCTTCAAGCAGGGCGTCGAGATGGATGATCTATGGATTGATATTGGAGTCGCTGGTCGAGAGGACGCTGAGAGAGTTGTCGCAGTAGGAGACGTTGCTGTTCTAGACTATGGATTCGCACAACTGCAGAACGGATTCGTTACGGGGCGGGGCCTCGATGATCGGATTGGCGCCTTTGTCGCTCTTGAAGCTGCCCGACTTGCTGACGCGAGAGGCCTCAAGTCAGAGCTTGTCGCTGTCGCGACCGTTCAGGAAGAAATAGGCTATCGTGGCGCGATCACAAGCACTTTCTCTCTTGATCCCGATGCAGCCATAGCCATTGACGTTTGGCATGCGACCGATGTCCCCTCGACAAACACAGCGAGGCAACGCAACGCCGATGTCCATCTCGGTTCCGGTCCAGTCATCACACGAGGTCCGTATACGCATCACGCTCTCGCTCAGCTCCTCGTCGATACTGCAACATCTTGCGACATTCCGCATCAGCTGGATGCGTGCACAGACGAAACCGGAACCGACATGGACGTCCTTCAGCTTTCTCGCAACGGCGTGGCGACAGCATTGATTGGCATTCCCAACCGATACATGCATTCGCCGTGTGAGATGATCCACATCGCTGACTTATCCTACGCCGCACAACTCATCTCGGAGACGATCTTGAGTCTTAGCTTGGATTTCGCGTTCAAGTAGCCTAGAGAACGCGGCATTCGGCGAACGCCGGCGTGTTGTGGGAGACAAGGCAACGATCATGCTGAACGCAATGTAAAGCGGCTATGTAAATGATGAGATGAAGTCAAAAGACAAGATCTGAACATCCCTCTTGGCTTTGCAGATCGAGAAGCTGCGTGACGAAGACAGGATGTTTGGCACAGGTGCCAAGACTCCCAAGCTGCTTAATTCCTTTATCAAGAAGATCAGCTGTTTCGACAGAGCAACCACGCTTGGCGATGCATTGAGGAACGCATCGCTCTATAGATCCAAAACGGCTCCTACAAGTGCGAGAGCAGCTACTAACACCAATGCGGCGATGAGGATCGATCCAAGACGGCGCGAGTCAAACTCAACTTCTACTGCCTCGAAAACAAAGTTGAAGCCTTTCTGAGTCCCGGCTTCGCTTAATGCAAGATACACCCCAAACTGCGAACCCGCGGAAAGGCCCAAAGTACTCACGTTCCATCCTTCATAGTATGAGATATTCCGGGTTGGAATCACGGAATCGGAGAGACGCCCACCGGGTGGAATTGTCGTCGGCGGTGTTGGTGTTCCAGATGCGATGTATCTTGTTCCCTCATGGATCACGTTGCTCGTTTGACCATTTGGAAGCGTCATACTTGATCGATCCCAGTCAATTTCGATTGGATGATCGGACGTATTTGTGATGGTAAACGAGATCCCTTCGTACCCGATACCGAAATCACCTGGTCTCATCCTGAATGTAATCGAGAAGTTCGGCGTTGAGTAGGATAGGACATCGCTTTCTACTGGCTGAAGGAGTCGGAACGTTCCAGCGGATACGGCCCACGTAGCTGCAATCACCAGGAAGAACACCGAACCAAACATGATTTTTGCTTTCAAGGACGACGATGTAAGCATGAAACCTCCTTCACATATGACTATAGTGGAAAATTTTACAACCAAACAATAGTGTTCTATTCATTGGATGAATGCAGTTCAACCTCACGATCTACAGGAACAGCTCGAAGCATCATCGCACCTGTCCTGTATGAGCACTAAGATCCGGTTCCTAAGAGAGAGCTTTCTAGATCGTAGGGTGGTCTGATTGATGCGATTTTGGCCAGTTTGTGATTGCCAGATTCCCCATAGCTTGACAACCTATGCCTCGTCTCCTAATCTCTCGCGCAATATGAGCACACCGAGAGCGTTGCGAACCTTCATGAGCGTTTTCGCCGTCCTCGGTATGCGATTCATGACCTAGCTCTGCCGACTGGATAGCCAATCGCTGAACCTTGACCGTTGGGCAGAGCACGAAGACTGCAGATTCTTCTGCGGTCTTTTTTCTTTGCCCTGGGCACGAAAAGGAGGTGGTGATGACAAACAGTTCGATGGATGACGTTGATATGGATATGGACATGCAACATGGACAACGCAAAATAGGAGATTGGCGTGAACAAGACTGGAATTGCACTACTGTTTGTCTGCATCACCTTCGCAGCATCGTGCCTGGCGGCCTCTGACGAGGGCCCGATTAAGATCGGCGCGCTCTTTGCGCTCACGGGAGCACTGGGTCCGTTCGGGCCGTCGATTTCGGATGGCGCGCAAATGGCCGTTGACACGATCAATGCGGCAGGAGGCATCTTCGGACGTCCTCTCGAACTGCTGCTTCGGGATACCGCAACGTCTCCTGAGGTGGGTCGAGATGCGGCATCCAAGCTCATTGAACTGGACGGCGTGAGCGCCATCGTCGGCGCACTGTCCAGCGGTGTGACACTGGCGATCTCCAGTGTGACGATCCCCGCTGAGGTGGTTCTGATTTCGCCTGCGTCAACCGCCCCCTCCATTCCCGCTTTGGATGACAACGATTACGTCTTCCGAACCGTCGTCTCTGACGATGTTCAGGGCGTGGTGCTCGGCCGATTGGCGGGTCTACGAAATCACCGCAATATCGGGATTCTCTACGTCAACAATGACTATGGAAAGGGCTTGGCCAACAGTGTTCGGGCCATGTTCGAAAGTCTTGGTGGAGCGGTATCCGCGGCGGTGCCCTACGAGGAGAACAAGCCGTCCTACCGCGGCGAGATTGACCAGCTTCTGAGTGGCGATCCACACGCCATCGTTCTCGTCAGCTATCCCGTGGATGGGAATAAGCAGATCATTCAGGCCGTTGAGGCGGGATACGAGGGGCGTTGGATTCTCGTCGATGCGCTCAAGGGCGAAGGTGTCACGCCAGGACCGGCCTGCCTCTCTAAGTCCGAGCCGGGTCCTCTGGAAGGTGCGTACGGCACGGTGGCGGCTTCGGGCTTTAAGGCTGCCAAATTTGAAGCGGATTACGCGGCAGGCGGTTACGGTCCAAGCACGGTGTCCTACTACGACAAGGCCTACGATGCGGCCTTTCTCATTGCCTTGGCGATTGTGCGCGGAGAAAGCACGTCGGGAGAGTCGATTCGTGATAATCTCCGTGCGGTGGCCAATCCACCCGGCGAAATCGTGTACTACGACGAGTGGGAGAAGGCGGTTGCGCTCCTGGAAGCCGGCCAGGAGATCAACTATCAGGGTGCTGCCGGACCTGTGGATTTCAAAGACACGGGAGATGTCGAGGGCTCCATCCTGATCTGGAAGGTGGAAGGATGCGAAGTGGTGCCGGTTCTGGAGGTCTCGGGATAACATGGCAGTACGCAAGCGATCATCGATACGACAAGGGGAAGGTGGTAACACCTTCCCCTTTCTGATTCGCTTCAAAGCTGCTTTGCCAAGGCCTATGGAGTAGTGGCGAGTTCGGCCAATTGAGCGGCAAAGCCTTGGATGTCTCCGGATTCGAGCAAGCCGATGCTCTGCTGCCAAGCAGCTTCCACGGCCTCGAGTTCCGTTCCCATGTAGGCGGTGATCAAGAGGTCGTAGACGCCAAGCGCCTTGAGTTCGGCGACTCCGTCATTGAGGAGGTCGAGCAAGCCTTTCGGATCGCCTTCGGCAACGAAGAATCCGAAGTTCTCGTTCGTCGAGACGACACCGGCGATGTCCAGCGCGGGTTCGACGGCTGCACTGGCCGCTGAGGCTGGTTCGTCTTGGATGACAGCGTCGATGTTGCCGTTGATCAGATCCAAGACAGCCAATGGATAGAGCGAATACTCGACGAGTTCGACGTCAACGCCCTCATCGATGAGGCCTTGGATGAAAAGGGCGCCCGTCGACTCCACCTGCGCTCCTACCGAGTATCCGGCTGATAACGCGGTGATGATGTTCAGACCGGAATTCGCCTTGATGAGAATGGCTTGATCGGATGTCCAATAGGGCTCGGAGAAATCAACCTTTAGCTCTCGGGCGTCGGTGATGGTGGCGCCGGATGCCCCGATGTCGATTCGGCCAACACCGACATCGTCAAAGATGATGTCCCAGTCATAGGAGATGATTTCGACATCAAACCCCTGCAGTACGCCAATGCACCGCACCAGATCGATGTCGAATCCGAGGAGATTGCCCTCGGCGTCCGCCCATTCGAACGGAGGCCAGGTGGTATCCGAAGCCACGGTGTAGGTTGTCGCGTGCATGGCGAATCCGCATGCCAGGATGATGCTAAGCGCTGTTGCAAGAATCGATGTTCGTACCGTCTGAAGCATAGTAAGTTCCCTTCTTTGTTCGATTGATTTGGCTGAGTCATTGGCAGACACAGCCACATGTGTCTATGGCTTGAAGCGCGTGAGTTTCGACGTTCACGCCCGCCGCGGCGTCTCGCGCCGATGCGATACGGCCGGATGCGTCGTAGCCATGAGGTTGAACAGAAGAGACGAGATGCGTGACAACACGGCCAGAGAGCTATCCGGCCGATCGACGGGTGCGTTGCTGTGTCACCATCTCATGAACTATCATGCCGGCAACTGTAGCGTCTCGATTCCGTGAAATCAAGGGCAAATCCATGACCCAAGGTGGATCTTCTCCAATAGTTAGCAGAGCGTTCGTCGAGTGAATGCTTGACAAGTCTAGCATTTTCTCCTATGCTGGCCGCTATCATGCGTAGGATGAGAGCAACCGCACTTGTGATTTCGATCAACGTCGCTCTCAACACGCTATACATCATGCCCTAGCTCTGCTCATTGCCTATCTCTCACGTAGGATAGCGATGAAGCGGAGTGTGAAGACTGCAGATTTTCTGCGGTCTTTTTGTTTGGCAAACGCACGGTGGGAGGCGGTCGCTATGGATCGAGCCGGATTGGAACGAACGGAAGCACGCATTCAGGAGACGGGCGTAGAGTATGTGTCTCTCCAGTTCAGCGATATCGTTGGTGCGGTCAAGCAAGTAACGATTCCCGTTGCCCAATGGCGCGGCGCGGCGACTCGGGGAGTCTGGTTCGATGGATCCTCGATCGAGGGATTTGCCCGTATCGCGGAGAGCGATATGTTCTTGGTTCCCGACCTGTCGACATTCGCCGTTCTCCCATGGTGTTCCGACCACTTGGCAACGGCGCGCGTCATTTGTGATGTGTTCAGGCCCAATGGAGAACCGTTCGAAGGAGACCCTCGCTATGTGTTGAAACGCATCACCCAATCGGCACAGGAGATGGGCTTCATCTTCAATACGGGACCCGAGCTTGAATTCTACCTCTTCCGAACGGACGACGAGGGACGCCCACTGCCTCTGCCCCACGATGCAGCCGGATATTTCGATGTATCGACCGATCTTGCCCATGATATTCGCGCCGAAATGGTCAAGGCGCTCCAAGCGTTCGGCATTGATGTCGAGGCGTCTCACCACGAAGTCGCCGTGGGTCAGCACGAGATTGACTTTCGATACGGCCCTGCGCTGCAATCGGCAGACAACGCCGTCACATTCCGCGTTGCACTCAAGGCGGTTGCCCAGCGGCATGGCCTGTTCGCCAGCTTCATGCCTAAACCCCTCGCCGGGGCGAACGGATCCGGGATGCATACCCACCAGAGCTTGATGTTCGTCGATACGGGGGAAAACGCGTTCCACGATGGCGAGGATGCCTTGGGGCTCTCCCGATTGGCGCGGCAATTCATCGCCGGCCAGCTGCGCCACGCCAAGGGCATGTCAGCCGTTCTATCGCCGCTTATCAACTCGTACAAACGCCTTGTTCCGGGATTTGAAGCGCCGGTCACGGTGAGCTGGGCACGCACCAACCGATCGGCGCTGGTTCGCGTGCCACAAACGCACGCCGATCAGCCCTCGGCAACGCGAGTGGAGCTTCGCTGTCCGGATCCCAGCTGCAATCCCTATCTAGCTTTTGCTGTGATGCTGGAGTGTGGTCTTGAGGGGATTCGCCAAGGGCTAACCCCGCCACCGGCGGCTGAAGAGAACCTGCTCGCCGAGGCGCAGACATCGAATTCGGATCAGTCCACGCTCCCCGGCACGCTGGGCGAGGCCCTCCATGAGTTGGAAAAGGACGATGTGGTCCGCAAGGCGCTCGGAGAACACGTATTCGCGCGCTTCACGGCCGCGAAGCAGCTTGAATGGAAGGCCTATCAGCAGCATGTCAGCCAGTGGGAACTGGATCGCTACTTGCCGACCTATTGAGATGGGAAGCGGTGTCGGAGCAGATTGCCGGGCTAGGGCGCCGCGGCTTGGCGAAGAAGAGAGCGCTCGCAGATGGAGCCTGAGAGATTAGGAGGCAGGATGCTGACGATCGATGGCGTTTCGAAGCACTTCGGTGGACTCAGTGCCGTTGATGTCTGTCGATTCTCCGTTGAACGCGGGACCATCACCGGGCTCATCGGTCCCAATGGCGCGGGGAAGACGACGCTCTTCAACCTGCTCACCGGGTTCATCCGCCCCGATAGTGGGCGGGTGCGGTTTGAGGAGCGAGACATCACAGGATTGTCTCCCCATCGGATCTTTCGAGCGGGAATCAGCCGAACCTTCCAAATTCCTCATGAACTCAAAGCGATGTCCGTTGTCGAGAACCTGATGCTGGTCCCGGGCGGGCAGCTGGGAGAGACGATCTGGAACCCTTGGATTCGCCCGCGCAGGGTACGCGCACAGGAATCAAGGATCGAGTCCAATGCTCGAGAGGTGTTGGATTTCGTGGGCTTGGGCGGCGTTGCCGATCAGCCGGCTGGACAGCTTTCCGGGGGACAGAAGAAGCTCCTCGAATTGGCTAGGACGATGATGGCCAATCCGAGATTGATTCTCCTCGATGAACCCGGAGCCGGCGTCAACCGAACGCTCCTCAAGGCCCTCTCGCGCTCGATTGAGCAGCTTCGAGACGAACGCGATATCACCTTCCTCATCATCGAGCATGACATGGATTTCGTCATGCGCCTCTGCACGCCCATCGTCGTCATGAGCGAGGGATGCGTCCTCATGGAAGGCTTGCCGTGCGATGTCCAGCAAGATCGCCGAGTCCTTGATGCTTATTTGGGAGGTCAATATGTCGCGGTTGACGGCTAGCGGCCTCGTGAGCGGGTACGAGGACATGATGATCCTGCACGGCGTGAGCGTCATCGTCGAAGACGGCGAAATCGTAACGATTATCGGTCCCAATGGCGCTGGGAAATCGACGCTCATGAAGACGCTCTTCGGATTGCTTCCCGCGATCGAAGGCAGCATTCGCTTCGGGGATCTTGATACGACGGCGCTGCCTCCCGATCGACTCGTCCGCCTGGGGTTCGCCTACGTTCCGCAAGTCGCCAATGTGTTTCCATCGCTGACAGTGCGAGAGAACCTGGAGCTCGGAGGATTCGTCCTGCGTGAGAATCTATCGCGCCGGTTCGACCGCGTTTTCGATCTTTTCCCCGCGCTTCGGACACGAAAACGCACGCGGGTTGGGAACATGAGCGGAGGCGAGCGGCAAATGGTCGCGATGGGCAGAGCGCTGATGCTCGATCCCAGGTTGCTCATGCTGGATGAGCCGACGGCGGCGCTTGCCCCCAATCTTGCGGCGGAGATTTTCGAGCAAATCATGGCGATCAATGAACGCGGCATTTCCGTGCTCATTGTCGAGCAGAACGCCAAGGAGTCTCTCCGGCTTTCGGATCGAGGATACGTGCTTGCAGGCGGCTGCAATCGATTTGATGGCGCAGGCATGGAGCTTCTTGAGAACGAAGACATCGGCAAGCTTTACCTAGGTGGTTGACACATGGACGTCCTTTCACGAATCCCGCAATTGCTGACCTACGGGCTGATCTCAGGCTGCATTCTCTCCTTGGGAGGCATTGGGGTCTCGCTGACCTACAGCATCTTGGGATTCTCGAACTTCGCGCATGGCGATTTCATGGCACTTGGCGCCTACATTGCGCTGGCCCTGCTTCCCGCGATCGCCTGGCTGGGCATCCCGGCCGCCTCGCTCGGCCCGCTTTCATTCGGTTGGGATTGGATTCTCGCCGTCCTTCTCGCGGCGATGCTGTCCAGCGCCTGTGTGGTTCTGCTGGATCGACTGCTGTTCCGCCAACTGCGTTCCGCCCATCGAATAACGCTCATGATTTCTACCGTCGGCGTGGCCCTGGCGCTGAGGAACCTCATCCAGTTTATCTGGGGGCCGCAGCCTCAAACCTACGCTTCCGCCATTCAAAAGGCCATCCGGATTGAGCGCCTGGGCATCCGTATCAAACCCGATCAGATCTTTATCATTTTGGTTGCACTGACGCTGGCCACGGCGCTGCACCTGTTTCTTCGCTACACGAAAATCGGCAAAGCGATGCGCGCCACATCGGATAACCCTTCCCTCGCGCGTGTCTGCGGAATCAAGACCGAGCGTGTGATTCTGTGGACATGGATCATTGGCGCGTCGTTGGCCACTGTGGCCGGCGCCTTGGCGGGCATCGAGAACAAGTTTATCACACCGGAGTTGGGATGGCAGATGCTGCTGTCCATCTTCGCCGCCGTCATTCTGGGCGGAATCGGAAATCCCTATGGGGCGATCGTCGGCGGCCTTGTCGTGGGCATTTCGGAGGAGGTTTCAACCGCCTTTATCTCGACGGGCTACAAGCCCGCTGTTGCGTTTGTCATCTTGATCCTGATGTTGCTGATCCGCCCGACGGGATTGCTTGGGAGGAAGAGCTGATGGAGATTATCGCGGGCATTGTCAATTACCTCGTTTTCTTCGGCATCACGGCGGGGACTTACGGTGTGTTATCTCTCGGCTTGAACCTCCAATGGGGCCAAACCGGCCTCTTCAATATCGGCGTCGCCGGGTTCTACGCGGTGGGCGCCTATACGGCCGCTTTGATCTCAGGGCCTCCCCCGGATGCGTGGGACGGCCGTCTCGTGGGCGGCCTTGAGCTTCCCTTCCTGATCGGGCTCCTGGCTGCGGCCCTTGTCGCGGGCATCGTCGCGGTGCTGATTGGGTTGCCGACGCTTCGCCTTCGGTCCGATTATCTCGCCATCGCGACGATCGGGATTGCGGAGACCATCCGACTTATCTTGAAGAACGAGTCGTGGCTGACGAACGGTGTTTGGGGACTCCAGCAGATTCCTTCGCCTCTTTATGCCTCGATCCATGGGTGGGCCACACGCCTTGTCGACGCCCATCCCGACCTCCCGGTCTGGGTGCAGCGGCTGGTCGGCAAGGCCTATAACGGGTTCTATCTCTTGCTCGTGGTCGGCGTCCTCGTGCTTCTGTATTTGCTGACGACGCGGCTTGTGAAATCGCCGTGGGGGCGGGTGCTGCGAGCCATCCGGGAAGATGAATCCGTCGTTGCCATGTCCGGCAAGAACGTCTTTTTCTACCGAATGCAAGCCCTCGTGCTTGGCGCAATGATCATGGGCATCGGCGGCGCGCTGTACGCGCACTACGCGCGGTTTATCTCGCCCAATAGCTTCGAACCGCTCTATGGCACGTTTCTTGTCTGGGTCATGCTGATTCTCGGCGGAACGGGCAGCAATCGCGGCGCCATTCTCGGCGCCTTCGTGGTGTGGGGAATATGGGCGGGGACCGACTTTGTTGCCGCGTACCTTCCATTTTCCGCCCCGCAGATCGCCGCGCTGAGGATCATCATTATCGGCATCCTCCTGGAAGTCGTGATCCTCCTGAAGCCGAATGGGCTTCTGCCCGAACGAAGGCGCTAGTCCCTCATCTTCCACAAGCCATCGCATGGCTGACCTCTGCGTTGGACCGGTCGTCTGTTCAATAGGGATAGCGAGGAACCGATCAACGGGATGAGGCGATGATCGACGAGTTGAGATGGATCGGGAGGTTGAAGAAAGGGAGAAGCCGAGGCTTCTCCCCTCTTCTCAAGTGAGGTTTCTGCGGAGGCAGATGTTTTTAGCCTGACACCTCCATGACGGGAACGACTTCACACCCTTCGATCCTCCAGATCTGGATCGATCCTTCTACATCGCCGGTGTCCTTGAAGTCGACCAAGCCGGCGGCGCCTTGGTAGTTGATTTCGATGCCCGCTTCGAGAAGCGCGACCGCTCGCTCCCATTCGTCGTAGTAAACGACCTCTCCAGGCGCGCTGGATACGGCCCGCAAATTGTCGCGAATGGACTCTCCGGAGGTATCCCCGCCCCGTACGATCGCCAAGGCAATGAGCATGACGGCGTCATAGGCCTTATCATAGTAAGGAATGGTGCTCGGACCATAGCCACCGGCGGCGTAATCGGCTTCAAACTGCGCCGTTTTGAACCCAGACGCGGCAACGGTACCATAGGCGCCTTCCAGCGGGCCCGGTTCAGCGGCGGACGCGCAGGCGGGGCCGGGCGCGACGCCTTCACCCTTCATACCATCTGCCATCAGCCACTTGCCCTCGTAGCCGGCCTCGACAGCTTGAACGATCTGCTTATTGCCGTCGACCGGGTAGCTGGCCAACACGATGGCTTGTGGATCGCCGCTCAGAAGCTGGTCGACTTCGCCTCGATACGATGGCTTGTTCTCTTCGTAAGGAACGCTGGCGGACACGGTGCCGCCATACGCTTCGAACGTTGCCTTCACCGTATCGGCCAAGCCCTTTCCATAGTCGTTGTTTACGTAGATAATCCCGATATTGCTGTAGTTCTGTAAGTTCGCCAGGCGGCCCAGCACAACACCTTGCACGGCGTCGGAAACGACGGTTCGGAAGACATAGTCGTTGTCGTCGAGCGCAGGGATGGATGGCGCCGTTGAAGCAGGCGAAATGAGGACGACTTCAGCAGGGATGGTTACGCTGGAGACTGCCAGCGTGACGCCACTGGAGAGGGCGCCGACGATGGCGGACACACCGTCGATTTCGACGAGCTTGCTCGCTGCGTCGCGCCCGACTTCAGCCGATGTCGCGGTATCGCGCAGCAGAAGCTCAACGGATCGTCCGAAGATTCCACCGGCCGCGTTGATGGTGTCAACGGCCATCTGCGCGCCATCCGCAATGGACGGCCCATAAGGCCCCAGAGAGCCGGTCAAGGCCATGAGTGCGCCGATCTTTATCGGACCGTCATCCGCAGCGAAGACGCCCAAGCAACCGATTGCCAAACACAGTGTGGCAACAACAATACGTTTCGTGTTCACGATATCCTCCTAGTGATTGTGAATCCAAAGTCCGTCCTGTCGGTGTAGAGCAATCTGATCCACCAACCACCTCCTCCTGACCACCAAAGAAAAAGACCGCAGAAGAATCTGCAGTCTTCACACTCCGTCAACACATCTGCCGATCTCGGCGACGCTGTGGACAGAGCTAGGTCATAATGAATAGCGTTCGGGGAGCGGCCATCGTACGCATGCTCATCGTGGCGGTTCTCCGTGCGCTCATAATTAAGAGCCAGCATAGTAGGATATAGCAGGAATGTCAAGCCATGCCCGCGCACGGAGCCGCCTTGTGGTACGGCCTCCCTTCGGCCGGATTGGGGGGCATCCACGCGCGATGGACAGATCCAACGCCGTTGGCCCTCCGACAGGAGGAGCCCGTGCAATCATCCGAGCTAAACGAGAGATCGGGGTTCCACGTCCTTGATTTGCCTTGACACATCCCCTGAATCGGACTATCGTGAAGGCACCTCGCACAAGCCTGGGTGAAACGATGCGATCCATGTGATGGATGCGCGGCACACTCCGGTGATGAGGTGTTGGAGCGCCGATTGAAACAGGCGATGCTGCGAAGCGTCCAACCGTGACGACAGGCCGATGGTCTGTGGTCTTTTTTTTTGCTTCGCTGAAGGGAGGCGATGATAAAATGCTGGCGGAATGTCCGACGTGCGGCGAGATCCTTTCACTATGTTCTGCGGGACTGCAGGTGCATCGGTTGGTACGATGTGCGCAGTGCTCCGACTGGCTTAGGATATCGGCAATAGACCCCGTGAAGTTGGCGGTGTTCCAGAGTCATGGGCTTGCGTTCGTGAACGGGCAGGTCACGGCGATTTGGTCAAGAGTTTCTGCTGCTCAGATACCTTGAGCAGCCCCGACAGGAGGCATCGTGGACGTTTCACGCTGCATTAGTACGCAACATCCGGACAATGCGCGCTCGCCCTTCTTTGCAGACCAGACGCTCATCGAAGGTGAGGCCGAAATCAAAGAAGCGTACTATGCCTTCTCGAATCTCGGCTGCCGGGAGCAGATGTGGGACTATGAAGGCAAGGAGGTCGATGCGTTTGTCGTGAAGAAGTTGCTCACGCGATACGAGGATTTCTTCCGCGATCATCCGCTGGGACGCAGCCGTTTTCTCACCCTGCGCGTTCCGAACCCACGGGTCGAGCAGGCCGAGGCGAAGATCCTGCTGGAAACCCTCGAAAGTATCCCCAGATCCCACGATGCGGCTCGAATGCTTTTCGGGTCGAACGTCCCTTGTCCGGTGTTCGAGGTGATCCTGCCGATGACGTCGAGTGCCGCTGAACTGAACCGCGTCTATCACTACTACAAGGAGTTTGTCGGCGGAAAGGAGCAGCAGCAGTGTTATGACATCTCCGTGCGGGAGTGGGTAGGTGACTATCTGCCCAACGCGATTCGCGTCATCCCCCTTTTCGAGAACCGCGATCAATTGCTCGCGATCGAGTTGCTCCCCATGATCGGCGTTGGGTCGGCGCCGTTTCGCGGCAATTTGCATCCCGGACGTGTCCATGAGTTCCTCGTGGAATATCCGTCCGTGCAGACGTTTACCATCCAATCCGCGTTCAAGTACGACTATACGGAGGCGGAAGCGCAAGCGGGCATTGCCGCGCTCAATCGCGCGGAGCGAGGGCCGGCACACGCCATCGATGAAGAACGAAGCCGCCGGATCATCGAGAAGGTCTCCGCTCGCTACGCGAAAAGCGTTCAGGAGCTGGCCTCGATCATCAACGAGGTCGCGGGCTACATCCCCTCCCGAAGGGCTCGGAAGTTGCACATCGGCTTGTTTGGCTATTCCCGTCAATTGGAGGGCCGGGAATCGATTCGCCTTCCGAGAGCCATCAGCTTTTGCGCGGCCCTGTACTCCATTGGACTGCCTCCCGAGATCCTTGGCTTTGCTGCTCTGGGAAAAAGCGATCTCGCGTTCATTCGCGAGGTGTATTGCAACCTCGATCAAGACCTGACGGATGCGCTTCAGTTCATGAGCATCCGAAATCTGAAGCACCTTCCTCCGATCATCCGGAAGGACATCGAAGCTGTGTTGGATGTCGTTCCTCTTGAAGTACATGACGAGCACGCCAAGTTAACCAGTGGGATCATGGAGGATCTAAGGCACGGCAAACCACGGAATCAAGTTTCCGAGAAGATCCAACGCGCCGCCGTCTGCCGTCGTTTTTTAGGCTGACATGCGGTACGAAGGATGCGGTTTGATGTCTCTTTCGACGGCAATCCTGTTTCTTCGAGTTCCGGTTTTAGACTCATTCAGCCGCCCTGCTCTGAAAACCATTAGAAACGGAGCCTGAGCTATAGGGTATTCGCGAAATCTGTTGGACGATTAGCCGGGCAGCCGTTATCTCAGCGTGAACCTTCCGTGCTGGAGCGTCTTTTTGTCCCCTTGTGACGCCTCATCGCCCCAGCTGTGAACACATCCTTCAGTATTCTTCGCAACCTCAGTGCGGATCGCGATGATTCACAGGATAGACAGTGGGCAATCACTTCTGCTATAGTAACACTTCATTCTAGACGTGAGGAGGTGAAAATTCATTAACAAATCTGATAAATACCGACGTTAATTGATTAATGTAGGGCACAAAGGAGGTTGGGTATGCAGAGAACGATCAAAGCGCTGTTCGCAATACTGCTCGCTGTTTCTCTTGGGATGTTCGCTTTCGCAGCAGAGCCGCAGGCCGGCGGCCGGCTGGTCGTCGCTATGGGGACCGACCCGGAGTCATTGGATTACATGACGATGTCCTCATCGCCGGCAGCGAACGTCTTCATGCACATCGTGGAGGGTCTATACCAACTGGGCCTAGATGGAAATCCCATTCCTGTGTTGGCAACAGGGCATGAGGTGTCCGCTGACGGTCTAGTGTGGACGCTCTTCCTTCGCGAAGACGTCGTCTTCCACGACGGAACGCCGTTTAACGCAGATGCGGTCAAGATCAATCTCGATCGCTTCATCCCAGGGGCGCGGTTCAAGTTCCTGTTGTCGAAGGTCGTCGATGTGGAAGTCGTGGACGACTACACGATCAAGCTCTACACCGAAGAAGCGTTCGCACCGATGATTGCTCATCTCACTCACGGATTTATCGGGATGATCAGTCCGGCAAGCATTGAGGCAGCGGGCGAAGAACTGATCAATGAGCCCATTGGCACGGGTCCATTTGTTTTTGCGGAATGGGTACGTGGTGAGCATATTCTCGCCACCCGCAACGAAAACTACTGGGGGGAAGCACCGTATCTCGATGAAGTGATGTGGCGAATTATCCCCGAAGATGCCGCCCGTGTGATCGCGTTGCAGACCGGCGAAGCGGACGTTATTTTCCGCGTTCCTCCGGATGATATTCCGATCCTCAACGCCGATCCGGACACGACGGTCGTTCACACGGACAGCGTGCGCAACCTCTACATCGGATTCAATACCCAACGAGAGCCCTATACGGATATCCGCGTCCGCCAGGCAATCAACTATGCCGTGAACAAGGAAGATATCGTTCAGTACGTGTTGAGCGGCGCTGGACGCGTCGCCGATGCTCCGATCGCTCCAGGGATTTTCGGCTACAAGCAAGCCGGACCCTACGAGTACGATGTGGAGAAGGCCAAGGCGCTCCTTGCTGAGGCGGGCTACCCGGACGGGTTCAAGGCGACGCTCTATCATCCCACGGGCCGCTATCTGATGGACGCGTCGATTGCGGAGGCCGTGCAGGCACAGTTGCGCGATGTGGGGATCGAGGTTGAGTTGGTCACCATGGAATGGGCCACCTACCTTGCGTTCACTCGCAAGCCTGTCGAGGAAAGCGAGTTGGAGATGTATCTCCTCGGTTGGGGCACAGTCACCGGTGATGCGGACTACGGCATCTATGCCCTTTTCCACACCACGCAGTGGGTGCCTGATGGCTCGGCGCGCTCCTTCTACAGCAACGCTCAGGCCGACCTGCTGATGGATACGGCCCGAGTGATGCCGAATCCCACGCTTCGCGATGGGATCTATGGCGAACTGATCGACCTGCTGTGGTACGAGGCCCCGTGGCTTTACCTGCACTCCGAAGTGCAAATCAACGGCCAGCGGGCGAATATCCACGGATTGGTTTATCACCAGAACGAACGGATTATCGTCACCGAAGCGTGGATCGAGTAAGTTCACCGGCGAATCTCCAGTGATTCTGCCTGGATCCTGCGGGCAGCCTAGTGTCCGCAGGATCTCTTATTCGTGGAGGAAAAAAGATGGCAAGCTATATCTTGCGTCGTCTTCTGCTGGTCATCCCGGTTCTCCTGGGGGTCTCTCTCCTCGTGTTCTCCATGGTACGCTTGATCCCTGGTGATCCAGCCATTTTCATCGCCGGCGAGCATGCGACTGAAGAGGACATCGACGCGATTCGCGAGGAATTCGGACTCAATCGTTCATTCCCGGTTCAGTATTGGTTTTTCCTCCGAAACCTGGTGCGTGGCGATCTGGGACGTTCAACGCGTACGGATCGGCCGGTTGGCGTCGAGATTTGGGAGCGATTGCCGAATACACTGAAGTTGGCCAGCGTCAGCATGCTTATTGCTTCGGTTGTCGGCCTCATCGCGGGAATCATATCGGCGACACGTCCTTATTCTTTCCTCGACTACATCTCAATGGTTGGCGCGATGATCGGGGTTTCAACGCCGGTTTTCTGGCTCGGGTTGATGCTGATGTTGCTGTTCTCCGTTCAGTTGAACTGGCTTCCGGCGGCGGGAGCGAAAACGTTTTCCCACATCATCTTGCCGGCCATCACACTTGGAGCCGCATCGACCGCCGTCATCGCCAGGATGACGCGATCAAGCATGCTTGAGGTTTTCAATCAGGATTACATTCAGACGGCACGCTCCAAGGGCTTACGCGAAGGATGGGTCATCATCAAACATGCCTTGCGCAATGCTCTGGTGCCGGTGGTCACCGTCATGGGGTTGCGGTTTGGAACTCTGCTCGGAGGGGCGGTGCTGACTGAAACGGTCTTTGCCTGGCCTGGAATCGGACGCCTGATGGTCGGTTCCATCCTCGCGCGAGACTATCCGGTGGTTCAGGGAGCGGTTCTGGTGGTAGCGTGTACGTTTATCTTTGTCAACCTCGCTGTAGATCTGCTCTACTCCTTCATCGATCCGCGAATTCGGTTCGAATGATGGGACGAGATGCTGCTTCGATGAAACGCGGTCGGGAAGAGAAGGGGTGCGACGTCCAATGGAGAGTATGAAGAGACTGACGAAGAACCGAACAGCGTTGGTGGGGCTGATCATCATCAGTCTTTTCCTGCTGGCCGGATTGCTTGCGCCCATCATCGCGCCGTATGACCCCTATGCCCCCCACTTGCCTTCCAAACTGGCTCGACCGTCGTCCGAGCATGTGCTTGGGTGCGATGAATTGGGGCGGGACCTCCTGAGTCGAATCCTGTACGGAGCTCGGATATCCCTCTTCATTGGCACCATCTCCGTCTCTCTGGGATTGCTCGTTGGCGCACCCTTAGGGGCCATCTCCGGTTTTTATGGAGGCAAGATCGATCTCATCATCCAGCGGTTCATTGACATCTTGATGGCTTTCCCGGGAATCCTGCTGGCAATTATGGTGGTCAGCGTTCTCGGCGTGGGATTGTGGAATGCGATGATCGCGATTGGGGTGGTGTCCATTCCCGTTTACACACGGTTGGTTCGCGGATCGGTTCTCGCAATTCGGGAGCAAGAGTACGTGCAAGCTGCTCGTGCGATCGGGGCATCGGATGCGCGGATTATTCTCCGCCACATCGTTCCGAATGCGCTCGGACCCATTATCGTCCAGTCGTCCCTGCAAGTGGCTTCGGCGATTCTGTGGGCGGCCGGGCTGGGATTCTTGGGGCTTGGCGCGCGGCCTCCGCTTCCGGAATGGGGGGCGATGCTCAGTCGCGGTCGGGTCTTCATCCGCGTTGCCCCGCACGCCACCATCTTCCCGGGCTTAGCGATCATGTTCTCGGTTCTTGGGTTTAACCTCCTTGGGGACGGCTTGCGAGACGTTCTCGATCCTCGCTTGCGCGGACGCCTGTAGCTGGGATCGAGCCGTTCGCTCGTTGATCCAGACGTGCGATCGGTCGGACCACCCGTGTCCCCCATCGGAGCATGACTTGCCGGTTGCAATGGCGCGCGTAGAAAGACACCTTCGGCTGGCCTGCTCTCCCTTCGCCTACGGGTTGTCGTGAAAGCGCGGTCGTTTAGCGGTCGAAGAGAAGGCTGCGCTCGCCTTTCGGAGGCGGTTCATAATCGCTTTTCCTAAACCGGCTTCCGGCATCTGCTCAGCATAGATAATGTCCAAACCCAAGTTGTCGAGGCGATGGAGGGCCGAGAAAAGGTTGGCTGCGGCTTCGCGAAGGTCGCCGCTACGAGAGAGGACCTCGATCCGGGTTGCGGGCACATCAAGCTGCGGACTGCGCAGGCAAAGGTGTCCGGCGCGATGGCACGCGGCCGGATCAGGCGCTTCATCACTCAGGATCATCAGGCGGGTGCGAGGAGCGTAGTGTGATGAGAGCTGCCCGGGCGCGCGGGGGCGATCCGAGCGCTCGTGAGCCATCGTCACCCGACCGATGATCGGAACGATCGCCTCGATCGGCGTGCCGCCCGGACGCAGTAGCACAGGAGACGTTTCGGTCAGGTCAAGGATTGTCGACTCGACGCCAACGGCACAGGCGCCACCGTCAAGAATCAGGTCAATCCGGTCCCCGAGCTGTTCGCGAACGTGTGCCGGCGTCGTTGGGCTGAGACAGCCGAACCGGTTTGCACTGGGGGCCGCGACGGGGACGCCGGCAGCGCGGATCAACTCAAGCGCCATCGGATGGTCGGGCATCCGAACAGCCACCGTGGGCAGTCCGGATGTGACGATGTCCGGGATGATCTCCGATTTGGGGAGAACCAGCGTTAGCGGCCCCGGCCAAAACCGATCGATCAGTTGGGTCGCCTTTCGATTGCATTTTGTGACGATCCCGCGAACTGCCGCAGGGTCGGCGACATGGACGATCAACGGGTCGAAGCGCGGGCGCCCCTTGGCCTCAAAGATACCGGCTACGGCTCGCGAATCGAGGGCATTGGCCCCCAGTCCATAGACCGTCTCCGTCGGAAAGGCGACCAATCCCCCACGGCGGAGGCGATCAGCCGCCGTCTCAAGCGCGGGGGAGATAGGTCTCTTGTTCATCGTCACCTATGATAGAACGTCACGCGCAGCTTGTCGCCATCATTCGTTCAAGATTCAGCTTCCCGCTCAGTTTGCTCTGCTGCACCGCATTCGTGAGAGAGTTCGTCGGGAAGATCGGGTCGACGCCCAGATAGTGGAATAGGGCGACCAGTGTGGCGCTGCGTGGCCCTGCCTGACCGCGGAAATTGCGCTGGACAACCCGGGCGGCCGTTTCCGGCGCATCGAGGCTTTCATCGATCAGAACGAGCCCGCGTTTCATCCGGCCGATCGTGACCCCGCTCCGCTCCAATCCATCTTGAGATGTAATGATCACGACATCGGGAGCAGGAATGCCGGTATACAGAATCGGATCGGGAGACAAAATCAGTTCGGATGTTGAGAATCCCACTCCCACGGTCACGGGGTAGCTTTCTTTCTTGGTCACGTGAAGTCCGGCTGCGATGGCGGCTCGGGCGAAGATTCCGGCTGCAGATTGGACGCCTTCGCCCGCCGATCCGTTGATCGATAGAGAGCGGGGGTTTGCAAGGGTGGAGGCATGCGTCAGAGGAATCGCCGTATTGTGATCAAGGAGCGACGCTACGGGCGTGCGCTTGGGGCGCGAGTACGACTCGCGCGGCGGATGCGAATAGAGCTGGACCTTCAACCCAGCCTGCTTGACGATCTCCGTGAGCGTCCGATCCGGATTTCGCTTTGCGCCGTAGCTGGGGCAGACTTCGACGACCTCGACTAGTGAAAATCCGGGCGTAGTAATGGCTTCTTCCAGATAGCCCGAGAAATCGCCCGTGCCGATCACCCGTCTTGCATAAGCGGCCCCGACATTGTTCGCCTTCCGGCATAGGTCATAGCCCACATAGGGTTGTCCCTCGGGGAACGCTTTTGTCTTGTATCCGCACGGCGTCAGGCCGCTCGACTGCCCGCCCGTCATGCCGTAGAGCATGTTGTTGTGTATGACGACGGTCATGTTGAAGTTGCGATGCGCGGCCTCGATCAAGTGTTGCAGTCCGATGGTTGCGCCCCCATCGCCGATGAAGACGATGACCTTCTTCCCCGGAGCATCAAGTCCAGCGGAGATGCCCGCGGCCAAGGCGATCGATCGGCCGTGTAGGCCGTGAATGGTGTGCGTCAAGAAACTCCGGTCGATGATGCCGTGGCATCCGATATCCGTGACGAGAATGACATCCAACGGACGAAGGTCAGTCACACGTTGGAGAGCTTTCTCGGTATTCCGGGCGATCAGGTGATGGCCGCAGCCTCCACAGAAATGCAGCGGTTCGGAAGAAAGAAAATGTCTATCGCACATGCTGCTCCACCTCCTTGATGATATCGTGTGGGTCAATCATCCGTCCGACGGCATTGACGCCGCTGACACCGGCTCTCCCTCGCCGGCCGAATAGCAGCTGGCGAAACTGTCCGTCTTGATTTTCCTCGGCGATCACAACGCGACGATACCGCTCCATCGTGTCGAGATAGGCTTGGGGAATGGGGCAAAGCGTCTTGGCGACGAAAAGAGAGGTTCGCGTTCCCGTTTGCCGAAGGTGTGCAACCGCCTCGCGAGCGGCTGGCGCGGTCACTCCGTAGGAGACGACAAGGACGTCCGCCGCCGCCTCTTCGTCCAGTTCGTAGTGGATGAACGTGGACAGATTGCGCTCCATCTTCTCCTTGAGACGCAGCGTGTTCGCGAGTGCCTCCGAATCTCCGTGGCGAAGCAGCCCATGACGATCGTGGCTGGATGACGTAAAACGCACTTGATGAAGGTCGTTCCCAAGCGGAAGAAACCGTGGAACGAGGTTCTCTTCAGGCTGATAGGGACGGTACGCGTCGTTGCCGGCATGGAGATTCCAGCGAACAGAACCGACCTCTTCCAGAGCCGTGACCTCGAAGCTGCGCGTTGTCATCACCATCTCTTTGGAGGTCAGCAGAATGACCGGACTGCGCAGTTCAACGGCGGCGGTGACGGCGGCCGCGGACATGTCCCAGCAATCTTCGATCCTGGAGATGCAGAATGTGGGCATCGGATAGCCGCCCGAGATCAGACCGGAGAGGAGCGAAAGATCGCCTTGAGCTCCGCACGTGGCGGAGCCGGTGGACGGCCCCAGCCGCTGAACCAGGATGATGACCATCGGCAGCTCCATCATGTACGCCATGTTGATCGACTCCACCATCAAGGCAAGCCCGGGAAAGGAGGTGGCTGTGACAGGAAGTTTGCCTGTCGCGGAAAAACCGGCCATCCATTGCAACGCCGTGATCTCATCCGGAGCCGCGAGCACGGTCTGAAACCGGCTGCCGCTATATTGGAAAATACGATTGGCCGGAGTGATCGGGTATCCGATGAAGACATCGGCACCCGCACGCACACTGGACTCGACGATCAACTCCGAGCCGTCAACGAGAACCCGTTGATGTCCCTTCCCCTGGTGCATAGATGCACGTCCTTTCATGCAATGTCTGAATCGCTTCATCGGTGTACTGAAGCATGTCTCGTAGGACGGCGCGCGTATGCTCTCCGTAGTGCGGCGGAGCCGCGATGTCGTCGCGCGGCTGGGCGCCGGCGACATCGAAAGCCACACTGCGAATCGCCCGTAGCCGTTGGCCGTTGGTTGCCGTTCCATCTAGCAACATTGCGGAAACCTCCGGCAACTCACAGACCTGCGCCATGTCATTGACCGCGCCGGCAGGCACTGCCTTGGCATGCAGCGCCTGCAAAAGATCGTCTTGATTCCAATTGCGAATCTTCTTCTGCAGGATTGCGCAAAGCGCGGCTCGCTCGCGAACGCGCACAGGGTTGGTGGCGTACTTCGCGTTGTCCGCGAGTTCAGGATCTTCGATGATGATGCACAGTTCTCTGAACTGCTTGTCGCTTCCGATGGCCAGGACGATCTGGCGGTCATCCTTTGTTGAGAAGATGGTTCCATAGGGAACGATATTCGGATGGTCCGATCCCATCCGCTTTGGGATCTGTCCGCCAACCAGCCAATTGGCAGCCTGATTCGCCAATGACGCTGCCGCGGCTTGCAAAAGCGACACGCCGATGTAGCGTCCCGGGCGCCCCTTTTCCTTGGCAAGCAGTGCGAGCAGGATGCCTTCTTTGGCCTGATGGGCGGCGAGGAGGTCCATCAGGGCGACCGGCATCTTGGTTGGGACGCCGTCCGGGGTCCCGTTCATCGATGTGAAGCCGCTTTCTGCTTGGATGAGGGCGTCGTAACCGGCCCGTTTGTTCTCAAGTCCATAGCCGGTGATGTGGGTATAGATCAGACCCGGATTGATGGCGGATAACGTTGGGTAATCGACGTGTAGCTTCTCGGCATCTCCTGGCTTGTAGCTTGCGATGACAATATCCGCTTTCGAGGCCAGCGCATGGATGATTTGCTGACCTTCTTGCGTTCTGAGGTTCACGGCGAGCGAAGACTTGCCCCAATTGACGCAGGAGAAGTAGGCGGAAATGTCGCCTTGCTGAGACTCGCTGGGAAGCCGCCAACTCCGAGTGACATCTCCCGCTGTGGTCGAATTCTCGACCTTGATCACCGTCGCACCGAGTTCAGCGAGAAACATCCCGATGCTTGGTCCGGCAAGGACACTGGCAAGCTCAATGACCGTTGTTCCCGAAAGGGGCAATTCGCTCGTTTCCGTCCGTACCTGTTGGTTCATGCTCCACCCCTCATGCCGTGGCTAATCCCCAAGAAATCCCAACCGGAGCCGGTCGGCACGGCAGCAACTGTAGTGCTCAACGGCGAGATCTTTTCTTCCGCCAACAGCACAGCTTCGATCCGTATTCTGCCGCTGGCGGAGACGGACGTATTCGAGGGTGTGTTCATGCAACGCCTCATTGCCGCCGATCGTGGCTGCGAATGGAACCGCCAGTGTGCGTATCTTGCCCAAACGCGCTTCCTGAGTGAATTGGGATGTGATGGAGAGAATGGCGACGATGATGATCGCCGTTGTAGCCGTGTTGGAAAACCGCATGGATAGGAAAATTGCGAGGACAAGCCCGCACATCTGCGGACGGAAGACGGCCTTGCGGAGAATCCGTTTGTTCCCCTGTTCACGCAGCCGCTATCTTCCGAAGAGAATCCATCTCCACCCAAGAGTGCTCCCTTGCTTCTGCAGTTGCACAACCAATCCCCGGAGAACGTCCGATCGCCCGCTCCTTGTTGGTTGGTGATCGCGGATACTACCGGGCCTCTCGCTTGGTGTCAAGACATGCGGACCACAGATGCCAGTTGATGGCTCAAAAAACCATCGATGGGTCGAGCGGTCCGCGCGGCTATGCACACGCGGCGCGAAGCGTGCGGATCGCGGAAAGCCGGTCGCTGGCCCCGAAAACGGCGGATCCCGCGACCAGGATATCAGCGCCTGCCGCAACGGCCGGGCCGATGGTGTTGACGTTAATGCCTCCGTCAACCGCGATATCGATATCGCGGGTGTCGATAAGACGGCGCAGCTCACGAATACGATCAAGCGATTCCGGAATAAACGTTTGCCCGCCGAAGCCGGGTTCAACGCTCATCACAAGAACATATGTGACGTGATCGAGCCAGGGAGCGATGGCATCGAGTCCCGTGCCAGGGCGAAGCGTGATCCCGCACCGGGCGCCTCGCTGACGGATGAGGTCGATCATCGCGCCGGGATCTCCCTCGGATTCGATGTGGAAGATGATGACGTCATCCGGATGGATGTCGAATCGATCGGCATACCGGTCGGGATGATCGATCATCAAATGAATGTCGAACGGGAGATCAAGCTTGCTCCGCAAAGCATTGACGACGGGGGGGCCGAAGGTGAGATTGGGAACGAAGTGTCCGTCCATCACATCCCAGTGGAATCGCTCGACGTGCGGCTCCACAGACTTCGCCTCGTCAAGGAGGCGGCTAAAGTCGGCGGACAACAAAGACGGTGAGAGCTTCATCGGCGGCGACTCACGGACAACAGCATCAGAAGCTGCAGGGCGGCCATCGCGGCGGCGGCAACATAGGTCAATGCCGCGGCAAACAACACTTGCTTGACGTTTCCCAATTCGCTCTCGGTCACCAACGTTGAGTCTCGCAATGCGGCGATGGCTCGGCGGCTGGCATCGAACTCGACGGGCAGTGTCACGAGGGTAAAGAAGACGGCGGCCGAGAACGCGATGATGCCCGCGGTGACAAGCGCCGGCATCTGAGCGAAGAGTCCGATGAAGAACAGCGGAAATGCCAAGCTAGAGCCGAAATTGGCGACGGGAACGACTGCCGTTCGAAGTGTCAGAGGTCCGTAGCCTTGAGCATGCTGGATGGCATGTCCCGCTTCATGGGCAGCGACGCCAATGGCAGCGATGGAGGTTGAATCGGGCGCCGACAGGCGGAGCACTTTCTTCCTTGGATCGTAGTGATCCGAGAGTTGCCGTTGGCTGGGCTCGATCTGAACATCCGAGATCATGGCGCCCGACAGGATGCGTTCAGCGATCGCACGCGCCGACACACGGCTTTCTACATTGACTTGAGCATAGCGGGCGTAGGTGGAGCGGACTTTCCATTGGGCATAGGCGGCCAGAATGATGGCGGGAACAAGAATGAGGAAACTGGGACCGAAGATAAAGGGCATAAATCCCATGATAGCAACTCTCCTTTCCTACGATTGTCGGTCAAGTATACGTGTCCGGAAAAACCGCCACAATGCAGGATGGATCCTGAGCCACAGGGCGGCCAATCCGGCTCCGACCGCGTCGGCGGCGAAATCGATGATGCTGGCGGATCGGGTCGCCACAAATGCTTGGTGCACCTCATCGGAGGCGGCGTAGAGCAGGGTGATGAGCCATGTGACGCTAAGCCGTCTGCCCGTTGCCTTCCAGGCGATGAGGAAAAAGAGCGCGAACTCGCCGGCATGAAAGAGAAGGTCGAAATGGGGGAAGGGAAGGGTTCCCACGGCGAGCGGGCGATGAGACAGCAGAAAGATGGCGCCAGCGTAGACGATAAGGGCGGCCATCCAGAGTCGTTGTTTCATGGGTTCTGCCGAGAGAGCCGGTAAGCCGGATTCTGTCATGAGGGAACATCTATCTATGCGGCCTACCCGAAGACATCGGACGAGCAGCCCTCATGCGTCTTCCTATTTGGCCTTGCTCCGGCTAGGGTTTACCGAGCCGCTCCAGTCACCTGAAGCGCTGGTGGTCTCTTACACCACCGTTTCACCCTCACCTGTACGTACTCCGGAGAGTACGCCATCGGCGGTCTGCTCTCTGTTGCACTTTCCCGAGGTCGCCCCCGCTGGGATTTCCCCAGTAGCCTGCTCGATGGAGTCCGGACTTTCCTCCAGCAACGATGTTGCCAGCGTTCCCCTGGCTCTCTCGTCCGTATTCTATCCGGTTCAGCCGCGAGGATCTGTCCAGCGTGCGGAAACGATCAATCGATATACAGGATGCGTGAGCAATGCTCGCAATTCACAATGCCGATGCTGCCGCGCGCGCGCTCGATGGTGCTCCCTGAGAGTTTGAGTTTGCACCCCGCGCAGGTGGTATGACTTACCGGGACAATGGGATCGGCGAATTTCCGGTGCAGCATCTCATATTGATTGCTTAGGAAGTCCGACATGCCACCAATCACATCACGGCGGTTGGCTTCATACTGAGCCGTGGCATCCCGCTCGGACGCCAACTGCCCATCAATATCGGCGATCGTTTCATTGATCTCAGCCAACCGGGCCTGGAGTGTCTCTTCTGCTGAGACGAGCGCCTCCTTGCCTGCCGTCACGGCATCCATCGTCTGGAGCGCTTCGTCTTCCAGCTGGTTGATGCGCTTCTTCTCGGAGATGATTTTTGCGCGCAAGTCTTCCATTTCTTTGAAGCTGATGATGCCGGTATCGAGGCGGTGCTGATACTCGCGAATGTTGGCATCCATCTCGTCGACCTCAAGATTTTTCATGAGGCTGTCATGCTCAAGCTTGCGCTGGGCGTCCTTTTGTTCGACGAACGCACGATTGACTTCAACGATTTTCGCTTCGAATCGCTCCCGCTCCCTCTGGAGCCGCTTCATGTGCTCACTCGACTCAGTGAGACATTGATCGATGGATTGAAGCTCAAGCAGCTGAGAAATCTCGTTGGCCACAGCGCCCTTTCGCGTGCACGTTTACCTGACTATACGGTTCGGGTTTCTGTCGATCAAGAAGCCGGATCGGCTTTACTAGCCCATGCCTGGCAACCCCATGCCTTGAGCAAGCGGCCCAAGCCGTTCTTGCGAGAGGGCCTGTGCCTTGTTCTGAGCTTCCTGGACAGCGGCGATCACAAGATCGGTCAGCATATCGATGTCTTCGGGATCGACGACTTCCTTCTCAAGCGCCAGCCCGACAAGCTGGCCCTGTCCAGTCACCGTTGCTGTGACCATACCGCCTCCAGCGGAGGCGTCGACCTTCATGGCCGCGATCTCAGCTTGTGCTTTCTCCAACTCCTCTTGCAGTTTGCGGGCTTGCTTCATGATGTTGCCCATACCGCCTAAGTTTTTCACCAATCCTCCTTTACGATCTTTCCATCGACGGCTTTGCAGACGAGCTGGGCCTTCTCCATGAGCAATTCATGAGGGAGCGGTTTTCGCGCCACGGACTCGTCCGTCGTAATCTCAACGTGAATGGCATCGCCGAAATGCCTTCGCACCGCGCCGGCCAGATAGGTCAGATTGTCGCGCATTTCCAGGCTGGCTTTGTGGAACGAATGTTCGGGGTGAAACGAGATTAGCAACGTGTCGTCTCGCACATCGGGCGCCCCTTCGATGAGAAAAGCGGCAATGGCGATTCGATCTTGCTGGATCTCCGCCAGCATGTCATCCCACGGCTTCTTGTAGGCATCATCCAAGCCTTGGAGATCCGAGGAGGGGATGTCGGCAGGCGGGGGAGGTGCGGGCTGCGCGGAGGCCGCAGGGACGCTGACGGGAGTCGGAGCGGGAGTTTCCGGTTCAGGGACATGAGCCGCCGGGCGGGGTGGCGTTGCAGGAGCTTCTTGAACTGCCGGCTCAGGTGGCGCAGACGTCGGCTGAGCGGGTGATTGATGAACAGCATCGCCCATCAGCGAAAGCACGCCGATCTCCATGCGTATTCTGCGATCCAAGGATCGGAAAAGGTCCGCCTTGATAGCCAACAGCCCCTGTGCCGTCCGGATCGTCTTTCCCAGGTGCCCGGATGGATTTCGAAGCCTCTCCCTTAGCACTGTGATGACATCCGAGAGAAAGATCTCCAGGTCTTTGCCGCGCTCAATGAGCTGATCGATGAGTTCCATCACGGTGTTCTGATCGCCAGTTTCAACGGCATGAAGAAAGGCGTCGTGTGCCGTTCGATCCGCCAGCCCAAGCATATCGAGAACGTCTTCCTCGGCGATCGAAGCGCCTCCGTAGCTGGTGACCTGCTCAAGCATTACCAGCGCATCGCGCATTCCTCCGTTGGCCCGATGGGCAATGAGGGCGACGGCTTCCGGAGAAATCTCCACCTGAAGGGCGGCGGCGATGTGCGACAGGTGCGCGGCGATGGGCTCGGGAGAGATCCTTCGAAAATCAAAGGCTTGACAACGTGAAATGATGGTTCGGGGAACCTTGTGAGGCTCGGTCGTGGCGAAGATGAACATGGCATGGCTCGGGGGCTCTTCAAGCGTCTTCAATAGGGCGTTGAACGCTTCATTGGTCAGCATATGAACTTCGTCGATGATGTAGACCTTGCGTTTCAGATCGGTGGGGGCGAAGTTGACTTCCTCGCGAAGCTGCCGAATGTGGTCGATACCGCGATTGGAGGCGCCGTCGATCTCGACGATATCGAGCGATCGATTGGCGAGAATGGCTTCGCAATTTGAGCACCGGTTGCAGGGCTCGCCATCAACGGGATTCGTGCAATTCACCGCTCGAGACAGAATTCGAGCAGCCGACGTCTTTCCGATTCCCCGTTCTCCCGAAAAAAGGTACGCATGAGCGACACTGCCGGCGAGGACCGCGTTGCGCAGCGTTTGAACGATGGCTTCTTGCCCCACCATGTCAGAGAAGGCCTGAGGCCGCCATTGCCGGTAAAGGGAGAGTTGCGCTGTTTGATCCGTCACAGGGTTCCTTTCTTGGTCGGGGAGACTGGATTTGAACCAGCGACTTCCTGCTCCCAAAGCAGGCGCGCTACCAGGCTGCGCCACTCCCCGGAGTGTAGGTCAAGTATATCTCCGCCTGATCATCCTTACGAATGATCAGTCTCCGTTGTCCCCTTGACGATGAGTCCGAGGAATAGCTCGGGCACAGGATTTCATCGAATGTGCCCTCGTTGCTCCATCAACGATTGATCGTGGAGTATCTCGTTCAAGTACCCTCACGAATGATCAGTCTCCGTTGTTCCCTTGACGATGAGTCCGAGGAATAGCTCGGGCACAGGATTTCATCGAATATGCCCTCTCTGTTCCTTCGACAATTGGATCGAGGAATAGCTGCGTGACTCGAATGGTTCGAATGTCACGCACCTGCTCCATCAACGATTGATCGTGGAGTATCTGGCAACTCTCCCGGTGGTCGAGTTGCTCGGAGTCACCGATTGGAAGCGTGACTCCGGTTGGAAAGCTATCAGAGTGGGAAAGGCGACTATTGCGAACGGGATCAATGAATTGAATGTTCCTTTGATGCTTCCCGCCAATTGAGGGTCATCGGTCCTTCATTCCATCATGTCTGGACCTTCATCTAGCGCGGGTTTCGCCGCGATCGGGCCGGCCACTTGCGAAGGATAAGCTCCAACAAGAACAGTACCAATGTCGCCAGGATGAATCCCCAATGGAGCGGCTGAATTTCGAGGGTGCGACGGTCAACGGTATCCGGCAAATTGGGCTGCCGATCGAGCCGGTGTCCTCCGGATTCTTCGGCGATCCACGAGAGGATGTCCAGATTCTGGCCCATGCGCGCGTATTCTTCAGAATAGGGAATCGTCAAGGGAAGGGAGACCGACCGACCTCGCGTGTGATCGGTCACTTGGATCGTATATCCGCCTTTTGCGGGTGTGGGAATCGCGGCATGGTACAGCCCCGGAGAGACCTGGGAGAGTTCAAGCGCACGATCGAGTGGGAGCAGGTTTGCGTCGATATCGAGGAAATTCGCATAGCCTCCGCCATCATCCGTGGCTTCAACGAGTATCGCGGTTTCTGCGCCATCAACCTCAACTGAGGCCGACAGCCCGAGCGCACTCGCACGGGAGGACTCGGTGGTCGCCAGAATGCCGTCGAACAGTTGAGACAGGCCCTCCCACTCCGCCCACTCACGCGACCAAATGCCGGAAAGGTCTGTGTTCAAGACGGTAATCGAGCCCAATCCAACGCGCCACGACGAAACGAGCGGGTCCTCTCCTCCCCAGAGAAGGGTCTCAGCCGTTTCCTTTGGATAGCTAACGACATACCCCTGAACCGGAGGTGCGTCGGTGATGTTCAATCCATCGAGCAAGCGACCCGATACAGCCGTATCCGCGGTCACAAAACGGTCCCTGCTCAGCCGTTGCGTCGCTCGAATCGATACCTGAGGAAGCGATGAGAAGTCGTTGGCTAAGTAGAGGGTGCCGCCGCCCGCATTTACCAGCGCACCAAGGAGCGTGGTGTTCGGCGAGTTGCCGACAGCAATAGCCGAAAGCGTGGTATCGTAAATGGATGACAGACGACGAACCAACCCAGGGTAGTCGCGAACGTCGTCGCCGGCCTTGCCGTCGGAGATGAGCAAAATGTGCTTCGACCGTGCTTCGACCATTTCGAGGCGATCGAGCGCGTCAACGAGCGGGAAATAGATGTCGGTTCCCCCGATGGCATCCATGGGCCCCAACGCTTCAATCAAGCGATCGAAATCAATCGGTGAAATCGGGAGAACCCATTCGTGAACGCGATCAAAAGCGATAATGCCGATAAGGGCCTCTGGGTCAAGTAGGTTGATGCTGGCAACGGTCGCTTCCTTGAGAACGTCGATTTTCTCAACACCGTCGACGCGAGATTTCATGCTCGCTGATCGATCGAGCAGATAGACGATGGCTAAGCTGGCATCCTCCGTCTTTTCAGGGATATTGAAGGTGATGGGAAGCAGGGCTTCCACGCCGCCTTGGCTGAAGCCGCTGACTTCGTGCTCTCCGTTGATGAACAGGATCCCGCCACCAAGTTGCCGCGCGAAATGATCGAGGGTATCGAGATCCGCCAGCGTGTAATTCTCCAGGTTTTCCGATGTCAGGATGATCTGGCGATACTCGGCCAGGAGCTCAAGCGCGGGGACAGAGAGAGCCGTGTTGTAGGAGATGGACAGGGCATCGAGAAGATCGGCGACCATGGAACGAGCGTTTCGGTCGACTAAGAGAACGGCGGGCCGTTCGGATGATCGAATGAGAACGGAGAGGTCGTCATTAGGCGAAACGGGGTCGCCATCCGCCTTGATGAGGGCTTGGTAGACAAATGCGCCGAGCTGGTCGAGCTCATCCTGGATGGCGAGTCTGGTCGTTCCCTCATCCAGCTGAAGCTCTCGCAGGTCGACAATGTCGTTGTCTCGGTAGACGACCAAGCGTGCGTGAGCCGGGCTCTGAGCGTTGATTTCCAGTTCGAGGCTGAACGGGCGATTCAGCTGAACCGTATCCGGCGCGGACAGGGACGATAGAGAGACATCATTCGGCAGCGCCGTGCCGACGGGAACGACGGAAATGGGGAGTCCGGCTCGCTCGGCAAGCGAAAGGGCCTGCAGTGCGTTGTCGGAGAACTGCCCATCCGACGCGAGCACGAGCTGATTGGAGTGTCCGTCCGGCAGGATCGAAAGCGCCAGTTCGATCGCCGCGACAAGATTTGTCTCCGTGGATTCGATCGAGGAGATGCCGAGAGGCAGGCTTGTCATGCCCAATGGCGCGCTGACAACCGGCGCTTTCGCAAACTCGATCATCCCGAACCTAGCGTTGGCCGTTCGTTCCATGATCTGCTGCAACGGTCCCCTTACCGCGTCGTCGGACGCTGTTTGAGTGAGTGACGCCGATCGGTCTACCACAAAAAGAACATTGTGGTTCAGCGTTTCCCGGGAGAAAAACGGAGAAGCAGCCGCGAGGATGGCGACGGCGAGGACGATCGTTCTCAGGATCGGATAGCGGCTTCTCCTGAGCACCAGCCATGCGCATGTGAGGACGATCGGAACAAGCGCAAGGGTGACGAGAGGCGTGGCGAGACGGATCATGGCGTCCTCCTTGATCGTAGAGTCAAGTTGAGGTGAAGGAAGGCCTCGATGAGCAAGAGAACAATAGCCAGAGCAAGGAACCAGGGCCATAGCGGCATCAGACGAAACGATCGATCGGTCCGGGTTGACGCCGCACGAACCACCGTCTCGCCGGTTGCCAAAGCGGTTTCAGAGGCCGGCGTATTGACGGTCAAGGCGTAGGCCCCACGATCCGTATGCAACGTGTAGATGCCGGGTTCATCCGGAGTAAAGGCGAGTAAACGCTCGGAATATTCGATCGGTCGGTCGTTTGAGTCCGTCAACGCACGAACCATCCCCCGTCCTCCCAGAGGGATCAAATCACCGGTTTCAGGGGCTGTGTACGAAAGCTCGGGTGGGATTCGTACCAGTTCGTTCATCAAGTTGCGGACGAGAATCGGAAAGTCCACGGCAATGGGCAGGTTGGTATCCATTAAATCGGCGGTAAAGGTGAAAATCCTTCGAACAGCATCCGAATACTCGGCGAGCACAGGCCAGCCGTCCGCCTCGATCAGCGTTCGTGCAGGAAGCTCGAACTGAGCCTCGGCGATGGTCCGAATTCGCAAATCGTCAATATCAACGGCCCGTAAGAGCGGATGCCCGGGAACGCTGACTCCAAGATCCTCTGCGGGGCGCAACGGCCCCATGCTGACGGCGCCTTCCATGGCGGATTGGAGCAACAGAATGACGCCCTGGTCGATCGCTGGGATGCGCCGCTGATTGACAACGATCAAGTCAGCTTGCGTCATGTCTTGCACATCTGTCACCGGGGCTGAGGCTCGCATTGCCGCCTCGAAATAGCGGTTGCGATCTCCGATCCAGAACAAGCGAACGTCGATCGGCCGATCGAGACTGAAGAACCGACGATTGTCCGCCTCGAACGCATCCTCGATATCCAATGTCGCGGTGAAGACCGATCCGCGTGAGTTCGGAAACGGAATCACATAGCTGTCGGACGATTCAGGCGGAACGGCCAATGACAGCGTCGCCTGGTTCTCGCCGTCGCTGATCCGAATGGTCAGGTCAATGAACCCTTCGGTTGCGTTTAGAAGTTGGACGAAAGCTGAAACGCCGGAAGCATCTCGGTTTTGCCTCACAGAGAAGGCCGTCAGGCCAACGTTTTCGCCGTCTTGGAAAAGGAGCAGCTCGGCGTGGGGAGGGAGGTTGGTCATCGGACGGTCCGTGGCAATCAAAATACGGTCGAATTGGACCTCTCCGCCAACGCTTCCCAGCATGGCTTGCAGGTCATCGGACGTTCCATCGCGATACCAGGTTGGGACGGAGCGAGACAACGCCGTGGCCGGAGATTCGGAGGAGCTTGTGGGAAGAAGAAGCTTCGGCTGCTCTGAAAGTTGGATCACGGTTACGTTCGAAGACGGTGTCTCCTCAAGAACGGCGAGCAAAGCTCCCACGGCTTCGTCATAGCGTGTGACGCCGGGCGCCGTTTCCGTGCGCATACTGGCGCTGCTATCGATGACGAGCGCTAGCCCAGATACGCTCCGCTGAGGCAGCCGGATCAGCGGCTCCGTCAGTGCAAGTGTGAGCGCGAGGAGGATCGCCAACTGAAGAAGGAGCAAAGGATCGATATGCTGGCGAAGCTTGGCGGCTCTGGATTGAGGGTCTCCGGGCAGCCCCTCCCACAAGAAGAGCGCGGAGATCTCTCGGCGCCGCTCTCGGGCGCGCAGGAAATGAAGCAACAGGATCAGTGCGCTCCCAAGAAGCGCATAAAGTGCGGCCTGATTTTGCAGGATCATTTGAGCACGCCTCCCAGGCGGAGGTCCTCATGGATGAACTGTTCCATCGAACGGTCCGTTGTGACTTGAAAGTGAGAAACTCGCCGCGTTAGCAGGAAATTCACAAGCGCTTCCTGATGTTCCGCGAATCGGCGCTCGTATTCCTCCCGTGTTCGTTGTCCGATCGTCAAGGTGAGGCGCTGTTGGGTCTCGACATCGACCAGGCGAGTCGTTCCGACGGCTGGAGGTGAGATATCGGAGGGAGCGAGGACTTGGATGACAGTGACCTCATCGCCCCGATGCGCAAGTTGGGCGAGCCCTTCCTCGTACGCCCCAGTCCCCAAGAAATCGGAGATGATAAACACAACTCCCGATTCGCGCGTTTGGGAGAGAAAGTCGGAGATAACGCGGTCCATCGACGTTCTGCCCCCAGGCTCAACATCCCGGAGCAACCTGAGAATCTTGCTCATTTGTCCCATGCCATGGCGTGGCGGAATGCCGGGGATGAGGCGAACATTGAAAGGATAAACGCCGACACGGTCCGTCTCTTTCAACCCCAAATAGGCTAGGCCGGCGGCGAACTGAGCCGCATACTGCGCCTTGCTCGGCGAGCCCACTTGCATGGATGCGCTGACATCCACCAACAAATAAACGGGAAGATCGGCTTCGTGAACGAACGTCTTGACAAGGACGCGGTCGAGACGTCCGTAGACGTTCCAGTCGATGTAGCGGAAATCATCGCCAGGCGCATACGCCCGGTAATCCGAGAACTCCAAGCTCACGCCGGCACGCGGCGACGCGTGAATCCCGGACAGCCTACCCTTTCTCCGCCCCTTAACGATAAAACGGAGATTGGCCAAGCGCTGCAAGAAGGCTTCATCGATGAAGCGTGGCATTAGGTCGTCGCCGTCTTGTTCCAGACTTCGGTCAGAAGCGTCTCAGGAGAGATGCCTTCGGCTTCTCCTCGGAAGTTGAGAACCAAACGGTGCGCAAGGGCCGGATGGAACACGGCCTCGATATCTTCGCGACGGACGTTGACGGCTCCGGACAAAAAGGCGTGGGCTTTGGCCCCCATGACCAGCGCGATGGCGGCGCGCGGACTGCCTCCGTATTCGACATATTCTCTCACTTGTCCGGGGGAGTAGTCCGCCCCTGGGTGGGTCGCAAGAACAAGGCGGGCAATGTAGTCGCGCAGGGCCGAGGCGATCGGAATCTCCCGGACGATCTGGCGTGCCGTGAGTATATCCTCCGCAGTCGCCGTGGCATCGGGGAGGCGAATGCCCGCTCCCTCCGTGTTGCGCTCGGTAATCTGAACCAACTGCTCGAGCGAGGGGAAGGATACGCGCGCCTTGAGAAGGAAGCGGTCGACCTGCGCTTCAGGCAGTGGGTACGTCCCCTCCATTTCGATGGGATTCTGAGTGGCCAACACGATGTAGGGCTCCTCAAGCTCATAGGTGTGTGCTCCCACAGAGACCGTTCGCTCTTGCATGGCTTCCAGGAGAGCGGATTGGGTCTTGGGTGTTGCTCGGTTGACTTCATCGGCGAGAATGATGTTGGCGAAAATCGGGCCCGCCGAAAACGAAAACTCCCGATGCCCGTTCTCCTCTGTGATCATATCGGTTCCAACGATATCTGCGGGCATCAAGTCCGGTGTGAATTGGATTCGTGAGAACTTCAGTCCAAGCGCGCTAGCCATGGCGCGGACAAGAAGCGTTTTTCCGAGCCCAGGGACGCCTTCGAACAGCACATTGCCCTTGCAGAGCAAACCAATGAGCGCAAACCGAACGACATCGTCGTGTCCGACGATCACCTCGGCAATTGAGGTGCGAAGTCGATCAAACGTAGATGTTGCGTTTTGGAAATCCTGTTCCGAAATCATGATCCTCCTTCGGGTTGCGTGATCAGTTCGAAGTATCGCCGGACCGCATCGAGCGCTTCCTCAGGAAGTTCGCGATCTCTCAGAATCGATCCGATCTGATTAAAGTCGACAACATAAGAAACGGGCTTGGCCGTTGAGCGCTCTCGCTCCACAGGGACGCCCTTCGTCAGGAACTCATCGACAAAGTCCCCTTCCGCTCCAATTGATGACGGCGCCTCCTCGCGGATGAATCCCAGTTCCCCTGCCTCAGGCGGTGTATTCGAGATCCCCGCGAATCCTTCTTCCCCCCCGAATTGGGACTGATCCTCAGGCGTTCCTCCGAGGGGGACCTCGCCGCCATCTTCCTGACTGGGTTCTTGAGCATTCTCACCCTCAGGAGGCGTCGCCGGCTGACTCGATTCACCCTCACTTTCGGAACCGGCATTGGCTTGATCCTGCAGATCCTGTGCCGTTTGCTCCAGAAATCGCTGACCGGCTTCTTCATCGCCGGAGATCTCCGTGCTTTGGGGCGAGTCGTTGTTCGACCCGTCACCGGATTCCTCGTCATTCGTGTCGGGCGACGTTTCGGGGTCATCGGCATGGGGATCCACTTGCTCAAGAAGGTCTTGGAGCTTCTCTCCGATCTGATCCGGATTCGGTTCGTCGACGACCTCATCCGTTCGATCTTCAATCTCAGGATCGCCGGTCTGGGAGCCCAAATCTTGCAGCGTTTGCGATTCCTGTTGCGTCAGGGGACGAGGATTCCCCTCCATCTGCCGCTGGAGGTCTTGAATCATGTCTGACAAGGCTTGCCGGGCGTTCTCTTGCGCTGTGGCCAATTCCTGAAGCTCTTCGGAGGTGACGGGCGCATCGACTTGCGCTTGGCTTCGCGAAAACGAACTGAGATCATCCAATACGGAATCAAGAGAAACCTCGTCGCCAGGAGATGCCCCGGTCGTTTCCAGCGTCGGCTCGCGGTTGGAGATCGCGGCTTCTTGCTGCATCATCAGCGGCGTCGAAGCGTCATCCACGTCAAGGGTGCTCTCTGCTCCCGCTTCCCAGGGAATGGGTTCGGCTGCGCGCCCCGATGTCTCACTTTGTGAAGGCACGGCTGTTGAGAATGCGGGCAAGAACCGCACGGGAAGCAGGCAAACAACCAGCGCCAAGAGAACGCCGGTTGAGCCTGCCGAAAGGAATCCAATAGTGCGCTTGGGGAGCATGAGTGCATGCCGCCAGTGGGTTAGCGCTGGAACAACCGTCCTCTCCAAGTGCTGACGGATATAGGACCCCTCTCCGCGATTGCGGATCTCGTAGAGAGAGCTCAGCTGGGCCTCCATCTCCAAGGCATCGTCTAGACGAAGCAATAGATGGCTCATGTCCGGTCGGCGGCTTCTACCCCGGAGAAAGGCTGCGAAGGCGGCGACCGGCGGCATCAGCACAACGGCGGCGACGAGCCACCCTTCGACCGACGGCACGAAACCGCGTAGGAGAAAGCTTCCTGCCAGGCTCGCAAGGCTGCCGAAAAACAGTAGCCTGCATGCACAAGCCAGGCCTATCTGCCGACGCCAACGCCCTTCGATTTCCTTGAGAAACCGAGAAAAATCAGATCGCATGATGCCTCCTGTAATCCGTTCGTCGCGAGCGAAGAATGAGAAGCCCAAACACACCTACGAGAGGCGTGAGAAAGCCAAGGGTCGTATTCAGTGCCACTGCGCCGTCAATGAGATGGAAAGCCATCGCCGCAGGACTGATCGTAATGATCGGCACAAGCGCTGGATGAGCCAGCCCGACGCCATACGGGACGAGGCAGTATCCAATGAACAGGCCATAGCGAAGTAGAAACCCGCTACGCGATGGGTGTCCCTCCCTGTGTTCCAAGCGGAGCGCAGCCAGTCCGATGAACAGCCCGAGCTCAAGTGCGTAGAACACGAATGTCAATGTTCCGCCCCAGACGGTTGGAAGCAGTGCGCGTGCATAGATCAGATAGGGCAGGAAAAGAAGAAGTGCGAAGGCAAGGTGAGGAAGTAGGCCGCCGAGAATGCGCCGCCGTGATGCATGTCGCGGCACGTCGTGAGCGAGAACTGCTCCTCGATTTACGGCAAAGAGCCCGATGAGAAGGATGAACGCGATATGAAAGAAACCCGGAGGGTTGGAGATGCTCGCCGACCTTAGTTGTGAGATCGTCGAAGCAGGCTGGATGGAGATCCCCAGGCTGATCCCTCCAACGATCAACAAGGTCATATAGGCTTGAAGGGAAAGCGGAGAGAAAACCGACTTAGATTTCATCGCTTACGTCGTCCTCCTGAACCAACACCAGCGTCAAATCTCTCACTTTTCGCGATGTTTCATCAACAATCACTGATTCACGATCCTGCATGGCAATGTACCAAACACCGTGTTTTAAGGGCAATTGCTTGCTCAACGCCTTCAATAGAACGAGTGCGCTCATGTCTTCATGATCGGGATCTGGACGAGCGAGAAACGTGGCAAGCCGCACAACGTCTTCCTGGGGCAGTTCATAGGTGTGCGTCCCGCGCTCGACAGGTGGCATCGAGATGATAAAACCATCCTGAAGGAGCCATCCGCGCTCAATACGTTCTCCCAGCAAGTTGGTTATCTGGACCGCTGATTCGGGCTGCCTCGTGAGTGAGAAAGTGGGTGTGGACTCACTGTAGTTCACCCAGTGCCGCGTATCTCCTGAACTGGCTTGGAGTGAGGTTTCCTCTCCGAGGGTCTGCGAATCACGCGATGCCACATCCCGGAGCGAGTGCGGCAAGACTTCTCCTGGAATCCCCGCCCCTTCTCCATGGTGCCAGATGACCGGTTTTGTCACTTGATAGTGAAAAGAAGAATAATCTATCTTTAAACCGAGTGAATTTATAATTTGCAATGACGTATTTGTGCTGTAAAGATGAATTTTGTGCATTGCTGGGTTTGATATCAAACCGAACAAAACCGAAAGAAGGATCACCCACCCCCCGATTGTGACCCATCCGCCGATTGCAGAACGCCGACCGAGCAAAACAGAGCCAATTACGCCCGCAACAAGCAAAACGCACAATCCGAGAACTGCCAGTGAACTGAGCGCAACAATCGACCATTGACCAAGCAGTTGGTCGGTTTCCGCGGTAAGTGAAATCAGTGAGGCCGGAGGAACCTGGCTGCGTAGGGTGCGAAGCAATTCTGGCTCCAGAGATTGCGCGTGGGCGGTAACAAGCGAGACATGGCCGCCACCGACCTGCCAGTGAATCATCAATGGCGTCCCTTCGGGGGTCAGCAGATTCACGACCGCATGATCGCGAAGCTCGCCAGTGAGGACGGCGCCGTCCTCTGAGTCAACAGTTGGGTTTGTGACTGGAAGAAGTTGGCGGAGCTGAGAAGAATCCATGCGAAAGAAATCCGTTCCCGTAAACACGACAAGCGAGCCTCCTGCTGTGACCCAGCGTGTGACGCTGTCCCATATCCGGCTGCTGAGTGGGGATGCAATCCAGAGTGAGTCAATACCTGAAAGCGCCCACCACTGCGTGGGAAGTGCTTTGGGATCGATGATCGCCGCTTGCTCGTCCAGGCGCGAGATTAGCCGATCTTGGGCGATAAAAGGCGATGCGGACATGTCCGCTCGAAGATCAACGGTGGCACTGGCCAATAGCCGGCCGTCGCTTGCTGCGATAAGGTCAATCGCGAGTGGGTTGGCGGGATCGTAGATTGGAAGAACGGATTCATAGATACCATCCGATTGAACCTCATGCGGAAGGATCTGCTCAACCTCGGCTGTCCCATGCCATGCGTTTCCGACACGTTGTTGGATGCGGATCACGGCGGCCCCTGTCTCGCGATAGTTGCGAATGCCTATCCGAACGGGAGCGAAGCGCCCTGGCGTCGTCTTTCCTTCGATTCCAATGTGGGCGGACAAGGTCGGCTGCCCCCCGTCCGCGCAAAAGGAAACCGCCACAATCACGGTTCCGAGAGCCAAGTACTGAAGAAGATGTCGGAGAATACAAGACGTGCCCTTCATTCATCTCAAGCTAGCTGATTGTTGTGAAGATTTCGTTAAGAATCCGGGGGATGAACGCTCGTATGGAACGCGCACGTCCCTCCCCCTGCTTATTGTGGCAAGTTCTCGACAGCGACCACAGCATCCTCATTTAGCACATCGGCGTAGATCTGGGTGGTCTGAATGGAGCGGTGGCCCAGCTGCTTCTGAACCAAGCGAAGGTTGTAGTCTGACGCACGGTAGAGCAATGAGGCATAGGTATGACGGCATGAGTGAATCGAAAACCGCTTGGGGAGGCTGACGGCATCGGCATACTGCCGAAAGACACGATAAACGGCGGTTCGAGTAAGCGGACCCTTTCGGCTGGACACGAACAGCGGAGCCCGTCCCGACACCGGTTGCCCCACCGTCTCCTTCCAGGCGATAAAATCGCACAAATGCCGGCGAAGCGCGGATCCCATACGAACGCCACGCTTCTTCCCTCCCTTTCCATCCCGCACGATGATCGAGGCATGATCCTTCTCAAGGATGATGTCGCGAATCTGAAGATCGCAAATCTCCGAGACGCGCAATCCGGCGTCCAAAGCAATATGAAGAATGGCCCAGTTGCGAATGGGCCGGTGCTTGCCTTCCTCCTTCGCTTCATCCGCACGCTCGCGACAGTACGATTTCAGCGCAAGCACTTGGTCGGGCGTCAGGAAATCTTCTTGGGTGATCTCGAGTGGCATGGCTCCCCTTTCACCCGAAGAGCTTGGCGCGAAGCACGTGAGTTGGAGGGGACATGTTTCGCAACAAAAGGGTACTTTTGTTGCGAAATCAGAACGAAATGCTTGAAATTCCTATCAGAAGGGCATTATAGAGATCGCCAAGAAGAAGGCTTCGAAAACGGCAGTCCAATTTGGGCCATCTTGCACCCCTGCCGATGCGTTTCGAGGCATTTATGGGGGCTCTCAGTCGATCGAGTACTGATGAAGAATCTTTTTCTCGTTTTCGATGACTTCGGCGATAACTTCGACGTAGGGCGAAAGGGTCGAGTTCTTCAGCTTCTCTCCAAGCAGCGAGTCAACCTGAAAGATGCCGGCCGAGTTGGCCATTTCGATCGCAATCTTGATCGGACGGTTCTCGCCACGGTCAATGCGAACTTTCTGAATCGCCATCGCAGAAACCGAGTGGATGGAAGGCGCTCCGGTTGAAAACGGGATCCGGGCGCGTCCGGATTCCATATCCAGCGCATCGGCCACCTTCACGACTCCGGCCTCGATCGTCAGGGGTTCAATCTGCCGCTGATGGGCATAGATGGCGTGAAGAATCTCTCCCTTCAGGAGCGTTCGCGTGCGTAGATCGTATGTATCGCCCAGCAGAGAGTCGATCAGCGGTGGCGCCAGCATCAGCGAAAGAAACTCGTGATTCTTCCGGTGAATCACATGTCCGATGTCGTGCAGGACGCAAGCAAGGACGACAACGACTTCGGCATCTTCATTGGCCAACTCATGATGCTGAACAGCGCTGGGCACCACATCGCCTTGGACAAGCAATCTTAGCAGTCTTAGGCCGATGTTGGTCATGATCTTCACGTGGATCGGGCCGTGATCGTTGATGCCCATCCGGTCGATGGCGGTGATGTTGGCGCCGGCCCAGTAGGCCTCCAACTCCTCCGATCGATCGATCCGCTGAACGACCGCGGCCAAGCGCGCATTCTGATGGATGGGGACGTTAAGAGACATCGACGTCCTCTCGAAGCCGGCTCCACCAGGGTTGAGGCTCCTCAGCGCGCGGGTTGGCGCTCGCTGATGACGCAACCTGCCGTTCAAGGACGCCGAGCTGCTCCTGGATGCGATTTAACTGCTGCGTGATGGTGGATTCAGGCCGGATGAGATCGTTTGCTGGTTTTGCTCGGTTTTGTGAAAAAGAAGATGAAACCGAAGAGGTTCTTGATTCATCTATAAGGCTATTTGTGTGTAGAACATTACTCGCTTCGGCTAAGGTTAGTCCGGTATCGTAGAGCTCTTGAAATTGCTTCATGAGATCGAGGCCGGGGTCGGTTAGAAAGATCTGGTTATTGGGGCCGCGTCGGATATGCTCGGAAAGAAGATCCTTGATGCGCTCGATCCGATTGCGAACTTGGTTGTCGCTGGATAAACCGAGCGTTCGTCTCAACATGCTGATGGTGTGCATACGACCTCCGGCCAACGATAGCCGACAAGCACGCGGCTCGGCAAGCGAATTGTGAGAATTCGCTCAATCGGATAGCCTACATTGCATGGCCATTCAACGACTGACAAAGGCATTGACGCTCAAAATCGCTGCAGGTGAAGTGATCGACCGGCCGGCCTCCGTCGTGAAAGAGCTCCTTGAGAATGCCATTGATGCCCAGAGCGAATCCATTGACATTCACGTGATTGAGGGCGGCAAGACGGCAATCACCGTTCGTGACGACGGGATCGGCATGAATCGCGCGGACCTGCAACTGTCGATCGAACGCTATGCCACTAGTAAGATTGAGACGGAGGCCGACCTCAGTGAAATCCGAACCTTGGGATTCCGCGGAGAAGCATTGGCCAGCGTGGCCGCCGTCTCCCGGCTGAGCATTCTCACGCGCAGCGATAGCGATGACAGCGGGCACCGTCTGACAGTGGAAGAAGGCAGCGCAACGCAGCTTGCCCCCGCATCCCGCGCCAGGGGAACGACGATCGACGTCAAGGATCTGTTCTATAACGTGCCCGTTCGCGCCAAGTTCCTCGGTTCAGCCCGTACCGAGTTCCTACACATCAACCGCATGGTTCAGCGTATGGCGTTGCTCCGACCGGAGATCGGCTGGAAAGTGAGGCATGGAGAGCGAGACGTGTTTTCGGCCCCTCGCGTATCGACGACATTGGATCGGATCGCACAGGTGTACGGAGCCGACGTCGCCGACGGTATGATCCCCATCGAAGCCTCGCGTGAGGGAATCGAGGTCAGCGGCTACATCAGCCGGCCCGATATCCGCCGCGGCAATCGGCGCGATCAGACGTTTATCGTCAACGGACGCGCCATCTCTGACCGTGGGCTGTCGTTTATCCTGTCCAGCGCCTATCGCGGCATTCTGAGGCCGGGGAGCTTTCCGATTGCCATCATCGGGGTCGATGTTCCGCTCGATCATGTGGATGTCAACATCCATCCGCGCAAAGAGGAAGTGCGTTTCTCCGAGCCTCGGAAGGTCCAGGACGCGATCTCCGCGGCGCTGCAAAAGGCGCTTTCCAGTCGCTCGGTCGTCATGCCGCTTGAGCGGTCGGCTTCGGTTCGCGAACCCGTCATGCGTTCGGCGGCTCCCGCTTCCTCAACTCCACGATCGCAGGCAACGCTGAGTCGCCCCCAATTGGGACTCGATCTCCAACACGAGCTCTCACGCAGCCGGATGCTGAACGATGCTGAAAAAGTGAGGGTTCGCGGCGACCGCCGCGTGCTGGGACAGATCCACAACACCTATTTGCTGGTTGAGACGCCGGAAGGATTCGATATCGTCGATCAGCATATCGCGCATGAGCGCATTCTCTATGAGCGGCTCCAAAAGGAGTGGCCGGCAGGCATCGTGCGCCAAGTCTTCCTTCTTCCGGCGCGCATCGAAGTGTCCTTCGAGCAGGCCAGCCTGCTGTCCGCTCACCTCGATGAACTGGCCGAGATCGGACTGGTGCTCGATGAGTTTGGAGGCGGGACGTTTCTTGTCCGCGAATTTCCGCGCTCCCTCTCCGATTTCCAGTCCATGCGCGGATTTCAGGAGATGGCGGAGTCGATCGCCGACGTCCTCCTGGCCGAAGGCAACGTCAAGGATGCGCTCTACGATCGGCTGCTCAGCCAGTTGGCGTGCAGCGCCGCGATCAAAGCTGGTGAATCGATTCCCCTGATCGAGGCGCAAGAGCTTGTCGAAGAGCTGATGGAGATGGAGAACCCCTACACCTGCCCCCACGGCAGGCCCGTCATCGTGAGTTACGCGAAATCCGAATTGGATAAGCGTTTCAAGCGGACGTAGCGGGCACCAGAACGCGCAACGCGTTGGGAAGCGCGCGTACGGTAAACGATTCTCCCGGCAGACGATAGGGTTCGCCGTCGACGTGGGCGATCAGCCGTTTTGGTGATGAGACGCTAACCTCGGGCGCTTGACGATAGGTGACCTTCTTCCACTCCAGATGCTGTCCCGCGCGAACGCGCGGCAGCCGCATGAGGCGCTCGGCGATCGGGTAGTCGCCCACAGCGGAAAGATCAATCAACCCATCATCGATGCTCGCGCGCGGCGCGAGCTTGAATCCGCCGCCCGCATAGATGCCGTTGGCAATGCCAAGAGAAAGGCAATCCATCACGAATTCCTCGTCAGCCGTGGTCAGGGTGACTGGGAAGGCCTTGAATCGGAAGATTTCGCGTATGGCGGCAGACAGGTACGCGGGCGCGCCTCGCAACCGCTCCATCTTGAGGACGTCTCGAGCGACTTGAGCATCCAATCCGATGCCCAGCCCATTGACGAAGCAGCGATCATCGCCGACCTGTCCCAGATCCATGGTCCGGGGGATGCCATCAAGCAGCGTATCGATGGACTGAATGGGATCCGCAGGGATGCCAAGCATGCGAATGAAGTCGTTCCCCTTCCCTGCGGGGATGACGCCCAGCGATGCCTGCGAACCGAGCAGTCCATTGGCCACTTCGTTGACCGTGCCGTCGCCTCCCATGGCGACGATGGTGGAAAACCCGGCTTCGAGACCGATTTTCGCGACATCGACCGCTTCCATGGGTTCGTTGGTGTAGTGCAGGTCATAGGGAATACGGCGCTTATCCAGCTCCACCTTGACCTTGGGGAAGACTTCCTTGCACCGCCCCTGCCCGGCAATGAGATTGACAATCAGGAACAAACTCGATTTGGCCTCCATTCCGGAATGCTACAGGCCTTCACAGAGGGAAGTCAAGCATGGTCTTCTAGAACCCAGCAAAAAGTGAGAGAACCCGGGGTGCATTCTCATCGTTGACATGCTCGAAAAACGACGAAGGAACCACATCCCGCGCCTTCGTGAGGACTTTGAATTGCATCCTCAAATTGGGCTGGATGCCCCATCAGCGTATGTTGCATGGCGTCGATCGAGAATCCGGCGTTCGTCAGATGCCGGAAGACCGCCTCGACGGAGGTCAACTGGGCATGGCGAAAGAACGGGTCATCGGTCTTGGATGCCTCGATGGCTTGTCCAAGGGCGCTATCCGCCGGAAGGAGCCCGATGATGCAGTGACCTCCCGGCCGCAGTACGCGCGCGGCTTCGGAAAGGCATTGTGCAATATCCTCCACGAAGCAGAGGGCCGTGATGAAGAAGACGGCATCTCGACTTGCCGTTGCCAGCGGCAGATCCTCTCCATAGCCTGAAACGACCCGGATGCCGCGCACTTGAGCGAGCTGAGCCATGCTGTTCGACGGTTCAACGCCCGTTTGAATGTCGAGTTCGTGGGCAAAACGTCCCGTTCCCACGCCGACCTCCACCCAGTCGCCTGAGGGCGGGAGCACGGCACGCAGCGCGAGGACCTCGGAGCGGAAGGTGTTCGGGAACCGATCGTACCAGGCGTCGTAATCGGACGCTTTCCCGGCAAAGGGATCGACATTCATCGAGGCCCTTCCTTCGTTGAAATGAGACGGATCAGCTCATCGCGCACCGCATGATAGCGTGGCGATTCACGCTTGAGCCGTCCCTCCGGCAGCGTCGCCGCGCGGATATCTCCGAGAACGGTTGCGGGGCGATCGGAGAGAACGAGGATTCGATGAGCCAAGACCAGGGCTTCGTCGAGGTCGTGCGTGATGAACAGCAGCGTCATCTTGAGGCGGTCAACAACGTCTGCCAGCCAACGTTGCAACTGGTGCCGAGTCCGTGCATCCAAGGCGCCAAACGGCTCATCGAGCACCAGGATTTTGGCGCCCGTCATGACCGCACGGAGCAAGGCCACGCGCTGCTTCATGCCGCCTGACAGTTCGGAGGGGTACGCCGTCTCGAATCCCACCAGGCCGAACATCGCCAAGTGCTTGCGGATGGCCGCTCGCCGTGCCGTTCGGTCGATGCCCTGCAACTGCAGGGGAAGCTCGATGTTCTCCATGACCCGTTTCCATGGGAAGAGCACGCTTTCTTGAGGCAAGTAGCCGGCGCGGTCCAGCGGACGTGAGAACGTTCCGGCATCTGCGGAATCCAACCCCAGCAAGATACGTAACAACGTTGTCTTTCCGCAGCCTGAAGGACCGAGAAGGGCGATGGACTCTCCGGGGAGCACGTCGAAATCGATTCGCCGTAGCACTTCAAGGGTGCCGAACCGCTTCTCCAACCCTCGCACCCTGACGCTCTCAGTCACTCATCTGCTCCTGTACGGCTGGGCAAGAATCGATTCGTATAGGCGGTGTCCGGATCGATCTCGGTCTCAATAAGGCCGTTCTCATAGGCCCATTCGGCAAACCGGGCCCACGTCTCCGCGTCCTGCACGCCCCAAGAGACAAGGTCCGTCTCCGACTGGCCGGCAAGCCAGTGCTGCGATGCCGAAACCAAGTCAGAATCCAATTCCGGAGCAAAGGCCAGCAACAGGCGCGCCGCCGCCTCGGGATGCTCGGCGGCGTAGACGTAGCCGCGGGCGGTGGCCCGTGTGAATGCGGCCACGACCTCCGGGCGTTGGGCAATGGTTTCTTCGGCGGTCACGATGACGGGGGTGTAGTAGTCGAGCACATCCGCCAACTCCGTCAGCGGCAGGTAAGTGAACTCGATCCCGCGCAAGTTGGCATGAATGCCCTGCCATCCGTAGAAGATCCAGAAGATATCAGCGAAGTTCCGCTCAACGGCTGTCGTGAAGTCAAGCATGCCCAGGTTGAACATCTCAACGGTTTCAAAGGTCGCGCCGTTCAGCTGCATGACGGTTCGCAGCATCACGCCCTCCAGGTCGCTCCCCCATCCTCCGTACCGCAAGCCGTCGAAATCCGCGGGAGACTGAACCTCCAGCGCGGCGGGGATCGCGAACCCCGATGTGTTGTGTGGGAACACGGCGGCGATCGACACAACGGGAACGCCCTGAGCGCGGGACATGGTGACGTACTCCTGCATGGAGACGGCGAAGGCGCATTGTCCCGTCGCCACCAATTGGATCGACATTGTCGGCCCGGGCTGTACGATGTCGACGTCCAAGCCCTCGTCTTCGAAGTAGCCGAGCTGCTGGGCCACAACAAGGCCGGTGTGATTGGTATTCGGCGTCCAATCCAAGGCAATCTTGAGCTCAATGGGTTTCGTTTCTGATGCATGGCACAGAGCGGCTGATAAAAGTAAAGCGGCCACAACGAGGCATCGTTTTCGGCTAGACATGCTGTCCCCTCCTCATCCACGGCGTCGCCCAGCGTTCCGTGGCTTCAACCAATTTGAACAACCCAAAACTGAGAATCATCACAAGGACAATGGCTGCGAACAGCCGATCGTTTCGAAAGGAGCGTTGGGCTCGGGTCATATAGACGCCGATGCCGCGCGATCCCCCCAGCCATTCGCCAATGACGGCGCCGAGCACGCTGTAGGTGGCAGCGATCCGGGCGCCGGACAGGATGCCGGGCAAGCTGGCGGGGATATAGAGGTGACGGTAGCGGCTCCAGCGTGAGGCCCCGAAGGTATCAAGCAAATCGCGATACCCCGGGCTGACCGAGCGGAACCCTTCAAAGGCGTTGACGGTTACGGGAAAGAAGCACACGAAGGCCACGACAAGGACCTTGGCCATCGGGCCGAACCCAAACCACACGATGACAATGGGCGCGACCGCGATCAGCGGGATGGCTTGCAACAAGACCAGTTGCGGATAGGCCAAATAGCGAACCCATCGAAAGGTGTGCATGAGCAGGGCGATGCCGATGCCGAGGACGAGCGCCAAGACCAGACCGGCACTGGCCTCCATCAACGTCATCGCGGCATGGTTGGCGAGCAGCGCCGCATCCTTCCAAAGGATCTGGCCGACGGCGGCCGGCGACGGCAGGATGTAATCGGGGAAGCGAAAGATCCAGATCACGGCGTACCACAGCCCGAACAGCGTGCCCAAACTCAGAATCCAGCGCAGCAGTTCGCGCCCTCTCCACCGTCGGGCGATACGATGCGCAACCGTATTCATGAGGGTTCCGTCCTCTGCCTCGAAACTTGCGCATGGATCACAGCCAGAATGCCGGATTCCAGCCCAATGCGAACGGGCGTGGCCGTCACGACATTCGAGAGTCCCCGCGCCTTCCCGCGAAACAGTTTCTCGCCGTGAAGCGCGTACTGAAGCCCCCGCGTCGTCACCGTCGAGAAGAGCGAGACAGGAAGCAGGGATACGCGATCCCCAATCTGCGCCTCATCCAACAGCAGATCGCCCTGGATGAGTTGAACGGTTTCGCGGCCGGCGATGAGTTGCATGGGAACGCCGGAATGCAGTCCCTTTTCGAGGAGCGAGAGGTTGGCCAGCGTGTGGTCGATCCTCCCTCCCGTCGCCCCATAGATGCGAATCGAAGCAGGCGTGCGCTCCAAGGCCCAATCGATGGCAAGTTCGAGGTCGGTCCAATCCTTCTCAGCCGGATACCGAAGGATTTCCATCCCGGGGTAGCGCGATTCCAGATCCTCAGGGTTTGAGATGGAGTCCATATCGCCGATGTGGGTATGGACGGCGATGCCGTGCTCGCATGCGCGATCGAGAGCGCCATCGGTGGCGATGACAACGTCGGACGTGGCGAGCAACGGCTGGAGCCGTCGCCCGGCATCCGCCCCCCACTCACCGTTGGCCAGAATCAAGAATCGCTTGTCCATGCTTCCTCACCTGGGGCACATGCGCTTTTGGATGAGGGGTGGATGACCGAATCCCGTTGCGCCCAAGTGGCGGCGGCGCGTGAGGATGTGTTGACTCTCCCTGCGCTGGCATTACCCAGATCAGGTTCTACGGGTCGAGGGTAGTCCTCCTCTCAGCCCAATCATGAGCTCCCCAACGCGGCAACTGTAGCCGATGGATACCCGCCGTGCAAAGCCTTTGGGAAGGTGAGACGGCGGGGCTCACGAGGCCCCGCCGTTGGGAATCGTATTACCCCGGAATCAGGTTTGTGTCGTCGTCGATGCCGGCAATGGTGTGGGCGATCAAGCGCGAGGCATTGACGATGTCGTCAAGGTGGACAATCTCCGAGGGGGAGTGCATGTACCGGCTGGGAATGCCGATCAGACCTGCCGCGACACCGGCGCGCGTGGTCTGGATGGCGCGGGCATCGGTGCCCGTCGGGCGCGGATAGCCCTGAGCCTGATACGGGATGTCGTTGGCCGTTGCCGCCTGTTGGAAGAGCTTATACAGCTTGGGGTTGATGTTGGGACCGCGTGTGACAATCGGGCCCTTCCCCATCGACGCATCGCCGATCTTCTTCTTTTCTCCCGCCAAGGTCGGCGTATCCGTCGCGAAGCCGACATCGACGGCAATGCCGACCTTGGGATCGATGCCGAAGGCGGAGGTGGTCGCGCCTCGAACGCCGATTTCTTCTTGGACCGTGGCCACGGCATAGATCGCCGCTTTCGGATTCAGATCCACAGCGAGACGGGAGGCTTCCAGAACCGTAAAAGCGCCGACGCGATCGTCAATTCCGCGACCCACGACGAATCCATTGCGCAGCTCGGTGAAGTCGTAATCGAGTACGGCCGCATCCCCAATCGCAACGAGGGCTGAAGCCTCGTCTACGTCCTTGGCGCCGATATCGATCCAAAGGTTTTCCATCTTGACGACTTTCTTGCGTTCTTCTGGTGAGAGGAGGTGAATCGGCTTTCGCCCGATGACGCCGAGAACGACGCCACTTTCCGTCTGTACGCGAACTCGCTGACCGGGAAGAATCTGGGGATCCCATCCGCCAAGGCCGGTGAAATAGAGGTATCCCTCCTTGTCGATGTAGCTGACCTGGAGGCCGATCTCATCAGCGTGACCGGCGAGCATGATTCGAGGACTTCCTCCCTCGTTGACGACGGCGAAGGCATTGCCGTGCAGGTCCACCCACGTTCGGTCGGCGAATCGAGCGGCTTCCTCGCACCAAACGCGAGACGCCTCTTCCTCGTACCCCGTTGGGCAGATGGTTCCCATGTATTTCTTGAAGAACTCAAGCCGTTGTTTGTCCATACTTCCTCCTCTCAATCGGGTCAGTGTACTGGCTGAGACTGGCTGCCTCACGAAAGCCGGCGCTGTACGACGGGGATTTGAATTGTGAAAATCGATTTCGATATACTGAAATTCCAATGGACGACATCGGTGCACGTATTCGCTCCGCTCGAAAGAATCGGGGATGGACGCTTGAGGCTTTGGCCTCCGAAAGCGGCTTGTCAACGGGATTTCTCTCCCAGGTCGAGCGAGATTTGACCACGCTCTCGATCGTTTCACTTGCCGCGATTTGCGACGCGCTGTCCATCCCGATCGAATCGCTTTTTTCAAGCAATCGGCCCATCCACGAGGCGCCGTCGCAGGTAACCCGCGAGGACCAGCAGCTTCACATTCAAATCGGCGGGTCTCCGATCAGCTATCGCTACCTCTCGGGACAGTTGCCCGATGTGCCGATTGAGGAGCTGCTCATCGCCGAGTTTCCTCCGCATTGCGATCAACGCGACTCAGCGCACGAGGGGCAAGAGTTCGGCTATGTGCTTCGCGGCAAGCTTGAGTTGTTCATCCAGGACGAGGTCTATACGCTTCAGGCTGGCGACAGCTATCGCGTGGATGCCTCTCAATCCCATGGGTATCGAACGTCCGATGGAGGCGGAGCCGCCATCCTCATGGCGGTCACTCAGCGATTCATTCACATTCCTCCTCAATCGCCGCTGCCGAGCGGTGGAAAGGACATCGACTGATGGCACGCATCAACGAACATCCGATTCTCACGCCATCGAGCGAAGCGACCTTCCCCCTGACTTTCCAAGGACAGGTCATTCGCGCCCTGCCGGGAGAGATGCTGTCGTCCGCCCTTTTCGCGGCGGGATTTCGAACCTTCGGGAAGCACCCAAAGGACGGCTCACCGCAGGGCATCTTCTGCGCCAATGGGCAGTGCTCTCAATGCATGGTTCTGGCCGACGGAATCCCGGTCAAGGCCTGCATGACGCCCGCGCAACCCGGCATGCGCATCGAACCATTGACCGAGCTCCCATCGTTGCCTGACCGTCAGACGCTTCCACCCACAGGAGAAATCGAAACCCTGGAGGTCGAGGTCCTGATCATCGGCGGAGGCCCTGCCGGACTCTCTGCAGCGCTTGAGCTCGCGGAGCACGGCATGGATGTGTTGCTCATCGATGACAAGGATCGTCTAGGCGGGAAGCTCGTCCTGCAGACGCATCGGTTCTTCGGGTCGATCAATGCCGTTCATGCCGGAACGCGAGGCATCGACATCGGCGTTCGTCTGGCTAGCGATGTCTCCGAAAAGCCGACTGTCCGAACCTGGCTGAACAGCACCGCGCTCGCCGTATTCAGCGATGGCATCGTCGGCGTTCTCAGGGATGATGCCTATGTTCGCATTCGCCCGCAGATGCTCCTGGCCGCGACCGGCGCGAGAGAGAAGGCGCTCGTTTTCCCGGGAAACACCCTGCCCGGCGTTTACGGCGCAGGCGCCTTCCAAACGCTCGTGAATCGCGATCTCGTCAAGGCGGCGGACCGTCTCTTTATCGTCGGCGGGGGAAACGTCGGCCTGATCGCTGGCTACCATGCGCTTCAGGCAGGCATCGATGTCGTGGGCTTGGTTGAAGCACTGCCTCAATGCGGCGGGTACAAGGTGCATCGCGACAAGTTGGCGCGCATGGGCGTTCCCATCTACACCTCGCATACCGTGCTGTCCGCCAATGGCGCCGAAGCCGTAGAGTCGGTCACCATTTCGCAAATCGATGAGGGATTCCGACCTGTAGAAGGTACCGAGCGCACCTATGCGTGCGACACCGTGCTCATCGCGGTGGGGCTCGACCCGGTGGACGAGTTCACCGAGGCGGCAAACCGCTTTGGCGTCCCCGTCTATACGGCTGGCGATGCGGATGAAATCGCCGAAGCGTCCGCCGCCATCTTCTCGGGCAAGATCACGGGGCGGCAGATTGCGCTGGACATGAAGCGGACCTCGGCTCCCATTCCCGAGGACTGGGCGCGAACGACCGCCATCCTCAAATCGCATCCCGGGAAGACGATCGACAGGACAGCGCCCACGATCCAAACCACGGAGGACAGCGCCAACCGGACGTTTCGCGAACGCGAAACTCCGCGGAACGACAACGCCAGATCGGACGGAGAGTTGGGCGCAAGTCCAACTCCTGATGAACCCAGTTCTAATGGGTTCGCGTTTCCTGTGTTCCATTGCACCCAAGAGATCCCCTGCAATCCCTGCACGTCCGTGTGTCCGCAGGGCCTCATCCACATTGATGAGGCCGATATCCGCAACGTGCCCGACTACATCGCCGATCAGGTTGGGAAGGCGTGCATCGGCTGCACGAAATGCGTCAGCATTTGCCCCGGCCTGGCCATCACACTCGTGGATACGCGCGAAAACGTTGAAATGGCGAACGTCACGATCCCGTTTGAATTCGGCGACTCGGCGCTTGAACCGGGACAGATGGCGCTCGCAATGGACGTGAACGGCGATCTGCTCGGCGAGTTTTGGGTGGCTCGTGTCACGGCCATGCCAAGCAACGATCGGACCGTCCTCGTCGTCGTCGAAGCGCCACGCGACAAGGCGGCGCGGATTGCCGGATTGCGGGTTCAGGAGCCCTGGGTGGGCGAGCCGCTTCCCGATGTCGTCCGGCCGCTTGAGGACGAAGACATCGTCTGTCGATGCGAACGGATCACGGCGGGTGAGATCCGGGCGCTCATTCAGTCCGGCATGCGCGACATCAATGAGATCAAGACGGTGACACGGACAGGGATGGGGGCATGCGGAGGCAAGACGTGCCAGACACTGATCGCTCGACTGTTTCGCGAGTGCGGCGTGCCCGAAGAAGCGGTCACGAAGAACGTGCCGCGCCCGCTGTTCGTCGAAGTCGCGCTCGGCACACTTGCTGGCGCCTCTGCGAACCCACAGGATTCAGATGAAAACGTGAATCCGACGGATCCGCATTCTCTGGATGGAAAGGTGCAAGCGTGAGTCATTCCTACGACGTGATTATCGTCGGAGTAGGTGCCGACTCTCGCCGTGAATCTGTATCGAGTCGGTCAGAGAATTCGAAGAATTCTCTGGTTGGGAAGGTGCAATCTTGAGTCACTCCTACGATGTGATCGTTGTCGGTGCGGGGAGTGTTGGAGTGCCGGCGGCGTGGGCGATGGCGCGGTCGGGCCTGCGTGTGCTTGTGGTTGACAAGCTGGCCAGTGCGGGACAAGGATCGAACAAGGCCGCGATTGGCGGCATCCGCGCCACCCATTCGGAACCCGCCAAGATTCATCTCGGACTTCGATCTCTGGAGATCGCCTCCACATGGGAAGCGACGTATGGCCAGCCCATCGAGTGGGAGACCGGCGGATACTCCTTTGTCGCACATCATGCTCGCGAGGAAGCGATCCTGAAGAACTTGCTTGAGACGCAGAAAGCGTCCGGCCTTCGGATCGACTGGTACGATGCCGAAGCCCTGAGAGAACGGATTCCCAGCCTTGCGCCGGAAGGCTTGCTGGGCGGCACCTTCTCGCCGGGCGACGGACACTGCTCGCCCATGCGGTTTGGACACGGCCTGTATGTACAAGCCGTCAAGGAGGGGGCGGAGTTTCTCTTCCGAACGGAAGTGACCGGCCTCGAAACCGACAGCGCCCGCATCCGCGCGGTCCAGACAAATCGTGGACGATTTGAAGCACCCATCGTCGTCAACGCAGCCGGAGCCTGGGCCGCTGAGGTTGGGCGCATGGTTGGGCTTGAGCATCCCGTCCGACCCGATTCGCACGAAGGCGGCGTCACCGAGCCCGTTGCCCATTTCCTCGACCCGATGGTCGTCGATATCAGTCCCGGACCGGGCTCGGCCAACTACTACTTCTTCCAGCACGCCACCGGACAAATCATCTTTTGCATTACGCCAAGCCCGAGCATCTGGGGATTCGACACGCGAGAGACCTCCCAGTTCTTGCCGATGGTCGCCAAGCGGATGGTCACGCTGATGCCACGTCTGCAGCAACTGCGCGTGCGCCGCACCTGGCGCGGCCTCTATCCCATGACGCCGGATGGCTCCCCGATTGTCGGCCCCTCCAAGGAGGTCGAAGGCTATCTGATGGCGATCGGGTTGTGCGGTCAGGGATTCATGCTGGGACCGGGGCTGGGAGAGGTATTGGATCGTCTGGTGCGAGACGCCCTGACGGACGACGATCGCATCGTACTCGAAGGCCTGTCGCCCACCCGTTCCTTCGGAGGCCACGCAGCATTGAAGTAGGCGTGTTCGCGCCGCTCAGGAGCCGAGGCGTGCTAGCTGGCGCGAATCGCTTCGACGCCTGCGACGAACTCATCGGGTGCCATCAATCCGATGGCCTCTCCAACCAGATCAAGCGGAAGATTCTCTAGCTTGCGGAATCGCACGCAAGATTTCCCCACATCCAACCGCTTGCCCGTCGCCTTGTAAGCCTCATAGAACCAGTTCTTCTTGGCCTCATCCATATAGATGGCGGAGAGGTACACGGCCATGTGATTCTTCTGAGAGGCAAGCGCCGCATACATCAGAGGTTGACCATTGTAGGTATCGGGATAGGTTTCCAGGGGGACCTGATAGGCAATCATGCCCCAGTTCATCGCTTCCTCATAGCCCTGAGGCAGGTTCTTCAAAATCGTATTGCGTACCGCCTCAATGGCACAACGACGATCATCGGGGAGTTCGTCCAGATACTGCTCAACCGTCTTGGCTTCGGATCTCATCTCGCCCCCTTTGCTCAATTTGTGGATTTCGACTAATCAGAATCATAGCCTGGAACATCGAGAACCTGTGAAGAGGGCGTGTAGTTTCAACCGAACCAGAGCTGGACTCACCCCGCGAATATGCGATCATTGCACCGGGGGTAAGGGGAAATGGCCATTCTATCCGTACGCGACCTGAGCAAGAGCTATGGATCGCATGACCTGTTCGAAGCCCTCTCCATCACCTTTCAACCGGATGAGCGCGTGGGGCTCATCGGTCCCAATGGCGCGGGCAAATCAACCCTGCTCCGCATCCTGGCCGGAGAGGAGTCGCCGGACGCCGGGCAGGTCGATCGGGCCAATGACGCGCAGATCGTCTATCTCCCCCAGATCGACCATTTCAAAAACGATGCGACCGCCGAATCCACCATCCTTACGGCGCTAGAAGGGCTGACATTGGAAGCCCACGAACCCCATGTGCGCGCTCGCAAAATGCTGCGACGTGTCGGGTTCGAGGATCCGGAGGTGTCCGTCCGTACGCTGTCCGGAGGATGGAAGAAGCGTCTGGCTCTGGGGTGCGTCTTGGTTCGCGAGCCCGATCTCATCCTCATGGATGAGCCCACTAACCATCTCGATTTGGCAGGCATCGACTGGCTGGAACGGTTTCTTGAACGCGTCTCCTTCTCATTCATCCTGACCTCGCACGATCGATATTTCCTTGAACGCGTAACCGATCGTATCGTGGAAATCGATCCCCGCTATCCTGACGGCGTCTTCAGCATCGCGGGCCGCTACTCGGACTTCCTGGAGAAGCGAGAAACGTATCTCTCCGAACTCGATCACGAGCGGCGCGCTTTGGCCAACGAAGTCCGTCGCGAAGTCGCCTGGCTGAGGCAAGGCCCCAAGGCTCGATCGAGCAAAGCCGGCTATCGCATCGAAGCCGCGCACAAGAAGATCGAGCAGTTGTCCGAAGCCAATCGGCGGGCACGTGGAACCGATGAGGTCACGTTGGATTTCAATGCCAGCGGACGCCGTACCAAGGACCTGATCACGGCCAAGGGCATCACAAAGTCGCTCGGGGGGAGCCTCCTTTTCGACAAGCTTGAGGCACACGTCCGCCGAGGAACGCGCCTTGGCATTGCCGGGAACAACGCCAGCGGCAAGACAACGTTACTCAAGGTATTGGCCCAGGCGCTCGAACCGGATGATGGAAGCCTCAAGCATGCCGTTGATCTTCGCGTCGCGGTGTTCGATCAGCAACGTTCCCAACTCGACCCTGGCGAACGCTTGCGAACCGCGTTGGCGCCGCAGGGCGACATGGTGTCCTTCCTGGGACGCACCACGCATGTGGTCGCGTGGGCCAAGCAGTTCGGCTTCCGATCCGAACAACTGACCATGCCAGTCGGCGAGTTGTCCGGCGGCGAGCAAGCCCGCGTCCTGATGGCGATGATGATGCGAGAACCCGCCGATGTCTTGATGCTGGACGAGCCGACCAACGACCTCGATATCCGCTCCATCGAAGTATTGGAAAGCGCGCTATTGGAGTTTCCCGGCGCCGTGGTGCTGATCTCGCATGACCGGCATTTGCTCGATCGGGTGTGCACCGATCTGATTGGCCTCCATGGTGATGGCGCATGGGGCAACTACGGAAGCGTCGCCCAATGGATGCAGGCCGATCGGCGCGCTCAAGCCACACAACCGGCTGAAGAATCCGCTCCTGCTTCCGCTTCCCCGGAACCCAAGCCCAAGCCCGCCAAACTGAGTTACCACGAGAAGAAAGAGCTGGAAGGCATGGAAGAAACCATTCTCGATGCCGAAGCCGTCCTCGATGAGATTCAGGCCGCCCTTGACGAAGCTAACGCCGCCGCCGATCACGTCAAACTCGTCGAGCTTCATGCACAGCAGCAGAACGCCCAAGACTGCGTCAACGCGCTTTACGCTCGATGGGAGGAATTGGAGGGCAAGGCCAACTAACCGTCAATTGTTTTCGGTATAGGCTTCCGGAGGCTCCAGAGCTGACACGGTATCGTAGACAGCGCGGGCTGCCAGCAGAAGGTCATCGAGCAACTGCGCATCGATGTCAACCATCCCCTCGTACTCCGCGAGATTCCGTTTCTCATGGCATTTGCTCAAGACACGCCAGACTGAAGCGGGCTGATCCGCCGTGTAAGCGAGCGCCTGGAAGACGAGATAGCGATTGGATGAGCGATAGCCCAGTCGCCGCAGGGCCGCCAGGGCGAGCGCATGCGCGGCGTTGTAGGCAAGATCGAAGCAACTCTCGATGGACAGCTTCTCGTTCTCAGCATCGGCAAGGCGTGCTTTTCCGGAACGAACCAATCCTTCGAACTCGGTTCTCGAAGGAGCCTGGCGCTTGAGACCTCCAGGTCCGACTAACCGTTCCAACTCAGCCAAGGTCATGCTCGTCTCCGATCACGAACAAGCGCGGTTGCTTCACGATCCGGGCCGCGAACGAATCCGAAACCTTTCGTCGTTTCCGCCATTCTTCCGGAGTCATAATGTTCGGATTCACCGACCGCCCCAAAGACGATTCCACCTGTTGCAAAATCGCATAGAGATCGGCCAATCCCAAAGTGTCCGACAGAATCATCAGATCGATGTCACTATCCGCCGTTTCTTCGCCCCTGGCGATTGAACCGTAGACAAAGGCAGCGGAGATACGCCCGGATAGCGGCTGCAGCGCAGCGCGAATCGGCTCCACCAATCCAACCGTCTTGGCGATCAATCCCCGCAGTTCCTGAAACGCCGGACAGGCGTCGTTAGCTTGATAGTATTTCTGATTACCAACACGTGACACAATGACCCAGCCCGCCGCTTCCAGACGCCGCAATTGACGATGTACCGCACCCGTACCACTGTTTGCAAGACGGATAAGTTCAGCGCTCTGGAACGAACGTCCCGGCTGACCAAACAAGAGACCGAGGACTTTCTGCTGCACCGGAGAGAAGAGGGCTCCAGCAAGCCCAGAAGACACCTTCTCAAATATCATACCCATATCGGGAATGATTATACCCGATTTGGGAACGAAAACAGAAAATCATCACAGGAGTGCGCTTCATAGATTGAGCAGCCATGATCGAAGACTGATCGCCGTGGAAGAAACGACCCTCAGATAAGCTGCACTGCAGATTCAGCTATCGCGAAGAAGAAGAGTTTGGAGGCTATGGACGAGACGGTTTTCATACCGAAGCGATTCTGGAGGACATTCAAGCTTCCCTTGGTATGTCAATTTCACTGCCGATCGCGTCAACGTCCTTTATGCACGCTGGGAAGCGTTGGAGAACAGGATATGAGAGCTCCCTGCAAGCTGTTGTTCGTTAACCAAACTTGGAGTGCGACGCATACGACGCCTGCTGTCTTGATTGTGCCGTGCACGGAGTAAGGCAATTGAACACGCAGAGCCGCCGTCGTAGACTGAGGAATGGAAAGCCGTCGCGATTTTGAAGCTCAGATACGTTTTCAGCTAGATCAATTGACCCCCAGAAATGCGCATCACGAGTTCGAGCATATCTGCAGACAACTTGCACGCAATTGCATCTGCTCGAATGTCATTCCAGCGACAGGTCCTGTTTCATCTGGAGGAGATCAGGGCAGAGATTTCGAGACCTTCAAGGTCTACGATTCGCAGTCATCCATATCGGCGTTCTTTCATACCACCAGCAGCGGCGAAAGCATCGTGTTTGCGTGCACAATTCAAAAGACAGCAATTTCATCCAAAGTAAGAGCTGACATGGAGTCAATCCTTGAAAAGGGGAAGCCTGTTGATCGGATTCACTTCTTTTGCACCGCGGATGTACCAGTAGGAAAACGACATGCCTTACAGCGACGGGCAGAATCAGAACTCTCCACTCACCTTGAAATACACGACAAGCAATGGATCGCGCAAGAACTCTCTCGACCTGAGCTATCCTGGATTGCATACGATTTCTTGGCAGTTACTCCTCCTTTTGATGCGGAAAGCAAGCTTGGCCTATACTTGGATGCTCTGGCAATTGACGCAATTCGAGCTTTTGAACATAGACGCCAAGTTGATGATTTCGCTAGGCTTGAAGCCGACATCCATGATTTGCGGCGGTATACCGATCGCGGATATGGCTTCGCAGTGTGTCGCGAACTGCTCTCGGCAATTGGTCGAATTCCGCGTTCCCTTCATCGAGGGCTTCCCCTATCCACTATGCACGCTGTTGCATCTACGGTAAGTGCAGCCTTGCCTATCCGCACACTTGTCGGAAAACAACAGTTGAGTTCAGATGATGAACTCTCGCTCGTTGAGATTGGATGCTATCTTGGTTTTGATCTTGCCTACTACGCTCTCAAATACTTGCACGATCTTGTTGCGAGCAACATAGGTCTGGATGTTCTTTGGGAGATCCTCCGTTTTGCGGAAGTGAACGATCACGATCACCTGCGCCGTCTAACCCTGAAACAGTTCTCGCGATTGGAAGCAAGCGCTGAAAGACTAATGGGGGATCGTCGGGAGGATGTAGTTCGCTGGATAGCATTCAGAAAAGAGGATGCTCTTGCAATTGATGAAAGCGCAATGCCTGAGGTTCCTTGGGATATCTTGGAGAAGTTCGAAGGCCTCAATGTGTAGAGCTATCCATCAGTTATTTTGGAGAAGCGTCTGGGAAACGCTCCTTTCTGGATTCTGAAGAATGATATCCTTGGTAACAGAAGCTAACACTTTACCTTCTCGATTCGCAGGATGGCATTGCCCTGAGGGTCAGGGCAGATGACGGCGTTCTCGGTCGCCATCCAGTCATCGTCAGCGAGCGGTCGGATCATGGTTGGAAGCAGGGGAAGTGCGGCTTGCATGGCGTAGTAGCAGAACGGTTGCGCCAAGAAGAGGCTGCTGCCTCTGAGAAATGCCCAGTGCCCCACTTGCATGCCTTCGTTGCAGTGATCCTCGATGGTCTCGACGTGGATCTTGAGATCGCCGACCTGCGGCTCGACGGCGAGTTGCGTGTCCATCCGCGTCGATCCCATGGGGCGCTGCTCCATTCGCCAGATGACACGCCCCTTGGGATCGGGGCATTGGATGTGATGCACGCGCGCCATCCAATCGGAATCGGGGTCCTCGTCTTCGATTCGCTCCTTGGCCGTCAGCATGGGCAGGATGGACTGCAGCGAGAAGAGACAGATGGGGCCGCCTTTCTGAAAATGCATGCGCCCGTTGCGAATGAGAAACCCCGTTCCCACTCCCATGGGATGATCGCTCGTACACGTCCCTTCAATGCGTTCTACCGAGATCCACAACTCGTACATTCAGTCTCCAATCCCCAATTCCTGCAACTTGTCCTTCAATGGCAAGCCAGTCTCGCGATCCCATCCCCGGGCGGCATAGTATTCATCAAGCATGCGGTCGAGTTCGACGACCGAGCCCGCAGACGGCGACTCAGTCGGCCCGGCAGGCTCTTCGAGAAAGCGGTCGGGAAGCGTGTCGTGGCACCGATCGATGCCAAAACGCGCATTGATCAGCCGCTCCTGATTGACGATGCGCTCGCCCACTTTCCGAACGTCCTCGCCTGTCCATGCCACTCCTGTGGCTGCTTCCAAGAGCTCGGCGGTCTCGCTCCAATCGAGCACCTCCATGTTGTTGTAGGTGTTCTTACACACGCCGAGCGCATCGGAGATAGCGGCTTTCTCCTCGAAATCCTTGACCAGCAGTCCTTTCCCGCGCCACGCGAGCCGGTCAGAGGTTTCGGCGATGCCGTAGCGGCGGATTCCCTCAGCCTCATTGCCAGAGAACTCGAACCACGGTTCGGAGCGCAGATGATCGGCGCCCCGGCTGGCCACGGCGTTTCCCAATCCGTAGCCCTTCATCGCCCGGGGATCGGCTTGGAACAACTCCAGTCCCTTGACCTCCATGGCAAGCTCCGCTCCGATGCCCAAGCGTTGCGCCGCCATACGCACGCCATCGGCCAGCGTGTCGCCCAAGCCGTCTCGCGCCGCGATCTTCTCAATGAGCGCCAGAGCCACGTCTCCATTGCCGAAGCGAAGGTCAAGGCCGTCCGTCTGCGATGAAGGAAGCTGGCCACGTTCAGCGCACTCCATCGCCCAGGCGATGACTTCAGAGACGGAGATGGCGTCCATGCCCAACCGGTTGCAGCGATCGACGGCCTGCAGGGCCAAGGGCAGGTCATTCACCCCGATTCGGACCGTGAAGCCGGCCAATGGCTCGTATTCCGGCCCCTCGAGACGCAGGCCGGGGAAACGGGGATCGTTGACCTCCAGATACCGGCTGCATGGAATCGAACAGGCGAAACATCCTTTGGAGCGAAGCTTGTGTTCCGCCTCGATCGTTTCGCCTGAAACCTCGTTGTAAGCAGCGTACGTCGTTTCCTGAAAATGCCGGCCGGGAAGTCCGCCGATCTTTTGCAGCGCGGTAATCAGTTGAGTCGTGCCGAGCCGAACGCGTGTCGCGTATTCCTCATGGTTGAGGATTCGATTCTGCAGGCGATCGATGGCCGTCTTGAAGCGTCCGGGATTAGCGACAGTGATCCCACCCGTTCCGCGTACGGCAATCGCCTTGAGGTTCTTCGAGGCCATCAGGGTTCCCATGCCCGTTCGCGCTGCCGCGCGGACGAGGTTGGCGAACACGCCGGAGAAGGCAACGCCGTGCTCTGCGGCAGGCCCGACGACGGCGACTTGGACGTTTCGATCGCCGACCCGATCGTGAACGGCCCGAGTGGCCTCAACGGTGTCCAATCCCCAGATAGCGGTCCCATCCAGCAATTGGATCGCATCATCATCAATCCACACGATGGAGGGCTGCGGCGCTCTGCCCAGCAGAATCAGCTGGTCGATTCCCGCGAACCGCAATTCCGGGCCGAAGAACCCGCCGGCATTGGAGTCACCGAGAATCCCGGTCTGCGGCGACCGGCCGCTGACATTGAAGCGCGCGCCTCCAGGAAACGACGTGCCGACCAACGGTCCGGCGGCGAAAACCAACGGCGCTCGTGGATCGAGCGGAGCGATATCAGGAGATGTGGCGTTCCACAGCACACTCATGTTGAGCCCGCGCCCGCCGATGAATTTCAGAATCTCTGCTTCAGGAATCGTCGCCCACGTGGCGGCCATGGACTCCAGTTCGATCGTCAAGCGCTGTCCCATCACGACTCGATCTCCAATGCACCGGTGACGCAGACGCCGACGCAAGCGGGGTGTCCTCCACACCCATCACACGCCAGAGGGCGGCTGCCGGACGGATCCATTTTGAGGGCGTCAAAAGGGCAGACGGCAACGCAGGCGCGGCAGGCCACGCAATCGCCGTCTCGAAGGGACAGCCAGCCGCCCGCTGTTTTGAGCAGCGCACCCGCAGGGCAAGCGTTGACACACGGCGCGGGGTCGCAGAAGCGGCAGACGATCGGCTGATCCACACCCCCCACATCGTCCTTAGCCACGACCAGTCGAGATCGCGAGGGATTGAACCCCTCACCATGCGCCTCGGAGCAGGCAAGCTGGCAGGCCCGGCAACCGGAGCATATCTCGGGACGTGCACGCAGGACGAAAGACATGCCTCGATCTTACCGGATCTCACCGCGCGCCCCATCCGATGCATCGCCAGGTTGGCAATGCAGCCCTCCTCGACGTAGAGTGAATGACAATCGTAGGACCGTGGGAGGCATCATGGAGGCAAAGCACCTTATTGGATTTGTGCTACTAATCAGCTTGGGACTTTTCATTGCAGGTTGTTCGTCGGAACCGGAAAGCGTCCCAGCCGCGTCAGAAGAGACCCCAAACGTCGTAGCATCGCCTGACTCCGAGGAGGCGCCAGATTTGGGAACGGTGGCATCGACACCGGAACCGGGGGATGCTACCACGCCAGCACCTACGGATACGCCTGAAGCACCGGATTTGGGCACCGTCACGACGCCCCAACCGGAATCCCCGCAACCACCCCTCGATGTTGAGGTGGATATCGAGGTCGGCATCGATCTCGGGCCGGAGGACATCTTCAGCGGAGCCGGCGCGGCGCTGGATACGCTGTCATCCTATCGTTTCGCAACCACGTTTTTGTTCACAGGCGAAGAAGACGGCGACAAGGAATCGGGGTCGATCGAACTTTCGGGTGCCATCATGGACAACGATCGGGAACACTTTGTCTGGAAGAATCTCGAAGACGGCGATCATTTCGAGTTGATCAAGCTTGAATCCGAAACCTGGATGTATTCGGATGGGGAATGGGAGAAGGTTCCGGCGATGGTGGCCGACGCCATGTCTCAGGCCGTTCTCGTCTTCGCGCCCTCGGTGGTCTGGGGCGGTGTCTTCGGCGCCGTGGAGTCGGATCCCGCCTATGTGGGGCCGGAAACGATCGACGGCATCCTGGCCCATCACTACACCGCCACCTATCAACGATGGGGCGGATACTGGAGCGGAGAACTTGTAGATGCCACGGGAGATGTCTGGATTGCCGATGCGGGGTATCCGCTTCGCTACGATTTCTCGGCAACCGGAGTCGATGAGAACGGCGATCGGGGATCGATCTCCTGGACCATGGAAATCACGGATGTGAACCAGGACATCGAGATCACGCCACCGCCGCTCTCGGACGAGACCTTCTAGATCACGTTCTCAGGCAACTGAATGGCGAACCGGCACCAAGCGCCGCCTCGAAGGGCTGATTCAAGGACCGTGTAGTCGAGCTTCTGTCCGTAGATGACCTCCCACGGCTTGGCGTTGAAGGACGGACAGAACTCGCAGAAGGTCGGCGAGATCGTCAGGTCGTCGTGGGCCATCGATTCCTTGACCACCGGGCAGTGGCATACGCGATACTGCTTCGTCGCCAGATCGTCGGCGGCCAGATACTCGATGGCCTGATGCGGGATCTTCGTCTCGAAGATGGTGTTCCCCTCACGGACGCCGCGTCCGATCTCCGGCGTGTTGCGGACGAAATCAAGCACGGTGTCATCGATGAGTTGATTGAAATAGGGTGTGCCCTCATCGCGGTGCTTGATGAGGTTGTCAAGATGTCGCTTTCCGCGATCCTCCAGAAACGCATCGATATCTCCGATGTCGTCGAAGCGCTCCTTGATGGGGAGATAGCGCTCATCAGGCAGCGTGCGTAGGCCGGACCGCAGAATGCGTTTGACCGTTTCGGCGTCGGCAGCGGCTTCCAGCCGCGGGAAAATGACGGCATTGACACGCGTCCAGTTCAACGGAAGGCTGCCCACCTCGGGGAGGCTGACCCCCTTGAAAATCTCGGCCTGCGCGGCGTCCCCAAGTTCCTCCCCAATGAATCGATGAAGGTTGCCGAGGATCTCGAATCCATCCAAGAGTTCGATCACGCCGACTTGGAGGTCGAAGTTCTCGACCATCCCGGCATAGAAGTAGATGCCGACAATACGGTTGCGTTCGTTCTCGCCCTTCTCGACGAGTTGTGCCACGAAGGCGGGAACGTGGTCGGCAGTCGCCTCCGTCAATGAGATCGGCTCCGGAAGCCCACCCAGATGTTGCTCAAGGCGCTCGACGCCCTCGATGCAGGATGTGATTTGCTCGTCCGTGTATTGATAGCCGCTCAACATATCGCGAAACTCGTTGATCTTCATTCGTACCTCCTCCGTGTCCAAGCTTCTTCTACAGCCGTTGCAGAAGCGTGTCGCGACAGTATCGGTTCCGTCAACGTGAATGCCGGTTGAGCGCGCGCCCTAGACGCGCAAAGAGAAGGGCGGTGATGCCACAAAGTCCAAGGAACATCCACACCCACCATGGATAGCCAAGGAACGCCAGCCGCCCGTCGCCCCAGTTCCAGATATCGTGCCCCAGCAGAAACAGGATGCCGAAGGCGACGCCCCATCCGATTCTCGCTCTCGGCGAGAGGGTGAACGGCGTCCAAGATTCGGGCGAGCGGCGCCCCCGTCCAAAGACCCAACTCACCGCAACGAGAACCGCTGTCGTGACCGCCAGAATGGGGATCACGGGCAGCGTCCCGAATCGAGGGAGCCATCCGAAGGTATAGGCGACGACAAGCCCCTCCCCGACGAGAATTGACGCGATGCCGGCTCCCGCCGTCATCCGTTTCCAATAGAGGGCGGCGACCATCGTTGGGAAAAGCACAGCCAGTCCGGTGAAGGTTTGTGTCGCCAAGATACGGAACGTCGCGGGTGGGCGATAGGCGATGGCCAGTCCGGTCATGGCCAGCGCCACCACGAATCCCTTGCCAACCCAAGGGGGAACCCTTTCTGACGCCGATGCGCCGCGTAGGCGCTGGCGGAGCGGCTGATAGACATCGTGGGTGAACATCGACGACAGTGTCAGAAGCTGTGAATCGAGCGTCGACATCAGGGCAGCCAGGGCGGCTGTCAGAACGAGAGCCTCAACAACGGGTGGAACGTGCAGAGACAGCATCAGGGGAAGGATTTGATCGGGAGAGGCGCCCGCAGGCAACTCGGGATACGAGAGCCGTCCCAGAACGCCGATGGTGATCGGCAGCAGGAAGAGAACGCCGGTGAGCAGCGGATACAACGTCATCGTCGTGGTCAGCGCCCGGCCATCTCGTCCTGCGTAGAACCGTTGGAAGAGTTGAGGAAACAGCGGGTCGCACAGAAACCAGAGCGCCATGTACCCGAACCAGATTCCGGGAGAATAGAGGCCGCCAAGACCCGGACGCGAAAAGAGCGCGGGCACGCTTCCGGCAATGGCATGATGCGCCGGCGTCAATCCCCCAAGCTTCTCGGCAATCATAGCGACGGCAATCACGAGAAGGCTGAGCATCATGCCGCCCTGAAGCGCATCCGTCCACGACACGCCTCGGAATCCACCGAGGAATGTGTAGCCGAGCATGATGGCCGTGACAATGGCCGCCCCCGCGAAGTAGGGGATGCCGAGCAGAGACTCCAGGGCATAGCCGGCGGCCATCGGTTGCATGGCTAGATAGGGCAATGTAAAGACAGTCATCACGAGAAAGAACAGTGTGCGAAGCCCGGGGCTCCCCGTGAGCTGATAGACGGCTTGCGGCGGTGTAATCAATCCGTGTTCCCTTCCGATCCGCTGAACGGGGCGTCCGATGAGCGCAAAGGTCAAAGCCATGAACCCTGTGCCAAAGGCCATGATGGGATAGAAGGCGTACCCGGCCTCCCACCCTGCGCCCGCGAATCCGAAGACGGTAAAGGCGCTGAAGTTGGTCGCCGCCATCGTCAGGAAGAGGATGATGGGCGATGTCGTGCGGGACGCGACGAAATAGTCAGCCAACCCCGGTTTCGACCGGCGACGAGCCGCCCACCCGATGCCAAGCAGAATCAGCAGATAACCCAGTACAATGATCAGTCGAACGCCCATGTCTTCCTCCTCAACAAAAAGGCCACCCAGCAAGGCTGGATGGCTAGGCCTGACATACCTCAGCCGAAGTATAGGTGGGGCGAAGGCATTGGGCAACCGTGTGCCTTTCGAGTCCGCTTTGCATTCGTATACTATGGCGATATCGCGGGATGTAGGAGGATCACATGTGGGGAAAACGGAAGAAGAAACAGAAACGACCAGCCTTTATCATCCGGCTCGCATGGCGTTGTGGATGGAAGCCGGGCCGTTTCATGCGTGAGGTCTTGGAGTGGGCTGAGGTCATTGTGGTGGCCGGCGGGTTGGCCGTGCTTATCATGACCTTCATTACCGTACGCATGCATGTTCCCACGGATTCCATGTGGCCGACGATCAACGGCGATCGCAATCTTCTCAAGGCAGACAGCTTCTTTGTCGACCGGATTACCTACTATTTCCGCGATCCCAAGCCCGGCGATATCGTCGTGTTCCGTCACCCACGGCTCATTCGTGTTCGATCGGTCGAAGAGGATTCTCGAGCCGATCGTGTTGGTATTGAAGCAGGCGAGATTCTTGCAACTACACATCCTGCGACTTACCCCGTCTATCTTGGAGCACTTCCTATCTTCACAGACACAGCACTCAATCAGCGTATCGCCGCTCTCCCCAACGGAGAGCAGATTGTGCTGACCACAGCTGAAGGCAATCGCTACATGCTGGGCACGAAGTCGGACGACATTGCCTCGATCGAGGATCTCGGGATCCAACTCACGGTCAAGAACCAGATGTACGTCAAGCGGCTGATCGCGGTGGGGGGACAGACCGTTCAGATCGAGGGCGAAGACATCTTCATCGATGGCGCTCGCCTAGAAGGCGAGCGGTTCGATCAGGACTACTATTCCAATGATGGACGTTTCCAGTACGGCGTCGAGCCGACGCTCGTTCCCGAAGGCCATTACTTCATGTTGGGCGATAACTCGGCAGATTCGTTCGATTCGCGGTTCTGGGGCTTCGTGCCTGACAACGATATCGTCGGCGTTCC
>JANQGM010000003.1 GCA_028277345.1 Candidatus Bipolaricaulota bacterium | reverse complement strand
AACCGTAGTCTTCGGCCAGACCCCGCAGATCGAGGTCGTCAAGACCGCATCCGCAGGGCCGTTCGCAGTCGACGATACCATCACCTACACCTATGTCGTTACCAACACCGGCAGTGTCACGCTCACGAGCATCACCTTGATTGATGACAAGCTGGGCGCCATCTCACTCGGCTCCACCACATTGGCTCCGGGAGCATCGACCAGCGGCACAGCGCCGCACGTGGTGACACAGGCCAACGTCGATGACGGATCGTTGGAGAACACGGCCGTCGTCACCGGCACGGCACCCGATCAATCCCAGGTCACGGACGAGGACGACGAAATCGTGGTCTTCGGTCAGACCCCGCAGATTGAGGTCGTCAAGAGTGCCCTCGGTGGGCCGTTCGCGGTCGACGATACCATCACCTATTCCTATATCGTCACCAACACCGGCAACGTCTCCCTGACGAACATCGTTCTCAATGACGATGTGCTCGGAGTGATTACACTCGGTCTCACGAGCCTTGCTCCGAATGCCTCCACAACGGGAACGGCCACCCACCTCGTGACCCAAGCCGATATCGATGCCGGTTCTATCGTCAATATCGCCACTGTGACCGGGGATGCCCCGGATCAATCACACGTCACCGATACCGATGACGAGACTGTTGAGTTTGGGCAGACGCCAGGCATTGATGTTCTGAAGACGGCGTCCGACGGCCCCTTCGCCATTGGCGATACCGTCACCTACACCTACGTCGTCACCAACACCGGCAACGTCACCCTGACCAACGTCACCCTCGTTGACGACATCCTCGGAGCTGTCAGCCTCGGCGCATCATCGCTGGCGTCTGGCGCATCCACAACGGGAACGGCCACCCACCTCGTGACGCAGGGTGATGTCGATGCCGGATCGATCGTCAACATCGCGACCGTGAGCGGACGTCCGCCTACAGGTCTGAATGTGACCGACGATGATGACGAAACCGTCGCCTTTGGCCAAACCCCGCAGATTCAGGTCGTCAAGACCGCGGCTGCTGGACCGTTCGGTGTCGGCGACACCATCATCTACACCTACGTCGTCACCAACACCGGCAACGTCACGCTCACGAACATCAGCCTTGACGATGACATCCTTGGCGCCGTCAGTCTCGGCGCATCGTCGCTGGCGCCTGGCGCATCCACAACGGGAACCGCCTCGCATCTCGTGACGCAGAGAGAGCTCGATACCGGATCGATCGTCAACATCGCCACGGTAACGGGAACGGCGCCCGATCAGTCCCAAGCGTCCGACGACGATGACGAAACCGTCGCCTTCGGCCAGACCCCGCAGATCGAGGTCGTCAAGACCGCGTCCGCAGGGCCGTTCGCTGTCGACGACACCATCATCTACACCTACCTCGTCACCAACACCGGCAACGTCACGCTGACGAATATCTCGCTCGACGATGACATCCTTGGCGCTATCTCCCTCGGCTCCACCACGTTGGCTCCGAGTACATCGACCAGCGGATCGGCGTCGCACCTTGTGACACAAGGTGAGCTCGATGCCGGATCGATCGTCAACGTCGCCACGGTAACGGGAACAGCGCCCGATCAGTCCCAGGTCTCGGACACCGATGATGAAACCGTACCGTTCGGCCAGACGCCGGCTCTTGAGGTCATCAAGACGGCGTCTGAAGGACCGTTTGTCGCCGGAAACACAATCACCTACACCTACCTCGTCACCAATGTGGGCACGGTCACCCTGACCGGCATCACCCTGAGCGATGACAAGCTGGGATCCGTCACGCTTGATGCAACGACGCTCGCGCCGCTGGAATCGGCAACGGGAAGCGCCGAGCACGTCGTCACTCAGAGCGACATTGACGCAGGAACCCTTGAAAACGTCGCGACAGCCACAGGCACGGCGCCCGATCAGTCCCAGGTCTCGGATGACGACGATGAAGTCGTCACCTTCGGGCAAACGCCACAGATCGAGGTGGTCAAGACCGCGACAACAGGGCCGTTCGATGTCGGCGACACCATCGTCTACACGTACCTCGTCACGAACACCGGCAATGTTACGTTGACGAGCATCGGCCTTGACGACGATATCCTTGGCGCCGTCAGCCTCGGCGCATCGTTACTGGCTCCCAATGCATCCACCAACGGAACCGCCTCGCACCTCGTAACCCAAGCCGATGTCGATACCGGATCGATCGTCAACATCGCAACAGTAACGGCGACAGCCCCCGATCAGTCTCAGGTCACGGATGACGATGACGAAACCGTTGAGTTCGGCCAGACGCCGCAGATCGAGGTCATCAAGTCGTCGTCCGGCGGTCCCTTCATTGTCGGAGACACCATCGTCTACACATACCTTGTCACGAACACCGGCAATGTCACATTGACAAGCATCTCGCTTGATGACGACATTCTCGGAACTATCAGCCTCGGTGCAACGGCGTTGGCCCCTGGAGCGTCCGCCAACGGAACCGCTTCACACCTCGTGACGCAGGCCGATGTCGATGCCGGATCGATCCTCAACGTTGCGACGGTAACGGGAACAGCACCTGATCAGTCCCAGGTCGCGGATAGCGACGACGAAACCGTTTCCTTTGCACAGGCCCCCGCGCTCGCCATCCTCAAAACCGGCGACACGGGACCGGCGCGCATCGGGGACATCGTCAACTACAGCCTCACCGTCGAGAACACGGGCAACATCACCCTGCACAATGTTCAGGTGACCGATCCACTGCTCGGCATCGATCTGAACCTCGGCACCTTCGCTCCTGGGGACAGCCAAGTCATCAACGGCACGTACGGCCCCTTGATTGGAAGCGACCTGCCGGGACCGATCGTCAATACGGCAACGGCAGATTCGGATGAGACGCCTTCGACTGAGGACGATCACACGATTGAGGTCCTTCCGATGGGCATCGATCTGTCTCTGGTCAAAACCGTGGACAACGCCAACCCGGAACCGGGAGAGTTGGTCGCCTTCGAGATCCTGCTGTCGAACCATCCGGATTACGAAGACGCAACGAATGTTCAGGTAACGGATACATTGCCTGATGGGTATGCGTTCGTCGGATTCGCCGTCAGCCAAGGCACCTATACGAACGGCGGTCTCCACAGCGTGTGGGACGTCGGCGACCTTCCAGCAGGCGACAGCGCCACCTTGCAGGTGTTCGCCACCGTGCTTGAAAGCGGCATCTACGAGAGTCCGGCCGAGGTCACGGCGGCGGATCAGGACGACATCGATTCCACGCCTGCCAATGCCGATGAGCGGTCGGAGGATGACGACGATCTCGCGCTGGTGTTCATCGACACGCCGATCGCCGATCTCCTCGTCACGAAGGCCGTTGACAACAACTCCCCGCTGGAGGGCGATGTCGTCACCTTCACAGTGTCGGTGTACAACGGCGGTCCTTATCCATCGACAGGCATCGTCCTGGAGGATGCCTTGCCCAGCGGATTAACGTACATCTCCGACACCTCGGGCGGTCGATACAACGCTTCCACCCATGCGTGGGATGTCGGCGATCTGCTGGTCGGCGAGTCTGCATCCTTCGACCTGACCGCCCGTGTGGATGCCGGAACCGCGGGCTCGACGTTGGTCAACACCGCGCTCGTCATCCGAAATGAGGTCGAGGATCCGTCCCCTGCCAACAACCGTGACAGCGCCTCTGTCACTGTCGGTGACGAGGTCGCGGGCGGTGGTGGTGAATCCGAGGAATGCGATGGCAAAGTCATCATCTCCGAGATCGCCTGGGCGGGCACAGCGGCCAGTGCAGAAGACGAATGGATCGAGCTTCGCAACATCGGCGGTGAACCCGTTGATCTATCCGGCTGGGTCCTCCGATGGCGAAAGAAGCAACCTGTGACCCAGGAAGACTTCGAATGGAAAACCGTTCCGTTGTCCGGTGTCCTTCAAGCCTCAACCTCGCCCGCATGCGAAGTTGCTGAGGATGATCCAGACCCGGCCGTTGAGTTCATCAAGCGAGATATCGATGATGTCTCTTGGTTCGTTGTTGCGCGCCCTGTCGATCAGGATCAAAGCTACATGATCCTGGAGCGACAGAGCGATCGAACGATCAGCACGGTGATCGCCGATATCGTGTACGACGAACTCGCTCCCTATTCCATGGAACTGACCGACGATGGCGACATTGTTGAGTTGCTCGATAACAACGGTGAAATCGTCGATACGGCCAACGCCTTCCCGAGTGTTGACGGGAACTGGCCGGCCGGCGACCCGCTGACCTTCGGGACAATGGAACGCGTCGATCCTCTTGGACCCGACGAGCGCGACAACTGGCACACAAATCTCGGCATCATCACCCGTGGGGCCGATGCCGATGGACGGCCGCTGGTGGCATCCGCCGATGTCATCAACTCGCAAACCTTGGAACAGTTGGAGTTGTTCGCTGAACTCAACTCGGCAAGGACGCTGCCCGGATCGCGCTTGGAAGTCGGCCTTGACTTGCCTCGTAGCGTGAGGCGAGAGACGGGATGGCCGTGGATTCGCATTACGCGACCCGGCTATGATCCGCAAGCTGGCGGAGGAGGCGGCATTCAGCCGGAGTACTCGTTCGCCAGTCGATACGCCAATGACACGTATTGGTTGGGCATTGACACCGCCGGTTTGGTTCCAGGCGACTACCTCGTCTGGGTCGTCTACGGCAACGACCAAACGGTGTTGGTCCCCATCACCGTGCTTGACTGACATCATCCGTTCCACAACGCGGGCTTTGAGACGACATCGAGGCCCGCGTTTCTTCATCCTCACCTCTGCATTGCCGCCACAGATCGCATTCCGTATGATCGAGCTATGAGCGCATCCGAACAGCACGAGACACAAGTACTGAACAAGGAATCGCTCCGCCAGCTCATCATCGCCGGAGCGCGACGCGTCATTGCGCACCGCGAGCTTCTGGATCGAATCAACGTCTTTCCGGTACCTGACAACGACACGGGAACGAACTTGAGTTTAACCATGCGTGCTGTCCTGGACGGACTGCAGCAACCACAACCCTCACTGGCCGCCGTCAGTTCAACCGTGGCCACGAGCGCGTTGACAGGGGCGCAAGGGAATTCCGGCGTCATCTTCGCGCAGTTCTTCCAGGGACTTCGCGAGGAAATCTCCGATTCCGTTCACGTGTCCATGCAGCGGTTTGCCAGCGCTCTTCGATGCGCCGCCACGCGGGCACGCGAAGCGCTCGCTCAGCCAAGAGAAGGCACCATTCTGACCGTCATTAGCGATGTCGCCGAGCACCTCGGCCAGTCAGCGGAGCGACTCCCTGATTTCCGCGCCCTCCTTGATGAGGGGCTGGCCATCGCCCGCAGATCGTTGGAGAAAACGACCGACCGCTTGGCCGAACTGAAGGCGGCGGGAGTCGTCGATGCGGGCGCTCTGGGCTTCGTTCATTTCTTGGAGGGGGTTCGCGACTTCTTCCACTTCGGCGCCCGCGAAGACGAGGTCGAGAATGCGCCTGACGACGATCGGGTTTCCCTTCCTGAATCGACGGCAACGCGCTTCAGTTTCCGCTATTGCACGGAAGCCGTCGTCTGGGGAGAAGCAATCGATCGCCGTGCCGTGATGGCCAGACTCATGGAAATGGGCGACTCCGTCGCCGTTGCCGGGGACAGTCATGAGATCCACGCGCACGTCCACACCAATGCCCCGGCCTATGCGCTCGAGTATCTTGCCAGCGTCGGAACGATCGCCCGCCAGAAGGTCGACGACATGCTGGCCAGTGTCGATCTCGAGCGCAATCAGCTCCCCGAAGATGAGCGCGGCGGCATCGCATTGGTGACGGATTCCGTCTGCGATCTCCCCATGCCTTACCTCACCGAAAACCGGATTCATTCGGTTCCCGTCCGCGTCGTCTTCGGCGACGAGCCGCTGTTGGACCGTGTGGACATCACACCGACTCAGTTCTATCAGCGGTTGAGGTCGGAAACCGAGCATCCCAAAACATCTCAACCCAAGCCAGCCGATTTTCTCGCACTCTATCGATACCTCGCCGGCTCGCACTCCAGCGTCCTGTCCGTTCATCTCTCTGCCGAAGTTTCGGGGACTCACCAATCGGCAGTCACGGCCGCCAAGCAAGTCTCGACGGAAACCGGCGTCCCGATCGCCGTCATCGATACACGCTCGGCATCGGCGGCTGAGGGATTGGTGGTCTGGGCCACGGCACGCGCCATCCAAAGCGGCTTGTCGCCGGCCCAGTGTACGGCCGTCGCCAATACCGCCGCCCAGAGTACGTCCGTGTACGTCTTCGTCCCCACAATCCGATACTTCGTGCGCGGTGGACGGCTCTCGCCGGCCAAAGGTAAACTCGTCGGCCTGTTGCGAATGCTGCCGGTCTTGACATCCGAAAACGGTCATCTCACGCGCGCGGGCATGGCAATCGGGAAACGGGCGGCGAAAGCCCTCGCCCTTCGCAAGGTCATGCAGGATGCTGCGGGGATGGAGAAGCCGCTCTTCATCGTCAGCCATACCGCCGCTCCTTCATTGGCCGAACATGCCAGAGATCAGATCGCGCACCGATTCCCCGACGCCAAGATCTGGATCACCGACACGGCTCCCGCGATCGGATCCCACGCCGGCCCCGGAGGGCTCGCCCTCGCCGTCCTTGATGCCGGCGCCCTCGAACGGCGCATTCAACAGGAGGCGTCCACCTCATGATCCTTGCCCTTCTTTTGGTTCTCGCCTATCTAATCGGCGCCATCCCATCGTCGATCATCTTCGGGAAGCTCTTTCGCGGAATCGATATTCGAGAGCATGGCAGCGGAAACGCTGGAGGAACCAATGCCTGGCGAGTTCTTGGCTGGAAGATCGGACTCCCCGTCATGGCGGTCGATCTCGCCAAGGGGGCCATCGCCTCAGGCCTTGTGCCCTGGCTCGTTCGCGGCTCGCTTTCCTTGGAGTTACAGACAGTCATGCTCTTGTGCGGCGTCGCCGCCGTCTTGGGACACGTCTTCCCTGTTTACATCGGATTTCGAGGCGGCAAGGGCGTCGCCACAGCAGCGGGGATGCTTATCGTCAATGCGCCGCTTGCTGCGGCTTGCGCGCTCGCTATCTTCGCCATCACGCTTTTCACGTTCGGCATCGTCTCTTTGGCCTCGATCTTGGCCGCCGTCAGTTTACCCGTCAGCATCTTCATGATCGGGTGGGCGTCAGGGATGGGACAATCCCCCTTCCTTCTCGCCTTGACCAGCGTTCTCGCCGCCTTCATCGTCATCACGCACCGGGCGAATATCGGCCGCCTGACCCGGGGAGAAGAGCGGGCCTTTCCCAAGCTACAACTATGGCGGCGATTCACCCGCCCACGCCAATAGGGCCAAACTTCAGAACAGTTCAGCGATTGACCCCCTTCACACCGGGTGCTACAATCGAGCCGAACTGCATAAGGAGCCAACATGGAAAAACAACCGCTTCGGGAATTGCGGAATCGCAATCTTCGAAACATTGCCTTTATCACGATCGTCGTCATCCTCGGCCTTATCCTTCTTCAATCCCTGTTTGGCAATAGAGGATCCGGAGACGAAATCAACTACAGCCTCTTTCGAACCTATGTGACCAACGGAGAAGTCGCTCAAGTCACGATCAAAGACAATATGGCCCACGCCGTGTTGGTCAGCGGCAACACCATCTCAGCCAGGCTTCCGGAAGACGCTTCCGCGTATCAGGATCTACTCGATGAGTACGTCCCGGATGTGCGAATCGATCCACCGTCCAATAACGGGATCTTTACGTCCATCTTCATTTCTCTGTTGCCGATTCTCCTTCTGATCGCTGTTTGGATCTACATCATGCGGCGGACGCAGACCGGAGGCGGCGCCCTCTCCTTCGGCCAATCCAAGGCCAAGCTCGTGCGGCCGGACAGCACGGAGATTACCTTCAACGATGTCGCAGGCATCGATGAGGTCACCGAAGAGGTCGAAGAAATCGTCGACTATTTGAAGGACCAGCGCCGATTCGCCCGCCTTGGTGCCGAAGTGCCGAAGGGCGTCCTGCTGGTCGGCGCGCCGGGAACCGGAAAAACCTTGCTTGCCAAGGCCATCGCCGGCGAGGCCAAGGTTCCGTTCTTCTCGATCAGTGGATCGGATTTCGTCGAGATGTTCGTCGGCGTCGGCGCCGCCAGAGTTCGTGATATGTTCGAAAAAGCCAAGTCCAGCGCCCCCTGCATCATCTTCATCGATGAGATTGACGCCGTGGGCCGCAAACGTGGCGCCGGCCTTGGCGGCGGGCACGACGAGCGCGAACAAACGCTCAACCAGCTGCTCGCCGAAATGGACGGCTTTGAACCGAATCGCGGCATCATCCTGTTGGCGGCCACGAACCGCCCCGACGTCCTCGATCCCGCCCTCCTTCGTCCGGGGCGATTCGACCGGCGGATTACCGTCCCTCGGCCCGATTTGAAGGGACGTTCGGAGATTCTTCAAGTCCACCTCCGTAAGAAGGTTGTTGACGAATCGGTGGACACCGAAATCCTCGCCCGCCGGACGCCGGGGTTCGTCGGCGCCGACCTTCGCAACCTCTGCAACGAAGCTGCGCTCCTCGCCGCACGATCGGACAAGGAAGCCATCGAAATGGTGGATTTTGAGGAGGCCACGGATCGCGTCCTGGCCGGCGTTCAGCGCAAGGGTATCGTACTCAGCGAAGAGGTCCGCGAACGCATCGCCTATCACGAATCCGGACATGCCTTGTTGGGGCGGTTGCTGCCCAACGCCAATCCGGTGCACAAAATCTCCATCATCCCCCGCGCGGATGGTTCGTTGGGGTTCACACTACAGCTTCCTCTTGAAGACAAGTACATCGTCTCGGAAGACGAGTTGAAGGATACGCTGGTCACCTTGTTCGGCGGCCGAGCCGCTGAGGAAATCGTCTTCTCCGAGATTACCACCGGCGCCTACGATGATCTGAAGAAGGCGACGGATTTGGCCAAGCGCATGATCGTTGAGTACGGCATGAACAAGGAACTCGGCCCGCTCAGCCTGGCCCGTGAGCGCGTCGACGTCTTCCTCGGGGAAGAGATCGTCAAGTCAGACGAGCACTCCGAGCAGCTCTCATCGCTGGTCGACACGGAGATTCGCTCGCTGATCGAGCGATCCTATACGCGTGCCAAAGAACTGCTCTCGGACTATCGAACCGTCTTGGATCGATTGGCCGAGGAGCTGCTCGAGCGGGAAGTGATCACAGGACCGGAACTGGACACGTTGTTCGATGAGCTGGTTCCGGCAACGGCCGCCAGCTAGCATGCCCGCTCGGCGAGTCGTGCTGCTCGGCTCCACAGGCTCCATCGGGACGCAAACGATGGATGTCATTGAACAGCTCCGTGCGGTTCACGTGCATCACGAGGTCATTGCCCTTTCCGCAGGCCATGACTCGCCTCGGTTTCGCGCGCAAATCGAAGCAGCGTGCCCTCAGTGGATTTGCGTGGCCGATGAGGTGGAGGCCAGCCGGCTCGCTTCCGATTTTCCGGATGCCGCCGTTGTTTGGGGACGAGGTGGATTGGTTCAGCTCGCCCAACTCGACAAGGCAGACCTGGTGGTCAACGCCCTCGTAGGATCGGTGGGGTTGCCCCCCACCCTCGCCGCCCTGGATCGCGGGAAAGCCGTGGCACTGGCCAATAAAGAGAGCTTGGCGATCGGAGGCGAGCTGATTGCCCACGCACTCCAGGCACGCTCAGGAAGCCTGGTGTCGATCGACTCCGAGCACCACGCGCTCTACCGATGCCTGGGCGATCGGCCACCTCGAGAAGTGCGCCGCTTGCTCTTGACGGCATCGGGAGGACCGTTCCTCCGCTCTTCAGCCGAGGACCTTGTGGACATGACGCCGGAACGCGCCCTCCGTCACCCGACATGGAGCATGGGGCATCGAATCACCATCGACTGCGCCACCATGGTGAACAAGGCCTTCGAGGTCATCGGCGCGCACCGGCTGTTTGGCATCCCCTATGAAGCGATCTCCGTGCTCATCCATCCGGATTCGCACGTTCACTCCCTCGTGGAGTTCGTCGATGGCTCGTTGCTCGCCGAGTTGGGGCCGCGCGACATGCGCATCGCCATCCAAGGGATTCTGACCTATCCAGAGCATGCGCCGACCCAGCTATCGAGGCTCCCGATCGAAGAGGGGTTCACGCTTTCGTTCGAGCCCTTTTCTCCTCAGCAATTCCCCGCATACGCCACCGTTCTTGAAGCCGCCCGCGCCGGAGGAACGGCGCTTGCGGCGATCAACGCGGCCGATGAAACCCTGATCACAAGGTTCCTCAACCGCGACATCGGTTTCCCGGATATTGCAAGCGGCCTGGCACGCACCCTCGATCAGTGGCGCGTCGAGTTCGATCCGCACCGAAGCCCGGTGTCCCTACCGGCCATCGAGGCGGCTGATGCTTGGGCGAGATCGTTCGCGCGACAGCTCTAACCGGCTTCGGATGAAGCCGTCACCTCGGGGGCACGAAGCGCCTTAACGACGTCCCAAAGCGGAGTCAGTCGGACGTACCCTGCATACAGGGCCACACCGAGTGCGGAAGGAACAAGAACAACCGCGCCAGCCGGCTGTCCCGCCATCCATCCCTTCAACCCCAGCGTCGTTCCCGCCAGCAGTGCACAGCCTCCGAGAATCCAAGCCAGCCGGATGAGCGTGTCTCGAGACAGCCCTCCTCGCTGGAAGAAAAGCACACCGAGCATCGCAGCATTGCAGATGCCGGCCACCGCCGTCGCCAGCGCAAGCCCCGCTTCCTGCATGGGTCCGACCAGCAGCAGATCCAGAACCACGTTGGCGCCGACAGCCACCAGTGAAGCCAAAAGCGGATAGATGGGCTTCCCCCGCGCAACAGCGGCACGCGAAAGCACGTATACCCAGCCATAGGGGGCGAGTCCGAACAGATAGTAGGACAAGACCCTTGCCGTCCGAACCGTGTCCGTAGCGCCAAATGACCCGTGCTCGAACAGCCAGCGAATCGCATCCTGGCCCAAAATGAGCAACCCAACCATCGCCGGGAGCAGGATCAGGGCATTCGCGACGATGCCCTCGTTGAGATACCCCATGAAGCGGCCCGTATCTCGCCGTGCCCAGGCTCGCGAAAACCGCGGCAACAGCGCGGTGGCAATGCTAACGGCGAGAACGCCCAGCGGAAGTTGAAAGAGCCGCATGGCGAACTGTAGCGCGGAGATCCCTCCATCCGGCAGATAGGAGGCCAGTTTGTTATCCACCATGAAATTGATCTGCGCGACAGCCATCGTCAATACCGCTGGAGCCATCAAGGTCAGCAGCGTTCGGAGCCGCGGATGAATCGGAAAGAGATGAAGGCGGAGGCGAAAGCCGGTTCGTATCAAGGCGGGCAATTGTGCAGAGAAATGGGCAACACCTCCCAGAAGCACGCCGAGGCCGACGCCGAGAATGCCGGGAGACAGACGCGGCGCCAGCACGGTGATGCCGACCAGCATTCCGATATTGTACCACACAGGGGCAAGCGACGCTGCCAGGAATTTCCGATGCGCATTGAGCACGGCCATCACTACGGCCGAAAGGCTGATCAAGGCAATGTATGGGAAGACGATGCGCGCCAAGCGGATCGTCAGATCGAGCTTCTCTACGGGGAATCCGCTGGCAAGGAAGGAAACGAGCGTCGGAGCCACAGCCCATCCTCCTGCGATGAGGACCGGAAAGAAGACCAAGAGCCAAGTTATCAGATTGGAGACAAAGCAATCCGCTTCGGTTGTCTCGCCGCCCCCCTCCTCAATCAGCCCGGTGTAGACGGGCACAACGGCCGTTGACAGCGCGCCTTCAGCCAGCAGTTGCCTCAAAAAGTGAGGGATAAAGAAGGCGATGAGAAACGCATCATAGGCGGCACCGGCGCCAAACCCGTTGGCGATAGCGACATCCCTGAGCAAGCCGAAAACGCGGGATAGCGCCGTTGCACACGCCATTAACAACACATCGCGAGCCAGCCGCTTCATGGCGCCAGCGGAATGAGGCTAAGCGCCAGTGAATAGGGCATGCGTACGCCAAGAAGATACGTCCCTGCATCCGTTGTATAGGAGAGCGAGGCCTGCGGACACGTGGAGAGCAGGACCGCGTCCTTCAGCGAGGTTGGCAACGTATCCAGCACCGACACCACGTCCGACAACCGCCAGGGCTCAGCCGCCGTCTCATCACTCGAGAACGCCAGGAAATAGAGGCCGCCCTGCCAATCCGATGCCAGCAGGGTGCCCCCATGCAAGATCTCGCTATCGGGACCCAACGTGTCGACCGCCTGGATGAGTCCATCGGCGATCAGCAACGGGCCTGTGGACACGGCCTGAGAATAGCTGCTTGCAGCATGGACGAAATCGCAGATCAACTCGATGGGATCCCCTAGCTGAATCAGGGAAAGCCTGGCCTTGGCCTCACCGCTGGCCACCACAAGAATGGCGGACGGGTCCTCGGGAACGAAGGGGCCATGATAGACGGACACCACGCGATCCTCGCGGATCTTAAGCGCTGTGAATGAGCCCGGAACCCCTCGCGCGACATCCCCCGAGTACCCGGGGGAATAGACGACAACCTCGCCATACGCAAGCGGCCGATTCACACCCTCCACACTGAGCGCGCGTCCGGCATGCTTCAGAGACGTCGTACACAGGGAGGAAAAGACGTTCCAGCGCCCAAAGATATCCACGCCAAGCACATGCTCAGGCGTCTGTGGAATTGCGTACGGAATCCCATCGATAACCAGACAGCGGGCGGGATCGGACGGGCATCGCAGCGATACGGCGGCAACGCCGCCGCACGACGCTTGAAGGTTCTCCAATGGCGCCGGCTGCACTAGGTTTTCAGTGGGAACGGATGGCAACAAGCGGTAGCGCGCTCTCCATGACGACACGTAGATAGCCTGCATCGCTCGCTCGCCCGATTCGCTCCGCCATTCATGCACAGCCCAATCGCTCTGCAGCCGAATCACCGACTCCGTGGTCGCTGAATCAGCCACCGTCAAGGTCAGGACGTAGGCGCTCTCAGCATCGACCTGATGCGTTGCAAGCGCCGTTCCAGCTTCGAGGGCAATCGTCAGCTGAACACCATCGCTCGATTCGGTAAGACGCACGTCCTGAATATCGGATTCTCCGACGCGAACGACGTGTGAATCGATCTCCAACCGAGCATGCGGCCAATGCACATAGAGGACATCGGACAACGCATGCTTTGAGATCGACGACTCATGCTGCGTAAAGCCGGACCATCGAAGAACGATGGCGTGCGATGAAACATCGATGCCCATCAGCCGAGCGGGACGCGTTTCGACGTACGTGTCTCCCCCCACCTGATGAAGGCTTCCATCCACAAAAGAAAGAAGCCATTCCAACTCGGCGTACAGACGATCATCACGCGTGAGTAGTGTGCTTGCCTCAAGCGACAGCCGTTGCCGCATTCCTCGGACCGTCACCCACCCCTCGTCGACATCGATGCCAAGGCCAAGGCGAAGGCCAAACTCCACAAGCGGAAGCTGAAGCTCACCATCCTGCTGGAGGATTTCTCCTTCAAGAGAAAGGGGCTCCCCGTTGAGATAGAGAAGCCCGGATTGCCCCATGACGGTTGTCGAAATGGCAAGCCCAAGGATGATGAGAAGACCCCAACCCCCCCGGTTGCCCATGGGCTATTCCTCCTTCGCACCCTCCTCGTTGACCTGAATGCGCACATCGACGGCAATGTCTTTGTACAGCGAAATGGTCACGGCGTGTGCCCCAAGCGTTTCAATGGCATGGTCGAGATGGACACGAGATCCTTCGATATGCTCGCCAACCAGCTCCTCGATCTGCGCGACAATGTCGTCCGCGCGAACCGAGCCATAAAGCCGATCGTCGTCATGCGCCTTGCGTTCATACGTGAGCGTCACGTCGGCCAGCTTGTCGCGAAGCAACCGCGCCTTCTCTTCCCTCTTCAGCATCTCTGCTTCATGGGCGGCTCGCTCTTTGGCGTATTTCGCGACATTGTGCTCCGTCGGCTCGATACCCAATCCCTGGGGGAACAAGTAGTTGCGAGCATATCCATCAGCAACCGTGACCACTTCCCCCACATGGCCCAACCGGTCGACGGTCTTTGTAAGAAGTACCTTAGCGATCGTAATCACCCCTGTCTTGACTCGCGACATTGTAGAAACCAAGCCTTCTTACGTCAAATCGCGCTCCTGATCGCGGTTTGTGACCATGCTATACTTGAAGGAAGAAGGAAGGACCCGTATTCATGACAACCCGTCCGAAGATCCTCGTCATGGGGATTCTCAATGCCACACCCGATTCGTTCTATGACGGAGGCCGGTGGGACAGTGTTCACGCGGCTGTCGACGCCGGCCTTGCCATGATCGATGACGGCGCCGATATCCTCGACATCGGCGGAGAATCGACCCGTCCAGGAGCCCACAGCGTCTCTGCCGACATGGAGATGGAGCGCGTCTTGCCCATTCTCACGGCGCTTCGCGCCCATACGGATATTCCCATTTCCATCGACACGACCAAGGCGGTTGTGGCGAGCGCCGCCCTTCAAGAGGGAGCCTCCATCATCAACGACATCAGCGCGCTGCGATTCGATGAGAACATGGCCAGCGTCATCGCCCATGCCGGATGCCGCGTCGTGCTCATGCACATGCGCGGAACGCCCCGGACGATGCAACAGGCTCCGTCCTATGAGAACGTCGTGGACGAGGTTACGGCGTTTCTCCTCGAACGTGCCCGAGCAGCTCAAGAGGCGGGCATTCCTGCTGAATCCATCATCGTCGATCCCGGTATCGGCTTTGGAAAAACGGTGAAGCACAACGTCGCTTTGCTTCAGGGGCTTCCTAAACTGGCGGTCACCGGATACCCTGTCTTGGTTGGGCTGTCCCGAAAGTCGTTTCTTGGAAGGCTTTCGAACTTGGCTGTGGACGAACGGTTGGAAGCCACCATCGCCGCCAATACCGCCGCCATTCTGGGAGGAGCCCGAATCCTACGCGTGCACGATGTGAAGGAGGGACGGCGGACGGCGGATATCGCCGGCGCTTTGAGAGCATGAGCCTACAGATTCGATCCTATGCCGATGCCCCCGGACGACGTTTCCCCGTCGATTTCCATCTCGTTCCGCCCGCGGCGGCCTTCGAAGGAAGCGATTGGGTGGTCAATGACATTCACGTGCACGGCGAAGCCTTCGCACAGCTGGCCGTTCTCTATCTCGAAGTCAAAATGGACGCATCCATGACTCAACAGTGCCGGCGTTGTTTGACCCCGGTCGCTGTAGCGGTGACCGTTGATGAACCCTTCGAGCTGCCGATTCTTCCCGACTCCGACGAGGTCGACCCGCTTCCAACCGCACTTCAGATGATCGAGACGGTTCACGATCCGCACGTCGTTTGCCAAGCGGATTGCCGCGGCCTGTGTCCCCGATGCGGAGCCAATCTCAACGAAACGCCGGATCACACCTGCGAGAAGACCGATGACGAACGGCAGACCCTGCGAGACTTCCTCACATGACGCATCCGCTGGTCGCCATCGGGTTCGATCCCGGGCTGGCCACCACCGGTTACGGGGTGGTCGAACTGTCCAACAACAGCTGGAACGCCATCGCCGGCGGCGTCATTCGCACGAAGAAGGACATCCCGCGTGCCGAACGCTTGGAGATCCTCTACCGTGAAGCATGCTCGCTCATCGAAGCCCACCATCCCACCGGAATCGCCATTGAAGAGGTGTTCTTTGCCACCAATGCGCGAACCGCCATGCGAACGGCGGAAGCGCGAGGCGTCCTTCTGATGGCGTGTTCGGGAACGCCCGTTCGTGGCTACACCCCGCTCCAAGTAAAGAAACGGATTGCCGGATACGGCAAGGCGACCAAGACCCAGGTCCAAGCCATGGTGAAACGCCTGCTTTGTCTCTCGGAGATTCCAAAACCGGATGACATGGCCGACGCGCTCGCTCTTGCCTTGTGCTATCTTCTCGAAGAGGAAGGAGTGAATCCCAGGAACCATGACTACCTATGAGCAGTTGCTTCGGTTCACAGAACCCTCTGACCCGCATCGCCTTCTTCTCATCGACGGGCATTCGCTGGCCTATCGCGCCTACTACGGCATTCCCAATCTGACCAATCCTCTCGGACAACCGGTGGGAGCGATCTTCGGGTTTTGGAAAGCCCTATTGATGATGATGCGGGCCTTCCCCTCCCAGCATATCGCCGTCACCTTCGACGCCTCAGGCCCCACCTTCCGCCATGACATGTACGATCAGTACAAGGCCAATCGCAGCCCGATGCCCGAGGAATTGCGGAGCCAGGTGCCGCGCATTCAAGATCTACTTGAAACGATGGGAATTCCCGTCTTCTCGATCCCCGGGGTTGAAGCGGACGATGTGATGGCCTCCCTCGCCACGGCGGCCTCCGGCTGCGGCTTGATGAGCTTGATCGCCTCCTCGGACAAGGACTTGGCTCAATTGGTTGACGACAAGATCGCGCTTCTCCGGCCTGCAGGCCGAGGGGTTGACGCGTCTCAGGCCGTGCTCGATGCCTATGGCGTCGAAGCGAAATACGGCGTTCGTCCGGAACGCATTGTCGATCTGCTCTCCCTGGTTGGCGACACCTCCGACAATGTCCCCGGTGTGCCTTCCGTCGGCGAGAAAACGGCGGTGAAGCTCCTCCAACAATACGGAAGCTTGGATGAGGTTCTCGCCTCGGCCGGCGAGGTGGGCAATCGGCGCGTGTCGGAGAATCTCATCGAACATGCGGAAGACGCCCGGTTGGCTCGCCGGCTCATTCAGCTGAAGACCGATCTCAAGCTGGGGGAAATGCCGAAGATCTGCATGCTGAAAGGCCTGGATATTGATGCACTGACCCGGCAACTGACCGAGTTCGGCTTCACGAGTTCGCTTGAGGAGCTGGGCCTATCTCCCGCCGAACGCGATGACGTGCCCGCATCCGTCATCGAAACCGACTATCGCGCCATTCTCACTCAGGAGCAACTCGACGAACTGCTTTCCACCCTCGACGTCTGTACGCGGCTTTCCATCGATCTAGAAACCACGGGACGCGACCCTCATCGCGCCGACATCGTCGGCATCGCCCTTTCCACCGAGCCGCTCATCGGCTACTACATCCCCGTCGGACACCATACGCTGGATGCCCCACAGCAACTCCCGCTCGATGCTGTCTTGACGGCATTGCGCCCGTTCCTCGAAAACCCCACCCCCAAACTCATCGGTCAGAACATCAAATACGATCTCATCATTCTCAAACGGTACGGCCTCTCACCCGCCGGCATCGCCTTCGATTCGATGATCGCCTCCCATCTCACCAATCCGGAAGAGCGACGTCACAACTTGGAGACCATCGCCCGGCAGCTTCTCGGCATCTCGGTCAGCAGCTATGCAGAGGTCGCCGGAAAGGACGGCGCCTTCTCCTCGGTCCCGATTGAGGACGCCACCGACTATGCCGCCGAAGACGCTGAAATCGTTCAACGCCTGCACGAACCGCTTCAGGAGAAACTGAAGGCCATGAAGCTGGCTCCGTTGTTCGAAGATGTCGAAATGCCCTTGGTCTCCGTTCTCGCGCGCATGGAAGCGAACGGCATTCTGTTGGACTGCGACGAACTCGCTTCCCAGGGGTTGGAAATCCGAAAGGAGTTGGAGATCCTGGAGTCCGACCTCTTCGACATGGCGGGCGAAACGTTCAACCCAAGCTCTCCAAAGCAAGTGGCCGAGATCCTCTTCGAGCGCCTGGGGCTCCCCGTTCTCGGGAAGACCAAGACCGGGCCCTCCACATCGGCTCAGATTCTGGCTCGCCTCGCTGAGCAGCACCCGCTGCCCGGCAAGCTGATGGCCCATCGTGAGATGAAGAAGCTCCTCTCGACGTACATCGATCAACTCCCCAAGGCCGTGAACCCGGAGACCGGACGCATCCATTCGTCCTTCCATCAAGCCGCGACGGCCACCGGCCGGTTGTCGTCGTCCGATCCGAACCTTCAGAACATCCCAACGCGAACCGAAACCGGCGGACGCATTCGCCGCGCCTTCGTCGCCGCACCCGATCATACCTTTGTCGCCGCCGATTACTCGCAGATTGAACTAAGGCTGCTCGCGCATTTCTCCCAGGACGAGGGGTTGATCGATGGCTTTAACTCCGGCCTTGACTTGCACCGAATCACCGCGGGCCACGTCTTCGGACTGCCCGAGTCCGAGGTCACCGATCAGCTACGGGATGCCGCCAAGCGCATCAATTTCGGCATCCTCTACGGCATCAGCCCGTTCGGCCTCGGTCGGGAACTCAGGATTCCGCAGTCCGAAGCCAAGGCCTACATCGACCGTTTCTTTGCTGCGTATCCTCGCGCCAAGGCAACGTTGGACGACCTCATCGACGACGCCACTGAAAAGGGTTATGCAGAGACGCTTCTCGGTCGCCGCCGTCCGCTCCCCAACTTGAAGTCTCGCAACATGCAGCAGCGGAATTACGACCGGCGCAATGCTGTGAATACCCCCATCCAGGGCAGCGCCGCCGATCTCATCAAGTTGGCCATGATCGAAATCGACCGTCAGATTCAAGAGACGATGCCAGATGTACGCATGACGCTCCAGATCCACGATGAGCTGGTTTTCGAAGTCCCTGACGCGCTCGTCGAAGACGCCATGCGCATGATCCAGCGCGAGATGGAAACGGCGTATACCCTCCGTCTTCCATTGACCACCAAGATTCGCACGGGCAAACACTGGGATGAACTGTAGGTTCGTCTGACGGCCTCGATCCGATACACTACGGGTGCGAAACTTCTCCCGTGGAATCGTGTAGGTATCTCAGGTTCCTCAAAGGAGACGCCAATGGCAAAATGGGTACCGCTAATGCTGATCCTGCTGATCGGGTGCGCCGCGCCCGCAGCATTCGCCATGCCCGATTTGGTGGTCGAACACATCGAACTCCATCCGGAGGCTCCAATGGTCGGCGACCTCGTCCTGATTGAGGCGACGATTCACAACGCCGGAGACGGCGCGGCTCACGATCCTTTCTTTGTCCGTTTCTCTCTGGACGGCCAAGAGATCGCCCTACGCTCACTGACCAGCGGCTTGAGGCGAGGTGAATCGCAGAGCCTCTCGGTGGAGTGGATGGCAACGCCCGGGCTTCATGAGGTCATGATCGACGTGGATACCGATGTTAGCCGGGTCGAGGAATCCGATGAATCCAATAACGTAGGCTCCCGAATCGTCCACGTCCAACTGGATCCTGAAGCCGAGGCCATGCTTGAGAACGTCAAGGTCGTTGTCGCTACTTTTGACAATCGAGCGCCCCATTCCGGATTCCTCTACGTCGGAGAAGGACTCTCCGACCTTCTTGCCGAGCGATTGACCGACATGGGCATTCGCACCCTCGCACGCTTCGAGTTGGATACCGTGATGCAAGAGAACGGCTTGAATCCAGCGGATCCAAGCGACCTGGCGACCGCCGGGCGGATTCTTGGAGCAGACATTCTCATCGACGGCGCGGTCACACAGATTGAGGTTCGAGAATCCTCGCTTCAGTTGGGATTCCTCTCCATCAGCGGCGCGAAGGTCGACGTTCATCTCGAAGCCCAACTCATCAATGTGCGAACGGGAAGCCCACTGTCGTTTCTGCCCGCCAGCGGAAGTGCCGAAGGCTCAACGGGGTTCTCTGTCGACCTCTCCGGCTTCCTCGCCATGCTGCAGTCGGACTCCCCCGATCTCTGCGGTGGCGGATTGCAGACGGCGCGCGCCTGGTACAATATCGGCGAATCGGTTCCCATCGGCTATCGCAATGCCGGAACCCCCGGCTGGTTCAGTATCGAGATCACCACAGGCATGGGTGCCTTCGTCAAATGGCTCGGCTGGCGCTACATCGATACCGATGACTGCGGACTGTGGTATTGGAATCAACTCAACAGCAGCGGGATGCAACTGAACCCGGGTGTCTATTCCGCCAAGGTGTGGAATGGAACGGCCTATATCGCCGAAGTTGGGTTTCAGATCCGTCCGGGGCTCTCACTCAGCACGCCGCCGGTTTCCGAACTCACGGTAGGGTCTCCCCAATTTAGAGATACCGTCGTCGGCAGTGCCGTTAATCACGCCATCGACGACCTCTCGACCAGCCTCCTTCATGCCCTGATCGACGTTGTCCCCATCGTGACATCGGATCAGCCGTTTTTTGAAAGCACCATGGGAACTGCTTGGGAGCACCGGGAAGGGCAAATCGCGGCGATTCTTCCGGATGGCCGGATCGCCATCAACATTGGCGCCTCGGACGGCGTGGTTCTTGGAGAAGTGTTCGAGATTCTCGAAGTCGCCAATGTCATTGTCGACCCCGTCACGCTGGAAATCATCAACTACGATGTGCTCTCCCGTCGAGGAGAGATGGCCATCACCGAAGTGCGCGACCGCGTCGCCTTCGGGGAGCCCATCGGCGATCTCAACCCCAGTGTGGGCGATCTCGTACGCTGGATTCGCCCCTAAGGCATCGCGTTCGCTTTCATGGCTCGGATTCGATAGACTGACCCCGATGAAACGACGAACCTGTCTTGCGATCGCCTTGTTTACCATCTGTTTGGTTGTCGGCAACCTTTCGATACATGCTCAAGCGCTACGCACCATCGGCCTACGCATTGCCATTTCCTGGAGCGACACACCCATCTGGCTTGGTGTCGACGCCTCGACCGATCTGGGATGGAGCATCCTCTCCGGCGCCCTGTTCATCACGCCGGGCGGAAAGACCCTGTTCACCGGTCATTTGGATGTTCCCCTGGAAGAGGGATCGCCGACCTATGCACGCGCCACGGTCGGATTCTATTACTTCAGCGCGTCTCAACCCTTCCCCTATCCCCTGGGTGGCGGAGGAATCGCCTACTCCGCCCCGCTGGGCTCATCACTGATGATCGGATTGTCGGGCGAATTTATCTATCCTCTTGCCTTTCCGTTTCCCATGTTTTCGATTTCCGGCGCGTGGGCGCCCTCGCGATGACCCACCTCTTTGGGACAGATGGCGTTCGCGGCCCCGCCAATCAGCTGTTGTCGCCTGAGTTGACCTTGTCCCTCGCCCGCGCCATTGCCGTCACGCTGGTCGCGCCGGGAGGACGGGTCATCATCGGACGAGATACGCGAACCAGCGGCCCCATGTTGGAAGCCGCCCTGGCCGCCGGACTCACCTCCGAGGGTGTCAACGTCAGCCTGGCCGGAATCATCCCGACGCCCGCTATCTCCTTTCTCATCAAGGATGAGCGCGCAGACCTGGGCATCGTCATCTCCGCCTCTCACAATCCTCCTGGGGACAACGGCATCAAGCTGTTTGACCGAGACGGGATGAAACTGTCCCAGGAGCAGGAGCGTCGGATCGAGTCAGCCATCGATCGACCCCGTATTCCGGCAAAGCACGTGGGAACCATCACAGTTCTTGAGGCTGCGGCAAAGCGGTACGCCGCCTTCCTCAGCGGCACGATCGATGTGGATCAGGTCGATTTCTCGGGGATGTCGGTCGTGCTGGATTGCGCCTATGGAGCGACAGCGCCGATCGCGCCCCATGTCTTCCGACACTTGGGGGCATCCGTTACCGCCATTCATTGCGAGCCGGATGGCGAGAAGATCAACGTCGAGTGTGGGGCCACTCACTTGGATCGCCTCCAAGCAGCGACCCGTCAGAACCGGGCCGATTTGGGCATTGCCTTCGATGGAGACGGCGACCGCGTTCTACTCACAGCCGCTGACGGATTCATCATCGACGGGGATCGCATGATGGGAATCGCCGCCAGCTATCTCGCCTCTCAGGATCGCCTGATGCCACGAGCCATCGTCGCCACCATCTTGAGCAACCGTGGGCTTGAACTTTGGCTCGAAGAACGCGGCATCGCCGTCCATCGAACGGATGTCGGCGATCGCCACGTATCGCATCGAATGCAGAAAGAGGAGATCCAGATCGGCGGCGAAGCCTCGGGCCACATCATCTTCCAGGATCATTCCCCCACCGGCGACGGCATTCTAACGGCCGTGAAGCTGCTGGAAGTGGCGCATTTCCTCGGCCGTGACTTGCCTTCGCTCGCCAAGGAGATCCCGCTCTTCCCTCAGTGCGCACGAAACATCCCCTGCGCGGATCCGAACGTTCTCGCCACGCACCCGGATGCCGGAACGCTCCTGGAGGCGGCCAGAGCCCGCATTGGCCAACGTGGGCGGATCGTGCTCCGTCCATCGGGAACGCAACCCCTGCTTCGCATCATGGTCGAAGCAGAGGACGATGCCCTCTGCAATCGAACCGCAGACCAGCTTGAGGCCGATCTGCTGACGCTTCTCAGGACACTCGAGTCTTAAGACGACTCGGTCTCCACATCAAAGGGATAGGTCAACACGGGGTTCTTTGCCGCCATCGTTTGATCCAAGCGGCGCACAGGCGCATTCACAGGCGCGTCGTGAAGCCGTTGCGGCGCCGTCTTGGCCTCTTCGGCAATGGCCTCCAGGACCTCGGCGAATCGATCGAGCGTCGCCTTGGACTCGGTCTCCGTCGGTTCGATCATCAGGGCTTCCTTCACTGTCAAGGGGAAGTAGATGGTCGGAGGATGAACGCCGTAGTCGATCAGGCGCTTGGCAATATCCAAGGTCGAGACGCCGTCCGCCACACCCTTGCCTGAGAGCACAAACTCATGCTTGCACAACCCATCGTAGGGCAGCGGATATGTCGCCTTGAGCCGTTCTTGAAGGTAATTGGCATTGAGCACGGCCCCCTCGCTCACGGCCTTCAGCCCCTCATCTCCCAGCTGGAGGATGTAGGCATAGGCACGTACGGTCACGAGGAAATTGCCATAGAACGAATGGATGGAACCGATCGAGTTCGGATGATCCCAATCCAAATCGTACGATTCGCCATCCTTCACCACACGCGGCACGGGTAGATAGTCAACCAGCCGCTCAGAAACAGCGATCGGTCCCGCTCCCGGACCGCCGCCGCCATGAGGAGTAGACATCGTCTTGTGCAGGTTGAAGTGGAAGACATCGGCGCCCATGTCTCCAGGCCGGGCCACTCCCATAAAGGCGTTCAAGTTGGCGCCATCGAAATAACAGAGCCCGCCTGCCGCATGAACGAGATCGGTGACCTCCAGGATATCGCTTTCGAAGATCCCCAGGGTATTGGGAACGGTCAGCATGATCCCAGCGACGGTATCGTCCAACTCCGAACGCAATGCCTCAAGATCGATTCGACCGTTCGCATCCGACGGAATCTCGGTTACGGGAAACCCGATAAGGGCTGCGGACGCAGGATTGGTGCCATG
>JANQGM010000030.1 GCA_028277345.1 Candidatus Bipolaricaulota bacterium | reverse complement strand
GGCGGCGCTTACGAGCGCAGAGCTTTGGGCGCTGGCCACGGCACGTGCAGAATCTTGGGCCGCCTGACTTGCTGACTGCGCGGTTCGGAGCAAGAAATCAAGATCGATCTGGCCTAGGAGCCCCTGCGCCTGCGTGGCGATGGCTTGTGCATCGGCTGCTGCTGTTGCAGCGGCCTCCGCCGATGCCTGTGCCAGTGCAACGATGTCTGACAATACGAGAGTTTGCGGTTCTGTTGGCGTCTCTGTTTGGGCTTGAACGATGAGGCCCATCAAGCCAAGACAAAGAATCCCCAGAACGAGGATTTTCCTGCGGGTGTTCACATCAACCTCCTTGATGCCTTTCGGATCGAAACATGGATCTGAATGGAACTGAGGCGCGGTTCGGCATGACAAGAGTGCGCGGCGACATCCTACGCGATGTGTCATGGCGATTGCCGAATGACGAGAGCACCGTGCGGCATGGTTGGCCTCCTCAGTTCTTCGATGGCCACGATCCACCAGCCATCAACCACTCTACACCCAGCCTCGGGAAAAGTGCCAATGATGAGGCTACGTGCTCGCGAGGATCGTGGCGGTTGAGCGGACTAGGGGTGTTGGAACACGGCGATCAGCGGCCAATGGTCGGAGACGGTTCGTGCATCGTAGGCTGCGTGATCGATGCGTACTTCGGTGAGGCGCTCGGCCAACCGTTGCGTGACATAGATGTGATCGATCATCGAATGCTCCTGCGGACCGTCGTCGATTCCGTTTCGGTTCTCATCATACCAATAGGTGTACCGGTCGCTGGGGTCGAGCCGATCGGCAACATGAACGAGTTCTTCGCCGTTGCGCGCTGGATCGAGATCGCGAAACAGCGTGTGAACGCAGGAACGAGGCTGGTTATCGGCTGCATCGCAGGTCAGCCCATCGAAATCGTTGATGTCGCCGAGAAGAACGAGGTGATGTTCTCGCTCGAAGAAACGCAGGGCAAGGGTGCGAATGATCATGGCTTGGGCCTCCCGGCGAACGACGCGCTCTAGGTCATTGGGGTTCGCCAGAAGGTGAACGACGACGAAGGTAAGTGGAGCGTCGAACCCCGCATCCACGGTCACCCAGAGGTTCTTGTGCGCCTCTTCGACTCCGCGTGGGCCACGAAATCGGGAGCCGGGGATGGGATAGGCTTGGGCATCGTTCGTTCTCCCCATGTCGAGAATGGGAAAGCGAGATAACGCGGCGACATCCTGTCCTGTGTAGTCGTCCGTGCCCTGGACGAAGACCTCGTGGTAGATGCCCCCAAGTTTTACGTTGAGGCGATGGAGCATGGCTGCATCCTCGACCTCTTGGAGGGCGATGAACTCCGCATCTACGGTTCGCAGATAGTCGGCAATGGCCGTAAGATGATGCTCTGCATCGCCGGGCGTTTGGGGCGCCTGATCGAAGTCTTGCTCATTGATCCCATCGAACAACCACCAGGTATTCAGTGTAACGACAGTCCAGGTTTCCGATGTATCCGATGTCGCGTAGCTTCCAAGAGGCAATAGGATCGTCACGACGATGGCGAAGAGGATGCGGAGGACTTGAGCGCGGTACGAAACGGAGTTCATAAAGGGGTAGTATATCAGGATGTGCTAGGTACGGCCGTCTGTATCCGTACCAAGCGATAGTGACTTCCATTCAGCCAGCCGCCACAAACCACGCAGTGAACGGCCCGCTGTCTTTCGGCGACTCACAAGTGATCGCTCACGGAGGGGAGGATAGTGTGAGATCACGTTTCTCAGGGATGTTCGGTTTTAGCGTCGTTTGGTTCGGTCAAGTCGTCAGCTTGCTGGGTTCGGGAATGACCCAGTTCGCGCTCACGATTTGGGCATGGCAGATCACGGGCGAAGCGACGGCACTGGCGTTGGTCGCTTTTTTCGGCTACTTTCCGCGCATTCTGTTCACGCCACTTGCGGGGGCATTGATTGACCGCTGGAACCGGAAGCTTGTCATGATCCTCTCCGATCTCGCGGCAGGGTTAGGAACGGTTGCCGTTTTCGTGCTCTATCAGCTTGATCACCTTCAGATTTGGCATTTATATGCCGTCGCCGCCTTTGCGGGAGCCTTTGGGTCGTTTCAGTTTCCTGCCTATTCGGCGTCAATCTCCCTCATGCTTCCCAAGAAGCATTTTACGCGAGCCAACTCCATGTTGGGGCTGGCTCACTCGATTTCCGGCGTGTTCGCGCCGATGGCGGCCGGCGCCTTGTTGGCCTTCATCGGCATCGGCGGCATCATGATCGTCGATATCGTGACCTTCTCTTTTGCGATCATCACGTTACTGTTTGTCGCCATTCCCCAGCCGGCAGAGCACCACATCGCGGATGCCAAGAAGCGTAACCTCTTGGCGGATTGTGCGTTTGGGTTCAAGTACATTGCGGCGAGCCGAAGTTTGATGGGATTGTTGCTGCTATTCTTCTCGGTGAACCTGTTGCTTTCGTTCAGCGGAAGTGTGCTCGCGCCGATGATCCTCGCCCGGACTGGGGAGAACGAAATCATCCTCGGAACGGTGATGACGTTGTTCGCTGCTTCAGGCGTTGTGGGCGGGGCGGCAATCAGCCTGTGGGGCGGCCCCAAGCGGAAGATGCGCGCACTCTTCTTCTCCATCCTTGTCGCGAGCATCTTTGGGAACGCGGTGTTGGGTATCGGCCGAAACGTGGTTGTTTGGGGCGTTGGCGCCTTTCTCACCACGATCCTGGTACCCATGGCCAATGGGAGCAGTAGTGCGATTTGGCAAACGAAGATACCTCCACACCTTCAAGGGCGCGTGTTTTCGGCGCGGTTTCTCATCGGACAGATCGGGGGCGCCATCGCCCTGCCGCTGGCGGGGCTGCTGGCCGATCACGTTTTCGAGCCCCTGATGAGCGGAGGAAGCAGCTTGGCTCGTTCGCTATCCATTCTCGTTGGGAGTGGACCCGGCGCAGGCATGGGATTGATGTTCGTTGTTTTCGGTCTACTGGGAGCGGTGACTGTTCTGGTGGGCTTCAGCTATGCGCCCATCCGTGAGATCGAGAGGCTTCTTCCTGATTATGGCGCGGACGGGCCAGAGCAAGGGTCTTAACCCTCTCTACGGGTATCCGATTTTGATGGGTGTCGAGGATTATCGCACCGTCGTGGGGTTGATTCTTTTTCTTTCGTAAAGTAGCATCCATCATACGATACGATAGGATAGAGAGCGTTAAAACCCTTATGAAGGACACAACGTACGTCGGTGATCCCTTTCCACATCGCTGGAATCCGAAGACGCGTATCCCGGATCTTGAGAGTGTCGATCGTCCGCGAGAGAAGCTGCTTGCGCGCGGCGCTTCCGTGCTGACGGATGCCGAGCTCCTGGCTGTCCTGTTGGGAAGCGGCTCCCGCCGTTCCAGCGTGCTTGACCTCTCGATGCAGATCCTAGCTGCTCTAGAGGGGGACCTCACGAGAGCGGAGCCGGAGAGCCTGCTTGAGGTCGATGGCGTCGGAAACGCGAAAGCCTGCCAGGTGGCGGCGGCAATGGAACTGGGGAGACGCCATCTTCTGAAGCAGAGAGCTATCATCCGCGATGCGCAGGATGCGCTGCCTTATTTGGCGGCGATTCGGAACGAGCGGCAAGAGCACTTCGTCTGTTTATCCCTGAATGGCGCACATGAAGTACTGGCGACGCGAACGGTCACCGTAGGGCTTCTCGACTCCAATCAGGTGCATCCGAGAGAAGTGTTCGCCGATCCGATTACCGATCGCGCCGCCTGCATCCTTTGTGCCCATAACCATCCATCGGGAACCTTGCAAGCCAGTCCGGAGGATTTGGCGATCACTGAGCGATTGTCCAAAGCAGGAGAGGTCTTGGGCATCCGCCTTCTTGATCATCTGATTGTGGCCGCGGATGGATTCCTGTCGATGAAAGAAAGCGGGATGATGTAGTTCCGCGCGATGCTTGAGTTCGGCTGCCCATTTAAGCATAGAAGGGTCCGGCAACTATGCCATGGGCTAGTTGCTCTGCAAGGACAGCAACTCTTGGATCGTCCTTTTAGACAGCATATGTGTGCGACGAAGAATCTGGCAGCGCATCGGTACAGAGGGCGCTGCTCTCGAGTTCATCAAATCATGGATCGTACTCGGGCGGATTGGCACAGATAGGGTGCTCGCGGAGCTCCTCGAAGGAACTAGCCCATGGCATAGTTCCCAGCTACTCGGCAATGACTAGAGTGTCCAGTCTCGGAATGGTGTTGACACATCAGACCTCCTCGTGACGTTGCTCGCGGACGGCACCCCAGAAGATCTCGGCAGGTGTTCGTCCTTTGGTCC
>JANQGM010000029.1 GCA_028277345.1 Candidatus Bipolaricaulota bacterium | reverse complement strand
TGGATGAGATGATGAGTTGCAACGAGTGCATCATGTCATGGATTGCACTCGTATCCGGCAGACTTAGCACAATCCGAGAACAGGCGAAGGATTCATGTTACCGGCGCAACTGAATGCTGAGTTTCGCGGCCACCCAAGGACAATCTAAGCCGTGATGTCCTTGCAAGCAACGCTTGGCGTTGCCACGTTCCCATTCTCGTGACTAAGACTTCATGACCCCGGGCTACGGCCCGGGGTTTCTTTCATGGTCCATGGAATCTTGTGAACGCGCCTCATGCAACATCGGAAGGAGGTGCAGATTAAAGATACATCGCCAGCCACGAGGACGATCCAAGACTTGACGTCGGGAACGCTTCGCGTTCCTAAGGAGAACGGCATGACGTTGACCGTTCTCCAATCATCATACAAGGGCGGCAACTCGGCTCTGTGCCGAGTTGGCGTTGCCCATGAAGCAACTAGCTCATGGCATAGTTGCCGGGAACCCCGACTCGATTCGCGTGTACTTCATGGTAAGATGAATCTGTAAGGAGGCGGTGGAATGTTGCGTAGGATCTTGTCGGGATGTCTCTTGGTAGGTGTGGTCGCCATGGTTGCTCTTGGCCAAACGAGTCCGATTCTCCAACCCACGGCGGCAGGCTTGTCAGCGGCCCAGCTTTCGACGCTTCAGAGCTTCATTGTCGCCTTGGAAGCTCGGCTTGGCGATTCATCCCTGGGTTCTCAACGCCGGATGGGAGAGGGTGGTTGGACGCAACGGGAGTTTGCCGTCTACACGGCCGGAGTGCTTGACTCATTGGGCTATGAGACCGCCGTCGTAACGGTGCTCGAGCCATCAGGGACCGAACGCGCCTGGGTCTTGGTCAAGGCTGACCTGAACGGAGCCAGTACCTGGGTTCCCGTTGAGCCGTTTGCAGCGGAGACTCCGTTTCAGCAGAAGCTGGGCGCCGTTCAGCGTATCGGATACTCCCAATACAGCATCAGCTACGTCACGTTCGACTCCGTCCTTTCATTGGCCCCGAACGTTCCTCCGGTTGCCGTGATTACGCCGCCGCCGACCTTTGTGGGGGCAACCGTTGATGCCGCGTGGTTCTCACATCGCTCTAAGGATCCGGATGGTTCCATCATCCACGTTCAGTGGATCTTTGGAGACGACGTGCAACGCCTAACGACCCAGAATTCGATCTGGTACAGCTTCGATTCCAAAGCTGGAGGGCGCGACCAGGTGGTGACGTTGACAGTGACGGACAATCGCGGCGCGCGTGGAACGGCCCAGCACATTGTGCAAGTGTTGACTTACCAGGAGTGGTACGACGAAACGAATTGTGAGTGCAGTCACTAGACGAGGGGCGTTTCGCCGGCGAAACCGAGGACGTACAACGTTGCTCAAGCAAGGATCGCGTCGCCGTGAATACCGATTGGCAGGCTAGCGAAATACCAGAAGCCCTATGCCGCCTCATTCGCCCCCATGTGCCGATGAGGCTCCATACATCGCTTCGGGTTGGCGGTCCGGCCACGTGGTTGGCAACGCCGAGGTCGGGAGACGAGTTCGTTGCGGCGATGGATTGGGTTGTTGCGCAGGAAATTCCGTGGTTCGTGCTCGGACGCGGCACCAACGTGATCTTCGACGAGACAGGCTACCGCGGGCTGGTCTTCGACCTCAGTGAATTAACGGGCCTTCATCTTGACGGCGCGACAGTCCGAGTGATGGCCGGAAAATCCCTTCCTTCGCTTGTGCAGGAGGTTTCGCGGCGCGGACTCGCCGGATTAGAGTGGGCATGCGGTATCCCCGGCTCGATCGGTGGAGCGGTCGTGATGAATGCAGGGGCTTTCGGGCAGGATCTAGCGTCGATTCTTTCATCCATTCGATTGCTTCAAGAAGATGGCATCCGTGTGGTGGAAGCCGAGGAGCTTGCCTTGGGCTATCGCACCAGTCGGCTTCGTACGGGTGAACTTCGGGGTATTGTGCTTGAAGCGACGCTTGCATTGATGGAGGGTGATTCGTCCGCCTGCATGGCGCGAATCGAGCACTTCACAACGCTGCGTGCGAAGTCCCAACCTCAAGGAGCGTCGTGCGGATCGGTGTTTGTGAATCCCGCTGAGGGACCTACAGCCGGGCAATTGCTTGACCGCGCGGGCTGCAAAGGGCTTCGGATTGGGTGCGTCGAAGTTTCTCATCTCCATGCCAACTTCATCATTAACTACGGCGAGAACAACGCAAACGATATCTTGGAGCTTATCGAGCAGATGCATGACGCCGTACTCCGTACCTCGGGGATCTCACTCCAACGCGAAATCTGTATGGCATCGTCTTCCGAGATTCGCTGAAGCGACAATCGTGGGACCGCCCGCCTCCCGAACCTCTGTCCTTGAATGGGTGCACGGATCGGTGCGACAATAGCGCATTCGAAAACACAGGGTGAGTGATCTGATGATGCCTAGCGAGCGCGTGCTTCTAGCAAAGATCGAAAGCAGAAAAGCGCAAATCGCAGTGATCGGGATGGGGTATGTAGGGTTGCCGCTCGCGGTGGAATTTGCGTTGCAGGGATTTCCGGTTGTTGCATTGGATGCCGATCGTGAACGCGTGGAGAGTATCAACCGGGGCGAGAATTACATCCCCGATGTTCGAATCAGCGACCTTTCTTCCGTCGTTGCCTCTGGACGGCTTCGCGCGAGCGCCGACTACGTGGAAGTTTCCAAGGCAGACGCCATCCTCATCTGTGTGCCGACCCCACTTGACAAGAACAAACAGCCGGATACTGGCTACATTGAGAGCGCGCTGGAGAGTTCGCTTCCGCATTTACAAGACGGCCAGCTCTATGTTTTGGAAAGCACAACCTATCCGGGAACAACCGAAGAGATCATCCTCCCTCGCCTTGTACGAGAGGGGGCCATCGTCGGTGAAACCGCGTTTCTTGCGTTCTCCCCGGAACGTGTTAATCCCGGCGATGCCGTCTACAAAACGAGAAACACTCCGAAAGTCGTGGGGGGCGCTACGGATGCGTGCACGAGAGTCGCTGCAGCATTGTACGAAACCATTATCGAAGCTGGCGTTGTCCGGGTTTCAAAGCCGCGTACGGCGGAGATGACCAAGCTGTTGGAGAATACGTTTCGCATCGTCAACATCTCGTTGGTTAACGAGTTGGCTCAGTTGTGCGAGCGAATGGGAATGGATGTGTGGGAGGTCATTGCCGCGTCGTCGACCAAGCCCTTTGGATTCATGCCGTTCTACCCCGGCCCCGGTCTCGGTGGTCATTGCATTCCGCTGGATCCGTTTTACCTGTCGTGGAAAGCCAAGGAGTACGATTTCACGACACAGTTCATCGAGTTGGCGGGACGGATCAACGATGCCATGCCCTATTACACGGTCGAACGTGCCTCCGAGTTACTCAACCATGCTGGGAAGGCGTTGAATGGTGCGCGCGTTCTCATGCTTGGGATGGCCTACAAGAAGGACATCGACGATCTGAGGCAATCGCCAGCGCTCAAGGTGGCTCATCTGCTTGAGCAGCGAGGGGCTCAGATTTCGTATCACGATCCGTATATTCCCGTTGTCGACGAAGAAGGATTCGATCTAACAAGCTGTCCGTTAACGGCAGATCTTCTGAGAAATCAAGACCTCGTCATGATTACGACAGGGCATACGTCAGTGGATTACGACCTCGTGGTGCGGGCCAGTTCATTGGTGTTTGACACGCGAAACGCAACTCAGGCTTGCGAAGCGGCTCATGTCCACAAGTTGGGAGTCGGACCCTCGTGAGTGATGCGACCCTCTTGATGTGCTGAACAAGGAGCTGCGAACCGATGTCGTCCTATAACCTTCCTTATTTGAGACAACTGGAATCCGAGTCGATCCACATTCTAAGAGAAGTTGTCGCGGAGTGTGAGAATCCTGTCATGCTGTATTCCGTTGGCAAGGATTCGAGTGTTATGGTTCGACTCGCGCAGAAGGCGTTTCATCCGGGACCGCTTCCGTTTCCCCTTCTTCATATCGATACAGGCTACAAATTCCCGGAAATGATCGCGTTCAGGGATCGTTTCTGTGATGAGATCGGGGCGCGGTTGATTGTGGAACGCAATGAGGAATGGATCGAGAAGGGGGCTCATCCGATCGCGTTGGGAACGGAGAAGTGTTGCTCCTATTTGAAGACTCAGGCCCTTCTCACCGCCCTTCGCAAGCATGACTACGATGCAGCATTCGGGGGTGCGCGTCGCGAGGAAGAGAAATCCAGAGCCAAAGAGCGCGTCTTCTCCATCCGCGACGAGTACGGTCAATGGGACCCCAAGAACCAGCGTCCGGAGTTGTGGGATCTTTATAATGCGCGACTCAATGAAGGGCAGAGTATCCGCGTCTTTCCGCTCAGCAATTGGACGGAAGTCGATGTCTGGAACTACATACGTCTAGAGAATATTCCCGTGGTGCCGCTGTACTTCGCACAGGAGCGGGACGTCATCATCCGAAATGGAATGATGATTCCCCTGTCATCGGTATCCATGGTTGAAGATGGGAAAAGCAGCCGGGCTGCCGATGAAGAGGTTCGACGTGTCAGCTGTCGGTTCAGAAGCCTCGGGTGCATCCCCTGTACAGGAGCGGTTCCTTCAGAGGCGAGGACCTTGGAAGAACTCATTGTTGAGGTGGTGAACACGCGGAAATCCGAGCGTGAGAACCGTGTGATCGATCTCAGTAGCGAATCGGCGATGGAGGAGAAGAAGAAGGAGGGCTATTTCTAATGGATGGACGAGAGAAGAGCCTTCTTCGGTTCGTGACCACGGGAAGTGTCGACGATGGGAAATCGACGCTCATCGGACGGTTGCTTTATGAGACGAAATCCATCTTCGAAGATCAGTTCGCGGCTGTTGAGACGACGTCGAAAAAACGCGGGCAACAGGATGTGGACCTGTCCTTGCTCCTTGATGGGTTATCCGCGGAACGAGAGCAAGGGATCACCATTGACGTCGCTTACCGGTATTTCGAGTCGCCGTATCGCAAGTTCATCATCGCGGATACGCCAGGACATGAGCAATACACACGCAATACGGTCACTGGAGCCTCAACGGCCGAATTGGCGATTATTCTCATCGATGCCCGCAAGGGTGTTCTAACCCAGTCGAGACGGCATGGCATCTTACTGTCTCTCCTGCAAATTCCGCATCTCGTTGTCGCTGTGAACAAAATGGATCTTGTTGAGTATGATGAGCACGTTTTTCGTGACATCGTCGAGGTCTACCAGGAATTCTCCGGAAAGCTCGATATTCACGATATTTCCTTTATCCCGGTTTCTGCATTGAAGGGGGACAATGTCACCACCAAGAGCGAGGCGATGCCGTGGTACGAGGGATCGACGCTTTTGCATGCCTTGGAAACCGTCCATGTTGCCGCGGATCGCAATCTGCTCGATTTCCGTTTCCCGGTGCAGCATGTCATTCGCCCGCATCTTGATTTCCGAGGCTATGCAGGGCGCATCGCCTCCGGCACGATTCGAGAAAGAGAAGAAATCGTCGTGTTGCCGTCCGGTAAGACCTCGAAGATCTTCTCGATTGAGACGTACGACGGATCTCTTGATGAGGCGTTCGCGCCTCAGTCGGTGGTCCTGACGCTTGATGACGAGCTTGACATCAGCCGTGGCGACATGATCGTGCGAAAGCACAATCTGCCACAGGTCGGGAACGAACTGGAAGCGATCCTTTGCTGGATGGACGAAGGGGCCATGCGCGCGGATGGTCAGTACCTGTTGAAGCATACGACCCAAACCGTGAAGGCGTTCGTTCGAAACGTCAGCTACCGGATCGATGTCAATACGCTGCATCGCGAAGCTGTCGAGACGCTTCGGCTGAACGACATCGCACGTGTTGAGATCCACACAGCGTCTCCCCTTTTCTTCGATAGCTATCGCAACAATCACAGTACGGGAAGCTTCATCTTGATTGATCCGCATACAAGCAATACCGTTGCCGGAGGGATGATTCGAGGTGCGGTTCGTACGGTTGCAGATCTGATCGTGTCCTCCGAGGGCGGTACTTCCGCTTTGCGCAAAACATCTTCCAACGTTGTATGGAGCGGTTGGAATATCCCGCGACAACAGCGGGAAAAGAAAAACGGACATCGCGCCGCGGTGTTGTGGTTGACTGGTCTCTCGGGATCCGGCAAGTCGACGCTTGCGCAGGCGGTCGAGATGCGTCTGTTCGAGCAGGGGTGTCAAACGATGCTGCTGGATGGGGACACCATCCGACATGGCTTGTGCGGGGATCTCGGGTTTTCGGAACGCGATCGCTCCGAAAACATACGCCGCGTGGGCGAGACGGCCAAGTTGTTCTTCGAGGCAGGCCATATCGTCCTTTGCGCGTTCATCTCTCCTTTTGCAGAAGACCGATCCTTCGTACGATCTCTCATTCCGGCAGACCAATTCTTCGAGATCTACACCAAATGTCGCCTTGAGGTGTGTAAACAACGGGATCCCAAAGGTCTCTATAAGAAAGCGGAAGCTGGCGAGATTGAGAACTTCACTGGCATCTCATCTCCCTACGAAGTGCCGCAGCATCCGGAAATCACCGCCGCAACGGACGAACAGCCTCCCGAAAGGCTTGTCGAGCGTATCCTCGGTGCTCTTCGAGAAGGGCGGATTTTCTCCTAGCTCTCCTCTTCGAGTAGGCATGAGTGTCGGTGGTTCGAAACGTAGCATGGGAAACCATCTTCGTCCTCTGCGTGTATAGTAGGATGGAGATGGGACATGATGAATGATCGCGTTCGTGCGTTCCGATGCGTTGTGCTTGTCGGTGTGCTGATTGGACTGTGGGGTTGGCCAGGGTCGGCCGACAAACCGTTCCCGGAAACGGCGGTACATCCAAGGCTCTCGACGCCTCTTCAATCCCTGATTCATCGTGGACAGCTCACAAATCCACAGGGCGCGCCTTCAGAAAATGGGAATTCCTCTCAGGATGTTGTCGTTATCCTGGAGCCGCGTTCAGGGGACGCCGATCGGGTTCGAGATGTCGCCATCCGGCTGGCCGGGGGTGTTGTTGAGGCTCGATCTGAGGGACTCATTCGCGTTCGGATTCCGCTTGATCGCCTGAAAGAGTTGGCGGATGACGTTTCGGGCATCGTTTACATCAGAGAGCCTCATCGACCGGTTCCACTGGCTGTTGAGAGCGAGGGCGTCGGGCTGACCGGCGCAGATGTGTTTCACAGCCAAGGGATCGAGGGGCAAGGAGCCCGAGTTGCCGTCATCGATTTGGGCTTCGATGGATACACCGAGGCGCGAGCGGTCGGAGAGCTTCAAAATGTCGTCTACACGAACGATTACACCGGAAATGGATTCGAGTTTGATGAGGATGGCGTCCACGGAACCGGGGTCGCCGAGATCGTTGAAGACATGGCGCCCCAGGCCGATTTGTACCTTCTAAAGATCGGGGATTCAGTGGACCTTCAGAATGCCGTTCAGTACTGCATCGACAATTCCGTTGACGTAATTAACCATTCCGTCGGATGGTTCAACTCCAACTTCTATGATGGGACCGGCATCATCGGAACGATCGTATCCAACGCGCACTCGAACGACATCCTTTGGGTAAACTCCGCAGGCAACGAGGCGAACGACGGTCATTGGCAAGGCGCATTTCTTGACACGGATGGGGATGACTTCCACGAGTTTGGCTCAGGGTCGGATTACCTCGACGGAGATAGCCGCGATGAGGGGAGCCGCCTCTACGCCACATCCGGCGATCGAATCATCATCTACATGACGTGGGACGACTGGACGGCATCGGACCAGGATTACGATCTCTATATCTACAACAGCGCGGGGACGCAGGTCGCTTCCTCAACGAACTATCAGAACGGGTTTCAGAGCCCGACTGAGTACATCAGTTACAACGTTCCATCGACAGGATATTACGAGATTGCCATCCAGGCATACAGTGCACCGGAGGAACCCGACTTCGAGATGTACGTCTATCTAAACTCCGGCAACTTTACTGGCCTGGAGCACCATGATACGGCCAGCACCATCATTACGCCGGGAAACTCTGCTGATGTGCTTACGGTTGGCGCGATCCGGCGCACGAATTGGACCACGGGGCCTCAGGAATCCTTTAGTTCGCTCGGGCCGTCGAATGCAAGCCAGTACGCCGTGAGCCGCACAAAGCCGGATATTGCTGGTCCTGATGGCACATTGAGCACGACCTACGGAAATTTCTATGGAACGTCTGCATCGTCTCCTCATGTCGCGGGCGCCGCCGCCTTATTGCTTTCTGAAGATTCCAGTCGATCCGCTGACGATCTGAAATCTCTGCTAGAAACCTCTGCCATCGATATGGGTTCGGTCGGCAAAGACAACGTCTATGGCGCCGGACGGCTGAGTCTGGAGCTGACACCCGTGATCGTCGGCGACGAGGTGGGGTACTGGGACTTTAACGAGGGCAGTGGGAGTACGGTCAACGACAGTTCGGGGAACGCGAACCATGGGACGATTGTGGGAGCGAGTTGGACGACGAGTGTGGATGCGAGCGGGGCGCTGTCGTTTGATGGGGTGAATGACTACGTCCAGATTCCCGATGACGGGACCTTGGATCTAGTGGGCGACATGACGATCGAGGCATGGGTGTATTTCACAGGAGAGCGGGGAGTGGTTATTGCGAATGGGGATGGCAACTCATATTGGTGTGCGTTCCAACTGTTTATTCTTGACGATGGATCGATCAAGGCGATCATGCCAAGGGAGTTGGGGAGTTCTTCGTGGAACCACAAGACCGCTACGGGATATGTCCCGGAGAACGAGTGGGTGCACATCGCCTGGGTGGTGGAAGGGACGACATCGCGAATCTATCGTGATGGAGGATCAGTCAGTACGGCGAGCATGAGTGAGGCGACGAGGACCGATGATGGGGCTGGGGTAAACATTGGCCGTCGTGCGAATGGATGGTTGGGCTCGTACTTCAAGGGATTGATTGATGAGGTTCGAATCAGCAACGCGGCTCTTGCCCCTGGAGAATTCAACCTCGTTGCGGCTCATAGTGTCTTAGTTGGAATCAACCAAGTTGCTGAACAACTATCTGCTCACGTGGAACCAAATCCAGTTCGCGCCGACGAAAGGGTCTCTATCATCGTGAGTGGAGATAATGTCGATGCGGTGAGTGTGACGCTCTATGACCTATCGGGAAAAGCCATCACGGTTAGTGGATGGGTTCAGGATTCCCTGTATGAATGGGATATGCGCAATGATCAAGGCGAGCCTGTTGCCAATGGCGTCTATTTGTGCACCGTGTTGGCGCGTGTCCTTGGGAGCGTGCACCGTGTTGGCGTTCCGCTGAAGATCTTCGTGCTTCGATAGACCGGCAGGTCTACTTTGCTGGGTTTCCTGGAAGGCTTGAGAGGACAGTAGTCTCATACTTCCTCACTCCTGAGAAGTTGTGAATCCATGGTTGACGATTCCCATGAATTCGATCAG
>JANQGM010000011.1 GCA_028277345.1 Candidatus Bipolaricaulota bacterium | reverse complement strand
GTTGATTCTCCTCTTCCTGTTCTTCATGTTTTTCGTGGTTCCCTGTTTTGGGTATTTCCGTCATGGTTCAAGCCATATCGTACATCGCGCTACAGTGAGGTTGCCCGAGGACGGTCTAAGAGATTGATGTCCTCGCTAGCAACGGGCAACTCGTCCCGTGGACGAGCTGCATAAGCGTTGCCGCTGATAGCGCAGGTGCACTGCTTCACTTTCTTGGATGTCGATCTTCACTTCCCATTTCTTCGTGGACGTCTCGGTTCGGAGTCGGTTGGCGAGGGGTAGATGGAAATCGAGGCTGTGCATGGTATTATTGCGCAAATGCGCAATATAACAAGGCGATAACCATGCAGGATACGACTCCGCTGACGTTGATTGGGAAGGCACTGTCGCACCCGCTTCGGGAGCGGATGCTGCGGCTATTGGCTGATGGTGAACGGTGCGGCTGCGAGTTCGCTCCGGAATTGGGTGTCGATCCGTCGATTGTCTCCCGCTCCTTCGCGCTGCTGGAACGCGCGGGGCTTGTCACTTCCCGGCGAGAGGGCGTACGGGTGATGTGGTCGCTGGCGGATCCCGAACTTCTTGTGACCTTGGATCGGCTTGCGGAACTAACTCAAGAAAAGGTGGCGTGACGTGAAGAAAGAACTACGAATCTTCGGAATCATCGCGGGTGTGTTCCTCTTCGCTTACCTTGTTCCATTCGCGAATGCGAGTATCCGCAATGCGATCATGGAAGCCTTCTTCATGCTGCAAGAGTACGCGCGCGAGCATGTGTTGCTGTGCCTCGTTCCCGCCTTTTTCATCGCCGGAGCGATCGCCGTTTTTGTCTCGCAAGCAAGTGTTGTCAAGTATTTGGGTGGGAAGGCCAAGAAGATCGTGGCCTACGGCGTGGGCGCGGTGTCCGGAGCAATTCTTGCGGTTTGCTCGTGCACGATCCTTCCGCTCTTCGCAGGCATTTATAAGCGTGGAGCCGGGCTTGGTCCAGCCATTGCCTTTCTCTATTCCGGCCCGGCGATCAACATTCTCGCCATCATCCTAACGGGGCGCATTCTGGGAATTCAGTTCGGCGTGGCCCGGGCGGTCGGCGCCGTCACCTTTGCGATTGTCATCGGCGGCGTCATGCAATTTCTTTTCCGTGAAGAGGAAGCCGAAAAGCAGGCGGCGGCCATGGCGGCTTTGCTTCCCGAGGACGCCAAGTCCATCTGGAAGACGGCGATTCCCGTCGCGTTGATGATCCTCGTGCTCGTTTTCGCCAACTGGGGTAAGCCGGGGAGCCTTTCACTGGAGATGGCTTCCGGCGAAACGATTGTGGCCGCACGTGCGGGAGAGACCGCGGATGACCTTCTGGTGAAGCTTGCTGACTCCGAACAGGTGACGGCCATCTCGAAGGTGGAGATCGAAAGCCTAACGTATGCGCCGTCGACCTACACATCGATTTACCAATCCCGATTCTACGTTGCCGGTGTGTTTCTCATTCTGCTCGTCATCCTAATGAGCCTTTGGTACACGAGAGGCGAGTGGAAGGAATGGGGCGGATCGGCATGGACGTACGCAAAGCTTATTCTGCCCTATCTCTTCGGCGGTGTTCTGATCGCCGGCTTTCTGCTGGGGAGGCCGGGGCACACGGCGCTGATTCCGGCCGAATGGATCGCCAACGCGGTGGGAGGAAACAGTTGGCTATCGAACCTTGTCGCGAGTCTTGCAGGAGCACTGATGTATTTCGCGACGCTAACCGAGCTTCCCATCCTTCAGGGGTTGATGGGCTCGGGGATGGGAAACGGGCCCGCGTTGGCATTGCTACTGGCAGGGCCCGCCCTGTCGCTCCCCAATATGCTTGTCATTCGAAAGATTCTTGGCACCAAGAAGACGCTCGTCTACATTGCGCTCGTGGTCATTGCGGCAACGCTGACGGGCAAAATCTTCGGACTCATCGCTGGATAGCGCTAGGAGGTTACATGAAGATCGAAATCCTCGGCACCGGATGCCCGAAGTGTGAGGGACTCAAGGCGAATGCCGAAGCGGCCGTGAAGGAGCTGGGGCTGGACGCCGAAATCAGCAAGGTGTCGGATATCGTAGAAATCGCAAATCGCGGCGCCCTGATGACGCCGGCGTTGTCCATCGACGGAGAGATCCGTGTGGCTGGAAAGGTAGCGACGGTTGACGAACTGAAGGAGCTTCTTACATTGTGAGGGGCGGAGTATGATGACGGCTCTCAAATGGGTTGGGACCGTTGTGCTTCTTCTTTTCGTTGGAGCGACGATCGGTGTACTAATCTCACAAGAAGTGCTGACATCTGCTCCGATCGTTCATGAGACGGGCTCAACGGCTCAGCTGGAAGGCAACTCTTTACCGGGCGATGAAGCAACTTCGCTGGAGGATCGTACATCGACTGTGAGTATGGATTCGTCTGACTCGGATACGGATGGAGAAAATGCCGATGCGGTGCGCACGAGCGGTGTTCTAAGTGCTGCTTGCGCTGTCGAGGCCATCTACTTCCACAACTCCCTGAGATGTCGTACCTGCAAAAACATCGAGGAGTTGGCCAAGGCAGTTCTTGAGGCCGAGTTCCCGGATGAGTTTGCTGCCGGGTGCCTGAAGTGGTCAACCATCAATATGGAAGATCAGACGCAGGTTGTTGTGGAGTATGAACTCGTCAGGCCAACGCTCGTCCTCCTTCGCCGCATGGGTGGGCAGCGAGTGGATTGGATTGCTCTTGATGAGACCTGGATCTTGATTCGCTCGGCAACGAGATTCTCCGACTACATTCAGCACACCACGCTTGGATTCCTCGAGGCACGCCATGAGTGATTTCGCGATTGCGGCTGTTTCCGCTCTGTGGTTTGGCATCCTAACCTCAGTTAGCCCGTGTCCTCTTGCGACCAACATCACAGCCATTTCCTTTGTCGGGCAGCGAGCCGGTCGACCATCAAGCGTACTCATAGCTGGGTAACTCTACTCCGTAGGCCGTGCTCTGGTGTACGTGGTGATTGCGATGCTGTTGGTGATGAGTTTGCTTTCAGCCCCGACCGTCTCGCTCGCGCTTCAAGTGTGGATGAACAAGCTTCTCGGTCCCATCCTCATCTTGGCAGGAATGGTGATGCTCGGATTGATTCGGGTATCTCTTCGTGGACGAGGGATGAGCGAGCGGCTTCAAGGTTGTGCGGAACGCTTGGGATTACTTGGAGCTCTGTTCCTTGGCATCCTGTTTGCACTTTCGTTCTGTCCGGTGTCGGCGACGCTCTTCTTTGGGAGCCTTCTTCCACTTGCTATGCGGCATGGATCTGGGGCCTTGCTTCCCCTACTCTACGGATTGGGCACGGCAATTCCCGTCGTTGTTTTCGCAGTCATTATTGTGTTTGGCGCGAGGTAGCTTGGCAAACTCTTCGAAAGAGTGACTCAAATAGAGCGATGGATGCGAATGGCTACCGGCGTTATCTTCATTGGCGTCGGTATCTATCTGTCGTTGGTTTATGTCTATCGAGTGATCTAGGTGGAGCCGGGCGGCTCCGTCTGCTCGTCATGACTCCCTTTGACTTCAGATGAGAGGAAGTTAGGAAGACGTAACGTAACCCATGAATCGCCGTAATACCCGAAGTAACTCTCAATCGATCTCTCTTTGAGATCGAACACCGAGACCGATCCTTGGATGGCGATGGGGAGCTGCTCCTTCTTGCAGGCGGGATTGCGATACTTGCGATACGTATAGCACGACGTCTTGGCGGCATAGGGGCAGTCTCCGCCGGCGCAAGCCGGTTCGAGGAAATTGATGATTCGCTTGACGTCTTCATAGGCGAGCGGTCGTGGCTGTGGACGAGGTGACCCGTCGGGGCGAATCCATCGGGCCTTGTGAACGAGCTGATTGAGGGTGTCGTACCGCCATTGAGAATCGTCGACATGGCGGGCATCGAGCATATTCGTCCACTTGTCCATCGTGCAGAGCCGCATTTCGGGAGTGATGTAGTGGTTGCTCGTGAGAACGATGCGGCCCGGCTCTCCTCGTAGCGGAGCAAAGTACGACCCAGAGGGACACCGGCGTCGATGTGAGGAATCGGCGAGAACTCCCGTGGGGCCGAACTGATCCTTAATCTTGTGCCACTGAAGGCGAAAGCGAAGGCGACGCTTCCACAATCCGGTGTTGAACACGTCGAAGCCGCGTGTACCGCATGGGTCACGATAATCATCCCAGCGAATGAGGACGCCGTTTCCGCCGTCTGTGCCTGGGGATTGGTTCTCTTCGAGGAACGTCTCGGAAGGCAAGAGGGCCTCTTCCAGGAGTTCGATCCGAGGGATGTCATGAAACGGAATGTTGGCAATGGGGCGCCCCGATGCATCGCGCGGTGTGGCGCCGGCCTCCACAACACATGCGCGATCCCGCCCCTCTCCTCCATCCGCCGCCATCGGGTAGAGCCAAGATACGCCGCGAGGAACACATCGCATGGTCTGTGCCGCTTCCTCAATCGTGGGGCTGGACTCGATCGCATGGCGAACAAGAAGCAGCGAATTAATGCCGAGGTTCGCAGGATCATTGGCTCGCGATCGAACGACGTTGACGCCGGCAGCCACCCCTCGGAGATTCAAGGCGGCAATGCTTCCCACGAATCCGGGCGCCATCATGGAGACGAAGGGAAGCGTTTCCGACTTTGGGGCAGGGTTGTAAATGGCGAGCGCTGCGGCATCCTGAAAGATGCCGCACGCCGGGAACATGAAGTCTCGAGCGAACAACGCGCCGTTCTCGGAAGCCTCGTTGAGGACAGCGAGCGCGTTGCAGGCAGTCACACTGCGCATCTTCTTGATCTTCCGGCCAAAGAGAAGATCCAAACGGTTGAACTGGTAGAAGAGCGAGAACAGACAATCGACGCCCGCATTGAGCGCCCACAGCCGGGCTTCGGTGACTTCCGTGCGTGCGTTGGCGGATCGGCAACCGGCAACCATTCCGCGGATTTCCTCGATGCGGGGAGCCAAGAACGACGGGGGCGGGTTGTCGAGTGGGGCGAGGTGATTGACACGGTTAACGAGCCAGTTGTAGATCGGCCAATCCCGTGGCGTGCGTTTCCTACGGCGTACCCAAGGAAGCATCTCCCGAATGAAATTCTCAATGTAGTCTTCGGAGATCTCTTGAATCCGAGGTTCGGCGAGGCGTCCCATGTGATAACCCATATCCCAGGGTCTGCCTTCGAGGTAATACGCGCGCTTTCGGTCAACGCCTGCCGTCCTTGCGGTTCGGTGCTTGGCGAGGAGTCCAATGAACGGAGAGTGCTGGTCAGGAAGGGAGGCTTGGACAACCTCGAACCCATCCTTCTCAAAAGCCGCCTGAAGCTGCTCAAGACGCTTCCCGAATTCGATCGAGGGTCTCATGGCGTTGTTCTCAGGGTCATGGCTAGAAGAGGAAGGCAAGGCTGAGCCCGGCGGCGAGAATCCCGATGATGCCTGGAAGAATGGATCGTCGGATCGTGGCCGCTCCGAGCAACATGACCATCCCGCCCTTGACGCACGTGTTCACCATCGCCGCCAGCACGACGGCCCGGGACGCCGTCTCGACATCAATGGAGCCTGCGGATGCCATTCGAGCCAATGACAGCGTAATCGCATCGACATCGGCGATGCCGGAGACACCGGCCGAGATGTAGACGCCCGCATCGCCTAGAAGCATGTGGGCGCCGCGAGAAAGCACGAGAATGACGCCATAGGCAACGGCGAACTTCACGGCGGGAGCGAGTTCGAATGGGGCCTTCAGAGACAACTCATCGGTTTCCCCCTTCTCCTTTGCGAAGAGCAGTAGGTAGAGGCAGTACAGTAGGCCGACGATGCCGGCGCCTCCGATGGGAATCCAGAGCTCGCGAAGCAGGGTGGGATTGAGGAGAGCGGCCTCGACCAAGACACGCGCGAACATCATGGTCCACGCAGCCGTGATGGCAAGCGCAAAGGGGCGAGCCAGGTCGGCGTGTTCTCGGCTTCGTTCCGTGAAACTGAGCGTCACGGCGGTGCTGGAAACAAGCCCGCCTAGCAACCCCGTGAGGCCGACGCCCCGTTTGGGTCCCATCATTTTGATAAGGACGTAGCCGATGAAGCTGATCGCGGAAATGAACACGACCATCAACCAAATGTTCCTTGGGTTGAGAACATCCAACGGCGCTGTCCCGAAGGTACGATTGGGAAGGAGCGGAAGCACGATGGCGGTGATCACGGCGAACTTCAATGTGGCCAGCACATCTTGTTCGGATAAACGCCCCACGAAACGGCGAACGCCGAGCTTCAAAGAGAGCAGGACTGCGATGGCGACCCCAAGGGCGGCGGCGATCTCCAACTGTCCCCAATAGGCGAGCGCTCCGATGAGAAAGACTGACAATGCCGCCATCTCCGAGGTCAGACCGATATCCCCCGTGGAGGCAGATACGTAGTACGAAATGGCGATGAAGCCTGCCGTGGCCAACGCCATCGCGACGAAGATCCACGGTGTTCCAGCCAAGTCAGCTGTGAGCGCGGCCGCGCATCCGGCCAGGCCCATCAGCGCGAGGGTGCGCGCTCCCGCGAACAGGGCCCGGTCGCTCTTCTTTTTCGCAACCTCGCGCTGCAGCCCGACAAAGATCCCAATGACAACCGAGAGACCAAAGCGTGTAAGAATCTCGCGTGTTTCCATGAGTGAAGCACCCTCCTTGCCGTGTTGGAGTCTAGACCACAGAAGCTTGGGAGACCAAGAACAGCAGATGGATCAGAATCCGTCAGAGTCCTCAGGACACCATGCGGCGGCGGAATGCGAAAACGCCGAAAGCCAGGAAGGCAATCGAGTAGCCGATCACCCAGAAGAAGCTTGACGCGATTTCGCTGAACGTCGCCCCAGTTATCATGATGGCGCGAACGGCGTCCAGTGCGTGAGCAAAGGGAAGCCAATGAACCCCCCGATTGAACCCATCGCCCATCAGATTGACGGGGGCCCAGGTGCCGGAGAAGATCGTTGGGAATAGCACGAGCATGTAGGCAAAACCAACATGTTTGGATGCAAACAGCGCCCCGAGAACCAGCCCAATGCCGATATAGCCGAGGCACGACGCGATGAGGACAAGAAGCACGAGCCATAGGCTGCCTGCAATTTCTAGACCCAGCCACGCTCCGATTCCATAGATCGTTGCGATTTGCATCAACCCGACTGGGATAAACGGCAAGGTGTAGGCGATGATGAAATCGATGGGGCGAAGTGGGGCGGTCAATAGTCGGGTCAACACGCCGCGTTCTCGATCGCGAGCGAGCAGAAACCCGGCACTGAAGACGATCATGACGAATCCGAAGAGAACAATACCGGGAGCGAGGTACGTGGCCTTGAACATGTCCTCGATTCGTCCCAGTGTTTGCAGGATCAAGAATAGCCCCAAAGGCAGAGCGATGGTCAACCCCAAGGAGAGAGGGTCTCGGATCGTCTCCTTCATGTTTCGCAATGCAAGCTCAGAAAAGATCATTCGCGCAGTTCCCTCCCCGTCTAGTGGAGGAAGACATCGTCCAGGGACACGGTCTTGAGATGGGTTGAGCGGATGGTGACGCCGCGAGGGCGGAGGAGGTCTTGTAGTTCGTACAGATCGATCGCTTCTCCGCGAATCTGGATGCTCCCCTCGACGTCTTCGACGCGTGGATAGGCTGCGCGAAGGGCAGACAGGACATCTTCTGTGATTCCATCCGCTTCGAGGATCATGATCCGGTCCGAGGAGATTCCGGACTTGAGTTGTTCGGAAGTGCCTTCGACAGCAATTCCCCCGTGGTCGATAATGGCCATACGATCGGCAAGCGCGTCCGCCTCTTCCAAGTAGTGCGTGGTGAGAACGACTTTGGGGCATTTCGCACGGATTATCTGGGTCGATGCCGATTTCTACAATTGTCATGCTCATGATTCTGCGATGAGCCGTCTCGACAAGGTTTGCACGAACGACGTGGAATCCTGCTCGGACAGGTTCAATGGCGGAAGCAGGCGAAACAGGGGAGAGGCCGGCTTGTAGCCGACAAGATAGCCCTCAGCGAGCAGCTCATGGAACAGTTTCTCCACCCGTGCACTGTGCAATGGCTCGGTGAATTGGATGGCGAGCATGAGTCCACGCCCTCGGACCTCGCGAATGAAGTCGTGTTGCTCGGCAAGCTCCGTCAACATGGCTTTCAGTTCTTCGCCCATCCTTGCCGAGCGTTCGACAAGCCCTTCCTCTCGAAGCGTGTGAATAACCTCGGCGGCAATGGCGCACCCCAGTGGGTCGTCTTGATGCGACTGCGCGTAATGAAACCCAGTCGCGTCGAGCTCTGCGGGGATGGGGTCACGAAGCGCGATGGCGCTGACGGGATAGCCGTTTACCATTGCCTTTCCGACGGCGACGATATCCGGTGCGAGGCCGTAGTGTTGGAAGCCAAACCACCGTCCGGTTCGTCCGAATCCCGTTGTGATTTCGTTGGCGATCACCAAGCCGCCATGGCTTCGGACACGTACGCAGAGTTGCTGTATCAGTTTCTTCGGCGGGAAGCGAACGAAACCGCCTGAGCTTCCTGTTTCCAAGACGAAACCACCGATCTGCTCAAACGGGATGTCCTGGATCGCAGGCACTCGCTCTCACAGGGTTGATCCTGCGGGCAATCAGCACAGACTGTGCGATCGAAGAGAACCCATTCCTCTTCGGTTTTCTCCCCCGACGATCTGTAGGCGGAAAGGTACGATTCCGCGAGCGTGAGCAATCGCCGTTGTGGGCGGAGCCTCCGGGCAACCTGCACGCCGAATTCAACCGCTTCGCTTCCCGAGGACAAGAAGACGCATTTGCCCTTGTCGATCTCGAGGATGTTGAGCAACTCGGATGCCGCGGCTTGCTGTGGGGGAGTCGAGACGCGATACCCGATATGGCTGATTCGATTCAGCTGTCGCTCGATCACGGATCGAAGTCGAGGATGATTGTGCCCGAGCGCGGCGCACCATACGCCGGCCTCCAGGTCGATCCACTCTCTTCCATCAGCGTCCAGTAAGCGGCTTCCACGAGCCGACACGATCTCCAGGTCACTCAACTCGTATCCCGAACATCGGTAGATCAGATCCACTGCCCCTCCTTGGCGAGACGCCGCGCAATGGGCACATCGGAGTCACCCACGTTTATCTCCATCCCGTCATACCGAACAGCACGCGAAGAGCATTCATCCTGCGAACAAGAAACTCGTACAGAACGCGAATCACCAAACGCGTAACCAACCGAGATAGAACACTCTATCCGAATCGATCACTTTTGGACGTCGGTTTCAATGATTGAGGCATGGCTGCACTTTTGTGGAGAAAGAGCGGATGCTGCCCTCTCTCGTGTGATTCGGTCGGCTGTGGCACGCCCCAGCGTGTTTATCGGTCTGTTTGTGACTGAAATGAACTAAGAATACATTGAGTCTTCTAGTATACACCTCGAAATGACAGATGCAAGATCCAAGGAAAGTATCTTCTGGAAAGGACAAAGCCAAGTATCTGGATCGGAACGGCTCCTGAGGGTGCTTGAGCGACAGTAAACGAAGAAGACCAAGTCCGACCATCGAGCAGAGGGTGTATTCATTGGACTAAGCCGTATCGCTGGGCATCATTGCGTCCGGATGAAATTCGCTAAAACGCCAATAGAAATAGATTTATCTCTGGTTTTCATGAACCCGATTGCTCATGACTTGACAAACGGCACCGCGAATGTATACTCAATGACTAGTAAAACGTAAATAGTCACAAAGACAAAGGAGAAGCGATGCCGCGAGCGTTTACAGAGGACGAGCGAAAAGGAATCCGAGAGCGTCTCATGCGAGCGGGCCGAGGAAGCTTTCTTCGCTATGGCTTGAAGAAGACGACGGTTCAGGATCTTGTTCAACCTGTCGGTATTGCCAAAGCGACCTTTTACTTGTTCTTCGAAAGTAAGGAGGAGCTCTTTGTTGAAGTCATCCTTCATGAGATTCCGCAGATGATCCAACGCTTGATGAGGGCATCGTTTGAGACGACCGACGACACGCGAGAGGCCCTGATCCGATTCATGCGGCAAATTGCGGTCGAGCTCCATGAAAGCCCGCTGGCATCGATCCTGCTAGGAGATTCCTCCCAGATCCAAAGTGTGCTCTCTCAATTGAACTACCATCAGGTGTTGACGCGTGTTCGCCCTCTCTATGCGCCCGTTGTGAATGCCATTGAAACGGCGCAGGAGCGAGGCGACCTCCTTGAGGAGGATCCGATGCGTATCCTCGCGTGTCTCGGACTGATCAAGTTGATACCTCTTGGCGAGAAGCAAATACCGAAAACACTCTACGACGCAATGATGGAGCTTGCTCCCCAGATCATTGCCGACGGGCTGACGTGCCCACGACGTAAAGGGAGAACCCTATGACAAAGTCCGCGATGAAACTGGCCTGGCGCAACCTGTGGCGCCATACCCAGCGTACGTTGATGATGATTGCCATCGTTGCGTTTGGGAGTCTTGTCATCCTTGTTCTCTGGGGGTTTACAGATGGCTTCACAGCATCCGTGACGCAAACCCAAACGCGATATAACCAAAGTGATTTCCAGATTCGCGCCGCCGGCTATGCGGAGGATCCCATTCCGGCGAACGGACTGACGCCGTCTCAAATTGAGGAAGCGAACGCACTTCTCGAAGGCGTTCGCATATCGGCGGTGGCGCCTCGGCTGGAAACCAATGGACTGCTTCGCAGTTCCTACGGTTCGGACGGGATCCTGGTCCGAGGAATCGATCCCACGGATGAACAGCGGGTGACTAAGCTCCATAACGCCATCACCCAGGGACGATTTCTCTCCGGAGACGGCGAAATCGTCCTTTCGACACGCGTCGCGGAGTCCCTTGACATTCGGTTGGGGGAACGCGTTGTTGTCATGGCTCAAGGCGGCGAAGGAACGAGTTCGATGGCGTTCCGAGCAGTGGGATTCTTCTCTCTCGATATCGATGCCTTGGATCGAATCGCTCCGATCACGCTTGCGGATGCTCGCGCCTTGACCGGATGGAATGGCTTGTCTTCGGTTGCTGTGAAAGTGCCTCCTGGGACATCGATCGATCGACTGGTGGCCTCTCTGCAGGAGACGGTCAGCGCAGGCGATGCGGGATCGCTAGAAGTCGCCGACTTCTTCACATTGAATCCGATGGCTCGAATCATGCTCCAAGGGGGAACCCTTAAGCTGATTCCTCTCGTTCTCATGATTGCGGCCATGGCCGGATTCGGTGTGGCGAACACAACGTTCTACTCGGTTCTTGAGCGAACCCGGGAGTTCGGCGTGATGACGGCGGTCGGAATGACCAAGAAGATGCTGGCACGCGTCATCCTCGTGGAATCGCTCTTCGTGGCGTCCATTGGGTTCGTGATTGGCGGAACGCTGGGATATGGGTGCTTGATGTACCTCTCCCGATATGGCGTCGATTTCTCTCGATTCATGCAGGGCTTCGGTTCCGATCTTGGCTTGCCAAACATCCTGTACGCAACCACATCGGGGTGGTATTGGGTGATCGCGTTCTCTGTGGTCGTAGCCACGGCGCTGGCGGCAACGTGGTATCCGGTGCGCCGCACCAATCAGCTGGAGCCGGTTTCGGCCATCCGAGAAGGGTAGTAAAGGAGTGATCATGAAAAGACTAAAGAGCATCATTATCGGTTGTGGCTTGCTGGGACTGAGTCTGAGCGTATGGGCTCAGGGCGCCACGTTGAATGCCGCCGAGATTCTTGAGCGGGTCAACGAAAAATGGCAAGGAGACAGCTATCACGGCGTCTTGTCGATCGAGATCACGTTGGCAGGACAATCCAAGTTCCACAAGTTGGAAGCCTGGACCTTGGGGGAGGAGTATGCACTCATCCGTATCCTCGAACCGGAAATCGATTTGAACTCTGGCTACTTGGAACTCGGTGGCGAACTCTGGTACTACTCACCGGCCGTGGGTTCGATCAAGCTCCCGTCGCTCGCGCTGAGCGATGCCCTGTTCGGCTCGGGCCCCTCGCTATCCGACCTCTCGCACACGACGTTGTCGGACGACTACGAGACGAGCGCGGACGTGACCGAGAGCGGGTTCTTCCTGATCCTCGTTCCGCATGAGGATGCTCCCGTGGTCTATGGCAAGTTGGAGCTGACGGTCAGCGAGATGTTTGTGATTCAGGAACTCATCTACTACGACCAAAGGGGAGAATTACTGCAAACGGCGACCTTCTCGGATGTGATCCTCATTCAGGATCGCGAACTGGCGAGTACGGTCACCATTGTCGACGTCTATGGCGATACAACGACCCTGCGCTACGAAACGGCGGAGTTCGATCTCGATCTCGATCCCTCTTTCTTCGATCTAGCGACGTTTGAATCCTGGGGGACTGAATGATGAAAGCCGTCCTTCGACATTTGCTTCGGAATCGGCGGCGCAGCATCCTAACGTTGCTGGCCGTACTGATTCCCGTGTACTTCCTGGTGTTCATGTTCGGATTCACGAACGGCGTGGTCTCTGATCTGTTTACCACGGCGACACGCATCGATACGGGACACTTCCAGGTGCGCCATGTCGAGAAGCGTGGGATGGGATCCGCCCGCCCGCTTCTCCAGGACGCGGATGTCTGGGCGGCTGCCGTACACGAGATGGAAGGCGTGGAGTGGACGACGACTCGACTGGATCTGCCCGCGCTGGCCTCCTCCGGAGATCGCTCGCAGACGGTTTACGTTCAGGGCGTGATCCCCGAAGAAGTGGCGCCCATCAGCAACATCGAGAACCTCATCCTCGACGGCCGTTACATTCGATCGGACGATCACGGCGCCGTCATCGGCCAGGAGCTGTCTCAACTTCTCAGCATTTCCGTAGGCTCCGACCTGGTTCTGCTGGGCGCTCACCCCGAAACCGGTGTCGGCGTCCTCAAAATCCCGGTCGTCGGGATTTATGATGCACCGCTTTCCGAGATGGGGAAGGGCCTCATTCAAGTTCCGCTCGAAACGGCCCGGCAGTTGGCGCGAAGCCCGCGTGCAGCTACGGCCATCGTGGCTCGCGTTGAGGGCGTCACCGGCGTCGGGGACTTGGGCAAGATCGAAGCGATCACGGCCCAGTTGGCGGGACAACTGCCAGAAAGTCTAGAGGTCGTGGATTGGCGTGAACTGGCTCCCCAGGTAAAGAGCTACATGAGTATTCTCGGACCTGCGCTTACCTCGGTCGGCGTCGTCTTCTTCGGGCTTGGATCGCTGGTGGTTCTGAACACGCTCTATCTTGCGGTGAAGGAACGAACTCGAGAACTCGGCCTCATCATCTCGTTAGGAGCATCGCGAGGGCGCGTGATCCGCATGTTCCTCATGGAAGCCGGTGTGCTCGCCGTGCTCGGCTCGGTCTGGGGCGCGCTTGTGGGCGCCGGGCTGATTCTTGGCATCGAAGCGCTGGGCGGCGTTCCGATCCCTGGGGAGTACGGCGCGTTTGCCCGTGCCATCGGAATGAGCACCGAGCTGCATTTGGCCATTCGTTGGCCGCAACTGCTCTTAGCAGCGGCCACCATGTCGTTGGTGGCGATTCTGGCTGCGTGGTTGCCTGCGTATCAGGCATCCAAACTTGAACCTGTGGAGGCGATGAGATATGTCGAATAACCCGTTGATTCAAACGATGGATCTGAAGAAAAATTATATCACCGAGGCACTCGAAACGCCCGCATTGCGAGGTGTCAGTACGGAACTCCATGCCGGAGAGTTTACGGCGGTTGCCGGTCCCTCGGGATCTGGCAAGTCGACGCTACTCCATCTGCTTGGGGGGCTGGATCGACCTACAGGCGGAGACATCCTGCTCGAGGGACGTCCGATGTCCAAGCTGAGCAAGGATGAACTCGCCAAGTTGCGACTGACGAACCTTGGCTTCGTGTTTCAGGCCTACAACCTGATTCCCGTCCTCACGGTCCTGGAGAACACGGCCTTTGTGCTTGAGCTACAGGGCGTCGTCCGGCGCGAGCGGATCAAACGTGCCAAGAAGGTATTGGCGGAGCTGGGCATCGACCAGTACGCCGATCAGTATCCCAATCGAATCTCCGGAGGTCAGCAGCAGCGCGTGGCTGTGGCGCGCGCCGTCGTCGCCGAACCGTCGATCGTCCTCGCGGATGAGCCGACGGCGAATCTGGACACGGCGATGAGTCTTGACCTGATCGATCTGATGAAGCGCCTCAATCGAGAAAAAGGATCGACGTTCTTCTTCTCGACGCATGATAGCCGCTTGCTCGATCGTGTGAATCGTCTGATCACACTGGTGGATGGAAAGGTTGAGCAGGATGAATCAAGAGACGCGAGCTAGATGACCGGGGACTGCCACCCCCGTCCGGCCACCGACCATCCTCCTCACCCGGATCTCCAAGGTGGCCGGACACCCCCCTATGAAACCTAACCTCCGCCCGGCGGCTCATCACCGAGCGCTCGCAAGCTCTTAAGCTGCCGGGCATTCCCTCATCGAAGGGAAGCAGTGGCTGTGATGAGCGTGCTATGCACGCTGTGACTATACACGGTAGTATGTCCACAAGGAGAGACGCATGCCACCAAGAGCATTCACGGACATGGAGAAGAAGCGGATCCGCGCCGCCTTGATCGAGGCCGGTCGATCCTGTTTCCAGCGATACGGGATGCGGAAGACGACGATCGATGATCTCGTTCATCTCGCAGGGATTTCCAAGGGAAGCTTCTATCAGTTCTTCAAGAACAAAGAAGATCTCTATATGGAGATGTTCCTTCAGGAGATGCCGGCAATGATGCACCGCTTGCGTGAGAATTCGTTTGGCGCAACGGACGATGTCCGCGAGGCCCTGGTTCTGCTAATGAAGGGGATTGCGCACGAGATCGAGACCAATCCGCTTGCTCGCATCGTTCTGGACGATCCGACGCAAATGGAACAGTTCTTGTCGACGTTGGAGTACGAGACCATCATGCAGCAGTTGCGTATTGCCTACGCTCCCATGCTGGAATTCATTCGCAAGGGGCAAGAAGCCGGCGAGATCATTGACGGAGATCCGTACTTTCTCGTGTCCAACCTCGGCTTGATCAAAACCTTGCCCATCTACAAAGAGACGATCGGCGCCGAGATGTACGAGATCATGATGGACTTGGCACCTCAAGTCATTGCCGACGGGCTCACCTGCCCGGCAAGGGCCAAGAAGCTGCAAGCCTCTCTCAAGAAGTCGTCGAGCTAGTCCTTGACATTGAGTACATGATCTTCTCATTCGGAAGCTCAGGGGGATGAATACCTGACAGTGCTGGAAGACATCATAAAGACGCGGCAGGCGGCGCAGCCTGTCAATCTGCCCCTGACGTTTCCGCAGTGTGCGTGTGGAGGTGAGTATGACGGAAATGATGATGAACATGCGACCGGATGGAGCGCTGCCCGCGCGAACCGTAGCCTTTGACTACCTGAGATCCTTCGGCGTACTGCTGGTCTTGTTACACCACACCGTGTTGGCCTACGTGACCTTCGGCTTTCTGAATCCGTACTCCTTCATGGAGACTTTCAGCCCGATCACGGAGGCCGTCATCGCGGGTGGGGTGACATGGACCGGCTTCGATCGAATTGCGCTGTTGAACGACACGTTCTTCATGCCGCTTCTCTTTCTCGTGTCCGGTCTGTTCGTCTGGAAGAGCCTCCAGAGCAAAGGCATTCTTCGATTCCTTGTTGGGCGGCTCCTACGGCTGGGTATTCCATTCATCATTGGGCTCGTGGTTATCATCCCGATTGCCTTCTATCCAACCGTGCTTGCCAACAACCTGGCCTATGAGATCCCCATCAAGGGGTTCGGAGCCTTCTGGCTTGACTACGTCAAAGGGGGCCTCAATCCCCCTGGCCCCTTCTGGTTTGTCTGGCTGTTGTTCGCCTTTGACCTTTTGGTTGTGCTCTGGTACGGCTTCTTGAAAGTGACCGGATTGAAATCGTTTCGAACACGCAGCCCGATTCTCGATAAGCCGCTGTTGTTCGCGGGGACGTTGATCGGCCTATCGTTTGCCGCGTACTTGCCGATGCGAATCGCATTCAATCCGGGACAGTGGGGTGGATGGGGTCCCTTCCGATTGGAAGTCGTCCGCGCCTTCTGGTATTTGCTGTACTTCGGAATGGGGGTCGCGGTCGGTGCCCGAGGACTCGGGGAGGGCGCGTTTCGCTCGGAGGGACCGTTTGCCAAGTATTGGTGGGCATGGTTGCTTGGAGGAATCGGCTCCTATGGGCTTCTCTCATGGATCTTCGTTTCGGAGTGGGCGGGAACGTTGGGTGTGTATGCCTTCCTGATCGAAGCGGCCTTGGTTATCCTCGCCTTGATCGCCGTCTTTCTGCGATTCTTCAAGCGAAGGATTGGGGTTCTTAGCAACTTCAGCGCCAACAGTTACGGCATTTACCTGCTCCACTACTTGGTCATCATTTGGCTTCAGTATGCCGTTCTGAGGGCGAACCTGGCCGTCGGATGGAAGGCGGCCATCGTTTTTGTCGGCGGAGTTGCTATCTGTTGGATTCTCACGGCATTGCTGCGACGGCTTCGTTGGGTGCGGCGCGTGATCTAGCGCTTTGCTGAATTGATCCGTCGGCCGTGCTCCCAGGCGCTGCCTAGGCTGAATGCGCGCTAAGACGCCGAAAGTGGATTTCGAGCAAGGATGCCGAATCGCAAGACGTCCTGATGCTCGATAACTGAGATGCCTTATGCTCCTCCACTTGATTACGTTACTTCATCCAGCCACGAGAACGCGCCATCGTGGATTTGCCTAGCTCTGGAACCAAAGGGCGAACGCGGTTGGTTATCGTCAGGCGTCGCGGCCAGGAAGCTGTTTGATTTGACACGATGGATCTTCTGTGCTATAAAAGCAAACGTTCGCGCAAACGATTGCGCAAAGGTTTGCTCAAATGAATCTTCGATAGACTTCGGAACACAGGGGGCTTTATGGCAACCATGCGGGAGGTGGCGCAGCACGCAGGTGTCTCGGTGACCACAGTTTCCCACGTGTTGAATGGAACCCGGTTTGTTTCAGAGGATCTAGTCGAACGCGTAACCCGCGCCGTTGCAGAACTCAACTATCAACCCGACAGCAGAGCAAGAAGCCTGCGCCGGGGGCGCACGGAAACTATCGCAGTCATCGTCTCAGATATTGGCAACACGTTCTTCTCGACGATTGTTCGGGGCATCGAGGATCGCCTGCTTGAAAGTGGGTATGGGGTGCTCCTGTGCAACACGGGGGAAGATCCTGGCAGTGAAGAACGCGGCATTGCCATGATGCACGCCCAACGGGTCGATGGGTATGTCGTTGCGCCGACGAGCGACGGCGATCGCACACTCAAAGCGATTGTGGATCACGGGACGCCGTTGGTGGTTGTTGATCGTCCGGTGGAACTCGATGTCGATCAGGTGTTCTCTGATAACGAGCAAGGTGGGTATGACGCCGCGAGGCATCTTATTGAACTTGGCCATCGAAGGATTGGCACGATTGTTGAAATCTCGGGGATACGAAGCTTCGATGATCGTGTTTTGGGATGGAAGCGAGCATTGTCCGAAGCCGGCATTCGAATTCACGATGCTGACGTTCGTCAAGCTGGATTAGAAGTCGAAGGAGCCGCGATGGCGGCTCGCGCTCTGTTGAGTGCGGATGACCGTGTCACCGCAGTGTTTGGCTCCAACAACCTTATGACGATGGGGATCCTGCAATATCTCAAGGATGCCTCAATCTCCTGTCCTAACGAGCTGTCCTTGGTTGGTTTTGACGATCCACCCTGGGCCCGCTCCTTCCGGCCTGCATTGACATCGGTTGCGCAACAGCCTTTTGAGATGGGATACAAAGCGGCCGAGATGCTGGTGCGGCGCATCGAAGGTGACACGTCTCCGAAAGAGCGCGTATGTCTCGACTGCGAACTCCGAATCCGCGAATCAACAGCTCCACTTGGCACATTCGATGAATCTTGACCTCTCCATTCAGATCGAGGAGGTGATATCAGAGGGAATGCACGAGCAAGAGGGTAGATCGGCCTCAGAAAAGCGGATTGGCGAAGACGGGAGATCGACAAATGAAACCAGGCCGCAGACCTATAGATCTGCAACAGTTGGTATCTCGAACTAGGTTGCACCCAAGCGCAAACCTATTCAGCGCAGCATCGCTGGATCGCAAAGACATTCGTCTTCGGGCGCTGAGTAACTCGGCAGGCCGTGTTTGCTCGCGCACCCAATACCCGCGTCAGTCTGAGGCCGCGGCCGGTTTCACAGGGTCTGAGAATAACCGAAAACATCGTTGGAGGTGTATGTATGTGGAGGGCGAATAAGTGCATGGCGCTGGTTGTCGCCATTGCCTTGCTAGTACCTATGGTAGGTTTCGCACAGCTGGCAGATCTGCCTCGTAGCGAAACACTGATCGTCAGCATTCTAACCGGACGCTCTGTTCCTGCTGACGATTTCAACGAATGGGTGGGTTGGAAATGGCGCGATCGTGGCATGCAGAATCTTGCCAACGAGCCGTTGTGGTCAGTCGATTTTGCGACAGGAGAGATCATCAACGGTCTTGCCGCCGGTGATCCCGTTTACGACAGCAACTTCTTCCATCTGGAGATTCCGCTACGCCAAGGCGTCGCCTGGGCGGATGGTGAACCGTTTACGGCCGATGACGTAGTCTTCACGGTCGAAACGTTGATGGCCCATGAGGGCTTCAATGCTCATAACTTCTTTTTGGACAATGTCGAGCTTGTCTACAAGATCGATGATTACACGGTCGGCTTTGATCTGAAGCAAGCGAACTCGCGGTTCCATACGACGTTTCTTGATCGCTGGGGCTGCACATGGATCATGCCGAAACACATCTTCGAATCCGTCGACGATCCCGTCACGTTCAAATTCAATCCCTTTGTGGGATGTGGTGCTTACAAGCTGCATAGCTATGAGCCTGCCGGAGCGTGGACGGTCTGGGAACGCCGCGAGGATTGGGACAAGAGCCCGACGGGCATTCTCTACGGAATGCCCGCGCCGAAATACGTGGTCTTCCAACACTTCGCAAACGAAGGAGCGGAGATCGTCTCGTTGCTTACGCATCAAGTGGATGCCGCTGACTTGTCTTCGGAAGGGTTGAAGGCTGCGTTAGCACAAGGCAAGACCATTCGTGCCTATCAGCCGGGCTTCCCGTGGGTCGTGAATAACGATCCGGCGATTACAGGACTGACGTTCAATACTGCGAAGGCCCCGTACGATAGCGCAGATGTTCGCTGGGCGCTTCTGCTGGCGATTGACATCGTCGAGTATGTTGCTCAGGCTGTTGGGGCAACCGGTACACTGAGCCCGGTTCACATCCCATCTCTGGGATCGTACCCGGACAACTTCATTCGGCCCATGGAGGCCTGGCTCGAGGACTTCACCCTCGATCTTGGCAATGGTGAGACCTTCAAGCCGTATGACACCGACCGTGTGGACGGTGTAGTGGACTACGCGACCAGCGCCGGATACATCGTGTCCGGTGATATCGAAGCGGCGTTCGGTTTGGGCTGGTACAAGCACGCACCCGATGCTGCGACCAAGCTTCTCGAAAAGAGCGGCTTCTCGAAGAACGCGGATGGCGAGTGGCTCCTGCCGGATGGCACCAAGTGGACGATAGAAGTGCTCGGACGCACGGATGTCAACCATCTGCAGAGTGTCAATGCGTTGGCTGCTGTTCAGCAGTGGAAACAGTTCGGTATTGATGCGGTTTACGTGGGCTCGGATGCATTCGATACGCTCACCCAGAACGGTGACTTCGATGTGTCCGGAACCTGGCCTGGCTACGAGCCGTGGGGCGCGGGTCCGGATCTATACCGAACCCTCGACTACTATAACTCGGCCTACGTACAGCCCGTGGGCACGCTGACCCAGGGGCATCATAGCCGCTGGACGAGCGACGCCATGGATACAGTTCTCGAGGACCTCCGTAACACCGACCCGGCCGATGCCGCGGCGACCATTGCGCTAGGTATCGAAGGACTCAAGATCGCCGTCACCGAAATGCCTGGCATTCCGACATTCGGCTACATCGGAAACGTGGCATGGGACGAGTATTACTGGACCAACTGGCCCGGGCTTGAGAATCCGTACATGCAGCCGTACACGCACTGGGGACCGATGAAGTACTTCCTCCCATCCCTGGAAGCGACGGGTAACTAGCTCAGGATGCAACACGCCCCTGGGAAGGCGGTGCCGACCCGGGGGCCTCCTTATCAATAATGACGGACAGGAGGCAGGTTTAGTGGCGTTTGTGAAGCGATATCTCATTCCGAGACTGATTTCGTACATCCTGGTGATCTTCCTCGGAATCACAGCAGTGTTCTTCATTCCGCGATTTACGCCCTCAGATCCGGTTCATCGAACGATTGCACAACTCATGTCGCGCGGGACCTACCTTGATCCTGCGTCCATGGAGGCGATGGTCGAGGATCTGCAGGAGCTCTATGGGTTGGAGGGTTCGCTGTTGCAGCAGTACGGTGCTTTCTGGAAACGTACCTTTACTGGAGATTTCGGAGTCTCGTTCTTCCAGTTCCCAACCCCAGTGAGTGAGCTGATCCGCACAGCCTTGCCCTGGACTGCGGGGTTGTTGTTATGGACCACCATGCTCTCGTGGGTCTTCGGCAACATTGTTGGAGCGTTGGCCGGCTACTTCTCAAGGTCAAGGTGGTCCAAAGCGCTGGATACCCTCGCGATGGTCGTCCGACCGCTTCCCTACTACATTTTTGCCTTTGCCCTACTCATCCTTTTTGCCTTCGTTGTTCGATGGTTCCCCATTGCGGGTGGGACAGCGATTGGGAGACTGCCTGCCTTCACGTGGACCTACATCTGGGATGTCTTGTGGCATGCATTCCTGCCAGCTCTATCGCTCGTTGTCCTTGGCGGGGCGATCTGGTTCCAAACGATGAAGCTGATTGTGCAGAACGTGAATGCCGAGGACTTCGTGCAATATGCAAAGCTGGGTGGCGTTCGAGAAGGGCGAATCGTTTCGAGATACATCATGCGAAACGCAATGTTGCCGCAGATCACGGGTCTTGCGTTGTCCTTAGGACAGATACTGAGCGGTGCGCTGATTACTGAGATCGTTTTCTCGTATCCGGGTGTCGGCACGCTCTTGTTCAACGCAATTACGAGTGGAGACTACAACTTGATCATGGGGATTACGGCGCTTTCCATTTTGGGTGTAACGACTGCGATTCTTGTGATCGACTTGTTGTATCCGTTGTTCGATCCGCGCGTGCGGTTCCGATAGAAAGGGTGAGCGAATGCGCGTATTGAGAGACCTGTTCAAGGACTACCGCTTTGCCCTGAGCTTCTTGGTCCTCTGGTTCCTTCTGATTATGGCGGTTCTGTCGGCTTTCTCGCCTTATGATCCACTCATCTGGTTCCACGGGCCGCCAAACCTGAAGCCATCCGTGACCTATTTCTTGGGAACCAGCGCGAAGGGACAGGACATCTTCTGGCAAGCGACCTACGCGGTTCGCAACTCACTGATCATCTCCGTGATTGCGGGGGCTGTGTCTCGCGTCTTTGCGGTGCTGGTGGGGATGATTGCCGGCTACCGGGGACGCGGAACCGACCGGGTGCTGATGTTCTTTACGGACACATTGCTCGTGATGCCACTGTTCCTCATCATCGTAATGCTTGCCTTGCTCGTTCGGGAGCGCATGACACTGGTGAATCTAGGTCTGTTGCTGGCGTTCTTCGGATGGGCTTGGGACGCTCGAGTGATTCGCTCTCAGATCCTGAGTCTCAGGGAACGGGAGTTCACGAAGACGGCTGTGCTGTCTGGGACAGGAACGCTGAAGCTCGTGCTGAAGGAATACCTGCCCTTTGCGACGCCGCTCATCTTCTCCACGCTCATCAACAACATGGCCTGGGCGATAGGCATGGAGATGACCTTGGCCATCCTGGGGCTCACGGACATCAATATCCCGACGCTTGGGACGATGCTTCATTGGGCGATCAGCAAGCAGGCATTGTTTCTAGGGCAGTGGAACTGGCTGCTCACACCGGTTGTGTTGTCTGTGTTGCTGTTCATCGCGCTGTACTGGCTTTCGGTAAGCATCAGCGAGTACTTGGATCCGCGAACACGTGTGCAGCGAGTGGGGGGCAAATGACGGACAAGGCACGCAATGTGGTGCTCCGAACCGAGCAACTGAAGACGTTCTACATTCTCGATGCATTCGGGTGCGAGAAAGTCGTCAAGGCTGTAAACGGCGTCGATCTCGAAATCCTCGGCAATGAGGTTTACAGCATTGCAGGAGAGAGTGGCTGTGGCAAGACGACGCTCCTCAAAGCGCTGTACGCTGCAGTTGAGCCGCCGCTCCGGGTGATGGAGGGCAAGGTCTTTTACGCCCGCAAGGGTGACGAGCTGGATGTGTATGCGCTGAGCAAGGAGCAGAAGCGCCGATTGCGTTGGGATCACATCTCGTACGTGCCGCAAGGATCGATGAGTGTACTGAATCCTGTGGCACGACTGAGGAATAGCTATCGCGACTTCCTGGAGAGCCATTCCGACGGCAAGACGCGTAAGGACTTCCTGCGCATTGCTCGGCGACATCTTGATGAACTTGGGTTGCCCTCGAAAGTGCTCAACGCGTACCCGCACCAGCTCTCCGGAGGGATGCGGCAACGCGTGACCATCGCACTGGCTGCGCTGCTCGGGCCGCGCATCATGATTGCTGATGAGCCCACAACGGCGCTCGATGTAGTCGTCCAGCGAGGCGTGATTCAGTTGTTGAAGGGGATCCAGGAAACCCTGCAAAACACGATCATTATGGTGACGCACGATATGGGCGTTCACGCCAATGTCGCGGACCGCATCGGCATTATGTATGCAGGCAAGATGATCGAGGAGGCGATTGCCGATCGCATTTTCGGTCAGCCGCTTCATCCCTACACCCAGTACCTGATCAACTCGCTGCCAAGATTCGGTGACAAGACGATGCGCCAGAGCGCGCCGGGAAGTCCTCCATCCTTGGCTGACCTACCGGACGGCTGCCCATTCCATCCGCGTTGTCCACAGGTCATGCAACGATGTCGGGAAGAGATGCCTCGTATGAAGACGATGCCAGGAAAACATCGTGTGGCTTGCTGGCTGGTCGAAGGAGGTGTCAATGAGCGCATTGCTTGAAATCCGAAACCTGAAGAAGGAGTTTGCGTTCGGAAGCATCCTCTCACGCCTGCGAATTACCGCAGTAGATGATGTCAGTTTCGACATCAACACCTCAGAGATCTTCGCGCTGGCGGGAGAAAGCGGATGTGGCAAGACGACGACCGCGCGCATGATCCTTGGGTTTGAGGAGATCACCGCAGGGTCGATCGATCACAAGCGTTCAGTAGCTCCGACAGACACACGGCGCGACAAGGTGTGGCTCTCACACGGTGTGCAGGCGATCTTTCAGAATCCCTTCGAGACCTTCAATCCACTCCGCCCCGTTGAACGCTACTTCTTTGAAACCGTGCGTAATTACAAGCTGGCGGATTCGGATGGCAAGGCTCGAACGATGGTCGATGAAACCCTGCGCGCAGTTGGATTGAGTTTTGAGGAGGTATCGGGCCGCTACCCGAGTGAATTCTCCGGCGGACAGCTTCAACGCGTCTCGATCGCTCGCTCTTTGCTCACAAGCCCAAGACTCCTGATTGCTGACGAACCGGTATCCATGGTCGATGCATCGCTTCGCATGTCGATTGTGAATCTGTTCAAGCAACTGCGGGACGAGATGCACGTGAGTGTATTGTATATCACACATGATCTTGCCACCGCGTATTACGTGAGCGATCGCATTGGGATCATGTTCCGTGGGAACCTCATCGAGCTTGGAGTGGTTGAAGATGTGCTGATGCAACCGAAGCATCCCTACACCCAACTACTTCGGGAATCCATTCCAGAGGCCGACCCCAATCGACGCTGGACGGAGCGCGTTTCGCTCTCGGACATCGAGCACGAAGAGTACATGCGGAAAGGCTGTCGCTTTGCCGGTAGGTGTCCGAAAGCGATGGAGATTTGCAGGACAGACCTTCCTGAGGATCTCAGGATCGGCAGCGTGATGGTGAAATGCCACCTGTATGCGGGAGAATGCAATGACTGACCAATGCTACCGTGATTCGACCCTCGCCCCTTCGGTTCGCGCCGAGCTCCTACTTGCAGAGATGACGTTGGAGGAGAAGGTTGCGCAGCTTGCCGGTGTCTGGGTCTTTCGATTGTTTGAGGACAATGCCTTTTCACCGTCGCGAGCATCGGAAGTGCTGTCAGCTGGCATGGGGCACATCGCTCGACCAGCAGGGGGCTCCGGGTACGGTGCTGCGAAAGCAGCTGAACTTGTCAACACAATTCAGAGAGTGCTTGTCGAGGAAACGCGCCTCGGGATTCCTGCCATCATGCACGACGAGTGTCTCGCTGGATTCCTGATGAAGGGATCGCCTCTGTATCCTCAGGCAATCGGGCTGGCCAGTACGTGGGATCCATCCGTCATTAGACGCATGACCGAATCGCTACGACGGCAGATGCGCGCAGTTGGTATTCACCAAGGGCTCTCTCCGGTCCTGGATATCGCTCGAGATCCACGCTGGGGCCGCGTCGAAGAAACGCTGGGAGAAGATCCCTACTTAGTGGCAGCCATGGGTTCCGCCTATATACAAGGCCTCCAGGGAGACGAGCCTCGACACGGCGTCGCAGCAACGGTCAAGCATTTTGCCGGCTACAGTGCATCGGATGGGGGGCTGAACATGGCTCCCTCTCGGTTTGGCGAACGAGAGTTTCGCGAGGTTTACCTATTCCCGTTCGAAGCCGTGATTCGAGAAAGCGGCGCCATGAGCGTGATGAACTCCTACAGTGAAATCGATGGGGTACCTTGCGCGATGTCAAAGCGACTGCTTACAGAAATCCTTCGAGAAGAATGGGGATTCGAGGGCGTTGTCGTTGCCGACTACGAAGCGATCTTGCGACTGAAGACGCACCATCTCGTTGCAGCGGACGAGGGCAAGGCAGGGCGGCTCGCACTCGAAGCCGGATTGGATCTTGAGCTCCCGGATCCCATGGGATACGGCGAGCAACTGATCGCGGCTGTCCAAGATGGTACCTTCGATGAGGCCATCGTGGATCGTTCCGTCCTGCGTGTGCTGCGACAGAAATTCTCGCTTGGATTGTTCGAAGCACCGTATGTGGGCATCCCGGAGGAAGCCCCAAAGCAACGGGCACAGGATCGAGCGCTCGCCTTGGATCTGGCGCGCAAGTCGATGGTTCTGCTCACAAATGACGGGACGCTCCCGTTCGATCCCACGGGGAAAACCATTGCCGTCATCGGGCCCAGTGCAGATGAAGCGCGCAATATGCTGAGCGATTACGCCTATCCCGCACACATGGAGCTGATGTTTGCCATGGCCGGGGAGGGCTTCATTCGACCGCTGGTTAATCTCGATGAGATCAAGGAGTCGGTTCAGATCACCACCGTGCTCGATGCCGTGCGCGCGCAAGTAGGAGACGAATCAAAGGTCATCTACGCCAAGGGTTGTGAGATTCGAAGTGACGATCGAAGCGAATTCAATGAAGCTGTGAAGGCTGCCCAGCGAGCGGATCTAGCCATTGTGGTTGTGGGAGACAGATCTGGTCTGACCAAGGAATGTACATGTGGCGAGACGCGGGACTGCTCAAGTCTGAAACTCCCCGGAGTTCAAGAGGAGCTGATCCTAGAGTTGGCGCGAACCGATACACCAGTTGTCCTGCTCCTGGCGACCGGACGTCCCTATGTTCTGACTCCGTTTGTGGACCAGGTTCAGGCAATTCTTGAGATGTGGTTGCCTGGGGAGTCTGGTGGTGAGGCGGCTGCCGAGATCGTCTTTGGCGAGACGAATCCCAGCGGGAAGCTCCCGATCACATTCCCCCGGAGTGTTGGGCAGATCCCAATTCACTATGCACACAAGCCGTCCGGAAGCCACTCCGAGTGGTGGCACAATTATGTCGATGAGTCGGTCGATCCGCTGTTTCCGTTTGGACACGGGTGTACGTACTCAGAGTTCAGATACTCAGACCTCAGGATTCGAACACACATGGAAAGCGACGTGCAGGCTGTCGAGATCTCACTTGAGGTTACCAATGCAAGCAGCCGGATGGGCGAGGAGATCGTGCAGTGCTACATCCGACGCGCCTATGCGAGTGTGACGCGACCCGTGCAAGAACTCGTGGGGTTTGTGCGGGTTCCTCTCGAGTCTGGCGCGGCGCGGCGCGTTATATTCCATCTTCCATTGGACGTGCTGGCGTTCTACGACCGGACGATGCAATTGGTTGTGGAAACCGGAAGCGTAGATGTGCTGATCGGGCCGTCGTCCAGTGATATTCGGCTAACCGGAGCATTCGAGATTGAAGGGCAGACCAGAGTGATCAAAGGGCCGCGGGCGTATTTCAGTACGGCAGGCGTGGCCTAGCGGATGAGAGGATTGGCGTGACAAACGGAGGAAGCCTCATTGCTCACATGCAAGCGGAAGAATCCAAGGGAACAAGCGATGAGCTTCTCCGTCGCGCCGAAGCTTGGGAAGGAAGGACTGACTGATGAAACGAGTCAAGAACAGCGTAGGGATTTGGGCATTCGGAGCCAATGCAACGCGTTTTATGCCTGACGGCTATCACGTCGCCGAGGGTGCCGAAACCATGGTCGAGAAGACGAGGCGTGCCGTTGTCGGACTGAACGACTTAGTCGATGGGTTCGAGTACCATTTCCCAGGAGAGGTGGATGAGGACACCTATCCCTCAATCAAAAAGGCCTTGGACACCAAGGACCTCTATGCGATTGCACTGGGGACGTTCAATGATCCGAAGTACCACATGGGGACATTCGTAAACCCCGATCCTGCGTTGCGGGCGGAGAATCTCGCGATCACCAAGCGTGCGATTGACCTTGCCGCGGAAATCGGCGCGAAGTTCATCATCTGGCCAGGGGGCGAGGGATACAACTACAACTTCCAGGTGGACTATGTGCAGACTTGGGAATGGTTCATCAATGGCATGCAGGAAGCCGTCGAGTATGCAAACGCGTGTGACGTAACGGTGCTGCTCGAACACAAGAACAGCGAGCCAGCGATGAACATCCTAATGCGCAATATCGGTATGGCGTTGTTCACAATCCACCAGATCAAGGATCGTGGCACCGACATCACCAATCTGAAGATCAACATGGACTGGCAGCACTTGATCATGAATGGGGAGAACTTGGGTGAGTATGCCGCTCTGCTCGCCCATAACAATCTTCTCGGACATCACCATGCCAACTCTGGGTGGGGTACTTTCGATGATGACAACATCACGGGCGCATCATTCTTCATGCAGACCTTGGAGCTTGCCAAGGTCTTGCAGCGCGCAAACTACGGCGCAAATGGAGAGCGTATTGGCGCAGATCTTTTCCCATACACAGAAGATCAAGTGCAGGCTGTACGGAGAGCGCTGCTTCAGTGGGAGTTCATCTGGGATCTCGCAGCCAAGATTGATGATGCCGCATTGGAGGAGGCTTGGCGAAACAAGGATGCGGTTCGAGGCCAGGAGATCGTCTATGAAGTTCTGGGGCTCGACGGCGCCTATGTCGATCGGATCATTCGCGACCGAAAGTCGCTCGGGTAGGAGAACGCTCAAGGTGTAGAGGTCACCTACTTCAAGCCATGGCAAACGGGTATCTGATCGGACTGGACATTGGCACGGGAGGCGTAAAAGGTCTTCTCGTTTCCCCTGGCGGGGACGTGCAGGCTCAAGCATTTGCTGACTATCCCCTGCTCACCCCGCATCCAGGGTGGACCGAACAGCATGCAGAGGATTGGTGGTCTGCGACGCTGACTGTACTTCGCTCGCTTGCCGACTCGGCCAATGGTGGCGAGATCATTGGCATCGGTTTATCTGGGCAAATGCATGGATCCGTGTTCTTGGACAAGCATGGAGTCCCTTTGCGTCCGGCGTTGCTCTGGAACGATGCACGGACCGGGAACGAATGCGAGCAGATTGAGCGGTCTGTCGGGCAACGCCGATTGCGCGAAATCGTTGGGAATCCCGCGCTCGCTGGCTGGCAGGCGCCGAAGATCCTCTGGCTGAGGAATCACGAAGCATCCAACTACAAGAAGGTCTGCAAGGTTCTACTTCCCAAGGACTACGTTCGATTCCGATTGACCGACGGGCTTGCCACAGATATGTCAGATGCCTCCGGCACCCTGCTGCTTGATCTGAAGCAGAGGGATTGGTCCACTGAGATTCTCGAGACACTCGACATCCCTCGATCTTGGCTCCCAGAACTCTACGAGGGTCCGGATGTGTGCGGACGGTTGACGGGAGACGCGGCAAAGCAGACGGGAATTCCGGTTGGGACCCCGGTCATCGCAGGCGGTGGCGACAATGCTGCATCCGCGATCGGAGCGGGCGTGATCAAAGCGGGAACAGGATTGCTCTCGCTCGGAACGTCCGGCGTTATTTTCTTTCACAGCGACAATGCACTCTGCGATCCTGATGGAGCGATTCACGCGTGCTGCCATGCGGTCCCAGAGAAGTACCACCTGATGGGTGTCGTGCTCTCAGCAGGCGGCTCCCTGCGATGGGTTAGGGATGCGCTGGCCACCGAGGAGGTTGCAGCGGCTCGTTGTATGGGACGAGATCCCTATGAGCTACTCACTCAAGAGGCTGAATCGGTTCCGCCGGGAGCAGATGATCTTCTCTTCCTCCCGTACCTCACAGGTGAGCGGACGCCGCACATGGATCCCTATGCCCGAGGGGGATGGCTTGGACTCTCTTTAGCACACACGAAATCGCATCTTGTTCGATCGGTGATGGAAGGCGTCGGATTTGCGTTGAAAGATTCGCTGCTTCGAATCACCGAGCTGGGAATCGAGGTCGAGGAGTTGCGCGTTGTAGGTGGAGGCATTCGTAGCGCATTGTGGCGGAGAATTCTCGCTTCCATCCTTGAAGTTCCGCTTCGTCAGCTCAATGCGGAGGAAGGGGCTTCGTTTGGAGCTGCGCTGTTGGCTGCTGTAGGAAGCGGCGTGTACAGCACCGTCACCGAGGCCGTTCTGGAAGCCGTTTCGACGAGTCCGGAAGCAGAGCAGCCCATCCCGGAGTGGACGGACAAATACCAGGATAGCTACTTGAAGTACCAGCGCCTCTATCCGTCGCTGCGAGATTCGGGTCTATTCCCCACGAGCAACGGAGGTTGAAGCCGTGGATATGCAAAGACTTGGAAAGTCCTCGATTTCCGTAAGCCGCATGGGGCTGGGCTGTTGGGCGATTGGTGGCCCCTGGTGGGCCGGGAATGACCCGCTGGGATGGGGGGACGTAGATGATGCCGAGTCCATCCGTGCCGTCCATTGTGCGTTGGATCGAGGGATCAACTTCCTGGATACCGCCAACGTGTATGGCGCGGGCCACAGCGAGCGGGTCCTTGCCACCGCCTTGAAAGGACGAAGAAACCACGTGATCCTCGCGATCAAGTTTGGATACTTGGCTGACGAGGCCACGAAACAGGCTCTTGGTGAATCGGCAACTCCTGACTCCATTCGTGAACAGTGCGATGAGTCGCTCCGGAGGTTGAATACGGATGTCATCGACCTGCTGCAATTCCACCTCAATGAGTTCGAGTTGCAAGCATCCGATACCGTTCGCGAGGTGCTGGAGGAACTCGTTGCGGCCGGGAAGATCCGCGCCTATGGATGGAGCACCGATGATCCAGTGCGAGCCGAACGCTTCGCTAAGGGGGCGCACTGCGTCGCAGTCCAGTGTCAGCTGAATGTTCTAGATGACAATCGGCCGATGGTTGCTCTTGCCGAGCGGATTGGGATCACGTGTATCAATCGGGGTCCCCTGGCCATGGGGCTGCTTAGCGGAAAGTATGGACCTGAGTCAATGCTTGCCTCAGATGACATACGCGGAACGAGCCCAGAGTGGCTCGCCTACTTTGAGAATGGAAAGCCCAGTAGCCGGTGGCTCTCCATGCTCGATGCGATTCGCGAGATCCTGTGCTCGGAAGGACGATCCCTGGTGCAAGGAGCGCTCGCATGGCTTTGGGGACGGAGCGATCGGAATTTGCCCATTCCAGGTTTCCGCACGGTCGCTCAGGTTGAGGAAAACTGCCAAGCGATGCTGCGAGGTCCACTGAAACCGCATCAAATGGAGGAGATCCGGAATCTGCTGACGGGTGAAGGGGATCCATAAGCGGTATTTGGTCGACAGTCTGGAAATGCTAGTTTCTCAGCGCGCAAGAACTTCCTCGAAGAGCTCCTTCGCAGCACGTATTGGTAGATCTCTACTGCTGATGACTCGCAACGAAAGCCACCGGTAGGTCCAATCTTCTTAGCTTGACACGACGGTCGAGCAATTCTCGCCTTGACAAGAGACGAAACGTCTCGTATCTTATTAGAGACGCAGCGTCACCAATACGGTCAAGGCAGCGCTGTGGGAGGTACAGAAATGACAGCAAGAGCGGACAAGAAGCGAGTCGCACTGGTCACCGGGGCATCCTCGGGAATCGGAAGAGAGACGGCAATGCAACTGCTCAACGAAGGGTTCGTGGTCTACGGCAGTGCGCGTCGCGTGGATAAGATGGCTGACCTCAAGAAACTGGGCATGATCCCGATCGCGATGGACGTCACTGTGGAAGAAGAAGTCGTTTCGGGTATCCGCCAAATCGAAACTGCGCACGGTGGTGTCGACATCCTCGTGAACAACGCAGGCTACGGCTCCTACGGAGCGATCGAGGATGTTCCGCTGGAGGAAGCGCGCAGGCAGTTCGATGTCAATATCTTCGGATTGGCGCGCTTGACCCAATTGGTGCTCCCTCACATGCGGAAGCAGCGCTATGGAAAGATCGTCAACATCTCCTCGATGGGAGGAAAGGTCTATACGCCCTTCGGGGGCTGGTACCACGCGACGAAGCACGCACTGGAGGGTTTCTCGGACTGCCTGCGGTGGGAGACGGCACCCTTCGGGATTGATGTCATCGTGATCGAACCCGGTGGCATCGCCACGCCGTGGGGCATGATCGCGGCTGAGAACCTCAAGAAGACATCCGCAAACGGCGCCTATGCAGCAGAGGCCAATCGTGTGGCGGATGGGATGTCGACGATGTATCAATCGAACCGGCTGTCCAAGCCGTCGCTGATCGCAAAGACCATTCGCAGAGCCGTCACCGCCCGCAAGCCGAAGACACGCTACGCCATCGGGTTTGGTGCCAAGCCCTCCATCTTCTTGCGCAAGCTCCTTGGCGATCGAGCCTTTGATCGAATCATCTGCCGGATGGGCGGATAAGGGAGAACCTGAAATGCCAAGACGAAGAGTACTGTGGATTGATGATAAGACGCGAGCAAAGGATCTCACTGGGAAGACGTACATCGTTACCGGTGCGAACTCGGGAGTCGGGTTGGAGACAACTCGGCAACTGGTGAAGCAAGGTGGCCATGTTGTGATGGCGTGCCGGCGGACGAGTGCCGGTGAGGACGCCGCCAAGAGCTTCGCGGGCTTGAAGGGAAGCTTCGAAGTGCTGCGCCTCGATCTTGCAGATCTACAGTCCGTAAGGGATTTCGCTGCTGAGTTTCTGAAGAAGCACGACCGGTTGGATGGTCTGGCATGCAATGCCGGACTTGTGACGATGGGAAATGAGCTTCAGCGCACCAAGGACGGCCTAGAGATGACGATTGGCGTCAGCTACTTTGGGCACTTTCTGTTGACCGAGCTGTTGCTGGATGTTCTCAAGCAGAGTGCGCCTGCAAGAATGGCCATCGTGTCGTCGGTGGTGCATGCCGGACGTCCAGGCAGCCGCCCTGCACTTCATCTCGACGACCTCAACTACGAGAAGCGGGAGTTCAGAAACTTTGCTGCCTATGGCGAGACAAAGGTTGCCTCCGTTCTGTATGCCAAGGAACTTGGGAGACGGCTAGAAGGGACCGGCGTTACGACAGCTTCTGTTCACCCCGGTTGGGCCCGCTCCAACTTCGGTAGCGGAGGTGGCGCGTTGACCAAAGCGATCATGACCGTCATGCGGCCACTGACTCGATCCATGTCTGACAGCAGTGAGGAAGCGGCTCAGACCACGCTCCACTGTCTGATCTCGGACGATGCGCCGAAGCACTCGGGCGCCTACTTCAGTCAGAGCAGCGTTCTCTATCGTGACAGGGAATGCCGTCAGGGCGGATGGCCGATGAAGACGCCCAATCCCAATGCGGATGACATGGACACGGCCAAGAAACTCGTCGAGATGAGCTACGACATCGTCGGGCTGGAGAAGGCATAGCAGCGCTGGAGGCGCAAGGAGGGACACGTGAATTCAACGGTATGGACGACAATCGGGATTGTGGCGGCGGTGCTGGCAGGGCTCGTCCTCTTGGGTGGAGGCTACGCGGCATATGAAGTCGTTCCGCAAATGATGGCGGATATGTTCAACAACCCAATCCACCAGCCGATGCCGAAGACACCTGCCGATTACGGCCTTGAGTACGAGGTTGTTCGGATCGAAACAGAGGATGGCGTCACAATCGCCGCCTGGCTGATCCGTGGCAAGGGTGACGACACGATCATCCTCGGGCACCCGGGCACCTACACCAAGTACGGGTACTCGCTCGACCAAGAGGATTCGGTCGCGATGGGGTACGACCGGGACATTGAGTTCGTGCCGGCGGCAAAGCATCTTGTCGAGGCCGGCTACTCGGTCTTGCTGTTCGACCAGCGCAACCACGGAGAGAGCGAGGATGATCCCCGTGGGATCCACGATGCTGCGGAAGCTTATTGGGATACGTTGGCAACTGCGGAGTACGTTGCATCCCATCCCGACTTCGCCGGCGGCGACATTGGGCTGTTCAGCAACTGCCAGAGCTCCTTCGTCAGCATGGTGGCGATGAGCAAACATCCTGAGCGGCTTGAGGCCGCAGGTGTTAAGGCCATGGTGGCTGTGCAGCCGATCGCCCTCGATCTCTTCCTGAGTAGATTCGGGTTGCCGGAGTTCGTCGTCCGGCGCACGTCTCAGAAGGCGGTCGAGCAGGGCGCGACAGCGTATGAGGATCAGGATCCCCTCCTGTACGCAGGTGACGTCATCGTACCTGTGATGCTCGTCCAGTCGCTTGATGATCCGTGGTCGGACATTGCCTACTCGCAAGCTCTGTTCGATGCCTTCCCCACGGAGAAGGAAGTGCTCTGGCTCGAAGACGCGCCGCACCGGGCCGACGCCTACAACTGGTTCAACGATCATCCCGAGCCTCTGGTTGCCTTTTTCGATCGGCATCTGGGGTCGGAGTAGCGCAGGAGCAAGGAGAAGGATATGAACGCGAAGCAAGCAGTAGATCGGCTGAAGCCTGAGGAATGGGCCGCGACGCCGGCCCTTGAGCGGTTGCATTTGCTCGAAGCGGTTCGCGAGAACATGAAGACGCATGCTGATGAACTGGCGGCGGCAGATGCCGTGATGAAGAACGGCATCCTGGGCGAGGAGATCGTCAGCCTCGATGAGGGGATGATCGCGACCGGCTACGCGATGGGGAACACGATTTCGGCAACCATCGAGCTCTACGAGTCGATCGTCCATGGGGAACTGCCGAAGCCGATCAGCGTGACCCAAGTCAAGGACGATCGCTATGATATTCACGTCTTCCCGCAGCACGCCAAGGACCGGCTGCTGAACGCCGACCGAAAGGACGTCCTCCGCGTCAAAGGCGAACCGAAGCAGGTGAATCCCCTCGACAAGCCGGCCGGCATCATCGCCGTCTCCGGAGCGGGTAATTTCAGTTCAGCGGTCGAGATGGTGAAGGCGCTGTTCTGGGAGAACTGCGCCGTCGCGCACAAGCCGCACCGACTGAACGAAGAGACGGACAAGGTGTGGGCGAAGGTCTTCGCCCCCCTTGTCGAGGTGGGTGCGCTGAGCTTCTGCGACGCGTCGGAAGGCCGCGCTCTGATGCAGGATCCGCGGTTGTCCAAGATCTACTTCACCGGCGGGACCAGCACCGCTCAAGCGATCATGAACGCCACCGACGCCGAGGTTGTCTCGGAGTGTGGCGGGAACAACCCCTGCATTCTTGTCCCGGGCGATCGACCGTGGACAGCAAAGGAGATCCAGCACCAAGCGATCCAGATTGCGACGGCGGCCAAGTTGAATGGCGGCGCCGTCTGCGGCAGGCCGCAGACGCTGGTGACGTCAGAGTACTGGCCGCAGCGCGAAGCGTTCCTGGATGCCCTGAGAAAAGCGATCGTCGACGAGACGCCGGCGGCGGGAACCTACTACCCCGGCGCGGACGACGTGATGGCCGCGTTCAAGGAAAACCACCCGGACGCTGAGGTCCTTCAGCCGGAGGGCGGAAAGCATGCGTCGGGGGAGTTCCTTGTCATCACGGGTGTCGCTGAAGACGCCTACGCGGTGACGCACGAAGCGTTCTGCCAGATCATCAACGAAGTGCCGCTCGATGCCCCGGCGAATGCCGAGAATTTCCTTCCGGCTGCCGTCGAATTCTGCAATGCGAAGCTGCACGGGACGCTCGGGTGCATGATTCTCATCGACGAGGACACGAAGAAGGCGCACCGCGAGGTGCTGGATGAAGCCGTGACGGATCTGGACTATGGCGGCATCGCCATCAATACGATCCCACCATTTGTTTTCTTCAATCCCTATCTCACGTGGGGCGGGAACGAGGAAGGCAAGACGTTCGTCTCTGGACTCGGGCACTTCGGCAATCTCTTGAACTACGAGAACGTCGAGAAGTCGATCATCGAGGCGAACTTCATATCTCCTGGGCACATGATGAACACGAACCGGGCGGACATGAATGCCATGTCGCGCAACATGGCGCACTACGCCGTCTCCCCCACGTGGATGAACCTCACCCGGCTAATGGCAGGGGCGGTTGCTGGGAGATTTCGACACAAGGATTTCTAGAGACTTTAAGGAGAACACGAATGTCACAGACAATACTGATCACAGGCGCAAGTTCAGGCATCGGAAAGGCGACCGCGAAGACCTTCCAAGAGAACGGTTGGAATGTCGTTGCCACCATGCGATCGCCGGAGAAGGAGTCGGAACTCACACAGCTGGAGAACGTGCTCGTTGCGAGGCTCGATGTCACTGACTCCGCCTCCATCGTGAGCGCGGTTGAGGCCGGTCTGGCTCGATTCGGCAAGATCGATGTCCTCCTGAACAATGCCGGATACGGCGCCTACGGCCCTCTTGAGGCGACGCCGATGGAGAAGATCCGCCGGCAGTTCGATACGAACGTCATCGGCCTCTATGAGGTGACGAAGGCGGTCTTGCCGCACTTTCGCTCTCAGAAGGCGGGCACGATCATCAATGTCTCGTCAATCGGTGGGAAGATGACGTTTCCGCTTGGATCCCTTTACCACGGCACGAAGTTCGCAGTGGAAGGTCTCTCCGAGGCCCTTCACTTCGAGATGGAGTCGATCGGCGTCAAGGTGAAGATCATCGAACCGGGTGCCATTCGCACGGACTTCGGTGGGCGCTCGTTTGACTACACCAACGATGAGACCCTGGTTGAGTACCAGGGATTGACCCAGGCGCTTTTCTCCGCCATGCAGGACTCGTATGGGGGCGGCTCCGAGCCGGCCCTCGTAGCGGAAGTGGTCTACCAGGCGGCGACCGATGGAACGGCAACACTTCGCTACCCGGCAGGCCCCGATGCGGTCCAGCTTATCGGAAATCGCAAGGCAGCGGACGATGAGACGTTTATCGCTGGAATCAAGGCACAGCTCGGGTTGTCGAGCTAGGACCGCGGTTGAGTCACGGTCTCATTCGAGGAGGCTAGAACATGGAAACAGGACAGACACAGTCGCTGAGCCGCGAACAGATCAAGGAGCAGTTCCAGCAGATCGTGCCGGGGTTCACGCAGGTGCCGCGATCACCGATCCTGCGACGACCGGATGAGTTCGGTATGTCGTTCGAGGAAGTCTTCTTCCCATCGCTGGACGGTACCGTACTCGAAGGATGGTACATTCCAGCAAAACAGTCGTCAGACAAGATCGTGGTGTGCAACCATTTCTCACCAGGGAATCGGTATGGCTACGCGGGCCACATGGATCCGTGGAAGACGAGTGGTGGGTTCGAGGTCAACTTCTTGCCCAAGTACAAGGCGCTTCACGAGGCCGGATACAACGTGCTGGCCTATGATCTCCGGAACCATGGCTGGAGTGCGCCGGGCGCCGCAGGGGGCTACAACCCGAGCCGGTTCGAGTATCGAGACGTCATCGGCTCCCTTCGCTACATTCGATCGCGAGCGGATACGAAGGACATGAGGATTTCCCTGCAGAGCATCTGCTTGGGCGGGAACTCCACGCTGGCGGCCATGCACAAGCACCCCGAGGAGTTCGAGGGGATTGCCAGCATGATCCTCATCCAGCCTCTCTCGGGAAGTGCCCTGGTCGAGACGCTCTGCAACAACCTCGGCTTCGGACCAGCGGGTATCGATGTCTTCGAAGAGGTCTATCGTGAAGTCGCAGGATTCCGAACGTCCGACACCTGTCCCATCGAGGATGCGAAGTCAGTGAATCTGCCGACGTTCGTTATCCAGGTGAAGGACGACACGATGACGACACCGGTTGACGTTCAGGCGATCTACGACGCGATCCCGGTAGAGGACAAGAAGCTCTACTGGATTGAGGGCACGCCATGGAGATTTCACGGATACACGTACTTCTCCGAGCATCCCGAGCAAATGATCGAGTGGTACAACGCATATCCCTAGGAGAGTAGGACCATCGGCGAGGTTGGCTAGCCGCGCTGACGTGAAACAACAAGAAGGAGTCAACATGAGTAATCAGGGAACCCCCACCTACACGGGCAATGAACAGGTCGACCAGCTCTTCAGTGCGACGCTTCAGACGATGGCGTATGCATCCCGGACACCCATACTCCATCGGCCGAGCGACTACGGCATAGAGTATGAGGACGTCTTCTTTCCGGCCATGGACGGAACGGTCATCGAGGGCTGGTTCATCCCCGGTTCCTCGGACAACGTGATCATCTGCAACCACTTCTCCGGCGCGAATCGATCCGGCTTCCCAGGTCACTTGGAGCCGTGGAAGAGTATGGGGCCAGGATTCGAGATCAACTTCCTGCCGCTATTCGAGGCGCTTCACGATGCCGGGTACAACATCCTTGCCTATGACCTCCGCGGCAATGGGCTGAGTGCGCCTGGCCCCTATCCTTACATCGGAGCGGGCTTCAAGGAGTACAGGGACGTCATCGGCTCGGTGCGTTACATCAGGGAGCGCGAGGATACGAAGCACATGAGCATTGGTCTCTACAGCCAGTGTTTCGGCTGCAACTCGACGTTCATCGCGATTGACAAACACCCGGAAGAGTTCAAGGATATCAAGGCGATGGTTGCTATCCAGCCACTTTCGGGCGAAGTCTTTGCCGATGCGGTCATCGTCGGCGCGGGCGTGGAAAACGGCCGAGAGCTGTGGGCAGCGGAGTACGAGAAGCTGACGAGCGTCCGCTTGAGCGAGATCAACATGCAGGAGAAGGCCAAGTCGATTCGGTTCCCGACGCTGTTGGTTCAGGTTCGGGATGACGTCATGACAAAGCCGTACGACATGGAGGCCATCTACGCCAATCTGCCTGTCGAGGACAAGGAGCTGTTCTGGATTGAGGGTACGACCATCCGTGTCGAAGCCTACCGATACTTCCCGGAAAAGCCCGAGATGATCCTCAAGTGGTTTGGGGAGCGGATGTAGCGAGGCAACGATGGCAATGGACAACAGAGCCACCCATTGCTCCGAGCGCGGAGCAGAGGATGAAGTGGTATGACGAAGACTAGGTGAGATAGGGATGGATCCAAGCCGGACGCGGGCGGGTTGTCTTGCGTGAGCAATGCCCGTGTCCGGCCCCACCCTTGCTCTGGGCGATGTGAAGCGAGGGGAGTGAAGTGATGAAGAGGAGGAGCGGACGATATGTCGTCAACCGTCTACTGGCATAAGATCGAGAATGGAACGGACGTTGGAACGATTCAGAGTATCTCGAAAAAACTCCTTGAAACGCTGATCAACCGGGAGGGTATCGAGCTCGCGGAACGCATTCCGCTGAAGGTCCACTTCGGGGAGGCAGGCAACGTCACCTACGTTCGATCTGAGAACTACGACGGCATCATTGATCTTCTCGAGGAGCGAGGCGTGGAGCCCTGCTTCATGGAGACGAGCGTGCTGTATGGCGGGAAACGTTACCGCAGCGACGTGCACGAGCAGACGGCACGAGAACATGGATTCACCCGCCTCCCAATTGTCTTCGCGGACGGCGAAGCTGGCGAGCATTACTCCGAGGTCGAGATCAACAAGAAGCACTTCAAGACGTTCAAGGTCGGTGGAGAGTTCGAGAACTACGATCAAGTACTCGTGCTGGCGCACTTCAAAGGCCACATGATGGCCGGGTTCGGTGGAGCCATCAAACAGCTGAGTATGGGGTGCGCGGCCAAAGGCGGCAAGCTCGCGATGCACAGCGGCGTGAAGCCTCACATCAACAACCGAAAGTGCCAGCGCTGCAAGATCTGCCAGACGCGGTGCAATGAGGACGCGCTGGTCATCGAAGACGCGCGATCGTACATCGATCACGACAAGTGCGTCGGCTGCGGCGCATGTATGGCCGTATGCCCTCACAAGGCCGTGTCCGTGTTCTCGGCGCGTGGCGTGCTGAGCATGCTGGGCGGGATGGGGAACTCGTTTGGTGAACGGCTTGCGGAAGGCGCTTTCGCAGCCCAAGTCGGCAAACGGAACCTCTACATGAACTTCGCGATGAGCATTACGCGTGGCTGCGACTGCGAGGGTCGAAAGATGCGCCCGGTCATGGACGATTTCGGTATCTTCGCGTCGACGGATCCCGTTGCCATTGACAAGGCATGCTGTGATCTGGCCGCCGAACGCGGACGGAAATTCCGCGGCCAGCGAACGATTGCCTATGCAGAACGAATTGAAATGGGTACACAGGACTATGAGCTTCTGGAGATCTAGTGTTCTGGAAGCCTAGTCTGTGAAGCATGTTGTGGTGCTGGATCAAGTTAGTAATAGGATCAAGAGCATCAAGGCTGACACCCAACCGAAAGGAGCAGACGTATGTGGCTGGCGGCGATAGCCTGCTGTCTTATGGCAATACTGATACTCTCGGTGTCGTGGACCGATGTCCGTGGTGCGCCTTGGGTCCCTACATCCATGAGGATGGTCCGGCGCATGCTAACCTTGGCTGAGGTTGGGCCTGATGACGTAGTCTATGATTTGGGCTGCGGGGATGGCCGCATGATTATCACGGCGGCACGCCGGTACGGAGCGCGAGCCGTTGGAATCGAGATCGATCCGCTTCGTTATTTGTGGTGCCAGATGCTAATCACGATTCTGCGGCTAAGAAAGCGTATTCGCATCATCTACGGTGATTTTTTCGGGGCGGATTTGCGCGAGGCAGACGTTGTGACCTGCTATCTTTTGCAGAGCACGAACGATCGGCTGGAGGAAAAACTGAGAACAGAGCTTCGGTCTGGAGCGCGTGTCGTCTCAAACACGTTCACGTTTGACGGGTTAGATGCCGTGCGTAGCGAGAAGGGCGCATGGCTCTATCGGTGTTCGGGCAACGAAGCTGCATCGTGACAGAGAGAGGAATGAAAGGTATGACGTGGCAAAGAGCACGAACTGAGGACCAGAAAGAGCAACGCATTCAGGAACTCACAGATGCTGCGGCACGGTTGTATACATCCAACAAGCTCTCCGAGATCACGATTGCCATGATCGCGCGGGAAGCGGAATGGACGCGTTCCAATATCTACAAGTACTTCGCGACCAAGGAAGAGGTCTACCTTGAGTTGCTCCGGTCTGACGTTGCCGCCTGGGCTGCGGATGTCGAAACGATGTGTACCGCATGGAGTGGATCGATTCCCGAGTTCGCACGTGCATGGGCGAAGCTACCGCGACGTCACGAGCGGATGGTTGGTCTGATGTCGATTCTGCTGCCAGTCATTGAGCCCAAGTGTTCAGTTGAGCGACTCACGGCCTTCAAGCGCTCCTTACTTGCGCTGACCACAACCGTTGCAGCTGCTGTCGCGGGTGCTGTCCCGTTCCGGGATGCGCAGGCGGCTGGTGACTTCATTCAGGCGAGCTCGTCACTGCTCATGGGGACCGCACCACTGTGGAATCCGACGGAGAAACAACTGGAAGCGATGCATGCGGCGGAGTATCCGAGCGATCAAGCCGAGTTCATGCGTGTCTACATAGGTGCTGTCGAAGCGTTGCTGGTGGCAGCGACCAACCCGGCTTCGGAGAAGGGAACGAACTAGAAGGAGGCAGGGGATGAAAACGACGCTGTATGTTCTGTTGGCGATCATTGCCGCAGTAGGGGTGATGCGGGTGATGGCTCCGGACGAGACCTGGGCGGAGTTCGATGTCGAGGCGGCGCCTGCGGCGATTGAGCTGAATCAATCGGACGAGGCGCTTGTCTCGCTGGTTCGAAGCGATCGTGAGCAAGCTTCGGACATCACGGACGATGAGGTCCGGAGCATGGTTCGAGAGGCTGTTGCTTTGGCAGGTGGACTTGAGGGGATCGTCAACGATGGCGATACCGTCGTTCTGAAGGTCAACCTCATGATCATTGTTGACGGGACGGGCGGCATTGGTGGGCTGATGGCGATGCTGGCCGGAGGCATCGTAGGCAATCCTCATCCCGAGCGGTATCTGGTTTCGCGGGAAGTCAACGGGCTGGACACGGACTATCGAGTCACAAAGGCGGTCGCGGAACTCGTTCGTGAACTTAACCCCAGCGGTAGGATTCTCGTCATGGAAGCCTCCGGCTCCGGATTCACGGCTGAGAAGATGGAGCTGATGGGCTACACGCACGTAGACATTCCGTACGTGGATGAATTCATCAGCATGGATGACAGCGGCAGTGGTTTTCGTGACGGCGACATGAGTGATCTCGTGGCTGTTGATCTTGGCGAACGGTGCCTGTATGAGGAGACACGAGACGGCGTGTATTTCATGGATGTGACCTACTACAACGCTGACGTCATCATCTCCTTGCCGGTTCTCAAGAACCACATGAACGCCGCATTCACCGGAGCAATCAAGAATGTGGCCATCGGCTCGACGCCACCGAGGATCTACGGGAACTTCATGGGCGCACGGATGACCGGGATCGATCATTCGTGGGGGGCGCTGAACAACTGGCTCCACGATTACTATCTCGTTCGGTCCGTAGATTTCGTGGTGACGGATGGCCTGCAAGGTTCGCAATTTGGTGCCGTCGGTATGGGCGCGGATTCGCTCGAACATGCTCAGATGAACATGCGGCTTGTCCTCGCTGGGCGTGACGCGCTCGCGGTCGATACGATCCACGCACTCATCGTTGGCGTCGATCCTTCGATTGTGGATTACATGACCCTGCTTGGCGATGAGGGCATCGGCATCGTCGATCCCGCGCGAATCAATGTCGTCGGCAACGCACGAGTGGATGATGTCAGTCAACACTTCGAGTTTACAGGCGGGATGAGTGCAAGGCAGTATCCTGAGCCCAGCAAGCGGGCCTACTTCGATTTCGAGGCACCTGTAGTGCAGATCCATAACGTTGGTATCGTCAATGAAACGTTGGTCGGAGCGTTTTCGTCGGACGAGGATCTCGTAAAGCTCGAACTGATCGCAGGCGGCGTACGAGTTTGCGCGATTCCTGTAGACGGCAGCGAGGGAACGTGGTGTACGTCTACCGAGTCACTTGGGAGTACCGATTCCATTGAGATTCTTGCCTATGACCGGTATCTCAATTGTTCGAAGACTAGCGTGTCGGTTCCGTAAATGCTCGAACGGCTGATCCTCGCATTCGAGCGAGCCGGAAGCTTGCTCCTCGGGTTGCTGCCCTATGTGCTTCTTGGCGTACTTCTTGCGGAAGTGCTGAAGTACACGCCTTGGACCCGCCTCGTTCGGAAGGTGACGAGCGGCAGCCCGATCCCTTCGATTGCGGTGTCTTCGATCCTGGGCATCACTTCTCCTCTTTGCACGTATGGGACCGTGCCGATTGTGATCGAGCTCTACCGGAGTGGAGTTCCGCTTGCACCGCTGCTTACGTTCCTTTCCGCCTCATCGCTCATGAACCCACAGCTCTTCCTGGTGACATGGGGCGGGCTGGGCAGGGAATTCGCGCTCCTTCGTTTGGTCTTCACACTGGTGTTCAGTTTGATGCTGGGAGGTCTCGTCTCGTTGGTTGAGCGGCGCCGCAAGGGCAGCGGAAAGGCGGCTGTCAATGCTCGGTTCACTCGGACAGAGAGTACCGAGAAACGTGTGCGAGCGTTTACCGTGCGCTCTTTTGCCCGAAGCTTTCTGAAAAACCTCGAATTTGTGGGAGCCTATATCGTCGTGGGCGTGGTCTTGAGTGCGTTACTTGAGACATTCATCCCGCTGGATGCCGTGCTTCAGCGTACCGAGGGATTGCAGTGGGTGAACGTTGTTTCGCTGGCTGTCCTCGGGATTCCGCTCTATGCATGCGGCGGCGGAACGATCCCCCTGGTTTCCACTCTGATGAGCAATGGCGTCAGCGCAGGAGCTGCATTGGCCTTTCTGATTGTTGGTCCAGGGACGCGGATCACTCCGCTGCTCGCGTTGGGCAGTTTCGTGTCGAAGCGCATGCTGGCAGCCTATGTCGTGGTGCTGCTCGGCTTCTCCATTCTTGTTGGGATGGCCATCAATGCATTCTGGATCGCGTAGTGGAGCTTGGATTCAGGGCCGGCGTCTGAGGACAGCCGCTTGGCCGCTCTACTTCCGATTCATTCACATGGTCAGCGGTTGGTTGGTGGACCGGCGTTTCTTAGACTCGTCTCAGTGGCTGGACGGCTGTTTCACAGTCGGCTCAGAGGCTCCTGGAGGTACAATGTGATCGAGATCAATGTCAACGATCACCTCGCAGTGGTTACGATCAGGGGCTCGGTTGGTCTTGCGGATCTGCAGATGGAGACCGAACACCTGCTGAATCATCCAGAACATACGCCAGGGATGGATGAGATCTGGGATCTCAGGGATGGAATGCTCGTTGGTGGTTCGCCCAGCGAAATGCTCCAGCACGTGGATTTCATTCAGCAGCGAAGAAGCCGTCTAGCGGACCGTGTGGCGTTTGTTATCGGTTCCAAGCTCCAGTATGGGCTCATCCGGATGTGGGAGTCGTACTCAGAGACGGAAACGCATCAAGAGAATCGTATCTTCGATTACGTTGTATCGGCACGCGAATGGCTCCTTGAGAGCCGATCCGCGAATGAGAAGAGCGGGAACGAGGGTTCGAATGAATGAGAGGCGGCATCGACTTCGGGATCTCTGGCATCCGCCGCGCGCCTTGCGCGATCGGCCGGACGAACGGCGCGTCACGTATCTGGAGCTGTTTTACGATCTTGTCTTTGTTGTTCTAATTGCGCGGGTTGCGCATGGTCTTTCCGCACATATGAGCTGGCTGGCTCTTGGGGAGTATGTGCTTCTATTCTTGATTGTCTGGTGGGCGTGGCTCAACGGAAGCCTGTATCACGAGAACCATGGGTCGGATGACTTCAGAGCGCGCGTGCTGACGTTCCTTCAGATGTTTGCGGTTGTTGCGATGGCCATCTTCGCGCACGATCCGCTGCATCATGGCTTCGTCGGATTCTCGCTATCCTATGCAGCGTATCTGCTGATTCTGACGTATCTGTGGTGGCAGACGGGGGTGCACGACCCTGATCACCGGCCACTTTCGGTCCCCTACTCCTCATCGATTCTTGTTTCGGCTGTGCTTTTCGCAGCTTCCGCCATCTCTCCGGAATCCTTGCGGCTTTGGCTCTGGGGTGCTGGAATCCTCATTTCGATCCTGTTGCTGCCCATGATCATGATTCTTCGCTTCACACGAAACGAGATCCAGGTACAGATTGACCTATCCTCTCAGGTCACACCGGCTCTTGCTGAGCGTATGGGGCTCTTCACGATTATCGTCTTGGGGGAGGTCATTGCCGGAGTGATCAGCGGCGTTTCGGGGCACCATCATCTGAACTGGAGTTTGTCCGGCATTGCTGGTTTTGGGTCCGCGATTGCTATGGGATTGTGGTGGATCTACTTCGACACAGCGGCCGGGTTGCCTCCAAGAAGCCGGCGCCAGGGCTTCGTGGCATGGTCGTACCTCCATCTTCTTCTGACGCTGGGAATTGCAGGAACTGGGGCTTCGGTGTCCTACGTGATCTCGCATGCCGAGACGCAGATCCTTCCCGAAGCCCGGTGGATTCTTGCAGGCATGATCGCGATCACGATGCTCTCGATCGGCGGGCTGGTACAGATCGTTCAGCACTCGGATGACATTCGCCGCATCCATTACATCGCCGGACGAACCATGCTTGTCAGCGTGATTCCGGTTCTATCACTCGGGTTCCTCCGAGTTGGAACGCTACCCCTGCTGGGGATTCTGGCGCTACTCGTGCTTGCACCGATTGGCATTGCTGTCTTGGATTGGCTTCGCCGATTACCCGATCATACGAACCCATCATGAAGCAACAGGTCAGCTGCTGACGGCTGTCTCCGGCTTTAGCTTCATGACGAGTTCCTCAAGAGGTTCCGGATCGAATTGATAGCCAAACCCCTTGACATTGGCAACGCACGCACCAGCGCCATCGAGGATCGTGTCAAGTTTCTTACGAAGCAGATAGATGCATTGGCGAACATCCCTTGAATCGGCCAGTTCCGCATCTGGCCAAAGTGTTTGAACGATCTCTGCCTCACACAACACGCGCCCTTGTTCACGTATCAGCAGCGCCAGTAGCTGAAAGGGTTTCGGTGGAAGGAACAGGGTCCGTCCGTGTAGTGAAACCTGTTTCTTTCGGTCGTCGAGGATCAAGGGGCCCGACGTATGGACAGACGATATCGAGTGAATGATGCCATGAAACGGTGTGAGAAGATGGCCACGAATATCGAGCCATAGCAGCATCATGAGCAGCAAAACACAAGAGGCCAGGAAAGACGCGGCAGCGAGGCCGGCACCGGCAAGCCGAATGGCCTGCAAGTAGTCATCCAACGCTTCAAGCGCGTATCCAACGCGGGCATAGCTATCCGGAGACGACGAGATGGGGACGATGACATCCGCGAGCAAGTGGCCTTGCCGGGAAGCGATGGTGACGGAGTCTTCAAGAGCAGAGCTGCCGGATAGACGCAAGGGGATGGTCCCATCGAAGGATTCGTCCACTGAGTCCACAACGATGGCATTGCTGTGGACTAGCTGAACATAGGCAGCGGAGCCGAGCAGAATCATCTCCACGGCGCGCTCAAAGGATTGCCTGGCGCTGACGCTTACCCAAGCGTTTCGGGCCTCGGCATTGACTAGGGCTTCTGCTGCTTGAACGAATCCTGTGGCGTCGATCCGACTCTCGATTCGTACGGCTGCCACAGACTTCACGGTCTCACGATGCACTGTCAATCCCGCGATCGTTCCGCTAAGAACCATCAGGGTCAAAGCTGCAACACCCAGTTGCCGCCAAGAAACACGTATCGGACGTTTCATGATGTGTAACAAGGGTACGGGGTTCGCCCGAATTCGGCAATAACATGGATGTGACACACAAGCGTTGCTGAAATAGAAAGAGGTGAAAATAGCCATCATTGCCATCTTTGCGGTTGATGACGGCGGGATGACGGTTGTTTTACAGCCCCTCGACGCCTAGCTGCGCCACCATGAGGGAACTCACGGCCGGTATCGCAACCTAGTGAGAGAACTTCGTTACTTTGGCTGGCACCCGGAAGTTCGAATCGTCGATACGGTCGTTAGCCCCGGTGATGCGTTGCATGGGACGTCGGTGTCAACCGATCCCGAGCACCAACTGGCGTCCCGATTGCATCGGAGGTTGGTTCTGCATCACTCCTCGCCTTCGGCGCGGCCATGGGAACATGGCCGCGCTCTTGCTTTGTTCTTGGATCGGAATCTGAATCTTAAGATCGGCTGAAAACCTCCCCGGCTCTTGAAATGGTGGATTCTCGGATTGCATACTGAATGACTGCGGATTCGCATGCGAAAGTGAGGCTCAATGAGGCGCACGAAGACAACGGTGATCAGTGCGATGGGGCTCGTTCTGTTGATCGTTTGCTTGGCTCTGGCGGCGGGATGCTCACGCACATCGGAATCTGACATGATTGCTGCCGCGGGCCTCATTCTGGAACATCAGCTTACTGAGGACTATCGGGAACGGCAGAAAAGCTGGTGGCATCCGGTTTGGGAGAACGCAGCCGAGGAGCTCGCCGTCATCGATGATTCCCGGATGCCGGAGTGGGCTGCCGATCAATACGTTCTCTGTCTCTACTGGGAGAACACGTATTCCCGTCGGCTTGAGGTCGCTCGAAAAGGTCCGGATTTGGTTGAATTACGGACGGGAATCGGTTGGGGCTGGATTCTCATCAACCGGGAACTTGAGCATCACGTACTTGAAAGAGGGCTTACGTTTTTGAAACTTGAAGATGGCATTGAGGTGCAATCCGTCTCCAAAATTACCCACAGTGCTTGGACAAAGCCTGAAGATCAAGATTAGGAACTCACAACCCGGGTCGTGCGCTTTTTCTCAATTCCTAAGGTGAACTACTTGGTGCGAACGCATCCGGCGCGTGTTGCAGGACGGGTGGATTTCTGGAGAATGTGGCGGGGGTGTGTGACACATGCATAACATGACTGGCTCACGAAAAGCATATCGCCGGCGCATTCGATGGATGGGTCTGGTTGCACTGGGAATCTGCATGGTGTGGTCGGGCATCGCAGCTGTCGCCCAAAGCGAGGCGGATACTGGGAATACGCTTCGGTTCGAGGCAGAAGGTCCAGTTAGGATCGAGCTGCGCGATCCGGCGGGCAACCTCGTCAGCCGGAATGAGAGCGAAATCGAGGGGGTCGCCTACGTCATTGCGGACGAGCACGCGACGATCGAGTTGGTTGACTGGCAGCTCGGTGATTATGAGGTTTCGGTATTTGCCAGCGGATCGGCGAATCGGTTTTGGCGCTTCGATGTGGCCGCTAGTCTTGGTGACCAAACGCTTCTCCTTGCCGATCGAGAGCTCATTGTCAACGTCCCCGACGCCCCCTTCATTATTCGTGTGAGCGAGACATCGATCGAAGACGTGACAGGGGAAGCCTCAACTGCTTCCGACTCTTCGGGGGACGGAGGCATTCCTTTGCTTGTTTGGATCCTTGGCGGGATCGTTATTCTGGCTGCGGCTGGATGGTTCCTTTTCCGACGACAAAAGCGCTAAAACGGTCGGAACACACCCATCGGTTGCACGGCCCAGCAGCGGCACATTGACACGGTTCATCCTGGTTTCATGTCCGGCCTATACTCTCTTCCCAAGGGAGGCGGCATGAGAATTCTTGTTGTGGATGATGACGAACGGCTTTGCTCTGTGATTTCACGCGGCCTGACCGAAGAGGGCTATGCTGTAGACACGGCCCTGGATGGAGAAGACGGACAGTATCTCGCAGAAATCAATTCGTACGATCTTGTGATCCTCGATGTGATGATGCCCAAATCGGATGGGTTGACGGTGTGCCGGAACCTCCGCGAAGGCGGCGTGGAAGTGCCGATTCTCATGCTCACGGCCAAGGACGCCATCCCGGATCGTGTCACGGGGTTGGATGCGGGGGCGGATGACTACTTGATCAAGCCTTTTGCCTTTGACGAGCTCATCGCACGCGTTCGCGCTCTTACACGGAGACAGGCGCCGACGCGTGCGACCGAGTTGGTGATCGATGATCTAATGCTAAATACGGTCACACGCCGGGTACAGCGCGGGGATCGGGTCATTGAACTGACGTCCAAAGAGTACGCTGTGCTCGAATACTTCATGCGGAACCCGGATGCCGTCATCTCGCGCGGGATGATTGAGGAGCATGCCTGGAACAATGACTTCGATTCCGTTTCCAATCTTGTCGACGTCTACATCCGGCGCCTTCGCGCGAAGCTCGACGATCCGGATACCCCGAGCCGAATTGAAACGGTACGAGGGGCGGGCTATCGCATGAGGCTCGCATGAGAGCGTTTCGAAGCTTGCGCGTGCAGTTCACAGGATGGTATCTGTTGGTCCTTGCCGTGCTTCTTATTGCGCTTGGGAGCGCGCTGTACATCTACCTTTCTTATACCCTTCAGCGCTCGCAGGACGAGTCGTTAAGAGTGCGGGCTGAGCAACTGGCGGGAAGCCGTGAGGTTCGGACAGCACTTAATGAAGGACAGGTCGAAGAAGGCCTCGGCGAGCTTGTTGCCTTTTTCCAAGAGGAGGGCGATGGGTATCGCGTCATTGCGGCGCGCCTCGTGGAGAATGATATCGATATCGCATGGATCGATGCCGCATTGAACGGCCGTTCGGGCTACTACACGGTGGAACGGGGCGATGGGACATTCCTTCGGTTCTACATTTCTCGTTTGCTGCCGCCTGGGGTTGGCGGACCGCCTCGAGATGGGGCCGGGCAGGCGCCACTTGGCGATATGCGGATTGACGAAAGTGTTCCGACGGCGCCTGTCGTTCTTGTGATCGGCCAACCCATGGATCGAACGCGTGATGCCTTGGCGGCGTTGAGAGCGGTTCTTCTCATCTCGATTCCATTGACGCTCGTGCTTTCCGCAGGGGGCGGCGCGTTTCTTGTTCGGCGTGCGCTCAAACCTGTGGATCAGCTGACAGAAGCTGCGCGAGAGATTGAAGAAGCTGATCTTTCACGTCGTGTGTCCGTTCGCTCCAATGATGAGATCGGTCGATTGGCGCGCACCTTCAATGCGATGCTTGGCCGACTTGAACGCGCATTCCATCGCCAGCGCCAGTTCACGGATGATGCGTCCCATGAGTTGCGATCACCCTTATCCGTGATCGAGGCGGAGGCGACGCTGGCACTTCGAAAAGAACGAAGCGCCGATGACTATCGCGATGCACTTGGCATTATTGTGGACGAATCGGCAACGATGAAACGTTTGATCGATCAGCTGCTGACCTTGGCTCGTGGCGATGCAGGTGAAGAGGCGCTCGATGCCGCGCCGATTGACATGGGCCATGTGGCTGAGGAGACCGTCTTTACCATGCATCCGTTGGCCGAGGAAAAGGGCATCGCGTTGGAACATGTTTCGCACGTGTCGGGGCCACTCTTTGTCTTTGGGGATGAAACGCAATTGAGACGCGTTCTCGCCAATCTGGCGGAAAACGCTATCCGGCATACGGATAAGGGCGGAGAGATTCGCATCGACAGCCGTCATGAGGAGCACGATATTGTCTGGGAGATCGTGGATACGGGGTCCGGAATCGCTGCCGAGCACCTGCCGCATGTGTTTGAGCGATTCTATCGCGCGGATAAGGCGCGAAGCCGAGCCAGCGGAGGGAGCGGTTTAGGGCTCGCCATTTGTCAGCAGATCGTGACGCGACATGGGGGAACGATTACCGTTGCATCGGAAGAGGGGGTTGGAACGTCGTTTCAGGTTCGTTTGCCAGCCATGGACTCCTCGGATACAGTGAGTTTCTAGTCCGTGTCGATTGACCATCTGCACGCATTCTTCGTCATCATTTAAGGAGCACCCATGAACGATCCACGAATCGGGGCTGTGGCCGATGTTCTCGTTAACTACTCCATCGATCTTCAGCCTGGACAGCTGGTCCAGATCCAAGCAAAAACCGAAGGGGCGCCGTTGGTTGTCGAACTCTACCGCGCTATTCTCGAGTCGGGAGGTCATCCGTGGGTTGACCTTGGGATCGAGGAAACGGAAGAGGTGTTCTATCGCTGCGCATCGGATGCGCAGTTGGATTTTCATCCCGACTTCCTCAAGCAAGCAGATGAAGCGATTGCAGCGAGCATCACGGTTTGGACGGACGCCAATACGAAGCGGCTGACCCACGTAGATCCGGCGAAACAAGCTCGCCGAGCCAAGGCGTTGCACCCGGTGACCAATCGATTCCTCGAGCGGATGGCGAGCAAAGAACTGCGCTGGGTGGGCACGGCGTTCCCGACGAATGCGGCGGCCCAAACGGCGGAGATGTCTCTCCGGGAGTTCGAGGATTTTGTCTATGGCGCCTGCCTTGTTGAAAAGGCTGATCCGATTGCCGCTTGGAAGGCGGTTTCCGCGAGGCAGCAACGACTGATAGACTGGCTGTCCGAGCGCGCCGAGATCCATTTGCTGGGCGAAGAAACGGACCTTCGCTTGTCCTACGAGGGCCGGACGTGGGAGAACTGCGACGGTCGCGAGAATTTCCCTGACGGTGAGATCTTCACCGGCCCCATCGAGAACTCGGTCGATGGCCATATCCGCTTCTCTTATCCGGCGTGCTATCGCGGGCGACAAGTCGAGGATGTTCGGTTGTGGTTTGAAAAGGGGAAGGTCGTCAAGGCAACGGCCGCCAAGAATGAGGCGTTTCTTCACGAAATGCTCCAGTTGGATGAAGGCGCCCGCTATATCGGCGAATTTGCCTTTGGCACCAACCCGGGCATTCAGAGGTTCACGGGAGACACCTTGTTCGACGAGAAGATCGGTGGAACCGTGCACCTCGCTCTCGGGAAAGGTTTCCTGGAGACGGGAAGCGTCAACGACTCGGCCATCCACTGGGACATGGTGTGCGACCTGAGACGCGGCGGTGTCGTTCGCGTCAATGGAGACGTTTTCTGCGAGAACGGAGACTTCAAGATTTAGCCCGGTCATGGGCCGATGATCTGAGGCCAATCGCTTGCCGGCGAGGGTATCGGGGTGGCAGGATGCCGGAAAGGGGATCATCGATGCGATACCGGCTTGCGATGAGCGTACTGCTTCTCTTGGGCTGTTTTCTTCTCTCAGCATGCCAGACGGGAACTCCCACGAATGCCGCGACATTGTTCGACGCTTTTTTCATGGCCGAAGACAGAGAAGCCGTCATCCTGGCGATCGATGCCATCGTTGAATCGGGACTCTCTGTCGAGGAAGCTGCGAAGCGTCTTCGGCACGGACGACGCTATCCCTCCCCAGAATCCAAGGGGTGGCAAGTTCGTACCATCGAGGGCATCGATGGCCGAAGTCGCCCCTACCATGTTTATGTGCCATCGACCTATGCACCGGAGTTCCCTGCTCCCGTTCTGTTCGATCTCCATGGCGCGGTCTCCAACGAGCCGAAGGCGGCGGAGTACTTAACCCATCGAAGGCGGCTATGGGAAACGAACGCCGAGGCGTTTGGTTGGATTCTCATTGTCCCTCACGGCGATCGCCATGCGGATTGGTTTTCCGTAGCCGGACATGCAAACCTTCGTCACCAGCTGACGGCGATCAAGCGTGAGTACAACGTGGATGAGAACAAGGTATTCGTATCCGGGTTCTCTGACGGAGGATCGGGCGCCCTCTGGCAAGCCTTTCACGATCCCACACCCTGGGCCGGCATGCTCTCGTTTCATGGGCATCCGGCGATTGCTGGTTCTGGCCCCTATCAATCTTATCCGCGCAATTTCCTGAACCGTCCGATTCGAGCGACCAATGGCGAAGCGGATCATCTTTATCCCGCTCAAGAGGTGCAGCCGTACGTCGATCTCTTTGTGGGCAGTGGAGCGACATTTGATTGGACGGCCTATCCAGGAGGCCACGATACCGACTTCCTCTCCCTCGAAGCAGAACGGTCCGTCGCCTTCATTCAGGAAACCGCTCGGAATCCAACGCGAGGGACTCTTGTCTGGGAGACCTCAAGCACTGAGATTGGCCGGTGTGACTGGGTTCAAATCGATCGCATCGCTGACGTCGGCAACAACGCGGAGTTTGTCGATCTCAACCTCCTTCAACTGCCCGATCGAATCGTCTTCGGCGCTGCCTTGGCGTACCGGGGCGTCGATCAGTTCGATGTGGCAGGATTGGAACCGGGATCCGTCGCGCATCTCATGGGCGTCAAGAACGGGGATCGCATTCTTCGGATTGATGATGTTCCCGTACTTTCACAGGCCGACATCGGAATGGTCATGGAGGGGAAGCGTCCTTTTGATCGCATTGAGGTGACGCTCCTTCGTGACGGCGAGGAGATGGAACTGTCGGGCAGTATCCCCGGAGGAGATCCCGTCTTCACCCGCTACCTGCCCACGGCATCGATTCGAGCTGCTGCGCACGGAAATCGGATCGATGTCGAGGTGCGGCACGTGGGGCAGTACCGTCTGTTGCTGAGTGGCCGGCAGTTTGATTTGTCTTTGCCGTTGATCGTGACAACCAACGGGCAGGAGTCCTATGCCGGCGTGGTTGAGCCGAGCCTGCGATGGATGCTTGAGCAAGCGGCCACGGACCAAGACCGCGAAATGGTCTACGAAGCGATGCTGGTGATTGAGGTTCCTCATCACGACGCCGCTCAGCCTTGATCCGGAGTCAAGACGGCGGGCTTGATCTGCGCTCGTTCGTACAAGAGACTGTGCAGGAATTCGCTTGAGGAGGAAGGCGCATGGCATTCCCGACGCTCGATTTGGGAGGTATCTACCCTCCGATTCCGACTCCATTCGACGGTAACGAACGTCTCGATGTGCGTGCCCTGACGAATCATCTATCGTTTCTGAAGGACTTCGCGTTGAAGGGCGTGGTTGTTCTGGGGTCAAATGGTGAAGCCATTCACTTGAAGACTCACGAGCGGATGGAGATTCTTGAGCGGGTTGAATCGCATTTGCCTGAGGGCTGGCAGATGATCGCGGGAACAGGCTGTCCGGCGACAGCGGAGACGATTGAATTGACTCGCCAGGCCGCCACAGCCGGCGCCGACGCGGCGCTGGTGTTGCCTCCACACTACTATCGCGCCCGAATGACGCGCACTACATTGAGACGTCATTATCATACTGTCGCGGACGCAAGCGAAATTCCCGTTCTCATCTACAACATGCCCGCGTGCACGGGCATCGACCTTGACGCCGAGACGATTGCGGAGTTGGCCGATCATCCCAACATTATCGGCCTAAAGGATTCCGGAGGGAACGTTGCCAAGTTTGGCGCATTGCATCAGCGGCTTGGCGATGAATTTCAGCTCTTAGCAGGATCGGCCAGCTTCCTGCTGCCTGCGATGGCCGTGGGGGCTGTCGGCGGCGTCCTGGCCCTCGCCAATGTGGCGCCTGCCCAGTGCGTGCGCATTCGAGACGCGTTCTACGAAGGCAACGTTGATGAAGCACAGGCGCTTCAAATCCGCCTTATCGAAGCGAATCAGGCCGTCACCCGTCGTTGGGGCGTTGCCGGACTCAAGGCGGCCATGGGACTCCAAGGCCGCTCCGGCGGCCGGGTTCGCGCGCCGTTATGTGAACTGGAGCCCGATGAGATTCATGCATTAAAGGCGATCCTCGCCGAGAGTGGTTTGGTGTGAGCGTACTCAAGGAGCCGATGCTATGAAAGACCGTTCCCTGTTGATGATCCCGGGTCCCATTGAATTCGAACCCGAAGTAATGACGGCACTTGGCATGCCGACGACGAGCCATGTCGCGCCCGATTTCATCGAGGCCTTCGGGCGAGCTTTAGAGACCATGCGAGAGGTTTGGCTCGCTCCGAACGGGCAGCCGTTTGTCATTGCCGGGTCTGGCACCTTGGCCATGGAGCTGGCCGGAGCCAATCTTATCGAGCCAGGCGACCGGGCGCTGGTGCTCTCGACGGGCGTTTTCGGAGATCGGTTCGAAGACCTGTTGACTCGACACGGTGCCGAGGTGACGGTACTTCGTGCGCCACTGGGCTGCATCGTGCCGCACGAGGACATTGAGGACGCGCTCGCAAAGGGATCGTACAAGCTATTGACGGTGACGCATGTCGATACCTCAACCGCCGTCCGCATGCCCATCGAAGCGATCGGCATGCTGTGTCGGCGCTACAACGTGCTGTCTGTTGTCGATGGGGTGTGTTCAGTGGCGGGCGAGGAAATCCGGCAAGAGGAGTGGGGACTGGACGTTGTCTTGACGGCGTCACAGAAAGCGATCGGCGTCCCTCCGGGATTGGCCTTGTTGGTGGCCAGTCAGCGGGCGATGGACGCCTTTTCCGCTCGCAAAACGCCGGTTCGAAGTTATTACGCCGATTGGGCCAAGTGGTTGCCGATCATGACAGCGTACGTGGCCCGAAAGCCAAGCTACTTCGGAACGCCGGCGGTGAATCTCATCGCCGCGCTCGATGTGGGTTTGCAACAGTTGGCGGCTGAAGGCATGCCGGCGCGATTCTCCAGACACGAGCGATTGGCCGCCGCATTTCGGGCAGGTGTCGATGTGTTGGGGCTCACGCATGTTGCCGAAGACGGCGATTATCGAGCCAACATGCTGACGGCATGCCGATATCCGAAGGGGATTGATGCGGCTTCCCTGCTCCCTGAGATCAAGCGTGCCGGTGTGATTGTGGCAGGCGGACTCCATCCCGATATCAAGTCCGAGTACTTCCGTGTCGGACACATGGGCGCAGTACGTCCCGGCGATATCCTGGCGGCGCTGGGCGCATTGGAATCGGGATTGGCAGACTGCGGTTACGTCTTCGAGCCGGGTGTTTCGCTGGCCGCTGCCGTGCGACAGCTCTAAGCCGCGTTGAGGATGAGGCGCCGATTGTTATGGTAGGATGTGAGATGAAACGAAAACAATTGGTTTTACTGTGGGTGTGCGTGATATCCGTAGGACTCGGTGCGAATGCTCAGGACGAGGCGGCAGGGGCAATCTCTCCCCATCCCACTGAGCGGTTTACGAACTTGGAGGAACGGGCCTATCATCCACGGTGGTCACCGGATGGGACCTGGATTGCTTACACACGAAACGCTGGCACCCAGAGTTCCTTGTGGCTTCAACCCGTGCAAGGGGGAGACAGCGTACATGTCCCCGTGGAGAAAAACGGCGATTTGTCATTCTGTTGGTCGCCGGATGGCGCCCACATTGTTTTTGATGCCTATGTCAACGATCTTCAGCCTCCATTTGATCTGTACATTCATACATTGGAAAGCTCACAGACGCGTGAACTGCTCGCGATACCCGGAAACCAGATTCATCCTAGCTGGTCGCCGGATGGTGAACAGGTTTGCTATTCTCAGCGCGAGCTTTATCTGATGCCGATCTCAGGTGGCCAGGCGGAGCGGCTGACGCCTCGTGGAGAAGAAGCGTGGCACCCCACGTGGTCGCCGGATGGGACTCAGATTGCCTATACGTCAAACCGAACAGGCAATGAGGAGCTCTACGTCATCACGCTTGCCGACGGCCACATCCAGCAACTGACCGATTCGCCCGGCTACGATGATCGTGCGTGCTGGTCGCCGGATGGTTCCCACATCATATTCGTCTCCGATCGCGCCGGGCAAGGCAATGATGACCTTTGGCTGTTGTCACTCGACGATGGCATGCTCTCGCAACTGACCCATGGTCCTGGTAATGAAACGCATCCGGCATGGTCTCCCGACGGTGCTCGTATTGCGTTCACGGTCTTCGAATGGCCGGCAGCCGATATTTGGATTCTTGCGTTGCCTGAAGGGATTCCCTAGTCTCGGTACGATGGGTCGACAATCTGATTGAGAGTCTGCATTAATCAAGGGATGAGCGTTTGCTCCAGTGCAAAGGCGTACTGTATCAAGCGGGCATCCGTCCATGCCGTTGACATGAAGGAGATCCCAACGGGAAGGCCGTCGATGTCTCCCGCAGGAATCGTGATGTGAGGATAGCCAGCGACAGCAGGGGCGGATGAACATCTTCCACCGACCCAAACATCGCCGAGAACGGTGTCGATCAGCCAGGCAGGACCACCTGTTGGCGCGACGAGCGCATCGAGTCGATGCGTTTCCAGGACGGCATCAATCCCTTCTGCTTGAGTCAGGCGATGGTTGGTGGCAAGGGCCTTCAGATAGGCGGGCTCGGTCAGCGGGCCTTTTGCTTCAGCCATTTCCATCAACTCCTGGCCGAAGTGAGGCATCGTTTGTTGAGCATGTCTTCGATTGAAGTCGATGATGTCCGCGAGGTTTTTCATCGGCGCATTAGGGCCAAGCGCGGATAAATAAGCATTGAGATCGTGTTTGAACTCGTAGAGGAGGACTTCGAATTCACTCTCGCTCCATTGCCCGTCGGTACTGATTTCAACAGGATCTACAAGCTCCGCCCCGAGGTCCCTCAGGCGATCGAGAGCCGGTTCCATCAGTCGGTCGATCTTAGGATGGACGCCGAAGTAAGAGCGTACCACGCCCAGTCGGGCTCCGCGAAGCGCCGTCGGCGTCAAGCCGTGGCCGAAATCGACGTTCCGATCGATGGGAATATGGACGGTTGCGGAGTCCAGCGGATCTTCTGCTGCAAGGATCGTGAGTAGGTGAGCCGCGTCTTCCACGTGTCGTGCCATCGGCCCTGCCGTATCTTGGCTGTGAGCGATCGGGATGATGCCTGAGCGGCTAATCAACCCTAGCGTGGGTTTGATGCCGACGACTCCGCAGGTCTGAGCGGGACAAACGATCGATCCATCGGTTTCCGTGCCAACAGCGATCGTACAAAGTTCGGCGGCCACGGCGGCGGCTGAACCCGAGCTGGACCCACACGGAGAGCGTTGCAAATCATGTGGGTTGCGCGTTTGGCCACCGAGGCCGCTCCAGCCGCTGATCGATCGCTTGCCTCGGAAATTCGCCCATTCCGAGAGATTGGCCTTCCCGAGAATCACAGCGCCGGCTGCGCGAAGCTGAGAGACTAGGAACGCATCCTTGTCGGGGTGGTTCCCCTCAAGAGCCAGCGATCCGGCGGTTGTCGCCATGCGGTCCGCTGTGTCAATGTTAGCCTTGAGGACGACGGGAATGCCGTGCAAAGGACCTCTGACGGTTCCTTGTGCACGCTCGGCGTCCAGCATCACGGCGGTATCCCTTGCGTCAGGGTTGAGTTCAAGGATCGCGTGAATCCCCTTTTCTCCTCTGTCGATGGCATCGATACGCTCAAGATACTGATCCACCAACTGGAGGCTGGTTAGTTCGCCCTTCTCCATTTGCTGCTGACGCTTCCTGATGCCCTGTTGATTCATTCCACCCTCCGGGGTTCTCAATCGATGGGATTTCAACGGTGTGATTCGGGGCCGTCGTCATGATTTGCGCGCTTGCCAGGCGCGCTGCACGAGTTTTCTCGATTCGGTGGCCAGCATCGCGATCAGAGCAAAGGGCAGTACGAGCCCCCAATGGCTGAGCCGCAAGCCCTGCACCTCAAACAGGTGCTGAAACGGGGGAACGTAAAGCACGAGCAGCAAGAGAACGCCGGATGTTAGCACGGCGATATGCATCCACCGATTGCCGGACCCGTCCGACGAGAGCAGAGGCGTATCTTCGGAGCGCACACTGTAGGCGCGAAAGAGTTCCGCCAATACGAGCGTGACGAAGGCGAGCGTTCCCGCCAGCGTGGACCACGCGCTCTGAAGCGCGATAACAAAGACGCTCAACACGCTTCCAGCCAGTGCTGTCGATTGAACGAGGAAGCCGCGAAGCATCCGGCGATCGATGATGGGCTGGTCGGTGGGACGCGGCGGGCGCTGCATGATGTTGGGCTCAGCGCGCTCCATGGCCAAGGCGAGGGCGGGTGCTCCGTCGGTTACGAGGTTCAGCCACAGCAATTGAATGGCGGTGAGCGGCGGCGGCCATCCAAGCAGCGTCGCCACAAGCAGAATACCGATCTCCGCGAAATTGCATGTCAGCAAGTAGAACACCGTCTTGCGGATGTTGTCGTAGACAATCCGCCCCTGCTCAATGGCGGAAATGATGGAGGCGTAGTTGTCGTCCACGAGAACCATATCCGCGGATTCCTTGGCAACATCGGTGCCTGTAATGCCCATGGCGATTCCGATATCCGCATTCTTCAATGCCGGTGCGTCATTGACGCCGTCTCCGGTCATGGCCACGATGTGGCCTTGCACCTTCAACGCTTCGACGATGCGGACCTTGTGATGAGGAGAGACACGCGCGAACACGTCGATGCCCACGATGCGTTCCTTCAGGGATTCGTCGGACATCGCTTCCAGTTCGTGCCCCTCGACGACCTGTCCGTTCGGTCTCAGAATTCCGATTTGCTGAGCGATCGCAGCGGCTGTGGCGGCATGGTCTCCGGTGATCATGATGGAGCGGAGCCCGGCGCGAGACGCTGTTTCGACAGCGGCCGCCACTTCCGGGCGCGGCGGGTCTTGCATCGCGACGAGACCGGCAAATACGAGATCGCGTTCGATCTCCTCAGCCGTGGGATCAATGGCGATGCTGTCCAGCGGACGATAGGCCATGCACAAAACGCGAAGTCCCTTTTCTCCGAGAGCGTCGTTGGCCGACTGGATGGCGGCGCGATGCTCGCTGGTCAGAGGCTGAAGGCCCTCGTTCGATTCGATCATCGAGCAGAGCGGCAGCATCCCATCGCCAGCTCCCTTGACGAACGCCACTGATCGGCCATCGGGAAGGTCGAAGGGGGACGCCTGCTCAGCCGAATGGAGTGTCGTCATTCGCTTCCGCTTCGAATCGAACGGGATCTCGGCGGTCCTCGCGATCTTGGACGTGACTCCTGCATTTTGAGCTACGAGGAGTAGTGCGCCTTCCGTCGGGTCGCCGACAAAGCCGGCTTCTTCGTCAACGGATATTTCGGCGTCGTTGCAGGACAAGCCGATCAGCAGGACCTTGTCCAGCACCGGCGATCGGTGCGATGCATCCAACGGAGCGTCTTGCGGATCGTGGACGCCTTGAGTCGTCCAAATCTCGGTGACCGTCATTCGGTTTTGCGTCAAGGTTCCGGTCTTGTCGGTGCAAATGACAGTGGCAGAACCCAGCGTCTCTACCGAGGGGAGATGGCGTACCAAGGTGTTGCGAGCGAGCATGCGTTGAGTTCCCAGAGCCAGCGTCATTGTGACGACGGCGGGCAACCCTTCGGGAACGGCGGCGACGGCCAAGCTCACCGCGACGAGCAACAGGCCGAGAACGGTCTCTTGCTGCTGGCTCCAGAATACGGCAAACCCCTGTGAGAACAACGTCGACAACTCTGCGTTGCGGACGATGCCGACGATGAAGAGAAACCCACAGATGATGAGAACGATTCCACCCATCACGCGTCCGAAGGTCTCCAGTTTCTGTTGAAGCGGCGGGGCGTCCTCAGGCGCATCCAAGAGTGTGGCGATGCGTCCGACCTGGGTTTGCTGCCCGGTTGCAGTGACCACGCCGAGGCCTCGCCCATAGGTCACACGTGTGCTTGCATAGGCGCAGTTGAGATGATCGCCAAGCTGGGCCGTTGCATCGAGGCGCACGGAGGCATCCTTGTCGACGGGAACGGCTTCGCCGGTGAGCGAGGCTTCGTCGACTTGAAGGCGCGAGGCGTCGATCAAGCGCAGATCGGCGGGCACGACGGCTCCGGCCTCAAGGGAGACCACATCGCCGGGGACAAGTTCGCGCGCGGGGATCATTTGGATGTTCCCATCTCGGAGCACGCGGGCCTCGGGCGCAGCCAGCGCCTTCAGACTTTGGAGCGCACGTTCCGCACGTCGTTCCTGAATCGTTCCCACCAGGGCGTTGAGCAGGATGATGGCGAGAATGACGGCGGCTTCGATCCAATCGCCGACAAGTGCCGAGATAACGACGGCCAGGACAAGAATGAGGATCAAGAAGCCCTTCATTTGGCGAAGAAAGGTCAACAGAAAGGAGGGCGTCTTTTTCGCGGCAAGCTGATTCGCTCCATAGTGGATCAACCGCTCTTGAGCGGTTTGACGCGAGAGTCCCCAATCTTGGGTCGTTGCTAATACGGCAAGGGTGTCGTCAACAGAGCGGTCGAAGAACGACAGATCCTTCAGTTCCGCTGGGGATGGAGATGAGTAGCTCATTCTTGCGGTCCTTTCGAACGAAGGGAATGAGTGAAGATACAGAGACAAAGGCCACGTGCAGGGGATCGGCCTACGTTTTCGCTAGGCCAAGGAATCTCCTACGCGTGGCCGCTGAGTTAGTTGCGAGCTTCTTCGTTATCCAGGTATTCCAGAATGGCCTCGACAACAAGATAGTTGACCGAGCGATCCTTCTGCTTTCCCAAATCCATCAAGCGCTCAACCGGTTGACTCTCGATCTTTCCTTGTGGAATGTAAATAGAGAGCTTATCTGTCAATTCCTTACGCGTCATGCGCAACACCTCCTGCTGCAAGGGTATCGAGAATTTGCACGCTGATGCAAACGATGATCGGCTCCGTGCACCTGCGCTATCGGGTCGGATGTAATGTGCATGACACCAATCCCTCAGTCGTGTGTATAGTATGTACTTGGTACTGGAGGTGAGCGCTGTGCGTTCAACGTGGGTAAGGATTGGCTGGGCTGTTTTGCTTGTTACATTGCTTGTTGGACCCGCTGCATGGGCGTCGTCTCTCTTTGGGACGAGCTACGATTTGGGGGACGAAATCCGATTCAAGGTTCAGGATTCCTCAACATGGTGGTGGGGATGTTGCGCGTGTGAAGAGTCGCTCGTGCTAGGTTGGCGTATCGAGACGACGGCGGGGCAAGTCGTCTACTCGGTGATTCACGACGCGCCCGTTTCCGCATCCATCTGGCAAGGAAGTTGGCTACAGACGGATATCAACGGAATGGCCGTGATCGCGGGGCAATATCGGTTGGTCGTGGATACCTCCGTGGGAACGCTGTCGAAGTGTTTCTCGATCAAGGACCCGTGCGCGTGCACCTGGTGCAGGTCGTCTTGCGTGTCCTGCGTGTGTCAGGATGTATCGACCATCACCAACTGCTCGTGCCGCACCTCATTGGTCTTTGTCGATGATTGCACGACGTGTGGTTTCCCGCTTTTCCAGTGGGGATGTTCGACCTGCAATTCGGGCTGCTCAACCTGCCCTTAGATAGCTGATTAGCTGATGCAGACTGAAGTGGGGGCGATGCCTCCACTTCGTTTTTTCTTGACCCGCCGCACCTTGCCGGATACGCTTTTTCCATCGCGAGGGTGGCGGAATTGGCAGACGCGCTAGCCTTAGGAGCTAGTGCCTTCGGGCGTGCGGGTTCGAATCCCGCCCTTCGCAGTTGAAAGGGATTTGGTTGGAGGCTACAATCAGCCTCGTTCTCTGCGGGAATAGCTCAGCGGTAGAGCACTGCCTTGCCAAGGCAGGGGTCGGGAGTTCGAATCTCCTTTCCCGCTCCAGAACAGTATTGCCGGGAAGTCGAAAACAACGCCGGGATGGCGGAATTGGCAGACGCAAGGGACTTAAAATCCTTTGAGGGTTAACCTCGTGCGGGTTCGACTCCCGCTCCCGGCAGAAGAAGACGACGCGGGGTGGAGCAATCAGGAAGCTCGTCGGGCTCATAACCCGGAGGTTGCCGGTTCGAATCCGGCCCCCGCAACCAGACATCAGGGCGGCGTAGCTCAACTGGTTAGAGCGTTCGGCTCATATCCGAAAGGTTCGGGGTTCGAGTCCCTGCGCCGCTAGAGTTTTTTCTTTGTTTGGGGGCGTAGCTCTAATCGGGAGAGCGCTGCGTTCGCAACGCAGAGGTTGGCGGTTCGAATCCGCTCGCCTCCACCAAATGGAGACGTCAATGTACGTCTCTTTTTCTATTGCCGATCGATGTGAGATTGGATTTCGGTTTTCTATGAACCCTTCTTTCGGGGGATACCCGCACCTACCAGGAAACCTTGGCGCTCAGCCGCCATTCCTTGAAGCCGGTCGTATCGACGGTGATCTCGCTGGTAGCCTCAATAGTCGATCCCAGGGCAAGGGTGACGCCCATCGTACTCTGCGCCCAGTCGAATAACAGGCCGGTCGAGGTGCTGAAGAACGTATCGACCTCGAATGAGAATCCACTGCCGTAGGGCGGGATATCGACATCAAGCGAGACAATCTGCCAATAATCTTGCGGATAGTAGAGGTGGCCTTCGGCAATGGCCACTGCCTCTGATTCGACGAGGAGGCCAAAGGCTGGCGTTGTGATTACGTAGTCCGAGGTATTGAGATTGGAGATGCTGGTCAGCGTGGCTCCTGCAATGGTGAATTCAAACGCCAGTCCATAGATCTCAACCCCCGTGATGGCGTTGCCTGTGCGAAGCAGATTTGTGTAGATGGACAGGCAGCCGAAGTCCGTTTGTAATGATGGTGTGAACGTATAGCTCTTGGTTTGGAGGGTGTAAATGAAATCGAATGTCATCTGCATGGGCAATCCAAACAGATTCAGGAATGTCAGTTCGATCTCTTGGCTCTCGAATCCCGTCTTTGTGAAGGTTGTTAGGGCATCGATCTCTGCGCACCCGAAGGCCAGTGCTTGGAAGCGGAATTCCTGGCCTGAGAACGTCAGTGGGAGCGTATCGATCGTTGGATCCGTCAGGAAGGTCTTCGAAATCAACGAGGAATCGGTTTGTGAGGATCCAGAATGAAACGTGATGCCTGATAGGTCGGCGCCAAAGAACGTGTTGCTTTCGAAGCTGACCATGCCCGGCAGAATATCGCCGCCGATGGTGAAGACCCACCCATGATTGGCGGACTCGCTTTGCGTGGCTCCGATGGCGGCAGCATGAACGCCGAAGTAGATCAACCCCAGGTCGATGCTCAAGTACCCCTGCGTGTAAAGGAACGATCCCGACTGAGGATCGAACAGCATTTGCCCTTCGAAATGCAGAATGGTGAAATCGGCTTCCAGATCGAATTCCTGCCAAAGCCATCCTTCGAACAAGAAATCGGAGATGCTGGACACGGTGACGAAACTCAGGCTCAAACCTACATCCAATGTGGACTGGAAAGAATGAAACGGAGCGGCTAATTGGGGAGAGATGCCAATCTCGGCGTCCCAGCTTCCAGTGAACCCATCACCATAAACAGCGATGGTGCTAAGCAAAAGGATAAGGCTTATGAGTAGGTATCGAGCATTCACGATGGTCTCCCCCTCGATGATCGTTTCGTCCAGTCCATAGTGTGTCCATCCAACGTCGTTCAGACGTTTGCTAAGACCCTACTTCGCTTCCGGGCAGATCGACACGTTGCCCGACCACGTGGAAGGGGAAACCGATCACCTGTTCGCTCAGCATACGTCCCCGCACGGATCGACATAGGGAGTCGTTCAGGTAGAGTGGATTGATCGGGAATCGCGCGGGATGTAGACTCGCCCTATGAAACGATTCTTGATTCTGGGACACAAAGCGGCCATCGACCCGAGCTTCACGCTCAACGATCTTCCTGGTGCTGCGGGACGTTTGGATGTGCTCTGTCGCGCGCTGGGCGCCACGCTGTTTCTTTCGCATGGAATTCGCCGCGATGTCGAAACGCATCTTCTGCTGCAGAATCAGATTCGCATCCGAGTGAGTGGGCAGTATGTCAAACGACTAAATCCGGACGAGCGATCGACGGCGGCCATCGTCAAGCATGCACTCGTCGCGCTGGAAGAGGGCAAGACGAGAAGTACGCCGGGTGTCGAGATCGAGCGGTGCGATCTGAGCCAAGTTGTCGATGAGTTCATCCGTGTGGGCGCTTCTCCGATCGTGCTTCATGAAGAGGGCGTGCCAGCGGCGGACTTCATCTTCCCGTCGGATCCGGCATTCATCCTTTCCGATCATATGGAGTTTTCAGAGACGGATCAGAGGGTCTTGGCTGAGTTGCCTCGCCTTTCGCTGGGCGCGCGCGCGCTGCACACCAGTCAAGCGATCACGATCGCCCATTATCTTCTCGACCAGCAGGACGAAGAAGATGCCGAATTGGATGCCGATCTTGTGTTGGTTCACAAGGTCTGGGGCGACCCCAAGGCACTCATGATTACTTCGTTGTTGGAGGATTTCGACATTCCCGTTGTTCGAATGGCACAGTCGCCACCCGGCATTTTCCCCATGGTCGTCGATGGCATGGCGGAGGTCCGTATCATGGTGCGTTCCCGCGACGCCTCCAAAGCTCAGCAGATCATCGCCGACTATTTCGAGGAGCCGACGGACGAATAGCCGAGATGCCTTGATTCGACGTTGAGCGAGGCAAGCATGCAACGACACTGGCGAGATGACCTGGAGAGAATGATTGCTCTCGATCTGCGCGCTCGTGGGATTCGGGATGATCGTCTTCTGGAAGCATTTCGAGCTGTACCGCGACATGAATTCGTGCCCTACGAGCACCGGCTGAACGCCTATGCTGACGCTCCGCTCCCGATTGGCAACGGTCAGACAATCTCTCAGCCCTATATCGTCGCGCTCATGACGGCGGCGCTGGCTGTAAGCAAGGGTGCGCGCGTGCTTGAAATCGGAACAGGGTCAGGATATCAGACCGCCATTCTCGGTGAACTTGGTGCGCGAGTGTGGACGATCGAGCGCGATGCCTCGCTGCAGTGCGATGCGAAGGCTCTCTTGCACGGCTTGGGTTATCGAAACATCAACTATCGCTGCGCCGACGGAACGATGGGATGGCCGGAAGCCGCGCCCTTCGACCACATCCTGGCGACGGGCAGTCTCCCCGAGGCGCCGGCACCGTTACTCGCGCAACTGAGAGATGGCGGCAGTTTCGTCGGCTCTGTCGGGCGACGGACTATTCAGGAAATGGTACGGATCGTGTACCATCCGCAACAAATGACTGTTGAGACGTTGTGTGCCTGCCGGTTTGTACCCCTGGTCGGCTTCAACGGATGGACGCACTAACTGTGAGCAGGAGGAGCCCATGCAAACCATCGATCTTCGATCCGACACTGTAACCCGCCCCACAGACGCCATGCGAGCGGCTATGGCACGCGCGGTGGTCGGAGATGACGTGTATGGCGAAGATCCGACGGTACGCGTATTAGAAGAGCGCATGGCCGACCTTCTTGGCAAAGAAGCCGGACTCTTCGTCGCGTCAGGGACCATGGGGAATTTGGTGGCTCTGTTGGCGCACGCTGGGCGCGGAGACGAGATCATTCTCGGCGATTTATCGCATACCTTTCTCTATGAGGCTGGAGGGAGCGCGGCACTCGGAAGCCTTCACTCCCACCTTCTTCCCAATCTAGAGGATGGCACGCTCGATCTGGAGCGCGTCCGCCTTGCCATGCGGGACCCCGAGAACCCGCACGACCCCCTGTCACGCATGATTGTGCTGGAGAACACGCACAATCGGTGCGGAGGCATTGCCCTGACGGCCGAGTACTGCCGACAAGTCGCGGATATCGCTCGAGCCAATGGGCTCGTGATCCATTTGGATGGCGCACGGCTCTTCAACGCGGCCGTTGGCTTGAGTCGCTCCCCCGCCGATCTGACGGCGATGTTCGATTCAGTAACCGTCTGCCTCTCCAAAGGACTGGGGGCTCCCGTGGGCTCGGTCTTGTGCGGGCCGAAAGACTTTATCCGAGACGCCCTTCGAATCCGAAAGATGCTCGGCGGCGGGATGCGGCAGGTCGGCATTCTGGCGGCCGCCGGGCTGTACGCGCTTGACCATCATCTCGATCGCCTGGCCGACGATCATGCGAACGCGCTCCACCTGGCGCGCGGGATTTCCGAGATTCCGGGGCTTGCCTGCGCGCAAGCGTCGCCCCCTTTGCGCGGCGCGTGGACGAACCTTGTCTACTTCACGGTTGACGGCGATGGGCTTGGTCGCCCGGGGTTCAATGCCGTTGACCTATCCCGCGAGTTGAAAGCCTGTGGGGTTTGGGCTCACGCACTTGGAAGCGACGGCCTTCAGATGCGGATGGTGACCCACCTCGATGTGACGACCGCAGACATCGATGCCGCACTGTCCATACTTCGGTCTTGCCTCGTTGGGACGTAAGTCCCGCATCCCCCTGAAACAGGTCGGTTGAAGACGCCCTCGATGCGCTTCGAGACGGTGCCCTCAGCGCCTATCGTCTGGGTACCGGGTGGTGGACGCGTCTCTCGATAGCTGCGAGAGGCACGTCTGGCCCGGCTCATCGGACCTTAGAGGGGGAAGCGATGAAAGGGCTAGCGTCTGTACTTATAGGAATTGTCCTGGTAGGGGGCACTGCGGTGGCAGGACCACTCGAGTTGGGTCTCGGGGTCGGTCCGTCGTTTACTTCATTGGATTCATTCAACGAATCGATCACCACGTTGAACACGCTGATCGAACATCTGAATGAGACATTTGAGGTTCACCCCGATGTCTCCGGAACCATTGTTCCCTTGTCCGATATGGGCACGGGGTGGTCGCTCTTTGCTTCTGAACGCTATCGATTGACCGATTGGTTCGCTTTGGGCGCGCACGTGGAATATACGCGAGCGTCGAGTGACACGATCGGGTTTTACCAAGGAAACGAGATCTCCCAGATCGATATCTCCTATCGTTCGCATATTCTTGGCCTTGTCCTCGGTGGAGATGTGACCTTCGTTGATCTCGGCATCCGCTTGGGCGCGTTCGGAGGGATAGGCTATTTCCACACCATCTTCGACCACAAGGTCGTCTTCCAGGTGCCGGAGGAATATCCGGACATCATCGCCGGGCTTCCGCCCGAGGGGGATGACCGCTATACGGGCGGCGCTTTGGGCTTCGAAGCCGGGCTATCGCTCAGCTACCCCATCGTGGAGTGGCTGACCGTGGGGACGCATGTTCTTTATCACACGGGAACCGTTGATTCGCTGACGACTTCGCTTGATATCCCTTTGGATCTCGATGGCGATGGGAGCGCTGAATCGCTCAGTCTCAACGGTCTTGCCGTGATGTTTACCTTTTCGATCAATATCGACCTCTCTCTTGATGGAGGAAAGGAGTCGTTGCAATGAAGCGGGGAAAATGGATGGGTGCACTCGTCACGATCGGTCTCTTGGCGATGTCGATGTCTGGATGTTTGCAAGTACAACTTACGGAACCGAAGGCCATGTTTACGGCGTCCGAAGCACAGCATGTGATTCCGTTCACCGCCAGCTTCGATGGAACGCTCTCTTACAATCCGGAAGGAGAGATCGTGTCCTACCTCTGGACATTCGGCGACGGTGGAACCGATTCAGGACCTGTCGTTGACCATGTCTACGAGCGTGACGGCGTCTATGAAGTGACGCTGACGGTTTTTGACTCGGAGGGACGCACGGATAGCGTCTCTGCCAGTATCCGTGCCTTGAATCCACTCCCGACGGCTGAGTTCTCCTACTCGCCGCGAAGTACGATGGATGAGGATCTTGTCGTAAGCGCCTCGGAGTGGATCACCTTCGACGGTGCGCAGTCAAGCGACGATGGTGAGGTCGTGACCTATCGCTGGAATTTCGGAGATGGCAACGAAGCCGAAGGCCAAATCGTCGAGTATCGCTGGTTGTGGCCGGGAACCTACAACGTCGTTCTCACGGTTACGGATAACGATGGCGATAGCTCAACGTGTATCGAGCAGATCAAGGTCATCGGAGGGCAGCCGTGCAATGCCGACATTACAGGAGATGTGCCATGGTCATGCGAGTAAAACGATTACGAGGCCTGATGGTGATGGCGCTTGTCGCTGCGCCTCTGTTCCTGTCCGGATGTGTGTTGGAGACGATCCTCGATGACATTGTCAACGAGCATCCTGAAGCTGTGATTCAAGCCTCACCAAGGGAAGGCAGCGCGCCACTCAACGTGAACTTCAATGGACAGTACTCCAAGGATGATGGAACGATTGTGGAGTACCGTTGGAATTTCGGCGATCCCATGGACACGCAGTCCGCGCTCGATCAGACGACGACACATACCTTCGCACACCCCGGGACGTATCTCGTGAAGCTGACGGTCATCGATGACGAAGGCGCCGTTGGATCGCAACAACTCGCCATCGTCGTCACGGATGCGCCTCCAATTGCTGTGGCATCCGTCAATAACGAAGCTCCACTTCCCGGCAATGTCGTGATTTTCACGGCGGAGGGATCGCATGATTTGCAAGGCAACATCGTGTCCTATCACTGGGCATTCGGAGACGGCCAGACCGGCACCGGAAAGGTAGCTGAGCATACCTACATTCAGGGCGGCTATTACGTCGTTACCCTGACGGTCACCGATGATTCCGGTGAAGCGTCCCAAACGCATTTGAATATGAACGTTCAGCCCGGTCAGAGTCAGTGTGGGGATGACAACTCGAACAGCTGCGGCAGCGACGTTCAACCCCTGGCCATCATTACCAGCCAGAATTTCTCGTGCACCAATGCCGGAGAAGTCGGGGTTCCCATCGAGTTGGATGCCTCCGCGTCCCGTCCGGCCGTAGGCAAGATGGTGTCCTATTACTGGGATTTCGGCGATGGCACGACGGGCAACGGAGCGATCGTGACGCACGTCTATGAGAAGCCATGGACCTACATCATTACGCTAACCGTTGTCGACGAAGGTGGCGGAATCGGGACGGCCAAAGGGCCGATCTCGATCGGAGCGGCCAGCTGCTACTAGCTTCTTCACTGCTTGATGAAGAATGACGGGGACTCATGGCGAGTCCCCGTTTTCTGTGGTTTGAACCTGCAGATAGTAGACGCTATCGATGATATCCACGTCAATCAGCCGATCGTTCGCATCGAAATACTCGGCAGCGACGACAATGGGCGCGGAGGCGCGTACATCAATGAGCCCCCACATCTCGCCATCAATCGGAAAGATGGTCTCAGGCTTGAAATACAACGACTGATGAGGTGCGAGTTCGAAATCGCTGTGGCTTTGAAGCGTCCCTGATGCATCGTAGACGTACGTTGTGCCATGAACGGTTTCGCCACCGGGATTGACCAATCCAATCCCCGTTCTTCGGTTGGCTGTGTTGGCGTAATTGGCGCCGTACCAGAAGTAGACGACATCATAGCCGTCCGTGGATAAGGTTTTCGCGCTAAGGTTGCTGACCGAGACCCATTCGGCTTCGGTGCCCAGCCAAAGGCCGACTTGGAGCAGAAGTTCAGACTCGATGTTGATGGATCCCCAGCAAAACTCGTCGATCTCGGGAATGTGGTCGTTGAGGAAAAGCACCTTCGATTGATAGGTGTCCAAACTGTCGGTGATCGAGACCATCGGAACGCCGTGTGCATCGAACACGGTCACGGTGAAAGCCTCGTCGGAGGCATACTCCGATGCGTTCGTCAGAACGAGCGCGGTTAACGTGCCGGGAAGGCACGTGTAATAGCCGTGATGGGTTCTCGATGAACCCGAGACGGCGACACAGAAGAGCAGCAGGATGGCTCCAATGAGCAAGGCGGCCGGTCGTTTGCGCATGGTTCTCCTCTTGAAGCGGGTGCGGTCTAGCGTGCGGACGATGTCGACTCGCTCATGGCGGGCAGCTCAAGCACCCGGCCAAGGAAGGCTCCCGTATGAGATTCCTCGACCTCGACGATGTCCTCCGGTGTTCCTGTGGCGATGATCATGCCCCCGCCATCGCCTCCCTCTGGCCCCAGATCGATGATCCAATCCGCTGTCTTGATGACATCGAGGTTGTGCTCGATGACGATGGCTGTATTCCCGGACTCCACCAGCCGATGGAGAACATCGAGGAGCTTGTGAACATCCGCGGCATGGAGTCCGGTGGTCGGTTCATCGAGGATATAGAGCGTTTTCCCTGTCGAGCGTCTGGAGAGTTCTTTGGCCAGCTTGATGCGTTGCGCCTCTCCCCCCGAGAGCTCGGTGGCCGGTTGGCCGAGCGTGATGTAGGTCAGTCCCACGTCATGCAGTGTCTGAAGCCGGCGTTTGATGCGCGGGACGTTCTCGAAGAAGGACAGGGCTTCTTCAACGGACATGGCAAGGACATCGGCGATCGACTTTCCCTTGTATTTCACTTGGAGAGTTTCTCGGTTATAGCGCGTGCCCTTGCACACTTCGCATGGAACGTAGATATCGGGAAGGAAGTGCATCTCAATCTTTTCTTGCCCCTGACCTTGGCAGGATTCGCAACGACCGCCCTTGACATTGAAGCTGAATCGCCCGGTTGCATACGCCCGCAACCGGGCGTCCGGCGTCTTGGAGAACAGCGAACGGATGTCGTCGAAAACCTTGGTGTAGGTGGCGGGGTTGGATCGAGGCGTTCGCCCGATGGGCGACTGGTCGATCTCGATAACCTTGTCGATATGCTCGATGCCGGCGATCTCCTCGTGAGCGCCAGCGCGCCGAGCGGCCAGATGGAGCTCGTGCGCGACCCCGCGATAGAGAATGTCCTCGACCAGCGTGCTCTTGCCGGAGCCCGATACGCCGGTGACACAGACGAATCGTCCGAGCGGGAACTCCACATCGATGTCTCGGAGATTGTGCTCGGATGCTCCGAGGACCTTCAGCTTGTGGCCATTCCCCTGACGCCGGGTCGCGGGAATGGGGATGGCCAGCTTGCCCGATAAGTATTGGCCGGTCAGCGATTTGGCGCAGCGCTCGACATCTTCGGGAGTCCCCGACACGACAACTCGGCCTCCGTGAATGCCCGCGCCGGGGCCAAGATCGAGCAAGAAATCGGACTCGCGCATTGTTTCCTCGTCATGCTCAACGACGATGACGGTATTTCCGAGATCGCGAAGTCCTTTGAGCGTCCTCAACAGCCGGCGATTGTCTCTCTGATGGAGTCCGATGGACGGTTCATCAAGAACGTAGAGCACGCCGGTAAGCTGGGAGCCGATTTGGGTCGCCAGTCGAATCCGCTGCGCTTCTCCGCCGGCCAGCGTTCCCGCTTGCCGATCCAAGGTCAGGTAGTCCAGTCCGACGGACACCATGAAGCCCAGCCGGGCGGTGATTTCCTTGAGGATCTGAACAGCGATCATTTCCTCTCTCGTGGAGAGCGTCAGATTCTCGAAAAAAGTGAGTGCGGCCCGGATGGAGAGGGCAGTCACTTGATGGATGTTCAGTCCGTCGACCGTGACAGCGAGGATTTCGGGCTTGAGGCGAGCGCCGTGGCAGTCGGGGCAGGGGAGTGTGGAGAGATACTGCTCAAGCTCCTTGCGCCAATGATCGGAACTTGTTTGCTCGTACCAGCGTTCCATGGCCGGCACCATCCCTCGGAATGGTCGTTCAACCGTTCGCTCGTACCCTGAGGGTGACTTGTAGTGAAACGTCAGGTTCTTCTTCCCCGTTCCGTAGAGGATGACATCGAGCTTCTTCTTTGCAATCTCCCCCAACGGCTGTTCCAGTCCGATATCAAGCAACGCTGCGAGCGCCGTCATCTGCGACTTGTACCAAGCGCTGGACGAATTGGCGAATGGAATGATGCCGCCATTCATCACGCCCTTGCGCTTGTCGATGATGGCATCCGGATCGATTTCCTTGCGATACCCCAATCCGCTGCAGGTGGGACAGGCGCCGAACGGACTGTTGAACGAGAACATGCGGGGCGATAGTTCCTCATAGCTGATGCTGCAGTTGATGCACGCATAGTGCTCGGAGTAGAGGTGCTCTCCTTCGTCTGTGCCGATGTTAACGAGGCCACCTCCGTGCTTGAGCGCGGTCTCGATGGAGTCGGCGATGCGCGATCGCTTGGCAGCTTCAACAACCATTCGATCGACGACGATCTCGATCGTGTGCTTCTGTTGCTTGGCCAATTCGATTTCTTCGTAGAGCGTGCGAATGACGCCATCCACTCGAACTCGGCTGAAGCCCTCTTGTCGAATCTCGTCGAACGTTTTCTTGTACTCGCCCTTTCGTCCTCGGACGATGGGCGCCATGATTTGGATCTTCGTGCCCTGGGGCATTCCCATCACCATGTCGACGATCTGCTCAGCCGATTGCTGCGAGATCGGATCCCCGCATTGCGGACAGTGCGGATGACCGATGCGTGCAAAGAGGAGCCGCAAGTAATCGTAGATCTCAGTGACGGTTCCCACGGTGGAACGCGGATTGTGCGACCGCGTCTTTTGATCGATTGAGATGGCCGGAGATAGTCCTTCGATCAGATCGACATCCGGTTTCTCCATCTGACCGAGAAACTGCCGCGCATAGGCCGAGAGGGATTCGACATACCGACGCTGCCCTTCGGCATAGATTGTATCGAAGGCCAGCGAACTCTTCCCAGAACCCGAGATGCCGGTGATCACGATCAGCTTGTCGCGGGGGAGTTCGATGTTGATGTTCTTCAGGTTGTGTTCGCGTGCTCCCTTAATATGAATGACGCTCATAGATCCTTCTTCAGTGTTCTGATTTCATCGCGCAGTGTCGCCGCCAGCTCGAATTCCAACCGGTCGGCAGCGGTATGCATCTTGTCTTCCAATTCTCGAATGAGTGCGAGGACGTCGGCCTTGGAACGTGGCGATGGATGTTCGCGAACCTCTTGGGGTTGAGTTTCGACGCCGCGCAACGACTGGACGATATCCGTAATCTCTCGACGCACCGTCTGGGGAACGATGCCGTGTTCCTCATTGTAGGCGATCTGAATGGCGCGCCTCCGATCGGTTTCGCTGACCGCATAGCGGATGGAATCGGTTTGCTTGTCGGCATAGAGCAGGACCTTGCCTCGGACATTCCGGGCCGCTCGACCGATGGTTTGAATGAGCGAGGTCCCGGAGCGGAGGAAACCTTCCTTGTCGGCATCCAGTACCGCAACCAGAGCCACCTCCGGCAGGTCAAGCCCTTCGCGTAGGAGATTGATGCCGACCAGAACATCGAAGGTCCCCAATCGAAGGTCTCGGAGAATATCGATGCGATCCAGAGTGTCGATCTCGGAGTGCAGGTATCTCGCTCGAATGCCGAGCTCGACAAGGTACTCCGTAAGATCCTCGGCCATGCGTTTGGTCAAGGTCGTGATCAGCACACGCTCGGAACGATCGACGACTTTGCGGACTTCGCCAAGCAGGTGATCGACCTGTCCCTTGACAGGATGCAGGGTGACTTCGGGGTCGATGAGTCCGGTGGGGCGGATGAGCTGCTCGATCACCTTCTCGGAATGCTCGTTCTCGTACGGGCCTGGAGTGGCGGACATGAACACGGCTTGGCCGATGCGCTCCTCAAACTCCGTGAAGGTGAGCGGCCGGTTGTCGAGGGCCGAAGGGAGGCGGAAGCCGTAATCGACGAGCGTTGTCTTGCGCGATCGATCCCCGTGATACATGCCGCGGATTTGAGGAACAGTCTGGTGAGATTCGTCGATGATGAGCAGGAAATCCGAAGGAAAGTAGTCGATGAGAACGGATGGCGGCTGGCCGTTGCGCCGGCCGTCAAGGTGAAGGGAATAGTTCTCGATGCCCGAGCAGTAGCCCATTTCTTGAATCATCTCGATGTCGTACCGCGTGCGCTGTTCCAAACGTTGCGCCTCCAGCAGCCGGCCGGTTTCCTTGAATCGCTTGAGACGATCTTCTAGTTCTCCCTGGATGGCGTCCACTGCCAACTCCAAGCGTTCGGTGGGAGTGATGAAGTGGGATGCAGGGTAGATATGGATCTCCTCGACCTCGCGAACGGGGTGGCCGGTAATGGGGTCCAGGATCGCGATGCGGTCAATCTCATCCCCGAAGAACTCCAATCGAATGACCTTCTCTTCGTACGCAGGAATGATCTCCAGCGTATCCCCGCGGGCTCGGAAGGTGCCTCGCTCGAATCCAATTTCATTTCGCGTGTACTGGAGCTGGATCATGGATCGCATGATGTCATCACGATCCCGCATCTCGCCGCGATGGAGAATGAGCGACATATCGAGATAACTTGTTGGAGATCCCAGACCGTAGATGCAGGAGACCGAGGCGACGATGATGACATCGCGCCGCTCGAACAGCGATGATGTGGCGGCATGCCGCAGACGATCGATTTCGTCGTTGATTGAGGAGTCCTTCTCGATGTAGGTATCCGTTTGCGGAAGATAGGCTTCAGGTTGATAGTAGTCGTAGTACGACACGAAGTAGTGAACGGCATTGTCGGGGAAGAGCTCGCGAAGTTCGCTGCACAACTGAGCGGTCAGCGTCTTATTATGGGCAATGATGAGCGTCGGACGTTGAACGCTCTGAATGACGTTGGCCATGGTGAACGTCTTTCCCGTCCCGGTGGCCCCCAATAGAGTCTGGAACCGATGACCGGCTTGCAAGCCGTCCACAAGCGACGCAATCGCCTTGGGTTGGTCACCACAAGGCGAGAGTCGATTTGACAGTTGGAATCCGGCTTTCTCGCCGGCTCTTGGGAGTCTCATCCTAGTGTAGAGTCTACTAATCGTTTGATTGTCGATCAACGGACATCCAATCCCATGTCCGAGGGGCCAGACGCGAAATCGACGATTCCTTGATCATAAAACCTTCACATCAACGAGCTACGGTGAAGAAAGCGGGGGAGATGTCCATGCTCAACTGGGTTCTTAAGACGATGAAACAGAGTCTGGGACCGATTCGTTTCTCGCTCGTACGCTTTTTCCTCTTCTGGGGCCTGCCTTGCCCTCTCCCGCTCACACGAGCGAACGATGACGTGCTCTACATCAAGGCCAGCAATCGAGGACGCCGAAAAGCGTTCTGGAATCAGCGAAAATGGATCTGGAGCTTTATGGTGCCGTTCTGGGGAGTCTCGATCTTCTGCCCGGATAAACGAATTGTTATTGCGCTTTGGTACGCCTTCCCGTTGTTTATCGCTGGGATCATTGCCATTGCGGTTGGACAATGGACGATTGTCTCAGGATCTGCTGAGATCCGAACACGGAAAGAACTCGTCAAGCTGCGGACCAAGGCGCTCATGCAAACTCAGCCCAGGGAAAGCGCGGTCTTGCGTCTGAGCCGATCGGATGTGACCTTTCGAATGAGCCATCGTCGCCAGCTGCTCATGTCTGGGTGGCATCTCAAGAAGTCGAGCTTCGGACCCCGCGCCGCTTCGCGACGGGTCTAGCGATCACACGTTTTGCCTAAGATTGCGTAGCGCAGAACTTGCGTGAATGGAATGTCGTAGATGCTTGAGCGTTTGCTGGGAGGAATGCCTTAGCGGAGAATATGAAAGACATCTACTTCGTTGCGCGCCTTCTCCCAGAGGGTCTCGACCTGCGACACAGAAGCCAGCTCGGGGCCATTCTGAAGCCAAGCAAGAAGGTCATGAAGCGGGGCGATGGCGCCCTCCGCCAGAACGCGAACTGTGCCGTCCGGCAGGTTCTCAACAGTCCCCGTCAATCCGAGCCGAGTGGCCTCGATCTGGGTAAAGTGACGAAAGAAAACCCCTTGGACACGTCCGTGCACCACAGCCACCAGTCGATGTTTCCCCGCCGCTCTCTTCATCCTGTCCAAAGTGTACGCAGTCGTTGCCATATCGAAAAGAGGTTTCACACGTGCTCGCGTGCTCACAGAATCTTCATTAGCGCGCAGGACGATGGCAACGAGGATCCCATGATGAAACCGCAACAGAAACGCCCGCCCCGGCCCTTCTCGCTGAAGGCACTCCATCGTGAGGCCTCCGGCCGCCTGCGCGATGAACTACATTCCCGAACGCGCACTGAACGACATGTGCCGGATCGCGATCGGCTTATCTTCGAAGCCGAAAAACGAGTTCGCCGTCGGATCTGGTTGCGAAAGAATCTGCCACTCCATCTTTTGCTAGGGCTGCCCGGGCTCGCTTTTGTGGGGACGCGTTCTCGGACGGTGCTTGCTTTGTTTGTCGTGATATCTCCACTTCTACTTGTCGTTCGTGCGCTCCTGTCCCGGCTCTTATCGGTCTGGATTGGATCCGAAGAGAAGCTACTTCGAGACGAAATCCGAAAGCTGCAAACGAAGAGAGCGGAGTCTTTTCAGGAAAACGCTCGCCGTTCTCACTCCGGCTTGTAAGGATCCCATGCGTGTGATTCTCAAAGGATTCCCTTGGCATGAACCATGAGCGTGCTGTTGTCCGCTGTTATCCATAGAGTAGGCATGGTTCAGCCGAGACAATAAGCCACGCAGGAACTCCACAGTCCGTTCAGTCCTTCTTCATCTGGGAAGACCACAATCTGCATGTAGTGAGTGAGGTTCTCGCCTCCATGCTACAACCTAGTGAACAAGCGGGGGCTCAGTCCCACCTCATCAGCCCCCGCGTCTCTTTTCACACTCGATGTCGCGACGTAAGCTGTCGGCAGGAGGCCCCATGTCGATTCCGAAGCCATCCGAGATCCTGCAGCGCCTCATCCGATTCAACACCACCAATCCCCCTGGACATGAGCGGGCGTGCATCGAGTATCTGGAGCGTTTGTTGGTTCAAGCCGACCTGACACCGCGGATCGTTGCTCAGGATCCCGAGCGGCCCAATCTCCTCGTTCGTGTGCCTGGCGAAGGGGTCGAGCCGGGTCTGATGCTGTTTGGACATGTCGATGTCGTGACAACGGCTGGACAGGCGTGGTCCGTTCCGCCGTTTGACGGCCTGATTCGTGACGGCATGCTCTGGGGACGAGGGGCGCTCGATATGAAGGCGGGAATCGCCATGATGATTTCAGCCGTCCTTGCGCTCCATGCTTCCGGCCATCGCCCTGCCGGCGATGTGCTGTTCCTTGCGGTGAGTGACGAAGAAGCGGGCGGCGCGATGGGCGCACGGTACATGGTCGAATCGCACGCCGAGCTGTTCGCGGGAGCGAAGTACGCGCTGGGTGAGTTCGGCGGATTCCCACTCTTTGTCGATGGGAGGCCGCTGTACATGATCCAACTGGGAGAGAAGCAACCGTGCTGGATCGAAGCGACAATCCGTGGTCCAGGCGGGCACGGCGCCCGGCCGATGCGCGATGGCAACCCTGGGGAGATTCTTGTCCGACTTGAGCGGCCTCCGATTGCCCATTCACATTACCCCGATCACGGAGCACATGGTGATGTCCATGGCCAATGCATTGGCATGGCCGAAACGCACGCTCTTCAAGCAGCTGCTCCGCCCGAACCTGACGGATGCGATCCTTTGTCGACTTGGCGAGACAGGACGGCATCTCGAACCCCTCTTTCGGAACACGATTAACGCGACCCTCGTTCGAGGTGGCGAGAAGGCGAACGTCATTCCTTCGGAAATCACCGTAGGGCTGGATGCGCGGCTGTTATCCGGATTTGGGCCGGACGACCTTTTTCGTGAAATGAGCCACGTCCTCTCCGATTGCGTGGATGTCGAGGTCTGCCTCTACGATCGCTATGAAGCGACGCCTGACTTCGGCCTGTTTCCTCTTCTCGCCGATAGCCTTGCCCGTGCCCATCCCGGGTCATCCCCGATTCCCTATCTGCTTCCGGGAAGCTCGGACGCGCGCTTCTTTGCAGGCTTGGGCATTCAAACCTATGGGTACCTCCCCATGAATTTGCCTCCTGGGTTTCGGTTCTTCGACATGATCCATGCATCCGATGAGCGCATTCCCATTGATTGTCTGGATTTCGGCGTTCGCGTGCTGACCGATGTCTTGCGGCGATACGGCGTTCGCTAAGCCAAGGGCGTGAGAAGGGAAACGAGTTTCTGCAAGGGAGCCACATCGATTTCGGTGAACTGAGCAAGATCTGCGGAATCGATATCCAAGACGGCGATCGGACGCTCATCTTTGAGAAGAGGGATCACAACTTCACTCTTGGAGCGAGCATCGCACGCGATATGCCCGGGATAGTCCTCCACATTGGGAACGACGATCGGGGTCCGTGACTTGACGGCGTCCACACAAACGCCCTGCCCGCGAAGAATTTGGCACGCGACTGGACCTTGGTAAGGACCGATATGGAGTTCATCCTCGCGAGAGACGAAGTAGAAGCCTGTCCAGAAATGATGAGGCATTTTCGCATGAAGGACCGCACACAACGTCGCCATGGCGGCGGTCAAGGTGGGAGATTTATCCGTGATCAGCGCGTCAAGCTGGTGATAGATCCGTTCGTAGCGTGCCCGTCTGCGTTCATCCATGCCTCCTCCTCTCGCTGAGCATTCGGTCTAGAAGTAGTCTGCCAAGAACGGCGTTGTTTTGGGAAGGTCTTGTCCGCGATAGGACTCCAGGGCCTCTGCCTTGCCCGCCGCGATCATCTCCACAAAGGACGAGAACCCCGAGAGGACGCTGGAGAGTGGGCCGATGCCGCAGCGGATCGCCGGAGTGCCGCCTTGGGCAACCGCCAATCGTCCGGAGTCGATGCTCAGGGTCCACGCGCCCTCATTCCAGGGCGCAAGGGGGTCTTCAACCTCAATCCCGAGTGTGAGATCGGGGGCCTCGATGCCCAAGCCGTCGAGATCGGCTATCGAAACGATGCGGATCATGAACATGTCGCGAATCTCGTTTTTCGCCGGGCGATTGGCCAGATAGGGCCAGATGTGGGCGTCCATGGGAAGCTCGAGGTGGACGGCGCTCACTTGGTGGGACAGCCGGCGGATGTATCTCAGCATGGCGCGGAGGGTGGTCTCTGTTCTGTAGGCAAGCAAGTTGACGGCAAATGTGGAGTGATACTCTCCGGTCTTACGTCGAATGTCGTATCCCATCAATCCGACAACGTGTTCTCCGTGGTTGAATCGCACCACACCCCGTGCTGCGGTATCTTGTGCCCACGAAAGGAGCCGGGTTCGGCTGTGCCATTCGGGATGATGGCGCTGGGCGAGGGTGTAATGGGTTGCTGCATAGTCGTTGTAGAATGCCATGCTGGCCTCATCCGGATAACTCAGATCGGTAGCTACGATATCATGGCCCACCTCCTCAGGAACGGCGAGAAGACCGGGAGAGAACTCGACGCACTGAAGCCGCGAAAACTTCTCCCAGCCGTAGTTCCGATAGAATGACTCATCGAACGGGTCTAGCACAGATACGACCTGTCCCTTTTCCTGCATGGTCTTCAGACAGCCACCGATCATGCGCCGAACAGCGCCCTTCCCTCGCGCATCCAGTCTAGAGCAGAGCAACCCAATACCCCCCATGGGGATGACCGACTTTCGCAATCGCATTCGATAATCGTAGAGCATGTAGCCTGAAAGAAGCCGGTCCTCTTCGTAGACGCCGAAAAGCTCTCTCCCATCCCTCACGGAGTCGTTCAACCACGCATCCGCCGAGGATTGCTCGGCCAATCGAAGTGCGAATGCCGACGTGGCAATGGGCAAAATCTGTTGGGGATCGTCGAGTTGTCGGTAGTCGAACATGGGGGCCTCCAACGAGATTGTACCTTCGTCGCCGGCCATTCTCAGGAAACGACTGCGGCCTTTTTTTGTAGATGACGTGAGGTGAGTCATATGAAACGGGTTCTGAGTATCACCGCGCTTCTCTGCGCTGCGGCGCTGGTTGTCATCGCGAATGCGCAGTCCTTCCCACTCGGGTTGCTTCCCTCCTCGGGATCGACGGACGAGCCGCTGGAGGCCTACGTTTGGACGATGGAGTCCCGGTTCGAGATCGGAGAATCGATTGAGATCCATCTGGCCGCCAGCCGCGATGCGTTCATCTATCTGTTCGATCTTCAACCGGATGGCGTCGTTCGGATGTTGTTTCCGAACGTCTACTCCGCCAGCAACTATTTCTCACGCGAGGTGGTTTTGCCGGATGCCGACTATCGCTTAGTTGCTCAGCCGCCGACGGGAATTGAGGAACTCCTCGTCTTTGCCTCGACACGTCCTTTGCCTATTCCTCTGGGGTCCCTCGCCGATCCCTTCCCTGTTTTTGCGACAAATCCGGCGGAAGCCATCGATCAGTTGGTCTCACTTCTCGCGGCAATCGATGGGACGACGACTTGGGGCGTCGGATGGACGGCGCTTCAGATCGTAGGGGAGCCGGAACCCGAGTTCGACCCTGTGGGCGGAACGGTGTTTCCTGCCATGCCGCCCTTGCCGACATTTCCCGGAACTCCGGGTGAATCGTGGCATTGGACGGAACATGGCTGGGCGTACGGCGTTCCGTCTTCGGGATGGTATTGGCACTACGGTATCGATTACAACTGGCACCTGAGCTGGGTTTGGTTCTAGTGGAAGTGCGAGTGCTCCATTGAGATCCCGCTGATGGATGGGGCGGGATCTCTCTTGATATTTGAGAAGTATCCTGAATCGTGGAATGTTATCCCAACTATTATCCGCATGTTTGTGTGCGTGAAAAGCCGAGAGATTCCATTCTTCTGCTGTTTATTGTTTCCAGGTCACGAATAACTCATCTTGACCTCGCTCCCGATTGTAGCTACACTGCTCCATGAAACGGAATGGAGATTCCGTATGTCGGAACATATTTCCCATTCCAAGACGTGGAGGAGGCTGACACACGCTTGACATGGTCCTTCATTCGGATGTGAAGGGCACAGAGGAATCCGTCAACGCGTCGAAGCAACCATGATGAATCCGCACGATTCGATTCGGCATCTACTTGCGCCCTCCTCTGTGGCGATTGTCGGTGCCTCTCAAAAACCGGGACCGGGGAGTCAAGCGATTCGGAATCTGGATGCCCTGGGTTTCTCGGGACGGATCCTTCCGATCAATCCCAACTACGATCAAGTTCACGGCTATCCCTGTTATCCATCACTCTCGGATGCCGTTGCTTGCGATGGAGCCATCGATGCCGTCGCCATTCTTCTCGGTCGTGATCGTGTCGTCCCCGTGCTGGAGGAAGCGGCTGAACTGGGCATCCGAGCCGGGTGGGCGTTCGCCAGTGGGTTCGGAGAATCCGACTCAAGAGGAAGGGAACTCCAGAAGGCGCTGCAGTCGCTTTGCGCAGAGTACGGGATAGCGTTTTGCGGACCGAACTGTGTCGGCATCTCCAATCCGGGGACGTCAAGCGCATTGTTTAGCGCGCCGCTACCGCACGATTTTCCGCCGGGCTCGATCGCTTTTGTCTCTCAGAGCGGGTCCATCGGGTTGACGCTGATCAATGGAGCGCGAGACATGGGGCTGCGTACGGTCGTGTCGAGCGGGAATGAGGCCGTTCTCGATAGCACGGACTATCTACGGTATTTCCTGAACGATCCTGAGACGCGTGTCGTTGCCGCGTTCATCGAAGAGTTTCGCCGCCCCGAGCAGTTTGTGCGTGTTGCCGAACTGGCGCAAGAGGTGGGTAAACCGCTCATTATTCTCAAGGTCGGACGCTCCGACATCGCTCGACGCGCCACGGTCGCTCATACAGGAGCGCTCGCAGGCGCGGACGACGTTTACGATGCCGTGTTTCGGAAGTACGGAGTCATCCGAGTTCATGATCTCAACGAGTTGGTCCAAACGGCGATCGCATTTGCCGTCTTGAGCGGAGCCTATCCCGCCGGAGCGCGCGTCGGGATGCTCACGCTATCAGGGGGCGCGATCAGCCTTTCCGCCGACCTTGCTGAGGCGTCGGGGCTTCTTTTCCCCGACTGGTCGGAACGAACGGCCGCAGCGCTCCGCCGTGTCCTTCCGGACTATGCGGAGATTGCCAACCCGCTCGATGCCTGGGGGAGCGGCCGGCTTGAAGAGACGTACAAGGCTTGTGTCGACGCGGTTGTTGCTGATGCGGTTGACATGGTTGTCTTCGCGCAGGACGCACCCTCCGGCCTCTCAGACGCGCAACGCGAGCAATTCTCTGTGGTGGCCAGAACGGCCGCCGAGGTGAGCCTCAGAACGCGCAAGCCGATGGTGGCGTTCAGCCACCTGTCCGGAGGTCTGAACCCGGAGCTGCGACAGCAATTCGCTGAAGGCCGAATCCCTCTGCTACAAGGAACTCGCGAAGGGCTGCTGGCCATACGCCACCTTGCGCGGTACGGCGAAGAGCGGCTTGCGTCACGCCGTGAACGCGCATTCATCGATAGGAGCGATCTGTTCGATGGAACTCGGACTGGCGTGCTCGATGAAATCGAGGGCAAGGCGCTGCTCTCACGTGCGGGGATTCCCTGTGTTGAGGAATACCGCTGTGACAGCGTGGAGGCCGCCATCGCGCAGGCGAACACCATGGGGTATCCGGTCGTTCTCAAGGGAGCGACCTCCTCTGTTGCGCACAAGTCGGATCACGGACTTGTCAGATTGGGATTGCGAAGCGCGGACGACGTGCGAAATGGGGCTCAGGAGTTGCTCGATGTCATGCAGCAGCTTTCCGTTCGTTCGCCCTCCCTGGTCGTTCAGCGCATGGTCGAGGGAGTGCAAGTGGAACTACTTGTTGGGATGGCCAGGGACGCGGCGTTCGGCCCCTTTGTCATCGTTGGATTGGGAGGCACGCGGGTTGAGATCGTACGGGAGCGCGCGATCGGCCTCCCGCCCCTAAATCGTCCAGATGTGCATCGAATGCTCTCTTCCCTCGCGGAAGGGAGGCTCCTGAGCGAATCGCGTGGACTCGGTGTGGACGAACGGCATGCACTTGAAGACGTCGTTCTGTGCATCAGTGATCTTGCGTTGTCGTGTCCGGAATCGCTGGTGGCGATCGAAATGAACCCACTGCTCGTGCTATCGGGCGGGCGAGGTGTTGTAGCGGTTGATGCGTTGATTGAGTTCGCAAAGCGCTGTTAGCAAAGAAGAAGGGACTGCACGAATGAGCAAAGTGCTCTTGTCAGGAAACGAAGCATTAGCCCGAGGTGCCTACGAAGCAGGCATCCAGGTCGCGACAGGGTATCCTGGAACGCCCAGTTCCGAGATTCTGGAAGCCATCGCTCGCGAGTACGGCTCCGACATCTATGCGGAATGGTCGACCAACGAGAAGGTTGCGATGGATGCTGCTGCAGGTGCCGCTTACTCCGGTCGGAGAACCTTGGTCACGACGAAACAAGTCGGGATGAACGTGCTTGCGGATTCTCTCTTCTATGCCGCCTATACAGGCAGTGAGGCGGGATTGGTGATTGTGACAGCCGATGATCCCGGCATGTTCAGCTCGCAGAACGAGCAGGACAATCGGTGGTATGCGAAGCTGGCCAAGGTTCCGCTTCTTGAGCCAGCGGACAGCCAAGAAGCCAAGGATGCCGTTCTTCAGGCGATTGATATCTCCGAACAGTACGATACACCCGTTCTGATCCGAACGACCATGCGCGTATCCCACTCAAAGAGCATCGTGACGCTCGGCGAGCGTTCACCGATGCCTGATAGCGTGCCACCGTTCGTTAGGAATCAACGCAAATACGTTTGCACGGCGATGTGGGCGAAGGAACGGCACCCTCTTGTCGAGCAGAGGCTGGTTGACTTGGCCGACTACGCGGAAACCCTGGCATCCAATCGCGTGGAGATGAGGGATTCCTCACTCGGGATGATCACCAGCGGCGTGACCTACACCTATGTCCGAGAGGTCTTTCCAACGGCCTCGGTTCTCAAGTTGGGCATGACGTATCCGTTGCCTAGGAACCTCATTCGCTCGTTTGTGGAGCGCGTGGAGCAGGCGGTTGTCGTCGAGGAACTCGATCCCTTTCTCGAAGGGGAGATTCGAGCGATGGGACTTGATGTAAAAGGGAAGGCGTTCTATCCGCCGTACGATGAGTTGATACCGGATCGACTGGCATCGCTGTCTACCAAAGCCGGGTTGATTCGCGAGGAGGCCATCGCGGACCCGATCGCTCTCGACCTGGATCTTCCGCCTCGAACGCCGGTCCTTTGCGCGGGGTGCCCACACCGGTCGAGCTATTACTGGTTGGCCAAGATGGGGATTGCCGTCGCCGGAGACATCGGGTGCTACAACTTAGGCTGTCTGCCCCCGTTCAACGCCCAGCACACGATGGGATGCATGGGTGCGAGCATCGGCGTGCTGCACGGCATGGCGATTGCCGAGCTTCCCGAGAAGGCGGTGGCCACAATCGGTGATTCAACGCTCTTTCATTCCGGACTTCCTGCGCTGGCGAACATGGTGCACAACCAGGGGCGCGGCGTGGTCATCGTGATGGACAACGGGACGACGGCCATGACGGGGCATCAAGATCACCCTGGGACAGACTGGGCGCTCCATGGGAAAGGGGCGTTGAGGATTCCCATCGAACCTCTGGTGAGAGCGATGGGTGTCGAGGTGGTTGAGGTGGTGGACGCGTTTGATATGGCCGCCGTCAAGGACGGCTTGGACGTGTGCCTCGCTTTCGATGGGCCGTCCGTTCTGATCACTGAAGGACTGTGCGTTCAGGTGTCCAAGCCCGATCTAGCCGCTTACGTTGTCGACGCGGAGCGATGCATCGCCTGTGGAACCTGTTTCAAACTCGGCTGTCCGGCCATTGTCAAGGCAAGCGAAATCGATGAAAAGACCGGCAAGCGAAAGGCGCAGATCGATCTGACGTTGTGCGTTGGATGCGATATGTGTCGGCAAGTTTGCCCGACATCAGCGATCGCTCGTCCAGGAGAGGAGACGACCTCATGAAGCGAGCCGATATTCTTGTCGCAGGTGTCGGAGGCCAGGGAACCCTGCTTGCAAGCAACATTTTGGCGGAGGTAGGGCTATGCGCGGGATACGATGTCAAGAAATCCGATGTTCTCGGACTCGCGGTCCGGGGCGGCAGCGTCTTGAGCCACGTCCGCTGGGGTGATGAGGTGGCATCGCCTGTGGTGAGAACGGGCGGGATGAACTACCTCTTGGCCTTCGAGCCACTGGAGGCTCTTCGCGGTCTTCCGCTCATGCACCCTGATGCGCGCGCGTTGTGCAACGCGCAGCCCATCATTCCGATCTCTGTCAGTAGCGGTAAACTGGAGTATCCGGCTGATGAAGCCATCGCTGCATCGCTTCGGGGTTCCGTTCGTTCGGTCGATCTGATCGATGCGACCCGAACGGCCATGGATCTGGGAAATCCACGTGTGACGAACGTTGTGATGTTGGGCGCCTTCTCCACCCTGTTTGAGGTGGATGCGGAACTGTGGGAGAAGGTCGTCCTGGCCAGCGTGCCCACGAAACATGCGGATCTCAATGCGGCGGCGTTTCGGGCTGGACGTGCATTGCTTGGGGAGGAGAAGTCATGAAAATCGTGGTCATCAATCCCAATAGCTCAAAGGAGATGACGGAATCCATTCGGGAGTCGCTGGAACGCGTTCGCCGGCCTGAGACGGTGCTTGAGGTGTGTTGTGGGGAAGGGGCGCCGTCGGCGATCGAGTCCGCGACCGATATGGCGATGTCCGTTCCTCCGTTGCTGGAGAAGGTGCGCTGGGCCGAGGCCGAGGGATATGATGCCGCCATCATCGCCTGCTTCTCGGATCCTGGTTTGGAGCCCGCTCGCGAAGCGGCGAACATCCTCGTGCTTGGCATCGAGCAAACGACCTTGGCTGTGGCCACCATGTTGGGTCATACCTATTCCATCCTGACGCCGCTTTCCACACGGATTCCTTCCAAGGAGCAAGATGTTCGCCGTTTCCGATTGGATCCGGCCTGTGCTTCGGTGCGCGCCCTGGATCTGTCAGTCGCTCAAACCGAGGCCGATCCCGGATTGACCAAGCGCCGAGTCAAGGATGTTTCTCGGCTGGCGATCGAGCAGGATGGCGCTGAAGTGATTATCCTTGGCTGCGCCGGCATGGTCGGCTATGCCGATGAACTTGAACGAGAGTTGGGGATTGTCGTTCTGGACCCGACAACGGTAACCTTTAAGCTCGCCGAAGCGATGACGGAAACCGGCGTTCGGCATTCGAAGCGAGCGTTGTATGCGTCGCCTCGCTCTCGAGGAGGTGAAGCCGCGTGAAAATACTCGTCGCCAACATCAATACTTCTGAGACCATCACAAACAAGATTCGAAGCGTTGTCGAGCGAATTAAGCGAACGGATACTGAAGTTGACGTCGTGTGCCCTGAGAAAGGGCCTGTGACGATCGACTCGTCCTATGACGAAGCCTATGCCGTTCCTCCGACCCTGGAGCTTGTCAAGAGCGCACAAGAAAGCGACTACGATGCCATTTTATTGGCGTGTTTCTGCGATGCGGGGGTGGAAGCGGCGCGGGAGATTTCATCCATTCCCGTGATCGCCATGGAAGAGGCGACCTACGCCGTGGCCTTGACCTTGGGAAGCAAATTCGGCCTGCTCACCGAGAAACGCGAGCGAATGGCCATGAAGGAACGGCACGTTCGACGCGCCGGATTGCTTGCGCGGCTGGCATGCATTCGAGCACTGGAGCTGTCGACGGCGGACCTGGATGCACATCCGGAGGAAACGAAACGCCGGGGACTGGCTCTTGCCGAGGAGATGGTCGTGAAAGATGGCGCTGAGGTGTTGATCCTCGGGTGCGCGGCCATGGCCGGCTATGGTGAGGATCTTCAGAAGCAACTCGGTGTTCCCGTGCTCGATCCGACTGTGGTGGCCTTCAAGTATGCCGAGATGATCGCGGACATGGGCGTCACACACAGCCGAGTCGGGTTGTACTCCCCCCCATTACCGAAGGAATTCAACTAAGAAGTTGCCATCGCGCATCTGATTCGTCCGGAGAGTGCTAGACGATGACAGTGCGTGTGAGTAGGAGGATGACAATGTCTGAAAGCGTTCTGGCGAGGAAGACGGCACGTCGAGTTGGAAGAGCACCGCGTGGTGAGCGCGAGATTCTTCTGGAACTGGCTCAGCAGCACAAGGATCTGATTAAGCTCGGACGAGGCGACCCGGATTTGGACACGCCGGACGTCATCATCGAGGCGGCGGTGGATGCGTTGCGTAATGGATACACCCACTACACCCATTGGGCAGGGATCCCGGAGCTTCGAGCGGCGATTGCCGAGAAGCTGCGCCGGGACAACGGTCTTCTCTATGACCCCAACGGGGAAATCGTCGTCACCACCGGCGGACAAGAAGCCATGAACGTGATCTTCCAGGGACTGATCAACGACGGCGACGAAGTGCTGATCGCCGATCCCTACTACACGGCGTACAAAAGTGTTGTGGACCTCGCTGGCGGTGTGGTTCGGACGATCCCAACGAACCGAGAGGATGATTTCGCCCTGCAAGCGGACCAGGTTGAAGCAGCGATTACCGACAAAACCAAAGTCTTGATCGTCGTATCGCCGAACAATCCAACGGGCTCCGTGATCCCACCGGAAACCTTGGAAGCAATTGCCAAGGTGGCGGTCGCTCGTGATCTGATCGTGGTGTCGGACGAAATCTACGAGCAGATCGTGTTTGACGATATCCAGCACGTGAGTATCGCTACATTTCCTGGGATGCGGGAGCGCACGGTTGTGCTCAATGGATTTTCAAAAGCCTATTCTATGACGGGTTGGAGAATCGGCTATTTCGCTGCACCGAGGGATTTCGTCGATCAGGTCCAGATGGTGAAATACAACTTGACGATCTCGGTGAATCATGCAACGCAAGCGGCGGCGCTTGCGGCCCTGAGTCCAGAAGGACAGCGAAGCATCGAAAAAACTCGGGCGATCTACAGTGAGCGCCGTCGCGTCATGATGGACGCTCTGGACGACATGGGACTAACCTACTCCTATCCCGGTGGGGCCATGTACGTGTTCGTCAACATTGAACCCACGGGGAAAACGGCGTTTGAGTTCTGCCGGGATTTGCTAAAGGACGCCGGTGTCCAGATTTTCCCAGGCACAACCTATGGCACGGAGGGATTCGTGCGGATCTCATTCCTGGCCCCCGCTGACGTGCTCCGCATGGCCATGGAGCGGATGGGAAATGCGGTCCGCGGATATCTCGGAGCGTCCGATACCTAAGGAGGATACGTGGTCGTTGTAACAGGCGCAGCCGGCTTCTTCGGTGTTCATGCTGTCAGATTGCTGCTTGAGGCAGGACAAGAGGTCACAGCGTTGGGAACCTCCGGGTTTCCTCCAGGCGTGGACGCCTACTTGGACGATGCGGGACGGGGGCGTTGGCGCTTCGAGACGTGCGATATCAGCGACGCACAAGCCGTGCAGTCCGTCTTCGAGCGGCACCCCGTTCGGCAGGTCATCCATGCTGCGGTTATGACCGTCCTCGGAGATGACGAAGTGGGGCGAGAGCGGCGGATGACGGAGGTCAATGCGCTGGGTACGCTCAACCTGCTTGAGGCGGCGCGAGAAGGCGGCGTCGAGCGTTTCGTCTATGTCAGTTCGTCGGGCATCTACGATTCCTATGGGCAGGGCGTGGCTCCTGTTCCGGAAACGGTTGCCATCGTGCCGGGCAGTGTCGGCATGTACAGGACCTGCAAGATTTACAGCGAGATGGTATGTCAAAACTTTGAGCATCACGGCGCCTTCAAGGTGGCGATTGCTCGAATCGGTTCGCCGTACGGGCCATGGGAGCGACCGACCCGCACGCGTAAGGGCATGTCCACGATCTATCAATTGGTCGATCTCGCGGTTCGCGGAGAAGAAGCGGTCGTTTATGGGCGCGAGCTGACTCGGGATTGGACGCACATGCGTGACATTGCGCGTGGCTGCGTACAGCTGGCCAGCGTCGATGCGTCGAACTTGCATCACTCGATCTACAACGTGACGGGTGGTGTCGTGACATCGATCGGCCACGTTCTGGGGACGCTGGCTGAGCTTTGTCCGGAGTTTCGCTATCGATTCGTAGAGGATCCGAATGAGGCCACGATTCATGCATCGATCCCTTGGGCGCGAGGTCCACTGGATATTGCTCGTCTGAAGCAAGACTGCGCATTCCAACCCGAGTTCACCATCAATGCCGGGTTGGAGGATTACGTGAGCTGGGCTCGAGGAAGGATCGCATTGGGTGATGAGCCGCTTTTCGGCGGTTGAGGAGGTCCCTATGACAGAACGAATGAAGGTTGTTGTGATCGACCCCGTCAGTGATGAGTTTGAGAAGCGTTGGCGCGAGGACCTATCCGGCCTCCCCATCGACCTTGTTTTGCTTAAGGAAGACGGCAAGGCGGCGCTCGTCCAAGCTGTCGCAGGCGCACATGTACTGGTGACGCGGCGGCGCACGGTCGATGCTGCGTTGCTGGATGCAGCTGGCGCCTCGCTTCGTCGTGTGATCAAGCTGAGCCGCTGGTCCATCGGAATAGACCTTGAGGCTTGCCGTCAGCGAAACGTCGATGTGAAAAACGTGGCGCAACTCGGATGCATCACCGTCGCCGAACACGCCATGACATTTCTGCTGATGTGCGCACGAGACATGATTCGCTCCCACATGGGCGTGGTCGATGGTTCGTATCGGTCCTATGGGCTGACGCCCGCGGTGACGTCGGAGCGGAGTTTCGCCTTCAAGTGGATTCCCGTGACGCCGGTGGAGCCGTATGGCCAAACCCTAGGGATTATCGGATTCGGTGAAATTGGGAAGGAGCTGGCTGTTCGAGCCCGGGCCTTCGGGATGACTGTCTTGTATCACGATCAGTTCCGTCCTCCCGCAGATCTGGAAGCATCGCTCGGAGCGGAGTATCGCGATATGGAATCCTTGTTGGCGCAATCCGACTTCATTTCACTGCATATTCCGCATACGCCGGCAACGGAGAAGCTTATCGGTGCGGCTGAGTTGAAGCGCATGAAATCAACGGCGTATCTGCTCAACGCGTGTCGAGGCGGCGTGATCGACGAAGAAGCGCTGGTTGATGCGCTGCGAACCGGGGAAATCGCCGGTGCCGGACTCGATGTTTTTGTCGAGGAACCGCTTCCGTTCGACCATCCGCTAACCCAATTGGAGAACGTCGTGTTGTCACCGCATATCGGCGGTGGCGCGGGAACAGGTCGAGCCGATCAGCGGGATCAGCTTCACGCGCTTCTATCCGAAGGGTAGAGATTGGGAGCTTTGAAGGATATTATTCCATATTGCGGAATGGTGTGGATGCTGCAGATGCCACTCTTGACCAACAAAGGGCAGGTATAAAGGGATAATCCGCATTTCTAGGGAATTGACAAGGGGCGGCGCTTGTTCTATGATGAAATCAAATGGCATTGCGTGCCGTGATATGAAACGCCTCATATCCGGAAGAACCACTAACACCGTGCCTTCCACTAGAGTATTCAAGGGGGTGAGAATCAGGCGCATGCATACAACAGCTGCGCGTTTGATAGCGTAGCGCTTTGATCCTTGCCTCATGCATTGATCAGTACGACCCAATGGTTAGGGAGGTATCGCTAGTGAACAAGAAGACAATGAGTAGGCTCTTCCTTGCAGTGGTTGTGGGCATTCTTACGCTGAGTGCCGCTGCATTCGCCACGGCAAGCGATGAGATCGTGGTTGCACATATCGGACAGATCACGAGCATCGATCCGTCCTATGCAAACTGGTCTAGCAATTCCAACACCGTGTACAGCGCGGTTTATGAAACGCTGCTAAACTTTGCCAAAGACTCTCTGACGAGCTATGTGCCGATGCTGGCCACCGTTGTTCCGTCTCGAGATAATGGGCTGATCATCGACACGCCCGGCGGCGAAACGCTGATCACGTTCCCCATTCGCGAGGGTGTGAAGTTCCACAACGGCGGCGACCTGACAGCTGATGACGTCAAGTACAGCTACCTGCGAAAACTGACGCTCGAGGGTCCTGGTGGAGAGTCCTCTGTCGTCCTTCAGGCCTTGACCGGATACGAGAACCTGGATGCGTGGGCGCAAGCCTTCGAACCGGCGATCGAAACGTTCTCAGAAGCCTCTGATGCGACGGTTCAGGCGATGTTTGCCGTGCTCGACGGCGCCATTACGGTTGACGGAATCAACGTGACCTTCCGGCTGACCCAGCCGACGGGTCTGTTCCTGCAGTTCATCTCGCACTATCAAGCTGCCGGAATCATTATTGACAAGGAATGGACGGTTCTTCAGGGTGCGTGGCCGGGAACGGCGGAGACCTGGAAGGACTTCTACAATCCGAACGAGGAAGATACCGTTCTCTATGGTGTCGCCAATGGAACGGGTCCGTTCAAGATCGCGCGCTGGGACATCACTAACCAGGAGATGTCGTTGACGCGGTTCGACGACTATTGGAGAGGGCCCGCCGCCATCAAGACCATTCGCCTTCAGTATGTTGAAGAGTGGTCGACGCGACTGCTGATGCTGCAAAATGGCGATGCCGACTTTGCCTACGTCCCGCCGAACTTCATGCCTCAAGTGGCAGGACTTCCGAATGTGACTGTGGCCGATCCGTCACCGTCCGGCGTCATTCGCGTCGTCTTCTTCCAGCAGATCATTGCTGAGGATTCTCGTTTCCTCGGAAGCGGCCAACTGGATGGCGATGGAATTCCATACGATTTCTTCTCGGACATCAATGTGCGAAAGGCCATCCTGCATTCGCTGGATTGGGACCGATACATCAACGAACTGCTGGGTGGAAACGCCTTCCAGATCAAGGGCGCTTGCTCAAGGCTTTGTGCGCCGAATGAGCTCGATATTCCTGTGTACTCCTACGACCCCGCACTGGCCGAACAGTATTTCAAGGCGGCCTTTGATGGAGAAGTCTGGGAGAACGGATTCAAGTTCACGGCCGTTCACAATGCGGGCAACTTCCTCGCCAAATCGGCGTTGGAAATGATCCGCGAAGAGCTGCGCGCCATGAATCCGAAGTTCGATTTCGAGATTCACGCCTCGACGTGGAACGAATTCATTCCGTTGCGGACGAGCAGCCAGATTCCGATGTTCTACAGCGGCTGGGGCTTTGATGATCCCGCGGGCTACGGTACGGTCAACGCCTACATGGCCAGCGATGGATACTTCAACCCCTACATGCCGGGACTGGTTGAGCTTGCTCAGCAGCCGGGCGGAATTGACGAGATTCTCGACAAGGCGCTTCGGACGTTTGACGATGTCGAGCGAAACGAACTGCTTGCCGAAGTCATGACGATTTCTTATGAAAACGCCACGCACCTTTGGCTCGTCGAAGAAGCCGTCCAGATGGTGTACCGAAGCGAAGTCAAGGGCTGGTACCACAGTCCCGTTCAGCCGGGCATCAACATGCCGGGGATCGACTGGTACTCGCTCTACAAAGACTAGCTGTACGTACTTGAAGATGGCTGACGAGCCAGGTCAGCCGATCAATCGGGGGTGCCGGTCGATCTCTTGACCGGCACCCATCTCTCCGATCTAATAGGGAGAACTCACAAATGGATCCGAAGAGATCCCAATCGAGACGAGGTGAATCGACGTGTGGGCTTACATCGCGCGAAGGCTATTGATCTTCCCGGTGACGCTGTTGGGGTTATCGATTCTCGTTTTTTCACTGAGCGCATTCCTAACGCCAGAAGAGCGGCTGATGGCCTATATCCACAGCCCCCTGCAGGTCCGAGGACCGGAAGTGGTTGCCCAGATGTTGGAGAAACACGGTCTAACCGATCCCCTCTATGAGCAGTACTGGAGGTGGTTGAAGGGCGTTCTCCAAGGGAATCTCGGATTCTCAACAACAGCGCAAGAACCCGTCGCGCAGGCGATCGCGAAACGCTTGCCTGCCACATTGGAATTGGTTTTACTTGCCATCATACCCATCATTCTCGGCGGCATTGTCCTCGGTGTGCTTTCTGCAGCCCATCACAACAAGCCGCTCGATCATGGCATGCGTCTGATTGCGATCACGGGCTGGTCCATGCCGACGTTTCTTCTCGCGCTTCTGATCATGATGCTGTTTTATGGGGAGCTGCGTTGGTTTCTTCCCCAGAGATTGAGCTATTGGGCCAAGGACATCGTCTTATCCGCCGAGTTCGTTCGCTACACAGGGTTGAACATCCTTGATGGAATGCTCAACGGCCGCTGGGATATTGTTGGCGATGCCCTACGGCACATCATGATGCCGGTCCTGAGCCTTGTACTCGTTGATTGGGCCGCGCTTTGCCGCATCACACGCTCAAGTATGTTGGAGTCCCTTCATCAGGATTACGTTCGAACGGCACGAGCCAAAGGGCAGCAAGAGCGGATTGTCGTATTCCGGCATGCCTTGCGAAATGCCCTGCTCCCTGCGGTTACATTCGGCGGAATGCTCGTGGCATGGTTGCTCGCGGGCGTCGTCATTACGGAGACGATCTTCAACTACGAAGGCGTGGGCAGTTTCGCAGCGGCGGCTGCGCAGCAATTGGATTTTGCTGGCATTTTGGGGTTTGCTATGTTCTTTGGGACGCTGATGATCTCGATGAACCTGATTGTCGATTTAACGTATGCCTTCCTCGATCCCCGAGTGAGATTGGACTAGCCATGATAAAGACACTGAAGAACCTGTTTATCAAGAATCCGATTGGACTTCTGAGCGGCGCGATCCTTCTTGTCTATACGCTGGTCGCGATTTTCGCCCCCTTGATTGCTCCGCCGACACCGTATCGATCGCCCTACGAGATCCCCAGAGACGGGTTTGCTATTGCGCCTAAACCGCCGAGTGCCGAGCACTGGTTCGGAACAACGGAAGGGCAGTTTGACATCTTTCACGGTGTAGTCTGGGGGACGCGCACGGCCTTCAAAATCGCTGCGGTCGTCGTGAGCTGTGGGTTTGTACTCGGTATTCTGATCGGTGGGATCTCCGGTTTCTATGGGGGCGTCATCGATGAGATAACGATGAGGATTACCGACATTTTCCTCTCGTTCCCCTTTCTGCTGGCGGCCATGGTTCTTGCGACGGTACTGGGCAAGGGCTTGGGAAGCATGATCATCGCCTTGGTTGTGTTTCGGTGGATGACGTATGCGCGGTTGGTTCGCGCTGAGGTTCTCCGACTCAAGCAGATCACGTTTGTGGAGGCAGCGCATGCCATCGGTGCCCCGAATTGGCGTGTCCTGGTTCGGCATATCCTTCCCAACTGTGTGTACCCTGCGATGATCCAAGCGAGCATGGATATCGGCCGTGTCGTCATGTCGGCATCGGCGTTGAGCTTCCTCGGACTGGGCGTCGAAGCGGGATATGCGGACTGGGGACAGCTTATCAGCTTGGCCCGAAACTGGATCATTGGAGGAGCACAAGGGGCGTTCCAGTACTGGTACACGGTGATCTTCCCCGGCGGCATCCTGTTCTTGTTCGTTCTCTCGTGGAACATCCTCGGGGATGCCCTTCGCGATGTTTTCGATCCGCGTATGCGAGGTGTTCATTAGAGCGCGAAGCTGTCGAGCGTGTGGTGCGTTGCCTCCACGTGAGGTGCTTGTGACGAGCGCCTCACGTGGCTTCATTTCACATTATAGAATTCTATCGAGCTATCGGATGCGCGTATCTCTCACACCATTCGCTCGGTTTTGAGCGAGCGAATGGCTCAATAGTCCCATATGAAAAGGCAATTCACGGCATTGATCGACGACGTGCTGTCGTGAGAGGAAGAATCTTGTGCGATTCATTCTATTGCGTATGAAGGAACACTGTTGCTTATTGTGGTTGACTGTGGTTGAAATTCCACTATACTGAAGACCGTAGATCGCCTAGCTGGAGGTGATGCAAGCTCCGAACACCTTTCGGACGGAGTCTAGAAATCTTTGGAGTCCTTTGAGATTTGGAGTCAAGGAGGTTGTTGCATGCATAGGCGATGGTTAGGGGTACTTCTTGGTTTATTGTTGCTGTTGACGTCTGTCGCAGCACTTGCGGATCTAACCGTGGTCTGGGGCGAAGATCGTGATGATTTAGCGACCCTGGATCCTCGCATTACACAATCCAGACATGAGTTGCAGGTGATCCGACAGGTCTTCGATTCGTTGATTACCTTGGACGACGCGGGGAACCCAGTCCCGTGGTTGGCTGAAAGCTGGGATGTTGCGGCAGACTATACGTCGATTACCTTCCACCTGAAACCGGGAATCCTATTTCATGATGGCACACCGTGTAATGCGGATGCCTTCAAATTCACCTACGATTCGATTGCCGATCCAGCGACCGGGTCGCAGGCCGCCATCGATTACCTCGGTCCCTATAAAGGCACGGTGGTGCACGATGATCTTACCTTCACCGTGGAATACACGCGTCCGTATGGCGCCATGATCAGCGGCTTCGTTCTGACGTATTTGGCGCCTGTCTCGCCGACGGCTGTGCAGGCAAACGGCGATGCGTGGTTCGCTGAGAATCCCGTGGGAACGGGGCCCTTCAAATTCGTTGAGTGGGTACGGCGAAGCCACATTACGCTCGTGAAGAACACGGAGTACAATTGGGCGCCCGCCAACGCACTTCACAACGGCCCCGCCTACATCGATACCCTCGGATTCAAATTCATCAAGGAGAACTCGACGCGAGCGGCCGCATTGGAAACCGGCGAAATTCACGTCGGCGATCTCATGGATCCCCTCGATGTGATGGCATTCGAAGGCGACGACGATTTCGATGTCTTCCTCGGCCGCGTCGGCGGTGTGCCGGTTACGCTCTATCTCAATACAAGCCGATTCCCGACGAATGACCGTGCGGTGCGTCAGGCGATCTTCCACGCCCTTGACTTGGAAACCATCGTCGACAACGTGTTCTTCGGCTACCTGAAAGCGGCGACTGGCGTGCTGGCCTCCAGTACCTTCTGCTATTGGCCCGGTGGCGACGGCTACTATCCGTACGACCCTGCGAAGGCGGAAGCGATTCTTGAAGAAGCCGGCTGGGTCGATACGAATGGAAATGGTATCCGCGATAAGTTCGGGCAAGAATTGAGCATCTATTGTCCCATCATCTTCAAGGCGACACTGATGACGGCGGTTCAAGCCGAGCTTAGGAAAGTGGGGATCGACCTCAACGTCGAAAACGTCACCAAGGCACGCCAGGACGAGCTCATTATGAACAACGAGTACGAGGCCGGTCTTGTGCGATGGGTGGCCACCGATCCAAGCGTTCTTGGTATTCTCATGCACACGGACAACATTCCTGCTCCGGGATACTTCAAGTTCAACTGGCAGCATTACTCCAGTTCGGTTATTGACCGTCTGTTGGCGGAAGCGGAATCGGCAACGTCTCCTGACGAGCGTTGTTCGATCTATGCAACGCTACAGGAGTTGGTCTATGACCTCGCGCTGATGGTGCCGCTACAGGAAACGACGCAAACCGTAGTGTACGCGTCGAACCTGACTGGACTTCGATGGGAAGTGGGCAACTACCAAGCTATTTTCTATGACGTTCAGCTCGCGGATTAGGATGACGGCGCCGTAATAGGCACCTGAAATGAGTCCGATCCCCCGTGTGGAGACTGCGCGGGGGATCCTTTGGAGGCGAAGGCATGCTGCAGTACCTGGGACGACGGTTGGTGGGCATTATCCCCGTCCTGCTAATCGTGATGACGTTGGCCTTCGCGGTCATTCGTCTAATTCCCGGCGACCCCGTGCGTAACATCATCGGTGGGCAGCCCGTGTCTCAGCAAGTGATGGACAACCTTCGCGCCTACTTCAATCTGGATGAGCCCGTTTACAAGCAGTACTTCGGGTTTATGCGGAATGCGTTCGTAGGAGATTTCGGCATCTCATACCGGAACCGGCAACCGGTCACCAAGGTCTTCTTTCAGCAACTTCCGGCGACCTTGCAATTGGCGGCGGGAGGCATCCTCGTCGGCATCCTTGTTGGTGGACTGCTGGGCATTGTTTCAGGATTGTTCCCGGACTCCTGGTTGGATACCTCTTTCATGTTTCTCGCGCTGATCGGGGTCTCCATGCCGACCTTCTACAGTGCCATGCTCCTCATTCTCGTCTTCTCGGTGATTCTGAGGTGGATTCCCGTGGTCGGCGGAGGATTCATGGGATTGATATTGCCGTCCATCTCGAGTGGTCTGTGGGCGGCCGGCAACCTGGCGCGTTTGATTCGCTCGGCCATCCTCGATGTGATGAACGAGGACTATATCCGAACCGCGCGAGCCAAGGGGCTCATTGAGCGACGCGTCGTCTTGGGGCATGCGGCAAGGAACGCGTCCATCCCTGTCCTGACGCTGATGGGATTGCAGCTTGCCTTGTTTTTCGGCGGTGCTGCAATCACGGAAACGGTCTTTGCGCGCCAAGGGATCGGCAAGCTGCTGGTGGATTCCGTGCTGGAGAAAGACTATCCAATCGTTCAATTCGGAATCCTGTTTACGACATCGGCCTATGTCTTCATCAACCTGGCGATCGACATGCTCTATGCGTTTATCGATCCCCGCATTCGCTATGACTAGGGCGGAAGAATGAAGCGATTTCGTCGACTGAGCGAAGAGACAGGACAGTGGTGTCGTTACGTTCTGAAGCGATCGTGGTATTGGTACAAGAAGATCGCGGAGAGTCCGGGCGCTGCGATTTCGCTTGTCCTCCTACTGCTGTTGGTCCTGATGGCCGTGTTGGCGCCCGCGATCAGTCCCCGCGACCCGTATGCGACCTACATCGGTCCGCGGCTGAGCGCTCCGTCGTGGCAATTCCCGTTCGGAACGGATGTGTTGGGGCGGGACATTCTCAGCCGCATGATCTATGGCTCTCAGCTTTCGCTGGTCGTGGGCATTCTATCCGCCGCCTTCTCGTTGGTGTTTGGCGTGATCCTGGGCAGCATTTCCGGTTTCTACGGAGGCAAGGTCGATTCCGTCCTCATGAAGGTCGTCGATATTTGGCTGGGCTTCCCTCCACTAATCTTCGCCCTGGCCATTGTGACGATTCTGGGGAAGGGCGTGAACAACGTCATCATGGCGGTTGGGATCAGCGGTATTCCTCGGCTGGCTCGTATCGTTCGAGCGCAGGTGTTGTCGGTTCGCGAAATGTCGTTCGTTGAGGCATCCCATGCCATCGGAGCGCCGTCCTGGCGCATTATCATGATCCACATCGTTCCCAATGTGTTGTCTTCTGTGATCGTTCTCTCCACGCTTCAGGTGGCTGGGGCCATCATTTCGGCGGCATCGTTGAGTTTCTTGGGCATGGGTGCACAGCCTCCGACAGCGGAATGGGGATTGATGTTGAACGAGGGACGCGCCTACATGCGGCATGCGTGGTGGATGACCGTCTTCCCCGGCATGGCGTTGTTCATTACTGTGATGGCTGTCAACCTACTGGGAGATCGTCTTCGAGAGTTGTTGGATCCCCGATATCGCCGATCAAGGAATTGATAAGGAGTTGTAAACGTGAATACGATGCGTCTGACGGCGGGAACGCTGATCGATGGAACAGGAAAGGCCCCCGCCCACAACATGAGTGTGACGATTCGTGATGGCCGGTTCGTGTCGATTGAGCCCCAGGCTCCGCAGCCGGAGCGTGGGAACGAAGGCGTGATCGATGCGAGCACGTACACGGTGCTGCCCGGTCTGATCGATGCGCATACGCATATTCATACCCCTGGAGGCCCGACGGACAACTACGCACTGGCGCAGCTCAAAGGGTCCCTTGGCGCGTTGGCGTTGGAAACCTACAAGCATGTGCTCGTCGATCTCTCGATGGGATACACGGCGCTTCGCAGCCTGTCATCGCCGGCCTATGTCGACATCTCTGTGCGAGATTCGATCGATGGAGGCATCCTCCCGGGGCCTCGCTTGAAAGTTGCGGGGCAAGGATTGACGGCGACTGGCGGACACATGGACAAGGCCTGGTGGTCTCCCGACCTGAACGTCGAGGGGCGAACGGGCGTTTGCGATGGTCCGTGGGCCTGCCGCAAGGCGGCGCGGACTCAGCTGAAATGGGGCGCCGATGTCTTAAAAATCAATCCGTGCGTTGGCGACTACCGCAACCTGCACACGCCATGGCGTCAGGAGATGACGTACGAGGAGATCCAGCCCATTTGCGAAGAGGCCCATTGGGCCGGAAAGATGGTGGCCGCCCACACTGCCGGGGGGCGGGGAATCACGGATTCACTTCGAGCTGGCGTCGACACATTGGAGCACGCGCACTGGCTGACGGATGAGCAACTTGAAACCATGGTGGCGGCAGGCACTTTTTACGTACCCACGCTCATTGTCAATACGCGCAGTGTCGAGCAGGGGGGCGGTCAGCGCGATGTGTCGCCAGAGGCTTGGGCTTGGCTGAACAAGGTCTATGAGGAGAAATGGGAGACGTTGCGCCGAGCCAAAGAAGTCGGCGTCAAGATCGCGGCTGGAACCGATGCCGGTTTTGTCGTTCCACATGGAGAAAACGCGCTGGAGATACTCGAACTGATCAAGGGTGGATTCACGCCCATGGAAGCCCTGGTCGCAGCGACGCAAACCGCCGCCGAATGCATCGGCATGGGGAATGAGATCGGGTCGATCGAAGTGGGCAAGCGAGCGGACTTTGTTATCGTGAATGGCGATGTGCTCGCTGACCCCAGTCTGTTGCTCGACCGAGCGAATATCATGGCCGTCTACATGGATGGCGTCAACGTCACACCGTCCCTCTAGACTAAGGAAGGGGAAGGCACATGGCCTACGGGCAGCTGTATCTGAATCCGGCGATGCTGGGTGAGTGGGTGGACCTCTTCGACCACCAGCTTGCCCATTGCCGCCTTCGCGAGAGCGAGACGGTTCTCGTGATCACGGACACCGCCTTTCACCCCTACTATGCCGCTGCAGGAATGGCGAGCGCCCGCAGGGTGGGGGCGGATGTCGCCCAGATTACGCTGCCGCACCGATCGCCGCCGTCCGAGGGCCTGCTGGAATCGTTGCTTGCATCCGCCGATCTGATCCTCTACTCGACGACGCATACGCTGCACTACAGCTCCGCGATGCGGCGAGCGCTCGATCGTGGCGCGCGTGCATTGATGGTCGTTGTGCCCTTTCACATTCTCGAACGGCGGACGGCCGATCCCGATGTCATTCGACGAACCCAATGGGGAGCTGAGCGCATCGAGCGCGCTCGCGAAATCCGGATTCGCTCGGAGGCGGGAACCGAGCTGAGCATGCAGAAGGGTGAACGTCCGGGTGTGGCGAGCTACGGAGTGGCGGATGTCCCGGGGCATCTGGATTTCTGGGGCGCCGGGTTCTTTCAGACCGCGATTCTCGAAGGAACGGTGGAGGGACGCCTCGTCCTGGATGAAGGCGACCTCGTTTTTCATTTGGGCATGTACGTGGACCGTCCGGTGAGTATCGAATTTCGCGAAGGTCGCATCGAGTCGATTCGTGGAGGCATGGTGGGCCGCATGCTCGATCGCCTGCTCGCCTCCTATCGCCAGGACTCGGCGTGGCTGGCCGGTCACCTGGCCTTTGGAACGGATCCCAAAGCCCAATGGACGGCCGAAACGCATCAATTTCCCGTAGTCGGCGGCGGCGGCGCGGATGCCGAAGCGGCGTACGGCAATGTCCAAGTTGAAATTGGAAGCAATAACGATGTGATGTTTCGAGGAAGGAATAAAAGCGATGCCCATCTCGGGCTCTGTAGCCTGGGGTGCAGCGTCTGGCTTGATGGTGAGCCATTGTTACGCAATGGAGCATTCATCCCGAGTGAGTTGCGTGTGGACGACGGCGCACCTCAGGCACGATACAGGCTAGAGAAAGGAAGCTCATGATCGTAAAACCCCATCCGAGACGAGCAAACCCATATGTGTATGACGAACAGCCCATTGTCGTGAAGGTTCCGCACCTCAACGGGGATTCCCTCCGCCAGTCGGTTGCCCGGGGGGTTGACCTCTTGGGGGGATTGGATCGAACGATGGCTCCCGGAGATCGCGTGTTGATCAAGCCGAATTTTAACTGCGAGTATGCGCTTCCGCTCTCGACCGATCTTGCCTTCTTGGCGGCGACAATTGAGTGGTTGCAGGACTACGGATGCCAGGTCGTGGTCGGCGAGATGTCGGGACGTGCGGCGGGGCCGACATCCCGGGTGATTCAGATGCTGGGCGTAGAGAAGGCGTTGGCCCGTTACGGCGTGTCGTTCCTCAACTTCGAGGAGGATGAATGGGTCGAGCTCGAAGTCAAGGGAGAATACTGGGACAGCATTCATGTGCCTCGATCCATCTACGAGGCGGAGAAGCGCATCTACCTCGCCAACATGCGCTGCCACTCCACCGGACGCTATACAGCGGCCTTGAAGTTGGGCGTTGGATGGATCAGCGCCGCCGACCGTGAGATCCTTCATGAGGATCGCGAGAACGTCGGACGCAAGATCCCCGAGATCAACGCTGGGTGGCAACCCGATCTTGTGCTCGTCGATGGCCGTCGAAGCACGGTTGCCTGGCACGGGCGAGGCGACTACGTCTATCCCAACGTTATCATGGCGTCGGGAGACATGGTGGCCATCGATGGCGAGGCTGTCCGCATGCTGAAGACCTATCCCGCTGAAAACCGGTTGGATATTCCCGTTGAAGAAATTGAACAGCTGGCCGGGGCCGTGAAACTGGGCCTGGGATCGCTTAACGCGATGGTGATGGAAGCGCCCGCGAACTTGCACACCGAGCAGCCGGGCATCGACGCACGCGAACTGGGAGCCAAAGGAAGCAAGGCCGGCTAAACACTGAAACGAAACCCGCGGCAGATGCCGCGTTGCGATAGACAGGAGGCAAGACATGGAAACATTCAACACCAAAGGCGTTCACCATCTCGGGTTCGTGGTTGCGAATCTTGACGAGACGTTGAAGGCGTGGGAGACGCTGTTCGGCGTCAAGGCCGAGATCAAGGTTAATCCCGATCTGCAGGTTCGCTTGGGAGCGTTCGATATCGCCGGAATCCGGTTCGTGTTCAACGAATCGACGCATCCGGACAGCCGGTGGGCCAAGTTCCTTGAGGAGAACGGCGAGGGACTCGAGCATATCGCCTTCGAAGTTGACGACATCGAGAAGGCGGCGGGAGCGGCCATCGCGGCCGGGTTGCCGTTGCGCTTTGCTGAGCACAAGCTCATTCATGGGCTGCTCACCAACTTCGTCGATCAGTCGAAGATGCATGGCACGGCTGTCGAGTTCATGGGACCGGAACGTTAGAAGAGAGGAATGAACATGCCTGAGAGCAAACGACATGCGGATGGAACCTTGTCCGTTGGGACGGGAACGGCGAAGCCGGGCGAGATTGTGCGCTGCGGTATTCCAACGGGGAAGGATCATTTTGGAAACGACCGGGATATCCCGATTGTCATCTTCAACGGCGCTGGAGACGGCCCCATCCTCTGGCTCAATGGGGGAACGCACGGAGATGAAGCCGAGGGCGCCATCTCCATCATCAAGCTGTTCGAAGCGCTGGATGTCTCCAAGGTGAACGGTGCGATCGTGGCCTGCCCCGTGATGAATCCGGACGCCTTTTTGACGGGGGCGCGCGGAAATCCGGCGGATGGATTCACCTATGACATGAACCGGATTTACCCGGGCGATGCCGAGGGATACCCGACGGCGCGGATCGCGGCCGCTCATTTCGCGGCCATGCTCCCGACCTGCGATTTGCAGATCAACATTCACTCCGGAGGCAATCACTCCTACCTGACCTCGGTCATGTTTACGGCCGATACGCCGGCATGCCGCGAGCTGGGCGCGGCGATGGGACCGATCTGGAACATGATCATGACGAGCCCTTCCGGAGGAGGGAACCCCAGCTCTCAGCTTGTCGCCCAGGGTGTGCCCGCCATCAGTATCGAGTTGGGGGGATTGTGCCGTACCCTGACGGCCGATTTCCACGAGGTCGGCGATGCCTTGCGAGATTCGTTCCTCAATGTGATGAAGCATTACAACATGATCGACGGACAGGCGGAGTATGCGGGAACCTGGAACGTCGGACACCAAGAAACGGTATTGGCGCCGGGGACCGGCATGTGGGTCGGCGAGCGAAGCCTCGAATTCCTGAGCCCAATGAAGGCCGGCGAACCTCTGGGTATCCTATACGACCTGCACGGCGAGGTCATTGCCCGTATCGACACGCCGTGCGACGGCATGATTGCCGGCGTGAGGTCGAGGCCCCAGGTCATGGAAGGGGAATGGATCTGTTTCTACGCTGTTGTGGATGAGGTTCGTGACGATTTCATCCCCGGCGCCTGAGGGCTGGAGCGAGACGAAGCGGTTCGAGAAGGGAGAACGATGGTACGACGAATCGTCCGTGGAGGGCGTGTGGTCACCCCACAGGGAACGGCTCTCCTCGATGTCGCCATTGAAGATGGTGTGATCGCCGCCGTAGGCCGTGATCTTGGCGGGACGGCGGATGAGACGATCGATGCAACCGGGCTGCTCGTCTTTCCCGGTATCATCGACGCACATACCCACCCCGTTTACTTGGATGATTTAGAGAGCTTGCCCGTCACCGCGGCCTATGGCGGGGTGACGACGGTCATTCACTTCGCCTATGCCAAACCGGGAGAGGGGTTGCTGGACACGATCCATCGGTTTCGAGAGGAGGGTGAAGCGGGCTCGGTGCTTGATTTCGCCCTTCACGGCGGCTTGTTCGATCCTGCCAATCAGTCGCATGAGGTCCCTGACGCGATAGAGGCTGGCGTGACATCGCACAAGATGTTCATGACCTATGCCAAACTCGGCTGGATGACCGATGACTATCAACTCATGCGAACGATGGATATTCTGGGCACCGCTGGCGGTATGGCGATGGTGCATGCCGAAAACGGACTCGCCACCGACTACCTCCAAGACAAGACCAACGAGGCTGGCGCGGATCCTCAGGACGTGTTCGTTGCCACTCGCCCCGCCATTTTGGAAGCCGAAGCCATCCATCGCGCAATCGCGATGGCCCAGGCGGGCGATTGCCCTCTGTACATCGTGCACATGACGGCTGAACTTGGATTGGCCGAAGTGGCGCGCGCGCGCGCGTTGGGCTATCGCGTGTATGCGGAGACCTGTCCGCAATATCTGACCTTGACTGAGGACGCCCTCCGCACGCAGGGCCCCTTGGTCAAGATCGGTCCGCCCCTTCGCGCGGAATCCGACCGCTTGGCCTTGTGGCGGGGACTTGCGGATGGAACGCTTGACACGATTGCCAGCGACCATGCTGCCAAGGCAAAGACGCGCGAGGACGATTTCTTTGAGGCGCCCTATGGATCGCCTCAAGCGGAAACCATGCTGACGCTCGCTTACCATGGCGGCGTAAACGGCGGCTGGCTCTCCCCCGCTCGCCTAGCTCAGGTGATGTGCGAGAATCCGGCCCGCATCTTCGGACTCTACCCGAAGAAAGGAGCCATTCTGCCCGGCAGCGATGCGGACCTCGTCCTCTATGATCCCACGGCCGCGGTGCGGATTGAGCACGCATCCCAGCACTCGAATGCGTCGTACACGGCGTACGAGGGCATGGAGGTCCTCGGCAAGCCGGTGCTCTCGATGCAGCGAGGCCGGATCCTGCTCAAGGACGGGCAGCTTCATGCCTCTGCCGGAAACGGTCAATTCCTTCGGACATCGAGCGGGCGCGTTGCACTCTCCACGCTGCAAACGCCCACAGCGGGGGCGTCATGAGCGAGTCGATTGTCCTGACACGCGGCGTTCCCGCCAATGAATCCTTTGCGATTGACGATCTGGTCGAGTGCGCGGAATCGGCGTTGCGCGACTATGGGACGACGATCCTGCAATACCATCCCCCAAAAGGGTTTCTTCCGTTGCGGGCGGCGATCGCCGAACGCGAAGGCGTGCCTGTCGAACAGGTGATTCTTGGTAACGGCTCGATCCAATTGCTCGATCTGCTGATTCGAACCACGCTGTCGCCCGGTGATGTCGTGCTTGTGGAGCGGCCGACCTACGACCGGACGATCAAGGCCTTGCGCCGTGCCGGATGCCAAGTTCACGGGATTCCCGTTGAATCCGACGGTCTGGCGATCGAGGCGCTGACACGCGCCATGCAGCGCTGGCGGCCCCGCATGCTGTACCTGATTCCTGATTTCCAGAATCCAACAGGAGCCACGTTGAGTGCGGCCAAGCGAACGGCGGTCATGTCGCTGGCGGCGCAGTATGAGACGCTGCTGGTCGCGGATCTTCCGTATCGGCCGCTTCGGTATTGGGGGCAAGATGCGCCGGCGTTGTCCGATTGCGGGGACGCTCCCTTGGTGCAGATGTCTTCATTCTCCAAACTGATCAGTCCCGGCATGCGCGTGGGATGGATGATCGCGCCTGAACCGATGATCGAGGCGATGAGCACGCTGGTTGAATCCGCGTGCATCTGTCCCGGCATGATCCCGCAAGGCATGGTTTACGAGTATCTGAGGCGCGGCTTGCTTGAGCCGGCGCTCGAGCGGCTCAAGGCGCTCTACGCCCCTCGGCTTCGAGCCTGCCTTGACAGCCTTGAGCGGCACGTGCCCGGCGCGCATTGGGTGAAGCCGGAAGGCGGGTTTTTCCTGGGTGTGACGCTTCCCGAAGGAATCACGGCGCGCGCTGTTCGGGAGGGCGCGAAAGCGCAGGGCGTCACGCTGAGTGACGGAGGGGCCTTCTTTCCAGATGGAGATGGATCTCGCTTCCTTCGCATTCCGTTTTGCGGGGTGGCTGAAAACGATATCGAGACGGCGCTGACGCACGTCGGCGCTGTGATTCAAGAGATGAGTGTTACCGGGAGGTAAAACGATGCCACGTTTGGCAAAGAAAGATGTTCTACGGGCGGATCAGTTCAGCAAGGATGAGATTGCGCTGATCATGGAACTGGCAACGACCTACGAGACCGCTCTCAGTGAGGGAAGGGTCCTGGATGTGATGAAGGGGCTCGTGTTGTCCACGCTGTTCTACGAACCCAGCACGCGGACGCGCCTTTCCTTCGAAACGGCCATGCTTCGATTGGGGGGGAAGGTCATCAGCGTCGCCGAGGCGAAGTCCAGTTCCGCGTCGAAGGGGGAATCGCTTCACGACACGATCAAAACAGTGGAGGGGTATGCGGATGTCATCGTTCTGAGGCATCCACAGATCGGATCGGCCGAAGAAGCGGCTAAAGCCACCGACAAACCCGTGCTCAATGCCGGCGACGGCGCGGGCCAGCATCCGACGCAATCGTTGCTCGATTTCTACACGATCACCAAAGAGAAGGGCACGGTGGATGGCCAGACGGTGGTCCTCGCAGGCGATCTCAAGAACGGGCGAACCGTTCACTCGCTGGCGCTGCTGTTGGCTGACTACGATGTTCGCTTCGTTTTCGTGGCGCCCGACGGACTGCGGATGCCGCGCGAGATCGTGGATCGGCTGAAGGCGAATGGAACGGATGTAAAGGAAACCGAAGACCTCACAGACGGACTGGCCGAAGGCGACGTCCTCTATATGACGCGAATTCAGCGAGAGCGCTTTGCCGATCCCGCCGAATACGACCGATTGAAGGACAGCTATGTCCTGACTCTCGCGTTGCTGGAGAAGGCCAAGCCCGGAATTTCGGTCATGCATCCCCTGCCGCGGGTGAACGAGATTTCGGAAGACATGGACGATTACAGCGGGGCCGCCTATTTCCGACAGGCTGCCAATGGCGTGCCGATTCGGATGGCGCTGCTGGCGCTGGTGTGCGGACGCGCCTGAGACTCGGAGTGGGCCGTGCTGACGGATGATTCAGTTGTTGAGCGTCTAGGGATGAGCGCTTAGAATGCACCCAAGGGAAATGGTGGGGAACTATGACAACGAACCAAAATGACGGAAGCGGTCAAGTTGTGCGGGTTGTCGACAAAGCGTTCACAGCTCTCCAGGCTTTGTCGCAAGCGGAACGGGATATGGACCTCGCAGGACTGGCCGAGCAGACGGGCTTGCCCAAGAGTACGCTTGTTCGCCTGCTGCACACGATGAAGCTGCACAACATCGTTCAGCAAGACTCCAAAACGCGACGCTATCGCCTGGGCTGGGCGCTCATCCATCTTGGAAAGGCGGCGGAGCATCAATTCGACTTCGAGCGAATCGTCCGTCCGTACTTGGAGCAGTTGGCCAATGAAACCAGCGAAACGGCGTCGTTCGCTGCGCTTGAGGGCACGCGCGCCGTCTATCTCGCGCAGGTTCTCACGGATAGCATCATCCGCGGCGTGCCGCCGATCGGGTCCGAATTGCCCCTTCACTGCACGGCGGTCGGCAAGGTGCTGCTGACCTCGTTCTCGGACGAACAGATCGCGAACCTCGCCGCAGAGCACGGCCTTCCGCGCTTGACGGAAAACACGATCGACAATACCGAGCAACTGCGCCGCGAGGTGGCGTTGGTGGCCGAGCGTGGATATGCCATGGATAACGAGGAAGCCGAACGTGGCGGACGCTGCATCGCGGCTCCGATCCATGATGATTCGGGACAAGTGATCGCCGCGCTCTCCATCACCGGCCCGACGAGCCGCATTCAGCTGGAACGCGTCGACGAATACGCGAGGATCGTCACCCGTGTGGCCTCGAAGGTGACGGAAGCGCTGAAAGCTCCGTAGCGTCGTGTCAGTCGAGGATCGGCGCACGCCGAAGGTGCCCTTCTATGATCACGGCGCGGAGTACCAACGCTTGCGTCCGGAGATCGATGCCTCGATCCATCGCGTCCTCTCCAGCGGGGAGTACGAACACGGGATCGAGGTCGAGTCCTTTGAGCGCGAGTTCGCGGCATTCCTCGGCGTTCCCGTCGCCGTTTCGACCGGATCGTGCCACGACGCCATGTACCGCGGCATGCTCGCCTTGGGGGTGGGGCCCGGGGATGAGGTGATCACGACCGCCAATACGGATGTGGCCTGTCCCGTGGCGATCCGCCGAACCGGCGCGGAGGTCGTGTTCGCCGATATCGACGAGCGGACGCACAATCTCGATCCAGACGATGCTCGATCCCGAATCACGCCACGAACCAAAGCCATTCTCGCCATTCACATGTATGGCCACCCGGCCGATATGGCCGAGATCGGGGCCCTGGCGGACGCATACGGCCTCTGGATCATCGAGGATGCCGCCGTGGCCGTGGGCGCAACCTACCGCGGAAACTATGTCGGAACGATGGGAGATATCGGCTGTTTCAGCCATGCACCATCGAAGATCCTCGGCAATTGCGGCGATGGCGGGAGCGTTGTTATGCAGGATGAGGCGCTGGCTGAGCGCATCCGACATCAGTTCATCTACTGGCAACTCCGATCTTCGCGGGCATCCATCGGAGGGCTGGAGTTGCACACCGGGTTCGAGATTATCGAAGAAGGAATGCACGGCCGATTGGTCGAGATCTCCGCCGCCATCTTACGGGCGAAACTGCCCCATCTCCCGGAGTGGCTTGAGGCCCGGCAGCGGATTGCAGACGGCTATCGCGAGCGGCTCCAGGGGGTGAATCTGATCCTTCCGGAGGAAGTCGGAGACATCACCCATGCCTATCGGAACTACGTCGTTCGCACGCCGCAGCGGGAGCGGGTCCGGGAACGGCTGGCGGAACGGGGCATTGCGACGGGCATGCACTACACGCCTCCGCTTCACCTGCAACCGGTCTATCGCGAGTTGGGATACCGATGCGGCGACCTTCCGGTTACCGAACGTCTTGCCGACGAGTTGTTCACGCTTCCCATCTATCCCCATTTGACGGACGATCAGCTGGATTGGGTGGGGGAGGTGTTGAGACAGGCCGTGATTTAGAAGCCTGGGAGGGCGACGGCGCGAATCACGACGCGCGGGTTCCGGCAATGGAAAGCAACAGGGCGAGCGCCGATAGGGCCGCCATGATCAAGAACATGGGACGGTAGCCGTAGGCGGTGACAAGCACGCCCGCAAGGATCGGACCGAGAAGTCCGCCCAATCCCCTGAACGAATCCAACAATCCGAACATGGTGCCTTGATGTTCGAAGGGGATGGTCCGCCCAATCTGAGCGGTTGATCCGGAGTAATAGGCGCCAAACGAGAGGCCCAACGGCATGGCGGCCAAGGCGAACATCCACGGCGTCGTGGCCCAGGCATAGCCCAGCGGATAGAGCATGGCGACGGCAAATCCGAGCGAGATGACGGCCTTGCGGTTGATGCGATCGACAATCATGCCGACGCCGAGCGTGGCGAGTACGGCGACCGCCGGATTCACAGCGCCGATCACGCCCATCATCTCGCTTCCGATGCCGAAAGAGGACATATACACATAGGCCAGCGCGCCAACCCCCGTTGTCGCCAACTGCCGGAGCGTGATGGCCGCGTACAGCAGCGTCAGTTGCGGCGTCCAAATGGCCCCAAGGCCGCGGAGTGAACGAAACGAAGCGCGGCCCCGTGAGGCCTCGGAACGGCGGGGGAGCCGAGAGACGAAGGGGAGCACACACAGGGGAAGGGCGGCGACGAGGATGAAGGTCCATCGGAATCCCATTCTCTCTAGCCATACGCCCGCCAGGATGCCTCCGAAGACGAATCCGGCGGCGCGCGCCGCCGATAAATAGGACAGATTCCGTCCCCTGTTCCGATGCGTGCTCGATGCCGAGATCAACCGCATGCCGATGGGAGCGAGACCATTGGCGAGGAAACGGCGTAGCGTGCCCAAGACGAGAACGGCTGGCGCGACGAGAAGTCCAGCAAGCGGTGCGGTTGCCGCCACGCTTCCGATGAAGATGATGCCGACCAGGCGGCGGCTGGAAAATCGGTCGCTCCAGGCTCCCCAAACCGGGCTTGCGAGCAGGGTTCCCGCCCAAGCGAGGCTTCCGCTCAGGCTGATGATCAGCGGCGATGCCCCGAGGTCCTTGAGGTAAAGCTGAAGCAGCAAGACCAGGGCCGCTTCCATGGTTAGCAGTAGGGTTGCTGCGAAAACGAGGATACGAACGGTCTGCCGGGCGGCTCGCGATGTGGATGGCTCGCTCGATGCGTTCACGGCCTAAGGGTACGCGTTTTGGGACACGTTTGCGATATATATGCCGTTATATGGAATCATAGATCGTAAAATGGAACGCAGTGTTGACTTATGGCGTTCATGTCGCATGCATCGCCTGGTAAATGGCACGTTCTGTCGTATCGTGATATCGTGTAGGATCTAGCTCTGGGGTGATAACGATGTGCTACATGATTGCGGCAGGGAAGAAGGCGACGCAGGATGGCTCGGTGCTGGTTGCCCGAAACTGCGATTCGGTCTCGACGGACGCACTACGGATCGTGTCGGTACCGCGCCGGCGCCATGCTCCGGGATCGCGTCTGGAGATTCCCGTGTCACGGGAAAAGCCCAATGCCGAGGCGGTTGCTTCCGGATGGGTGGCGCGCCCGGTCTCGCTTCCCCAGGTTGAGGAAACCTACGCCTACACGGCGGCGATGCGGTACGTGCCCGGCGACAGCATGGGAATGGTGATGGGCGGCATCAACGAGCATCAGGTCAGCGCCGGTGCGAGCACGGGTGGATGGGTGAAGGATGAGGTGGAGGTGCTAACGCCTTGGCCCGAAACCGTGATTGGCGACTTCCTCATGACACTGGTGCTGGAGCGTTGCAAGACGGCTCGGGAGGCCGTTCTCTTCTGCGGTGCGATGACCGAGACCTATGGGGGGCGGACGGATAACTACATCCTGGGGGATGCCAACGAAGCGTGGCTGTTCGAACAGTATCAGGGAACGCATTGGGCCGCAGCTCGGGTTCCCGATGACTGCTTTGTTGTCGAGGCGAACTCTTTCCGCCTCCAGGAGATCGATCCCGATGATCCTGAGAACTACTTGTGCGATCCGGATCTCATCTCGTTCGCGATCGAACATGGGCTGTGGGATCCGGATGGACACGAGCCGTTCCGAGCATCCGAGGCCTATGGGACGAATGCACGCAATCGGCCACGCGGCGCGCTGGAGCAGCCCTATTACAGCCTCCATCGTATTTGGCGGGGCATCAGCTTGTTGGCGCCGGGGTTGGAATTGGATCCCTATGAACCGACGCAGCGCTACCCGCTGTTCGTTCCAGCGACTGAAAAGCTGGCGGTTCGGGATCTGCTGAACGTGCTCAAGGATTCGTACGATGGGACGTTCCTGGACGACTACGGGGCGCAGGAAGCCGCCTATCCTACGGTGGTGGATCCGGAAACCGGACACTATCGGTGCGCGCCGGCATGGAGTGGTTCGCGCATCATCGGCTGCCCCCAGACGATTACATCCTGGGTGACGCAGAGTCGCGCGCATTTGCCAGCGCCCATTGGCGGCGTTTTCTGGGGCGGATTAGCGGCAACGGCGGCCGGTCCTCACATTCCTTGGTATGCTCAGAACACGAGCGTTCCCAGAATGTACGGCATCGGAGAGGCCGGCGATGCCGGACGCTATCAGCCGGACTCGGCCTACTGGCTGTTCGAAAACATCGGCAACCTCATGAATCTGTTCTATCAAGGCACGGTCGAGCTGGTTCGACCACCATGGGAGGCCTTCGAGGAAACCCTCTATCGCCGCCAGGCGGATCTCGAACGATGGGCCTCCGAGCTGTACAAGCGCCGGCCAGATGAGGCGATTCAGTACCTCACCGACTACTCCTTCGGCCAGGCATGCCGGGCGGTTGAGATGGCGCGGGACATGCTCGGCGCGCTCTGGACGCGCATCGCGCTGCTCAACAATCCGCAAACCTCTCGCGTCTACGAGCCGATTCAGGCGTGGAAGGACAACGCGGGCGCCGTCTACTAGAGAGCTCACAAAGCACAAGGTGCCTGGGGAATCCCCAGGCACCTGGCTTGCGGGCACCCTTCCACCCTCAAGGAGGAGAGGAGGAGGTCAGTGAATCTCGATCTGCTTGCGGTCCGTTCCCGCGCGCGTGGAGGTTGCTACAACGCACACGCCATCGAGCGAGCCGTTCGTACGAACCACCCACTGTGCTCGCTTGGCGGGAGCGCTCCATTGGGAGAACCGCGTGTATTCATCCGGCCGATCCGACCACCCGGCAAGATGTCCCAACTCAACGTTTAGCGAGCCGCTGACGAGCTCGATGCCGTCGGGAAGCTCAAGTGAGGCGTTGCAGGGCGCCACGGCCTTCATATCGACGGCGCGGTCGGTGATAAACGTCGACAAGTACCCGTGGTTCTCGACAACGGCATCGATGCGATAGACGTCGTCGGCAAGGTTGACGGCTTCAGCTTTTGTAATGCGCAGCAAGGGCGCCGCCAACGCGTGTTTGATGGTGAACATCATGTTCTTGTGGGCCATGTCCGGGAGAAGCTGAGGCGGAGGATTCCGGAACATGAGCAACGTCTTCCACCCGCCGATCTCGACGGGGCCAAGCTGCGGATGGTCGAATGCGCGCCAGTCGCGGAACACATCGCCATTGAAGTATTTGTCGTTCCAGGCCAAGAGTTTGAGCTGATCGTCTTCGGAAAGCTCCCGCTGAGTGGAGACCTTGTGGTCGCCGATTCCCGTCTCCTTGTAAACATCCCAGAGTTCGGTCACAAAGACGAGAATGCCGTTTTGGCCGTACATGAAATTGCCCGACGTGCCCATGCGGGGTTTGCTGGCCTTCCCGCTGAATTCCTCCTCAGTCATGATGAGCGCATAGCCCGTCTCGTGGGCGCCCATCGTTCCGATCTTTCGAAACAGAAACTCATCGCGGAAGGATAGCGGATCATCGGCGGGGCGGAAGGGCGGCATGATGGTGCCTGCGTTGGTGTGGTAGTGGACGATTCCTCCGACATTGGGATGCGTCTTGATGAAGTTTACCAAGGCGCGGGTTTCGGGCTCGGACATGGGCGCGTCGCCGGCGCCGTATTGTTCGATCTCTGTGCCCCAATTGGCCGGATAGTTGCGGTTCAGGTTGCCGTCGCGCGGTCGCGGGATATCGATGGCCACGCCATCGTAATCGTGGATTTCGCCCTCGGGAAGCACGCGATAGTACTGTCCGCCGAACTCGAACGGTTCGCGTCGGAGCATAATGCGGCTGTCTTTCTCCGAAATCTTCCATTCGCCCTTGGGATCGGGAACGCGCATCTTGAGGATGAACCCGTCGCCGTCCATATCAGCGTAGTGCAAGCCGGGGCCCACCTGATCGTCGCCCGGCAGATAGCGAGCGGTTCCATGCCATTCGTAATACAGTCGGTCCATGCAGATTTCGTAAGCATCGGGATTGACGAATGGCAAGACATACACAGTCTGGGTATCAAGCAGCTGGGTGACCAGCGGATCCTTCCCGTAGTTCTCCAGGAGGTACCAGATCGTATATTGCGCCACCATTGCGCCTGAGACTTCTTCGGGATGGGTTACCGCATCGATGTAGTACGCGGGCTTTCCTTCCGGAGATCCAGTCTCTTTATTCCCGATCTCCATGATCCAAAGGTCACGGTCTCGGAAGCTCTTTCCGATCGAGAACATGGATACGATCTTGGGATACTCCTCTGCCCACTGCTTAAGATGAGAGATTACTTCATCGTGCCGGTAGTACTTCGCGAAGTCGATTTTCAATCCACCCATCGGTACTCCTCTCCCTTCACGCTGCGCCATGCCGACTCATTGACGCCAATGTCAGACAGCGATCTATTCTACAATACGTGATAGCGTTCCGCAATTAAACGGATCGGGCGGTGGATCATGCTGCTGTCTCCGAGGCGGCACACGATCAAGTACGAGACGATTTTCTCTCGTTTTCAGGCGGTTCTTGTACCTATCCGGAGCTTTGACAGGACACTCGCGCAAAATGGACGAAGCCGCGCGAATGCGAGTAGATAAGAACGCTATGCCATTATATGGAACCTCATCGAGGTCGCTAGTGTGAGCCACGATGCCATCGTAGCCCTCGAGTCGCGGGAGTCCACCGCTTGATGGTCGTCTGCGAGCCCTTGGGATGAGATCCCGTTGCCACCGCCGATGGGTCCGGCACCGTCGACAACACGCCCAAGCCAACGGCAAGCAGCCCTGCCGCGATAGCGAAGCTGACGAAATATCCGAATCGTTCGGTTACCAGCCCGCTTCCCAAGCCGGCCAGAATCCAGCCTGTCCCTGCGATGGCGTTGTACAGCCCGAGGGCCAGACCTCGATTCTTCTCACTGGCCAGGCGTGAGGTCAGCGCGATTCCGGACAGCTGGAAGTACGACCAGGCGATGCCATAGATGACGAACCCGGCAAGAAGAACGGCCGTCGGTGGCGCGGTCCGCTGCAGAGCGAGGTACACCGAGAAGCTGCCGAAGAGCAGGGCGCGCACCCAGAGCGAGCCCATCTGCACGTAGCGGTTTCCGAGCTTGCGAATGCGCCGGCTGGCCAATGGATAGGCGAGCACGATGCCGATGTGTTGAAGCAGGAACAGAACGAACACGCTCGACGAGGGCATGCCGAACTTCTGGGAAAGAAGCAGCGGAAGCGGGATGCCGAAAAAGCCGAACGCGACGAAGGCGATGAGTGTGGAGAGGAGGAAACGCTTCGTGCCCGGTCGAAACCCTTCCGGATGCGTCAGCATCGCCCAAACGCGCTTGGGATGAAGGCGATGATAAAGGTGAAGCGGCGCATACCGCGCGCGTTCGGACATGAAATTCCCGATGGCCAGACGGATCCCTCGGAATTTCCGTTGCGTGAACTTGGGAACCGTACGTGGGATGCTGACGACGGCGAACAGGGATGCGGATAAGCCGATGAGGCCCATGGCCCAGAACAGCAGACGGATGGCGGTTAATTCGCCGAGGTGCTGCGGCATCAAGGTCATCCACAGGCTTCCTGAAGCCAATCCGAGGACCCAGCCCATGGCGCCGATTTGATTGAGCCGACTAATGCGGCCTTCCCAACTGGATTCACGGCTGTTTTCGATCGCGATCAGAACGGTCACCGATGCATTGGCGACCCAGAAGAAGTTGAGAAGCATGTTGAGAACGGCGAGTTGGCGAAACGACCCGGCAAGAGAGACGCCGAGAAAGCATAGTCCTGCAGCGGCATAGCCAAGAACGATGAACGGTTTCCGGCGATACGAAGCGTCCGAAAGCCGCCCCCATATCAGGCTACCGAGAACGCCGACAAGGCTCACCAAGCTGGCGAGCAGCCCAACCGATCCCACCGAGTGGTTGAACACCTTGGCCACACTCAATGGAATGAGTACTGATGAGGTTCCGAGTACGAGATTGGCCAACCCAACCACGAAGTACCAGGGTTCGATGTCGCGCCACCAAGACCGCAGTGCCTTGCTCATTTCACTCCCCTCAGATCGCGAATCATGACTCGAATTCGCGCGTCTGGAACCGCAAAATGGACGAAGTATACTGTCCGCATCTGCATTGTCAAGGGCAGGTGAAGGACCTAGCTGGAACACAGGTCAGAACCCCCGTTGGTACGCGTTGCAAACGGGACGGGAAGGGTCACACCGTATGATGGGAGGAACCATGTATACCGATGTTCTCCGATTTATCACCAAACGACGCTCCATTCGACGATTCACCGGGGACAGCGTGGACCGGCAGTTGCTGGTGACGGCGCTCAAGGCGGCGATGGCGGCGCCATCGGCCATGAATACCCAACCCTGGCAGTTCCTTGTCGTCACCGAGGCGGAAGCTGTCAAGGCAATTTGCGCTGCCCATCCCTATGCAGGATTTGGCGAACGTGCCGGCGCCGTCATCTTGCCATTCGGAAAGAAGGAAGGCTATGCATGGTTTGACCAGGACATGGCGGCGGCCACGGAGAACCTGTTGCTTGCTCTCGCCAATCTAGGCTTGGGTGCGACCTGGTGCGGCATGCCCGAAAACCTGCAGGCAGGGGTCCGTGCGCTCGCCCCAATCCCTGATGACAACGCCTTCTTCGCCCTCATTCCCATCGGAATCCCGGATGAGGACGTGGTGGAGCGAACGCAGTATGACGATGGCCGCGTCCATTGGGAGACATACGTCGGATAGCCTCAGCTAGGGGTAAATGATCTTGAATCCCGTACGCTCAGCCCCGCAGTGCGTGTGAAGTCGCTGAGCGTACCGCTCGAGCCACGCCTGGGCGGATTCGATGGGTTCGTCGATCGGCATGTAGAGAACGGCCACCACATCCGAAGTCTCCGATGAGATCTTGGTCTCCATGGCATCCTTCACGGGATTGCCGCATGGGTGCCAATCGGATTCTGTGTTCCGGCAAATCAAGAGCAGGTCTTGAAGGTCGATGGTTTGCCCGGACGTGTTAAAGACATAGGTTTCCTCCGGGAATCCGCGCCGAACCCGAAGATCACGCCCCGATCGGGCTGTGTCGAAGATCGATCCCGGGAATCCGGATTCCAGGCTGATGGCATTGTTGACGTCAACGGGACCGTTGACGAGAGGGAACGTATCTTGGAGTGCGGCTCGAAGCAGAAACTCCGAGGCCGGCTTCCCGCGGCCTGAGGGTTTGTACTTCCCGTATCGAAGGACCTTTCGAACGCGTTGCCGGACATCGAGGGGAACGTACTCCTCTCCACTGTCCTGGGCGGCTGAAATGAGGGTTTGCAAAAAAGCAGGAGGTTCGAGGGTCGGTGTCGGAGGGCGAAGGCCTTCCGCCCACACGAGTCCGAGAATGGCTGGGCATGGATCCAGCGTGCTGTCGATTGTCAGTTGATAGGGTTCGTCTCTCATCGCTCGTTCCTCCTTCGTCAGAGTGTAGGCCATCTTCAGTTCGTTTCCATGTCTCCATCGTTTCTTGATGCTCCTCCCACGATACATTCATGGATTCACCGTACCCTGAGGCTGCATCAAAGGGGAGGACGTATGCCAAAGACGACGAAACGCTATGGACTGGTTCTGGTGTTGGTCTTGATTGCGGTGGCCACCTGGCTTGCCTTCCTATCGCTGGGACAGGGCGAGGCGGGCGATCCGATGGATGTTCAGCACGTCGAAATCCAGGAATACCAGGGCGAAAAGCTGGGTTCCATTGAAGATTTCCGAGAAAACTCAATTCGCGGAGTGCAATATCTCGATCCCGATGACTATCGCCTTGCGATCGATGGACGTGTGGCAATGCCGGCGAGTTGGAGCTATGCGGAGCTTCAGGAGATGGACCATATCGGCAAACTGGTGACCATCAACTGTGTCGAAGGATGGTCGGTCAAGGTCCTTTGGGAAGGCATTGCGCTTCCGGACTTGTTGGCTGAGGTGCAGCCGGCTGAGGACGCCACCACCGTCATCTTCTATGCTTCGGATGGGTACACGACATCTCTGCCCCTGGATTTCATCATGGATCGCAACTTGATTCTTGCGGACAGGATCAACGGACTTCCCCTCCCGCCGGCCAACGGCTTTCCGTTCCAGTTGGTGGCCGAGGACAAGTGGGGCTACAAGTGGATCCGCTGGATTACTCGGATCGAGCTCACGGATCAGTCCGAGTTCCGTGGATTCTGGGAAAGCCGCGGATACAGCAACGACGGAGACGCCGATGGCCCGAAGTTCGGGGATTGATCGACGCCTCCGTTGTATCGGGTGTGTCGAAGGCTAGGTGTCGAAGCTCACCGACGGCGCTTCCCGGACGGCGGCGTCTTCGACCTCGAAGAACTCGGCTTGGGTGATGCCGAACATCGAGGCCAGGATGTTGGATGGGAACACTTCAACCCGCGTATTCAGCGTTCGCACGTTTCCATTGTAGAAGCGGCGCGCGGCCTGTATTCGATCTTCAGTCACGGTGAGTTCCTGCTGTAGATGCATGAAGTTCTGGTTGGCCTTCAAATCGGGATAGGCTTCCACCACGGCGAATAGCTGGCGCAAGGCGCCCACCAGCATGTTTTCGTCTTGGGCTTGCTGCTGCGGCGTTCCCGATGACTCGGCTGCCGCATTACGGGCGTGGATGACGGCTTCAAGCGTCTCGGACTCATGCGATGCATAGCCCTTCACGGTCTCGACCAAATTGGGAATGAGATCATACCGGCGCTTGAGCTCGGTATCGATGGCCGACCAGCTTTCCTTGACGTGTTGTCGGGTTCGAATCAACGAATTATAGAGGCCGATTCCCCACAGCAGCACGACGGCGACAAGCCCCAAGATAACGTATCCAGCAGTCATGAAACTCCTTTCTTCTGCTCTCGAACAAGATACTCCGGCAATCGATCCAAGATGCCCTCAGCGACATGAATGGCGCTTTCTCGCGTAGGAATGTCAAAGCGGCGGTTTCGCCAGCAGATCACGTGATGCGTATCGAACTGAATGGAGAATCTCGGACTGGCGAGGAGGAAGGCCATGGTTCGCTGATGCAGGACATCGAACGCCCATTTCTTGTCCGGACTCTTGACATGAAATGCGCGGCTGAACTCGTCGGACTCGAAATCGATATCATCGACACCAAAGAACTCGGCCAGCTTGTCGAAGGCATGCTCTGTTCGCAGATGCAGGGACTTCAACGGAACATCGCTTCGAAGAATAACTGCGGAGAAGGTGTGCGTGGAGCGATTCTTGCCGTGGCCGGTGACATACCGGTAGTCAAACGACTCCACTGGCCGGTCATTCCAATCTCCGGACGCGATGTTGTAGGCGGATCGGCTATGGCCTTGACGAAGACATCCGAAGGCTGGATAGCGATCGTCGTAGGAACTGTTCGAGTGCGGCGAAAACGATAGGCCGGACTGAGTCGCCCAAGCCAACAACTCTTTCCTTCGCTTGGCACGAAACCACCAACTGAGGCTGACCAGTGCGACTATCGCGAGAAAAACAAGCAAGCTGGGTCCGGACATCGATGTCCTCCTTTATGTCCACATTCTATCGGGTCGATCGAGATTGCGTAAGCGATTGAACAGCCGTAGGCGTTCATGCCCCTCACCCCATACAGAGAAGGTTCCAAAAAGAGGATGCGTTGTTTCCCTCTTCGAGCGATGCATGGTAGGATTCACCGTAGGTTCATGAATGGACAGTAGTATCGGTGAACGATTCATGAGATGAAGGGGGAGTCGTGAAACGTAGAATTCTGTTGACAATCGCCGGTCTAGTCCTGATTTCATCGCTCGGAGCAGTGGCGCAACTTGATTCGCTGTCCCTTGGCTTCCATTTGATCCCAGCCGTCGAACGGAGTGACGCGCCGAGGGAGCTTGGGTTGTCGCTCTCCTTTGGTGCCGTCCTTGGACTGGATGACGTCAATTCTCTCGATGTGATGGTTCTGCTCGATTCCGGCTTGACGAGCCTGGGCGCAAGCGTTCAGTACAATCATCATATTTCAGCCAATCTTGAATCCGGCGGAGGCCTCACGATCTTGTGGCCCTTCTCCGAAGAGCGCGGATTGCAATGGCCGATTCTGGGCGCGTTTCTTCATACGGGCGTGCGCACGGCGTTCTTTCCTGAGCTTGTTGGGGCGGCCTCGCTTTCGCTGCCCGTGCTTACACTCGCTAACAACTCGGACGGTTGGTCCCTGTTGCCATTGTCTGAACTTCCGTCCTTGGCCCTCTCGTTGGAGGTTCAGGCTGTTGAGCAGGGATGGGCTGAGACGCGTCTGACGCTTCAACCCGTATTGACGGATACAACCCGGATGTCAAATCCTCTGGGAAGAGTTTCTGACGATCTGCTGGTCCTTCCGATGGGCTCGCTATTCTTGCACTACGTGCCAATGGATGAGCTCTAGCCGGCGGGTGATTCGAAAGCGAGCGTACAAGCAGAGGCAGAATCTGCACGCCTATCTGGCGCGCGAAGCGATGGAGTTCGCGCTCCTCCTTGCCGGGCTCATGGTGGCTCATACCATCGTCCGGATACCAGCCTGGGTGTGGGGCGCTCTTCCCGCCATGAAGCTTGTCAGTTCGGGCGCATTCTATGTCTTGTTCTTGCGGCGCCTTTTTTTTCAGAAGGCGCGATTTGACGATGCCTCGTGGATTGGAGATGTGGGGCGGACCTTGTCGTCGCTTTCGCCTCGGGGGTACGTTCGCATTCATGGAGAAGTCTGGACTGCCGTCAGTCGGTCCGGCCAGTCGCTTCCTGCAGCGCTTCCGGTGGTGGTGTGCGCGGTGAAGGATCGAATGCTGGAGGTCGAGAGATTGCCCAAGGATGAAGGTCCTGCCAGCGAGAAGTTACCTGAAGAGGCTACGGTCTCCATCAAATCCTCATGATCCGACTGCGGTTCACACATACGTCAACGACACACTGGCGTGCCATGCAATCAATGTTGAGAAGAGGAGGACGAGGATGAAGCGAAGGCCCTGGCTTGGATTCCTGTGCGGACTCTTGCTGATGGGAGGGGTGGGATGTGTTCACACGCCGTCATCGGGTCCAGCGAAGGATACGGGCGTATTGCCGGAGTACGGCACGATTTCGACAGAGGAGGCGCTGACCGTGATCCAGGCGTTGGAAGACGACAATCGTTTCGTGCTTCTCGATATCCGAACGCCGGCTGAAGTGGAAGCCGGTCACATCCCGGGCGCCGCGGATCTGGACTTCTATAGCGATACGTTCCGAGATGATCTGGCACAACTTGACCGCGATCGAATCTATCTCATCTATTGCCGGACAGGAAACCGTACCGGCCAAACCTATCGGATCATGGAGGATCTGGGATTCGATGCCGTCTACGATATGGAGGACGGCATCACCCAGTGGATGGCGCACGACTATCCCATCTGTACAGGGGGATTGGATGTCGCCCATACCTGTCACGGAACGTGGCCGGAGGACTAGACGTGGCGTCAGTGACCGCCGAATTCACCGTGTATTCGACGGTCACTGGTACTTAAGAGTTGCTTTCCGGACGCTCTTGAAGAATGGCCTCCACATCGATCCGTTCGCCGCTTCGGAGTAGACCTAGTTCCACGGTATCTCCCACCCGGGTTTCGACATCCAAGTAGAAGACAAGATCCGTCAATGAGTTCAGCGGGCGGCCGTCAATGGACAGCAGAATATCGCCGCCGATCTGAAGATCAAAACCGCGAATGGTGACCGATTCCGTTCCCGGAAGAATTCCGGCCAGTTGCGCCGGCCCGCCTTCTGCCACATCCGTGACGAGAATCCCGGTTTCCGAAGGAAGCGTGATACCGCTTTCGGCGAATTGCTGGCGAACGGCGGCGGTCAACCCCACGCCGGATAGGCCGAGGTACGCGTGCGGATATCGTCCGGTTTCGATGAGGGCGGGAACGACGCGTGAAACGGTGTTCGAAGAGATGGCGAAGGCAATACCTGCGGATGCGCGCACGGGACTGATGATTTGTGAGGTGACGCCGATAACGTGCCCATGTAGATCAAGAAGAGGGCCTCCGGAGTTGCCCGGATTGACGGCGGCGTCCGTTTGGATCGCTTCTCCGACGAAACGGCCGTCAGGACTCCGAATGGTGCGTTCCAGCGCGCTAACGATACCAAAGGTCATGGTTTGATCGAGGCCGAATGGGTTGCCGATCGCGACGACGAACTGCCCGATGCGGAGATGATCCGAGTCCGCCAATGCCAAAGGAGCAGGCAGATCCGTGGGTTCAACCTTGATTACCGCGAGATCGGTCGATGGATCCGTCCCAACGACAACAGCGCGACAACAGACCACTTCGTCGAACGCCACGAGGATCTCATCGGCTCCCTCAATGACGTGGTAGTTCGTGACGATATGGCCAAGATCATCGTAGAGGAAACCGGAACCGGATCCCTCGACCGGTACAGGCCGCATGAAGAGATCTTCAGCCGTGCCTCGAACGGTGATATGGACAACGGCAGGGGCGGTAGCTTCAAAGACCGAAATCAACCGGTCTTGAAGCTCCGCGACTTGCCCCAATGCCATGACTGCCAATAAATACGTAAGGATGGCGGCGGCCACCCCCGTTCGCATGCGTCTCATCATTCTCTCCTCTCCCTTTCCTAGTGCTATTCCAATTCACAGATGTGAACGGAACATGACTGAGGAATGGGAAAGGCGTGTGTTGGGGCGGCGGTTTGAGGGATGCTCAAGGCTACCCCACCAACGCAAGCGACCGAAGTGCCTGGATACGTGCATGCATCCAGCCACGCCGCTTTCGCGATACGATGATGCCGTCTTGTCGAAGGATTCGCGCTGAGCTAGCGTTGCGTCACCGCTCGCCAAACGAGGCCGGCCACGGCGACGATGGCGGCGATCACAAACAACCACCATAATAGCCAAATGATGCCGGACAGCACGAACGCGGCGACAACGATTCCAAAGATAATTCCGATTAGTCGTCTCATGCACCTATTGTAACACTGTTACGCGACTTGTCAATGATGCGTTGACGCCCACGTCCTGGCGCAGTACGGTGTGGCATGCGCGCGGATCGAACCGAAAGCCAGGTGGGGGCGTTCTCGTTCTCCGCTGCCCGCTATCCAGAACATCCAGGCTGCTATCTGATGAAGAATGCTGATGGCCGTGTCCTCTATGTCGGCAAGGCCGTGAACCTCCGCCGCCGCTTGGTCTCGTACTTTCGGACGTCATCAACACCCCATCGCAAATCGGAGATGATCTCTCGGATTCGTCAGATAGACGTCATTCTCGTTCGCAACGAACGGGAGGCTCTCGTTTTGGAGAGCAATCTCATTCGCCATCACACGCCCCTCTTCAACAGCCGCTTTACTCACGACGAAGACTCCTACTACTACATTGCTCTAACGGATGAGGCCTTCCCTCGCTTTGTGGGTACCCGAACGGGGCGCACGTCGCTCGCTGTGCTGACGGAATGCGAGGAGATGCGGGAACTCTTCGGTCCGTACACCGGCTGGCGAATACGAAACCGGATTCTCGATGCGATGCGTGAGCTCTTTCCGCTACGCATTTGTCATACGTTGCCGGATCGTCCGTGTGACCGAGCCGACCAAGGGCGATGTCTTGCTCCCTGTGCGGAAGGGGCCTCCGCAGATGCATATCAAGACCACGTGCGCCGAGCGGCCAACTTTCTTCGACATCCCACCCAATGTCAGATGGATCGCTGGCATCGGCAAATGCACCTCGCGGCAGATGCTCAAGACTACGAGCGGGCCAAGACGGTTCGGGACTGGATTCGTGCGGTGGAGCATGCGCGATTGCCGCAAGCGGTTGAGCGAGAGGGCGCGGGAACGCATGTCGTGCTTTACCTTGAGTGCGGTTTGGGAATCGCGTTGGAGCTTCGAGACGGTTGCGTGATCGGGCTGCACAGTCCTCGGACGAACGATGGACAATGCAGTCTGGAGACTTGGCTTCGTACGCTGGATGCGACCGTCAATCCGATGAGTTGGGTCGTCAACGACCCACAACGTCTGCATGGGGCAGTCCTGCGTGGGCGGATTCAGTCTCCGGGAACGGCATCCTCCTTGCCCGGCCAATGGATGGCCATTGCCGCGTTGAATGGGCGGTTTCGCGCGGGGAATCATCCAGGGATGAAATAGGATGCGTGATCAGTGGGCGATCACATCGAATTGGACCCGGCCAACTTCCTCACCGTCCTGGCGGCAGACCACCGACAAGGAACCGGAGCCAACGGCCGACGGGATAATCGTGACGAGGACGTCCAGTGTTGCGCCCAGATCGTTCTCTCCAAGGAAAACTTCCTGTTCGGAGAGCGCCGCCTTCCAGCCATCCGGAAGATCCTGGATGGCCAGGGATAGCCAGGCGTCGTCTGTGGTTGGGCGTGAAACGGTGATCACCCAGGCAATGGGGTGACCGGCCGCGACGGTTCCCTCGACGTGAGTGCGAAGGTCCGGGCGTTGAGAGATCGAAAACGTTGCTTCGTGGAGTTCGGAGAAGGGCGCGCTTGAAATGCCTGCGTCGACGATAGCGTTCCAGATCGTGATGTGTTGCGGCATGAGGTACGTCATGGGGGCTTCCCTGTAGGCGGGCATCCAGTCCGCGGATTCAAACTCAACCCATCCCACACTTGGGAAATAGCACGCGATCCATGCGTGCGCGGCGCGTGATTCGGCTCGATCAGCGACAAAGCCGGTGACCTCTACGGTAGGCACGCCGATCGCACGCAGCATGGCGATGGCGAGGTTGGCATACGAAACGCAGTTGCCGATCTTCTTCTCCAAGGTCGCGAGCGCATCGACCCGATAGACGGGATCACAGAGATCCTTCCCGCAGGCGTAGCGGACCTCGCGGCGGATCCAGGACAGGACGCGAACGACGGCATCCAACTGACTCAGACTGCCCTCGGTAACTCCTCGCGCCATGGCACGAAGGGAAGCGTCGTCGCTTTGATATTGGCTGCCGGGCTGGAGAGCGCTCCGGATGGACCACGGAACGGACGCGGCGGCGATGGGATAGGGATCGGAAAGCGTCATGGGGCCATAGACCGCCTCGCTAACGGCTTGTACGGTCCGGGTGATCACGATTTCTTCGGAGGCGTGCCGCCAAAGCAATTCGGCGATGCGATTGCCGTTCTTGTCCTCTTGGTCTTGCCGGACGTCCCATGGGGTGTTCGCCGCCAGGGTTTGCGACATGATTTGAACGCGGTACCAAGGCTGGTCAACGGGCGATAGCGAGGCGATTCGCGCGTCGGCGGTTCGGCTATCCGGTTCCAACGTGAGGGTATAGGTGTACGCCGTGGTTTGCCGGAAAATTCCTTCCAATACCTCAAGGTTCGAGGCGGCTTGGCCTACCCAAGCCGTAAGGACGATCGTCATCAGACACAGTATTCCCCGTTTCGCCATCGCTCCCTCCTTCTGAGCATACTAGCATAGGCGCTGGAGCGGAGAAAAGCGGGTGGACGTTTTGGTGTGACGGGGTGGCGCTAGTCTGGCGGGCGAGACGGCCATTCGAGAGCGCCGACCGGGCAGATGGCTACACATTCAGAGCATCGCAAGCAATCACGGTGAGGGAGGCATTCATCCTGCCTGTGTTCGGCAATCGACAATCCCATGGGGCATTTCTTCTCGCACAGCCCGCAGGTTCGGCAGGCCTTCGCATCAATCTGTAGCTGGCCACGGCCGCCTCCGATGGCGGACTGAACGGTTCCGATCGGACAGAACGAACACCAGGTTCGGGGATGAATAAGAAGGGCGAGCGGGATCCCGATGAGCGTGGTCACGACGCACATCACCCAAAAGACTCGGCCCCAGTGCATCGGATCCGTTGGGTTTTGAAGAATGCGAAAGACCATAAATCCCATCAGTAATGCAAACAGGGTCCAGCGAAAGGCGGAAGACCTTATCCAGTTCGGGATGGGACGTTTTCGGCTGAGGGGGGGCATCAAACGGTCATAGAACGATCCCCGTGGACAGAGGTTCCCACAGACATAGCGGCCGTTGAAAAGCGATCCGATAACGCCCATGGCCATCACGATGGGAACGGAAAAACCAAGCCAGGGAAACCACCAACCCAGGCCGATCGTGATGAGAACGATGCCGACGATTGACCACTGCACAATGGCGCGACGGTGAATGGCGCGGCGTGCGCGTTGAGATGACGTTGGCATGGTTGGGGTCCTCACTCATCAGTTTCTGCAACGAAGCGGGATGCTACCTCGATGAGAAGGGCAAATCAAGCTATGGGCGCGGATCGTCAAGACGGATCTCCCCTGAGCCGCGCTGAGAATGGCGAGTGGAGAACGTATCCGAGGACGCGTGGAAGGCGACAAGGATTTCGTACGTTTCTCCAGGAACCAACGGCTTGTCCAAGGGGTCGCCGGAATCCAGGGGAATGACGAATTCAATCGTTGTCTGGCCGTTGAGTTCCTTCCCCGCCGAGGCCAGGATGTTGTCAACGCCCCCATGGTCGGTATCGGCGCCGTGGGTGAGGGGACCTAGCCCATAATCATCGCGAACGTCCACCTGCCCGTCTCGAACCGTGCCGATGATGTAGTTGGCGCCCTGCATGCGATGATCCGGGTCGAGGCCGATGGCGACGTAGCCGGTTCCCGGGCTGAACAAGCCCATTCTCAGAATGGCGGCGTCGTTTGACCAGAAGACGCGAAATCCGCCGGCTTCCATGGCATGCGCATACTCTTCGGTCTGGATGATGCCGTCAACGATGGGAACCGATGGCAAGGAAGACTCGGGCATGCTGACATCGATCTGAGGAGGCTCAACGGCAGGCATGGGAACCTCTTGTGGAGGCAGTGGTTCAGCCGGAGATGGGGGAACCGGCGCTTCCGGGTGAGTCACAATACTGACGGGTTGCGGCGCGTCCGAAGGTGTTACGAGGAAGAGCACGCCGACAAAAAGCGCCAAGCCGACAAGAACACCAATGAGAATAAGGTCCGACTGATCGATCGCCCACATAGCCATTCACCCCCGTGGAGATTCGTCAGTAGCACTGTAAACGAATGTGGGCCGCGACCCAAATCAGGCGAACCGTGTCCTCGGCTAGTAGAGATCCAATTGGATGGATCCGCTGCCCCTCCGCGTGTGACGGTTGGTAAAGCTGTCCAAGAGGCTGTGATAGGCCACCAGAACCGTGACGTCTTGCCCGGGACGGAGCGGCTTATCCATGGCATCTCCCGAGTCCAACGGAATGACGAACTCGACGACGGTTTGATCCGGCCATTCGTTGCCCGCCGCGGCCAGGATGTTGTCTACGCCTCCCCGGGCGGTATCGTCAATATGTCCCAAGGGCTCGTGTCCGTAATCGTCTCGGATCGTCAGTTCTCCCTCATGAACGGATGCGATAATGTAGTTGGCGCCTTCCATTTGAAGGACGGGATCGAACCCAATCGAAACGAATCCTGTTCCCGGCGATACAAGCCCGATGAAAAGCCGGTGGGTGTCGTTTGCCCAGTAGACGTCGACACCGGCGATATCCGCTTGGTGAGGGTACTCGCTGGATCCGATCGTGCCGTCGATGGCGATCGTCGGCGGTGCAGCGATGGGCGTCTCCGGCATGGCGTCGACAGCCTCATCCTCCTCGACGCCCTCTGTCGGGAGGGCAGCCGTGTCCTCAGGGGGCGTGTCGATGCTCGTTGCGACAGGGCTTTCGTCAATCACTGTGGGCTGCTGGGTCATGGGTGCAAGAAGCAGAAGAACGGCCAGTGCGCCGGCAACGGCGGTTCCAACCAGGATATACAGTATCGTTTTTCCCATGATTTCCTCCTTGGGGGACGATTCATTGTAGAGAATGCCTTGGGAACACACTCGCCGTCAAACCCGGCGCCTTCACAGGCGCGAGCGGATCGCTCGGGTTTTCACGAGCAAAACCCTGGATGCCGCATGGAGGCGATGACGAGGCCTGAATCGGCGTTGACGCGCATTGCGAGGTGACTCTTGCCGTGGGATACTTGACCTGGAAATCAAGTTTACGCGGTCGAAAGGAGACCCATGATCCTTGGCATCAGCGCCAGCGGAAGGACGCAAAGCGTGACCAGCGATGCCGTTCACGCCGTTCTCGATGCAACGAGCTTGCCGACGGAGTTCATCAGTTTGGCGGGCAAACGGATTTCCGGCTGTCTGGGCTGCGTGGGGTGCGCGGCGGACAATCGGTGTGTGGTCTCCGATGATTGGCCGGCGATTGCCGAGCGAATGATCGCAGCTGATGCCGTGGTGTTCGGCGCTCCCAACTACTACGGAACCCTGAATGCGCTGGGGCATGCCTGTTTGGAGCGAACGTTCTGCTTTCGGCATCGGGAAACCTTCACCCTTGCGGGGAAACTGGGCATCGCCGTGGCCATCGATCGGTCTCGAACGGAGTCCCCCGTTCTTGCATTTATCCAGAGGGTCATGACTTCCAATCTCATGCCGGTCGTTGGCTCGCTTCGCGCCGACGGTGTATCCCAATGCTATGACTGTGGGTTCGGCGAGGATTGTGCGGTTGGCTCCGTCGTTGCGGCACACGGGTTTCTGGATTGTATTCTAGAAGAGCATCGTCCCCCGCCCTTCTCCGAACAGGAGGAACCCCGCCAACGCGCGGTCAAGCTCGGAAAAACGCTGGGATCGATTCTCCGAGCGCGTGAGAACGACGGGATCGCGTCGAGCTAAAGTTCAACCTGCGCGACACCGTGGCGCGTGTGAACGGAGATCAAATCATCCCGGTTGCGCTGATACGCGACCAGGACGATATGTTTGTTGCCCGGCACGAGCGGCTTGTCCAGATCGTCGCCTGAATCGAGTGGAATGACGAACTCCAAGGTGGTCCATCCATCTGCCTCGAATCCGGCATAGGCGACGAGATTGTCTTCGCCGCCGAGATCGACGTCCGCCTCATGCAAGTTTCCGCGCGTGCCGACGTGATCGCGGACGACGGCCACGCCGTCCACCACATACCCAATGATGTAATTGCCGCCTTCCTTACGGTTTTCGGGATCGAATCCGACAGTGACATAACCGGTGCAGGGGGCGGCCATCGCCATGGTGAGCGTGTCGTTGTCCGTTGACCAGTGAAGCACGACATCGGCAATGGTTCTCGTGTGGGCATATTCACCTTCGGAGACGATGCCGTCGATGGCCGTGGCACTTGCTACGGCCTCAGACTCTGCGGGTGGGGCTGGATCGGGAACGGGCGATGCGCTTTCCGCATCCGTGTCAGAGGTTCCCATCGAAGGTGAAGGAGCCTGTTCAGCGTCTGTGGATGCTGTGTCCGAGGGGGCGGGCGATTGCGTTGGCTCCGCATCGCAGCCGGAAAGAGCAAGCAGGAGGGCCATGGAGATGATGGTGGCAAGCTGCGTCCATCGATTGGGTTTTACCATTGGGAACTCTCGCTTTCGGGAAGATGATGCGGTGATTGTACGGCACGAGGAAGGTAAGGGCCGCCGATCAGTATCCGCGCGATGGGTCCACGACGCCGATCAGGGAGCGGCCGTCCTGCCATCGCTCCAGGTTATCGAGAAAGGTATCGATGATTTCATCGGGGATGTTGTGGCCGGAGTGATGTGGCGTGATCGTGACATTCGGCATGGACCAAAATGGGTGATCGGTAGGAAGTGGTTCGCGCTCGAACACATCGAGGATGGCGGCGCGAAGCTGCTTGGTCTTGAGTGCATGAAGCAGAGCCCCTTCATCGACGATGGCGCCTCGTCCGACGTTGATAAGCACGGCGGATGGAGGCAATAGGGCGAGCTCATGCTTGCCGAATAGGCCTGCGGTGTCGGGAGTGAGCGGCAAACAAATCGCGAGAACATTCAGTTGAGGCAGGAACGCCTCGAGTTGGAGCGGAGTGTAGACGGCATCGAATTCCGGAAGGTGTCTTTCCGAGGTGGCAAGGCCCAGAGTCCGCATGCCCATTCCACGGGCGCGAGCAGCCACGGTTCGTCCGATCGTACCGGCGCCGGCGATCCCGAGCGTTCGACCGCGGATGAACTCAAGCTCTAGCGGTTGCCATCGGTACTCCTGCTGAAGGTGATGCAGATCACAGACGCGCTGCGTCATGGCGAGTAGGTGTCCGAGGATGTATTCGGCGATTTGGTTTCCGAACGAGACGCTGGATCGCGTCAGAAGGATATCGTGTCGCCACGGACGGCTGCCGGCAAGAAACGCATCGACGCCCGCGCCCGCGACGTGAATCCATTTTGTGCGAAACGCCCTTTCGAGCAGGGTGGCCGGAAAAAGAACGGAGCCGAGGATGACGTCCACGTGCTCGATGACGGCCTCAGCGTCCTCTGTGGAGCAACAGAAATGAAACGTCACGGACTCGGAATCATGCAGGCGATCTCGATATCTGAGCAATGATTCGCGCACATAGACGAGGACATGGAGGCGTGGTGTCATGATGCATCGATTCTACGCGCTCGGATCAGGGGCGTGCGAGTGTGACATATGCCTCCGGGCACACCGATCCGAGCGCATTTGCGTGGGGATCCCCTGGCGCTGGGATCGTATTCCCGCGTCCTGAAACCTGTCCCACGAAGTGCCTCCCCGTGAATTCGTCAGGGAGAATTTCGCACTCCGAGGCGTGGAAACGGATTCCCATCCCCTGATTGCCAAGAACGCGCGAATCGTCGAGCTCCAAGGTTGTCTTGTCCCACATGAGAATGCCGTCGAGCAGGTTTTCATTGATCGACGAGTGTTTGACATGAACGGCGCTCTGATTCTCGGCTCGGATTCCTGATCCCAAGTTGGCATCGATCGAGCAGTTGGAAAGGGTGACGGCGGCATCATCGACAACGTGAATGCCGCTCGTGATGCGATAGGACGCCCGGGCGTACTCTAGCGAGCCATTCGCGGTGATTGTGCAGGATTCGAGAATGGCGCGAGCCCCCCTGGAAGCGACCACGCCCAGTTCGCCATTGTCGCGGATGGCGCATGCCTCAAGGACGGCGGCGGCTCCTGAGAGCGCCAGGCCCGCGCGAAGGCAGGCTTCAAGTGTCACGTCCTTTAGGGTTAGCTCAATGGGACCCCAAAAGATGTCGCCTGCAATGATGCCGTCTCGGGCGTTGGCAATGGTCAGAGACGAGAGTTGGACTTGTATCGGTATTGAGTCGCTGTCGTTGGTGATGTGAATGGCAGGATAGGGGGGTTGGGCGGGCATGGCGCGGATTTCGGTTGGAGACTGTCCCATTGTTTGCGTTTCGATGGTGACCGATTTCTCAATGCGAAGCGTTCCCCGTATCTCATGAATGCCCGAGGCCAACAGCAACGTTCCGCCGGGAAGGAGATCATCGATCGCGCTCTGCAACGACTCCCCTGGCAGGACGGTGATCGTCGCATTGGGAAGAAGATTGATGACAGTGAGGATGCCGGGCAGATGGGACGTCAATCCCTCACTTCCTAGGGCGGCGGCGATGTAGGCATAGGCACGCAACATGGCGGTTTCCGGGTCGCTGGACGATGCATCGGCGATCGCCGCCATCTCACGTTCCGTTGCCTCAAGGAGCGAGACGATACGCCGCAGGGTGCGATCGACTTCCCACCGCGTGGAATCCGGAAGCGCCAATTGATCGATACCGCCTTGGATCAGTTGAAGGCCGTCGAGCAATCCGATGTTCGAGGGGGTGGACCCGTCGACGACGTCTCCGCGTAACAGTGCGACAACCTCACGGCTGGTGGCGCCAAGGTCCGCAGTGCTAGGGCTCAAGAGGGCGTTCTTGGATAGGAAGAGCGCAAACTCGACGGCATCGGCAAGCGTCGAGAGATCGCGAAGAGGTTCTCCGCTGAACATAAATCCCGTTCCCCACGCGATGCAGGAACACAGAACGAGGATGGCACCCAACGCGAAGGCGATAGGCAGGCATTTGCGCGTCATTCGATACTCCTTTCCAGCGATGGCCCCTTCTGAGTGGGGGAAGACGCGTCTTCCGCGCCCCTTGGGCTTTCGGACAGGTTCGTACGATCGAAGCGATACCCGAATCCCTTGACATTGACAATGCTCCGCTCAGCGCCCGGGCTCGCTTCTCGAAGCCCTTTTCGCAAGCGATGGATGCATTGGCGGACATCATTCGACGACGCGCGGAAGGAAGGTGGCCAGATCGCTTCCACGATTTCATTTTCGGCAACCACGCGGTGGTCGTTCTCGGCAAGCAGGCATAACAAGGTATAGAGTTTGGGCGGCAAGCTGAGGCTCTGTCCGTTCAGTGACGCCGATTTGAGCGAGATGTCGATGCGTAGCGGGCCTCGCTGCATATCCAGCGGGTTTCGGGGCTCATCGGAGGCTGGATCGACGGCCTCGCCGTCTACGGGCAGAGATACACCATCGTGCGAGGAGCGGTAGCGGCGCTGCATGCCCCACGCCAAGCCGCACAAGAGGGTGACGATGCCTGCGCTTGCCCCCCCCACTTGCAGCCCGGTGCTCACGACCTTTCCCTTGAGAAATCCCACATCCGTCCCGATACGTATGTATCCCTGGGGAATCTCGGTCTTGGTCAACGGCACGCGAGCATCGAGGCACCACGTAGAGCCGAAACGCACAAACGAGACCTCGGTTCGCGACAACGCTTCAATTTGAAGATTGAGTGGCTCGACGATTGTGTTCAATGCCGGGTGGTCTTCGCGGAGGATCAGCGAGCCCCGGTCGACGACGTGAACGTACAATGAGCTTCCCGCGAGCATAATCTGGGCGACCCGTTGAAGGGTCGATAGTTCGTCTTCGTCTAGCCACTGGGCAACGGCGGTCGCAAATGATTCGGCGGTCAAGGTGGTATCGCGGATGGCGCGTTGAAGTAGCGATTGACGGACGCGACGAATGGAGAACATGGAGCCGAGGGTGAGGACCAAGATTGCACAAATAATTAGGCCTGTCCACACGCTTCTGCTGGCCGCCAGCCGTCGTACCCCGTTCATCAACACGTCGACAAAGTACTCCATCCATTCCGGCGGCACAATCCGATTTCCGGCGTCTGGACCGCGGCAACTCAGCGCGCGTTGGAGATAGAACGGATAATTCCATCAGGAATAGCTTTTCCCAAGTCAGGGCTGGAAGCGGGCGGGGCCTATATCACTCAAATATAACGCGCGCTTTATCGCACCTTCACTCCAGCTGAACGTAGGGTGGCGGTGAAACAGCAGAAACCCGTGCTTAGCCCTTTCAGGATGAGCACACCCATGGAATGACGAGAACCTGGGACCTGTTTGCCCAAGGTATCATTTTGCATTGTCGGGATTAAGAGACTCGCCTTTCGCGCTTCCGAGGTGCACCGATAGCGGGTGACAGGCTCCCAGGCTCTCAACGCCCACTCACCGATCAACATGCTGCGGATTCAATAACCTCCACCTCCGCTACGGGTCGACTCCGACTTGGAAACGAATCTCTGGGAAGAAATAGAAGCTTCCCATGCTGTATGAGAAAGCGAGATTGAACGCTGTTCTGAACACGAGGAGCCGCCCCAATGTCACGCCAAGGCCCACGGTGAAGGCGGTGGAGCCAAAGTAGGGCATCAGATTCGTGATGTGGCCGATACACAGGTGGATCGCGCCCGCCGTGGCCAGTGTGTTCCGTAGGTAAAGACTGCTGAAGCTGGGGTTGCTCTGAAGCGCGATTTCCCAAGCCAGCAGGGAGCCAAGCAAGCGATAGTACGCATCAAACGCGACGCTGTAGGATGAGAAGCTGAACGATGTGGTGACGGGCAGTCCGAATCCGAACTCCGATCGCCCCGCTTGGACGGATAGGGCGATTCCGCCAACCGTGGCGAGCGTGACGGCGATGACCAGGCCGACTCTCAAGGATTGAATCCTCATGATGCCTCCTTTGTATCACATGCTAGAGAGGAAATGAGGTTAGGCCAACTTTGCATCGTCACGGAATGTCCACAAGCGCATCACCGAAATTCTGATTTCGCGAGTCATCCTAAAGGCAGGAGGTGGATGGCATGGAGTATCAATTCAACTACGTGAGACTACTTGTTGAGAACTACCGCGACGCCGTTCGATTCTATCGGGATACGCTGGGCTTGCCTTTGCTTCAGGGAGACCTTGAATCGGGCTATTCCGAATTCGAAGGATCCGGCATTCGACTAGCATTGTTTCAGCGGTCAGAGATGTCCAAGGCCCTCGGCCTCTCTGAGCCGAAGCACGAAGGGCGCCCCCATGTGGCCTTGGCGTTCGCCGTTCCGGATGTGGATCAGGCCTTTCAGGATCTTTCCGGTCGTGGTGTAAAGTTCGCGTTGGCTCCGCGGACGCATGCGGACTGGAATCTTCGTACGGCCCATTTCCACGACCCGGATGGAAATCTTATTGAAATCAATCAGAGATTGAACTAGACGCGTTGTCGGTGTGGTTTTCGAGTCGCAGCCTCCGCCTCTCGGAGGCTGCCCTCATGTGGAGAAGGGGGCGTCCGCATCGATGGCTCGGGCGAGGTTGAGAGCCAACTGCTCCGTTTCGGCGATGCAGTCGGATGATACATTCTTCATCGTATCGGTCGGACGATGCCAGTCCGTCAGGTTGCCATCGTCATCATGGCTTTCCAGCGTAAGCACCCGTAGGCCATGCCGCCGCCCCATGGCGCCCTCGGTGTAGGCGCCTTTCATCGCAATCGTCTTGACAGCGGCGGGCGCGACGGACTCCATTGTGCGAAGCAGGTGAGGATCGCTCTGGGACGTCAGGAGGAAAGTTTCGCGAGATAAGACGACGGGATGGCCGTCGGTGCTCCCGACGTTGTCCAGCGTGATCCAAAACGCATCTTCGAGGGCTTCGCGATGGCGGCGAAGGAAGGCGTCCGCCCCATAGCAGCCGACTTCTTCACACCCCGTAAAGACAAACCAGACGGACGTATGGAGAAGGGGTCGATCTAATAGGCTCTCGGCCAGTCCAAGGACGGCGGCAACGCCTGACGCATTATCATTGGCGCCGTGTGAGAACGGAGTGAAATCGGCTTGTAGCATCAGGATTAGCATTCCGAATGAAGCCGTCATGGGAAGTGTGGCCAGCCAGTATAGCCAAGGGGCCTTGAAAAAGAGGCTAATGAGCAGCAGTAGAATCAACAACACCGCGAATCCCATTCCGATCGGAACAAGCCGTTCAAACCATCGAACCCACGATGCATTGGAGAAGACGAGCGGCGTTCGATGGGTATCCATGTGCGCGACGAAGACCATCCGGTGTTTTTCCTCGCGTTCGCATGGACGCACTGCCCACACGTTCTGACTCTCTTCCTTGGGAAGAATCCAGCGAAGCGGATTGGATCGAAAACTCAGTTCCATCAGCATCGATGCCAAGCTTCCGCAGGCGAGAATCAGCGCGAGTATGCCGCCGATCCGCCCGCTTCCAAGATACAGAAATCCAGCGGCCAGTAGAGTGCTCCAGAATAGTGCCGCTGGAAGCCACGCCGAGCGCGCGCTGCGAAAGGATTCTTGCTTAGGCTTATACCCGAGCAGAGACAGGGTTTTCTGGATGTAACGAGCAGCCGCACGCTCCTCAGGCGTTGTCGATCCCCGAGGTCCGATCTTCTCCGCGAGTTCGCGCACGTGCGTCATTCGGTCCATAGGACGATTTTCTAGCAGTCGTGCTTTCCGAGCAACTGTGCCCCTGCGTGCTGGTCAGGCCATCCTATGGGGGAGGTTTCCGCGCAACGCATCCACTGGAGGTAAAGGGACGTGGGCAAGGGCGATAGGGCTGTGCCCGGACTGGCGCTGTTAGCCGCAGGTATCGCATCCCAATACGATAACCGTGCGGATGGTGCTGTTGGACGCACCGTCCTCATCCGTCACCGTGAGCGTTACGCGATACTCTTCATGTTGGCGGGGAAAGACGTGTTCGACGTTCATGCCTTCGGCGATCTCGCCATCCCCGAAATCCCAGAGATAGGAGACGATCTCGCCATCCGAATCATAGGATTCGGATGCATCGAATTGGACGGGATAATCGCGGGGCGCGCCGAAAGGGGAAATGCGGAAGCTGGCATGAGGCACTCGATTCAGTACATGAATGACGAGCGTTCCCACCCTGGTTTTTCCTTCGGTATCCGTGATTGTCAAACGAACGGTGTGCTCGCCCTTGCTTTCGAAGAGGTGCACGGGAGAGGCCGATTCGGCGAACTCACCATCATCGAAATCCCAGTGATAGCTGACGATATCGGCCTCCGTGCCGCCAGAAAGCCCGGAGTCAAACGACACCTCCAGCGGTGGATAGCCGCGAAGGCGACTCGCATGAATCACAGGTTCCGGCTCTGCAGGCAGCGTACAGGCGTTCAACAAAGCCAGTCCAGCGAGCAGTGCCAGTGTCGCAAGGGTGCCCCTTCGATATCGCATGAGGTCATGAGCCTACACGGCTTCCGTGAAGGAAGGGTGAAGTCGCCATGTGGGAAGTGAAGCGGTTGCCGGACGTGCGATGGGGCGCCGCCCGGCGGCTGAGATTCGGATCGACGCTCTATGGGCGCTGCCCGAGCACGAACCCCCATCCCAAGACCTCCGAGATCTGGGTTGCGTCGGCTTCAGGCAGGTTGGCAACAGAGGCCACCGGCTCCAAGAGTGAAGCAGCATCCGTATGAACGGTAACGATGGAATCGGCGACATGATAGGCATAGAAGGCGAGATCGTCCGGCAACTGAACCCGGCGATAGAGGTAGTCGCTGAAGTCATCGAGATAAAGCGTGACGCCGAGCGCGCCAATGACGGTGGGGCCGTTAAAGATGGGAGCGGTGAGGATGGCTGATTTTCGCCCGGTCGATCGGCTGACGACGAGATCGCCCCACGTGGTTTCACCGGCCATGACCCGTGAGAAATACGCGCGGTCCGAGAGGTTGGCCGAAGCAAGCCCGGTCGCAACCTTGTAATAGCTTCCGTCCGATTGAAGGAACCAAGCGTTGTACGACAGGTCAGATTGCTCGAACTGGGCAAGAAGATCGACCATCTGATCCCAATCTCCGGTCCGCAAGTTGGCGGTTGCTGTCATGACATGCATCTTCTCAATGAGGTTCGAGACGGCCGATTCAGCGAGGTCGGCGATCAAACGAATGCCCGTTTCCGCATCCAACACGGGTGCATCTTGCGCGAAGGCCAAACCGCTTGCGAAAAGCAATACTCCAATTGTCCCCAACACCACAATCTTCTTCATGTCACGCTCCTTTACCGTGCTAGGCTAAGTGCATTTGCCCTTTCACGCAAGAATGGCTAGAAACGTATTGAATCCAACGCAACGGCCGGGGCCTGCGTTGAGATGAGGGGGTGTCATGAACCGACGAAACCGGCTGTCCGTTCTTCTCCTACTGACTGTGGCGATAGTGACGTGGGGGCAAGGCGAGCTCCGTGGGCAGGGCGACCCGCGCTTTGTGGGAGAGGATCCCACCTGGCCGGATCGGGATGATGTGTTCGTTCTTGACGTGGGGTGCACGATCGCGGGAAGGGGCGTTGTCCTCTCCAGCGGCGCATGGCTTCAGGTCTTCCCCTTCTTTACGACAGGATGGACCGAAATTCCCCTTACACCGGCGTTTTCAGCCCGGCATACGTTGTCGACGGGGCTGGATTTTGAGTGGTGGTCGGCGGCGGCGAGCATCGACCTGTCGTTGATCCCCTGGTCCCTGCTTTCGACTGGGGGAGAGCTCGCGTTTCATCCCATGCCTTGGGTTCTTGCGAGCAATCCCCTCCTCACGCTTGCGGGGACGCTAGGATGGGGGCCGGAGTGGACTCCAGCGGCGGGGTGGACGCATGCTGCTGCCGGGACGGCAGATGCCGGCGCGATGTGGCAACTGAATACGGTATGGGAGTCTTCCCTTGACATGAGCCTTCGCACGGTCATTGAGGGAGCATGGCTCATTTCAGACGGCGGATGGACGATCGATTGGGAGGTGCTCGCGCGTGCGGAATCCGTTCTTCCGCTGTTTCGCGAATCTCCGGCGCTGCTTCGGGCGGGAGCCACGGTTCGTGCGTTTCTGCTTCCGGTGTTCGGCGTGGGATTCGATCTGCGGCTCGATTTCCGGCTTCACAATTTCACGGCCTATGCCGCCGCCGGAGTTGCTGGGGGAGGCGTTCGCGCCGAACTCGGCGTGAACATGACCTTTGGATTCGGCGGGTAGGTGCGAATGCATATTCGGAGTGAATCGTGACTGAACTGATCGTGCTCTATGACAACCGAGCAGAGAGGGAGTGTCGCCCGGGGTTCGGATATTCCGTGCTCATTCGAACCGAGGCGCACGACGTGCTGTTCGACTGTGGCGCGGACGCCATGGTGCTCGAACACAACGCGCGCTGTCTTGGCATCGATCTCAAGGCCGTTCAAGGTCTCGTGCTCAGTCACGACCATTGCGATCACACGGGCGCGCTCTCCGCTGTGCTCCACCGTGGGCTGGAATTGTTTGTCCCACGTGCAGCCGTTCGCCACTATGCGACGGTCCGAAAGGACGGGATCACGCTTCATGGCGTCCGGCGGCCTGAGCGGATCGCTCCAGGAATCCACTCTGTGGGACAAATGGGTCGTCAGATTCCGGAACAGGCGCTCATCCTGGACGGGAAACGCGGCCCTGTACTGCTGACGGGCTGTGCCCATGCTGGAATCGGACGATGGGCGACGCGTGCATCCGAGCGTGCGGGAGCGCCGCTCGCCCTTGTCATCGGTGGCTTCCACTTGTACAAGAGCTCGGCGGATGAGATTGATCGGGAGATACGGACCTTGAAGCATCTTCGAGTGAAACAGGTGTGTCCGGGGCATTGTACGGGCGATGTGGGGATCGCTGCCTTTCGCGAGGCTTTTGATGCGGACTGTTTGGACTTTCACGTTGGATCACGATTCACCATCTAGGTGTACACTGCGTCAGACAGAAAACCTCATGACTAGGAGGTTGATATGAAGTACGTGGACGCAAACGGAATCAAGATTCCGGCTCTGGGTTTCGGTACCTTTCGCCTCAAGGGAGATGCGTGTGCGAGCGCTGTCACGGACGCGTTGAAGATCGGGTACCGGCATCTCGATACAGCGGAGATCTACGAGAATGAAGCCGATGTCGGACGCGGGATCCAGGAGAGCGGAGTTCCTCGCGGCGAACTGTTTCTGACCACCAAGGCGTGGATGGACGATCTCTCCGAGGATGGCGTCGCTCGAAGCTTGGATGGAAGCCTCCGAGCGCTCGATGTCGAGTGCATCGACCTTTGGCTTGTCCATTGGCCGAATCCCCGGTTCAAGATCGAAGAAACGATCGAAGCCATGATGAAACATGTGGCAGCGGGTACGGTCCGCGCGGTAGGTGTGAGCAACTTCCCCGCCGTCCTGCATGCCCGCGCTGCCGCCGTGGGTCCGATCGCCTGCAATCAAGTGGAGTACCATCCGTACCTTGCTCAGGACGTCGTCTTGAATGCGGCGCAAGAGACCTGTTCGATGTTGATGGCTTACAGCCCGTTGGCTAAGGGCGCCTGCCAGGGGGATCACGAGCTGGCTCGCATCGGCAGCCGCTATGAGAAATCGGCATCCCAGGTCGCGCTCCGCTGGCTCGTGCAGCAATCATCGGTGGGCGCCATTCCCAAGGCCTCGCAACGAGCGCATATCGCGGAGAATTTCGAGATCTTCGACTTTCAGTTGACGGCCGATGAGATGCGGCAGATTCACGCATTGGCGATGCCGGATGGGCGAATGACGAACCCTGACATCGCTCCACAGTGGGACGCCTAGCGTGGCATTGTTCCGATGCGGCGAAGGCGGTATGGCGTACGGCCGCCTCAGAATAAGGAGATAGCATGAGAATCTATTGTCGTTTGGCGATTGGACTTGCGATCGGCTTGCTTGCGTTGTCGCATCCTCTGTCGGCGCAATCAGAGGCCATCCACCTTGGACCATTTGATGATGCCGCGTACATGACGGCAACGGCTGAAGGAACCTTGGCGCATCCAGGGGCCCTTCAGTGGTATGCCTTTTCAATCGATACGGAAGACACCCGGCTATTCATTCGGCTTGAAGGGGCGGATACGAGAGCGCTGCTTTTCGATTCGAATGAGACGTATCTTGCCGGATCGGAGAACGGTGACTTGGAACGAGCCTTGGCGGCGGGGGCCTATCTGATCCGCGTGGACAACACGGGGTCCGGAGCGACCGACTACACGCTTCTCCTGTCGAATGGCTACGAGCGCGAATCCAATGAGGGCATTGCCGAGGCCAATGACGTGGGGACGGTTGAAGGCGCGCAGCTGTTGCTCGGTGCCCTGCTTCCTGCCGGGGACATGGATGTCTTTCGATTTGATATTTCCGATGGTGGGCTGGCGAACGGAGCGAATGCCCTTCGAATTCGTACGGGCGGTCCGCGCTCGGACGACACAGTCCTTGTCCTGTATCGCTTCGATGACGATGCCGGACGTTATCTTCCCATTGCGTTGGATGACGATTCAGGAAACGAGTATTGGAGTCGCTTGCTCATCCGTCCGGAGCCCGGCGCTCGGTACGCCGTACGCGTTGAGGAAACGACGTTCCCAATTCTCGGTATCGATCGGTACTATCTCTCACTTGAGCCCATGACGCTGCTTTCGGACGAGGAGCCGAACGACACGTCCGCAACAGCGCAGGACCTCGATGTCCTATCTTCGGACCGATCTAACGTGGTGATGGCCGGAGTGCTGGGTGGGGATGACGATGAGGATTTCGTGCGCTTGACCCTAGAATCGCGGTTTCTTCTTCATGCTTCGACCGAACCTCAGCCTGGAGTCGGGGAGTTCGATACGATCCTTCGCGTGTACACCTCGTCCGGAGATTTGTTGGCAGAGAACGATAACTCGAGAAACACCGCTTGGAGCTCCATTTCGGTCCCTCTAGAAGCGGGCGTCTATTTCATCAGCGTGGAGTCGGGAAGCGCATCAGAGGACCTGGTCCCGTATGCGCTGTACCTATCGGTTCAATCGATGCGCACCGTCGTTGAGATCGAGCCAAACGATACGGATGAAACGTCTCAACCCATTGTGTGGCAGACCGGCGAAGCTCTGTTGATGGAGGCGGCGATCGACTTAAGTGGAGACGTGGATTCGTTTCAGTTCACGCTGACCGAGGCGATGACGCTCATCCTAGAGACCTCGCCTCGTGCCGGTGAGTCGACGTCGTACGACACCACGCTATCGGTGTTCGACGAAGAATTATGGGAAGTCGCCTACAACGACGATGGGAATGGCCGCTGGAGCCGGATTGAGAGTTACTTTGAACCCGGAACCTACTACGTGGTGGTGGAAAGCTACTTCGATGAAGAGGCCTTTGATTACACGCTCATGATTTCGGAACCGCAGTGAAGAACGTCAACTGGTTAGGAGTGCGATGACGGGAATCACTACGTAAGCGCAGGCCAACCCCAGCTGCAGGAGGGGGCGCCATGACCGTTCGATGTTGACGATATAGCGCTGGCGGAGTCCGGAGATTGGCCGTATCCGCGTGATCCATGCGAGACCGGCGTCAAGCAAGAGCAACGCGCCATATCCAACTCCGACGACATGCATGGTGATGGCGCGCTCGTACGTTGGGCTCATCCACATGGCGAAGACGAGGATAAGTAGCAGGACGGTCATTCCGCTTGTGAGCCGGGGCCACATGTCGATCAACCGGAAGAACCGTGGATGGTGCTCGATCACCGTCTGCAGATCGAATGACGCGAACTGCCGGTAGAGCAATCGGGGAAGCAGCGTGAGCGCCACATACACGATCCAATAGACGAGCACACCATAATCGTGAATCGAGAGAGACATAGAACTGACTCTACCGAATTTGAGGGCTTGCCCCCAAGATTTGCCACAATGGCTGATTCAGGATTAAGCTGAACCGGGGTGATATTGATGATGATGAGACGACGATGGATGGCCATCTTTGGCAGCGTCGCTGCATTGGCACTGTTGGCAGGGTGTACGTTGTTCAACAGCCCGCCTGTGGCGAGCTTCACCGTGACGCCGGCCAGCGGACCCGCGCCCCTTTCGTTGCACTATGATGGGTCGGGATCATCCGATCCTGACGGTGACGTCCTCACCTATGCGTGGAATTTCGGAGACAGCACGCCTGCCTCCTCAGCGGCCAGTGGGTTCCATACCTACACTGCGCCCGGAACGTACGAGATCCGCCTTGTGGTGACCGATCCAAACGGCCAAGAAGCCATGATGAGCCGTTCCGTCTTGGTGACGGAGCCTGAGAACGAGGCGCCGTCCGCTGAGTTTACGGCCGCTCCAACATCCGGAGAAGCCCCGCTGTCCGTCGCCTTCAATGGGTCTGCATCAAACGATCCGGATGGAACGACGCTGACCTTCGAATGGGATTTCGGAGACGGAAGCACATCGTCCGCTCCAGTCAACATTCACACCTACAGCTCTCAAGGCGCCTATATCGTGACGCTCACGGTGACCGATGCAGATGGGCTTTCGGATACAGCGACGACGGCGATTCTTGTGACCGAACCTGGCAATGCCGTTCCTGTCGCGTCTTTTTCCGCCGATCCGGAGACCGGCTTCTTCCCCTTTGATGTGCAGTTTGACGCGACGTCCTCCTATGATCCCGATGGCACGATCGTCGCCTATCAATGGGACTTTGGAGATGGCGGCACGGGGAGTGGGGCGACCATTACGCATACCTTCGAGTCGGTTGGGACCTTTACGGTTGTTCTAACGGTCATCGACAATGATGGAGCGCCAGCGTCGTATGTCGTTGAGATTTCGAGCCTGTTCACTATCTTCTGGCCTCCCTTTATCGAACTGTAGTTCTTGATCAACAAGGCCTCTGGGTGCGACCGCATCCAGGGGTCTTTCTTTTCTGGAGTCGATCCGTCGCCTTGGTGTGACAGGGTGAGTTTTTTGCGATGTCGCCGTACACTCAAGTCGAAGATTCCGCAAACCGAGCTTGTCAGAAGACTCACTGGCAATGTACAGATGCAGTCAACATCGACGCCGTATGAATTCCAGAAGGGGTGAGCCGTGAAGTCATTGAGAACGGTCGTTCGGCACTTGAAGAAGTACAAGCTTGCTCTGACCTTGACTGTGCTCAGTATGCTGGCCTTGGTGGGCATTCAACTCATCGCCCCTCAACTCATTCGAACCATGATCTCGACGGTGACCGATCCGGAGGCGGGGAGCGATGCGATAGGAACGGTGACGCGTCTCGCGCTTCTAGCGCTCGTGGTTTACGTATTTCGCGCGATGCTGCGTTTCGTACGCAGTTACTCAGCGCATGTCGCCGGGTGGCATGTGGTGGCCGATGTCCGTCACGAGGTCTACCGACATCTTCAGCGGCTGTCGCTCCGCTTCTACGAGGACAAACAAACGGGTCAGCTGATGTCGAGGACCGTCAACGATTCCAATTTGCTTGAGCAACTGGTGGCCCACGCGATTCCGGATGTGCTTGTCAACGTCTTGATGCTGATCGGCGTGACCGCGGTGCTCGTCAGCATGAGTTGGCCATTGGCCCTGCTCAGCATGCTTCCGATTCCACTCATCGTCTTAGGCATGCGCGGATTTGCCAAGTATGTGCGTCCGGCCTTTCGGCAGCGGCAGGTCGAACTGGGCGAGTTGAACGCAGCGCTCAATGACAACATCTCCGGCATTCGTGAGATCCAAGCCTTCACGCGGGAAGATAACGAATCCGAACGCATTTGGGAGCGCATCGTGCGTCATCGCGATTCGCTCTTGAAGGCGCTGAAGTTGATGGCCGTGTTTCACCCCTCGGTCGAATTCGCGGCGGCCCTGGGAACCATCGTTCTTATCTATTTTGGCGGACGGCTTGCATTGGGAGGTGCGCTTCCCTTGGCAGATCTTGTCGCCTTCTTCTTGTACCTGGAGCTTCTTTACCAGCCCGTTCGCGCATTGAGCAACGTCTGGGAGAACATTCAACAGGCATTGGCCGGTGCGGATCGTATCGCCGAACTGCTTGAACAGGAGCCTGATGTCGCGGAGCGGGCCGACGCCCATGTCCTGGACGATCGCGCCCGTGGAGCCATCCGATTGGACAACGTGAGTTTTCAGTATGCGGTTGGAGACGTGGTCTTGCGCGACATTGATCTCGACATTGCTCCCGGCTCGGTTGTCGCCTTGGTGGGGCCGACCGGCGTCGGAAAGTCCACATTGTCCATGCTCATCCCCAGATTTTATGACGTGACTGCGGGCGCGATCACATTGGATGGACGCGATATACGAGACCTTTCTCTGGAGAGTCTCCGCAACCAGATCAGCATTGTGCTCCAGGATGTCTTCCTGTTTCACGGAACGGTCCGAGAGAACATTCTCTTCGGCCGGCCGGACGCTTCCGATGCGGCTCTGGTAGAAGCAGCAACGATCGCGAATGCGGCCGACTTCATCCGAGAGCTTCCCAATGGCTTTGAGACCATGATCGGGGAGCGTGGCGTCAAGCTGTCGGGCGGTCAGCGACAGCGTTTGGCCATCGCTCGCGCCGTCTTGCGAGATGCTCCGATCCTCATTCTCGATGAAGCCACATCCTCGGTGGATACTGAAACCGAGTTGCTCATTCAGCAAGCTCTGGAGCGGCTGATGGAAGGTCGGACGACGCTGGTCATCGCGCATCGGTTGTCGACGATCCGGAGCGCGGACACGATCGTTGTGTTGAAGGACGGACGCATTGCCGAGCAAGGACGTCATGAGGAACTCATGGCGAGCGATGGACTGTACCGCTTTCTCAATCGCGTCCAGACGGCCGACGATCTGTGGGGAGAACCGATTGGAGACGGCGTTGAGACGGAAATCGTGTAGCCCTCTGACAAGGAGCTGATCATGCGCATACGATCCGGAACCTGGCGAGTGTCCACCGTGATGTTCGCCATGCTTTTTTTCGCCATTCCGTTTGCCCTTCTGGCCAGTATCCCTGTCTGGATTCTGGCCGCCGTGATGGGAGGGTTGGGAGTCGGGTTCGTGGGGCTTGGGAGGCTTCCCATCGAGCGCACGGAGCTCGCTCGAAATATCGCCAAGGGATTCCTGTTGGCGGCCGCCATCCTGACCATCACCCATTTCACCGGCTGGTTGGAACCGTTTTACCGCCGAGACGGTTGGCTGCTTCTTGACATGGAAACCTCTGTGATGCCACAGAGCGCGAGTCCCGGTGATTCACTTCACTACACCCTTACGACGACCAACACCGAAGGCATCCCTGCTCTGCGTCGTCGCTACTTTTCCGACGGCGTCGCCCATCACGGCGTCTTGCTCTACTGCCTGTTGCCGACGCGAAACGGAGATGGTTTTCCGCTTGAGGGGATGCCGTCGGCAACTCAGACGGCGAAATTGGGAGGGACTGAACACGATGTGGGCGACTGCACGATCGTCTATGCGCATCTCCCCATTCCGGAACTGAACCCCGGAGGCTGGGATTGGTCCAGCACGTATCGTGAGGGGATGGACGTTATCGGGATGATCACCAGTGACGGCCAGCAACATCGTGACCTGGAACCGGGGGATACGATTCGACTTGAGTTCACACTATCGGTGCCGCTCGATCACCCCGCAGGACCTGCGCGTTCAGCGCGGGGGTCGCTGAGTTATCGAGATCCTCAGTGGGCTACGCACTACATTCAGGAATTGCGATTTCCTTTCCGCGATCGCGTTACCGTGATGCCCTAGTTCTGTGCGCTGGGTGCTGATGATTCCCCCATCGAGAGGCAGGAGACCGAGGCCCGGCGCTTTCCACTGGCGTGCCGACGGCCTCCTGCGATCAGGCTGAGCCGTTTATGGGATCGATGAGATGGCGATGCGCCCCAGCTTAACGCCAAGTTCGATCATTGTTTCGCCGTGTCCCAGCGTCGCATTGGCACGCTTGCCGAGAAATCCGCTGACGCCTCCCGTCATTCCTGGGAAGCGGTCGAGTTCGACATCTCCCAGGTTGGCGCGTGCAAGCAATCGAGCCGATGTATCGATGGGAAGCTCAAGGAGGATCTCACCGATGCCGACATTGGCAATCAACGATTGCGCTACAACGTCGTCCATCTCCAGGCTGCCAAGACCGCCTGCGACAATCAGCGCGACTGCGTCAAGCTCCTTTAGCTCAATCTCTCCGACGCCGTTCTCCACAATGATGGTTTGCGCCCGATGTCCCAGCACGGTAATCGTGCCGACGCCGTTCTTGACGTTCAAGTCGACGCCCGCCGGAATTCGGATCTCGTAATCCACCTGCCCATCTCCGGACGTCGAAAGAGTGGATTGAAGATCAGCGGCCTCCGACGTGATTTGCAGTTGGTCCATGTGCTTCTCTTTGGCCGTTCGAGCCGCCGTCCATTCAACCCGCAGTTCAGACGACGCGTCGGCTTCGACGGCATAGGAGTGGATAACGATCTCTCCGACCCTGTTCTCGATCACGAGCTCCGCATCCTCTTCAAGAACGAGCGAGCCTTCGCTGGTAATCGTGATCTCCTGGCTTCCGCCGTGGGATACATCATCCTCTTCAGCGTCTGAATGGACGGAGCCGATGCCGCCGAAGCTGAGGCCAAAGCTGACCGTCGGTCCAGACAACTCCAGCGAGGGGGCGGGAATGCCGAGCAGGTCGCCGAACTCGAATCCGACGACCGGGAAGAGATAGCCGAGTCGGAACTCGAAGCCCATCCACGGGAAGATCTGTGCGGCCATCGACAGGTACGGCTGGACAAATCCATGCGCGTATCCGATTTCGCGATACGTGGGTTCCGGAACGATCCCCTGCGGATCAACGGTGGGATAGATGTAGCCGGTAATCGACAACAGGTTGGCGCCTCCGCCCAGAACGGCGCCGATCGTGAGAACGGATGAATCGTCCCCACCGATGGCGGCGCCGAGATCGAATCCGCCGCCGGCGGAGATAAGCTCAGCATAACGATCCTCGGTTCCGGAGAGGGCCATCAAGCCCCACCCACCGCCGCCGAAGGCCGGACCTCCGATGATGCCGCCCCGTCCATTGCCGCCCGGCCCGGCGAGGAAGTTGTCCATCGGCTCAAATCCGTTCTCCGACATGAAGGCGTTGATTCCCGTCATGTCCGGGAAGAAGGCCATGCCGAAGGCTCCGCCGTAGCCGAACCCGCGAATCGGGGTTTCGGCGAGTGCGCTGCCGGCGAGAGCTCCGATCAATCCCATAAGAAGCAACGCTGTTGTCATCTTTCGTAGCATATCTATCACCTCATCTGATAGAACTGTTCCCTAGCATGTCTCTGATTCTATGATGCCAATGCAAACACGGGCAACGCGTCGATCATCTTACGTACGTACTCCCATATCGGTGAGAAGTTCATCGAACTCGACCCGGCTTAGTGCAATCCCCCACTACTGCGTCGCCATCTCCGCTGAAGAACATGCAGTCCTGAACGAGCGATGCCGACGAGTGCGAGATAAAAGACGCCGACATAGACGAAGACCTCGAAGAAGCGAAATGAGGCATATGCCTGAAGGCGGCCTGCTCCGGTGATATCGACGAGCGTAACCAAGTATGCGAGGGAAGAATACTTAATTAGGTAGGTGAATTCATTCCCGCATCCGGGAAGTGCGCGTCGAAGGGCCTGGGGAAGGAGTATTGAGCGTATCGCTGTGAAGCGAGACATGCCCAATGCGCGAGCAGCCTCCATCTGCCCCGGTGGGATGGATAGGAGCGCGCTGCGTATGTATTCGCTGTGATAGGCGCCGCTGCAAAGCGCGAACGCGAGTGTGGCGGCGGCGAACGGCTGGAGCAGGATGCCGGCTCGCGGGAGCACGTAGTACAGGACGAAAAGCTGAAGCACAAGCGGAACACCGCGTAGAACGCTCCGATACAAGATGGCGAGCCCACGGATAGGCCGAGGCGCATAGACGTTGCTGAACCCAACCGCGATGCCAAGCAGGAGGCCGAGTGGGGCGGAAACGGCGATGAGGCGAAGCGTTGTTCCAAGTCCCTTCAGCAATTGCGCCAGCAATTCGATGTAGTTCATTGCCGATCGCGCTTCCTCTCGACCCCAATCCCCGGGAGTCGCGACACACGTTCGAGAGCCGCGAATCCCAACGTTCCCGCCTGGGTTAATAGCCAGAAGATGGCGGCGGCGAGGAGATAGACGAGTACGATGTCGCGTGTGCTGGCCGCGAGAAACTTGGCTCGGCTCATCAGTTCAAGGACCCCGACGGTGAATGCCAGCGACGTATCCTTGAGCACGACCGAGGATTCGTTCGCCAGCCCAGGAAGGGCAAAACGCAGCGCCTGCGGCAGAACGGCGAGCCTCAGTCCGCCGATCAGTGAGAATCCCAACGCACGCGCAGCCTCCAACTGCCCGGGGTCCACCATTCGAATGGCGCCACTCATCAACTGCGCCTGATACGCGGCGCTCCGCAAGCCGAGGGCGAGCACGGCGGCTTGGAGCGATGTCAAACGGACCTGGGGAAGACTCCCCAGCCCGAAGTAGATCAGGAACAGCAGAACGATCGCGGGGAAGCCGCGCATGACGAGGTCGAAGGCTTGCAGTACCCACCGAAGTGGGGCGGGTCCGAAGACGCGCAAGATCCCCAACGGGAGTCCGAGCAGTCCGCCGAGGCTGAACGCGAGCAGCAGCAGGAGCATGGAGGTGCCTGCCCCTTTCAACAGAATGGGAAGGAGAAGCTGGAGGTCGGCCATGGATGCAGGAGTGACGACGGGGAGCGGACTCCCCGCCGTCTTAGGAGGTCTAGCTGCCAACCAGCCATTTCTGGACGAGTTCGTCCCAAACGCCGGTTAGTTTGATACGCCGAAGTCCTTCGTTAAGTAGACCCAGGAGTTCGGCATCTTGTGGCCGTGTGGCGTAACCGTAGATCTCTCCAGTCGCAATCGTTCCAACGATGGCGAGGGAACGCCCCTCGATGGAAGCCACGGCGGTGGGGCCGTCCATCACCGCTCCATCCAGGCGGCCGATTTCCAAATCCTCTAGCGCGAGCAGGAAGCTATCATAGAGCACGAGCTCGATGTCTATCCCCGAAGCGCTGACGTTCTCCTCAAGCCAGGTTTGGGACGTCGTCCCACGTTGAACGCCAATCCTGCGATCGGCTTGGATCACGGTGAAGGGATTGAATTCGGGAAGCGGCTCGCCGTCATCATCGGTGCCTTCACGAACGACGACGGCCAGATCAACCGACCAATAGTCATCCGTGAAGTTCACACGTTGTGCGCGCTGAGTCGTGATCGACATCCCCGATGCAATGAAGTCGATATCGCCGGTCAGCAAGGTGGGAATGATGGCATCCCATTCGACGGGGACGATTTCAACTTCAAATCCGAGTTCAGCGGCAATCCACTGGACGACTTCGACGTCGAATCCCGAGGGTTGGCCCGAGGCGTCGATGAACGAAAACGGCGGAAAGGCGGCATCGATTCCATCGACATAGACCTTCGACTGCCCGGCGGCGCCCACTCCAGTGAGCATGCATCCAATGGCTACGAGTAGACAGACAACACTTCTGTTTCTTAGCTTGTTCATGGTTCCTCCATGGTGAGATTGGGTTTAAGGAGCTTTCTCGGCGCAGCTCCTTGTTTACGTCAGAGCACCTGCGATCTGATGAGGTCCCGGGAGGGACCGTGCCAATCTCGATAGGGAGGGCAACATAGGTTGCGACTTCGTGGAAACATACATTCACCTCAGTAAACGAACGAACGGACTCGCTGTCCAATCACGACACGATCAGCGAGTGGAAGAACGACGCGCGATCTAACGGTGAATGCAATGATGATGGAGGCGGAGTCCGGTGTGAACGGTCTGGCTGAGTACGACGTTGATGCGAAGCATGCAAACTACCTCCAAGTTGATGCGGCATTGTACGGAGCCCCTAATGCCTCTGCAACCGGCGGAGCTTCGCAACCTCCACACGCAATCTATCGAGGATGCTCACGACGCCGGTCGATACTGGATTTCAGAGGAGGTGCTCATGGTCGACAAACTCATCAGATCGGAAGACGAATGGCGCAAGCGCTTGACGCCTGAGCAGTATCGCATCGTGCGCGAACGCGGCACCGAAATGCCCTTTTCGGGCGCCTACGTGCATGAGACGGCTTCAGGAATCTACGCTTGCGTTGCCTGCGATTTGCCCCTCTTCGAATCCACGGCGAAGTATGACTCCAGAAGCGGCTGGCCCAGCTTCTGGGATGTTGCTGCCAAGGACCATATCGAGATCCATGAGGATCATAGCCTTGGCATGGTGCGAATGGAGGCAACATGCGCGCGGTGCGGCGCGCATTTGGGACACGTTTTCTCCGATGGGCCTCGCCCCTCAGGCGTGCGCTATTGCATCAACTCAGCGGCACTTCAATTGATGTCCAAGATGGGACAGGGCGGTGAATCGTCCGCTAAGAGCGAATCGTCTTGAGGAGGTCTTCCTTCGCGGGCTCCGAAAGTCCGTAGCGATGGAGCGCGGGAACAAGTTGGTCGCGAGATGCCCACCCAGCGACGAACCCATTGAGACGTGCGGACACCGTCGAGTTAACGAATCCATCAAAATCGCCGTATCGATCCAACAGTTCGGCGACCAGCGGGCGTAACGAAAACGCACTTTGCAGGCGGTATTTCTGATGATAGGCCTCGGCTCGAGTGAACGTGTCGGCATGAGAAAGTACGGTAACAGGCCGGATTCCCCGTTCGGATTCAGCATGCGTCAACAGCGCACACGCCTCGTCCCGTTGGGCGGCGTTTCGATAGAAGATGATGGAGCGGTACTGTCCGGAGTATGGCTTCGCAAATCCGTCATGATTCCGCCAGAACACGTCCAGCAAACATCCGTAGCGAATCTGACTGGGATCGTAGTCGATCTCAACCGTCTCGGCATGGTTGCCGAGGTTGTGGTACGACGGAGCCTCGTGCGTTCCTCCAGCGTAGCCGACTCGGGTCCGGATGACGCCGGGAAGGACGCCGAACAGTCCGTCCGGCCCCCAGAAACACCCCATGGCGAAGGATGCCGTTTCAACCGCCGCCGGAACGTAGTCGTCTTCAAACAGACGATCGCGTGCAAGAGGTTGAGCAAGTCCGGCCATGATCCTTCACCTCCTCATGGGATACCTCCATGGTCCCTTGAAGTTGTGAGGATTCTGTACGATCAACATGGATCGGCCGTGAAGCGGACATGAACTGCGGACCTTATTGGATCGGATGCTTTGTCGACCGGCGCTCCTTCGCGGCGGCAAACTGTGTCAGCGTCCATGAGTTCGTATGGGGTGAGGCAACAACCTATCGGCGGCGTTTCTTGGGACGGCCTTTGTAGGGTTTCTTCTTCGCAGGTTTGCGCTTGGAGTTGCACTCTCGGCAGTAGACGGGGCGGCTGGATGTCAAGGGAAGGAAAGGGAGTTCCTCAATGGCGGTGCCGCATTCCTCGCACTTGAGGTTGAACGCTCGCACATCGTGCATCGTCGAATTGCCTGACATAATGCTCCTTTGACGTTGAGCAGGTGATTCATCCGATCAGAATGCGTCACGGGCTTGTTGTTGCGACACCTTACTCGATGTACATGGTGAGATGCGAACGTATGGAGCGATGATCCCGGACAATCCGCATTGCGCGCATGCGACGCATCGGCTAACGGGGCGTTCCGAATTGAGTGTCGCGATTGCCGATCGCTGAATTCCACATCCTGCGCAGCCAATCGTTCGCCATTCTCGTTTCACGCCTGCCACCCTTCAAACTCTTTTGCTCGATGGGGCTATCGTGAAAACGATCAACGACTCGTGCGAAAGGCGAGAAAAGTAGATGCTCAGCTCCCTCACTTTTGGTGCCTCGAGCAGAGGCGCGTAGTCTCGATTCGAGCATTCCGGAGGCGCTCGATGAACGATGACCACAGCGGTTCGTGCGCTCGGGGGCCCGAAGTCGCCGATGACGTGTGCCTTGGAGACGACGTCTCTAGCACCGTCGACTTCGCTTGGGCGGCGTACCGTGCTTTCTCCCGCCATTTCTGACCTTGTGTCGGCTGAATTAAATAGACGTCTGCCAGTTCCTGGTAAAGCTCGATAAAGTCCGAAACTTCTAAAGTTTATATGTAATGGATATTACACATCTAAGTCGGGACGGATTCGATCTGTTTTGTCGAGTTTTGTCATGCGCAGGGCCGATCTTTGTGTATCGCGCCATTCGAAAGGAGATCGGTGCAGTGGATGGAGGGCATCCTCTACGGCGATGGTGGTGCCCGCTACTGTGAAGCGACGATGGCGGATACGCAAGGTTCGGGCGTGTCACTCTCGGTGGGCGGCTTAGAAAATGTCGAGTTCGGGCAGCGTGATGACGCGCTCGAAATGGCCGTTCCAATAGGTAACGGCCATGGCCTTGGAGGCCCCGCAGGGGCCAAGGCCGCCACAGCGCGTACACAGGATTCGCCAGGTGGGGCGCGGAATGATCGGCGCAGGCGATGACTCGGCCATGGCCAATAGTGTGTTTCCGCAGAATTTGCAGGGACCGGCCTTCTTCAGTTCAGGATCGTAATACGCATCCAGCAGATCCTTGGATCGATCCCGAGATTGGCTCATACAGCGTGCTCCTATCTTGCCTGATCTGCCATATTCTGCCAGGTCTCGCTGGGGAAAAGCAAGCAAACGGTATGGGGTCAAGAGCGGGCCGGTGAGACCCTCGGCTCGAAGCCCATTCAGTGCCCTCGTCTACTCAGCTCTCTCCGCACGATGCACAACGGTTTGTGGGTAGGGGATTTCGATTCCCTGTTCATCGAACGTCTCCTTTCCGCGTCGAGTGAGATCGAACAGCACATCCCAATACTCGGTGGCAACGACCCACAGGCGCAGATTAAGATTGACACTGGAATCGGCGAGTTCGCTGAGCATCACCCCAGGAGCAGGCTCCTCGAGAACGCGCGAATCACTCGCCATCAGATCCATGGCGGTTGCGAAAGCGGAGTCAATGGAGTCGCCATATCCGATGCCTACAGTAAGGTCGATACGCCGAGTCTCATAGCCGTTGTAGTTGCGGATTTCGCCGCCGTAGATCTGGGCATTGGTGTGAGCATCTTGACGTTATCCGGTGTCGCTAGGACGGACGTGAAGAGTTGGATGTCCTTCACGGTGCCGCTTACACAGCCAGCGCCTGTGCGCCGAAGGCGACGATGCGATTCCACATGGTTCCCTCCTTGAGGTCCCCAACCACTCTAGCGAAGGACCGGCGTTAAGGAAACCTTGAAAGGCGCAGGCACGTGATCTCGATACCCAGCCGCTTTCTAAAGATCTGTCGATGTCGTGTCCATGGATCGAGGAGCTATGTTCGTATCGAAGTGCAGGAGCGCTGCCTTCCCATTCGTAGTACCACAGTTCGAAGAGGTGAGGTCCTGCATCCAGCGAGATAGTTGTGGCCAGCGATCGAGCGCCGCCGCCATCCGGCAGGACGTTCTCCCACGAGTGCAGGATGACGCGACCATCGACCTGAAGCGCGACTCCGTTGTTGGCCAGGAGGGCGATTATCGCGGAGAGACACGCTTCATTGAGACGCTCAGCACGGCATCCGCCAAAATGACCTCCGTTCAGCAGAATACAGCTAAAAAGCCGAACACCGCCGATTCAGGAGGAACTCCAAGAGTGACCTTCACCCCACTTGAGCGATGGGGATGCTTGATCGCCTCTACCGGGTGGTGAGATCCACTCCGGGGCGAAGCTCCAGGGTGTATTCATGATTGAGCTGATCAACCTGCATGCCCGCCTTCTGATAAAGGCGCGTTGCCCCTGTCAGACTGGCGGCATCGACGTGGAGGTGTGCGCCCTCCTTCCCTCGGCTTGCGAGGCGGTCGAAGGCTTCAAGAAGAATGGCCAGGCCGAGTCCCTTCTTCCGCCACGGACGCAGGACGCCGAGGGCGTTGATGTAGCCGGTCGTCTCATCCGTTCCGGAGATGGGATCGGCGTAACAGAATCCGGCGATCTCATTCCCATCCCAAACCGCGAAGTTGAGTTCGGGATCGTAATTGGGATCCCTTTCGATGCGTTGGCGAATGCGCTCGATTTGCTCCTCGATCGGACGGTCAACGTGGCCGTAGTGATCTTTGAACGCTTCGTCAGCCGCGCGGACCGATTGCTCCAGCTCGCGTTCGACATCGACAGACCGTACGACCATGCCGTTCGGCCAAATAGGGGTGTCCAATCCTCCGGAAAACGCGATGGCCATTCGCCAGAAATGGCGTGTCGATGAGAATCCACGTGCTTCCAGGAAGTTGATAGCGGCGGAGTCCGTCTCAAAGACTTCTTGGTTGAGGACAACGCGTGTCCCCACAGGCGCTTTGGCCACAGCCAGCTGCGCACGCGTGTAAATCCAATCGTACAGGAACGTGCCAAGTCCTCGTCCTTGATGGCTGGCGCCGACGATTCCCCACGCGGTGACATTGACGTGGGGTTCGGCCATGTCCATCACGACGCCCGCACCGACCAATGCACCACCGACATCGAAGATAAGGCGGATATCTTCTTCAACCGAAAACCCCGGCATCTGTATCTGCCCCGCCAAGCGTTCAGCAGAGATCAGATCAGCCCCAATGACCCGTTGTCCATAGGTGTTGAGAAGCAGCGCAAGCGCCTCGGCATCATCCAGTGTTCCGGGGCGATCAACGAATCCATCGGGCAGTTGGTTCATGGGGGAACTCCTTTGTCTTGAGGTGAGGCCCGCAGTGTATCCGATAAAGCTATAAACCTAACTGCTACGAGGGACGTTGATCATGCCACCTCCGCAGTTCAGGAGGCTTCCCAGGCGGGGGTGATTGCACGCAGCATGCACAGCGATTAACGGAAACAGCGTAGTAAAATATTCTTGACATAATGTAATTTATAAATTACATTATGTCGCACGAACATGACTTTCTAGCCAGGCGACGTTTTCAGCAACATGCGGACTGTCGGAAACGGAACGTGCATCGGTGGGTTGAACTCTACGATGGAAAGAAAGGAGCAGTATGAGCAAAGCGCAACGACACACGTGGTTGAGGCTTCTGATCTCAGTCATGGGGATTGGGTTGATGACGGGGTTATTGCTGATCGTGTCGGCTCGAGACATGAGCCTTTCGAATCCGAGCGATCACTTCACCTACCGGGTTCTTGGCCTGATCAGCACGATTCCGCTGATCCTCCTTGTTCTGTTGGATTGGAGGTGGAAGAAGCGTGGCATCGCCGACGAGCGTGATTTGGAGATTGAGCGCCGCGCATGGGGAATCGGCGCGACGGCAACCTTTGCGATCGTCACCGGGGCCGTCCTCGTCAGCCTGTTCATGGGGCCCTTGGGAACGGTCACCATCCACGATCTGCCCTCGCTGATCTATATTGCCTATTTCGTCTTTCTGCTGACATCGTCGACGGCCGCCCTTATCGTCTACCGCCGGCAGGGAGCGTAGACGATGACCGACGACCGAATTCGCAATAGCTTGCGCCGGCTTCGTTTCGAGCATGCCGAGATGACCCAACAGCAGCTGGCCGATATCGTCGGTGTTGCGCGTCAAACGATCATTGCCATCGAGAAGGGGAAATATGCGCCATCGCTGGCCTTGGCGTTTCGACTGGCTCGTGCCTTCGGAAAGGCCCTCGAAGAGGTTTTCCACTACGAGGACGGGATTTCCTAATCAGCCGTCCTCGACGACCTTTGCTGCTTGCGCTTGCTGACGTGATGAGGTGGCAGAAGCCATCATCTTCTGAAGCGTCCCACGTATTGGGGGCAGGCGATACGAACGTCGATCAATGGTCTCGGATTTGGAGAGGATCGTACGGCGAACGTCCTTCTCGCTTAGGGGTCCGATTCCTCATCCGGCAACAGCGAAACATCGTCTTGATCTTCCCAGGTCTCTTCCAAATAGGCTTTACGTCCGGACGCTGTGCTGTACGCCTTGTATTGTGCCAGATAGGTCTTGTAGTAGTCCTGATGGTAATCCTCGGCCACGTAGAAGGGATACGCCGGAAGAATCTGCGTGACGATGGGATGGTCGAAGACGTCGGATTCTTCAAGCTCCTGCTTCGATGCCTCGGCTAGATCCCGCTGCTCGTCATCCAGATAGAAGACGGCGGTCGAGTACTGACTCCCGCGGTCGTAGAACTGTCCGCCTTCATCGGTGGGGTTAATGTTCCGCCAGAACTGCTCGAGCAACTGCGCGTACGTGACCTGTGCCGGGTCGTAGCGAACGAGTACGGCTTCGTAGTGCCCGGTCGTTCCGGTGATCACCTGCTGATACGTCGGGTTCTCGACATGTCCGCCGGTATAGCCGGAGATGGCCTCAACCACGCCCGGCATCAACTCGAAGGCGGCCTCGATGCACCAGAAGCAGCCGCCCGCGAAGATGGCTTCCTTAACCTCGGTATTCTCGGTGACATCTGTGCCCATCTCGGTTTCCTCTTTCGCTGCAGCGTCTGCCGTTCGTGCCGGCTGGCGAATCAACAATCCAACGACCAGAGCGACAACGGCAAGAATCGCAATAATAACGAGCGGCTGACATGCGGGTTTCGTCTTGCGTTCAGCATCCATATCTTTTCCATCCTCCCACACTAGAAAACACGATGGGTGTGGACGGGTGATGAAGAAGAGATGGAGTCTTCGCGTTGTCGCCGAACCATGTCAACGATTCCCAAGTCTATGAGTATCCACAGCGACTGAAGCGGATGAGCTAAAGGCGGACCTCCAGTTGCTGAACGAGCAGCCACCACAGGAGTGCCACAGTGACTGCGTTGGCGGCAATCTGATAGAAGACGTAGAGGGTACGTGTCCCCCCCGACAGCGTAAACAGAACGAAGCGTGGACGAAATCCCGCTCGCGTGATGTGGATGCCGCCGATGAAGTTAATCCAGAACGTGATGCCCAGACCGACAAGCAGAAGAGCGGCAAGTAGCACGACGGCTGTGGTGATGGCAAAACCTCCGAGCAAAGCGACCGCGATGACGGCCAAACTGGGCAACCCGCTGAGCACATGTTGAATCCAATAGGCGATGATGGCGCGGCGGATACGGGGCGTGATCGCAAGCGCACTATCCCAAGCGTGCCGCTTACTCCCACGGAAGAAGAGCTGAATACCGGCAGTCTGGAGAACGACCACCCCGATTAACAGCACCCAAAGACTGACTCGTGAGTCCAAACCGAACAGACTGGGCATAAAGGCCTCCTTGTTTCTTGTGACCGAAGAGTATCATACGGCAAGACGGAGACGATGGCATCACATTCGAGTTGAATGTAATAGGTGAATTAAACAATAAGGTGCGGATGCAGAAAGGAACTCGCGGGCGTGCCATCTCTGCGCGGCTCGTGATGACCTCAATCCAGATGCAGAACGTACCTGTATGCCGGGGAATTCTGATCTTTTCATGAGATAGGAACAGGATCAAGAGCACGAAGGATAGGTGGTGCCATGGGAATGTCTTGATGCTATAACGCTAAAACGTTAGAATACGGTCGAGGTGACGTCCATGGTCAAGCGTTCGACGGTTTATTTCGAACCTGAGATTCACATGGCTTTGCGCATGAAAGCCGCGAGTACTGATCGCTCGATCTCCGATTTAGTGAACGAAGCTGTGCGCCAAGTCTTGAGTGAAGACCAAGAGGATCTGGGTGCAATCTCGAAGCGCGTCGCCGAGCCTACGATGACGTATCAGGCTCTTCTCGATGATCTCAAGGCGAATGGCAAGCTATAGTCTTCAAGTCAAGACATCGGTTGCTAAGGATCTTCGCTCGATCCCCAAGAAGGACGTCAATCGTATCCTCAAGAGGATAGAAGGGTTGATGGATGATCCCCGCCCACACGGAGCAGAAAAGCTCACCGAACGGGATCACTATAGAATTCGAGTCGGAAACTACCGAATTCTCTACGAAATCAAAGACGACCTTCTGATCATTCTCGTCATCAAGATCGCTAAACGTGATCAAGCCTATCGGTAGGAGCATTTCACAGAGGTATCGTAAACTATGTTCATGGCTGGAGGCATCGTATTCGTCAGGACCGCGCAGTTTGACGCCGTGAAGGCGTTCTATCTTGAACGCGTTGGGATGACGGTTTGGCTTGAACAGCCCGACATCAGCATTCTTCGATTCGGCAATCTGCTTGTCGGCCTACATCGCCAACCGGACGCCGACATCGATTCACTGCTGACGTTCTTCTACGACACTCGGGAAGATGTCGACGCGATGTATGTGAAGCTGAAGGAATGGGCGACGACCGAGCCTCGAGAGAACGTCACGTACCGCATCTATAATTTCTTCGGCAAAGACCCCGAAGGCCGCAACATCGAGCTCCAAACCTTCTTGCACCCACTGCCGACACTGCGTGACGATTAATTAGCGGCAGCAGAGGGTGCAAGTCACCGCCTTATGAGAACGGGATTTGGCGTGCGCTGTTCTCACAAGCCGCCCCCGCCGTGCAAGCATGGGCGGCCACCTTCTTGCACCCACTGCCGACACTGTGTGACAACTGAGTGTTGGCTTGTATCGGCCATGAGTATGACCTATGGTAGTACCGGTGATGAGCATGACCATGGCAAAGGTTGCAATCAGCATCGAGAAAGCAACGCTGGAAGAGCTTGACGAACTCGTGAAAAGCAACGTGTTCCCAAGCCGAAGCAAAGCGATTCAGGAAGCGGTGGCAGAGAAACTCAATCGACTAAAGAAGACACGCCTGGCTGAGGAATGTGCTAAGCTTGATCCCTCCGAGGAGCAGGCATTGGCTGAAGAAGGGCTTGGGGCGGAGTATTCGGAATGGCCCGAGTACTGAGAGGGGAGATTCGCTGGGCAGATCTGAATCCTGTCCGCGGGCACGAACAGGGTGGGAGACGTCCTGTCGTGATCGTCAGCCACAATGTTTTCAACGAGCGCTCGAGAACCGTTATTGCCATGGCGATTACCAGTCAGCCACAGCGTGCAGGCTTCCCCTTGGCGCTAGAGCTCGAAACCAGCGCACTCCCCAAACGATCTTGGGCCAAGCTCAGCCAGATCCGTACGCTATCGGTGAGCCGAATTGGGGAACCCATTGACATGCTCTCAACAGAGCAGATCTCCCGACTCATCGAAGGTTTGAATGAGATCATCGGGTAGCGGCTTCGAAGAGGTTGGATACCAAAGCGAGGTTTGCCCAGAAGTAAACGCGTCGCTGGCCATACATGTCTGGAACTCCCGACTCTCTGCTCGGAACTAGGAACTCCGATTACTCTGGTAGTATGTTTTGGTCCGCCGACCCTTCTCTAATGACGTGATACTCCCCGGTTTCGACGTTCAGGTCGTAGATGCTGAAGTTAGTATCGATATCGAAACCCGGATAGTGCGTGGCGAGGTTGACCGAACGGGATCCAGTGGCCGCATCGCTTCGGATTCGATGGAACACACCGCGAGGCCAGACGAGCAAACTTGCAGATTGGCAGATGACCTCATCTTTCCGAATGACGCAGTCGGGCTCGACTTCGAACGAAATCACGCGACCGACGAGTGGCGAATAGAGATCCACATAGCGTTTGCCGTCCAGCACCATCAGGTGATCGTCTTGGTTTGGATGCATGTACCAAGGTCGTTCAATCTCACCGACCGATCCTGGAGACAGTGCCCCTGCTGCGTGAATGACCCGGTCGATGGCATCCACCCGTGGCACCAATCTCGGGGGCAAAACGTCGAACGCAACTCCCGGTGTTTCACGCAATCGCGATAGCAGCAACACCCTGTATACTCCCTCAACTTCCTCTAAAACGATCCCTTTGTGCATGTTGAAGAGAGTACTGCGAAAGCTCGCCGACGGCCATGGTTTCGTCGGGCAGCATGCGATTGCGGGAGACTCCCGAATCGTCAATGGAGAACGAGCTTCTTCTTATTTCCGTTCTCCTAAGCTGTCCCTTCTGTAGTCAAATGGGCGGCCAACATCAAACTGAACCCCAGGAGTCTCACATAGCTGCGATAGCTTGATCACCCGATAGACGCCTTCGACTTCTTCGAGCACGATTCCTTTGGTCATAGTGGGGAAAAGGTATGGCAGCGCATGTAACAATGGAAGGGTCTGGCAGCGCCTTATGTGGTCAAATGCGCTGCCATCGTGCTCGGGCCGAATGGTATAGGCTAGGGGTGCCGAATCTCTAATCTCGTCGGCTCTTCCAGGATTTTCAGTAACGCGCGCGCGCAGTAGGCGCGATCCCGTTGGCGCTCGTCTGCGGGTTCGACGATTCCTAGCTCGACGAGGCGCGTGATCGCTCTCGCGGCGGTTGACCGTGCGACGCCGAGTTGAGCTTCGACTCCGGCGGCGGTTAGGAAGGGATTGCCGGCGAGTAACTCCAGCACGCGCAACGGTGTATCTGACGACAGCGCAGCGGCCCGCAACCGCCACGTATCCATCAACGCGAGCATCCGTGTGGAGCGATCGACGGCATCCTCAGACTGGCGGGCCACTCCGTTGAGGAAGTAGACCAACCAGTCCTCCCAAACCCCCTGCTCTGAGACGGCGCGAAGTTCGCTGTAGTACTCTCGGCGCGATGCTTCGAAGAATGCGCTTAGGTACAGAAGCGGCGAGGGGAGCACCTTGCGCGCATGGAAGAAGAGCGTAATCAACAACCGCCCCACCCGGCCGTTTCCATCGAGGAAGGGATGGATGGCTTCGAACTGGTAGTGGGCAAGTGCAATCGAGACAAGCGGAGGAAGCGATTCTTGCTGCAGAAAGCGCTCGAGGGACTCCAGTAGCGAGGCAACCTCTCCGGGCGGAGGCGGAACGAAGACGGCGGTGTGCGGAGTTGAGCCGGGCAACCCAATCCAGTTTTGCCTGTCTCTGAACTCGCCGGGGCGGGCGTGTTCTCCTCGCACACCGACCAGTAATTTGGCATGAACCTCGCGAAGCAACTCCACGGTCAAGCCGGTGGTGTCCAGTTGGGCCATGCCGTGTTCCAACGCAACGACGTAGTTGGCAACTTCACGAAGATCGTCAGGGCTGTGATTGACGACAGCGCCGGCTTCCGCAGCGAGCAATTCTCCCAGCGTGGCCTGTGTTCCTTCGATCTTGCTCGACAGAACGGCCTCTCGGGCCACAAACGGGCGGATGAGAATGTGGGGGTTGGGCAGACGGCGTCCCTCTCCGGCCAAACGCCCTACAGCGCGGTCCGCATCCGACAGTGCGTTGATCAGCCGAGTCGTCCAGTCAAACGATGGGGGCAAAGGCTCGGGAAGGAATACAGTGTATCCTTCGGGGAGCTCGATCCAGCGTCCCGGCTGTGGCATGGCTCCTCCTTATGATCGATATCAAAGTATATCGATCATAAGCGTGCGATACAAGATCGATGCTGACACACGAGCATCAAATTATATTCGAAAGAGAGCTAAATCGATCATAGCTGCGATTGACTTGAGCAAGGCGATCACGATGAATGAAGGTTATGATCGAAAGTTTTAAATATCGATCATAGTACTGCTTGGGTTAGAGAGCCGTGGACCATACGTTTAGTTCATAGTTTGGCGATATATACCATATCTTGCGGGCGCGTGGAGTTGCGGCATGTATTCCTTGAACTGCTGAAACTACTCGTCCAACAAGGGTTTGGCTTGTTCCTGAACCCACGATTTGATCGAGTCGATGGCCTCTCTCAAGTTTGTGATGTCTGTCTGTGTAATCACTCACACCTTGTCATAGACCGACGCGTTGCGCTTCCGTCGTGATGTTTTCGAACACAATGATCGCCGAACTCAGGTCGTCAGTAACAAGGTCGCGGGCACGGCGAATCGACTCACGATGGTGGCCTGCGCCTCCAAATCGCTCACCTTCGAGCCGGACCAGGATTGTTGCCAGCTAAAGAGCTGCGTTGTAGAGAAATCCAAAGACCCCATCAGAATGCAGTCCAGGAAGATCTGCTTGCCGCAGATCGCGCTCGACGATAGCCATCAAGCTTTTGATCTCGGCAGACGAAGTGGGCTGCATCCTAGGATTCATTCGCCCTCCCAAGTGTTTTCAGCTCCTTCGTGTGGCCGAGCAGCATGATCTTCGGCTCTCTGAGTAGTGTTGTCGCGAAGTGATCACCCGCCGAGATCCGCTCCCCCCATTCCTCGCAGCTGAACGGGGTAATGTTAACTTCCCTCTTCGTTTTCTGTTCGAGGCGCTCAACAAGGTCCGCGAGCCTGCGAGAAAGGATGTCCCCAACGAGTGCGATGTCGATATCGCTGGTTGGCAGCTCTTCGCCCTTCGCGACCGATCCGAAGATGAATGCCACATCGATCCTCGACTCGGCTCCTAGCTCCGCGAGAATCAGGTCAGCGAGCCCGACGGTCTTCAGCAGTATCGACTTCAAGTCCTCGGTAATGGGATTCTCACCATTCAGCCGGAAATAGACGGCGTTACCACGCTTCTCTCGAATCAGAATGTGTATCTCTGTGAGGTCTTCTACGGCTCGTTGCACAGATCGAAGTGCTAGGCCTGTCCGCTGCGCGATCTCGCGTAGGTAGAACTCGCTGCTAGCATTGAGCGCAAAGAGCTCTAGAACCTTGACGCGCGCATTCGATCCAAACAGCTTTGTGAGCATGCTTTATCACCGTATGCTTATCGTATACGATCGTATGCATTTTGTCTACAATACTTACCTATGCACCCTTGTCACCTGATAGCCCGCACGATGAGGAGCTACGAGCTTTCCAATCGTCGGAGTTCATCGGCGAGGATGCGCATGGCTCGGCAGTCATCCTCGTTGTATTGGAGGATGCGATTCCAGATGGTTACGTTGCCGGACTCCACCCAGTCATTGAACCACTGAACCGATGCAGCTCCAGAAGGATCAGTGTCTCGCCATTGGAATCCGATGGACTTGGCCAACGGCTTGATGGACAGGGAATGCGTGGGCCAGATCATCTTCGATCGCACGACATCATTGTACAGATCAACGAAGCGCGGCTGCTCGTACAGGGCTATCACGTCGTCCTCGGATGCTACATCCGGATAGCGTCGGGCCAGCTTCTTCCACGTCGTTCGCTCATAGTGTGAGTAGTAATAGACGAAGGCATCGCTGTATTCCTGAACGAATTCCCACGCTTGAGCGAAAGCTGCCTTCTCCTGCTCTGGGGTGGTTTCATCAGCCGTGAACGCAATGAATTCTTCCGAATCGTTGTTCCCATGTTCGCGTTTGACGAAACCGTGCAGATAGCAGAGATCGCGGAATGGATCGGTTTCGATATCGAAGAATAGTTCGATGGGAGACCTGGGAAGGTCGACCGGGTCTGTGAAATAGGGGATTGCATTAGGCATTTTCTGCAGTACGGCGCGGGCATGAAAGGTCCGCAAGGTGTTCGCGCCAATCCCAGGAATCGCTGTCTTCTTTCCTTGGATGTACGTCTCGATATCGGCATCCGCCAAGGCCTGAACCGTGCGAATCTCAGGAGGGAATCCGGATCGTTTGCTCAGGCCGAGGCTCGTGATCAAGGTCAGATCATCCGCTCGCAGGATTTCCCGGCGGCAGTGGCTTTGCCATGGACAAAGCTTGCACTCACCGATCAATCCGGGCTGAGTCTCGACCGCTTTCTTCGAAATGCCGGTGACTGTCTCCAGCGCGTCCTCATACTCCTCCCACATGGTGTGAGGTGTTCTGGGGCCACGACGCTCCGAAAGGTTATAGACAACTTCCTGCCCATGGATATCCCAAATGAAGGAATCGCGGGTGAGTGCTGACCCTTTTCTTTGCAGGATGTCGGAATACAGCGCGAGCTGCAGAGCGTACTGCTTCTTGGGTTTGCCGGTCACCTCTTCGGACGTGCCCTCCAAACCTGCTCCGCTCTTGATGTCGCCTGGGATATAGCCGTCATCTGTCTTCCGCAAGAGATCGGGCTCACCGAGCAAATTGCTATGAGAGATCCGGCCTCCATAGATTAGCTCTTCCCCCTGCACCATGGCGCGCGAGGTCAATTCCTCTCTTTCGGCAAGCGGGACATCACGCAGGTTGAGAAAGGGAACTCCGAGGTTCTTGATGGTGTCAACCTCGAAGGCATGCCCCCGCTCCCAAAACAGTTGAACGAAAGGGCTGATGGGATCCCTCACAGTAGGATCTCCGAATAGGTCGAGCGTAACCCGGTGTGGGCAGCACGAGAAGCTATAGAGCATTGATGCAGTGATCATCAGGGTCTTACATCCAATGCAGTCGATTCGAGAACTTGTACTTGCTAGTCACTCTCTTTCTCGGTTTCTGCAGCCTGCTGTTCGTATCTTGCATAGATCTCGTTTAGGGTATCGCCGTCCTCAGTCTTCCATTTCTTCCAGCCATTGACGGATTTGCGCGCAGGGTTGATCGTTCGAATGCAAAGCAGTGCGGCGGTGCTGAGTGACATGACCCGCCCATTGACTTCTACACCCTCTTCGCGCAAGAGGCCGTGGAAAATCTCCTTGCGTCCGCTCTTCGGGCCGTACTTCATGTGCACCTTCTGCCCGACCTGGATCATCTCAGCATTGAGAAGATCCGCATAGGGCTGCGTGCCTGTGGAGCCGGAGTTCCCGTCGTCACGAGGTGTTGGAATCGTTGGTCTGTTCTGCTCAGGCAGGGAGTACATGACCTTCGTGCCGTCGAGCGTGACGTACTTCTCGATAATCCACGTCTGCACATCGTACTTGAGTGAGCGTGTCCAAGATTCAAGGTCTCTTGGAACAGCATCGATAGGGATGGCGACGACTGGTGGCTTCCTCAAGACTGCTTGTAGCCTGCCGTGAATCTCAATCTCAGGGATGCCCAGATCCGCGATCGCGTCTTTGACCTGCTCATCATCCTGAATCGCGGCCAGAGCCATTCCCAGGATTTTCTCGCGAGTCTCTGGAGCCTCAAGTGCAGTGACCTGCTTGGAGATCTGAGGCGCGATGTGGTGCCAGGTTCCATGAGACGCCAACTCGGCTTCAACGATGAACCAGCGATTGGACTCAAGGTCGATGGCGAATCCATCCGGGATTGTCTGAGCCTTGCTTGAGATTCCTATCTTAGCTTTGGGAAGGAAGATGGCGTTTGCGCCGAAGAGGAGTTCCGAGTTCTCCCAAACAACCTGCTCGAGCTCGGCCTCTGACTCGAAAGGTGCAGCGTGGTACTGCTCAGCCTCTGATATCAGCATCTCGGTCTCCTTGAGATTTCAGGGCTCTGCCAGTAGGGAATCCACGAAAGCACATCATTTGATCCACCAGGGACCACTCGCAGCGACCACGAAAGCGTACGCCAACGCAAAGGCAATGATCAGGAGCGGAACGGCTCTTCTGGTACGAAGCCATCGTGAAACACCGCGGATCTGATGGCATTCACCTCCAACCTGTACACACTCCCCCTCGGCGAGTCTCTTCCCCTTGCCCGCGACAAGATCCCATCCCACCGGTTCCTTCTCCCGGGCTTGTGCCATGCGAAAGATGTAGTAGATGGAATTGCGCCGGAAACACGACCACCAGGGCAGGCAAAGAAGAAGGCCCATGAGTCCGAGAAGGAACGATCCCAGTTGCCACTGAGCAAGCGCGTCTTCAGTGAGAGCGAGGCTCAAAGCAAACCCAAGGAAGACTGTGTGTGCAAGCAGAAACGCTCCAAAGATCTGCCACAGTAGGCTCCCCTCATACCTTACCAGCTCCAGTGATTCTTGGTATCCGTTGAGTTGGGGACTACTGGGAGGTGTTTGCATTTCTTCTCCTTTCTTGAGCTCCTGGGGTTTGGGCGAGGTCGACAGAGATGGCCTGGAGTTCTTCAAGGGCGGATTGGAGGTCCTCGATGATTTCGGCGGCGAGGATGTCGGGATCTGGGAGGTTGGCGCTATCTTCGAGGCCTTCGTCGCGGAGCCAGAAGATGTCGAGGCTAGCCTTGTCGCGGGCGATGATTTCGTCGTAGGCATAGGCGCGCCAGCGGCCATCAGGATTCCCCTCGGACCAGGTCGGCGTTCGTTCGTGCCTGTTCTCGGGGTTGTAGCAGGCAACGAACTCGTCGAGGTCGGCGCGTTTCATACGGTTCTGCTTGAGGGTGAAGTGCTTGTTGGTGCGTAGATCGTAGATCCAGACGGTCTTTGTCCACGGTGTCTCACTGGCGGGCTTGCGCTCGAAGAAGATGACGTTCGCTTTCACGCCTTGGGCATAGAAGATGCCGGTTGGCAGGCGCAGGATGGTGTGGAGGTTACACTCGTGCATCAGCTTCCGCCGCACGGTCTCGCCCGCGCCACCTTCGAAGAGCACATTGTCGGGCACGACGACAGCGGCGCGGCCGTTCTGGGCAAGCAGACTCTTGATATGCTGGACGAAGTTGAGTTGCTTGTTGGTGGTTGTGGTCCAGAAGTCAGGACGGTTGTAGCTGATTGCCTGTTTGTCGGTCTCTCCCGCTTCATTGACGATGGTGATGCTCGATTTCTTCCCGAATGGCGGATTTGTGACGACGACCGGGTAGTGTTCTGCTGGTTCATTACGCAGGCTGTCGTCGGTGCGAATGGGTGGCTCGTACTCGCCGTCATCCGGGCCGATGCCGTGAAGGAAGAGGTTCATCGCGCAGAGGCGGCTGACGCCATCCACAAGTTCTACGCCCCGAAGCGCGTGGTACTTCAGATGTCGCTTCTCATCCCGATCAAGCTCGCCCTTGCTCATGAACTGATAGGCCGAGAGTAGGAAGCCTCCGGTACCGCAGGCCGGATCGCACACGACCTCGTCCGGATGTGGCTGGACACAGTCCACGAGAGCATCGATCAGCGGGCGAGGGGTGAAGTACTGGCCTGCGCCTGACTTTGTGTCCTGGGCGTTCCGTTCCAGCAACGCCTCGTAGGCATCGCCCTTCACGTCGGACGTCATGGATAGCCAGTCTTCTTTACCAATGAGTTCGATGATGAGTTGGCGCAGCTTGGCCGGGTCCTGAATCTTGTTCTGGCTCTTGCGGAAGATAAGCCCGAGCATACCCGATGCTTTGGCTAGTTCCTCTAAAGTCTTGCGGTAATGCGCCTCCAGCTTCTCGCCTGTCATCGCCGGTGCTGATAGGTTGCTCCACCGATAGCCTTCGGGAATCGGCGTCGGTTCCCCAGTCATGTTTTCGCGCTCTTCAGCCATTTTGAGGAAGAGCAGGAAAGTGAGTTGCTCGAGATAGTCCTGGTAGCTCAGTCCATCGTCGCGGAGCAGATGGCAGTAGGACCAGAGCTTCGCTGCGAGTGCGCCGTTGCTGTTGTCCGCCAATGTCCCTCCTACATCAGGGTTCTCAGGTCTGTCACGAGTTTGCCCATTTTGTTTAGCCAGTCATCGTGAAGGTCAACATAGTCCTTATCGATCTCCTTGCCCGTTCTCGTGTCTCTCAGTGATGCCTGACCGCTCTTCGGGCCGCCCTGATAGAAGTGTCGGCCCACATTGGCGCGATGTGTTGCATGGTTCCTCATGTCCTTGGCGCAGTTCAGCCAACTTGAGGAATCGCTCTCGATCGCGACGAGCTTCGTGAGTGCACCGGACGACTTGCCTGCGGCGGCAAGCCCGTCGCGGATGGAGCCAATGCTCACAGACTTCCTATCCAACCCCAGACCGTAGAATACGTTCATCTCCTGGAGCAAAGCATCTCGTGTACCCAGCAGGTGGAAGAGAAACGCCTCCTGATGAGCACGTTCGTCGTCACTTCCGCGTCGAGGCATCCCGCGGAGATCAGCCTGCATGACGTAGGCATACCGTAGCTTTGAGTCGACCCGCTCGCGTGCGGCGTTGAGTTCCTGATTACTCATCCAGCACCTGCTTCCCTCGATCGGATCCGATCCAAGAGCGCCGACGAGGGCTCGTCAGCTGGATCCTGCTCGACCAGCTTCCCCTCGAAGGCCCACTTGAGAATCGCTTGCCGCAGTCTGCCGATCCGACGCAGGCCCATCTCGGCCTCGTCCTCGAGGCTCTTGGCGAGCGAGAGCTGACGATCCGCTGCCTCGACAATCCGATCCTGCTCGTCAAGCGGTGGGATGGGGACGAGGAGCGATCTGAACAAGGGGAGCGTGAGGCGGAGCCGCGTTGTGCCGAATGCGACACCGAACGCGAACTGCTTTGCGATCAGGGAGTTCATGTAGTGCATGATGTAGCGAGGTGACAACTCTCTGTGGACCTCAAGCTTCATCACGTCAGGCGTGAGCATCGCAGTCCCTTCGCTCCTAGGGAAGACAGCGCACTCCCCAGGGGGATCACCCAGCTTGGTCACCAGCAGTTCCCCCCCGAAGACCGAGTACTGCTCAAAGAGCTCATCCCACTTGGCGCGATCCATGTAGGTGGGCTTCCCCCTTCTGTACTCATCTGGCTTCACATGCCTCAGGAAGATGATAGGAACACCCTCAGGCCGGAAATCCTTCGCCTTAAAGATCGTCCCGAATGGGCCCGCGCAGATCGAACGGGAATGATTCTTCGATGTGATGTCGATCGTGGTCCAGCACCAGCCTTCGGGGAGGTCTGCGAGGTCGGTGGTGTCGGGTGCCTGTGGCTCCTTATACTTGGTTTCGGCGGTCACCCGCGCCTTGGCTTTGTCTTCGAGAGTCCAAGGCTTGCTCGCCTTGAGGGCTTTTGCTTCGGCCTTGGCGCGGGACTTCTCGGCGGCGTCTCCGATCCAGCGGGTCTTGCGTTCGGCGAGAATGCGTTCGAGGAGAACGTCGGCAGTCTCATAGTCTCGGCCTTCTTGGCGAGCCAGTTCGGCTTCGGTGGAGACGAGGCGGCCTTCGACGGCGGCCTTGAGGACGGATGCGCGATAGCGTTCGAGGTTCCGCTGTACACGCTCCAGCGAGGCAACAGCATCATCGAGCCGCGTCAGATGCGACTCAATCGTCTCGACGATGCGGCGCTGCTCGGGAAGCGGTGGGACGAGGGTTGTGTGGGCTCGGAGCTGCTTGCCGTTGATGGCTTGGAACGTTGAGCCCGTTGCTTGACGCACCAGTTCTTCAACGGAGTGACGAAGGTAGTAGAGGTAGTACTTGGACGGCATACCCCCAAGAGGCGTGATCGCTGCCAGGCCACGTCCTATGCAGCATTCTGTGTCCGCCAAGTTCGTAGGGCCGACCGGCGCACGAACCGAGATCAGCACATCTCCGGGATGAGCAACACGGACCGGGGCTGAGCACCACTTGACTGGGGTCGGTGACAGCGCCCCAAACTCAGCCTTCCCCTGAAAGAACGGTAGCCCGTCTCCGACCGTGTTGTACGTCGAGCTCGGAGGGCTTTGGCCGAGCGTGATCCCAGCTACCGAATCGAGCTCTGCGATTTTCCAGCCAGCCGGAACGAAGTTCCTCACGACACCAACACCCCATTTAGCTCATCCATCAGCGCCCTCAGCTCCGTCCCAAACAACTCCCGAGCCTTGCCGATGCCGCCCTCGGCATTGAACGGCACGAAATCGAAATCACCGAAGTCGATCTCCAAGCTCTGTGCAATATGATCGCGAATCATCACCAGCCACCGCTTCTGCTCCAACGTGAACGATCGCCCCCGAGCTTCTTGTAGATTGAGCCACTTCTCGAAACGAGATTCTACTTCGTCCGGATAGGGTACCAACTCGTCGGCCTGATGCAGCGCGAAACGGACAAGATTGACAATGTCGGTCAATCGCCGCTGGGCGCTCGCACCGCGAACCTTGTTGGCCTCCAGCGTCTTGTACGCCGCCCACAGCTTTTGGGGCGTCAGCAATCGTGGCGGTGCTTGGATCGCTTCGTGTAGCGTCTTGATATCGTCGTAGGTCAATCGCTTGCCGTACGGCTGAGCGTAGAAGAACTGAAGCGCGGCGATCTCATCCTTGTGGGTAGCTAGGAATTCCTCGAACGACGCGATAATAGTCTTTGCCTTCTCGGTGCCATCGACAGACGGACCGGCTTTGAGCAACTCGTCGAGGCTGATGTCATCGATGATCTGGTCGAACGAACGCTTGGTCTCGATCAATGTCTTACGTAGCTCGGGGTTGGTGGCCAGCGGCTCTGCCGCTTCCTTCAGCAATTCACGCCGAGCCGCTTCGAGCTGGCCTTCAGACGGTTCTTGGCCTTCGCTCAGCCCGTGCGTTTGCCGGGCTCTCGCTTCATGCTCATCGGGATTGAGCGCGCGGATGATAGCGTGGTCGATTTCCGAGAGACGCTTGCCCCCAGCGACTTCAGTCAAGTGTGCGCGCTGCTTCTCGTCACATTGCTTATCGAGTCGCGCGAGACGACTGGCCAGCGAACTGAGCATGTCGGGATTCGTGCCGCCAAGGGCAACGTGTTCGAGCAGCGCTTTGAAGGCAATCGACTTATTACGCTCAAGTGGCTGTGTATCGCGTGATTTACTCTCGGTCACGCCGACACAGTCGACCAGGACGAAGTGCGTCTTGGCTTCGGCATCGGGCGTGGCCGATTTCAGTTCGTTGGGATCGATGATGCGAACGCCGCGTCCCTTCATCTGTTCGAACTGTACCCGGCTCTTGACCATGCGCATGAACATCACGACCTCGATGGGCCGGATGTCGGTGCCGGTAGCAATCATGTCCACGGTGACAGCGATACGTGGATACATGCTGTTGCGGAAGTGCTGGATCAGGTCTGCGGGTTTCGCGCCTGTGGTCTTGTAGGTGATCTTCTGGATGAAGTCGTTGCCCTTCTCAAAGACCTCGCGCGCGATTCGGACGATGTCTTCGGCGTGTGCATCGCTCTTGGCGAAGATGAGAGTCTTCGGGACGTGCTTCCTTCCTGCAAAGATTTCGGTTCGCACCTTGTCTCGATAAGTCGTGAGGATGGTGCGGATTTGGTCTTCGGCAACCACCGATCGGTCGAGATCCTTGCCTGCGTATTCGATGTCTTCATCCGGTTGCTCCCAGCGCACGGCGCGGGTTTGTCGATCGCGAATGCCGATGGCAGGCGTCTCAGATGCTTTGAGCGTTGCGCCTTCTTGCGAGATCCTGGTACGGATGTTGTAGACCTCGAAATCGACGTTGACGTTGTCGGCGACGGCATCCTCGTGTCGATACTCCATGACGAGGTTCTTCTTGAAGAAGCCGAACGTGTGCTTCGCCGGAGTGGCAGTAAGGCCGATGAGGTAGGCGTCGAAGTAGTCGAGCACTTGCCGCCAGACGGAGTAGATGGAGCGATGACACTCGTCGATCACGATGACATCGAAATACTCGGGGGGAATGGTCTCGTTGTAGACCACCGGCCAGGGTTCGCGTTTCTCATCGATTCCGGCTCCATAAAGGGATTGTTCCTCGTCTGCTGGATCGAACTCGGGCTCGCCCTTGAGCATTGAGTACAACCGTTGAATCGTTGAGATCACGACTTTGGTTGACGAGCCGACGGTGTTCGATAGAAGTCGCTGGACGTTGTAGAGTTCAGTGAACTTGCGGTTGCTGTCAGGCGTGACGAAGTTTGCGAACTCCTTCTCAGCCTGCTCGCCCAGATTGCCGCGATCGACGAGGAACAGAATGCGGCGAGCACCACCGTATTTGATCAAACGATAGACGGCAGTGATGGCCATGATTGTCTTGCCGGAGCCAGTGGCCATCTGAATGAGTGCTCGCGGGTGATCGGCTTTGAGTGATGCTTCGAGATTCTGAACCGCTTGCAGCTGGTTGGGATAGAGTGTGCTCTTGTTGACTGAGGGCAGCGTCTGAATCCTGGATCGCAACGACGATGGATAGCTTGGATCTGGTGCATAGGGCCCCTCTTGTGGATGCCAATCGCTGCACCATTCCGGAAGCTTCTCGAAGCCGATCCATTCCTTCAGTGTGTCCGGGCGATGAAACTGGAAGATCTCTCGGCTGCGAGGGTGAGGATCGAGATGGTTCCAGAAGATGGTTTCCGTCCCCGTGCTGATATAACGGAAAGGAAGTGGCTCGATCGGCGTTTGAATGTCGTAGGCGAAGCCATTGGTGTAGTCATTAGTCTGGATCTCGACTCCGGTGAGTGTGTGTCCTTCAGGTTTGGCTTCGAGGACGCCTACTGCTTCGGCGTTCACGAAGAGAAGGTAGTCAGCATAGCCCGTGCCGTTGGCCATCGGGAATTCGCGAATGGCGACGCCTGGGCCAGCAGAGAGATTGATCTCTGTTCGCGATTGAACGACCCAACCTGACTCGGCGAGCTTGGCGTCGATAGTTTCTCTTGCGCGTTCTTCCGGTGTGGTCATGACATTCGGATCCCTTTTCCGCAGTGCGGGCAAACCAGTTGCTCGCCTTTGGAACTACCGAAAGCTTCGACAAAACCGGAACCGAGAATGCCTGCAGGCAGAGCGAAAAGTCCGATTCCAAGTACTGCAATAATCATTCCCAGTGCTTTGCCGAGTGCAGTCAAGGGAACAATATCGCCGTACCCGACGGTTGTCAGGGTCGCAACCCCCCACCACAGCGAGGCTGGAATGCTGGAGAAGGCGTCTGGCTGGCCTGGGTTCTCAATGAAATACATGAGCGACGAAGCGATGATCAGGAGAATCACGAGTACGAAGACGGTGATACCTAATTCCTCACGCTTGGCACGAAAAACCTTGCCCATGATTTTGAGCGATTCCGAGTACCGACCTAACTTGAACAGCCGGAAGATGCGAGTGAGGCGAATCGCTCGCAATACACGTAAGTCAAGCGCTCTCGCCGCTGGTACTAGCAACGCAATGTAGAACGGAAGGATGGCCATGAGATCGATGATCAACATTCCTCGACCTGCGAAACGTAGCCGGGGAAACCGCTTGAGTGTTACATCCGGATTCTCCTTGCAGGTCCACAATCTCAGCGCGTACTCGATGGTGAAGACAATCACAGAGATAATCTCGAAGATCCTGAAAACCTGATAGGCACCATGCAATGACGGAACGGTGCCCAGAATGAGTGTTAGCACGTTTAGTGCGATCAGGCCAATGATGAATACATCAAACCAGCGGCTCGCCAAATCGCCGACATGGGCTACTTCTAGGATCTCGAAGATACGTCTTTTGACCGCCACGTATGTAAATCCTCCTCGATCAATCATACACCACACCCAACCCCTACAACCAAATCGTACTTAATCCAAGGGGGATATAGCTTATCCGGCTGAAGAATGAGTGGCGCAGCCGTCATCAGTGGCAATGCTTCGCATTGCTTGCAAGGACATCGATTCTTTAACTGTCCTTGTGGAAGGGTCTGGCAACGGCAACGCATGTGAATACTGGAGGGCGTTGCTTTCGAGGACATCGGCTGGCCATGTCACCAATGAAGGGCCAGCTTGTGAGAACGGCGAAGCTCGTGAGGCCGTTCTCTAGATGGGGTTAGCTGCTACGATACTCATGATATCCCTGAGCATCGAAGCGGCGCTCGGTACGGGCGTTTCTTCTTCGATCACGGATGTGATGGTTCCGAAGAGGTCGGTGCGGTAGACGATGCCCATGTGTTTGGCGCCGAGATGGCCGAGGGGATGGTCGGAACCGAGTACGGCCGGTTCGACGTTGAGTTGATACGCCCCTTCGGGACATCGGACGGCGGTGGCGAGCAATCGCACAATCGAGCCCTCTCGTCTGGAGTGTTGTATCCAGTTCAAGTCGATGTCTCGGATGCCGGTCATGGGGATGTCGTGCAGATTGACGTTGACGTCCAACACGGCTTGCGCGAGGATGGCGAGCTTGGCGGTTGCGTCCCAGCCGTCGAGATCCCAGACTCCATCGCCTTCCAGGGCTCCGGCATCGCGCGCTTGCCCGACGGCGTCATCCCAGGCCAGGCCATCGGCAAGGAGGTCGAGGACATACCCAGTGGTGAGGTTGGGCACGGCTTCGATTCTCTCAATGGTCGCGCCGCGTAGATCGCGGGCTCCCAAGGCCATGGCAGGCAGGCCTCCGGCGACGGTGCCGTCGAAGTGCAATTGCACACCGTTCGTTGCGGCTAGGGCCACCAGCTCCTGGTAAGCCAGCACCATGGGACCCTTGTTGGGGGTGGAGACGTGCATGCCCTTCTCCAGCGCACGGCGAACGTGAGAGAGTCCGGGTTCGCTGTTCGCGTCGAGATTCACGGGTCCGGCTTCGCACAGCACATCCGCATCGACGGCGTCCAGTAGCTCCAATCCGCTCATACCGGGATGTCCTGCGTCAGGTAGCTCGCCCACGCTGCCGCCGCGTTCCTTGATGCGGGCGATGGCATGGCCGTCCAATCCCTCGGGATCGATGGCGGCACCACCCGAGTCGGCGACGCCGATGAGTTGCAGATCGAGGCTGTAGCGTGAGATCAGCTCCTCATGCTTGTCCATCACGATGCGGCTGAAACGGCGGCCCAGATTGCCTGCGCCGATGAGCGCGATGCGAACGGGTCGAACGGTACGAACGGGTTCCATGGCTCTCCTTCCCAGGGTTCAAGTATATCGTCGTCCCTTGGCGTGGGAGACATTGGCATTTGGTCTTGAAGACGTCTCACGCTATAGTGGCTCATCTCAAATGAAGAGGTGGTAATCATGGCAACAGCAACATGCGCGCGAACTTTCAATCGAAGGAACGACGTGCAGCAGAATCAACATCCCCTCTTCTCTCAACAAGCTAATCCGAACGCCGCCTAGACGACGGCTCGCTGACGCGAGCACTCCCGTCTAGACAAGCCTAGCCCTGCGGTCAGTTGGCCGCCCGGTTTGGTTTGAACATGCGGCGCCTGGCAACTCTGCAAGTTGCTTCGAGAAAGCTGAATGATGTCTTTCTCGGGCGGCTATAGCGGAATGGCGGTCCCATCAACCCAATCGTCCGCTTTTCGGACCTGAATGAAATCATCAAAGGACATCATCATGAGGATTAGAACTGAGAGTGAACGACGAGCTGTATTGACGATCAAGAGCGAGATTGTGCGAAGCGCTGGCGAGTATTTGCGATCCAAGGGATTTGTCGAAATCCTTCCCGTCTTGCTGTCCCCGGTGACCGATCCCTTGCACCACGAGACCTACGATGGCGCGGTCGATTTCTATGGCGTTCCCTATCAGCTGATGAAGAGCATGATCTTCCACAAGCAGATCGCGCTACGAACGTTGCCCAAGATCTTCTGCTTTGCCCCCAACGTACGGATGGAGCCCGCCGAGCGAGCGAGTGCCGGACGCTACTTGGCCGAGTTCGTGCAGCTTGACTTGGAAGTGCGCGATGCGAGCCGGGACGACATCATGGCCGTTGGCGAAGGACTTGTCGTAGCCATCCTGAGTGCGGTTCGCGAATCATGTGCCGAGGAGCTGACGGTGCTGGAACGCGAGATTGCGGTGCCGAGCGTGCCGTTTGAGCGCGTCAGCTATGCGGATGCCGCAGCGCGCTTCGGCGAGCCGTTTGACGATGCGCTGTCGACGACGCTGGTAGGACCGGCGTGGGTCGTCGACTTTCCGCGCCGCATTCGCGAATTCTACGACCGCGAAGATCCGGAACGTCCGGAGGTGTTGTTGGACATGGATCTGATGTATCCCGAGGGCTATGGCGAGGCACTGTCCGGCGGTGAGCGTGAGTATGAGTTGGCCCGCATTCACGACCGGCTCGATCGTGACAGCATTCCAAAAGCCAAGTTCGAACGCTATCTCGAAGAAGTCGAGCGCGGGGTCCCACGGTCGGCAGGGTTCGGCATCGGCATTGAGCGATTGACGCGCTACATCGCCGGCCTCGATCGCATCGAAGAGGCGCGGCTGTTCCCCAAAACGCCTGGAGACACAAACGCGATCTGAGTTTCTGACGCTGGCTGAGCCTCGATCCTGTCCAGCGATAGGATCGAGGCCCTGAATGATGGAGCGCGTTCATTTGGCTAGCGCATGGTCTGCCGCCCAAAGGTTTCTTTTACAGGTATTCACATTTGATAGTAGATGAGATAGGGTGAGACCACGACTCTCTTGCCGGGAGGTTTGGCGGCTAACATGCTTGGGATACTCTTCGTGCTTCTACTAACCTATGCGGTGCTTTGGGGCGTGTATGGGATATTGCACCCATCTCAAGAGGACGAAGCGATACGGCACAAGGTCGATCGTGCGCGGGAACAACGTCTGGACCACAGACCGTAGCGGTTCTTTACGTTGTCATTTTCTCCCAATCAGCTGTTTTTGAGATTGGTAATCCATCTGCGTATTGGAAGGGCTTGGCAACTATGCGACGGGCTAGTTGCTCAGCGGGGACATCAGGTCTTAGATTTCGCTCGTGTGAGATGATCTGGAGAGTTACGAACGGCAAGCAACGCGCAATGGGTTGTGAAGGCAAGGCTAGCCGAATAGCGAAATCACTGTAACGCCGGCCAGCATGAGCGCTCCTCCGAGCGCGATGCGCAGCGTGATTCGCTGTTTAAAGAACAGAGCGCCGAGGAGAACTGCAAAGAAGAGGGTGAGTCCGTTGAGCGGGGCCAATGCGCTGGCATCCACCTGGCGCATGGCCCGTAGCCAGAACACCCAACCAACGAAGAAACCTGTGAAGGCGGAGACAAGTGCAATCCAAACGCCTTTTCGAGAGATCGCGAGCGTCCGGCGAACCAAGCGCGGCATGGCAACGAGTGTCCATCCTATAGCCCCAGTCGCGGTAAACAGCAGCTGGTAGGCGATCGGGCTCATGCCGTTCATGATGCAGTACTTGCTCGGGACGGCGACGGTAAACCCCCACAAGACACCGGCGCCCAGCGCAGCAAGGGTCGGGAGCAGCCGGTGGGCTTTCGACGAGTCGCCGCGGCTTCGCCGTGCGAGGAAATAAGTTCCCGCGACGATCAGCCCTGCGGCGATGAATGTGGACCCTCGAGCCGGCTCGTTGAGAATGAGGATGGCACTGAGTGCGCCCCAGAACGGATTGGTGCCAGCCAAGATGTTGGTCTGGTGCATCGATCCTTGCGAAAGCGCGAAATAGAAAAGGGCTACGCCGAGGAAGGCGTTCAGGAATCCGCTTCCCAGTCCTATCCAAACCAGCGAAGGCGATCCGAAGACGAAGCCGTTCGTTGCCCAGGCATAGGGAACGATGAAAAGCAGACCCATCCACGGACGGAGAAAGCCGAGGGTGGTGCGATCCATGCGATCGACTCCCGCCTTCATGAGAACCCAGGTGGTTGACCAGCAGAGCGTTGCGGCCAAGGCAAGCAAGAGGGCGGGAACAGTCATCCTGTTTTCCTCCTTGGGAATTCAGTTTTTTCGTGGCCATGACTGAGAATGGTAGCCATGGGCGTTTCGAACGGGATGACGTTGAAGCTGGCGATCGCCCTCACTCTCCTTGTCCGGTCGTCTTTGTCCTGTTTCTCACAAAGAAGAAGTACATGAGTACAGATGTTGATAGGTACATGACGATCGTAATGGGGAACAAGGCAGAGAAGCCGCTGACTTCTTGGAGCGCGCCGCTCATGAACGAGCTGATGGAGCGTGTGCCTTGCCAACTCATTTGCATCAACGCACTGGCGGTGCCGCGCTGTTTGGCCGAGACCTGCTCCATGGCGAAGGCGGTGTAGAGCGGGTTGGCGGCATTCATCAAGGCGGCACGGAGCAAGAAACCCACAGCGGAAAGGGAGAGGATGGGCGAGTAGCCAAGCAAGATTAGGAAGGGAATCGACGAGAGTTGAACGCCGATAACAGATCGTACCTTCCCCCAGCGCTCGGCTAGCATCGGTCCCGAGAACGTGGCCAAAGCCATGAAGCCCGACTGGAAAGCGAACAGCAATCCCAACCATGAATCGCCCATATCAAACTTGGTCTTGAAGAACACATTAAGGAATGGCACCAATGCTCCGGCACCAAACCCGATGACGACTTGGGGGAGGAACAGCTTCAAGAGCAACCCGGGGGGATGGAACATCTCTTTCCAGCGGAACGTCATCCTTCGATCGAACGCCGTTTCAGGAACTCGAGTTCGCAACAGAGGCAGGATGGACAGCGCATAGATGGCGGCACCTGTCATGATGGCGCCCCGGTAGGCGGTCGTCGATTCTGGATCGACCCCGAGGAGGGCGGCGACGATGCCCGGCAACACGCCTGCGAGAAGCAATCCTCCGAAGTTCGCCATGGACCGCGAGGCAAACTGGACGCTGAACAGATGCGTGCGTTCTCCAACATCCGAGTTTTCCGCCATGAATGGCGCGCTGCTCACCTGGAGCAACGTCATCGCGAAGCCTCTCAGGATTGAGAAGGCAATGAGTCCCACCATAGCCGATGACAAGGAGAGCCCCAACATGGCCGTCGTCATCAGTCCCGCTCCAATCATGAGTGCGAGCCGGAACCCGACACGATGCCCAAGGATTCCCATGGGGATGGCGGCGAAGGTAATGATGAGCGGAGGGAGTCCGACCAGCAGTCCCATCACACTTGATTCGTAGCCAATGGAAAGGACGTAGAAGTTGAAAAGCAGGCGGATGATGCCCAAGGCGAAGCCGCTCATCATGCTGAACAGAAGGTACCACCGAGCATTTGAGCCAAATTGTTGGATTCGTTGAATGTACCGTCTGGATGCGGTCAAACGTTCCCCCTGAACGTCGATCCCGATTGGCGTGGACTTGCCTTGCGCGGGATTCCGTCCGGCAGTGATGATAAGCGAGTTCCATCGGGGAATCAGTGGGACATCGGTTCTGATCAGCGGTGAGTCGCCCCTGCATGTTTCTGTGATACGTATCACACAGGATTGGGGCCGGAATCCGGTTCCTGGGATGGGACGCTCAGGACTGTAGAGCTAGCTGCGCGGATGACGTTTTCTCGATGAGGTCGTGATTAGACCCCTGCAAGACGAAAGCAACCCGCTCTGGATGAGCGGGCTGCTTCCTTTGGATACGCCGTCGTCTGCAGGCGACGGCGTTCTCTCCGTTAATCTCGAATCATGGTCACAAGCAGCGCCACCAGCAAAACGAGGCCCACGTGGCCGATGAGACGAACCAGCAACGGAAGCCGGGTCCTCTCCTCGGTTTGCGCTGACATCGGCTCTGTGTGCGCCCGCTCGCCGACGATGGGGAAGCCGTTGACCTGGTTGGCATGCAGCCAGATGAACTCGTTGGCCGCATGCATGGCGCCGGCGGTATCAAAGCGGGTATTCGTGACGGTCCATGTGTTCGAGCTGGGATCAAACGCGACCGATGACGCCGTGACGGGAGCGACGCCGTAGTCTCCCACCTCTCCGGGAAGCGGAAGGGTGGGATAGCGGTAATAAAGGTCGGGCGCTCCAAGCTCAAAGGCGCTCTTCCCGGCTTCCGCAGGAGGCGCACTCAGCTGAAGTCCACTGAGATTGACGGCCGCTTCGAAGAATCCGACCAGCAGCTTTTCCGCCAGCGCACCGTGCACATCGCCATGCAGCATGGCGGCGTTCAGCCCGCCGACGATGGCGGCGACATCATCGATCGAGTAGTTCAACTGGGATCTGAAGATGCCGTAGTCCTCGTCATAGTCCATCGAGAGTTCCTCGACCAAGCGATCGGCTGCATTCAGGGCGTCGCGATCATCGAGGACGCGGAAGACCTCGATGAGGCCGCGGATGGCGTAGCCCTTGGCCGCCGCTGTCAATGCCGAACGCTCGCGTAGCAGCTCTCCCAACGTCGCGATGTGATCCAACGCCCGGCGATGCCGACCCTGATCCGCAGTGATAGAGGCATACCACACCAGTCCTTGGATGGCGGTGGCCAGTTCTTTGACCGTCATGCTCTCACTCGGGATTACGACTACGCGATCGAACTGCTCGTTGGCAACGCGCCTGAAGAGCGCGGCGCTTTCGGGATCGTAGTAGCGATTGGACCGGCTATGCGGCATGGCGTCGGCGCCGAGCACATCGGCGAGGCTGGAGAGGGCCATCAGCATGACGAACGGGTCGGATTTGTCGACCATCGTCATCTCTCCGGCGGCATGGCGTTCGATCCAATCCAGCGCCTGCATTTCGGCCATTGCGGTCAGAACCAGTCCCATGAACCGCCATTGGGCTCCGAAGTCATCGTCCACGGTCCCGAAGTGCCAGTCGATGTGGAACTGCTTGGCCCACTCCAACTCCTTCAGGATCGTCCACCCTAGGGCGGACCCGGTGACGCGGGTATCGAAGGTCGATGGATCCCACCGCAAGGTGGCGAAATCTGAGGGGGCGGCGGGCTGTGTCCAGAACGGTTCTCCTGAGGCGAACACGCTCTTGAGCAGCGCGGGATTCATTGGAGGGCTGACGATGTCGCCGTCAGCCGGATCGGCGTCGGCCATGGCGATCATCATCTCGACCATCTCCATATCCGGCATGAAGGTGTCTCCCATGCCGGCGCGCATGGTGAGATGACCGAGGTTGTAGCGCGAATACCAGTAAGCTTCTTCGATGACGGCGGTGAGGTCGAAATCGTCGTGCGTCCCCACGCGTTGGCCGAGTCCGGCGATGGCAAGCGTCACGACAAGAGCTGTCGCCACTGTGAGTGTCCTTGCGTCCAATCTCTTCATCCTATCCTCCTGCCCTTGTTGTGTCGCGGCGAGGACGCCGACTGCCTGGGCTGGCTTGTTTCGCCCGATGCGTCATCGGTTCGGGCGAACTAAGAATGGCTGTGGGGTATGTGGTTGGCGCGAAGGTGTGATGAAGGAATTCTGCGCAGCCATATCCTGGAGACGCTCGTGCATAAAACGGGGCGTGAAACTTTCTCGATTGGGGCGAGTAGGTCTGACGTGAGTGGGAACCAAACGGCTTTGGTCTGAGAAAAGGGGAGGTACACCATGAGATCTGTTGGCATCCTTGCGCTCTTTCTTGTTCTTTCGACATCGTTGATCGCGACTTCCCAATGCGGCTGCGGTATCGATGTCGATCCGGACTGCTATCTTGTCTTCAAAACCAACGAGACGATTGAGTTCTCACTTGTCGTGCCGATGGATTGGTTTCAGGTCAATGGCTATACGCAGAATCCACGGATCTTCGGATGGCGTATCGAAACCAAAGAAGGAAACGTCGTTCGAACCGTCGTTTTCGATGGCGAACCGCGCAACCGGTTGGAAGTCATGGAATGGGATTTGGCGAACGAAGACGGCCAGATCGTGGCGCCCGGCTACTACAACGTCATCGTGATGACGACGGATTCGGATGTGGCCTATCCCGTTCGCATCGTCGATGCGTGCCGATCCTTCTGTGCATGCCTTTGCGACTGCTACACGCCGCTGATTTGCGATATTCCGTGTTGCCCGCCCTACGGGCAGTTGTACCTCGATCTCCGGGTGGGAGAGGTGCGAAGCTGTAACGGCCTGAGATTCAGCTTTACCATTACCATCGAGGCGCCGCCGGTGCCATAGCCTGCCCATTTGTCGCATAGAAGGGGCAGGTCAGAGTTTGGCGCAACTGCGCCAAACATCTGGCGGCAAGCGGCAATGATGAGCTGGGAACGCTGCCATGAGCGCGTTCCTCAGAGAAATGGATACCAGAAAGTATCCATTTCTCTGGTTCGAACAGCTCAGCGCGCGCTACGAGTGGCGGCTCATTCAACGATCGGGGGAGCCGCGACGAGGACATCAAGTCTCTGATCGTCCTCGTGTATGGGCTACCCAAGGTTGATGAGGCATGCGATGCTTATTTTATGTCGTCGTAGCTGGCCTCGCCGTTCAACTCTTGATCGGACACGAGCACAGTCAAGAGATGATGTGCTCGTAGGAACTCGAAGAGTTCCCGGCCATTGGCTGCCCATGTAACCATTGGAAGGGTCTGGCAACTATGCCAAGGGCTAGTTGCTTGGCGAGGACATCAAGTCTTTGAGTGTCCTCGGGATCGACAACGTATTTCGAACGCAGTCGTTGACTTGATGCGGTCGTAGACAGCGCCTTCTAATACTTGCATGCGCTGCCAACGCCTCATGTCGATATTGAAAGAGCGTGGATCGGAGAAGCTGGAAGCTTCTCCCCAGCAACTGGCTCATGGCCTAGTTGCCGTTTTCTAGACAGGCGAGGCTAATTGTGATGTCGTCGTAAGATGCTTCGCCATCAAGCTCCTAAACGAACACGAGCACAGTCCAAGAGATGATGTGCTCGTCGGAACTCGAAGAGTTCCCAGCCATCGGCAACTGGCGGCTCATTTGATTATTGGAAGGAGCCGCTTGCGAGGGCATCATCTCTTGGATTGCCCTCGCGAGGTTTTCGTGTTTGCCCCGAGGAGTCGAAAGACTCCTCGAAGGAACTGGCCCATGGCATAGTTCCCAGTTGCTTGATCGAAGATCCCAAGTGTGGGACCTTCGATTGGCAATCCTGGGGCACTAGAGGTTCTTGAGGCATTCAATGGAAATCTTGACCTGGTCATAGTCCGCAACATCTGAAACCTCTTTCAGGATTGCCATAATCCTCGCTGTTCCCTTGATCTTGGCGACGTCGGCGATGCGATCGAAGGTGCCCAGATCAACCCACGGTTCAGGCGTGGTAAGACCCTCTTGCGCGATGTAGTCGAGTAGGTACTTGATGGCAACCTCCGGCTTCTTCTCGATGGCGTCGGAGACGGCGATGATGGATTCGCCCTTCTCGAAGCGTCCAAAGGCGAGTTGCCGGGAAAGGTCGAGGGTCGCCCGCGTGCGTTTCTTGCACCGAGCGGGTTTCGGAACCGGCTTCACGGATGGATCGATATCCCGATCGAGCGCGTGAGTGCGGCAGTACTCGGCAATCGTGGCCACGAACTCCTCGCCGTATTGCCGGGCTTTCGCTTGTCCGACGCCGCTGACCTCAAGAAATCCCTCGATGGACGATGGACGCCGACGCGCCATGTCACGCAGGCAGGCATCCCCGAACACGATGTAGGCGGGGACGTTTCGCGCGGTCGCATGTTTGCGCCGGAGCACGCGAAGCGTGTCAAACAGCCCGCGATCGACGCCTTCCCAAGAATCCTCAAGAACCGTATGCTTGCGCGAGCGCTCGGCAGGTTTCAGTAGCCGCGGCGTCTCTTCTCCGCGGAGGGCCTTCCAACCGCGCTCCGAGATGGAGAGGACGTTGTACTCCCCGCCCTTGACGAGATAGCCTTGCCCCACCAGCTGTTCGATCCAGTCGCGAACACGTTTCTTGGTGAACTCCGATAGCAGTCCATAGGTGGAGAGGTCATTGTGCCCCGCTTGCAGAATGCGCTGTTCCTTCGACCCTAACAGGATGTTGGCGGTGTAATCGGCGCCAAAGCGTTGGTCGAGGCGGAAGACGCAGGACAGGATCTTCTGCGAGACGACGAGGGCGTCCTCAGCCAACTCCAAATCTCCGAAACACACGTCACAGGCCTTGCAGTTGTCGGCCTCCAAGGTTTGGCCGAAGTACTCCACAAGCGCACGATGGCGGCAGATGACGCCCGATGCATACGAGGACATGTCTCCCAACTTCTGAAGGGCGATGCGAACGGCCTGCTCGGATTCGGACTGTTCGATGATGTATTTCCAGGTACCGTAGTCGTTTCCGCCATAGAGCAGAACGCACTCGGCGTCGAGTCCATCGCGCCCCGCGCGTCCGGATTCTTGCTGGTAGTGCTCCAGGGACTTCGGCATACCGGCATGGATGACGGCGCGGACATTGGGCTTGTTGATCCCCATGCCGAAGGCGACGGTGGCAACGATGATATCGACTTCATCTCGAATGAACGCGTTCTGCGCCGCTTTGCGCTCCCGATCCAGCAGCCCGGCGTGATACCCGGCGACGCGATAGCCGACATCGCGAAGTTGGTCAACCAGATCATCCACGTCGGCCCGGCGAATGCAGTAGACGATGGATGATTCCCCCTTGTGGCGATCGAGGACTTCCCGAACTTGACGTAGAACCTCGGTTCGGCGTTCAACGGAATAAATGAGGTTCGGCCGATCGAACGACCCCACGAGGACCTTCGGATTGACCAAATGCAGTTGCTCGACGATATCATCGCGGACGTGCTGCGTTGCCGTGGCGGTATAGGCGTGGATGGCTGTGTCCGGGAATGTGGTTTTCAGCTGCCCCAAACGGCGATATTCGGGACGGAAATCGTGTCCCCACATGCTGACGCAGTGCGCTTCATCGATGGCGATCATGGAGATGGGATGCTGCTTCAAGAAGTCGGCGAATCCGTTCATCATCAAGCGTTCGGGACTCACGTAAACGATCTTGAGTTCCTGACGCCGAATGGAAGCGAGAACGTCGTCTCGCTCATCCGGGGTCTGCGTGCTGTCAATCCGGGCGGCGGCGATGCCGTTCTCGGTGAGGGCGTCGACTTGATCCTTCATGAGCGACAGTAGCGGGCTGACGACGATGGCCATTCCCGGCAAACGCATGGCGGGAACTTGAAAACAGAGGGATTTCCCGCCTCCCGTGGGCAGGACGACGAGCGAATCACGGCCCGCCACGCCACAGGCGATGGCCTCACGCTGTTGAGGAAGGTAGGTTTCGTACCCCCAATACTGCTTTAGAATCTCAAGTACGCGATCCAACGAACTCCCCCCATCCAGATTCGGATGCCTATAGGATACGTGATCCCTCATGCCTCTGCCGCCTGGGGAAGCGCCCGCTGTTTGCCCAGGCGGCAACGTGGATTTGGAGACGGCGTTCTTGACACGGAGGGATGGAGGACCCATGCTGGGGCTTCGAAAAACAGTCTGGGGCGGTACGGGTTAGGGCCTCAGGCACGACACCGGAAAGCGAGGTGGAGACGGTGAACAAGACGTTGATCGGCGTCCTGGCGAGTCGCGATTCGACGAATCGCAACGATTCATTGGCACGGCTTCTGGAAGAACTCCATGCACAGCACGGCGAGAAGCCGTGGTGGCGTGAGTATGCGTTTGCGTTCTCCGGAGGAACGTACGTACGCGTCGTGACCGGAAAAGGCGGCGGCATCCGGCCAGTCAACGATGCGACGTGGGATTGGATTCACAACACGTGCGGCGTCTTGCGTTTGCCCGAGGGCAAGTCAGAGGGCGGGGGCATTCTGCTGGGATGTCTTGTCGCTCGTGGGACCATTCGGCTTCTGTGGCCCTTCTTCTCTCCGACTACCAGCCACTGGCTGCATCCTGAAAACCTTGCGTTGTTCAGGTTGGCCGACCTCTTGCACGTCAGCACGTTCATGAACGTTGGATCCGTGTTGGAGTGGGCGGCATTGTCTGCCTCCCAAGCTGTGGATGGACATCCTGTTCCGTGGCCGCCCTCCATCATCTTGGAAGGAACGGGGCGTGCGATTCCGATTCGAGCGGCTGAGGTTAGCCGACATGACCGAGCGGGAACCGTCTACAAGATTTGTGCGCCATCAGGGCTGGTTGAGACGACGTCCTATCACGACATCCTATCTACGCCGGATGAAGCGGTCATCGCGTTGATTGCACACGATCAGATGAAGGATCGCATGCGCCAATTTGTGATCGACCACGAGCCCCAACTGCGAGACAACTTCTCGCGCATCCTCTGTACGGGGACCACGGGGAAGATGGTGATGGAAGCGGCTCCATCGTTGGCTTCGCGCGTTCATCGGTACCGATCGGGACCTCAGGGGGGAGATTTGGAGATCGCCACCGAAGTGCTTTACCAATCCTGTCACGTGGTCGTTTTCTTGACGGACTCGCTTCGCCCTCATCCGCACGTCGATGATATTCGCTCGGTGTTCGGCGCCTGCATGCGCCAGGATCAAGTCCGCATGTTTTCCAACGAGCGGCAAGCGCGTGCATGGTTTCGCGAGCGCTACGGAGATTGAGCAAAGAGATTGTCCAAAGAATAGGGGCTCCCGGAGGAGCCCCTCAATCATGCGGATCGTCTAGTAGAGTTCGACGAACTGCCGATAGACGGCGCGAACGCGGCCGCCGTTCTGTAGATTCACGTTCAGTTGTCCGGGAGCCACATCTCCGAAGAGCAGCAAGAGAATGTCCACCCATTGCTGGGAATCCTCGTTGTAGCGCTGCCATTTCCAGAACTCGAGATGCTCCTCCTGAGGCGTCCAGTGATCCTCTTCCGGAACAAGCTCGTAGCGGGATCCGGATGGGCCGCAGAGCTGGAACGTTGTCGTTCTCGGAACGTCATCCACCAAGATCTGTGCGTTGATGGGTTGGGTGACGAACTGCGGATCGGTGTAGGCCGTGGTGGAGGGGATCTCCTGATA
>JANQGM010000037.1 GCA_028277345.1 Candidatus Bipolaricaulota bacterium | reverse complement strand
CATCATCTCAACGCACGGAGAGAGCGGGTGGCGGCATCGCATCTTTGGCTCTGTTACCGAGAAGGTGATTCGCCACGCCGAATGCCCTGTAATGACCGTGCACATGGAGAAAGTGACTGAGCCTTACTGATTCAGTAGCGCATCAAGTCTCTCCTTGACGCGTTCGACCATGAGTTCGTCGCCGACGATGCAATACTCATCATGTGCTTGCCGCAGGAGTTGACTTTGCTCAGGGATAGAAAGAGCCGATCGCGATTCGAGGAAGCTGTGGTAGGTGGTTGCTGCTTTGAGCCATGTTTCGCACGCATACACTACCTGCTTTTCTACACACAGATATGACTGATAGGCCGATTTGGCTTCCAAGTCAGTCGTAGCAGCCTGAAGCGCGTCAATGGATGCATTCCGCGTATCTAGCGCCTTCTCGTACACGTCTGATCTGCCAAACACTCTAGGGTTCTTTTGAGCCATGGTACGAAGAGCAGCTGAGATCTCCCAGAGTTCTGATGCTGGGGTAAATGTCTCGACACAAAGCTTTGCCGCGAGTTCCCGACCGTCTGTCTCGGTGCGTATGTGTGCATGCCAATCGGATTCGAGTTGTGAAAGACTTCGCCCATACAAGTTTACCGAAGCCTCAGCGAGATCGAGTTCGCTTCCACTTGCGAGGTAGAATTCCAGGAAAGCTGCCATTCCGTACGTGCTGATAAGGTACTCTACCAAGGATGCACTGCCCTTGTAGATGGTGAGGTAATTCCCCATGTTGAAACGATTAAATGTGAGGTAGAGCCTCGGTAAGGATGCGACTGACGGAAGCAGATTTCGCTCCAACAAGCCACGCGCAATCAATCCATTGTCAGAGTCCGACCGATAGCTGGCATCGATGTACACGGCGAGGCCTTCGTTGAGCGCGAACGACTTGCGGCCCCAACATGCATCCACCACAGCATGTACTTCCTCGTGGCAGCCAAGATTTCGTGGTGAAATGGCAGGGTCGCTCTCGAACTCCTGGAGTGAGCGGAGCGATAGGCCATACTCAACATGTGTCGATGAGCCTCTGCTGCCTCCGCTACTCCCAAACATGGATGCAACGACAATGAACGTGATGCGATGTCCGACTTCGCAGCCAAGCATATCTTCAGCATAGGCGAGAGCGGCTTCGCGGTCCGCGAGCAGCCGTTCGGCTGCCTCCTCTGACATTGTGGCTGGATAGTGCAGCGAGATACGATCGCTACGCAACATGCTCGTTGAACCAAATGCGCAGATCGAGATCAAAGTCGTGATCAAGAAAAGTGCGAGTTTGCGTTTCATGGTGCGATGGCCTCCTCGATTGTACGAGCGATGTATTTCCCCTGCGGCTGTCGGTAGCTACATCCTATTGAGTAGATCTGCAAATACCGTAGAAGATCACGTGTTTTCATAGATAGAGTATATATGGTGTCCAAGCTTGGATAAATCAGCTGATGTATCGGAGTGGGAGCTAGGATCCCGATTCAGTTTCTCCCTCTCTGAATTGCGCCAGCCATTCTTGGACGCGGCTGACCATGTGCGTATCGCCGACCTCTGCATACCCGTCTAATGCCTTTTCCAGTTGTTCAATCTTGTCGGCCACCGGCGTGTTTGGCTGATTGATGTCGAGGAAGGATTCGTACGCAGCGATGGCCTCAAGCCAGTGTTGGGCGATGCGATTGAGTTCCCATGCTACGCCGAGTTGATAGAGAAACGCTGTTTCGAGCTCTGAAATCGTTGACAGCTGGAACATTCGATCGTTAAGCGACAGAGCTTGATGAATGATGCGAGAGACCTGAAACGAGGGACCGATGAGGCGGAGGGCAGCTTCGTTCCAAACGGCCATGAGCTCGATCATGCGATCAACATCGACGAGCTTGTCATACGCCTCCTGCGTGTCGATCAGCAGTCTGGCTATGTCGGGATCGATGGAGGGCAGCCGATGAGACCATGTCGTCCAATCCTCGTGAACGGTCTGGATAGATTGTCCTAGTACGTTGAGGACGATGGCCTCCGGATCTTGCGGAATGAGTTCGTAGTCGTCACCAAATCGCGTCCACTCACATCCATAGAGGCTGGCGACGAGTTCGTAGCCCCCCAGATCGACTAGATACTCCACAAAGGTAGCCCCACCGTTATGGGCGATGTTGGCTCCATGAGGATCGTTGTACAGCACCTCATCATCCCCGAGCAGGGCGAGCAAATCGGGGAGATTGCCCGTTTGCCGGAGGCTACTGGCGTGCAGCGCATAGCCGGTTGAATCTTGGTAGGTGGAGTTGATGTACACGGCAATGCCTCCGACCAACGCCATCGGAACTGAATATGGTGTGGGTGCTTCAGGGTGAGCCCAAAGCTGTTCGACGATGGCATGGACTTCTTCGTGGCAACCGAAATCGGCAGTCGGCGACGGTCCGCCGCGCTCGTAGGCTTCGAGTGACGTTACAGGCAGAAAGAACTCGATATGTGCGCCGTAATCGGTTGGATGGGTTTGCGCCGTCCAGTTGACTAAGGATGGCGTGATAGTGACGATCACGCGTCCCATCCGGGGACTGTCGAGCAGTTCCATGACGTAGACGAGAGCTCGTTCCCGCTCCGCGAGAAGACGTCTTGCCGATGCCTCACTCAGAAGGTCGGGGTAATTGAGCGTGACGTTGTCACCTCGAATGACACCCCGAGCCCAAGACGAGGCGAATGTGGCTGCCGAAGAGATGAGCAGCAGGAGGAATGTCAGAGCAAGAAGACGTTTCAAAATGCTTGGATACGGGAACTCATCTCGGCTGAGTTCCTTTGAGAATGGCAACCCATGCGTGTATGGAAGGGGTTGCTCTGAAGATGTCCTACGTGGAGACATCTTCTAGGTTTGGAAACGCCTCTCTCAATGACTTTGCGTGATCGTCGTAATGTTG
>JANQGM010000017.1 GCA_028277345.1 Candidatus Bipolaricaulota bacterium | reverse complement strand
CGGCCCTACGCGATGGAGGCGCACGATGGCGCTCTCCGGTCTTCTTCGTCTTCTGGCTCGGTATGGAGGTGGCCCCACGCTATCGCATTACGGATGAAGGTGTGATCGACACCACGACATTTGAGACGATCGATGTCATCGCTCGGTAGGGGGATCATGCAATATCACCTGAAACTCGACGAACTCCCTTCGGTTGTGCTGTTTCCCGGAGACCCGAAACGCGCGGAATGGATCGCCTCCTTCCTTGAGGGAGCGACACGTCTCGCTGCCAACCGAGAGTTCCACAGCTATCGCGGAACGGCGAATGGGATTCCGATTGGCGTGGTTTCTGCCGGGGTCGGAGGCGCCGGCGCGGCCATTGCCTATCATGAAGCCATCGCTGCCGGCGCGCGCGTGTTGATCCGCATCGGAACGGCGGGCAAGCTGCAATCCGATGTTCGCAGCGGCGATGTCATCATTGCCACGGCCGCTGTGCGGGAGGACGGCGTCAGCCAGCAAATCCTCCCCCTTGAGTTCCCCGCCGTTGCGCATCCGGATGTGGTGGCGGAGCTACGCCGTGCTGCGGAAGCGGCAGACCGCAGGCACCATGTTGGCGTCGTCCATACGACAGGCGCTTTCTACTCGGCAAGCCTCGCCTTGGATCGTGAGGTAACGGGAGCAGCCGGGGCGTTGTGCGTGGAGATGGAATGTTCGACGCTGTTTATCGTCGCCGCCGAACGAAAGGTCGCTGCGGGAGCCATCCTCGCGATCAATGGAGACGCATCCCCGGATAAATCCCTCATCCGTAGCGCGCTTGATGCGGCGATTGCCATTGCGATTGCGGCAGCTGAACGCCTTGCGCTGACGGGTTCGAACGACGAATCAAGGAGAGGTTCAGCATGAAGACGCGAATCGAACGGGGTTGGGTTGCAACGATGAACGACGAGCTTCGCGTCTATGCGGACGGGACGGTCCTTCTCGAGGACGATCGCATCATCTACGTCGGACCTGCGAGCGAGGCGCCAGCCGGACATGCGGACCGAATCATCGATGCACAGGGGAAGATGGTTCTTCCCGGATTGATCAACACGCACGTTCATCTCTCTCAGCAACTTGGCCGAGGCATTGGAGACGATGTCAGTCTTCTCACCTGGCTGCATGAACGAATCTGGCCGTACGAATCGGCGATGACGTACGAGGATAGCTATATCAGCTCGCTCCTATGCGGGATCGAACTGATTCGTACCGGCGTCACGTGTTTCGCTGAGGCGGGAGGACAACATGTTGCCGCGATGGCGGATGCCATGGAGGAACTGGGACTTCGCGGCATCCTCGCGCGTTCGATCATGGATGAAGGGGAAGGTCCGGCCTCCATGATCGAGCCGACGGATCAGTGCATTGCACGCCAGCGGGATCTGATGGATCGGTTCCATGGCAGTTGCGAAGGCCGCCTCCGTGTCTGGCCCGCCTGCAGAACGATCTTCAATTGCTCGGACGAACTCTTCCTTCGGACCAAGGAGCTGGCCGATCAACGGGGTGTCGGCGTGCATGCCCACATTGCCGAGATCCCTGATGAAGTGGAGTTTGCCCGTCAGACGCGCGGAGCAACGACGGTCGCCCACTTGGAGAACCTGGGGGTGCTGGGGCCCAACTTCTTGTCCGTACACACCGTCTGGCTTACTGAAGCGGAACTGGACATCCTCGCGAAACGCGATGTCCCCGTTTCTCACAACCCGGCGGCCGCCATGCGCGTGCTTGGGTTTGCCGATGTTCCGGGGATGCTGGATCGCGGCATTCTCGTGGCTCTTGGGACGGACGGCGCTCCCTCCAACAATCGAATGAACCTGATCAGCGAGATGTATCTCGCCGGGCTCATCCACAAAGGACGCAAACTCGACCCTCAAGTGGTTCCCGCCGAGGCCGTTCTGGGCATGGTCACCCATAAGGCGGCCCAAGCGCTCCTCTGGGAGGATGAGATTGGATCTCTGGAAGTCGGCACTCGGGCGGATGTGACGATCATCGATCCGCGAACCGCGGGCATGTTGCCGACGCACGATCCTGTTGCCAACCTCGTGTACGCGATGGATACGACGAATGTCTCGATGGTGATTGTCGACGGCCGGATCCTCTTCGAGGACGGCGTTATCCAGACGGTGGATGAATCCGCCGTTTTGGCTGAGGCCGAAGCACGCGCCGCCGAACTCGTTCGGCGGGCGGGCGTTCGTTTACCGCATCGATTCCCTCAGGCTTAGGAACGGTGGCTTGGCAGCGTCGAGAGCGCCTCGATGAGTGCGGGATAGGCGTCCCATGCCTCGATCATCAGGTCGATGGACACGCGATCGACCGGCGTATGCGCATACTTCGCTTCGCAAGGTGAGAACCCGAGGATGGGGACGCCGCGCTCCGTGAACAATCCGCAATCCGTCGTGAACCGCCAGGGCTGAACGGGCACATCCCGCTTCCAATACGCACTGAGCGCCTGTTGCGCCGCGACGACAAACGGATCGTGCGGATCGATCCAATAAGGCGGCTGAGCATACTCCAGCTGATAGGTGCGTCCGATATAGGTCGACAGTTCAAATGGCGGTATCCATGCTTCATCCCCATCCGCCATGATGGACGCCAGTCTCTCCAAGATTTCTTCCGGCGTTTCGCCGGGCACAGAGCGCCAGTCGATGCTCAGATCGAATGATTGAGGGGTCACATTGTCGTCGAGGAGATTAGTTGCCCCACGTGTCGGCACGGCGTGCGAACAGCCCATCACACCCTGCTTCATGGGAAGATCAGCCAACCCGAGGAGGAACGACGCTGCACGGTACAGCGCCACTTGATCTCGTTGCGAGATGCTTGCATGGACGCTTTCTCCCGGAAAGCGCATCCTCACCAACGTCCTGCCGCGATTGCCATTGCTTAGCTCGTTCGTGGTGGCTTCTCCCATGATGGCGTAGTCGGGGCGAAGATGATCGAGCAAGATTCTCGAGCCGAGTCCCGCGACCTCCTCAACGACGACTTGAGCGACGTGGAGGTCGCCATGTTCCAGGTCATGGCTGGCGAGAGCGGTTGGAAGGTGCACCTGTGTTGCGATGGCGCCCTTGGTATCGCTTGCGCCGCGGCCGTGGATCCATCCGTCCGCCGACTCGCCTCCGAAGGGGTCGTACTCCCAGCGGGAGAGATCGCCCGGTGAGACCTGATCCATGTGCGCGGTGAACAACAGCGATGGGCGCGATGGATCGGTGGCGCGGAGGGTTCCGATGACATTGCCGGCCTCATCCTTTCGGACCTCGTCGTAGCCGAGGTCCTTCATTTCATCGATGATTCGATTCGCAAGGGCACCCTCTTTGCCCGTGGGGCTTGGGATGCGAATGAGGTCTTGGCAAAAACTCACCATGCGTTCAGCCGCCGTTGCATTCGATCGTGTCATGGTCTTCATCCTTTTCGATATCTAGAGCTTCAGCCGGGGGTCGAGATAATCACGCAGGAAGTCTCCGATCAGGTTCGCGCAGAGTACGATCGCGACAAGAAAGATGCCGGGGAAGACGACGATCCACCAGGCTGAGAAGAAGTACGTTTGCGCATCGCTGAGGATGCCGCCGAGTGTCGGCGTCGGAGGCGGAATGCCCAACCCCAAGAAGCTGAGTGTGGCCTCCGCGATAATCATCTGCCCCAACGTCAGGGTAATCGTGACGAGAACGAGGCCCACAACTTGAGGCCAGACGTGGACAAAAAGGAGGCGCCATCGCGAGCACCCGATGGCACGGGCGGCTTCGACGTGGTCCATCTCGCGGATTCGCAGGACTTCGGCACGAACGAGCTTGGCGAACGTCACCCAGCCGGTGAGGCCGAGGACAAGAATGATGTTCAGGAAGCTCGTTCCAATGGCAGCGACAATGGCGATGGCAAGCACAACGAAGGGCAAGGCGAGCAGCGCCTCGACGACACGCATGATGATGTGATCGAGCATTCCGCCGATAAAACCGGCCAACAGCCCAAGCAGGGTTCCGACACCGCAGGCAACGGCAACGGCAAGCACGCCGACGAGCAACGATAAGCGGGTGGCCTGTAGCAATCGCGACAAGAGGTCTCGCCCAAGGGGATCCGTGCCCAGCAAACGCGGGAATTCGCCCTCTTTGTGGGACAGTGTTGGCGCCTTGAGATGATGAAAGAGGTTTTGACGGTTGGCATCAATCGGATAGACGTCGGCGAAGATCGCCGCCACCAAAATGAGCAGTAGCAGCACATGGGCTGCGGCCACTCGCTTCTGTCGCCACACCTCGTGCCGATACCGGCGGAAACCTCGCCTCGATCCAGTCGGCTTGCTCGCGTTCTTCCTCTGCCTCGAGGTCATGACCAGAACCTGACCTTTGGATCGACCATCGTGTAGGCCATATCAAGAAGGATATTGATGCCGATGATCAGGCAGGCGATGAAGAAGGTGGTTGCCGTCACCAGCGGGTAATCGCGACCATAGGCGGCTTGCGCGAGCAGTTGCCCAAGGCCCGGCCATCCGAAGATGGACTCGACGACAACGGAGCCACCCAACACAAACCGCAACTGAAGGCCCAATTGCGTAATGATGGGAATGGAGGCATTGCGGAGCGCATGCTTGACGATGACGCGCCGTTCCGGAAGGCCCTTGGCACGTGCCGCGGTCAGGTACATTTGTGGCAGGATTTCGATCATGCTTGTTCGTGTGACCCGTGTGATGCCGGCAATCAAGAAGAGGGCGATGGTCAACATGGGCAGAATCAGGTGTTGGATCGTCCCGTAGCCTGACGGCGGAAGAATGGGCCAGAAGACGCCGAGCAGGAGAATGAGAACCAGCGCGATCCAAAACACGGGAATCGATTGCCCAATGAGGCTGACCGACACGGCGACGCCATCCAGCAGCTTGCCCCGGCGCGTTGCCGCGAGAATGCCGAGTGGAATGCCGATCAGCGCAGCCAAGAGCAGGGAACTGAACGCCAACAGCAGGGTTGCCGGGAACCGCATCAGGACCTGCTCAGTCGCCGGCATGCGCGTTTGAATCGACCGTCCGAAATCCAGCTTGACCACTTGTCTGAGGAACTTCACATACTGTTCCGGAAGCGGACGATCGAATCCGAAGGCCTCGCGCATGGCGGCCACGTCTTCGGCAGATGCCGTGGGTGGAAGCATCATCCGGATGGGATCTCCGGAGAGATTGAGGACGACGAAAACAACGGTCACAACGAGGAAGATCGTCAGTAGCCCCTGGAAGAACCTGCTGGCTATGTACGAGAGCACGTGGCCGTCTCCTTACACTCGGTTGTGTGAGCTACCCCACAGTGTATCTTCTGTCTGGCAGCCTGACAAGATCGGCTTTGTTCTGCTATATCCTACAGTATGTCGCAAAGGAGAATCTGAGGGCAGGATGGGAAGGGCAGTCTGAGATCGTGATGATGAGAGAGACGTCTGCGGTGTGGAGGCAGGACATGAAAGGCCTTCGTGAAGCGATGAGAAAAACACGGCGATGTTGGATAGCATGAATCCGTGATTCAAGGGAGGCGCGATCGTGGCGAGACAGGATACTTACGAGCTGTTGCTGGTCAATGCTCAGATCGTCGATGTGTTCCGCATGCGAACCTATCCGGGATGGGCGACGGTCCAGGATGGACGGTTCCAATGCGTCGAAGAAGGGCCACACCCAGACTCGCTGATCGCCGATTGCACGATCGATTGCGGCGGCGACTTCCTGCTTCCGGGGCTGATCGATACGCACATGCACATCGAGTCCAGCCATATGCTGCCACGGACCTTCGCGGAGGCCGTTCTTCCGCAAGGAACGACCGGACTGCTCGCAGATCCACACGAGATCGCCAATCTGGCGGGTGAACCCGGTGTCCGATGGCTGATCGATGCGTCGCGAAACCTGCCTCTTTCGATCTTCTTTGCAGCGCCATCGGTGGTTCCCATTGTCTCCCCAGAGCTGGAGACGCCGAATGCTGAGCTGGATTCGGCCGCCATCGAGCGCATCTGCTCGGATCCGTGCGTCCTATCCATCGGGGAGATCCATGACTTCCACGGCGTTGCGGCTGGAGAACCCCGGTTGCTTGCCCTCGAAGGCGTCTCGTTGAGAACGGGACGAAAGATCGAGGGGCACATTCCCGAACTCAGGGGACAGGATCTGTCTCGCTACGTGGCCCTGGGTGTGACATCGGACCATACCCTGTTCTCGCCCGAACAGCTGCTCGAAGAACTCAGCAAGGGCGTCTACATCATGCTTCAACGCAAGGCAATGACCCAAGAGATCATGACACTGATCTCCGAATTACCCGACCGCTCGCGAATCTTGTTCGTGACAGACGATGTCTCTCCTTCCGAACTGCGCGAAGGCCACCTCCTCTCCATCGTCTCCCTTGGCATTGAGCGTGGGCTTCCTCCGATCGAGGCGTACGCGTCCGCGACCCTTCGTCCGGCCACCTACTTGGGCATGCATCGGCGAGGCGCCATCGCGCCTGGGCGGCGAGCCGATTTCTGGAGAACGCGAAATCTCGAAGCGCCGAAACCCACATCGGTCTATGTGGAGGGCCGGCTTGTCGCTCAAGCTGGAAGGGTTGTCGAAGGTGCGATCCCGCTCATGGGTGCGTCGCCTTTGACATTGACGGCGCCGCCGATCCCGGGACCGCTCAGTACAGAGGACGTTCGGCTCATGTCCGACCCGCTTGACGGTTCTCAGATTCCGGTTCGCGCCATTGAGCTGCTCAATGACGCGAGCAGTCTGACGGGCCTCGCCGAGATCAGCGTCGATATACGAGACGGACACCCGCAGTTCGCGGATGACGAGGATCTCTGCGTACTTGGCGTGTTCTCCCGTTCGGCGCCTCAATCGCGCGCCATCGCGATCCTCAAGGGATTCGGTCTCATGAAGGGAGGAGCGGCGAGCAGCGTGGCGCACGATACCCACAATCTCATCGTGGTGGGGCGCGATCCGATTTCCATGATCACGGCGGCCAATGAGGTACAGTGCTTGGGCGGCGGCCTTGTCTTCGCTCGTGGGGATGAGGTTGAATCCGCGCTCCCGCTCCCGATCGCCGGACTCCTTTCGGATGCCGACCTTGAGACCATCGTGGCGCAGGCGCAGCACGTGGAGGAGAGTTTGAGGAGTGTCGGCGTTCGACACCGCGAACCGCTCCTCATGCTGACGTTGTTGGCGCTCAGTGTGAGTCCCCACTACAAGGTCACGGACCGCGGGATCGTTGATGTGAAGGCAAGAAAGATCCTGTCTCCGCGTCTGCCCTGACGATCTCTGAGTGGAGGCACCGCAGAGGTCGCTGAGGAACGAAGCGATGAGGGTTGCCTGGAAGCATTCTCAATGATTGGACCTTCACATGCTCTGCATTGTTATTGAAGCTACGGATCTTCTTCGCGCGCTCTGCGTTCTCTGCGGTGAATGAGTCGGTTTATACGTGTTGTCCCCGAGAGAAGCGCTTCATGGCCTCGTCGGTGCGGCGCTTCTCATCGTCATCGCGCAGCTTACGGCGCTTGTCGTAGGTGTTCTTGCCTCGGCCAAGTCCTAGTTCGACCTTGGCCTTCCCGCGCACGAAGTAGATGCGCAGGGGAACGAGCGTGAACCCTCGCTCGGTTAGCTTCCCGACAAGCTTGCGGATTTCCCGCTTGTGCAACAGCAACTGCCGGTCGCGAAGGGGATCGACGTTGTAGAGTGCTCCCTGTTTGTAGGGCGCGATGTGAACGCCTCGCAGGAGCGCGTTGCCATTGCGGATTGTTGCATACCCATCTTGAAGTGAGCAACGCTTCGCGCGGAGGGATTTGACCTCCGTGCCGGTGAGCGCGATGCCCGCTTCGAACGTTTCCTCGATCGAGAATTCGTGACGGGCCTTTCGATTGGTGGCAACGACGTCTGGCATGATGGGACCTAGACTAGCCCAGAGCCCGTGCACTCGCAAGCCGGGCATTGTGTGTCCGTTGCTTCGGACGTAGGATGCAGCATGAAGATTGCGATGGCCACGAGGAATCCGACCAAGATTGCTGCTGTACAAACGGTGTTTCAGCGCGCGTATCCTGGTGAGGCAATTATCATTGAACAAACTGATCCTCCGGAAGGAGTGCCCGAGCAACCTCTGAATCGCGAGATTGTGGCTGGGGCGCTCGCACGGGCAGAGGCGGCTCGAGGCGCCTGCGAAGCCGACTACTACGTCGGTGTGGAGGCGGGCCTGATGCAACTTCCTGGCTGCAGCCGATGGCTCTCCACCCAAGCGTGTGCCATCGTTGATGCGCAGGGGCGGCAGTCCATCGGACTGGGGCCTGGGTACGAATTGCCTGCACAGATCGAAGAATCGGTCATTTCCGGTCAGCCGTTGCGCGTTGCATTCGAGCGTCACTTCGGCGTTGAGGATGCCGATCGCCGGGGGGCCATCCATTACCTATCGTGCGGAACCATCGATCGTCGGGAGCTTACGATGACGGCGGTTCGCATGGCGCTCTTGCCGTGGTGTACCGAGGATGGACTCAATGACAACGGTTGAATGTGATCTGGACCACCGTAAACCGGACATGCGTCCTATGTTTGAGAGACGCAAACGCGCCATCTCATGGACGGCCCTCTCTCCCGAAATCCAGTTCCGAATCTATACTTCCCGCAGGAGAATGACTCGACATGCATGCATTTGCTATTGATGTTGTAGGAGGCCAAGGATGAAGACAACGCGTTGGAAAGGCAGTGTTCTTGCCCTGATACTCGTTGGAACGATGTTCGCGGTAGCGCCCATAGCCTGGGCTCAGCCGGAAATCATCAACAACGATCTGAACGAAAACGAGTTCGTATCACCGGGCGATATTGTCGTGGCACAGGAAATCACAGTTCGCAATCAAGTCACGGAAACACGTATGCCAACCTCAGCGACTGGTTGGACGAACGAGGATCCTAACAATGCGCTTGCCGAAGATGTCAATTGCACATCGACTGTGATAGATGGTGAGGAGCTTCAACTTGGACAGTTTGGGTTTGCGATCCCTACCAACGCTGTAATTCTCGGGATTCTTGTTGAACTCAAAGGAGCCATGGATGATGGTCTGGCAGTAGATGTGGAGCTCATCACACAAGGTACTGCAGCACCCGTCACAAAGCGAGTTGACACGTTCCCAAATGGCGATTGTGCAGCATCCGCCTGGGTGGAGATTGGAGGCTCGGATGATCTGTGGGGTCGGAATTGGACTCCTGCCCAGATTAATGCGGCCGATTTCCGGTTAGATGTTACGGCAGATCTTTCAGGGGATACCATCTATATCAATGCTGTGAGAGTTAACGTAACGTATGCCATTCCGAGCACGTTCGATTCCCTCACCCTCATCAATACGGCGCCTGGAGACGATGTTCTCGAGGGCGAGCACATCGACAAGATCGAGATCTACCGAACGCGCGATGACGAACGGGTCGCGGACGAAAACTCCAACACTCAGCTCAATCGCTTCACCACCACAGGGGTCGAGATTCCGATTGACAATGACGAGGACGATTTCACGGGTGAGGAGACCTATGAGATCCTCATCTATTTGGAAGATGACATTCCGTTGGGTACGTTGTTTGCTCTGGGCGATTCGGTCGGAGAAATCAATGGCGGCGACGAGAACGTGCTTTACGATCCGAATGACGCTCAGCTCTTCGAGATCGGACCGGTACCCACTGTGGAGTTCGATGGGTTGATTGAGGATGCCAATATCTATCCCGAGCAACGCTTCTTAGCCGGTCGTGTCATCGTAGATGCCAACGACACCCCGTTCGAGCTGACGATCAATGATGTCACGCTGGAAAACGATCCCGCCGGTCCTGAGTTGGAGGGACAGCATGTGGATCGAATCGAGATTCGACGCGCCAGCGACGGCGCCCTCCTTGGAACGGCCTCTTCCACGGAACGCGCCAAGCTGACGACGACGGGAACCAAGATCAATACCTCGTCCTACAACAAGGTGCCCGCCTATGGGGAAACGCATCTGGAGATTTGGATTGAACTAAAGGATGACGTACCGGCCGATCGCCAACTGATGTTGCTGGCCGACGTCGATATCGAGGACCGGATGTTCATCGCAGGCGACGATGATCCAGTCGGTGATGTGGCTCCGCTCTACACGGTCGGAGCGCCTGCTGGATACGAGGAGATCATCAACGACGACCTGGAAGGCGGCCGCATCTATTCGGGCCAGCGATTCCTGGCCCAGCGGATCGATCTTGTCGATGACGATCTCGATCCCTACGACGTAACCAACAACTCGATAACGATTCAGAACATTTCTGAAGCGGCCACACGATTGTCCGAAAATCAAATCGATCGAATCGAGATCATTCGCGCGGTCGATGGCGAGTTGATGGGCGAAACGACCAATGCGACCGGCCTTAATGCAGGGACAGTGCGTGTCTTCACGACGGACGCGAATCTCGTGACGGATGATACGATCGAGACGATCGAAATCTGGATCACGCTTGATTCAGGTGTTCCTCATGAACGCACCATCCAGCTGCTGAGCACGATCTGGCACACCGAAGGTGGCGAAGATTTCGGACTCCAGCACAATGATGGCGGCGACAGCGCCGAGTTCACGACGGGGCCCACCGTGGGCGAAGGGTTTGAGACGACGACAACAAGCGCCGTCAGCGGCACGCGCGTCTTCCAGGGCGTACGATTCCTGGCCCAACGGCTCAAGGTTGAAGACGATGACGCGGATCCGTACGACATCGAGATCACATCGATCATGGTCCGCAACGATGCGGCCGACAACCGTCTGGCCGATCAAAATGTGGCGCGGCTGGAAGTACGGCGCAAAGAGGACGATGCATTGTTGGGTGAGATCTACGATCCCGTGGGCCTTAGCTTGGCCGGCGTTCGTGTCGCAACCCCAAATAACAACAACGTTCAGGACGATACGACGGTCGATCTGGAGATCTGGGTGACGTTGCAGATGAACATTCCTCTGGATCGCAAACTCAAGCTGGAATCGATCGTGTGGCATACCGAGGGGGCGGCCACGTTCCAAACCGATCCGTTGGCAGGCCCGACGACCTTTGTAACGGACGAGGGCGAACCGCCGACCAATGTCGATTTCACGTGGGAGCCAACGGGCCCATCCTTCGAGGATGAGATCACCTTTACGCCGGCCGCCGACATCGCCGATCCGGAAGGCGCTATTGCAAATGCCACCTTCGATTGGGACTTCGGCGATGGAAATACTGCGCAAACTACGGGATCCGAAACGGTCACGCATACGTATCCCGGTGGGGGCACCTTCACGGTCGATCTGACGGTGACAGGAGAGGATGGTCTGTTCTCCACGGCGACCCACGATATCGAAGTGGAGGGACCTCCCAACGCGGCGCCCGTGATTGATGAGATCACGGCAACGCCGCAGAGCCCGGCTGTCAACGATGATGTCGATTTCGATGTCACCATCACGGATGACGATCAACCGGATGCCGTTCCGCACGTTTACCTGTGGGAGTTTGGAGATGAGGATGAATCAACGAGTACGTTGGCCAGTCCTCGCTTCAATTACGACGCTGCGGGCACCTATACGGTGACGCTAACGATTACCGATGATCAAGGGGCCACGGATACCGAGACCATCGAGGTTTCGGTTGGCAATGAACCGCCAACCTTAACCGGCTTGGCCATCGATACGCCGGCTCCGCGGAATACAGGTGAAGAATTGACGTTCCGCGCGGCAGGTGTGAACGATCCGGACGACGATCCCATTCAGGAATACCGATGGGACTACGGGGACGGAACGGAAGGAACGACGGCGGGTGCGACGACAACCCACATTTATGGAGCGCCAGGCGACTACACGGTAACCGTGGTGGCAGTCGATGATCGCGGCGGCGTTAGCGAAGAAGAAACCGTGACCTTCACCGTGGATGGTCCCACGCGTGTTGTCATGCGTGCCTTCCCGAATCCGGCGGCAACGGTCGCAACGATCAACTACTTCCTGCCGAACGGCGCGACGAACCCTGAGCTTCGGGTCTTCGATGTCGCAGGAAAGCGGATTCTCGTTCAGGCGTTGCCAGATGGGGAAGCTGAGTTCGAGTGGGATCTTCGTGACAGTACTGGCGCTCGAGTGGCGACAGGCATGTACTTCTGTGTGATTACGGCAACGGACGCCGGCGGAGGAACCATTGCTTCAGATGTGTTCCGCGTGCTGGTGGTTCGATAGGAGGGAGTCATCGTGAAACGATTCAAGATTCTCATGGGGGTGGCGATCCTCGCGATGGGGATCGGGCTATCGGCGAGTGCTCAACAAGCAGCGACGGTATTCGAGATCCCTCCCGGAGTGAGCATGCTGGGCGCTGGCGCGGCAGGACTATCCATTACCAATGGAGCGGAAACGATCTACTACAATCCGGCCTCCTTGGCGACGCTGCCCGGGATTAGCTTCAGTTCGTTCTATGCGTCCTACTTGGGATTGTCCAATTTCTCTTCTCTTGCGCTTACGTTCCGGAATTGGGGACTGGCTGCGATGTTGCTCGATTCCGGCGGAATCGATGGATACGATGCGGACGGCAACCCCACGGGAACGTTGGCCTACGGAAACACGGGGTTCATGTTCGGCGCCGGCCTGGATCCGAGCATCTTCCCCTTCATTCCCAATCTGTCGTTCGACTTCTCGATTGGCGCTCGGATCAAGGTGCTCTCCATTCGTATCGGAGAAGACCGAGGGAACGGATTTGCGTTCGACCTCGGCTTCCGGACGACGGTGCCGAATCTGAATTTGGGTCCGTTGTCGGTTTCCGATCTGGCGATCGGCGTGACAGCCGTCAACTTGTTCGGAGGCGTGTCCTATGATGTCGAGCGGGACAATTTCCTGATGGACATTCAAGTGGGCGCTTCAGCACGGTTCGGAGACGCTCTGATGACGGCGCTTGATTTGCGATTGGGCGGGTCCGCCCACGTCGGGATCGTTTACTCTCCCGTGCCGACGCTCGATTTACGCGTAGGCATCATTTCGTCGAGCACGCTGTCGGTGACGGCGGGGGTCGGGATTAACGTTGAGGGGATCTTGATTGACTATGCGTTTGCCAGCCACACATTGGGAGGCAGCCATCGCGTGTCCTTGACCCTCGACTTCTCGAGCTTGGATATCGGGGCGCTGAGCAGCTCGTTGAGGCGGGTGCTTCCGTAACACGGATTTGAATGACACAATGACTCCAGTTCGCGGGGGAGCCACCGATGGCTCTCCCGCGTTCGCTTTCGTCCAGCATTCGACAATAAACTCATCACCGCAGAGTTCGCAAAGGGACGCAGTGCAACAAATCTCTTCTCGCGCAAAGGCGCAAAGCCCACGGCAATGCTTATGCAACTTGCTCATGGCATGAGTTGCCCGTTGCTTGCGCGGAAATCGTCTCTGTCATCGCCCTCAGGCCGTTCGATCGTTCTCAAGGGGTGAAGTCAGAACCATGAAGCACAATGAAGCAGCAATGGCCTGCAAAGCGTCCATTGTTCGGACAATGGACCAATCGCCAATCCATTCTCTTGTTGGCAAGCAAGTGAAGATAATAGCAAAAGGTATTTGACATCTGATATAGGTCCGATCCTTCATGGATTGGTCAGAGCGTCTACTTCATGCTCTTCATGATGCTCTTCATGGTGAAGGCTGCTAGAGGTTTTTCTCTGCGTCTCTTCGCGACCTCTGCGGTGAAATAGTCAGGCTAAAGCGGGAAGCCCCATTCCTTGGAGAGGCTTGAAAACGTTCCATCAGCGATTGAGTTGCGAATGTCGGACATGAGGCGAACGAGGAACCGAAGGTTGTGAATGGTGGCGAGGCGATAGAAGGAGAACTCTCCAGCTCGGCAAAGGTGCCGGAGATAGGCGCGCGAATGCGTCCGGCAGGTGAAGCAATCGCAGGATGGATCGATCGGCGCGTCGTCGGAAATGAATTGCGCGTTCCTCAGATTGATTCGGTGTCGCGGCGCGCCCTTTAGAAACACACTTCCGTTTCTCGCCAGCCGCGTTGGTGCGGCGCAGTCGAAGGTATCGATGCCACGAGCGACGCAGGTGAAGAGGTCCTGGATTTCTCCAATGCCCAGCAAATGCCGAGGGGCTTCATCGCGAAGAAGCGGAACCGACCAGTCGAGGACGTTCCACATATCGCGTTTGGATTTTCCCAGCGAGCCACCGATGGCGAATCCCTCGAAATCGAGGTCTCCGATGAAGCGGGCGCTTTCGAGTCGAAGATCGTGAAAGGCGCCGCCCTGGACGATGCCATAGAGCACCTGATCCGGGTTCGGGAAGGTCGGATCATCCCGAAGCGTGCGGAAGGCGGACAACCCTCGGATCGCCCAACGATGGGTTCGCTTCATCGATCGTTTGGTGTACGCATGATCGTGCAGCGGAGACGTGCACTCATCCAAAGGCAAGATAATGTCGGCGCCCAGCTTTCGCTCAATGGTGATGACGGATTCCGGTGTGAAGGAATGGGGCGATCCATCGATGACCGATCGGAAGTCGGCGCCACTCTCGGTGAGCTTGACAAGAGGTTTCCCTGTCCTTTTCTTGCGTGTAGGGGCGGTTTCCCCGGGGAAGATCGACGCAACCTTGCCCACGCCGTGATCCTTGCTCGCGCCAAGGCTGAAGACCTGAAACCCTCCCGAGTCCGTCATGGTCGGACGGTTCCATCCGGAAAACCCGTGAACCCCACCGAGAGAAGCGACAACGTCCTCACCAGGTTGGAGGTGAAGGTGATAGGTATTGGAGATCACGATCTGAAGGCCGAGATCTACGAGCGCTTGCGGCTCCAGCGCCTTGATAGTGGCGCGGGTGGCCACGCCGACAAAGGCGGGCGTCTTGACCGAACCATGGGCCGTGGTCAGCGTTCCGGTACGGGCCAGCGTCTCGGGATCACGATGTGTACGTTCAAAGGAAAACGAATGGGGCATCACGCCGTCACCTCGATGGAGATGCTACCCGGGCGTTTGTCACGGTGCTAGTCGTTCTCCCCCTCGGAGTAAGAGGTGTCTGCATCTTGTGGCGGACCGAACAATGGGAAGCAAGCGGAAAAAGCCATTCTCGCCAAGGCGCAGAGGCCGCAAAGGGAAACATGGCTTGAGTCATGAGGGAACGGCAAGGATTAGCGCTGTACGAGCTTCAAAGGAGACTTGAATAGATTTTGAAATGTGCCCAATTGCCCTGTGCTGACTTTCTTGGCGCCCTTTGCGCCTTGGCGAGAAACATACCATGTTTTTTGGAACAGGACTTCTCCTTCCCGCAGGTGTGTCTTTGCGCGAGAACGAGATTCGGTCTGATTGCAGGAATCCGGAAGCACGAATTTAGAGCCGAGGTTCGAGGACGTCAAACAACGGACCGTATTCGCAGGCAGGATGCCAGAACAGATAGCCGTTGGCTCCATGCTCGTGCGCGGCGCGAACCTGTTCTTCGATGTAGACCTGTAAAGACATCCCGTCAGGAAGATGGCGGTCAAAGGCTTGCAGGAAAGGACGAAAATGCGCCTCGACGCGGGAGCGCCCGGAAACCAGCGCATCCTTGATGGTGAGGTACGGATCGTCCCGATAGGACTGCTCGTAGTAGTGCGATGGGTACACCATCGGCGAGATATAGTCGAGCAGCGGAGCCAAGTCTTCGAGGGACTGACCGATGGGGTCGATCTTTCGGCTGTTCCAGGGCCACATCACTCGGCCGAAGAGATCGGCGGACAGTGGAAGCCGTCCGTGCAATCGATCCGCTGCATTGGAGACGAATCGCTCTACGGCCTCGAAACGCAGTTGGTATATATCTTCCAAGACGCCGCCATCCGGATAACGGACGTAATCGAGCTGGATTTCATCGAATCCGAGGGTTGCGACCTCGGAGAGAATATCGAGGTTGTAGTTGCGAACGATCTCACGATCGCACGGAACCCAATCGCCTTCCAGGTCGAGATGTCTTGCTAGAAGAGGATCGACAAAGAGAACCTGCCTCGCGATGAGATAGAAGCCTCGCTCCCGCAGGTCGGTGAGGGCGCTTGCAAAATCGACCCGCCCGGTGGATGCGCCAATTTCCTGAGCAAGCGGAACGGCGCTGGCGTAGGTCAATTCGCCATGCATGTTCTTGACGTTGATGACCAGCGTATTGATCTGGCCCGCAGCCTGCGCCGCATAGATGGGCTCCATGAGCGAGTCCACACCGAGGGCATACGAGGTCAGATAAACGCCCACACGCGCGTCTCCTGAAGGCGGAATTCGCTCGAGTTCCCGAGTTGCATCAAGCGACATGGGGCGATCCGTCAGACCGCACGAACCGACGAAGGCAAGAATGGCCAAGAAAAGTACGAAATAGAATCCTGGAGGAGTTTTCCGTCTCATGAAACGAGTGTATGCAACGACAGCGGGTGCATCTGACTACATGAGTTCCGCGCAAGAGACTTTTTTCCCTCGGGCAGGTGCTCCAGTCGCGAACGGGCACGCTCACGAGATTGACATCAGTCCTTCACAACCGGCTCACCCTCTCTGGATAGGCTCTAGGCCACAAGGGAACTTCATTCTCAATTGCTGGACACGGGGGCAACCGATATAATCCGACATTCAAATGGATTGCAGGATTGCGATAGGCTTTTGCGGTTGCAATCGCCCGGGTGGGGTGAATCATGATTAAAAAGGAGACTGTCTCCATGAAACGACTTCTTGCCATAGTGCTTATGATCGGACTACTCGCTGTCAGTTTGATGGGCTGTAATCAAAACGATGCCGATGCATCGGCCACGAGCGACACGACGGTTGCCACAGCGGATGCACCCAACGATGCGGGTACGGAGCCTGCTTCTTCGGTGGAGGATGCGGATCCGGCACCAGAGCCGGAGTTACACAACACGGACGTTGCAGATGCTGAGACTGAAGCAGCGACCGATGAAGCAACAAGCCGGTCGCGGGGTCCGATCGCTATTCTTGGGAACGCCGACTTCACGGAGGAAAACGGTGTCTTGGGCGGGGCTGGGACCGAAGAGGATCCCTACATCATCGCGGGCTGGGAGATTGTCGTCCCTTCGGGATCTCACTATGGTGTCCGAATCGAGAACGTTTCCGCGCAGTTCGTGCTTCGTGGCCTAGTCATCCAGAATGCAAATGAACGCAATGGCGCCGGGATCCGGGTCGGATTCGCAGATGGCGGCCGCATCGAAGGTTGTTCTGTCGCTAACTCGATGAATGGAATCGATATCGTTTCGTCAATCGACATCTCGGTCGATAACTGCGTGCTGTACGTCAATGGGCGCGGCCTTCGCGTCGTCGGTGAGACGCAAGAGCAATATCGGCACGCGATCGCCGAAACGAATCTCTATAACAACCATCCCATTTACTACTTCTACGGGTTGGATGGTGAGACGATCTCCGATCTCAAGGGCGGACACCTAACGATCGCGGGAAGCCGCAACATGACGATCCGCAACAACGAAGTCGTCAATGGCGATGGACTGCAACTGGCCTTTGTGGAGGATTCGACGGTGACGCTGAATATCGCGCACCGAACGGCGAACGTCATGGCCGAGCACGGCATCCAGTTGTACGAGTCGCACAACAATGTCTTGGAGAGGAACCTGGTGAAGAACAATCGGCTGGCTGGAATTCAGCTGACCTTGTCTCATGATAATCGGCTGGTCGATAACCAGGTTCTTGTGAACGATGTTGGAATTCGGTTGCTAGCCTCCCAGGACAACACGGTCTTCGAGAACTACGCCTACGCCAATGCCACCGGAATCCTTATTCTCGGAGGATCCAGCGGCAATACGATTCGCGCCAACAGTGTGATTGACGAACACGAGAACATGGTACATGCCATTTCCTTGGAAACGGCGATGGACAACGAGGTCTCCAAAAATCTCATCTTCGGAAGTGAAATGGGGCTGGTTCTCGATCCCAACTCACGGAGAAATACCATGAAGGAGAATACGGTCGTGGGCGGCGGCTATGGAATTTATGTCGAGGGCTCGGACAATACGTTCGAGAATAACCTGTTGACGCAACATTCCCGAGGCATTCTTTTTCCGGAGACCTTCCAGCGTTCGATAACCCAGGGAAACCTGTTCCGCGGCAACGTGTTGGCGGACAACGGATTGAGCCATGTCTATACGAACATGGATTCAACTGCCAATCAGTTCACGGAAAATGTTTTCCTAAACAACGGTCAGGAAGCCGTCATTGATCAAGGGTCCGGGAACTTATGGACTGTCGACGGCATGGGGAACTATTGGGCATTGCCTCGAGTGCCGGACATGAATGGAGACGGAGTAGGTGATCGTGCCATTCTCGTGACGCCATCCGAAGCCGAGGACATCGCGCCATTGATCGGCCTGGATGCGCGTGCGTCCGGATTGGGCGTTCTCAGCACCGTGGAACTTGGACTTGTTACCTTGCAGCCGAAGCGCGGAGATGAGATCCAGGTGCCTGCCTTCATCGCCGATTCGGTGGTTGAACGCGCAACAGGTTTCCGGGGCTTTCCGACAGAATTGATTACCGGGTTCCCAGGTATCCTTTTCGTCTTCGAGGAGGAGAAGGATGAGACGGTTGCCGGGTTTACGATGGATACGGTGCCATTCGACCTCGATATCGCCTTCTTCAATGCCGAGGGTGAGTTCGTCGGCGGAACGACGATGACGGCCATGGAATCGAACCTCTACCTGGCGAGCGCCCCTTATCAGTATGCGCTTGAATTGCCGAGCGGAACGCTCGATGAACTGGGGATCGACGCCGACTCTAAGCTCGTTCTTCCCTAATTCCATGACTCGACTCGACGCCGTGATCTTCGATCTGGACGGAACGCTCGTCCGCTATCACGGCGTCGAGTTCGAATCAAGCTGGGGGGCCCTTGCTGTTGCCGCGGGAACGATCGATCGCTCCAAGGAGCTCATGAACGTCTACTTCCCCCGCAAAGAGGCGTACGCGGAGTGGGTGGAAGAAGAGGCGAAGCTGATGAAAGGGATTTCCGTCGATCACGTGATGCGGCAGATTCTACCGCCGCCCTACGCAGAAGGTGTCAGGACGGCGATCGAAGAGCTCCGGGGCGCCTATCGCATGGGCATTCTCTCCTCAGGCATGGATTCCGTTGCAGAGTACGTAGCCCAGGAATTCGGTTTCGAGTTCGCATGGGCCAATGGATTGGAAGTCCTCAACGGAACGTTCACCGGCCGCAGCACCCTGCGCGTTGATTTGTGGTCCAAGGGCGAGGTGTTGGAACAGTTGGCCGGTGCATTCGATTTGGATCTTGATCGCGTGTGTTTCGTCGGCGATAACGTCAATGATCTCCAAGCCTTTGAGCGAGTGGGACTGGCGGTTGCAGCCAATCCCAAGGATGACCGGGTTGCTGAAGCTGCGGACCGAGTGATTGAAAGCTTCGCTGAGCTTCCTCCACTGCTTCGTGCCTTTGACTCCGATCAGCTTGGTTCTTCGTAATAGAAGATCTGGTAGACGAGCCGGTCGAGGATTTCTCCCTTGAATGTGCGCCCCAGTCCCCGGCGTACGAAGGCAGGCAGGCTGTGGCGGAGCGTTTCCGAGTAATCCACCGCGAGAACGACGTCTTCGCCAAGCGTGGTTAGGGCTTGCTGAAGTAGCTTGGCACCGATTAAGCGAAGATCTTGATGCTTGGGATCGATGACAACGGCGGGAAGGAAATAAATCTTGTCATCGCGGCTGCGCTGAGGGTAGTGCGTTTCGAAGTAGCCGGCATTGACCCACGGGATTTTGGCGAGGACATTGGTAATGAGCGTGGCTCCGACCAGTTCTTCATCCGCATAGACAAGGAATTTTTGGAAATCCTCATCGCAGAGGATGTCATGAAACTGCGCTTCGGTATATCCGCCGTGATGAATGGGCGTTCGCTCGTTTAGACGTTCGAAGGCGTCCTTGTAGATGTTCCAGAGCCGTGTGCGCTCGTGTTCTTCGCGGACCATCAAGGTCTCGATAATTCGGATGCTATTTTCCATGTCTTTCTCCCTACGTTCCAAAGATGCGATCCCCGGCATCGCCAAGTCCCGGCAGAATGTAGCCCTTCTCATTGAGTTGTCGATCGAGCGCGGCCGTGTAGATGGGAACGTCCGGATGCGCGGCCGCATAGGTTTCGATGCCTTCCGGAGCGGCAACGAGACAGAGAAACTGAATGTCCTTGCCCCCCTCACGCTTGATGATCCGAGTGGCTTCGATGGCGCTGCCGCCGGTCGCCAGCATGGGATCGACCAGGATAATGTGCGCCTCCGGCGTTTCAGGGGGAAGCTTGCAATAGTATTCAACCGGATCGAGAGTTTCGGGATCGCGAAACAGTCCGATATGCCCCACCTTGGCCATGGGGACGAGGTGAAGAACGCCGCCAAGCATTCCCGTGCCAGCGCGAAGGATGGGCACAAGAACGATGCTCGCATCGAGAACGCGTCCCATCATCGATTCCAACGGCGTTTCAATGGGACGATCTCTCAAGGGATACTGCCGCGTGATTTCGTAGACCATCAACGCAGTGAGCTCCTCCAACAAGCGACGGAACGTTTCATTATCAGTTTGGACATCGCGCATAAGTGTGAGCTTGCTTTGGATGAGCGGATGGTCGAGTACGTGCAGCATTGTCCCTCCAGGGTACGCAAATTCACTGACCATACCGAAGGAGCGGGTGTTCAGCAAGCGTGCTACGATCCTGCAGGTCCAAAGAAAAGCGGCGGACGAGTGCCCGCCGCCTGATTCACGAACTCAGAGAAGAGAGCGTCTTCAGCCCATCACTTCCCAGCGACTTGAAGCGAATCGATCATGATGTACGGCGCGGTTCCAATGGGAAGAAAGCCGCTGCAAGGGCCCACTTCCGAACTGAGTGCGGCGATCTTCTTGCAGTCCTCGTAGATATTACCGGAGATCATGGTCTTATCCAGCCGTCCGACTACCTGGCCGTTAACGATATGAAATCCGACGGCCTGGACGGCGAACTGTCCCTGAGGATAGTTGCCGGAATGGAAGCCCATCCCATTTGTGATGAGCAATCCTTCATCCAATCCCTTGATCATGTCCTGCCACGGCGTATCTCCGGGATCAACGGTCGGGCAGCAGAACCACGGATTGGTCGCTGTTTCATTGCCCGATCCGAACATGGTCCGCTTGAATCCGTTCCCGGTTGACGGCCGGTCCATGGCCGCGCCGAAACGCAGATCGAACAAGAAATCCTTCAGCACACCGCGGTCAACCAGTGTTGAGGGTGCGCAGGGGATGCCTTCATCATCGAAGGCGCGTGCATCCGTACTGCCCGCGAGGGTTGGATTCTCCCGAATGGTGATCTTCTCAGAGAGGATCTGCTCGCCAAGGCGCTCGGTCAGTGGCGATGTCTTCTTCCAGATGGCCTCCCCTCGGACGCCCGACAAGAAGGGCATCATCATCAAGAAAGCGGCTTCAGGCGCGAGGATGACGGGAAGTCGGCCTGTTGAGGGCGTCGAGGTGGCATTGCCCCAATTGTACCATTCGACAAACTCGTTGATGAGCGCGTCGTCGATGGCCGGCGTGCGAACGCCGGAGGCGAATTTGTACACGCCGATGCCGGCGCCCTTGAAGGGGGCTCCGAAGTAGTAGCCCACGTTCGTTGACTTCGAGGCGGCGTCAGCGCCGCGGGTCGTTTGAACGCTCAACTCGGTTGCCTCGAGTCCGGCGCCGATTCCGAGCGCAACATCCGGCAGCTTGCTTTGGATCTTGGTTTTGATGTCCTCGCACATTCCGATGAGATCGGCGGACGTGAGGTTGGCGGCGGACGCGTCATAGCTGTCCAGCGCAGGGTAATCGGCGGCATCCGCGAACGAGTACTGTACAGGATCTCCGTACTTGGAGCCGATCACGGCATTGTCCAAGAACCCCTCTTGATCGGGGAAAACGGCATAGGCGGAGCCGATCTTTCCGTCCTTGATGACGCGAAGAGAGGTTTCCGATACATCGTTCTCAGTGACCTGCTGAAGACGGTAATTCTCATACCGGACAGAGATCGAATGAGCCCGATTCCAATACAGCTCGGCTTGGTCGACGGCTTGTCGCGCCGCTTCAATAATGGGGTGCATTAGATCCCTCCAATCGTCACTGCGTCGATCTTGATATGAGGAGAACCCTTGCCGGATTTGCGGTTCATCTGCATGGGGCCGCCACCGCCCTTGCCACATCCTCCACGTTCGCCAAACGCCACGTCGTTTCCGATCATCGAGGTTGCTTGAAGCGTCGAGAACAACTCTCCGGACATGTTGATGTCGCGCACCATGTTCCCGAGTTTGCCGCTCTGGATGCGGTAGCCCCATTGGGCGCCGAACGTAAACTGATCTCCCGACGTCTGTCCGCCCTTGGCGCCGACCAAGTAGTAGCCATCATCGATCGAGGCGACCATCTCGTCGAACGACGAATCGCCCGCTTCAATGAGGATATTGGACATGCGAACGATCGGAGTACATTGAACATCAACTGCGCGCATGTTTCCTGAAAGCGGTTCGCCGAACTCGGCGGCTGTTTCGCGATTGTGCATGCGCCCTGACAGAACGCCATCCGTGATAAGCGGCGTTCGCATGCCGGGGACGCCTTCATCGTCGATGCGATAGCTGCCTGGCAAATCGGGTAGAGTCGCATCATCGGTGACATTGAGGATCGGTTTGCCAAGAGTCGTCCCCAATTGAAGTTTGGCGCGGAACGAGGGGTTGTTTTGGAGGCCGTCGGCTTCCGAAAGATGTCCGAACGCTTCATGGATGAACACGCCGGACTCCGACGGGTCGAGGACAACAGGGTAGATGCCCGCCTTCGCGGGTTCCGCGTCCAGAAGCTCACAGGCCTTCGCGATCTGCTTTTCGAGATCGGCCTCGCGATCCAACAACGGCGTGTAGTTCGTATTGCCCCCGAAGGCGAATCGCACGCGCTGCACGACATTGCCCTTCTTCGTCACGATCATGCCGAAAATGCCGACGTTGACGAGCTCATACTCAATGACCGAACCGTCCGAGTTGACGAAGATGCGGCGAGACGTGAACTCATCGTAAACCGTGTTCGTCGTGATGACGTGGGGATTCTTGAGGATCAACTCGTTGTAGTGCGTGGTGAGGTCGAGTTTCTCATTGAGAGGGACTTCGCGCGGATCCACAGGCGGGGTGATCAAGAAGTCCTCAGCAATGACGGGTGCGTCGGCGACGCGCAGCTTCTTCTCGCGGCTGTTTCCCACGAGCACAGCCGATGCGCATGTCGCCTCGGCGATGGGGCCGGCACGCCCGGGGTCGGAGAAGGAGGCGATGGCCTTGCCCCCGTTGGCGTACGCGCGGACATGACCTCCGGATGTCAGGGTGGTCGCGACTTGCGACAATTCCTTGCCTTCATAGACGATGCGGACCTTTCGATTTTCTTCGAATCGAAGATCCGCATAATCCGCGGGCAAGCTGGAGACGACGTTTGCGAAGGTGCTCTTCATGATCAACCTCGTCGTGTGAGATGGTTTGATCTTAGGTGGCATAGGGTCCACGATCAACGAAAGGACGCGATGCTACTGGGATCCCTTGTATGTGTCGCCGGCGCGTGGAAAGGTTCATATCGGGCGGATAAGGTGTTGTTGGATGGGGGTGCCCATGTGGAAGACATTCGCCAGCTTGTTCGTCGCGGTGGCCGTCGCCATGCTGGGTATCGGCATTATTTCGCCGATTCTTCCACTGTACGCCAAAACCTTCTCTGCCAGCGGGCTAATGATCGGTTTGGTGATGGGATCGTTTTCGCTGTCCCGCGGTCTGCTCGGCCCTTTTGTAGGGCGTTTATCGGACGGCATCGGCCGAAAGCGGATTCTTCTCACCGGCCTGGGCACGTTCGCGGCGGTCTCGCTCTGCTACTCCCTTGCGGGGAGCGCCTGGCAACTGATGATCGTTCGCATTATTCAGGGCGCGGCGTCGGTCATGGTGACGCCGATTGCTCAAGGGTATGTCGGCGATATCACGCCGATGGGCAAAGAGGGGCGAATGATGAACCTCTTTTATTCTTCCATGTTCATCGGCGTGGGGCTCGGTCCGCTGTTGGGGGGCGTGTTGACGGAGTTGTGGTCCTATCACGCCGCATTCGCAGGGATGGGCTTGCTTAGCCTGATATCGCTTCTCCTCGTCGCCCTCACCGTTCCCGTCGATCACGCCAAATCACGCGTGGCAGCAAAAGCGCCCAAACGCGCCATCGTGCCGTTGAGGGAGATCGCACGGAATGACGCCGTGAAGGCGATTCTGGTGTACGTGGCGACGCGTGGCTTCTGGCGGCAAGGGTTCAACGCGTTCTATCCCCTCTTTGCCGTGACGGTCCTGGGATGGGATTCGCTCCAAGTCGGCTACGTCATGTCCGCTTATTTCATCGCCGGAGGCGTATTCCAGATTCCCTTTGGATTCCTGGCGGACCGCTGGCCACGGCATCCGCAGATCATTCTCGGAAGCTTCGCGGCGCCGCTGATGCTGTTGTTGGTTCTCGTGGTGCGTTCGTTCACCGGCATTATCGTTGTCGTCTTCACGATCGGTGCGCTATCGGCATTCTCGCGCGCATCGATTCTGGCCATTCGAACGGAGTTGGGAAGATCGCACGGTATGGCGACCCTCGCTGGCTTGCACAGCTCAGCGTTTGCGACCGGTCAAATGATCGGTCCCGTTGTCTGTGGCGCCGTTGTCGATGTGCTGGGATTGAGCGCTGTTTTTCCCTTCGGAAGCCTCGTCGGCGTGCTGGGCTCGATTGGCGTTATCCTTTGGTTGCGGCGAGCGGCGCGGCCGGTGCCTTCCCCTTCCGTGCCCTAGAGCAGGCTTTCAAGGAAGGGTTCGGTCAACGTGCCGGGATAGCCGACACTGATCCATCGAATGACACCTTGTCGGTCCAGCACGTACGTCGTGGGATAGAAGGGCACATCTCCGTACAACAGATCGATCGGGTTTTGCTTGCCGCCAGCTTCCCAGACGCTGATAAACTGGGTTAACCCCGCAGACGCGAGGAAATCAACGGCATCCTGCTTATTGACATCGGTTGAGACGATGATGGCCACAAGGCCCTGTTCGCTGTACTTTGTAACCAGATTATCGAGATAGGGCATGCTATTTCTGCATGGACCACACCAGGCTCCCCAGAAATCGAGGAGGACGACGTTCCCCCGGTAATCAGAAAGCGTGATTTCTCCGCCATCCGTTGTGCTGGCTGTGAAATCGGGCGCTAGGTTGCCGATGAGCAGACCTTCTTCCGGCCCCGTCTCTTCGGCGGTAATGGTCAGCGAATCCATGCCGGATCGTCCCTTGTCGTCCGTGACGAGCAAGGTCGCTGTATACGTTCCCGCCGTTTCGTACGTGTGTTCGAGAATGATGTTGAAGGCGGTCCCGCTGACAGGCGACGACCCATCGCCGAAATTCAGTTCAAACGTCATGTCTCGCCCATCCGGATGGGAGGTCAGCGACAGGTTGAATCCGACCTCCAGCGGTGCTGTGCCGGAAATGATCGCGCTGGATAGAACAGCGAGCGGTCCACGGGTGGGGCCGAAGCACCCGGAGAGCACGACGGCGACGAGACTCATCGTGCCAACAACCAACAATATCTTCATCGTCACGTTCCTCATCATGTGGGGAGTGTAAGGCTGCGGCGTGAAGAGGATGTGGTCCTAGGGTCGTCCCGTTGTGAACGTCGGTCCATCATCAGAAGAGGACATGTGTCTAGGATGGGGTGGACCGTGAAGTCTGCAAGGGTTCTTGACTTCAGAAGAATCGATCGCTATGATGGCGCGTGAACGATATGAACGCACGCAAAGCTCTTTACATGCCGCTTTTGATCTATATTCCCGTGCCCCGCTAGGGGCGTTCCCGTCTTCTTTTTTTTCGTTGACTTGAGATGAACGAGTGAGTTGTTGTGCTGTGTTGGAGGCAAGGAGTTGCGATGAAACGCTATGAGAAGTTGGTTCGAAATCCGGGCGAGCGAGAGGCCGAGGTTCTTCGATTCTGGGAGAAGCATCAGACGTTCCAGAAGACCTTGGACGCAACGACCGACGGACCCCGCTACGTGTTCTACGAAGGCCCGCCGACGGCCAACGGAAAGCCCCATTTCGGGCACCTGATGCCAAGGGTCTACAAGGATCTCTTCCCCCGCTATAAGACGATGAAGGGATTCTATGTCGGGCGAAAGGCTGGATGGGATACGCACGGACTGCCGGTGGAACTCGAGGTCGAGAAGGCGATCGGCGTAAACAGCAAGCCCGAAATCGAATCGTATGGCGTGGAGAAATTCGTCGAGAAGTGCAAGGAATCGGTCTGGCGGTACAAGTCCGACTGGGAACGCATGATGCAGCGGATGGGCTTCTGGATTGATTTCGAATCCGCTTACGTGACCTACACGGACGACTACATCGAAACGGTGTGGTGGGAGCTCAAGCAGATGTTTGACAAGGGGTTGTTGTACCAAGGGCACAAGACGCTGCCCTATTGCCCGCGATGTGGCACAGGGCTTTCGTCCCACGAAGTCGCTCAAGGCTATAAGACGGTCGAGGATCCGACCGTCACACTCCGCCTGCCCATCGTGAGTGATGAAGACGCCGCCTTCAAGGCTGCAGAAGGCGGCAGAACCTCCGTGTTGACCTGGACGACGACTCCGTGGACGCTGCCTGCGAACGTTGCCGCCGCTGTTGCCGCCGATGCAACGTACGTGGAGGTGGAACAGAATGGCGAGCGATTCATCCTCGTCAAGACCCTGGTCGAGAAGACGCTTGAGGGTGATTACTCCGTTCTGCGTGAATTCTCTGGTGCCGATTTGGTTGGACTGAAATACGCGCCGCCTTACGAACTCACCTCCGAACCCACAGCGCATCGACTCTATGCCGCTGACTTCGTGAATCTTGAAGATGGAACCGGCATTGTTCACATTGCCTCGGCCTTCGGTGAGGACGACTATCAGTTGGGACAAGAAGTCGGCCTTCCGTTTGTTCAGCCCGTCGATTTGACGGGGAAGTTCACTGCTGCATTCCCAATGGGCGAAGGCGAATTCGTCAAGGATCTGGACCCGCGTATCATCGAGGATCTCACGGAGCGAGCGCTCTTGTATCGGTCGGTGCCGTACGAGCACGATTATCCCTTCTGTTGGCGCTGTGACACGCCCCTTCTCTACTATGCACGCGATTCCTGGTACGTGCGGACGACCGAAGTCAAGGATGAAATGATCGCGAACAACGCGGCCATCCATTGGCATCCTGCGCATGTCGGCGAAGGCCGATTGGCCGGTTTCCTCGCCAATCTCAAGGATTGGGCGCTGTCACGAGACCGGTTCTGGGGCACCCCGCTGAACCTATGGGTGTGCGCGGATTGCGGGCAAGTGAGTAGCGTTGGAAGCCGCGCGGAGCTCGTGGAGCGGGCTGTTGACAAAACGCTGGCGGAATACGTCGAATTGCATCGGCCGTATGTGGATCGTATCGACCTGTCCTGCGCCGACTGCGGTGGACGGGCCGAACGTGTGCCGTACGTCATCGATACGTGGTTCGATTCCGGATCGATGCATTCCGCACAATGGCATTACCCGTTTGAGAATGAAGATGTCTTCGAGGACAACTTCCCGGCTGACTTCATCTGTGAAGCCATGGAACAGACTCGGGGTTGGTTCTACACGCTGTTGGCGACGGGCACCATCATCCATGGACGTGCGCCCTTCAAGAATTGCATCGGAACCGGACTTGGACTCGATGAAAACGGCATCAAGATGAGCAAGAGCAAGGGCAATGTGATGGACCCTTGGGACGCGATCGAACCCTACGGTGCTGACTGCCTTCGTTGGTATCTGTACTCTTCCAGCGCTCCGTGGAAATCGAAGCGCCTGGGTGATGCCGAGATCAAGGAACCGCTCTATCGCTTCCTCGATACGTTGAGGAACACGTACGATTTCTTCGCGCTCTATGCGTCGATCGATGGATACGATCCTGATGCACAGTCTCATGACGAGACCTCGTTGTCCGTCTTGGATCGCTGGATTCTCTCGCGGCTCGCTTCAACCGTGAAGACGGTGAACGAGGCACTGGACGCCTACGATGTCCTCACGTCGACGGCGGCGATTGAGGCCTTGGTCGGCGATGTCTCGAATTGGTACGTTCGATTGTCCCGACGGCGATTCTGGCGCGGCGGTATGGGCCCCGACAAGTTGGCCGCCTACGAAACGCTGCGAACGGTCCTTGTGGAGATCGCCAAGTTGACGGCGCCCTTCATCCCGTTCCTGGCTGAGGCCGTCTACCGTCCATTGCGGCGCGCCGAGGATCCCGAATCGGTTCATCTGTGCACGTATCCGGAAACGGAAGCACAGGCGGTGGATGAGTCGCTGGAAACGCGAATGACGTGGGTGCGGCAGGTTGTCGCCTTGGGGCATCAGGCGCGGAATCAAGCGCAACTCAAGGTGAGGCAACCCCTTGCCAAGGCGTTGGTTGAAGGAAAAGAGGAGCTTCCGGACACCCTGGCGGCACTCGTTCGTACGGAGCTCAACGTGGAGGCTGTAGAGGTCATGGCGTCGTTGGATGCGCTGTTCGAGGCAATCCCCGTGCCCAATTTCAAGACACTCGGTCCGCGACTGGGGCCGCTCGGCAAGGCCGCCGCAGAGTGGATTCGTGGGAGGAGCTCGGATGAACTTGCCTTTGAAGACGGCCGCCTTCAGGTGGATCTCAACGGCCAGTCGGTTGAGATCCACGAGGAGGATGTGGGCTACGAGCACACCATGCCTGAGCATCTGGTAATTTCCGAAGAGGGAGGGGTTCGCGTTCTTCTCGATACCTCGTTGGATGATGCGCTCCGAATGAAAGGTCAGGTACGCGAGCTGACCCATCGCATTCAATTGGCGCGTAAGAACGCGAATTTCGAAGTGACAGACCGTATCGAGGTCATGTATTCGGCTGACGAGACGCTGCAGGCATTGATCGATGCCCATCGCGAAGCAATCGCGGAGGAAGTCCTAGCGACGTCGATCGACGAAGGAGCGACGTCCGGTGCGGAGTATTCCGAAACCATCGAGTTTGACGGTATGACCATGACGCTTGGTCTGGCTCGGGTCTCTGGAGATGTTGGGTAGGAGGATTCGAATGTCAACGGCTGTTTTGGGTTTGCAGTGGGGCGATGAGGGCAAGGGCAAGATTACGCATTTGCTCGCCAAGGACGCGCGTGTCATCGTTCGCTTCAATGGGGGAGCCAATGCAGGGCATACGGTAATCGATCGCGGCGTCAAATTCGGCACCCACTTGATTCCGGCGGGCGCGTTCTACCCGGACACGCTTTCAATCCTATCGAGCGGGATGGTCATCGATTTTGCCGTGCTTTGTGACGAATGGCAGTCGCTCTCCAAGCACCTCGGATGGAGTCCACAGTTGCTGATCGCGGAGAACGCTCACGTGGTTCTTCCCTACCATCGATTACAGGAAGACCTGGAAGGATCGGGGAAGCATTTTGGCACGACGCGACGTGGCATTGCCCCCTGCTACCGCGATAAGGCGGCCAAACGTGGTCTTCGGGCTGGAGATCTCCTGTATCCGGACATCGCTCTAAGTCGCTTGCAGGCCTCCGTTGACCTATTGAAGCAGGCATGGCCGTCGGACTCAGATGTTCAGCAGCTGGATGCAAAAGATCTTTTGGACGATCTCATGAAGCAGGCCGGACCGCTGCTTCCGTTCGTTGGGGATGCGACATCGGCCATGATGGATGCCTTTGAGAATGAGGAGGACATCCTCTTCGAGGGCGCACAGGGAACGCTACTGGATGTCGATCACGGCTCCTACCCGTTCGTGACATCGTCTTCGACGACGTTCGCAGGATTGAGCAATTCGATCGGCATCCCTTCACCGGATGTCGCGGATCGGTTGGGCGTGTTCAAGGCCTATATGACGCGCGTCGGCGCAGGCCCCTTTCCGACACGGGTCGATGGCGAGGTCGAAGAGCGCCTCCGCTCGGTGGGGGGAGAGTTCGGTGTGACGACCGGGCGGCCTCGTGATTGCGGATGGCTCGATTTGGTCGCTCTGAAATACGCCGTTCGATTGAATGGTTGTACATCACTCGCGATCACCAAACTCGATGTGCTGTCAGGATTTGGGGACATCAAGGTGTGCCCGGCCTATCGGCTTGAGGGCGAGGCCATCTCGCAGTTCCCTCTCTCTGCAGAGATCCTGGAGCGCTGCGAGCCGGAGTATGCCTCGATTTCGGGATGGGATGACGACATCAGCCAAGTGAGGGATCTGAGTGACATGCCGGCCGCAGTGATGGAGTATATAGCCTTCATCGAGCGTGAGGTTGGGGTTCCCATCACCCTTGTTTCTGTGGGACCTGAACCGGAAGCCACGATGTGGAGGGCGTGAGTCCCCTTTGAATCCGGGTTTTCGCGCAGCTATAATCGCGGCCCCGTTAAGAACGACTTTAAGGAGCGGTGAGATGCAACGCACGTTTGTGGCCAAAAACGAAGAGATAGGTAAGAGCTGGAATCGAGAGTGGTATGTTGTAAATGCGGATGGCAAGCGATTGGGTCGCCTGGCGACGGAAATCGCCGTCATCCTGCAGGGCAAGCACAAGCCCATCTACACGCCCCACGTCGACACCGGGGACTACGTGATCGTCATCAATGCCGAGCGCATTGATCTGACGGGAGAGAAGTGGGATAAGAAGCTCTATCAACGCCATTCCGGCTACATCGGCGGACTCAAGGAGCTGACGTACCGCCGACTGATCGAGAAACGTCCGACCATGCCGGTGAAGGAAGCCATCCGTCGGATGCTTCCCAAGAGCAAGCTCGGCAAGAGCATGCTCCGCAAACTCAAGGTTTACGAGGGCCCCGCGCATCCGCATGGCCCGCAAAGTCCCAAAGAGCTGGAGATTGACGCCTGAAAACCTAGGTTGAATCAGCTATGCTCGCGGCCCCATATCGGGGCCGCTTTTTTTGTGCGCCACTTCATGGGAAAGACACCGCGAAGTAGCGCCTTAGTGGCATGAGACATGCACGTTGCCCGCGAAACTCCGGAAGGGACACATGTCACCTTTAACTTTTTAGCACATCAAACGGTATTTGAGATTGGATTGTTGATGCGAGATCCGTAGCTTGACGACGATTCACGAATAGATGGCAGCTATATCTCCCTCTTTGTGAAACGATTCCACACATATGTTATATCAGCGCGTGGCTCAGCCTTGAGCCACAAAGGGGGTGATTATCTTGCTCAGCTTCATCGGGCAGGTTATGAACCCAACCCCCGCCGAACCCTCAAGGCGAGGTCAAGCGAGCCAATGGGTAAGGCCGAATCGTTAGCGCTAGCGAGGCTTCACACTCGTAGGTTGCGGCGAGGAAAGGGGTCCTCCGAAGGGAATGCAAGCCATACCAGGAGGATTGTCCTGAGTGGCATGACTTGGGAGCCCGAAATGGTAACGGAGAGGTTAATCCTCTCTCCGCTAAGTAGGATGTAGCAGGTCAGCTAGCCGAACGGCGGCCAGGATGCGCAAGATGCCTCGTGTGACCACATGGGACATTGCTCTTGTTTTTCCTTCTATGGTATTGTGTGGTTTGAGGAGGAATGCACATGAGACGTTTCCTGGCATTGTTAGTGATTGTTCTACCTTTCCTATTGGTTGGCTGCATCCCCGATCTAATACCATCTGATCCGGCCCCAGCCCCCTCTGTTCCAAATCCAAGCGATGTATTGTTTTCTGACGACTTCGAGAATGGTACTGACCCTGACTGGCAGTTCGCATCGGGGAGCTGGGAAGCTCTTGGCGGTTGGTTGCACTTGACGAACAACTATTGGGGCGATGATGTCTTTGCTTATGTTCGTGGAGGAGACAACTGGGATAACTACCGTATCGAAGCAGATATTGAGTTCGGTACCTGGGAAGGAAGCAAATACCAGGGTTTTGTGCTTCACGCACAAGATGACCTAAACAAAGTCGTGGCTTGGGCATCAAACGATCGGTTTCTCTTCTCAGTATTTGCCAATGGTGAAGTTGTCCGAACAGGAGGCGAGGTTGAGCCTGGATGGCCAAGCGAAGGGGTGGCCAACGCTTCTGTTGAGGCACAGGGAGACACATACAGGTTTTATGTCAATGATGTGCTCAGAAGCACTTTCACTGATACAACATACAGTCAAGGGAAACCGGGGCTAGCGTTTAGAAGTCCAAGAGGTGGGGACTACAACGGGTTCCGCTTCGATAACTGCATAGTGATCTCCCTGGAGTAAGGCCAACTGGAATTCATCCATGTTGCAGTGTGGCGCAATTGCGAGAATGCGTGCGATTTGCCATAGCAGGGAGACTCGATGAGCATGACATGCAAGTGCCGTGGCGAATGCAAAAAAAGCCGGCGTGTCACAAGTCCGAAAGCAAACGATCATACTAATAGCTCTTTGGCCACCGCAACCTGATTCCGGTAGCTCTAGAGAGCGTGACTTCTCAGCGGTGACTCGGAATCTGAGATTATGAGCAGGGCACTAATCAGACAGATGAAACGAATGGGGATTCCGTTGGAGGATGAGTCAGTATCAGCATAGTTACGTGTGTTTGTGAAGAGACGCGGCAATGACTGCATGCGCGTAGTTCTTGGTGTTGAAGAACTGAGTTTTGTGGGTTGAAGATCCCTTCTTCACGTTCCGGCTTGCAGGCTTGAGGGGCTTGCTTGTGAGCAGGTTCACTCGATAAGCTTCGAGCCTGTCTCCTCTTTGCTTATGGGACTCTTCAGCCCTATAAATGTCATCCCGCCTCAGCGCGGTTTTTACTGTGACATGAACTGAGTCGCGCAACACATGCACATGAAGCAGACCACCCAGGATTGCACACCTCTCAGGCGGAGCTTGCGTTAGCTTGCGGGCCTTGCCCTTAAGCACACGCCCCTCTAATGACGCTCCAACCTCATGAAACGGCATCAAGTCTTTCTAGTACCCGGTCGATTTGGAGTAGCGGAGAGGAGAACATAAACGCCAATTGCTCGGGCAGGAACTTCTCCCCAATCTCGTCGATAAGGATTTGGATTCTCTCTGCTAGGTCATCGTCAGAATACTGCTCAGTCACTGCAAACCCTTCTGACAAAGCCTCAAACTCCTGTTCAGAAAGCTGGTTAAGAAGAAACGCGTTGTAGAACGCCGAGTACTCGGCCTGGCGCTTGCTTCCAGCCAATGCCTCGCGAATTACATCTCTCACGGTGAGAGACGCGCCTGCTAATGCAACAGCTTGATCGCGAGTCATGAGTACCTGCCCAGCTCTAACACGGACGACTTCACTAGAAACAGTTACAGACGAGCCAATATCAATGGCTGTCGTGCTCGTGCTTGTGGATCTCAGTGCAACCGCGCTGTTCTTGTCATCCATGCGTATATGATTCTCGCAATTAGTCATCCGTGTCGCTTTCAACATTGAACAGACCCGAGTTTGACTCTCGCAAATACCCCTCGTAATTCGTCTGTAGCGCCTTGATCATCCCTGGAATCCTGCTGGTAGGAAGCGCAATTCGAAGGAATACACGGCATGGAAGGCTGTCTCCAGCATTCTCAAAATCAGACTCATCCAACATCGGGGGGACATTGGCTTCACCAAAGCTCAGAATGAACTGACCATCCTGATGCGACACCAACATGTGATTCGCATACACAGCTCGCAGGTCATCTGAGATAACCCAATCAAGCTTGAATTCCTTCTTGAGAAAGTCTTTTTGGGGTTGTTCGGCCATCGGCGCCCTCCTTCACATCCCGCATTATATTCGGATTGTGAAGGTATCCCATCTTTGCGCTGAGTGATTGCGTGAAGTGGACGAAAACCCATACCCTACCTAATCTAGGCCCACACTGATGCCGCAAGGGGCTATAGGGGACATTTGTCCAGCCCCCCCTAGACAAAGATGGAAGAGTGCGTCGACAGCCTTCCTATCGGCTCCCTGCCCCCTGAGCTAGACTCCTGCACAGTGAAAGGAATCTACGGGTGGTGGGGAGAAGTATGTTAAAACAAAGACATTGCTGCACAGTCGTGGTACTCGTTGGCATGATCGTGCTGCTTGCAGCTACGAATTGTCTCGCTCAATCACAGAAAATCGCTGTCTTTGTCCAGTCGGCGGCCGCAGTCCCGACGGGCGATCTTGAATTGATCACGAATTACGCGGCGCAGAAGTGCGCCATCATTACCGGTGCCAATGTTTGCTCACAGGGTGAGTTGATGCATGCGCAGCGGGTCACCAATACGTATGTCGGAAACAGCATCACAGTGGAGGGCATGCGCAACTTGGCTTCCGCCCTTGGTGCGGATCACCTCGTGATGCTGCGCGTTGTTCGATGGGAGAATCAGCTCTCGTACAAACCCGAGCGGTCTCTTCTCCTTCTGGGAGCAACGTCCTTTCTTGATACATCGCTGCAAATCCTGATCAGTCCGCTGGGGCTTCTTCTGGGGATTGAAAAGGAAGCTACCGTCGCGGTCTTCGCGACCGTGTTCAGTCCGCAGGGAGATGTTGAGTTCACGACGACCGTGACCTATGACGATCGTCCGCTCTTCTCACTGCTGACCGCAGACCCTGTGGAGGCGGCCAAGGGAGCCATTGATTCGGCGCTCTATCAGCTTGCCGTGGCATTGTGAAAACGCAGAACCATTGATGAAAGGAGGCATCGACAGCGTAATCGGTGTTACAGACTTGCAGGTGAGGTATCTGCTAAAGTCTGGATGGATTGCTGCTTTTGATTGCATACAAAAAAGATGAGACAGCCAACAAAGGAGGTTGCTAATGAAGGTGCATAAGGTCCTTTATGGCCTTTTCTTCCTTCTGGCAGTGGTCGTTCTCCTCCTTCCGTTAGCGGGTGTAGCGCAGGGAGACGGCTTCTATACTGTTAGTCAGGGGGAAACGCGTGTTCCAATCACGCCTCTAGAGAATGCCGGTACAGCGGCAGATTTCTATGCGTTCGCGAATACGCAATCCAACACAGGGTTTGAAGAAGCAAATACAGCGGTCATGTTCCTCTATCGGAACACGATTAGTGGAGAGATTTCGCTGTTTGTGCTTCTCAGTGGTGGCGCGGGTACTGCAGGCGCTGTAAGCATGACGCTCTCGGGCGTTCCTGCAGGCGCGAACTGGATCGTTCAGGATGACGAGTTCGATTTCCGCGACACATGGGCACTCACGCCACCCACAGGCAGCGTCACATGGACATGGGACGAGGCGCGTGGTGACGGAATGGTGCTGGGTCCGATGGGTGTGGACTTCGAAGTTTCATTGTTCCCGCAGTTCACAAGCGGGATTACTCAGGTGAAGTTCCTCACCGGCAACATCGTCGGTCCCACGGAGATCGCGCTCAACTTGATCGATCCGATCATCATTGGGGCGGCTCAGAATGAACCGCCGGCAACGGCGTTCTTCGTATCTCCGACCGAACCTCGCATCAACGAGCCCATCACACTGGATGCTTCCGGCAGCTTCGATCCGGATGGCTCCATCGTGATGTACGAGTGGGACTTCAACGGTGACGGTCTCTACGATCAAGCCACGACGGACCCCGTTGTGACGACGACGTTTACCACCGCCGGCTTGAAGACCCTCTCGCTACGTGCGACGGACAACGAAGGCGCGACCGATCGTGCGTCGGTAACCTTGGATGTATCCGACTTGGCCGTGACGATTACACGGACGATTTCGACGGTCCAAGCCTTGCCGGGAAGCACGTTCTTGGTCGTGGTTCGGATTGAACCTCAAATGGATCTGGCGGGTGTCGGATTGCACGAAACACTGCCGATTGGCTGGAAGATTAAGCCCCTCGAAAACGCGGGAGCCGCCTTTAAGCGCTCCACAGCGCAGTGGGTATTTGTCGATCAGATTCGAGCCAACACCACCAAGGTCATCACCTACGAAGTGACTGTTCCTGAGTCGCATGAACTGATTGCGACCACGCTTCCGGTTTGCTTCACCATCTCCGGTATTCTGCAGTCGATGTCGCCTGCATTCGATTTGCCGGTCGAGGGTGATGCCAAAATCGAGATCACGGACGCGCTGAACATGAAGACGGCGATCGCGCACCTGGTGCCGCGCGTCGGCTTCGACACGGACGACTACATCGATCTGCGTCTCTCGCAGAAGATCGCCCCGCAGCAGTTGGAGCGAGCGCTTGAGATGTGGACGTACGATGAGCCTGTGCCGTGGACTCAGGGCGCCATGATCGACATCCACATGATGAAAGAGCTTTCGGCCTACTCCTATACCTGTACGCCGGTGGATCTGCCGCTTCCGCTCGTTCCGCTCGCCGACATTACGGCTGTGCGAACGATTTCGACGCCTGTTCCGTGTAACAACATCCTGTTGAACTACTACGGTCCGGGTGGAGACAAGGCGGGCAGTACGTTCACCGTGAAGGTGGAGATCTGGGCCGACCAAGACCTTTATGGTGTCGGTTTGGAAGAAGACTTGCCGACGGGATGGAAGGTCATTCCGATCGATAATGGCGGTTTCTATTACAAGCCGTCGAAGACCGAATGGGTGTTCCCGAGCAAGGTGCCTGCCGGTACGATGAAAACCATCATCTACCAGGTGGAAGTGCCTCAGTCCTCTGCGATTGAGCTCGCGGCATCCGATCCATGCTACGCCAGCAGCAACGACATTTACGGGTTGGTCGATTCCGGGCTGCCGTGCATGGAAACCGTGGTGACTGGAGATAGTGGGGTTGATGTAAGCGACTGCGTATCGGTCCTGGTAGCGATCTCTCGATGGGACGTTGAGAACGACGTGCTCGACATTACTCTGTCGGACAAGATCTCGTTCCAGCAAGTCCAGCGCGCCATCGCCTTCTGGTTGGAAGACGAGGTTGTGCCACGCACGTGTGACCAAACCGTTGGTTATCACATGCTGAAGGAGATCATCGCCTACTGGCTGACCAATACCAATATCTGTGAGCCGCTGCCCAGCATTCCTGATGGGCCTTGCGATCCGGATACATCGACCTGCGACGGTTAACGGCGACGCTTTCTGTGCGAAGCCCGTCTAGGGAGATGATAGTATGAGAACGACCAACAATGCGGCGAGAGGCGGACCTCTCGCCGCCCTCCTTTTTCTGCTCGTGCTGGCGCTAAGCGTCGGAACGCTGGCAGGAGAACGAATTCATGTCCAACAGTCCCTTGCGTGGGCTGAACTGGAAGAAGGCGTGACAGGTTTGCCGGAAACGGTGGATTTGACCCTGCTTCTTCGTGGACTGGGGCCCGTGGAAGGTTTCCCGATCGACTGCATGCTGATCTTCGATACGTCTGCCACAGCCGATCTCTCTTCCGCGAAAGCCTTCGCCTTCGATCTCATTGAGCAGTTCGATGCCAACGACCGTATCGGGTTGGTTTCCTACGCCACCAACGCTCGATTGGAGATTCCGCTGACTGAGAATCGCCTGGTCCTCAAGACGGCGATTGGCGATCTCAAGAACGAAGGGAAGTCCGCGCTGGGCGATGCGATGCAACTGGCACGCCGAGAGTTGACCATGGTTGGCCGCGAGGACGCCATTCTCGTGGAGATCTTGCTGTCCGATGGTCAGAGCAATGTGGGCATTGAACCGGATGTGGAAGGTGTGATCGCGTCGGATTTGGGAATCCGCATCATCTCGATTGGGATCGGGTCCTTGATCAACCGGAATCTGCTGGAATCTTTTGCCGAGGACACGGACGGACTGTACTACCCCCGGCCTTCGGAAATGGCGCTCGCGCAGATCAAAGAGCACCTCGATATCGATATCGTCGCATCGGATGTTCGAATCGAAAAAGAGTTGCCCAAAGGGTTGTCTCTTGTGGACTCGAAACCCAAGGCCTATCGCATCGACACAGATCAAGACGGTATTACGTCGGCGATTTGGCGCATCTCCGATTTGCTCATCGATCAGGAAATTGAGTTTGTCTTGGAGATCGAGGCCGCGGAAGTTGGCGCATGGGCGGACGATCTGGATCTGATCGTCACCTATACGGATTTCCGAGGCGTCGAGATCTCCCAAGTCTTCCCTCCGCCGAATTGGCCGCCGATCGCCATGTTCGACTACGAACCTCTGAACCCGACGACCGCCGAGATTATCACGTTCACCGATGCATCGGACGATACGAACGATGATGGCGAGATCGTGAGATGGGAGTGGAAATTCGGCGATGAAGCGGTTTCTGGGCTGCAGGACCCGGAATACCGATTCATCGAGCGGGGAACCTATACGGTGCGCCTCATCGTGACGGATGATCGTGGATCGAAATCGATCGCCTACGAAGAAGAGATCACGGTCGGCAATGCCGCGCCAGTCGCGGGTTTTGTCCTTCGAGATCCTGAAACGATGGCGGAGTACGATCGTCCGCATTTGGGCGTTGTGACGATGTTGGATGCCAGCATGTCCTACGATCTGGACGGCGATATCGAGCTCTACAAATGGGATTTCGACGGCGACGGCATCATCGATCGGGAGACCGAGTTCTCGGATACCGAATACGCCTTTGAAGAGCCCAAAGAGATCGAAGTCACGCTGTTCGTCGTGGATGACGAGGGCAAGGAGGAATCGTACTCCAAAACCGTCGACATCCTTCCTAGCGTGCTTGCCGAGCGAGTCATCAACACCTGTATGCCCGATGACTGGACCGTGCCGGAGGGCGTCGTGCAAGTTTCAATCGTTCTGTCCGTCAATACGCTACTCAATGGACTGGCGGTCTCTGAAACGATTCCGGCTGGATGGACGTTCGCTGAGGTGGACAACGACGGTGCAACCCTTCGTCAGAATGGGCAAACCATGGAATGGCTCTTCCTGGAGAAGTTCATGGACGACGGAATCAACGAACAGCGTGAGATCAAGTACACGCTGACCGCGCCGGCGACCATCAGCGATGATCTGGTTCAGGCGAACATGTCGGGTACAGTCGGAAGCTCTTCGCCGCGAGTGATGCTTCAGGTCTCGGGCGAGGACAGAGTGACGACTGCACGCGTGTTGCCTGTTCCCGTCGTGATTTCTCGATGGGACACAGCGACCTCTAAGCTGGATCCTTGCCTGCAGGAGTTGATCGCCTTTGATCAGATTCAGTACGCGGTCTCTCTGTGGCTCTCGGGCGACGAGGTTCCCAATGCCGGAGGCGTGAGCATCGATCTGCTGACCATGCAGGATCTGATCGCCTACTGGCTTACCGGAAGTTCTGTACACGATCCGCTCCCCTAGGGGGAGCGGTTCGTGGAAGTGATAAGAAGGAGGGGGAATGAAAAACAGATGGATCGCGCACTTAGGGTCGATCGGTCTGATTCTTGTGTTCGCCGCGACTGCATCCGCATTTGAGGCGGACTTCGACCCATCCACCTACAATCCCGAGGCTGGCGAGATCATCAACTTCGAGGTTTGCCAGTCGTGCTTGGGCTCCAGCGACTTTACCTACTATTGGGACTTCGACAACGATGGAGACCCCGAATTCGATACGGATCAGGAACTGGTGACGTACTCGTTTGATGAGGATGGATTCTATGAAGTCGTCCTCACGGTGCGTGATGCCGGCGGCCGCACCAGCGTTGCCAAGCAAGGCATCGTCGTGGGAGCCGTTCCCGCAGTGGCCGTGAGAGAACTGCTCGTGGAGTCGGATGGCGCAATCTACGTTTTGATCACCGTCACCATGAACGAGCGGTTCTCTTCGGTGGGCATCGAGGAAAACATCCCGGATGGCTGGGCGGTGGAGATCGTGGATGCCGGTGGCGCCTTGGCTCGCCCGAATATGGACGAGCGGCAGATCGAAATTGTCTGGATGAGTATGTACGAAGCCGATGAGACGGCAACCTTCTCATACCGGCTGCGCCCTGCGTATACGTCAATCTTGCCGACGCTGTACGGCGAGGTGTCCGGCTATTCGAGTGGCACGCGTCATGTCATGGGAATCACGGGGGCATTGACGCTACCGCGATAATCTCCGGAGCATACGTTTGAATTCTTCGAGCGGGCGGCCATGGCCGTCCGCTTTTTTCTTGAGCCGACGTTGCCTGCGGTGTTCCGTCTCTGAGGGTGGAGTATGGATCAGGTTCTTCGCACGGCGGTAGATCGTGCGAAGAAGAATAAGCAGCACGACAAGCCCAAGAAATGCGGTCCCGAATGAAAGTTCAACGGACAGCCGGCGCACAAGAAAAACGAGACCGACTCCGAGGCCAGCGATCACATACGCACGAAGACTGTACCGATGTATGAGTCGTCGGGTCGCCGAATGCGAGCGATCAGGAAATCCGCGCGAAACGACCGCTAGATCCCAGCTGTGAAGTGCGAAGGCAAAACAGGTAACGCAAAAGAGAAACGGTGTTCCAACTTGAAGAGCGAAGATGCAAAACCCTACGATGGGAACCAGGCCGACCGCGAGAACTCCTGGACGCCATCGAACGACAAGCCCCACGAGCCATCCAATGCCGAGCAACGAAGCGCCCCCAGCAAGGAGGAAGCGTCCTGACAGAAGTGCGAAACTGATCAGAGGAACCCATCCGAAGGCGGAGAGTGCAATGGCATAGCCGATCATCGGGATTGCCTCCCTCGATGCAAGGCCACTTGTCTGAGGGCGTGTCTAAGGGGGAATCGGGGATCCCAATCGACGACATCCAGACCAAAACGCAGCAGAGAACGGTGGTATAAACCCCTTCGCAACTGTGCGATACGTACGGCCTCCGTCTCCGCGTCAAGTCCGGGAAGGTGGTCGCATTCCAGTGGGATCGTGTTGACGGAGATCAGGAGAAGGGCATAGCCCCGTTCCTTGAGAAGGGCAAGCGTCTCGATGTCATCATCGTCCAACTGGCAGCTGATGAGCACCAATTGCGATCGGGCGGGGAACAAGCGCGTAGGGATTCTCCGAAGCTCTTCGAAGGGGAGTTTGTCCGCGAGTCTGGCATGGCTGAGGGCATCCTGGATACGGTCATCCTGCGCGCGGCCAATGCCAGGGAAGACCCAATCGATGGTATCTCCATAGATGAGAAGTCCGGTACTGTGCCCTTGGATGCAGAAGCTGTGTGACAGACTTGCGGATGCGCGGATCGCTGCCTCGAATGTGGATACCTCGCCGATTTGTGCATGAGAACGCCGCCGAGCATCGAGAATCAAACTCACGTCCGCAATCTGCTCCTGTTCGAAATCGCAGATTACAAGTTCATCGGTCCTGGCGAACGCCCGCCAGTTGATGCGGCGGATGTCATCTCCCGGTGTGTAGTTGCGGCAGCCATAAAACTCGATTCCAGAGCCGGGTGCGTGCGCACGGATAGGGCCAGCGAAGGCTCGCGTGCGAGGCGGATGGATGGGGATTTCATCGATTCCCTCTACATGGGGAAGGACCCTCAGATCTCCAGGAGCATGAACATGCGACTCTGCGAAGGCGAGCCCGAACCAGGGCCATGTCGTCACGCGCAACGGCGCGAACTCATGCTCTCCGCGACGTCCCTGGATCGTGTATCGAAGCACTTGTTCCTTCTGCTCCGGGGCGATTCGTCCGATGAATCGAGGATCTCCGGAAAGCAGGACTGCCCCGCTTGGGGGCGAATCCTCCACGAGAATTGTCGCTGTGGAGGACTCAGGAGCTTCTAGTTCGACGGTGATCTGCGTCGAATCACCTTCCACCATACGTGATCGGCTCAGTGTGCGGCTGACTCGATAGGAAGATCCGGGAAGCAGGAGGTGAGATACCAGCAATCCAAACGCATAGAAGAATCCGGGCAGCGATAGAAGAGCGAGCCGAGAATGCTTGAGAAGTAATCCGGCGACAAGCAGAGCCAGGGACAGCGCGAAGCTGATGCGAAATCGAAAGCGCGTGCTCACGGCATCTCCTTTTGCTCCTGTTGTGTGGAGGGCGCTTCGAACTGATCGTAGGATTCCAAATAGCGGATGGTCTCATGCAGGGCCTCGTGGAACTCAGCTGCTTTGGCCCGTGAGGCGTAGTGCCTGCGGGGGATGAGGAACTCGTGCACAGCTGTCGTCGATCTCCAGATTCCTCCTGAAAGGCGATTGCGTGCCGTCGCCACGGGGATTCCTTCGTTTTGGGCAATTAAACGCACGGCAATTTCGCTCAACGTGCGAGCGACGCGAACGCGTGCAAATCGGCTGTGCCGTGCGCGCTGGATCAGCGCATCGAGTTTTTCCAGCTCAGCGGATGCGGGCGACTGTGTGTAGTAGGGTTGTACGGAAGGTGAGAGATCCTCCGAACCGGAACGGGAATGTCGGACCAAGCGGCGTAGCGCGATGAACCCCAAGACCGCAAACGGCAGTCCCCATAGAAGTCCCTGAGGAATAAACGTCAAGTAGTATCGAACGTGGAAATACGCCTCCAAGGCAGGTCCAACGACATGATGATGAAGTGCATCTCGGTAGATGAAGAGAAAGACACATGTGAGCGCCAGCAGGGCGACGATGAAGAGAGAGATTCTCCAAACCCCTGCTTTAGGCTTTGCTCGGGTCTTGTGATCCATAGCGAGCCTCGATTTGATCTAGACACGTGAGCGCACGTTCGGCGAGTTGCTCGTCATCCCGGGAGCCATACCGAACAAGCTCGAATAACTCTGTCAGTTGACGCACATGTTCCGAATCAATGCCACGATTCAGGAGGGACTTCTCGAATTCGCGAGGGGTGAGATACGTGGGTTTGAAGGGGGTTGCTCGTGCAAGCAGCCGATCCATCTCTTGATAGCAGCGGATGACTTCTCCTCGAAGTGGGTTCCCCTTGCGAATGCGTGTGGCTGTCTTTCTCGCATAATCTGCCAATGTCTCCAGCTGAATCTCCTGTTGGGCTTTCTCCTGCGACCGTTCAGCGAGATGGCGACGAATGGAGTGCCATCGTTTGAGCAAGAACACAATGGTGCACAGGATGAACAGTGAGAGCAGACCGGAGGCCGCAGCAAGGAGCCAAGTCGGAGGGTTCGACAAGAGAGGGCTCGTGAGCAATGGGCCTTCGGCGGCCACCTCGGGCGAGTCGGAAAGGCGCGGAGCAAACAACCGGGCCAGAAGGAAGGCGCCCAGCAGAAGCGGCAGGACGGAGGCCGCAAAGAAGAACAAGTACTGCAGGAATTGTCGGCGAAGCCGACGAAACAGAACGACGCCTCCGATTGAAAGAAGCGTGAAACCTGCGAGGGCATAGGCCGCGATCAGCTCTCCTCGAGTGAGTCGCTGAGTTGATACGGCTTGTGTTGACTCCGCTTCAGTATCGGGTGCCGAGCGGACCAACGGCCTCCCGGGTCGAAACGTGATCTCATCCAAGCTCCCAATTAGCACAACCGCGAGCACGAGGCATGCGGCAACGGCAAGGACGAGGAACGCACGTTCGACCCGGGTTGCCGATCTCATCCAGACTGAGTTTGAAGCCCGAGTTCGGACAATTGCTCGTCTGCGACAGGCATTGGCGCCTCGGTCAACAAGCAGACGCCAGCCGCAGTCTTGGGGAAGGCAAGCACATCACGAAGCGACGACATGCCGGCCATCAGCATCACGAGTCGATCCAGCCCGAAGGCGAATCCGCCATGAGGCGGCGCGCCATAGTCGAGTGCGCGAAGGAAGAACCCGAAGCGTAGCTCTGCCTCCTCAGCGGAGATGCCGAGAAGATTGAAGATGCGTTCTTGAAGCTCCCGCTGATGAATACGGATGCTCCCGCTCCCGAGTTCGGTGCCGTTGAGCACAAGATCATAGGCATTGGAAGCGATGTTCAATGGCTCGGCTTCCAAGCGATCCAAATCCTCGTCCAGCGGCGAGGTGAACGGATGGTGCGAACTGGTGATGGATCCTTCCTCGTTCAATTCGAACATCGGGAAATCCGTGACCCAAAGGAAGTTCCATTCATCTGCAGCCAGATTCTCGCGCTTGGCGATCTCCAGCCGCAGAGCGCCGAGAGGAGCCTCGATCCCCTGGCCGGCGAGGATGAGGATCAAATCTCCAGCTTCGGCATCGAAGGCTTTGGCAAGGTCCTTCAACTCGCCCTCGTCGAAGAACTTGGCAATTGGCGCGTTGATTCCGTCTGTCTCAACCTTCAGCCACGCCATGCCCTTGGCGCCCGCTTGCACGGCAATATCCTGCAACTGATCGAGAACCGACCGCGAATAACTCGCGCAGCCTTTAGCGCAGATGCCGGCGACGGTCCCGCCTGAGGCGACGGCCCCTGAGAAGACCTTGAAGCCGCACTCCGCGACCCGCGTGGAGATGTCCTGAATCTCCATTCCGAACCGCAAGTCCGGTTTGTCGGTTCCAAACCGGCGCATGGCCTCCGCATGCGTCAGTCGGGGGAAGGGAAGTGAAAGCTCCAAGCCGAGGTTCTCTTTGAAGATGCGAGCGAACACGCCTTCGAGGACTTCAAGGATCTCATCCTTGCCGTTGGGGAATGCCATCTCCATATCCAGCTGCGTAAACTCGGGCTGTCGGTCGGCGCGAAGCGCTTCGTCGCGGAAGCACTTGGCGATCTGATAGTAGCGATCCATGCCTCCGATCATAAAGAGCTGCTTGAACAGCTGGGGAGACTGAGGCAAGGCATAGAACGATCCCGGATGGAGCCGGCTGGGCACGAGGAAATCGCGCGCACCCTCTGGCGTTGATTTGGTCAAATTCGGCGTTTCGATCTCCAAGAACTCCTGCTCCGAGAAGTAGTCGCGAATGCTCTTGGCGATGCGATGGCGCATCGCAAGGCTCTTTTGCATGGTCTCCCGTCTCAGGTCGACATAGCGGTACCGCAAACGCGTTTCCTCCGTCGTATCCGACCCATCGCCTTCCACGAGGAACGGAGGGGTCTTTGAGCGATTGAGGATCGTCAATGCACTGACATGAATCTCGATCTGACCTGTCGCCATGTCGGGATTGACATTGTCAGCACTGCGCTCGGCAACCGTGCCGGTCACTTGGACGACGTCTTCTCGGTTGAGGGTGTGGGCCTGCTCCAGGCCCACCGAATCACCGTCGAACAATAATTGGACAAGTCCGGATCGATCTCGCAGATCGACAAACGTGATGGCGCCGAAATCCCGGCGTCGATTGACCCAACCAGCGAGGGTCACGGTTTGTCCCAGATCTGCCGTCGACAGATGTGCGCAATAGTTCGTTCGCATGGTGACTCTCCTTTTGAAACTGCAATGGGACAGATTATAGATGGTATCCCGCCTAGCGCAATCCGATGGGCCTGCGTCAACGGAGGCTGGTGCGGGGAGAACTATTGGAAGGGATCGTTCCTAGGGTGCTGGCGGCCTGTCAGTGCGAGAAATGCCATGAGCGCTCCATAGGCCAGAAACGCCAGGCTGAGAGCCATGCCGAAGTTCAATGCGAGGTGGATTCGAGATACCAGTACGAGGATGACCGTTAAGGCGAGTGCGATGGACAGTGCGATCAGACCATAGCGCCGACAGAACTGCCTTTGACTCCCTGGATCACTCTCCATACCATCCAGTTCGACGTATTCCACAAGGCCGTGCCACGCGAATAGGGCAAGCGTGAGCGATGGAAGGGAGATTGCAAATGGAACGCCCACGAACACGCTCAGTGTGGCGAGGACGGCGATCGCGATTAAGAGCACGTCGTGCAACAGTCGGATTCGAAGCTGGGTAACCGAGGCCCAGATGCCGATGGGAAGCAGGAGCGAAACGATGCCAAGGCCGATGCTGTCGGCGATGAATGCCGCGATCGCCAGCGAAAGTGCGCTTGCAGAGAATAGCACGATGCTGAGGCGCTTCATGATTGCCTCCGAGCGTAGGGATTCCCGAGGGCATGCTCAATGGCCACGGAGATAGGCTCTGCGACGTCCCAATCGACAACTTGTGTCCCCGTTCGAATGAGGGTCGCGAGGAAAATCTCCCGCTGGAGCCTTGTCATCCGCTTCGCCAAGCTTGATGGGGCGGCATCTCCCAATTGAGCATCTTGCCACTGGCCGGCATGGGGACAAATGAGAAGGAGCGAATAGCCGCGATCGACGAGAATTGAGACCACTTCGACGTCATCCTCGTCAACGAGAGGACTGATCAAGACGATCTGAGACTGGGCGGGGAAAAGCCGAGTCGGCAGCTTTCGCAAATCTTCAAACACCGCTTTTTCAGCAGGCTCGGACTTCGCGAGGCTGTCGAGAATGCGCTGTTGCTGGCTGCGTCCGGTTCCAGGGAAGACCCATTGGAGGTAGTTGCCGTAGACAAGCAACCCTACGATATTGCCACGATCGAGGAAGGATTGGGACAGGCTTCCTGCCGCTCGCGCGCAGTGATCGAACGTTGTATCGAACTCCAGTTGGGAATGCGCCATCAATCGTGCGTCGACGACCACACTGACGTCGGCGATTCGCTCCAGCTCATATTCATTGATGATCAGCGTATCTTGCCGCGCGTAGGCGCGCCAATTGATACGGCGAATGTCGTCACCAGGGACATAGGACCGGCAGCCGAAGAAGTCCATTCCTTGTCCACCCAGATTCGCACGGATTGAACCGGCAAAGGCGCGCGTGCGGCGCGGATGAATGGGAATGGGGGCTAGGCGCTCGGTTCGTGGATGAACGATGACGTTGTCCGCTTCCTTGAGCGCGTCTGACTTGCTGGCGATGCCCCATGAAGACCACACGGTGAGACTTACGCCGTCGAAGCTGTGCCAGCCTCTCGGTAGCGAGAGGCGGTAGTTGAGATCGAGAGTTTCTCCTGGAGCGATCTTGCCGAAAAAACCGGGCGTTCCATCGACCAGATCGGCTATGTTGGGAAAGAGATCGCTGATGGCGATTCGGACCTTTCGATTGGCTTGATCGGAAACGAGTGTGAGTCGAATGTCGATCTCTTCTCCCTCAGCAGCTCGGTGTTTGCTGATCGCACGCGACACACGAATGACGGGAGCTTCGAGGCCGAAAGACGAGATCGAATGAATGCAGCTATACATCACCAGGGGAATCGCCAGTGCAATGAGCGAGGCCTGCGTGAAGAGCAAGCCAAGCGCCAGTACGATGAGGCCAATCCCAAGCGGAAGAAAACTGCGGCGTTTCATTCTTATGAGACTTTCGGCACAGGTGTCATGGAGACGATGCTGTTGACGACATCGGCTTCAGTAACGCGCTTCGACCAGAGCTCAGGACTGAGAATGATGCGATGGGCCAGCACAGGTACGGCATATTCCTTCACATCATCAGGCAGGACGAAATCCCGGCCAGCGATCGCTGCGTTTGCGCGTGCAAGCTTGATCAGTGCCAGGGATGCGCGGGGGCTTGCTCCGACATGGATGCTCTGGTGCTTGCGGGTTCCATTGACGATGGCCACGATGTATTTCTCAAGATCCGAGTGGACGAGTACGTCTTCCATCGTGGTTCGCATGCCCAAGAGCTCCTCAGCTGAGGAGAGCGTGTTGAGTTGCATGTCATCGTGCTTTCGCTCTACTCGGCGTTGCAAAATCTCGACTTCTTGCTCTTCGGTCGGATACCCGACCGAAAGACGGATCATGAAACGATCGAGTTGAGCTTCCGGGAGAGGAAACGTTCCCTCGTATTCGATGGGGTTCTGGGTGGCGATGACGATAAAGGGAGGGGGAAGCGTCATGGTGTCTCCGGCAATGGAGACCTGCCCTTCCTGCATGGCTTCCAATAGCGCCGATTGGGTCTTGGGGGTTGCACGATTGATCTCATCCGCCAAGATGATGTTCGCAAAGATCGGCCCGGGTGAAAGCTCGAAAGCCCCGCGCTCTCGATTAAAGATATGAGAGCCGGTGATATCCGTGGGAAGCAGGTCGGGGGTGAACTGAATGCGGCGAAAGTCAATGCCCAACACTTGAGCGAAACTGCGAGCGATCAGCGTCTTCGCAAGGCCGGGAAAATCCTCGAACAGGATGTGCCCGCTGGCCAAGATGCCGACCATCACCTGGCGAAGGACGTTTTCCTTGCCCACGATGATGCGGGAGACTTCATCGATGATCGTTTGTGTTCTTGAGCTAACCGCATTCAGGTCCATCTAGACCTCCTGATAATTGTGTTCGATTTCAGATAGAGCACGATCGACCTTGCTAAGAAATTCAGGTTCGCGTGTCAACCGCTTTTCCGAGTCATCCTGTGCCACAAGAGTTGACAGCATCGGGGCATTGGGAAGTCCCTCAGACATGATCCGCTTCTTGGCGACGTCCAAACTGAGACCTTCGTGATAGGCGAGCACTCGCGCCGCCAGATCGCGAAGCTCAACCCCCGTCTGTTCTCTCGAAAAACGGCTTCGGCTGCCGCGAGACAACAAGTGTTGCAGGCGCGAAGCGGCGCTTTCGCTGGAGCATTGAGGTTGTTCATCTGAGCGAGGTGGCGATTCAGGGTCCGGCATTCGCTTCAACAAGGATCCGAGAACGAGGAAGAAGCCGAGTCCCAATGCAATGGTCCATTGCAGGCGCTCGGACAAGCCGTACAGAAGGGTGTGGCGGAAGGAGATCAACGAATTGATCAGAGGCGTAAGGATAGCATCCCTTAGCGAGGGAGATAGCAACAAGATCATCGTGAGCGCGAAGGCGGCGATGCCGGCTAGAATGAAAGGCCAGATACGTTTCTCAGTGCTCATGCTTGTGCGTGCGCCTCCTGAATGGCGTCAAGGCAGGTCAGCGCCCGTTCGCCGAAGCCATCATCCACTCGTGCCCCGTAGCGGACAACCTCGAAGATTCGCGTGAGTTCGCGGATGTGTGCATCGCCGAGTCCTGCCGTCTGAAGGCTCTGCTCGAATTCTCTTGGTGTCAAGTAGGTCGCATCAATACGCCCCTTGGCGCTCAGCAGACGGATCATCCCCTGATAGCAGAATAGAACGACTTCATACGGATCCTCGCCGGCGCGAATGCGAGCTGCGGCTTCAGAGAGGCCTTCGTAAAGTTCGTCAAAGGTTTCGATGCTTGGCGTATAGCGCGTTCGAAGGGCCCGAACAAGAATGACACTGGCGATCGCGACGATGAGAACGGCTAACGCGATGGCGAGGGTGACGTACTGGAATCCGCTGGTTTTATACTCTGGCTCAGGTTGTGGTTCAGATTCTGTTTTCTCTATTTGAAGTCTACCGGTCATTTCTGCGACCGGTGGAGGCGCTTGATCTCCCTGGAACTGAAGGATGTACTCCAGCAGATAGAGGCCTGCTATGGTGACGATGAAAAGAGTCAGAAAAACGCGCCGCCATCGCTTGTTGATCAACGAAAAAAGGATCAAGGCTGTAATGGATACAATGAAGAACAGTCGAGTAAAAATGAGAAAGCCGGAGAGTCCAGTCAAGGCAACGCTATTCGAGCCAGTTCGTATCTCGCCGGTATACTGGAAATCTGCTGCTTTTCGCGCTTGAAATTCGATGTTATTCACCGAGCCGACAAGCAGCATCAACACGACGAAAACACCGGCTGCTACGGCGATGAGTGCGAGTTGCAGGCCTCTGGATCGAGAGTCAGACATCATGGTTCCATATGAGCGTAGGCAACAACAATGTGTTTTTAGTGAAGGGAATATTTTGGTCGTGTTTCTACTTGAAACCCTTGAAAAAACGCCGCTCGAAGTTCCTTTCCCAGTCGGTGAAGTCGCCGTCTTCAGAGTCCGCCTGAATGTGCCCATTCACCATGTTGAGTTTGGCGGATAGATTGTCAAAATGATAGATGGCAATCGCTTCCGCTGTTTTTGGCACCATGGCTGCAGCGTATTGTAGCTCTCCGTGATGGGAGATCAAGATGTGCTCCAACAGCTTCGGCAGTCTCGGATCGGGCCAGTCGATGGTTTGAGCGGCATCTCGAATCATGTCCCGTCCCAGAAGAAGATGCCCGATGAGCTGTCCGTCGAAGCCATAGGTCGCAGCGATAGGGTTCTCCAATTCGATGAGTTTCCCGATGTCGTGCAGAACAGAGCCGGCGATGAGGAGCCCCTGGTGCAGGTTGAAGCCGGGATTACGCTTGGCAAAATCAAGGACGCCCTGCGCGACCTCAAGCGAATGCTCAAGCAGTCCGCCGATATAGGCATGATGCTTGGAGACGGCGGCGGGGTGCTCACGAAAGCGCTCGCCATACTGCTCGAACAGGCCCGATGTCAGTTGACGCAATTCATCGGGCTCAATGGCCTCGACAAGCGCCACGAGCTCCTGCCACATCTCATCCGGATCACGTTCGGATGTTGAGACCAGTAACGCCGAATCGAATCCTGGAAGCTGGCCCGACTCTTGCTCATGAGCTGACAGCCGTCGGATGGACTCCACGATGATCTGCAGGTTGTTCCGGTAGGTTTCCACACGGCCTTGGACATAGACGAACTCGCCCTCATGGAATTGAGAGGCGTATCGCTGGGTGGCCGCCGCCCAAGCGCGTGCGGCGATAACGCCCGTACGGTCGGCCAGTGAGATCTCAAGATAGGGGTCGCCCGAGCGCGTGGAGCGTTGTGTCTTATGCTTGACCAGGAAGCATTGGCTGACGCCTTGACCGTCCCGCATATCGGCAACGGGAACGTGAAGGAGTGGGTAGGGAAGCGGTTCGCCTCGAATTTTCTCAGAGAATCGTTCAGGAGCCATGCTGTCCTTTCCAGATGGAGAATGATCTCAGTGTAGTTGGTGGATTTGCATTGTCAACTCATTGAACTTCGCCCCTTTCCGCACTAGGCTGAAAGGAAAAGGGGGAATCCCTATGAGTACGAGTGATCTGCTCGCTGCGTTGCAGCGGGCGATGGAATTCGAGCGTGACGGCCACCAGTTCTATCGGATGGCGGCTCGCCAGTCGAATGCTCCGAATGCAACCACCATGTTCGAGCACCTCGCCGATGAGGAGAGGCGTCATTACGAAGCGCTTCAGAGAAAGTACCGAGCTTTGCTCGACACAGGGACATGGTCGTCCGAGGCGGCGTGGGGGGAGGTATGGTCTCCTGAGAAGGCCGACCCCATTTTCTCAGACGACTTTCTCGCTCGCATTCAGGGACAACATCTGGAAGCGGCGGCATTGTCCATCGGTATCTTGCTTGAGAAACAGGCGATTGCTTTTTACACCGCGCAGGCAGAGGCTGCGGATGCAGAGCCTGTTCGGGCTTTCTTTCAGGAACTCGCGACGTGGGAAGAGGGACACTATCGGATGCTGCTCAGAGAGGATGAAGACCTCCGAGATGACTATTGGCAGGCCAATCGGTTTGAGCCGTTGGACTAGACATCGAAGCTCGGAAGCAAAAGAAAACGGCGAGCCGTATCGGCTCGCCGTTGATGACCATGGAGTAACGCTAAGCTAGACTTCACACTCTGCCGGCGGCGGCGCTGGAACCAGTGGATGCGTCATCAGTGGGAAATTGTCCTGGTCTCCATCCGTGGAGATTTGATACGAATGATCCCAAATGCCGTTTTCATCAGCGTCGATCGAGGTGAAGCCGCCCCAGTAGTTGCCCGAGAATCCGTCATCCCAGATATTCGGATCATCGGTATAGGCGTGACGTGCGTTGTTCAAGAAAGCGTTCCCGAGTATCAGATTCAGCTCGGAGTCAAGGTTGAGATAGACGCCCGTGTATCCATCGGCGATGTAGTTTCCGATCAGCTCGTTCTCATTGGATGCATCCAACCAAATGGCCGCTTCGTTGCCCTCAAACGTATTGCGAAGAATCTGGTTGCTTGACGAGAAATAGAAACGAATGCCGTCGGTGTTGTTTGCCAGCGTTGTCCCGGAAATACGGTTTAGGGACGAGAAATTCAGTGTGATGCCGACCCAATTGCCCTCGATTGTGCAGTTCTCGATCTTGCCGTTCTTGACATAGGACAGATAGATGGCCGATTTGGATGCTCCGCTGATTTCGACATTGCGAATGATGAAAGCTCGCGTCGTTCCGTGAATCCTGATTCCGTAGGTATCATATCCCGCGTCGATGATCCAATTCTCAATGATATAGGGATCATCCAGTGTTCCACTCCCTGAGCAAACGCCGTTTTCGACCGTGAATTCGTAGTCATTCGAAATCTCAATCGCCCGGTGCTCTATCCCATCCCCCGCGAATGCAGTAACGCTAAGTAGAACAAGCAAAAACGCGGTGCAAAACAGCCCTGCACCCTGTTTCATATGGCATCACTCCTTTGACCAATCAGTCTAGAACGCAGTTCATGATAGCAGCTTGACCGGGGGATGTGAAGGCGATCGCCCGGCGAGAATGAGACATCTGGCCCGTCTAAACGCGTGGCCTACGTCGGTTCTGCAACATCCGCCAGAGCGTAACGGGAACATGCCGCTGTCGGAAGGGGAACACGAGGACCAGTCCCGCCAGGAATCCGCCGATGTGGGCGAAGAAAGCGACGCCACCCGCGTTTCCCAAAGCGCCGGCGCCGGAGATGACCTGCCACAGGAACCAGAACCCAAGGAGAAAAACGGCGGGAACGGCAACCAGGCGGAGGAAGAAGAACAGGGGAACCAAAGTGAGAATTCGTGATTGCGGGTAGAGCATGAAATAGGCGGCGAGAACGCCGGCAATGGCTCCAGAGGCACCCAACATGGGAACTGAACTGCTTGGGCCAATGGCAATCTGCGCGAATGCCGCCACGATCCCGCATGCGAGGTAAAAGATGAGGAAGCGAACCGACCCCATCGCATCCTCAACATTGTCTCCAAAAATCCACAAGTACAGCATATTTCCGAGCAAATGCAGAATGCCGCCATGTAGAAACATCGATGTGAGCAACGTCAGCCAGATCGGAATGGGAATGGCTGGCGGTAGATCGCGTCTGGCGAGGAACTCGGCGGGAATGAGGGCGTATTGTGTCTGAAACCAGTCATCCTGTCCGATATCGTAGACATTGGGCATCGAGGATAGCAGGCGCTGCCGTGTGGCATAGGGGTAAAAGGGGCTAAAGATGGGTGGTTCGGAGAGTTGCTCGACGGCCCAGGCGGCTCTGTCCTGTGCCCAGTTCTCGCGCAACGGGGCGCGCGTTCCCAAATAGCCCTGATACAAGAAGACCAATAAGTTCAGAATAATGAGGGCGATCGTGATGACGGGAAACCTTCGGCTGGGCAATGTATCGCGAAGCGGAATCATGCGTCAGTGTATCCTCGGCCTTTCCGAATCGGCAAGCGCTGATGTCTCGTTCAAGATTGCGCAGAATCAGGCTGTGGCTACACTATGAAGACGGCAGAGCACCTGAAGGAGGCCGGATGGATCTACTGAAACGACTGAGCGAAGCTGCGGGAATTCCGGGATACGAGGCGCCGGTGCGGGCCATTGTGGCCGAAGCGCTGGAAGGCCATGTCGACTCCATGGAGGTCGACGCGCTTGGCAATCTCATCGCCCACAAGGCGGGGGAGGGACCGGTCGTTGTCATCGCCGGACACATGGACGAAATCGGATTTCTTGTTCGCCACATTGATGACAAGACGGGTTTTCTGCGTCTGGAACCTCTTGGGGGCTTCGATCCGATTACGCTGGTTGCCCAACGTGTCCACGTGCACACGGAATCAGGTGACTTGATCGGCATGATCGGGCGCAAGGCAACCCACATGTTGACTCCAGAAGAGCGCAAGAAGGCGCTCGCACTGAAGGACCTTGCCGTCGATCTTGGCCTGCCTGCGGATACGGTGAAGGACCGGGTCGCCATTGGCGATACGGTGACGCTTAAGCAAGACTTTCTTGAGTTTGGCGACATCGTATCCGGGAAGGCGCTCGACGACCGGCTTGGCATCTATATCGGCATTGAAGCCGTGAAGCGCGCCGTGAATCCGACATGCGACATCTACTTCGTGGGAACAACTCAGGAGGAAGTGGGGTTGCGAGGCGCGCGGGTGGCCGGCCAAGCGCTCAACCCCGATATCGGGATTGCGCTGGATGTGACCATTGCAGCGGATACGCCGGGTGTGCCGCCCCAACACCAGGTGACGCAGCTTGGCAAGGGCGTGGCCATCAAGCTGAAGGATTCGGCGTCCATCTCGCATCCAGGCATGGTCAAGGCAATGAGAACGCTTGCTCAGGAGAAAGAGATTTCCTATCAAATTGAGATCCTGCCTCGAGGGGGAACGGATGCCAGCGGCCTTCAACTGGCCAACGATGGAGCCGCCGTGATCACGCTGTCGATTCCGACGCGCTATGTTCACTCAGTGATCGAGACGGCACACAAGGATGATATCGAGGCGACGATCGCATTGCTGGCCGCGTTTTTAGAGCGTGCTGGGCGGATCGATCTGGCGGAATGATGAAACGAACCCTCTTTCGCGATTTCGATGTGGTCGCCACCATGGACGCTGCGGAGCGAGAGATCGTCGGTGGGTTCGTCTTGATCGAGGGTAACCGCATCATCGATGTCGGTGAGGATGCGTCGCGGATTCAAGCCGATGATGTGGTGGACGGCCGCGGCAAGCTGTTGCTCCCGGGATTTGTCAACACCCATCACCATCTCTACCAATCCTTGTTTCGGAACGTTCCCGGCGCCTCGGACGCGAAGCTGTTCGATTGGCTCGTCTTCTTGTACGAGAAATGGAAGGGCATTGATGAGCACGCCATGCGCGTGGCCTCCACGATCGCCTGTTCGGAACTGCTGTTGTCAGGCGCGACGACATCGACCGATCACTGTTACCTGTATCCGAAGAATGGCGGCAATATCCTCGAAGCCGATATCGAAGGTGCGCAGAGGGCAGGTATTCGATTTCACCCCACGCGTGGCTCCATGTCGCTTTCCAAGAAAGACGGCGGGCTGCCTCCGGATTCCGTGGTCCAGACGGAGGCGGAGATTTTGGCCGATTGCCGCGTGATGATTGAGCGCTATCACAATCCGGAGCCCTTGGCCATGGTGCGTATTGCCCTCGCCCCGTGCTCGCCGTTTTCGGTCACACACGACCTGATGCGCGAATCCGTCAAGATGGCGGATGAGTACCAGGTTCTGCTCCACACGCATTTGGCGGAAACGCATGATGAAGAAGCCTTCTGCTTGAGTCAATTTGGGTTCCGACCCGTCGATCTCATGGAAGAACTTGGCTGGCTCCGCGAGGACGTCTGGTTTGCACATCTAGTCGTTCTATCGGATGACGACATTGCTAAGCTATCCAGCGCCAAGGTAGGAATGGCGCATTGCCCCAGTTCGAACATGACATTGGGCTCAGGCATCGCTCGTGTGACCGAGATGAAGGAAACGGAGATTCGCATCGGCCTTGCTGTGGATGGATCGGCATCCAACGATACCTCCAACATGATCCGCGAGGTGCGAAACGCGATGTTGTTGCAGCGTGTTCACTACGGCGCCGACGCAATTACGGCGAGAGAAGCCCTTCAGATGGCGACGATCGGCGGGGCGCGTGTGCTTGGGCGCGATGCCGAAGTCGGTTCTCTTGAGGTCGGCAAGGCGGCTGACCTTATCGCCTTTGATTTGAATGACATTGCCTTCGCCGGAGCCCACGCCGATCCGGTGGCCGCCGTCGTTCATTGCGCCGGGGATCGCGTCGATTTCGCCATGGTCAATGGTGAGTGGCGTGTGCGTGGAGGTCGGTTGGTGGATGAGTCGATCTACACTCTCATCCCAGAGCACAACCGAATTTCCAAGCGCCTGACAGGGGCCGTATGAGGATTTCGATCGAGATCGCTTTTTCGTTCAAGCATGAGCTTGGCGACGACTATCGAAACTTGGAGATAGAGAGCGGCGCGTCGGTGGTCGATGCGTTCCGCGCGCTCGGCGAACGATATCCGATCTTTCGCGAGCGTGTGTTTGATGAATACGAAGAGGTGCGGAGGAACATCAATGCGCTCATTAACGGCGGCAACGTCCAGTTTCGAGAGGGCTTTGCCACCGTCTTGAAGGACGGCGATCGACTATCCGTCTTGCCTCCGGTTGGTGGAGGGTAGGTAGAACCTCCCCTCCACCAACGTTGGTGCGTGCTCATCCGATGGATGAGCACGGACGAGTTTTCAGGCTTGTGCCTGAAAACGTCGTGTTGGATGCACTGAAGCGGTGGCAGGAGCTTATTCGAAGAAATCCGCCTGAGTTCTCAGGAAGAAGAATTGAGTACGGCGTAGCGAGATTGTCCGAAAAACCGTGCTGAGGTGACGTTCTGAGAATCCGGGAAGTTAGGTGGCTCGATTGAGTGTGATGACGCGAAAAGGGGGCCTTGCGGCCCCCTTCTCTCTTTGGTTAGTGGAGGTTGCGAACTCACCTTTCGAGCGAGTTCATTGAAGCTATGGAGATTTTCTCGAATCCCCGTGGTTGCGCCTTTCCAACGCGTGTCACATTCTCTTGTCGTACGAAGAGCCACTCTGCGAGTGGCCCTGCACCCGGGCTTGCTTCTCACCTCAAAAGCGAACAACCCGTTCGTGGGTTGTCAACAGCCTGTTAAGGCTAAGCTGGGGAGGACCGGGTGCGTCCCTCCCCAGCCGGTGTGGTGGCTATCCGCAAGGAGGTTTAGCGGAAGAGCGGCATTTCTGCTGCTAGGCTTAAGATTGCCGCGCAATTGTGTGTAAAATGTGAAGAGCGCGTGTGGTTCCCGTGGGGCTGTAAGGCCGGAATTGCCCTGCTATTCGGGCATTGCGAGCTTGTAATGAATGTAAATGCTGAAAACTAGCGCAATCTCACGGCATTCTGCTAGGGATTCGCCAGGTTGGCTTTTTCTTTGATCTTTGCATCGAAACGATCCGAATCAATGATGAAGCGGGTGTGCTCGCACTGGCCGATGGGCTCAATGGCATCGGTGCACGTCACATCAAACGTGAGTTTTCTGCCATCCATGGCCCGAAGCGTTGCTACGACAGTGACCGTCATTCCCGGAGGCGTTGCCGCGGAATGCACGAGCGAAACAGAAATGCCAACAGTCTTCTGTCCTTCCTCCAGATTTGGATCGATCATGGAACGGCACGTTTCCTCACAGAATCCGACCAAAACGGGTGTGGCGAGGACGTCGACCAACCCCGAGCCGAACGCGCTGGCTAAATGATTCGGCTCGACAACCCAGCTCATCTCCCGTGTGGCTCCAATCTCAAACATGGCGTCTCCTCTAGCTTCGACACGTGTGAGCGGCGACGGCTACAGACGATAGAGGCCGGGCCGACGATCGCCGAACTTGTCATTGTGCTTTGTGATTGACTTCTTCCGAGCACGCATCACATCGATCTCCAATACGTGAACGCCGATGCTATCCTTCGATAGGCGGCACAGGACGTCTCCATCTGGCGCGATGATCTGCGATTGACCGGTGTACGTGAGCGCTTCTGTCCCGCGGTGTTCGGTTCCGATGCGATTGGCCGTTGCCGTGAACACGCCGTTTTCCAGGGCACGGATGGCCATCGTGCGTTGGGCAAGATCGGGCAGGACGAGGTTGGCGGGATGACAGATGATGTCGGCGCCTTGAAGGGCAAGCGATCGCGCAGACTCGGGGAACAGGTGGTCGAAGCAGATCATCATGCCGATTTTGGCAATCCCAATGTCGACGACGCCAAAGGGTAAGTTGCCCGGAGAGAAGTTCAGCTTCTCCTCATAGAACAAATGGACCTTCCGATATCGTGCGATGTAGCCCTCAGGGCCCACGAGAACGGATGCATTGTAGACGGCGTCTTCGTCCAACTCCGGCAAGCCGGCGACAATGTAACTTTTGGTCCTTGATGCGTACTCGATCAATGCCTGCGAAGTGGGACCGGCTGGAATGGGCTCAGCCAGCGCACGCGCCTCCTCTGCTCCCTTAAACTGGTAGCCAGAAGCAAAGAGTTCGGGGAGAACCCACACATCAGCGGATTGGGAGGACATCAGATCTAAGCCATCGGCGATATTGCGTTCAATGGCTCCAAAGACAGGCGACGATTGCACAATTCCGATTCGCATGCAAAAAGTGTATGTGCTCGAAGGCGAGAATCCCAGGTTGTCGAGAGCCGTTTGATAAGAAAAGCGCGGGCTGACTGCTGCTTGCGGAAGGAGCGCTTCCCCCTTTAGTATTTCCGCTAGCATGAGCAAGCACAATCAAACGGACCTTGCAGTAACACGCTTTCTGGCCCAGGTATTCCCCTCCCTTGAGAAGGCCGAAATTGATGAACTCAGTAAGATTTCACTGCGAACTCACTATGGTGAAAACGAGCTCATTGCTCAAGAAGGCTCCTATGCGTCCGGCATCTACATCGTTGAATCCGGGCTGCTGAGTATCGGGAAATACTCAAGCCGGGGTCGAAGCAAGCGTTGCCTGCGATTCTTGGCAGTAGGGGAGATGTTCGGATTGGAAGCTGTTTTCCTTGAGAGGGAAGCGATCCATGTTCAATTCGCCAAAACACTGGTGGAGTCGACACTCATCTTCTTCGAGAGATCGAACATACTTGCCTATTCCAAGGATCATCCTCGACTCTTCAAGGATCTCAGCCGATGGTTGGCACGTGAAGTGATCATGCTGGAGTTCAAACTAACCCGAGAGACCGTGGAGTCATTGGATCGCAATCTCGCCCTTCTCCTGTTGGGTCTAAGCAACAAATACGGCATTCGTGAGGAAGATGGATTGCATCTTGAGTTGCCAATCTCCAGACAAACCCTCGCGGAGATGCTTGGCGTGTCGGTGGAAACGCTTCTAAGAGGATTGAAGCGTTTTCGGGAGCTCGATTTTCTGGGCTCGGAACATGGAAAGATTATCATTCTAGATACAAGCAAACTCGCTGAACGAGCGAGAGTGGATGACTTTTACTTGTCCATTCTTGAGGAAACGCTTTAGCGAGTCCTTTCAAGGACATGGCGCGTTTCTAGGACACCGCGCATCCCTCCACGATGTTTGAAAGCTGATCGAGATTAAAGGTGAAGCATCCTTCCGAGATTCGAAGGCTGGGTACGCGCTCAAGTGTGTTCCGAAGTTGTCGTCCCGAAATGCTCACCATGCTCGTGAGTTGGCGAGACGAGATTTCTTTCGGAAGTGCAATATCTCCGGAGGCGACCGGTTGACCGCACGTTTGCGCTAGGCGCATGAGCAGATGCAACAGTGTGCGCTCCGCGTTGCCAGCACAACGAAGGGCGTCTTGATCGCGGATCAGTCTTGCTGCCGCATACTCTAGAAGCGCGCGCACGAGATTGCCATCCTCTTTCAACATGTGGTCGATGTGTTCTCGCGCGACGAAAACCAGCTCTACAGCTGTAATGGCGCGACATCGAGTTCGTGAATAGGATTCGGGGTTGCCGATGAGGACTTCGAGACCCAGCAGATCCCCAGCCCCGGAGACCTGCGTTGGCCCGCCGCCCCATCGTGTTGCGATCCGTTCGGAGACAGCTCCGGAAGCAATCATCTGCAGCCCTGCGACGTAACTGCCTGACTGATAGATCATCTCTCCAGGCTGGTATCGAATATGCAATGGGCAACAGTTTGCCAATAAACCTTCCCAACGTTCCGGAACCGTGATGTTTGCCAAATCCAATTGAGACATGCATTGACTGTAGGGTCTGGATAGGGATCTCTCAATGGTCGATGACGTAAGACGAGGTTTCATCGTTGGGCGTCGTCTCCGCGCGGATGGCATCGTTCTTGCATGGCAAATGACAGGTCGACATGTGTCAGGCAGAAGTGGAGAGCAAGCATGAAGCTGATCTTCTGAGTCTCAGGTGGTCAACGGAGGGGCGTCAACTGATTGTGCGAAAGTCTGGATTGAGGTTGAACGTGATGTGGAAAAGCCCGTGTGAATCATTGTCGAATTACGCATCTTTTTGAGCGTGCCCCGAGTACAGTCTGCGCCGGAGGTGAACGCTAATGACGGTTCATGATACGGCGCGCGTCGTTGCCCAGCGCATCCAGAATACGGAAATCAATCCCTACGAGATGATGCTTCAGCAATTGGACATGGTTCATGAGTACACAAACATTCCGGAAGGCATTTGGCGTATCCTTCGAACTCCGGAACGTGCTCTCGAAGTGAACGTTCCCGTGGTTCGAGATGATGGCTCGATTGACGTGTTCACGGGCTATCGTGTTCAGCACAGCAGTGCGAGGGGGCCCTGCAAAGGTGGCATCCGATTCCATCCCGGGGTCACGGTTGATGAGGTCAAAGCCCTGGCAGGCTGGATGGCCTGGAAATGTGCCGTCGTAAACATCCCCTATGGAGGCGGCAAGGGCGGAATCTGCTGCGATCCAACCAGCTTCACCCCCGGCGAACTTGAGCGACTCACCCGGAGCTACGCGTCCATGATCTATCCGTTGATTGGAGCGAAGCGGGATATTCCAGCTCCGGATGTCAACACGAATGCCCAGGTCATGAACTGGATCGTCGATACCGCTCAAGTTCTATCCGGTGAATCGACCCCTGGCATTGTGACCGGAAAATCCATCGAAATGGGTGGAGCGCATGGCCGACACGAAGCCACGGGGAGAGGGGTGATGTTTGCGACACTTGGCGTTCTGCAACGGCTGGGCATTGAGATTGAAGGAGCCAGAATCGCCGTTCAAGGCTTCGGAAATGTCGGATCTATCGCCGCGCGGCTTCTTCACGAGCATGGGGCGTCGATTATCGGAATCAGCGACGTATCGGGAGCCTATCACTGTCCTGTGGGCTTCGATCTCGCGCGCGTCCTGAGCTATGTGGAAACATCGCCCGGTCGGCTGCTGGCCGGGCTTCAGCATCCCGGAGTGGAAGAAATCACGAACGACGAACTTCTTGCGATGGATGTCGATGTGCTGATCCCTGCAGCTTTGGAAGCACAAATCACGGCCTCGAACGCTTCCAACATCCGCGCCCGCGTCATCGTTGAAGGCGCCAACGGACCAACAACGCCTGAGGCAGATCTGATTCTCGGTGAGAAGGGATCTGTGATCGTGCCCGACATTCTCGCCAATGCAGGGGGCGTTGTCTGCTCCTACTTCGAGTGGGTTCAGAACATCCAGTGCTTCCCCTGGGAAGAAAAGGAAACCAATCAGCGACTTGGACAGATCCTTCAGCGATCGCTGAGAGAAGTCTGGAGCATGGCCGAAGAACGAGGCATCTCGCTGCGCCTAGCGGCGTTCATTCTCGGCGTTGAGCGAGTTGCCACAGCGATCCAACTGCGAGGAGTGTTCCCATAGAAGCGATGATATCCTCAAACAGACCGAGTGGATTGGTCCCGGTGAAGGCTCCCATTGAGCAATTGATGGAAGGAGCCTTGGATCGGTGTGCTCGCCTGTACAGCCTTCCTGTGCTTGAAGCGCTCAAGCGGTTGGAGGATGGAAGTCGGGACATGCACAGCGCGTTTCGCTATGCACTTGCCAAAGAACTCAGCCAGTATTTGGCCACGTTCGGAAACGTCTTCGTGGAGATGCACGTCTATGGAAGCTCGATAGGCCAAACGGCGAATCCCGCTTCGGATATCGATGTGCTGTTGGTCGTCGAGCACGAAAGGGATGAGATCATCCGCTTCCTCAAGTGGCTTGATCTCTCCTTGACGGCCTGCTATCGGCAACTCGTTGGACTCAAGCGGGAGCCGAAATCGCTCCTCGATATCCATCTCATTAATCGAAACGAGCAGACCGAACGCGTTGGGCCCGGAGCTCTGCTGTCCGGATTGCACACCCGCCCGATTTGCTTGATGCGTTCCTAGTCTGGGTCTACGGGGGTTCCCCCAGGGGAACCCCCGGCAATGATGCGGTTGTTCTCATCCTAAGCTCGGTGCGCGTTGACGTAAAATTGCTTCATCTCGATTGGATTGAAGGGATCGAACTGGACGACGCTCAACACGTCAAGATGCGTTTGGCTTCCAGGGTTCACGCAGCGCGTTGTCCCGAGGTCCGTCTTGTAGTCGGCCAATGAAACCGCTTCATGGCAATGTCCGGAGAGAACGAGATGAGGTTGAACGCGCTCGATGAAACGACGGATTGCGCTGCTGCCCACATGATCCGGCAGATTGACAAAGTCGTACTGGCCTTGTGGAGGGATCTTGTCGAGTGGGGTGTTGTAGGGAGGCGCGTGGAACAAATGGATTGTGCGCGCAGCGTCGTATTCAACCTTCGTCGAACGTCCCTGTTTCGTGAGATAGGACGAGAAATCAGCCAGATCTTCCTCGAGGGTTGTTGGGGTGCGGTTGGGAACGGTTCGAATGCCCCACGATTCTAGGTCCATGCATGGGTTCATTCCCGGAGGAAGCAGGCCTACGGCATCCTCGTGCTTGACCCAATCCATCAAGAGCCCTCCTCCCACAGGAACGTAAGGGTATCCAGCGACGGACAGGTGGGGCACATCGTCCGGAAAGAAGGCGCGCATCTGCTTCGAGTTCTGGAATTCAACGAGTCGATCTGTCATGTGATGAAAGTTCGGGACGGTATCGTTGAAGTCCTCAAGCAAAGGTTCGTTCGCTCTGCGATCGTCATTGCCCATGAGGGCATAGATATGCGTATGCCGGTGGCTATTCAGGAAGGCCTCGAACAGGGGGATGAACGTCTTTGAGAGGAACTCTCCCTGATGCCTTGTTGTGTCATCGGTGGCTTCTGATCGAGTTGTTGGCGTGTGGGAGGTCGGCGTCAGATCTCCCATGATGAACACCGAGGCGATCTTCCAGGAGTCGACGATGCGGAGAAGAAGCTCGTACAGCAGCTCATTGCCATGCAGATCGGTGACGGCGATTGCGTTCATCATAGCCAGGTGAAGAGTATCTCGACCAAACCCAACCCTCAAGGGCCATATGCACAGCCCTGAACCCTGGTGCCGGTGAGGCGAAGTCGCCTCAACCTAGCCTCCGAGCACTGGCGATCTATCGCTTTTTACGTTGCAGCCTACAGATGAATGTGTTTTCTGAGTTTACATTTGGTTGCCCCTACCGCGGGAGATATATTAGGGCCATGGCAAGCAAGAGTGACGTAGTTCAAGTCAAGAACCCGAAAACGGGTAGATATGTGAAGATAGATAGATCTAAAGGGAAGATACTCGCCCACAAGAAAACTGCTGGCCCCTACAAGGGAATCCCAATTGCTCGCAAAAAACGCAAGAAATGATTGCGTACAACCCTAACAACGGAGATCCACTAACACACAGAATCGAGTACAAACCCAGAACCTGTTTATTAATGACGAAACTTGGTGCATCTGTATCCGAGGGTATTCAGACTATTCGTGCTCAACTCGCAGAATGTCTTAATGATTTCCAGTTTAGGGCTATCGATGCGGAAAGCGAAGTTACTGGAAAGGATCTCCTAGAGAAGATTTGGAAACTCATCCTGGCAGTGCCTCTTGGGATAGCTATCGTTCATAAGGATATGAATGCGGGAACCCTGGGCAATGTTTTCTATGAGGTTGGAATGATGCATGCCTATGGCAAAGAAACTCTGATCGTGAAACAACAAGGGATGAGAATTCCTTCTGACCTGGTGCGAACAGAGTATGTTGAGTACGGCGATGCGTTTGATACGAAGATCTCTATGTATATGCGTAATGTGGTTAAGCTAGGAGAGCACTATGGAGACATGGCGGAAAATTTTGCGCAAGGGAACCCTCTACTGGCGATAGATTATCTAAGGCGCGCGTATCTCATTCTAGGGGATTCAGCAATCCAGACGAGAAAGGCTGAAATACTCTCACAGATGAAACTTGATGGCCGCACCAGAAACAGCGTTGAGGGATTACTCTCTACGTTCTAGAAACAATACCAGGCCACGGAAGGTGGGTTCCGAAGGCAAGAGCGTGCGTCGTGCGAATCCGATCCAGAATGAGCCGGCGGCTTTCCATCGCCTGCTCCGGGAGGCTGTCGCCGTTCACACTCCAATCGAGGTGTTCGAACCAGACCGGATGCAAAGCGACATCGCCGATGTGGAGGATGGGCGTTTCGACTGTCGCAAAGGCGTAGGCGGCATGGCCAGGCCTGTGGCCGGGACAGGGGACGAACGTAATGCCTCTAGCAACCTCGCTTTCGCCCTGGCACAGGATGACGCGATCTTCAATCAGCTCCTTCAAGCGTTGAAACAGGCGTCGTAGGTGCTTAGGGAGTGCATCGTAGGTCTCCGGCTTGTGCAATTCTGTCCAGAGATCGCTGTCGATGGCATAGCGTGCATTGGGGTACGCCAGTTCACCATCCCCAATCTGGAGCAGAAGGCCTCCGACGTGGTCCCGGTCCACGTGCGTGATGCACACCAGCTCGATCTCCTCCGGCGAGACGCCGAGGTCTCCGAGCAAGGCCGTGACTTCGTCTCCATCGATACCTGCATCAACCAGGATGTGTTGCCCTTGATGTTGGAGATAACAGCATGTGTACGAGAGCGTAATTCGCGGATTGTCCGCTTGATGGAAGGCCTCGGGGAGAAGGTCATTCAGCGCCCGCGTCTCATCTGGAAGGATGCGGAGAATGGCGCCGGACGCACCGCCGTGCTCAAATCGATAAAGTCGTTCGTTCATGAAATGGGCCTTTCGTGTTCAGTGCGCGATACCCAACGATAGTCGGAGCCGTCTCTCAAGATGGTGCCGATGCCGGGAAATGGCAGATGTGAACCAAGGACGCAGGCCGCTGTTTGAGCAAGACGCTCTGTGAGGCGTTGCCGGCTGTTGCTTCCTACATCGGGCAAAGAATCGACCCGGTTGATCCACGCTGGCGATTCGATGAACAGGGGATGAAAATAGCTGTCGCCGGTGTGCACGAGAGGCGTCCCTTGCGTCTTGATCTCATAGACAGCATGGCCGAGCCGATGGCCGGAACTCAGCAAGAAGGTGATGTCCTCGGTCACGGCTTCTTCTTCGTCGCAGAGTTGAAGGCGCCCATCCAAGGCGGCGACAAGTCGACGGAAAAAGGGAGATCGCTCATCGGAAAGCGCGGCAAGCGTCTCCGGATTCGAGAGGTCTTCCCAAAGGGCTTTCCCAATGACATGCTGGGCGTTGGGATAGGTCAGTGAGCCGTTGCCCATCAGCAAGCCACCGACGTGATCGCGGTCGGCATGAGTGAGGAGAACCCAGTTGATGTCCTCCGGCAGGACGTCGATGGATTCGAGGGCACCCGGGACCGTATCGGGATCGAAGCCAGCGTCAATCAGCACATGCCGTCCGTAGACATTCAAATAGCAGCTTGTGTAGGCGAAGGCATACTCGTCGGTATCGCCTTGCTGGTGATCCTCACTGAGGAATTCATTGACGGAGAGGATCTCGTCCTCCAGGACGCGAATGACGGCTCCGTCGATGCCCTCATGATGAAAGCGGAAAATGTGATCGTTCATACCCATCCTTTGACGTTTGAACCTACGGTGCTTGAGGGACCCAACGGTGATGGCGTGGCTCCCCGGTTGTGTCCAAGCGGCCGACGTTGGTGACATGGAAGTGCGAGCCGACGATGAGCGCGTTTTCCGCCATGGCACGGCGCGCAATTGCTTCCCGCGTGTCGCGCGCTTGCTGGGGCCGATACTCGGCTGAGATCGTAAGATCGGTTCGCTCCAAGAACAGGGGATCGAATGCTGCGTCGCCAATGTGGAAGAGAACTTCATCTGCGGAGTCGAATCGAAAGAGGGAATGTCCGGCCCGGTGTCCTGGAGCAGGAACCAGGCGTACGCCGGGCCAAATCTCCCGCTCCAATTCCAGCAGCGTACTGCGCCCTTCGATCAACTTGGTCAGACGAGCCACCATCTCGGCTTGGCTGGAGAAGAACAGCCCGGATGCGGGATCTCCACTGAGGGCACGCCAGAGGTCGATGTGCATGACATAGTGGGCGTTGGGATAGACGAGCTCACCTGCTTTGCTGAGCAAACCGGCGATATGATCGGGATCGCCGTGGGTAAGGAGAATGGTATCGATCGACTGTGGAGGAATGCCTTCCTTCTCAAAGGCGACTTCTGCCGCATACTTGCGCGGTCCCCGGTTCGGGCCGTTGCCCGCATCCACAAGAAACCGTCTATCCGGCGTATCGACGACCATGAGGCCGCCTTCCATGAAGATGTCGCGGTCGGCCAACTCCTGGGGGATGTGGTCGACGAGGTCGGAAAGCGGCCGTTGGCCGCCGGTTCCATCCTTGACGATGAGAATGTCGAAGACCCCGAGATGAAAGCGATAGCTGGCGCTTGTCATGCATCCGCCTCCTCGTTGGACGGTTCGATACGTTCTACCCGAAATACAACCGGATTCAGACCGTCTGTGCAACATGTGAGCGAGATTCCCGGATGCTTGTACCCGGGTTGAACGCCGCCGAGAACGACCCAAACAACGTCTCGCTGGATATCCGACCACGCCCAAGAGCAGAAGCCTTCCGGTTTTGTCATCCCTCTGGAGATGAAGACTTGACCCTCCTTCATTTGAGCACAGGGAGCTTGACGCTCCATCGTGTTTCCATTCACAGCATACTCGCGAATGATGCCCGGATTGACGAGGCGTTTGACGACGGTGATGCGCACATCCGGGAAGGCCCCCTGCGACTCCCGGGGAGGAGACTCAGGCTCGCCGATGCGCTCCAACTTGAACACCACCGGCTTTCGGCCATCCGTGCAAGAAGAAATCATGACACCGGGATGACGAATCCATGGCGCATCGGCTCCGAACCTCAGCAAGGTAATGTCTCGCTGAATGTCAGCCCAGGCCCAGGAACAGAAGCCATCGGGCTTTGGATACTCGGAACCACCTCCGGATATCTCAAAAACCTGGCCTTCCTCAAGCCAGCATTTGCCCCAACTGCCTGTTGGAGCGTATTCCGCAGCCAGGTCCGGCATATCGAGCCTCTTCAGAACCGTGATGCGAATTCCAGTCATGCGTCCTCCCTTGTTTGGCTGGTTTCGTCCTCGATGAGGCGTTCGATTCGGAATACGACAGGGGTCAACCCGTCGTTACAGCAGGTGATCATCGTGTTGGGGCGGTTAATCCACGAGGCGTCCCCTCCCAGCTCGACGACAGCAAGATCACCGAAGATGCTGGCCCACGCTCGGGCACAGAAACCGGCAGGCGGAACGCCGCCGCGCACTTCGAAAACTTGACCGTCCGTGAAGCGACCACAGGTGCCATACGTCTCTTTGCGTCCCTCGGGAACATACTCCTGAATGAGGTCGTTGAATGCGGCTCGTTTGATCACGGTGACTTTGAATGGCATGGTTCTCCTTTGGGTATCGATGAGTCCTATTGCCTATGAAATTTTAGGCCGCCCACTCTACTGATGGCGCCAAGGTGCCATCGTCCGAAATAGGTGGCAAGGGCCACAGAATGCGTGGCGCCCAAGGCAACATTCAGAATGCCGAGGGCGATTCCGTAGGCATAGGCTTCGGCACGGCTGGTGATTGTCGTGATGAAGATGGACGTGCCTGTGAGGACGATCAGGGCTCCGGCGAGCAACGTGCGCGGAGCAAATCGATCGGCCAAGGCACCGACAGGAAATCGCAATACAGCACACGCGAGGCCGACGGGAATGAAGACAGCGGCGGCGAGACTTTCAGGAAGCCCACGCTCACGAATGATGCTTTGCATGTGAAAGGTCAAGCCGGACTTGAATAGAACGGCGATGGCCATGCCCAGCGTCAACAGCCAAAATGTCGGCGATCTTGATTTTCGGCCAGGGCATGAATCCTCCTTTCCTATTCGGGTGATTCTTGCGGGTGATCGACAGGCTCGATAAGAAAGGTCACTGGGCGGAACGCGTCCGTGCAGCACCGTACCCAGCTGTTTTCCGGGACCGATCCCGCAAGCGTTCCTTCGAATGCGGCAATGCGAACGAACGATTCGATGTCGTGCCATGCCCAAGGACATAGGCCCTCAGGACACATCACGGTTCCCGAAACGTGGAACACGTCGCCGACATTCATCACGCACGGACGAGCGGTAGCCGCACGTTCGGGCGACATGTGCTTGTCAATCAATTCGCGACTGAAATCCTTCTTGATAATGGAGATGCGTACATCTTTCATGCGACCTCCTACGAGGGGTAAGCGGTTGTTCGCTGGGCAGTGATACCGGTGAGGTTATGACTCAATGGAACCACGATGCCAGATGGATACGGTGCGTTGAGATGTGACGGCTGCTGGAGATAAGTATACAGCGCCAAGTACAGCACATGCCAGAAAGGAAGGTTTTTGCTCTACCACACGGGTGTTGGCCATCTCGAAAAGAACGTGGTTGAATCAGCTATGAGAAAAGATGAGAATGTCGGAGATGAACGATCGATGGGTATGGAAAGCATTCGGATTGTTCGTTGGCGTGCTGCTGCTAAGTGCTCCCACGAGCGCTTCCGCGGACGGTGTCTACCAGCTGATGGCCTGGCGCTATGGAATTATCGCCTGGCTTGCTCCCGAACTCGTATTTGACTCAGCCGTGATAGCTCGACTTGAAGAGGCCGTTGATAGCGCATTCACATTTTGGGGCTTCGAAGCGCCGCAGCCCGCAGAGAACTGGCAGACACCCCAAGAGATCCCATTTCGGGCAAGTTTGGAGGAGGTTCCGCAACTCAGGCTGAAGGACCCCGAAACGGGCGATATGTGGCGGGTCGATCCCCTGAGCTGGCAAGGAACCCAGATTCCTCCGCTTCTGGCCGTGATTTCTCCGACGATGAAGAAGCAGATTGAGCTCTTCGGCACTGGCAACCAGGCTTGGTTTGGAAAAGGAACTATTATGGATGGAGGGGATTCCTCCAACGTTTTTTCCTTGCTATCGAGGGGAAGCCATATCGTGTGCACGGCAGAAACGGAGATGGAGGTTTTCGTTCATGAGCTTGCTCATTGGGTGACTCATGAATGGCTTTGGAGTCAGAGCGTCTCGATATTCGAGATTCCGTCCTTCATCATTGAAGGGATCGCGGAGTACACGGCAGCATCTTTTCGGTCCGATGCGGCCAGGCGTCGGCGCGATGTCCGGCATTGGGCTCAAAAAAACGAGCTTGCTTCCTCGATCCAGGATGGGTACATGAAGTATGCGGTCGGCGAAAGCTTCGTGACTTACCTGTGCGAGAAGCAGGGGAAGCGAGAATTTCTCGCGAGTTTGGAGGCGTGGAGACGTGATCCTGAACGCCTCATCGCTGATCACGAAGCAGGTTGGAGGCGCACGAGGAGGCTGGACCTCGCTTCCTGGCCTTACTGGCTGGTTCTGTCGATCCTTGTCACTGCTGTGCTCGGGAGCGGAGGTATGCTTCGATGGATCGATCATCGGCGCGATCGACGGAGGTGCTGAGCCGGTGGCCCCTTCCTACAACGTTCGCTCGAAGAAATCGAGCATCAATCGATAGGCCTCCGTCTTCTGTCCAATGTCGGAAGAAGCGTGGCCCACACCTGTGAACTCGACGTATTCGAAGTCCTCTCCCTCTTGATACCCGAGCTCCAACAAGCGATCACGAACGATTCGCGATTGCTCGACAGGGCAGCGAGGGTCGTTCTCCCCGTGTACGATGAGCAGTTTGGCCTTGAGATTCTCCATGAAATGGATGGCGCTACGATCCTTCCACAGCTCAGCGTCTTCAACGGGATCGCCCATCAGCATGCGGAGGTAGTACTTGAAGTGCTGCATGCTCTTCGCGTAGAGACGGTGGAGATCCGAGATGCCGATCCATGCAATGCCGGCTTTCCACAGATCGGGTTTCTTCACAACGGCCATGAAGGCCATATACCCGCCGTATGAGCCGCCGTAGATGGCGATTCGGTTCGGATCGACGAATCCCAGCGACTTCAGGTATTCGACACCCGCTGCGATGTCCTCGAGGTCGCCGCCGCCCCAATCCTTCAGATTCATATCGCGAAACTCGACCCCGTAGCCGGTGCTCCCGCGTACGTTGGGCTGGAGTACGACGTATCCGCGATTGACAAGCACCTGGGTGAAGGGATCGAAGCCGCGCATGAACTGGCCGGTCGGCCCGCCGTGCGCGATGACGATGGCCGGTGCCATTGAGACGTCTTTTTCGCTCTCCGGTTTGTAGAGAATGGCTGGGATGGGCAGGCCGTCTGAAGAGGGATAGCGCACGTGCTCGGACTGAACGAAGGTTGTAGGATCGATCGATCCATACTCGACCGGGGTCAAGGTCTTCGTATCTCCGCGTGCGAGAGAATGGAGCTCAAGCTCCCTGTGGCGGGTGGCCGATGTTCGCGCACATACCACAGCCTTGTCATCCAGCGCGAACCGCGGCCACATGGCGATTCCATGGTCTGCTTCAAGAACCTGCTGCTGCTTCGTCGTGAGATCATGGAGAACGATGGCGATGGAAGAATCCTGATTGCGAAGCGTGGCGAGGGTCTGACCGTTCTTGGAGAGCGCGGCGGCCGATTCATCGAGGCCGCTTTCTCCGAGCCAGCGGATCGTCCCGTCGGAAAGGGAGAAAAGGCCTGGTTGGTTCACACCCGATGCGTCGGATGTGATGACGAGGTCGCTTCCATTGGGTGTCCAGGCGACGACACGATCCTGCGCGCCTTCCAGGGAGCGGAAGACCCGTGTCAGTGCCCTCGATCCATCCGACGGAACGAGATAGATGTCTTGATTCTTCAGATCCGAAGAGTCGTTTGTGTACAGAGCGAGCCGAGTCCCATCCGGGCTCCAGAAGCCTCCGTACACGGGATTGGCGCAGGTCGTCAGCTGGACGGCTTCGGACCCATCGGCCCGAAGCTTGTACAGATTCAGTTGTCCTTCCCGGTTGGACAGGATGGAGATCCACTGCCCATCCGGCGAGAACTCGATGGGATAATCCTGGGCCGTCGGTGTGTTTGTCAGTTGAGTGAGTTGGCCTGTCGTGACATCGATGGCATAGAGATCGTGCTGCTCGTTGCCTTCCACATCCTTGGCAAAGACGATGCGCGCATCGTCCCGAGACCAAATGAAGCCGGCGCGCAACGATCGAGGAACGTCCCCCCGGCTGATCTGCCGCGGCGTTCCATTCGGTAAGGCGATCGTATAAAGCTCCATTTGTCCGGTTCGATCCCAGTAAAAGGCGAGCGTCTTCCCGTCGTGCGAAACGACGGGGAAATACACGCTGGACAGCTTCATGATCGCTTCAAGGGATAGGCAAGATGCCACGTAGACCCTCCTCTGCCTCTACGATTCGAAGATATTAACCAGATCGGTGTTTCGGTTCGTTTGAACTAGTCGCAGGTTCCGCCACTGCAGGCGCCACCCATCGTTTTCATGAGAAAGATGACGGCGACCAGCACATAGAACAACGCAGAAAGATCTTCCATGGTTTCCCCCTCTCGATCGTTTGACTCATTGTACAACGTTAGTCGCTCAATTGAAGGCTTGCGCTCTCGGGGGCATATCGCAACACGGCTTCTGGAAAGGCGAGGATGGATAGGTAGATCCATGTGTCAGCGGCTTCTCGATCGATGCCCAGGCGCAGGCAGTCTCCGATATCCCAGAAGAGCCCGTAGAGGACCTGTCCAAGGGAAAGGGAGCCTCCCGAATAGGACCACTGCGCTCGAGCGCCCCACCCCAGCCTGGAGAGAAACGCACCCTCAAGCAGAAGCTTCTCCAAGGCGATATTCTCAAGTTGCGCGCTTCCGGATAGCTCCAGGGGACCGAGGGAGAACTGGGTCTCCACGTTTGATGTGATGGTCAGCAGGCTATTCTTGAGTACAGCCTTGGTATCGATGTTCAGGGCCTCGCCCGGCCATTCGGCGGAGAACGTGAGGGCGCCGAACTGCCTATCGACGGGCTGATAGGGGATGTCCAGCGCAAGCCGAAGCGCGTCTGAACGCCAACGGCCCGACAACTGAATCGTACTGAGGGAGGCGGTCGCTAACTGATAGCTGGCCTCGAGCGTCCAATCCGCCCAGTGTGTCCAGGCCAATTCAGCGCTGAGGGGATCCAGCGTGCCTGCGGCGAGATCGTATCCTCCGGAAACCTCCAAGACCGCCCAACTCGATCGCGTGAACGAGACTCCGATACGATGAATCGCGACCTCGGCATCGAAGTCAAAGGGGCTGGTTCCCCGAGTGAGAATGAGATCGTAGTCGGCGGTCAGGCTCCTCCAGCGGAGTCTGCTGTCAAGTTGCACAGTGCTCAGCGTTTGGGCAATGGCGTCTCCGAGATAGGCGGACGTCTGAAACTTGAGCCGCGGGGTGAAGGCGATGTCATTCCATTCGATGTCCTCAACGCCTAGATCGAGGCTCGCGCCCAGTCTCGTGGCTTCAACGGCGGGCTCGTCGTTCGTGCGTTCGCGAAACCGGCCAAGGTTTAGATGAGGTGCGATGGACAGTGCGTTGAGCTTCCAGGGCGCTCGAGACAGCGCGACCTCAGGAAACCGATCCGTTGTTTTGATGATGTCGTTGGAGGCATCGTCGTCATCGGTGTCCCGGCGCTCGACTTCGCGGGCGGCGGACACATCCACACTCCAGGAAGCACTCTGCGCACGGGCCTCGGCGCCGTAGTCAAGCTCTGTGGCGTCGCCGACGGCGCGATACCGAATCGACCCGCTTCCCTCCCAATCTCCGGATGAGGGCAGTGAATGGCTGGCCGAGAATTCGATCACCGGATCGCCGACAACAGCTGGAAAGCTGTAGATGCGAAAACGGCCTTCATGTCCGGCGAACGCGTATCGCGTGTTTAATCCGGCGGCTACCTCGTTGTGCGCGGTGTAATAGTCCAAAAGAACGTTGCCGAAGAGGGATTCCGAGAGATAGAACGGAACGTTCCACTTCAAGTACCAGCCGCGCAGGTTGCTTCGACCGAAGGAAGGAAACAACGGACTCTCCAGGGTGTCTTCAAGCGGTTGAACGTAGACGGGGAGCCATAAGGTCGATACCCCGCCAATCCGTCCTGTAAGTCCGAAGGCGACGATGAGCTGGTCAGGATAATAGATTAGGCGGTTGGCGCGAAGCGTGTAGGGTTGGCTTCGAAAGGGAAGATCGCAGCAGTTGCAGGTTGTGACTTCGCCCCTGCGAATCTCGATGGTGGAGAGATCGCCATTGGGTTCGAAGTTCAACGTGCCGACCTCTCCGACGAAATAGAGTGTGTTGATCTCTCCAGCCGAATTCTCAAAGGCCGATTGGCCGGAGAATCCGGTCGAGGCGAGAAATTGAGGCTGTAACCCGGAATCGGTGAGGTCGAGCTGGGCACGGACGGAATCTCCCTCAAGGAGGAAGTCGTCAAGATCCAGGCGGACGGTGCCATTCGCTTCCATCGTCCATGTGCCGTCTTCTGATCGAAGGAGGTCAAGCGCGTCGGCCTGCAGCAATGCATCGGCAAGTTCGGCGCGGACGGCGCCTTCTGCTCGGATTTCCGATTGGTCCGCAGAGATGAACAGATCATCGCATTCCAGATGTAGCGGCGTCTCCTGACTCCATCCGGCAAGTCCAACGCCCATGACGAGGAGAAGGGTGAGGAACGGCAAGCGATTGCGCAGCCGATTCCACATATCTCGCGAAGCCAGGCGATCGACACGAGCGAACAGAAGCGTGCCCACGATGCCGAAGAGAACGTTGGGAATCCATGCCGCGAGTACGGGATCCATCGCACCGCGCCTTCCCAGTGCTTGGGTCCACAAATACGCGCCCTGATAGAGCCCGATGAGCAGGAGCCCGATGATGATGCCTGTCGATCGATTCTTGGATCCGAACATCAGGCTCACGACGCCGCCGACGAGAACGAACAAGACAGCAGATAGCGGCAAGGCGAAACGCTGATGCAACTCGACAATGTACTCATTGGTCGACAGCCCGCTCGTTCGCGCGCGGCGGATCCTCGACGCCAGCTCGAGAATGCCCATTTCCGTCGGTGACTTGGATTGGGCCCACAATTGGTCCGCAGTCTGCCCCACGGGAAGCGACAGGGCATCGAACGTTCCCGAGTAGCTTAGCAGGCCGTCACGATTGAATCCGTACATGCGGCCGTCATGAAGTTCCCAGGTCTCATCGGCCCATTTGCCGGTATTGGCCGTGACCATCGTGATTTGAGACTCCGCCTGCGGGAATAGCTGCCCCGTGACATCGTAGATCAACACGTCGCTCACTGAGCCGCTATCGGCGTCATACTGCCGAACGTAGAAGTATTGGCCGGTCGAGCCGGTAAAGAAGGTGTTCGCGGAAATGCGGGGAACGGATTGCGAGAATAGGATTTCCCGGTACGTGCGCTGGGCGGCCTGCTTGGAGGCCGGCATCGCCCAGTTATAGACGGCAAAGGTCAGAACGCTTAAACCGATGGCGGCGATGAGAATCGGCAACAGAATTCTTCGAAGCGAAACGCCCATGGACTCAAAGGCCATCACCTCTCGATCGTGCTCCATTCGTCCCAATCCGAGGAATACAGCGAACAAGGCGGCCATGGGAATCGCCCAGGCGATCAGTTCGGGCATCCAGAGAATCAACAACCGCAGCAGTTGAGAGAGCCCGATCCCGCGATCGACCATGAGATCGGATAGCCTGAGAATCAGATTCAACAAGATAAATAGGGCGAGACCTCCCAGTGCAAGGAAGAAGGGCCCCAGCATTTGTCGTAAGAGATAGCGGTCACAGCGGCGCAGCCTCATACCCTCCAGTGTACGATCAGTCCGACCCTCGGACCAGGGCAGTTGTCATGTGATGAAAATCCTCTTCCAAATAGCGATTGAACGATATTGGCGAATGGCGTATAGTCAGCCGGAATCATGAAACCAAGAGCGTATGTCGAAACCTGGGGCTGTCAGATGAACCTCCATCAATCGGAGGGATTGTCAGGGATTCTTGAGGCGGCCGGCTACGCGCTTGTCGACCACCTGGAGGAAGCGGACGTTGTCGTTTTCAATGGGTGCATGGTGCGCCAAAAAGCGGAAGAAAAGGTCTTCGGCCGCATCGGCGCTGTCGTCGAGTTGAAACGCTCCCGTTCCGTGCTTCTCGGCGTGGGCGGATGTTTGGGGCAAATCCACGGCGCCGATTTGTTGAAGCGTTTTGCCTCCATCGATTTCGTGTTCGGATCGAGCGGGCACAGCGATCTCCCGGGGTTGATCGAAGAAGCGCGGACGCAACGCGTGGCCGTCCTCTCTGAGCCGGTGTTCGATACGGTGAACCGCTTCAAGCGATCGGGAACGATTTCCGGGATGGTGACCATTACCGAGGGCTGTTCCAATTTCTGCACCTATTGCATTGTTCCGTATGCGCGCGGTCCGATGCGGAGTCGCCCGGAAGACCTCATCTTGAGTGAAGTGATGCGGCTTCGCGAGCAAGGATACCGGGAAGTGCTGCTGCTTGGCCAGAACGTCAATGCCTATGGAACCGATCTCGAGAAGGCCGTGACCTTCCCCGAGTTGCTGTCGGCGGTCGCAGACACCGGAATTGAACGGGTTCGTTTCACGACATCGCATCCCAAAGACATGTCCGAGACTGTTTTTCGCGTTATGGCCAAGCGAGAAAACGTGTGCCGCCACTTGCACCTTGCCTGTCAGTCCGGATCGGATGCCATCCTCAAGGCGATGAATCGAAGCTACGATCGTCGGCATTACATGGATATCGTCAAATCCGGCCGGAAATGGGTTCCCGACCTCAACATCACAACCGACATCATCGTCGGGTTCCCCGGAGAGACTGACGGCGATTTCGAACGTACGATGACGTTGCTGGAGGAGGCTCGATTTGGCTCGGTCTTCGCGGCCAAGTACTCGCCGCGCCCGAATACGCGGGGCGCCGAGTTGCCGGATGATGTGCCTCAAGCGACGAAAGAAGAACGGCTGGAGCGCATCCTCCAACGCCAGCGCGAAATTGCCTTGGAGGAAAACGGGCGCTTTGTGGGAAACGAGCTTGCGGTGTTGATCGAGGGACGAACGAAGCGTGGCGAGCTGTTCGGGCGGGGAGACGATCACCGAACCGTGATCTGTCCGGGAGACGCGGAGATGGGCGAATTTGTCACCGTTCGCATTGCAGGCGCTTCTGCGTCCTCGCTTTCGGGGGGTATACTTGAGCGAGAGTGTGTGGGAGGGATGACATGATCGTAACCATGACCCTGAATCCGGCCGTCGACAAGATGTATTGGGTGGAGGGCCTCAAGGTCTGTGACACGACCCAAGAAGAGTTCTTGACGCGCGCGTCTCGCAGTACGACGGCGGCGGGCGGAAAGGGCGTCAACATCTCCGTATTTCTCTCTCGAATGGGCATGGAAAGCGTCGCCATGGGGCTGGTTGGCGGACATACCGGACACGTCGTCGTTCGTGATCTTCGAGACGAGGGCGTGACGACGAACTTCGTCTGGACGCATGGCGAAACCCGCGTCAATGTCACCCTGTTGCAAGAAGGACGCGAGCACATTCCCAATCTCATCAACGAGTCGGGGCAAACCATTCGTCCCGAGGAGATCGATCGCTTGTTGCGCCGCTACAAGCGCATGCTCAACCGGGCGTCTTGGGTGGTGTTGGGAGGCAGCATTCCTCCGGGCGTCGATATCGGCGTCTATGGAGAAATGGCGAGGATGGCCAAGGATGCTGGGGCCAAGGTGATCCTGAGCACGGGCGGCGAGGCGCTGACCCACGCGCTTGGAGCGTGCCCCTACATCGTCAAGCCGGATACGCGCGAGCACATGACGCTGGAGGGCAAGGGCCTGCACACGGTTGAGACTATTGTGGAAGCCGGCAAGCACGTGATCGCCTGTGGCGCCGAGATCGTCATTATCTCCCACGATGTGACGGGTGATATCGCGATCACCCGCGATGACGTCTGGGAGATCAAGGCGTCGACGCCGACAACCAAACTGAAGAACCTGGTTGGAGCTGACGATGTGTTCCTGGGCGGCATTCTGTACAAGCTGGCTCAGGCGGCGCCTGTTGAGGACGCTCTGGTTTTCGGATTGGCGGCTGGGCTGGCAAGCGCGGAGTCGGACGAGAAGATCTGCCGCGACATGGATGTCATCATGGACGAGATGAAAGACATCACGGTGGAACGGTTGTGAGGGGGGAAGCATGAAGGTTCGCGAAATCATGACCAAGGATCTGACGGCTGTGGAAAAGGATATTCCCGTCCGCGAACTGATTTTTATCCTCAATAACGCCGAGATGCCCAATGTCCCCGTTGTCGATGAAGAGGGTCGACTGTCCGGGTTCATCTCGGAAAAGGACCTTATCCGCGCGGCATTGCCCGGCTACTTCGAAATGCTGCATTCGACCTCATTCATTCCCGATATGAACCAGTTGGCCAAGAAGTTGGCGCAAATTGCGGACGAGCCGATCGAACGCTTCGTTCGCACAACCGTGCTTTCCGTCACGCTCGATGACGATGATTTGCAAGCGGCCGACCTCATCATTCGCAAGGGCGTCAAGAACCTACCCGTGGTGGATGAGGACGGGCGTTTAGTAGGACGCGTACGGCGAATCGATCTTCTCAGACACTTGCTTTAGTGCCGATGTCGTTCTCCTGGGAGGAACTTGGGCTTGCCAAGGTGTGGATTGATGGCGATGAATCCACTGTCCTCTACGATGTCGAACATCGAGCCGTTCTCTCGGACGAAGATGCGGCCCCAGGGCTTCTCCGATTGCGCTTTCCGGACGCTGCGAGGCGTTTCACGGACGACGACCGTACGGTGAACCTTCGAACATTGGCTCGCGCGCTGTTGCCGGGACAGGCAGAACACCGCGTAGGCGCCATTGCCGACGCATTGGAGATTCCAGTGACTGCATCGGAGCCGGAGCGTTTCGCTCGCATTCTTGAGGGGCTTCTTCATGAGGCCGAGGGCCTCGACCGGCAAGCCCTCGCCTTGCTGGCACAGGTCTTGCCCGAGCCGACGGCGGGTCTTCTCAATCACTTGCTGTTGCTTCCGGTTCCCGAGCAGTCTGCGCCCGAGGAGGCAGCGGGCGATGGGGAGGCGGGCAACAGCGTATCAGTCGAATCGCTTGACGAAGCGTTTGCAATGGACGGCCCGATTGGACGCGCATTTGGCACGTTCGAGGTGAGGAGCGGGCAGCTCAAGATGGCGTACGCCGTGGAAAAGGCGTTGCGCGATGGAGAGGCCGCGCTTGTCGAAGCGGGGCCGGGGACGGGGAAGACCTTCGCCTATCTGATTCCCGCGCTCCTTCATTTGAAGGCAAATCCCTCGGATCGGATCATGATCTCGACTCGAACCCGGCAGCTGCAGGAGCAGCTGTATGGAGAGGACCTGCCGTTCTTGATCCGGCACCTGGCGCCGGACCTCGATATCGCCCTTCTGAAGGGAAGAGAGAATTACCTGTGTTTTCGACGATGGCAAGCGCTTATCGGCGAGCTCACGGAGAGCTTGGAGCGGGATGCCCTGTTGCCCTCGCTGGCCCCGCTGATTCGATGGCTCTCGGAAACCGAAACCGGAGATATTGAGGAGAACAACGCCTTTCAATCCGATCCTGAATCCCGCGCCTTGTGGCCCCGGCTTTACGATTCTGCACACCACTGCACGGGCCTATTCTGTCCGTACGGCGAAGAGTGTTTCTCTGTTCAGGCACGGCGCCGCGCGCGGAAGGCGGATCTCGTTGTCGTGAATCACTCGTTGTTGCTTTCCGATTTGGCTGTCGACAATGTCATTCTCGGGAAATACACCCATCTGGTTGTGGATGAGGCGCACACCTTGGAGGCGGTCGCGCGGGCGGCCTTCACGCGGCGATTGACCGAGCGCTCGTTCCTCCGATTGGCGGATGACCTCGCACCCACGGCGCGGAGGAATCGGGGTTGGCTGAATCGAACGCCGTTTGTCGGCGCAACGGACGCGCGTCAACGGGTGGAGGATCTGCTGAGCAAGCTCCGGATCCTTACGGGAACGGCCTTTCGCCAGTTCGCGGAAAACCTGCCTGATGAACGTCGGGCCGCGTTCAATGCCTTGACCGAACTGTCGGAGGAAATCGGAGAATCCCCCATTCTACTTACGCAACTGGAGGATGCGCTGGATCGACTTTCCGATCATCTGGAAGAGGACGAGCCGCTCAAGGAACTTGAAGGCTATATCCGCACAGTTCAAGCGCTTCGGGAGACGGTTGAGGCTCTCTCTTCTCCGCCTTCGGACAATACGGTTCATTGGTACGAGCGGGCAACGCGTGCCCTCGTGTTCCAAGCTACACCCCTCGATGTCGCCCCCTTCTTGGAAAAACTGCTCTACCCTCGTCTCAAGGCGCTTGTATTGACCTCAGCAACACTCTCCCTCGGAGGCGACTTCGATTTCCTCTGCCGCTCGATCGGATTGTCCGATGAGGCGTTCCCACTTCAGCCGTTGATCGCTGAGAGTCCGTTTGAGTACGAACAGCGCATGCGCATCGTTGTTCCACGCTTCCTCCCCCCCGCGCACGGCGAGTTGGAGCCCTACACGCAGGCGTTGGCGGAACTGATCGGTGGACTGTCCCAACGTCTAGGGAGGAAAGGGTTGGCCTTGTTTACGTCCTATGCCATGATGCAGGCCGTCCAGCGCGAAATGAGGGACGATCCTCCGACGCTCGTGCAAGGCGATGTCTCCAGGACGGCGCTGATTGAACGATTCAAGCGTTCGCCGTCTCCGATTTGGTTGTTGGGAACGGAGTCGTTTTGGGAGGGCGTTGACTTTCCGGGCGATGAACTGGAGATCGTCCTGGTTACACGCCTGCCGTTTCCGGTTCCGACGGACCCTGTGTTGGCGGCGATGGGCGAACGATTGAGTCGACTGGGACGGGATCCGTTTGTCGATTTGTCGATTCCGTTGGCGGGGCTCAAGCTGAGACAAGGCGTCGGACGGCTCATCCGCACGATTGGGGATCACGGACTGGTTTTGCTCACCGATCAACGCATCGTGACGCGTGGCTATGGGAGGTTGTTTGCGCGATCCTTGCCCGTTCCTGTTGACGTTGTCACGAGCGAAGCGGCCTTGCTTGATGATGCAGCGGAGTGGTTCAACCGCGCGCCCTAGCCCCTCGAAATGATGAAAACGGCGCACATGCAATTCAGAATTGACGGTGACGTGTACAAGGGCTACAATAGGTCGACGTACGGAGACTAAAGAAAGAAGTGGTTTTCCGTTCCAGCTAATCTAATGGGCATTTCCGTGGTGGTACCCGCATACAATGAGGCTGGGCGAATAAGCTCTGTGTTGCGTCCGGTGGTCGCCAGTGAACGCGTTGACGATGTGATTGTCGTTGATGATGGCTCCAACGACGGGACAGCAGACGAAGCCCGGCTATTTCCAGTTCGTGTGGTTGAATTGCCGGAAAATTGCGGCAAGGCGGCTGCGCTGGATCAAGGCGTGGCAATCGCCAAGAACGACACGTTTATGTTCCTGGACGCCGACTTGGTCGGGCTTACGACAGCACACGTTGATAAGCTGATTCGCTCGTATCAGGACATGAACTTGGACATGGCTGTCGGTGTATTTTCCAATGGGCGGAAATACACGGACATCGCCCAGAAAATCAATCCTTATGCGTCCGGCCAGCGAATCCTAACGCGCAAGCACTGGGAGCGCGCCAAGCAATGCGTCGACGAGGAGGTCGAGGAAGTGGATTTCGGCATTGAGTTCGCGCTTTCTCGTTTGGCGTCCAAAGAGGATTGGGCTCAAGACTACATCAAGCTGGAGGGTGTGACTCACGTTCTGAAAGAAGAAAAGCGCGGCTTCAAACAGGGCGTGATCGACCGGTTAAAGATGTACGGTCACATGGCCAAATGGTTGTTCAAGAAACTGCGCATCTGAGCGTTCGTTTCGATCGGGTGATTCTGCCCGCTGTCGGCAACGACAAATTCAGTACGACAGGAGATCTATGATCTGGCATTGGCTGTTTTTCTTGCTGTCTTCCACGGCGATTATCCTTGCCGGAATCCGCCTAGCGCCATTTGGCGAAGCGATCGGAAGGCACACAGGAATCGGCCAAGGGTGGATCGGATTGTTGTTCCTGGCGACCTTGACGTCCATCCCCGAAATGACGACGACGGTAACGGGCGGACTGATCGATGCCCCCAACATCGCGCTGGGTAATGCCTTTGGAAGCAACCTGTTCAATGTGGTGATTATCGCCGTCTTGGATGTGCTCCTTCTTGGAAAAGGCCCCTTCTTGCTGAAGGTGCGAACGTATCATGTTTTGAGTGCCAGCGTCGCCGTTCTGCTCACCCTGTTCGCAGCATTGGGCATGGTGATTGGGTCGCCGATGACCTGGTTGGGAATCAGCCCCTTCAGTTGGCTCATTCTTGTTGGATACGTTGCCGGGGTGTTCTTGCTCTTTCATGAAGAGAAGAAGCAGGTGGAAATCGAAGAGGCGACGTCCGAGCCGATGACCCTGCAGAAGGCGATCCTGGGATTCGCCATCTGTGCTGTCGTTGTCATTATCTCGGGCATCTTCTTGATTCGGTCCAGTAAGGCAATCTCGTTGTCAACGGGATTGTCGGCGTCGTTCATGGGTGCTTTCCTGGTGGCCATCGTGACTTCGCTGCCGGAGTTGGCGACATCGATCGGCGCCTTGCGCATCGGCGCCTACGACATGATCGTCGGGAACCTGTTCGGATCGAACATGTTCAACATCTTGACGATCTTCTTCGCCGACTCGGCCTTTCGATCAGGGTCGATCCTGTCGGGGTTGCGCGGCGGGGAAACGGATCAGCTGATTGTTGCGCTTTGCGGCATTGTGCTTGCCATCATTGCGATGATTTCGATTGGAGCGCGATCGCGCCGGAAGGTCTTTGGCGTTGGCGTCGATTCCGTGTTCCTTTGGCTGGCCTATTTAGGGGCCACAGTATTGATTATTAGCAGAGGGATTCAGCTTTGAGGTGATGAGGTATGGAAGTACGGGAACTGCAAGACAAAACGCTTGAAGAGCTCTATACGATCTCCGAGGGATTCGAACTCAAGAACCACAAACATGCCGGCCGAGACGATCTGCTGCGCGCCATCATGGCGCATGTGGCGAAAACGGATGAATTGCGTTTTACGGACGGCGTCCTTGAATTGCATCCCGATGGCTATGGCTTCCTACGTGGAAAAACGAGTTTGCCGGCGCGCACGGATGTGTACGTCTCGCCTTCGCAAATCAAGCGATTGGCGCTTCGCGCTGGAGATCTGGTCACGGGAGCGATTCGGGCGCCGAAGAATGACGAGCGCTATTTCGCTTTGCTCAAGGCGGATTCGATCAATGGAGGCGATCCCGATCAGTCTCGACGGCGCGTTCGCTTTCGAGATCTTACACCGCTTCATCCGGATGAACTGCTGCATCTTGAGCATGATTCCGATGAGATCGCGACGCGCATTATTGACCTGTTCTGTCCTATCGGAAAAGGCCAGCGAGGGCTCATCGTCTCGCCGCCGATGGCGGGAAAGACGACGCTACTCAAGCAGATTGCCAATGGGTTAAATGCCAATCATCCCGATATCAAGCTCTTCGTCCTTCTGGTGGACGAGCGCCCGGAAGAAGTGACGGACTTTAGCCGGTCGATCGCTTCCGGCGAGGTGGTGGCGGCAACGTTCGATATGGAGCCCAAGCATCACACGCGCATCGCCGAACTGGTTACCGAGCGCGCGAAGCGGTTGGTCGAGTTGGGGCACGATGTCGTCATCTTGATGGACTCCATTACCCGCCTGGCCCGTGCTTACAATCTGTCCATTCCCGCCTCCGGGAAACTGCTCTCCGGGGGTATGGATCCCACGGCGCTGTATAAGCCGAAGGAGTTCTTTGGCGCAGCGAGGAACATGGAAAACGGCGGCAGCCTAACGATTATCGCCACCGCGCTCGTGGATACGGGGAGCAAGTTGGATCAAGTCGTGTTCGAGGAGTTCAAGGGAACGGGAAACATGCAATTGATCCTCGATCGCACCCTCGCCAACAAGCGAACGTTCCCAGCCATTGACATCGAACAGTCGGCGACGCGAAAAGAAAACCTGCTGTTGGGCGAGAAGGAATTGAACAGCGTATGGATCCTACGTAAGATGATGGGAGATTTGAACGATCCACTGGCGGCGATGGAATTCGTCAAGGGAAAGATGGAGGCGACAAAGGACAACGATCAGTTCCTCGAGTTGATGAAGAGTGACTAGACCAACAGGGTACCGCACCTCGAACAAGAAGCCGATCCGCCGAGATCGAGTCGCCATTGCCGTGCTTGTTCTTGTGGCCATTGTCCTCATCCCACTTTTGCTTCGTTCAGGATGCACGCGTCGGGACGATCCCTTGGTGGTGATCGATGACGGCGGCACAGCCGATCCTGTTGACGACGGCGTTGTCACGGACGACGGAACAACGACGCCCGTTGTCGATGACCCGGTGATCGATGACGGCGTGGCGGACGGCCGTTCGGATCGATTCACGACGCACACGGTGGACGATGGGGAATCGATCGCCGATGTGGCGACCGCCCTCGGTGTATCGGTATCCAATCTGTTGGCCAGCAACCGGTTGTTCGGCGGCGAAGCGCTTCAACCCGGGCAAGTCCTCTACGCCTCTTCGGAAGGGATCGTTCATGTCATCCAACCCGGCCAAACGCTGACCGATATTGCACGATCGTATGCCGTGCCTGTGGAGACGCTGACGGAGGCCAACGACTTGAACCCGAACTCAACGATCTTTGCCGGCGATCGAGTGCTGATTCCCGGGGTAACGACCTCATTCTGGAACAACGCCGTTTCGCTGTCCCGTGGGGTCGATTCACAATTCATCCGGCCGCTTGAAGGGGAGATGGTCTCCGGTTTCGGATGGCGCGTCCATCCTGTGCTCGGCAATCGGCATCATCACGATGGGGTCGATTACGATGTCCCGGAAGGAACAACGGTTCATGCGACCGCCAGCGGCGAAGTCTATTCTTATGGCGAAGAACCGGGGTACGGCAACCTGCTCATCATTGAACATGAGAATGGGTTCTACAGCCTTTACGGACACCTTGCCGACACCTTTGTGTTTGCGGGGCAGTACGTGGAAATGGGACAAGCCATTGCCCAGTCTGGGAACACCGGAATATCGTCTGGCCCGCACCTGCACTTCGAGCTTCGCAATCGCGAATATCCCATCGACCCTGAGCGCTATCTTCCCTAGTTCATGAGTTCACTGGTGATCGAAGGCGGACGCCCCCTGTCGGGCACGGTTTCCATCAGCGGCGCCAAGAATGCAGCGTTGCCCGCGTGCATCGCCTCGTTGCTTACCGAAGAGGCCGTTATCCTGCATTCGGTTCCTCAGCTTCGTGACATCAGCACCATTCTCTATACCTTGGGGGCCCTTGGGAAGCGGGTTGTGCGAAACGACTCGGACGTCGTGATCGCCAGTGGAGGATGCTTGTCCGAAGAGGCCAACGCCTACTCGGTTCGCCAGATGCGGGCGTCTTTCCTTGTCCTGGGACCGCTCGTGGCGCGTCTGGGGCGCGCCATCGTGCCGCTGCCAGGAGGTTGCGCGATCGGTGCCCGGCCCGTGGACTTGCACTTGAGCGGACTGCGACAGCTTGGCGCCCGCCTAACCGAGCGTGGCGGTGTTGTCGAGGTGGTGGCCGATCGACTGGAGGGTGCGCACATTGACTTGCCATTTCCCTCGGTTGGAGCGACGGAGCAACTCGTGATGGCGGCCTGTCTTGCCAAGGGTGAAACGCGGATCACGAACGCGGCCGTCGAGCCTGAAGTACTCGACCTCCTCGATCTTCTCACAGCCATGGGCGCGGAACTATGCGTCGAGGACAGGATCATCCGCATCCAAGGGAAGACCGAACTCACGGGCGCCGAACATACGCTGATTCCCGATCGGATGGAAGCGGGAACGATGCTGTTGGCCGGTGCCATCACGGGCGGGCGCGTGAACGTTTCGCCGGCGCGGCCTGATCATCTCCAAGCGTTCTTGCACACGTTGCGCAAAACCGGTGCCACGATCTCATCGGGTGACGGAAGCATCGAGATCGACGCGGAGCCGCGGCCGTCCCCCATCGCGGTGGAGACGGCTCCGTATCCCGGGTTCCCAACAGATTTGCATCCTCCTTTTGCCGCTTGCTTGACGCTGGGAACCGGAGTGAGTCAGCTGACTGAAGCGGTGTTCGAGCGGCGGTTTGCCTATGTCCACTCCCTTTGCCGAATGGGCGCCAAGATCGTGCAGGATGGTCGGACCCTGTCGATACAAGGGGTTGACGGGCTGCGCGGATGCGAGGTGGAAGCTCCCGATATCCGCGGAGGCGCGGCGTTGGTGTTGGCGGGGCTTGCCGCATCCGGGACGACATCGGTCACCGGGCTGCTGCATATTGACCGTGGGCACGGTCATTTGGTCGAAAAACTACGCGCATTAGGAGCCAGCGTTGAACGACGAGAAGCGTCGTCCTAAAGAACAACAGCTTGTTGAAGATCGCCTCGGACTTCGCGCTCGCGTGTTGGGCACGGAGCAGGCCATTCTTGTCGGTATTCTCTATGGGTTGGAGGCAGAGGAAGAAGAATCTCTACGTGAGTTGGAGCTCCTCGCGGATACAGCCGGAATTCCAACGCTCGCCGTCATCGTACAGCGGCGGCCTCGACCGCATCCCGCGACCTTCATTGGCCGTGGGAAGATCGACGAACTCAGAGCGGCTGCATCAGAGTTGGAGGCCGATGTGATCATTTTTAACGAGGAGCTTCGGCCGGCTCAGGCACGAAACCTGGAAACCGCCCTCAATCGGAAAGTGGTCGATCGGACTCAACTCATCATGGATATCTTCGCCCAGCGAGCGGCGACAAAGGAAGCCAGACTACAAGTCGAGTTGGCTCAGCTCCACTACCTGCTTCCCCGGCTTCGCGGATGGGGAGCCGCACTCACAAGGGCCGGCGGACGCGCGGTGGGCGGCGTGGGAACGCGTGGCCCAGGGGAAACCCAGTTGGAATTGGATCGCAACAAGATCTACAGACGCATTCATTTCCTGGAGAAGCGGCTCAAGAAGACGGCGGGAGAGCGCGCCGTCCGCAGGCACAAGCGTTCTCAGTCCGATCTGCGTGAGATTGCGCTCATCGGATATACGAACAGCGGGAAGTCAACGTTGCTGAACCGATTGAGCGACTCCGAGGTCTTTGTCGAGGATAAGCTCTTTGCAACGCTCGATACACGGGTTCGGCGAACGGAGATCATCCCGGGGCGTCCGGTCTTGATTTCCGATACGGTCGGCTTCATTCAGGACTTGCCGCACGACCTCGTGCCCGCCTTTGCAGCCACCTTGGAAGCCGCGCGCACGGCCGACCTTCTGTTGCATGTCGTCGATGCATCAAAACCATCCTGGGAATCCGACATCCGTGCGGTGATGGATACCCTGGATTCCGAAGTCTTCCAAGGCCAGGATGGGCGCCCTCCGATGCTGACGGTCATGAACAAGATGGATCGTTGCGAAAACGGTCTGCCTGTCGATGCCGACGGAATCCAGATCTCGGCGAAACGGGGAACGCACCTTGATGATTTACGCGAGATTATTGCTTCGCGATTGTTCCCAAAGGCGAGGGACTACGCCTTTTGTCTGCCTCACGAGGCGGTCTACGCGCTCCATCCCTATGCATCGGCTGATCGAGCGACCATCATCGAGTACTCGGAATCGGGGGCACGGGTCGAGGCATCGTTGTCCAGCGATGAATGGAGAGCGCTCCAAGAGGTTGGCGCTGAGCTTATCGACGGCGCTTCTTCCCCGGACGCAACACCTTGATCTCCGAGACATTCACTTCCAAACGCTCGCGATCATTGGTCAATAGGGTGACGGTCTTCCGGAAGATGTTGTGCGAGATCAGCTTGCCCCTCTTTTCGTTCCATTCGATCTGTGCGCCGAGTTTCGGGAACCCGGCCAGTTCTTGTTGGTAGGCTTCATGTTCATAGGCGAGGCAGCACATCAATCGCCCACAGGCGCCGGTGATGCGCTCCGGAGAGACGAACAATTCCTGGTCGTAGGCCATCTCCATGGGGACCGGATTGGTCTCTCGAAGGAAACGATGACAACAGATCTCAAGGCCGCAACGTCCCAGGCCCCCCTTGATGCGCGCTTCATCGCGCGCGCCCATCTGTCGTAGCTCGATCCGCGTGCCGAAGCGGCTCGCCAAATCGCGCAGCAGGGCGCGAAAATCGACACGATGCGGGGCCGTGAAATAGATGCGCAATTGCTTGCGATCCAACGTATATTCGGCGGCGACCAGATGCATGGGAAGCTCATGATGCGCGATGACCTCGCGAGTGGAAGAGAGAATACGTTCCGCGTCCGCCTGGTTGTAGCGATAGGTCTCGATATCCGATGGCGACGCCATTCTCACGACATTCTCCAACTGCTCGCTCAACCCTTCACCGGCTTCGAGTTCGCCCATGAGGACGCCCAATCGGAGCCCGCCATGCTCGACAACGCAGGTGTCTCCAACCTGGAGATTCAGCGCTCCGGCATTGAAGTACACGGTTTCACGCTCAAGGTTCTGTACGTGGATGAGAACAACGCGCTTAGCTGTCATGGCCCTCTCCTTCCGGCAAGAACAAGGATAGCAGAATCCCTTCCACAGGCCCATAGACGAGGTGCTGGCGGTGCGCTTCGTCTGTGGAACAGCAGAAGGCGCGCAGCTGGGAGGACGTCCATAGGTTTTGGACCGCGTGTGCGAATGCGTCCGGACCATCGGTGTCCGATGAGATCATCCGCAATACGTGGAAGGCGGCGGACAATAGCTCGTGAAAGAATCGTGCCAAGACATCTCGGGATTGTGACCCGAGAATGCGAATCCCCGATGTGAGAAGGTAGGGATCGCGTTCGGCAATCCGTTGGAGCAGCCGCAAGAAGGCCTGGTGTCTGAGAACGGGGTCTTCGCCAAGACAGGCATCCAGGAGAGATGGAAGGTCAGCGTTTGCGAGTTCCGTCGCAAGCGTCCGCAGATGGGCATCCACATCAAAGGGACGTGCAATCAGATGATCAAATTCGCCGTCTCGGAACGCGAGCCAGCTGAGCCAACGGGCCGAAGGAGCCGCATAGCCCGCAGAGACCAGTCTTTCTTGCAGCTCGTGGGCAGAGGCGAGCGGCATTCGGATCAAACGGCTTCTCGAAACGATGGTTGGGAGAAGATCGGAAGGATGTTCGGCAAACAGCAGGAAGCGAAGTCCGCGCGGGGGTTCTTCCAGAATCTTGAGCAAGGCATTGGCGGCCTCAACTGTCAGCGCTTCCGCCTTCGGGACCAAGCAGATCTTGAAGGGGGCTTGAATGGGCGCATACTGTGCCTGACGGATGATTTCGCGAACCTGGCCGATGCCGATTCGCTCCTTTCCGTCCGGAGGAGAGAGTTCGAGAATGTCCGGGTGTATGCCTCGTTCGCCAAGGGAACGATTCGCATCGGTCTGAGAGACGATGGATGCGGCGATTCGGCGGCCTTCTGAGGTGCGATCGGCCGTTCGATGGATCAAATAGAGCGTGGACGAGGCTTGCGATCCTCCTCCATTCTTACGAAGGCTCTGGTGTTGCTCATTCGGCGTCATCGAAACGTCCGCCACCTTTCTCCGAGATCATCTCACGGCCTCTACAACTGGAATTGGGTTTCCAGGAAATCGGCGATGCCAGCGCAATCCCGCGGCGAGAACTTTCGTGTCCCATCGGGAAGAGCAATGGCCGCATCGCTGACCACGGCGAGAACATCGATTTCTCCGGCCAGCGGTTCATGAGGCACCTTGCCTGTTCGTCGATAGACCTCGATTTTCGGGAAGGGGCCTCGCTTAAGTCCCTCGACGAGAACGAGATCACAGTCCGCGAACAGGCGGGGGATTTCCAGCTCAAGCCGTTCGAGAGAGGGCGTCGGCCAGGATAGGACGGCCGTGGCCTCTCCCAACAATAGCAGCCGTTCGGCGCCCGCTTCCCGGAGACGCTGTGAATCCGTGCCGACTGGATCGGCGATATCGAGATGAGGCGAATGCTTCACGGCGCCCGCGCGCAAACCTCGTTCGGATAGCGTCTCAATGAGCCGAATCAACAGCCGCGTCTTTCCGGCATTGTGATGTCCGATGAAGCTGACGATCGGCAGCATGTCAGCTCCGCTCGATCATCCCGACGCAATCCTCCATGCCGAGGCAGGCGAGCGTTGCATCGGTCGGGCCGAAACGGTCGTAGCCCCGTTCGGTGTAGTAATCGGCGATCGCCGTCTTCAGTTCATCGGGATCGACGGGGTGCTCGGCGCTGGCGCCGGCTGGAAGCGGGCGAGCAAATCGCGCGGGCAACCCGTCCTCATCAGAGACATGGCCGGCCCGGCTGCTCAAGATGCGCATGGCCGCGTACGCGCGTTCGCCAATATGCGTCATTTCGCGAACACCGATCGAGAGGCCGGTGGCCGCTTCCAACAGCGATCGAATCGCCGGATAGGAGTAGTTGCCTCCCGTCGTCCGCGATGTGAAGCAGCACAGGACGAGAGAATTGTCGAACGACCGGAGGTTCTCAAAGGCAATGACGGGCGAGGCCTTGTCGATCAACGAAAAGCGATCGTAGGAGCGATCGACGCCAAGCTCGGGACAGGGAGCCTCGCTGGCCAGCATGGTATCGTGCAAGCCCTCCATATGGCTGGCTCCACGCGGCGTTGTGGCGTAACTGAGGCCCATTCCTTGCTTTCCTCGCGGCTCGTGCATCGGCAGCTCGACGCCCTTGATTGTCATCGAAAAGTCGGCCTTCAGGGATTCCGCGAGCGCCTGCAGTCCATCCGCGGCACCGGCCGCGACACCTTCCCGCGACGCGAGAGAGCCAATCAGTCGGATGATGGCCTGGGGGTCTCCCCATTCGATGCGTTCCTCAATCAGCCCCTTTTCCGAGGCTTCCATGAGAAAGGCGATCACGACGCCGGCGGAGATCGTGTCCAGACCGTAGTCGTTGCAAAGCTGATTGCCGAGGGCAATGGCATCCAAATCCGAGTTCATGCACAGCGAGCCGAGGGCGGCCAAGGTCTCGTACTCGGGCCCTCCGTAATCCGGAGTCACGTCGACGCCATCGAAGGTGGTGGTCACGGCGCGTTTGCAGCGAATGGGGCATCCGGCACACGTCTCTCGATCCGTCAGGATGGTGTCGTGAAGCCGAATTCCGCCGATCGCCTCGGCCTCCGAGAACTCGCCCTCCTGGAAATTCTTGGTGGGCAGTATCCCCATCTCCGAGAGAACGGTAACGCCCCCACCGGTTCCGTATTGCCCGAAGCGTTCGTACCCTTCATTGAGAAACGTCTTGGCGTAGTCGCCGCGTTCGGTGGAGAAGCGGTCGGGATGAGCCAACATCTTGCTGACGCTCCCGCGTACGACAACGGCCTTGAGGTTTTTGGAGCCCATCACGGCGCCGAATCCCGGTCTTCCGGCGGAGCGGGAGCGATCGTTGATGATGCACGCCTGAGCTACCTTCCGCTCACCGGCGATTCCGATCGAGCAAACGCGGGATTTGGGATAGCGCGCCAAGAGCGCTTCTTCCGTTTCTCCCGTGCCGCGGCCCCACAGGTCATCAGCAGGCTCGAGTGCAGCAATGCCATCGAGCAGGGTGAGCACCACGGGACCCTGCGCCTGGCCACGGATGAGAATGCCGTCATATCCGGAATGCCCAAGCTCATTCCCGAAATAGCCTCCGGTATACGAGTCGGCGACGCGACCGGATTTTGGGGAAACGGAAAGAACGGCATGCCGCCCAGCGCCCACGAGGCCGGTGCCTTGGAAGGGGCCGGTGGCGAAGATAAGGATGTTCTCCGGTTCCAAGGCGGAGACGGTTCTAGGAAGTTCCTCAAGCAGGATTCGAGCAGCCAAACCTTTGCCGCCGATGAACCGAACTTGCCAGTCCTCAGGGATGGGATAATCGCGTAGGGTATGGGAGGTCAGATCTACATCGAGATAGCGACCGTGCGTGGCATGCATTGGACTCCTCCTTCTGATCGAACTCCTATTGTACGATGCGCGAGAACTCGCAGCCAGTTTGCGTTTCGGAAAGTGCTGGCCGATACTTTGTGCACTCCAGTGCATGAGGTGAACGCATGAGAACGCTTTCCCAGGTGTTGCGCGAGACCACGACGAAGTTCCCCCGGCGAAACGCCATTTTGGATCCGAGTGGCATTACGCTGACCTATCAGCAACTCGACAAGAGGGTCGATCAGTTGGCACGCGGCCTGCTTGAGTTGGGTGTTGCCAAGGGCGATAAGGTCGGACTTTGGATGCCGAATCTCCCGGAATGGGTCATCACCTACTATGCGGTAGCTCGTATTGGCGCGGTCGTCGTTCCGATGAACACGCGCTACAAAACGCACGAAGTGGAATACATTCTCGATAACTCGGAAGCAACGACGCTGGTTGCTGTGGGCGCGTTCGCCGGCATTGACTATGTGTCGATGATCGGCGAGATTCGCGGCCGCCTTCCCAACCTCAAGCACGTGCTGATCGTGGGGGAGGCTTCCAGCACAGTGGACTCGACGATGCACCCCTTTGACTCGGTCGTCGAACGGGGAGCCGCCCTGGTGTCCGACGGTGTACTTGGTGAACGTGAATCGCTTTGCGATCCCCTGGACAACGTTTTCATCCTCTATACCTCGGGAACCACGGGCAATCCCAAAGGGGCGATGCTATCGCATCACAACATCGCCAAAAACGCGGAACAGGTGACCGACGTGCTGCGCACCGGCGAAGAGGATGTCTTCCTGCTTGCCGTTCCCTTCTTCCACTGCTTCGGCTGCGTGATGGGAATCGCCGGATCGATTACGTGGGGCGCGGCGATGGTGCCCATGCAGATCTTCAAGCCGGCGGAAGCCTTGGAACTTGTGGAACGCTTCGGAGTCAGCGTGCTCTACGGCGTTCCGACGATGTTCGTGCTGGAGCTTGAAACCTATCGCAAAGGGAGGGCCGACGGATCGTCGTACGACGTGTCGACGCTACGAACCGGGATCATGGCCGGCGCGCCGTGCCCCGTTGAGGTCATGAAGGGAACGATGGAAGAGATGCACTGCAATGTGTCCATCGCCTATGGCCTGACCGAGGCATCGCCCGTGATCACAATGACCCGGTTCGACGATTCCATTGAGCGCCGTGTGGAAACGGTCGGTCGAGCGCTTGACGGCGTGGAGGTCAAGATCGCCGACGATGACAAACAGCCGGTGTCCGTCGGCGAGATGGGAGAGTTGGCGTGCCGCGGTTACAACGTCATGATGGGCTATTACAAGATGCCCGATAAGACGGCAGAAGCGATCGATGATGACGGATGGCTCTATTCCGGCGATTTGGCAACGATGGACGAAGAGGGCTATGTCCAGATCGTGGGACGGAAGAAGGACATGCTCATCTCCGGCGGATTCAACGTCTACCCGGCTGAAATCGAGGAATATCTCTTCACCCATCCCAAGGTTCAGAACGTTTCCGTGATCGGCATTCCGGACAGCGTCATGGGAGAAGTGGCCGCCGCCTACATCATCCCACGAGAGGGGATGCAGATCGATCCGCAGGAGATCGTCGATTTCTGCGTCGGAGAGATCGCTAACTTCAAGGTGCCTCGCTATGTGGAGGGCGTTGAGGACTTCCCGATGACGCAGTCCGGGAAGATCCAGAAGTACCGGCTTCGGGAGATCGCCAAAGCAGCACTGGACGCCGGGCGAATGACGAAACTCTCTCCGAGCAAGAAATAGCGATGTCGGCGATACGGAATCAGAGTGAGGTCCTGCAGTTGCTGCAGGACCTCGTTTCGATTGAAAGCCACTGCGACGTACCGGGACAGGAAGCCGCCTTGGGCAAGTTCCTCATTGGGTGGTTTCGCGATCACGGCATCGACGCTTCCCTCCAGCCGGTGGACGGGGAGCGGGCCAATGTCGTTGCCCGTATCCCGGGTGGCGAAGGGCCGAGCCTCATGTTCAACGGTCATATGGATACCGTTCCTGGCGGTGAGATGGAGCGCGCCTTCACCCCCGCGTTGCGGAGCGGCGAGCTGTGGGGACGCGGCGCCTGCGATATGAAGGGTGCGATCGCTGCCATGGCGTGGGCGATGGTCACTCTTGTGAACGACGTCCGAGCCGCCGATCTTTCGGGAGATTTGCTGTTCACGGGCACCGTTGGCGAGGAAACCGGGTCCATCGGCGTGAAATCGCTCATCGAAGCGGGCGTGCGTTCGGACTATGCGATCGTTGGAGAACCGACCTCCCTGCGCGTGGGCATCGCGCACAAGGGCGCGTGCTTCCTTCGCATTCGCCTGACCGGGCGTGGCGCGCACGGCAGTCGTCCTGAGGATGGCGTAAACGCCGTGTCCTATGCCGCGCGAATTATCTGCGAGTTGGAAACATCGTTGCGGCAACGCTTGGCGTTGCGGACATATCCCCTCCTGGGAGCGTCGACCGTCAGCGTCGGGCGGATTGAAGGTGGCACCCAGCCGAATATCGTCGCCGAGCGCTGTTTCATTGACATTGATCGCCGTACGCTGCCATCCGAGCCCCATGCCCTCGATGAGATTCAGGGACTTGTCGCCTCGATCTGCGAAGGCGTTCCGGGACTAAGCGGGTCGGTTGAGGAGATGCCGGCAACCTCGATCGTCCCGCACGGAGCCCTAGGAACGCCCGAGGATGCCGCTCTTGTGCAGATGACGGGCGATGTCTGCGACCAGCTTGGACTGCCACGAGATCCTGTCGGCGTGACCTACTGGACCGACGGCGGGCACCTGTCGGCATGCGGCATCGAGACCCTGATTCTTGGGCCGGGAAACATCGCGAATGCGCATGGGCCGAACGATCGGGTCGCCGTCACAGAGATCGAAACCTCCGTCGCCCTCTATCGGGGCATTGCCGAGCGGGTGCTTTTGTCCGGCTAGCGCGTCGGCAGCACCTCAAACAACTCTTCTACCGTTTTTTCGAGACAGGTCGCGATCTTGTGAGCCGTCTTGACGCTCGTCCCCGCGCCGTTTTCGATCGACGAAAGCATCGGCCGGGATAAGCCGATTCGCCGGGCCATTTCTTCGGACGTGAATCCGGCGAAGATGCGGGCGCGTCGAACAGCGTCATCTCGAGATACGATGCGATAGTATTTCTTGGGCATGAGCGTACCATCAGTTTACTGAAAGTGACAAACGTCATGCAAAAACACACCTCCAAAAGCCAACAGGCAAATAAGACAAAATAGACAGTCAAAAGTCCTCTAAAATTTGACAAAGAATTGACAAACGACTAAAGTGATGGCGTGTGCCTACGCAACGCCCCGCGGCCGGGACCGTTCGACACACGGGAGCCCGGGTCGAGTGGAACTAGATGGGGGATACAAAATACCTGTGCCTGTGGGGCGTTGCACCTCCAAGCCCAAGATGTTCATCCGGCTTGCATGACGAGTTAATAATCGTATAATCACTCCACAATAAGAATTCTAGAGGTATCCATGGCGGATCTATTGCGATTATCAGAGGCGACGGCGCTGGCGCTCCATACCATGGTGATGATCGGAGGCAATCAAGGCCCTGTTTCAGCAGCTCCGATGGCGAAAGGACTTGGTGCATCCGAGGCACACCTTTTTAAGGTCCTGCAGCAGCTTGTTCGGGCTGGACTTCTCCGATCCAAGCGCGGGCCGAATGGAGGCTATGAGTTAGCGCGGCCCGGAAGCGAAATCACGTTGATGGAGGTCTACGAGGTTTTTGAAGGTTCCATGCGTCGAGATGGGTGTCTGTTTGATCGGCCTCAATGCGAGCGGCTGACATGCATCTTGAGCACGCTTGTGCAGGACGTAAGAGATCAAGTGGTCCGGCACTTCGAAACAACATCGGTGGAAGACGCGGCAACGCGGTAGGGAGGAAATGTGTTCTGTTATCAGTGCGAGCAAACGCAAAACGGGCAAGGCTGTACGTCGTTCGGAGTCTGTGGCAAGGATCCGACGACGGCGGCATTGCAGGATGTGCTCTTCTATCTTGCCAAGGGCATCAGTATGTACGCGCATCGCGCACGCGGGTTGGGCGCTCGAAACGCGGAGGTGGATCGCTTTGCGATCCATGCGCTGTTTACGACGGTTACCAACGTCAACTTTGATTCGAAGCGGTTGGAGGGGCTGATCCAAAAGGCGCTCGAGATGCGCAGCACGGCGCGCACCCTCTATGAAGACGTATGTCGCGCAGCGGGAACGGCGGCGGAGTCCTTGGGCGGCCCTGCGACCGCTGATGTGGGCACCACCCTGGCGGAGTGGCTGGCGATGCAAGTGGACGTCTCGATCGAGGCGCGCAAGGCAATCCAAGGCGATGATGTGGTGGGATTGCAGGAACTGCTAGTCTACGGTCTCAAGGGAGCGGCCGCCTATGCGGATCATGCGCAGATTCTGGGGATCGAGGACGAGCAGGTGTGGGCGTACTTCCACGAGGCCTTGGCCTACTTGGGGTCCGATCCAAGCGATATCGGAGAGCTCACGGCCATGAGTTTGCGGTGCGGCGAAATGAACCTGCGTGTGATGGAACTGCTCGATCAGGCCCATACATCAACCTATGGCATGCCGGAGCCGACGGCGGTGCGCATTGAACCACTGGCCGGCAAGGCGATTCTCATCTCGGGACATGATCTCAAGGATCTCGAGGAGTTGCTTATCCAGACCGAAGGTCAGGGGATCAATGTCTATACCCATGGCGAAATGCTGCCGGCGCACGGCTATCCTGAGTTGAAGAAGTACCCGCATCTCGCGGGCAACTACGGCGGTGCGTGGCAGGATCAACAGAAGGAGTTTGACGCCTTCCCCGGCGCCATCCTGATGACCACCAACTGCATTCAGAAGCCGAGGGATTCCTACAAGGACCGTATCTTTACGGCCGGGCTTGTCGCTTGGCCCGGGGTCACACACATCAGCGATCGCAATTTTGCTCCGGTCATCGAGGCCGCGCGCCGCGCCGATGGCTTTGCCACGGATGGCTCGGAGAAGACGATCATGGTCGGATTCGCCCGCAATGCCGTCCTTGGCGTCGCGGAGCAAGTCATCGACGCCGTCAAGGGAGGGGCCATTCGCCACTTCTTCCTTGTTGGAGGGTGCGATGGCGCGAAGTCCGGACGCAATTACTACACGGATCTGGCGCAACAGATCCCCGACGACTGTGTGATCCTCACGCTGGCCTGTGGCAAGTATCGCTTCAATAAACTCGATTTCGGCGACATCGGAGGCATCCCGCGATTGCTCGATATCGGGCAATGCAACGACGCCTATTCCGCCGTCCAGATTGCGCTCGCCCTAGCTGATGCCTTCGAGACGGATGTGAACTCGCTCCCGCTCTCGCTCATCCTATCCTGGTATGAGCAGAAGGCGGTCGCCATTCTGCTGTCGCTTCTGCACTTGGGGATCAAGAACATCCGACTGGGGCCCTCCTTGCCGGCATTCGTCACCTCGCCGGTGTTGAATGTGCTGGTTGAGAACTTCAACCTCGCCCCCATCACGACCCCCGAGGCGGACCTTCAGGCGATCCTCGGCTAGAACCTTCCTTACCCCTCCGGGCGGTTCAGAGCAGCGAACCGTCCGGGGTTTTCTCTTCAGAGAGTGCCATCATCTGGGTACGGCCAAGAGGATTCGAACTCGCATCAATAGCCTTCAGATGATGCGATGCGAGTTGGAGTTCCACTGGGTGCAGCTAGCGGGATGAGCAAGGCTCTCATTGATCAGGAGTTCGAAAGCTGTCCACTAGGGGGTACCAGATGTCACCATACCGAGAACTCCATTCCTCGGTGCGGTGACGTTTCGTTCCTGAGGGATCGAGTACTCAATCGTGATCTCCCTATTCCCTAGCGTGATTCGCTTGATGAACGACTTCAGGATGAACCGCTGGGTCTTCACTGATGTCGCATCGAGCGTCTCGCGCAGAGACTCCACGTAGGGAAGTACGCGATCCAGATCCACCTGCTGGATCATGTTGGCTGCGTCTTCTGATTTCAACGTGAGTCTCTCGGCCTCCAGAAGACGCAGCTCGTCTTTGCGAGTTGACAGTCTCTCAACAATCAGTGTCGTATCGTCAGTTCCGTTCTCGATGACATCAAGAAGGCGCTCTGCCTGAGTACGCCGCTTCTGGATTTCAGCCTCCACTGTCTTCAAGCGATCTGCGAGTAACTGCTCGTGATCGCCCAACTCATCATTCACTTGCTGTGTCAATGCTTCGATGTTGGTGGGCTCAAGAAGCACTTCGCTTGTCTTCTCTAGCACAACTGCATCGAGGTTCGAGGCATTGATGGCCTTGAGAGAGCAGGCATCGGGACCTGATTCGATACGCCTCATGCACTCGTAGTAGTGGTACTGCCCCGACTTTGCTGACTTGCCATACATCGGCGCACCACACATGCCACAACTGAGTAAGCTGCTCAGTAGGTAGTCACTCCCTAGACTCTTGGGACTTGCTTTGGATCGCCTTCCGAGAAGCTCCTGCGCCTTGTCGAACGTTGCGGGACTGATGATTGGCTCATGCGCATCCTCAATAACGATCTGCTGATCCTTCTCCTGAAGGTACTGAGCATGCTTCGTCTTGAATCTCAAGGAGAGTGTGCCTTTGTATATCGTGTTGCGCAGGATTCGAAGCACAGACTTCGTGCCCCAGAGCTTGCCCTTGGGCGTTCTCAGCCCCTCTTCATTGAGTCTCTTTGCTACTTCCTTTGCTCCAACTCCTTTAGCGAGGTAGATGTCGAAGATCCTCCGAATGAGTGGAGCATCGTCCTCGTCCGGGATGAACTGGAACCACTTCCTCTTCCCATCCCCAACCTGGACACGCTTGTATCCAACTGTGCGTGTGGAGAATGGATAGAAGCCTTGGCGTGCGACTTCTGCCATTCCTCTCATCGTATCCACAGCACTGCGCTTAGGCTTCTGGCTGTCGAGCAGCTCGAAGAAGCCCTCAATCACTTCTGCCTCGATTCCGGGCGTGATGTGCTCTGTAATGGATATCACTTTCACACCGTTCTCTGATAGAAGTCTCTTGTACACAGCCGAGTGCACTCGATCCCTAGAGAATCGACTGAATGACCAGACGATAACCGCATCCACTTCCTGGCTGAAGCGACAGAACTGGATCATCTTGCGAAACGCAGGCCGCTTGTCTGTAGTGCCAGTGATTCCCTCATCCACAAACTCATTCAGAATCAGATGGTCGTTTACCTGGCAGAACTCCTTCAGACGGTCCAGCTGTGCCGGGATTGATATCCCTTTGTCAGCCTGCTTCTCAGACGACACGCGCGCATAGAGAACGACATTCATGAGAGTTCATCTCCTTGATGAAGTGCGAAAACCATTCTAAGTCTCATCGGGATCTGCAGACAATCCAAGGATCGATTTCATCGAAATCTCCTTCTCTTCAGGCTTCTCACCCTTCAGATGCTCCGCAATCACTCGCGCAAGTCGCGAAAGACCAATGTGAATCTCCTTTGGTGTCTCATTCGCACCAGGGCGAACGATCGTCACGCGGAGATCCATCGATTGGTCTTTCACGGGTTGGCTCTAGGGTTTCCTTTCTGCCCGTTGCTGATTATGTAGAATAAACATCGTAACACGCCTTCCGAAAAAAGAGAGGGACTGCATTCTTTAGTCATCCGCTTCCTTCTTTCGCTTCCTGTATGCCTTCTGACGATGTGCGGGAGAGCAGTAGCGCATCTTCTGGCCATGCTTCGGCTTCAAGTAGACCTTGTGGCACACGCGACAGACGCCTAGATGCACCAGATCCTTGTAGCGAGTGAAGTAGTCAAGAAGCCAATCCGCCAACGTGAACGCCACGAAGTTCTTGGTGAACGTCTCATGGTGAAGCTCCGTACTCCGACGTAGTTCTTCGCCGTGCCAAACAGCCCTCAGTTTCACCTCGGTACCATCAACAAAGTCTGCCGCGATCTGGATGTATTCCCGCCATGCCTCTGACTCACCGTCCTCATCTGCGACAACCGAGCGAAGAATCGAGAGATAGATGTCGTACAGATCGCGAACCATGGGTCGCAGCTTCTCCGGCCACTTCGGATCATTAGCGACATCGACATTTGGGATCTCCTCACCATCCTCGGCTGGAGTCTCATAATGTGTGATGAAGATCAAGTCGAACAGGCTGTTCGCTTGATTTGCGAACATCTCGATGTCATCTCTGATCCTCTGTTCCCACGCTTCGATCTTCGCCATATCACCAAGTACCTACCGGTACCACGATGGTACCACGTTCCCAGTTGCTGGTACCGCGGGTTCTTCCGTCTTGATTGGTGGGAAGAGCCGGCGAGCAGCAAATGCCAGGAGTCCAACAACTCCGAGAACGCATAAGATGTTCAACAGAGCATTGCGCTGGCTTTCCAGTCGTTCCTTCTCCGTTTCGGATGCCTGCTTCTCACAGTTTGCTTGGCATACAGCTGCTCGCAGTTGCGAAAGCTCTAGCTCAAGTTGTGATTCGGCCGCGTCCATCTCATCGATCACAGTCAGAAGTTCCTCGCGCTCGTTGCGGAGTCTGTCTATGGACGATTGGCTGTCAGATCCCCTAGCCAACGCTGCATGTAGTTCGGCTTCTGCAGATGACAGAGATTCTTCGAGTTCGTCGCGATCCTGCGCAGTCGATTCAGCTTGAGCCTGGAGAGCCATCAACCTGTCGGAGAGAGCTTGCTGCATGGATATGCCACGAGACAGTGCGTCTTCTTGCAGTGCACCGAACAGCTCGTTCGATATCTTCACGGGTCTACTCACTTGTCGTACCTCCTTTCTTGCGAGTACTTGGCGGTACCCAGAGCTTCACGCTGGTACCTATGAGTACTTCGCTACGTGATGATGTTAGATACACATCATAGCACCAACTCAAGTCAACCAAAGACTCATACTGAGGTCGCAAGCAGAGCTGAGACCTTCATCGCGTATGTCAGGAAGATTGTTTAGACATCCAGCTGTCCTTTCCCCTAGTATCCACTCATGGGTGACGGTCGAAGCGCGTCGTACGAATCAGGGCAATCGAAGCACTTAGTCCTGTCAGATCGAGGTGGCCATGAAGATAGTCAGCGATAGCGCCATCTGCGAGGGCAGATCTCCGAAGCCAGACGAGTTGGGTTTCTCTCACTACGCCCAGACTATCTGTAGGGTAGTTGAGGATAATCATGAAGCACTCACTATTGGCGTGTACGGAAGATGGGGGACTGGCAAGACAAGCTTGCTGAGACTCATTGAATCGGAACTCTCCGCTAGGCAAAACATCTTGCCCATCTGGTTCAATGCATGGAGATATGAGCGAGAAGTTCATCCCCTGATTCCTCTGCTACATCGAATCTTGACTGCGCTTGAGGATTCTGACAACTCTGCTTTCCGCAAGCTTCTCCCTCGAGAGGGAAGGCGAATGACTCGGACTCTAAGGTCGGTTGTATCATCTCTGAATCTCTCCCTGGGACTGCCGAGCGTATCTGCGATGACCCCTTCACTCTCCCTCGATGGAGAGATCCTAGTTCGTTCCTTGTCACGAAATCGATGGCGGGGCATGCGTTGTGAGTCCCTCTATGTCGATGTGTTTCGGCAGCTTGACCAGATTCACATCCCAGAGGAATGCCGTGTCGTGGTGCTCGTGGATGACATGGACCGTTGCATGCCGAATAACGCGGTCCGGCTTCTTGAAGCGACAAAGCTTGCTATGTCTCAGCCGGGTATCATCTTCATTCTTGGTGTCTCACCCCGCATTCTTCTTGAGCACTTGGAGCATCAGTATTCGAGTGAATATGGTGTGGATGATTTCTCGGGTCGGGAGTACCTGGAGAAGATTGTGCAGCTCCCGTTCTACCTACCAGACAACGCTCCCCGCATGCTTGAGTTCACGAGATCACTGCTTTCAAGTGTCCCCGAAGAGACTCAGGCCGATTTCGAGCCAATTCTGCCATTGCTAGCCACTGCGTGTCGAGGCGTTCCCAGATCAGCCATCTCATTCATCAACAGCGTCCTTGTTGCTAGAGCCATGTACCAGAGCCTTCAGAGCGACTTGCTGATTACCAGCGAGGTAGTCCCAGTGTCTGCCTTTGCAACTGATCGACTCCTTCAGTTGCTGTGGCGCGATGTGTACGATGTCCTGACGACCAGTCCTGAGATCTGCAGCAGCATAGGACAGTGGCAGGGCGATTCACAGGCTTTGCACTTCTCCCCACCACAGGCATGGGGCGTGGTTGCCGATAAGCTTGGGTCCGATCGCCTTCTGTGTGATTTCCTGAGCGCGGAGACCAGCAGGGAGTGGTTGCAGCGAGAGCCGTGGCGCAGAGCGACAAGCATGTTCCAAGTCACGTCTGAGGAACTCCATTTGGGATCGGCGAATGAGGAAAGGCAGGAATTTGGACTTGATGGTGAGTTTTCGCCAAGAGTCCGGAGGATCGCTCCCGTTTTGGCGGGTGAGGATGTGACACTTCTCCAATGGGGCGATCCCGAAGCAGGTGCCCACGCTCTCGCTCAGCACCTGTGGACGGAGGGGTGGGGTGACTTCCTGGAGGATCGCGAAACGGAGATCAACTTCGAAGGCTTTTCCAGAGCGGTCTCAAAAGCGATGCCGTATCTGAGCGGATTCGCGGAGACGCTTGCAGAAAACGACACAGTTGATGCTGGTTGGGCGGTTTTCGAGTCCCTCATTCTGCAAACCCTGACACTCCAATCGCGTCAGGGCTAGATACATGCTCTGAGACCATAGTCTGTCTATGAGCCGTGTTCACTCACCGGTAGCTTCCACTACACGGGATCGCCAGAAGGGTTAAGAATGTCAGGAAGCCCCTTTGCGCCAACCCAATCCCTGTGGATGTGGGCTGTGTATGCGTATTCGGGCGATCGCTCAAGCTCCAGGTACTTGCGGCGTAGGGGAGATAGCGACTCTCGCAAGCCCGAGAGACATGCGGCGATCTCAACCCGGAGCACGTATGCAGAGTTCTCCTCGGGGCCGCAGCACAAATGCCATCCGGGTCGGCTGCTCCAGTTCGGTCGGAAACATCCGGATGAGTTCCTCAGAAGCCTGCCAATCGCCGAGTTCTCATGATTTGAAGTCCGTGGAATGAAGATAGTGGTCATTTCCTCGATACTCACTCCTGGTGGAGGCTCTACTTGCCACATAGGCGTCGCTGCATCAATGGCGATCTCTACATACCGAGCAACGCTCTGAGTGCTTTCCTTCGCCTCACCGCCCTGGTACTCAAGCGCGTCGTCAAGGGTGGCCCCCTCAAGCGCTCGGAGTAGGAGCTCCTCGACTTCCTTCTCAAGCGCACCTCTGAGCCTCCTAGGCTGAATCAGTGCTAAATCGGGGAGTTTGACGGTTGCGGAGAAACCAAGGGACTGCCCAAGACTTTCCAACAGACTAGTTACCGCTTCAGATGATACAGCCTCCTCGAGCAGTCTGGAGAGATAGTCGGCCCCGACGTCAATCAAGAAAGGCATTGCGAAGGAGGATGATCGTCTGCGATGCCTCGTGCTCTCAGTTGCAGGGGCGCAAGCGGTATGCACTACAGCCTGAGCAGTGCCAAGCAGTCTGGTCAACCCCTCGCAATGTGCCTTGAGCCCTCGAAGGACCCTGTGTGCAACAACTCCAGCAGCCTCCTCGGTTAGAAGGTTCATTTCGTCCCTGGCAAAGTCAAGTTCGCTGCCATGTGATTGTCGGGCTAGCCGCCTCTGCCTTCTGCTCAGCCGCGGCACTTGGTCGGTCTTGACACGATCGACAGATGATTCTGCCAGACGAGTCCGCATCTCCTGCAGTTGTCCGCTCAGGACATCCATCTCCTCGGTGATCGCCGCAGACGCCCCGTCAAGGAATGCAAGGACTTCGGAGATTCGGCTTCGCGACATGTGCAGCTCTGAAGAGAGCTTGTCATCTATCAGTCGCTGAAGGCTATGGGCCAACGTCTCACTGGAGAATTCCTCAGCTGCGACGAGCATGCTCAACTGCTCTCTAAAGCGTTCAGTCGCGTTTGAATGGCGTGTCCCCCGATCAAGCTGAGAATCCTCTCGAGAGATACTCTCCATTGAAGGAGCCACAACTGACGTCTTTCGCTGCCATGTTCTCTTGATATGGGCGGCTAGAGAACTCGCTCGTACGACGCTATCCCGAATGTACTCACACCCAGCATGCCGACTCGCCTCAGGATTGCCGGAGCTCCCTAGCAACCAATCTCGGAGAACATCCTCAGCGATTCGCGGCGTATGACTACACACGCTTCGGCTCTTCGGGAGTTCAAGCGTGGACAGCCCCATCCCGATGTAGTGAGGTGCCTGACCTTGCCAGGGAGTCAGTGCATCAAGTATCGCAGACATGTTCACGAGGTATGATCGGGTGTCGCGGGGGCGGCTCGATGTATCTTCCCACAGTAGATTGAGGAAGACTCCATGCGCAAGCATAGAAAGCAGCGAATCGATTTCCTCCACTCTTTGCCCGCGAGAGTTCACGTTGTCTATCAGGTGTGTGAAGTCGAACGGCCTCGCTGTGGGGCCGCCCCAAGGAATTGGCTGGTTCACTCCGGGATAACTCACATCAGTCTTCTCCTCGCAGTTGAGGAAGAAGTCAAGCTCCTTCAGCGTTGCATAGGCATTCGATTCAACGAAGTAAGTTGCAGGAAGTCGTACGTAGAGGCCAGGCATTAGCAGGTAGCCATAAAGAGGATCGACCGATTGGGGAAACAGAGATCTGCACATGAAAGCGATATCGAGGAGTATCCCGCTCCCAGTTCCGCCAGCGATCGAGGAGATGATTATGATACTTCGCCTCTCCGGATCAACCGTTACCCCTTCAGTCTCGCCGAACTCGAACCCATCCGCTGATTGAAGTGAGTTAATTGTGTATAGGCGATCACGAAGAGATTCTAGAACAATGTTGGCACGATTGAAGAGTGCAAGCCTCCCAGATGCTCTCCGAGCCCCTGCTCCTCCCACCACATCTCGATAGTTCATTCGGTCTTCGGGCGGCGCCCATGCGGCGATTTCAGGAGTCATGGAGACTAGGGTCCGTGCATCCATCGCCGTGAGCCTAATGAACTCCGCTTGGGACAGCGAGATCGGTTCTCCATCGAGCATAAGGGTTTCGAGAGCGGCCTCGTCAGTGTCGATCCCAAGGAAACTCACAACAGGCGGCACGCCTCCAAAGAGGCGATGGTACAGCGTCTTGAGATGCACTAGCGCGCGAACGCCCGTGCCGCCGAGCCCGACTATTAGAGATCTACAGAATCCGTGGCTCACATCCCAAGCTCCCCAGAGTCCCAGAGTTATCAGGTAAGCAGCTGGACAAGGAACTCCGCCAGGAGTCTATCATGGAGGCTGAGCATATGTAAGATTCTGCTTTTCTTGCCATCAGACAGTGACTGTGTATCCCTTCTGATGGGCAACCTCGAACTCCGCCTAGTCGGGAGCAATGCTTGTGCTGCTGGACACATAGCGGAGTCGCTGAGCGGCAACCGAGTACGTCTCTCGTCTTGTAGATCGGGTTTGTCAATTGCATTCCAATCCACAGATCTCCCGAGAATACCCTATCGAGAGAAGCGCCTTGAGCGCATCCTACTAGCGATAATGCTCTAGCGCCGCCCTACGAAGCTCACCTCAGCTGATGGTTGTTCATCGCAGATCCCATGTGTAGGATATGTGCACGAGACTAGGATGCAGTTTCCGCGAGTGCAGAGTCATACGTGTCTGTTATTTCCGGATGTGCTAGGCCAAGTGACAGGAGAGCGATGGTATCGAGCGACAACCGTGCGTCCAACGATCTCAGAGTGGAGAATCAGATGCTCCGAGAGGAGCTTGAGGAATCGAGGGCTGCCACACGACGATACATGCAGAACCTCGCACACCAGCTTATATCTCCGTTGACCGCCATTCGATGGGCTATTGAAGGGGCAAAGTCGACTGAGCGAATATCGGCGCGTGAGCGTCTAGACATGCTCGAGGCAGCTGAGAGACAGGCAACTCTCCTAGTGCATCTCATCAACAACTTCCGTTTGATGTCGCGTCTGGAAGACGGATCAGGCTTTACAGGAGATGATGAAGACTGGTCGGCATTGGATCTCTGGGAGTTTGTGAACGGAGCAATTCGAGACTATCGCGTGTTGGCTTCGGAACGTGGAATCGAGATTAGCATGCTTGGTCTGTCCCTAAGAAAAGCATCTCGGTATTGTGAGATTCGCGTGATCGACTACTTGGCAAAGATGGCACTCTCGAATGTGCTGGCCAATGCTGTGTCCTACTCAGATGCCGGAACGGTAATCACTGTGGGCGGTGTGCGTGACGAGGAGAAACGCCTTGTAGGCGTGGAAGTCGCCAGCATGGGTGTCTCGATCAAGCCTGAGGAGATCAAGCAGGTCTTCAGAAGGGGCTTCAGGGGCAGAGGAGCAGCTCAGAAGCGACCGGCAGGAACCGGAGTGGGGTTGTTCCTTGTCCAGAGGATCATGGAGCTTCACTCCGGCGAAGCAACAGTGTCCGCGCAGGGTAAGCAATCGTCGTTCTCGCTTCTCTTTCCGTGCAATGGGGGCGGAGACAATGACTAGGAAACCGCTTGTGCTCCTCGTTGATGACGAACCTTGGTTTCAGCGTCCTCTGATCGCAGTTCTGGAGCACCAAGACGTGGTTTGTGTTCAAGTTCAGTGTGTAGAAGATGCACTTGCATACGCCCGCGAGCATCATGTCCAGGTATTGGTGACAGATATCATGATGCCCGCGGGAAGCAGTTATCCACGAGTCGACTCAACGCTCGCAGGGTACTTCCTTGCTGACGAAATGCGGAAGCTTCATCCCAACATTGCGATTGTGTTCCTGTCCGTCATTTCCGATACGGAGAAGATTCGTGAGTTGAAGGCGAGCGGTGCCCGTTACATCCAGAAAGGCGTCCTGTCATTGAACAGGGTTGTGGAGATAGTCAAGAAGGCGGCAAGGAGATCATGATCAACGAACTTGGTGGAAGAACGTCAGGGTTGCGAAACTCACGAGTCGTGATCGTAGAGGACAACACAGACATGTCTTCATTGCTCAGTCAGCATCTCCAAGAGCGAGGGTGCAGAGTCGTCTCATTTGCGGACCGAGAATCCTTCGAGTCTGCTGATCAGGCCGGAGCACTTCTGGAATCTCTGGGGGGGAAGCCAGATCTTATCATTCTTGATGTAATACTCCCTCTTCGACTCGATCCGAACTTGAAGTCGTCCGGACAATGGATGCACGATACCGACACGCGTAAAGCATCTCCCAGGAGCTATCTTGATCCAGATCTCGGACTCTCGATAGCAGAGAACATTCGCACAGGCGGGATGAGATCGATTTCTCGGGATACGATGATCGTGTTCCTTACGGCGAGAAGAAGTGGCCTTCTTAGCCGCTTCGTGGCTGATCTCGGACACGCTTGGTGCCTGAACAAACCCATAACCATCAACAATGTCTTCGCGGCACTGGAGCAAGCACTCGATTCCGTCCCGCACCGAAGTGCCGCGGACCAAGACAGGTCAAATGCAGAATAGGCTGTTCGGGGCGGCAACCAGCGGTATTGACAGTCGACTGCACCTCGATCTGATGGACTCCGTCGTATCAAGGCTTGGTGGTGCTTGCGACCTGTCTGGACCGGTTGAAGGAATTAGTACTCTACTAACGTACTTGGTGAATCAGGAGTTCTGCCATTACGCCCTGAGCGTGTCGTTGGAGGATCATGCGCCGTCAGCAATTGCGGAGGCTCACTCTGGTTCCCATGAGCTCCCACAGGCCTTGCGCCCGAGCGTGGTATCGAATCTTGCTCGGCTTGCATCTGACTTGTCTCAAGGAGAAGCCCTTGACATAACGCGGAAGTTCCTGGCCGAGCTGGCTCCGGGGCTTGCGAGTCAGTTCAGCCAAGGTGTAGTGGTAAGACACAGGATACCCGTCTCGCATTCAGAGGGCGCCGATGCAGTCTCATTAGTCCTAAGGAGTAGCAATACCGAGTTGGACCCGGAGTTTATTCGCACGATAATCCGCATTGTGTTCTCCAATTGGTATAGAACAAGCAATCTGCAGGCCAAGAGACTCGAAGCACTAGCACACGACCTCCTTGAGGAGTTGCCGACAGCTCCTTCGGGGACCGAAGTGTGGAATGCGCTTGCTGAAGCTCACTGCTTTCTCAGCCCAAGGACTTTCCACAGAATTGTGTCTGCCCTCACTCTGCGGGCGAGTTTGATAGAGAGACAAGATGAATTTGGTCAGATAGAGCAGTTCACTGATGAGTGGAATGAATCACTCAAGGCCAACTGCCCGTTTAGGGATCAAGCACGACTTGCCCAGATTGCTGGTGACGCTCACACGTGGAGATTGCAGGAGTCCGGTTCCCCAGGCGCCATGCTCAGAATGATCAATCACTCTCTCTCAGTTGTGCGAGAGGATCTCCAGGAGATGGGAGACCGGGTGTTGCTCGATCAGGCTATGCCCCGGCTGCTGCTCGGCAGCATTCTTGGATCTGTGCGAGATGGAACCCTGCGAATCCCAAGCCAAACGACTGAGGCTGTTCGAACGACGAAAGACTATCTGTCAACTCTCACGCTTGAAACCCTTCTAGAAGATGAACCTACAGCCTACGGCATAGAAGCGTCCATTGATGTTGTCTCCCGCTACTGTCACGAAGCACTGGGTGTCGATCCGCTCATCGTTCTTGATGGTCACCTGAGACATCTTGCCCGCGGCGAGGCTTCCTTACATATGTTCAGGCGCTTCTACCGCGATCACTTCTTTCATAGCTTGGAAGTCTTCTCGTTTGGGCTAGCTCTATCGGCTGTTCAATCCGGTCGTCGATCGAAGCCATTCCCCCTTGGAAAAGGACTTCTCAACCAATGGGGTGTCGCGGCTCTTCTTCATGACATCGGCTACGGAGTCGATGTGCTGAAAGGTCTTCGAGACTGGTTGGATTTCTTCGACTCCAGTGCGCTCTCCGAATACCGGAACCGACTGGATGAGGATATGCAGCACGTCGAGACGCAAGATGAGTTGCGTCGAATAGCTAGTGAGTATGGATTCCCTGAGTCGGAGAAAGCGGCGCAGGATCATGGGCTTCTCGCTGCCCATCATCTCGAGCAACTCCTTAAGCGTAGCAGCGACGGGGCGGCGTACTTCGAGTATCGATCTGCCATTGCAGCTGTAGCAAGGCACAATCATCACTCGATTCCTGTCGAGTACGTCATGTCGAACCCGCTTTCTGCCCTGCTGATTCTAGCGGATACCATTCAATCGTGGAGGCGCCCCCAGTACCGCTCCTACTGGCTTGCCCCCGCGTTGTTCCTATCATCCCTTCACGGAGATCGGGAGCTTGAGCGCAGACACGTCGATATGGCAGCAAGATGTGTAAGCAATGTTCGGATCGATGCCGTAGATCCGCCTATGATTCGCGTCAAACCTCCTCTGGTGATTCGGGTCGAGTTCGGAACAGAAGTTAGTCGCGATTCGCTTGTCTTCAATCTCTGGCTTGATGTAACGCGCAATCTCCAGCGTGTAGACTTCAGGGGGCTACCGTTCGATGTGGTTGTTCAGTTTGTGACTCCTACGTTCCGAGAGGATTCAGATCATCCGCCTGTTAGACAGATTGATCGCCTGTTCGATGCTGCTCAGCAAACCCACATGGCCTATCTGGCGAACTGGTTCCCAAAAGGACCACAGTGCGGAGACGTGATCCCGGACATATACGCAATTGACAGGAAATGGGAGTATTTGGATTATCCACTGTCCTATCATGTAGATGATTCACCCCGCGGTCCACTGAGGGAGATGATTTCCTTGAGTCTTCGAAGGTTCGACGGCAGAACCTACCTCATGGAAGGCTCAATGGACCGGTTCAGGAAGGACCTGATGGGTTGGAAGGACTTCAACGTCGATCGGCTCTTCTCTGGTGACTACTTCCCTTGGAGACAGACCCGATAGCACACAGTCTTCGCATTTGACATATCCCAGCCACTTAGATATGTGCCCTATCGAGCATTCTTGGCCTCGTCGACAGGTATCCCCGGATCCAGGAAGCAAGCTTGCAGGCTGAAGCTGCGGTCGCCTGGATGCTCAGAACTAGTCACGCAAAGCTCCAGAGCTTCTGTTTCATGCGAGCTCGTGCAGTTCCAGATGACGACTTCCAAAAGCCGCGGGCGGTGAGCACGAAGGCTCTCCCGCCCACACAAGTGATTCCTAACGAGCCATAACAACAGAAAGCGGGCGACTAGTCACAATGCAAGCTTGGTTCGACTGCCGCCAAGTATGCTCTTCTCTGCCTATTCGGTGCGCTGCCTGAGCGCTTCGACAACTTGCTCCACGACGTCCGTCAAGTTGTCTCTTATGTCGTGCTCCCAGAACCTCAGCGATACCCAGCCGATATCATTCAAGCCCTTATTGACCTTCAGATCTCTCTTCCTATTCCCCTGCAACTTCTCTATCCAGAACGAGGAGTTCGTTTGCGGGGTCTTGCAGTGTTCAGGACACGCATGCCAGAAACATCCATCCACAAAAACCGCAATCCTTGCCTTAGGAAAGGCGATGTCAGGCCTACCAGTGCAATCTGGTGCGCCTGGGGATACTGATCGCCAGGTTGCATCTTGCGAAAGATTGGGTAGTCGCGCGGGAGATAGCGGATTACGTGATCATAGAGCTCTGGTGCTCCTTCAAACCTAGGCCGCTTTCTCATTTCATCAGCATACACAGACACAGGCCCCGTAGGTGAGTACTTGATCGGCTGATCGAAACGCCGTGCGCCCCGCTTTATGAGTCCATGTAGGTGTCCAGTGATGGGGGGTAGGTCACCGATAGCGATTTCTGCTGTTATCGCCCCAGGAAGCGTCGATACTGGTGCGACTGGTGGCACAAAGTGGTTGCTCCCGCCGAAGAGCTCCCCCGTGACGTTCTTCAGTGCGACTGCACGGGTCCCGTGGTAGCCGCTAGGAAGTGCTGCGTGGTTTGTTGCCTCCGGGAACACCACATCTCTGTCTAGCTCCGCTGCCAGTGCAATCAGGAATGCTCTCTCACGAAGCTGGGGGACACCGTAGTGCGCGGAGTTGAGCAATGTGTATTTGCATCTGAATCCAAGATCCTCAAGAGATTCGGCAATCTCCCCTAGGATGTTATGGCCGCCGTAGTTGATTGCATCTGGCACGTTCTCGAACACGACCGCAAGAGGCTGGAGTTCACGCACGTACTCCAGAAACCTGATATAGAGGTTGCGTCGATCATCTTGCAGGTATCCACTTGGGTGAGAGAGAATCTCACGTAGCTTGGCTCTGCCAACTCGTGCGTAGGCTTGACACGGAGGTCCACCTACAACCACATCTATGGCTTCCTTGAGGGCCACCCTTAGCTGAAGATGCTCAAGGAGCTGACGGGGCTCCACCTAGCTGATGTCTAGAGGCTGCGAGTGCCTTGCGCCAACATCCTCAGAACTATCACCCCAGAAGTTGAGAGCATGCGAGGAGCAGGCGTGGGCATCAATCTCCATCCCTGCTGCAATCTCATACCCTGCCCTGAGAAAGCCAAGCGAGAGTCCCCCGCATCCCGAGAACAGGTCAAGCACACGTGGGCGTCTACCATCTCGAATCTCCCGAGACATCCTGCTTATGGTACTCACTGCACCCCCTCATCAACTGCTGGAGACACCGGAAGTTTGCCAAGAGCATACGCGATGATTCTACGTTTAGGAGTTATCTGTTCCAACCGGGGTTGAGGGTGTGCTGGAAGAAGTCCCTCATGCCGTCGTCATGCTCCGCGGCAGCCGAAACACCGCGGCGAAGGTTCTCGGTACAGGGTCATCAGGGGTACCCAACGGTTGCAGTCGGTCTGGTTCTAATCTAGAATTCCCCTGCAGTTTCCGGAGGGGTGGGAGAGCGGCCGAATCCGCCAGTTTGGAGAACTGGTGTACCCTCGTGGTACCGCGAGTTCAAATCTCGCCCCCTCCGCCACACACGCCTGTGCTAGGTGGGGGGCTAGCGGTCCCCTGTGATCCACAACCCGCTCACGTGGAGCCGAAAGATGCTCCGAGGGAGTTGGCGGGAGGGTCCGTCCACGGGAAAGCGGTGATGAGGGTTGAGCCCTCTGCGGCGCACGTTTGTGAACCCCGCCAGGCCCGGAAGGGAGCAGCGGTAAGCGGACCTCTGCGGGTGTTAGAGGATTCCTTGGCCTGAGCTGGCTCCTCGCGAAGCGCCTCGTTCCAACTTTCGACGAGATCGCGCACAGGCGTTTTTGCATGGACGGCTTAGGCTTTGCGATCTGATGCGAGTTCGTACAGCGATCGTACGACATCAACGGAGCATTCGCCTTCGATCCCATCGACGCCAAATCCACAACGACGATGTACGCCGTCCACGCAGCCTCTGACAGCGGCGACGTGAAGCAGCCGACGCTCCTCATCGGGATGAAACGCCAGGCTCGCGTTCGAGGTGATATGGGCCAGAGCCGCGGCCAGGCCGTAGGCGCCCCAGTTTGATACAGCGGCAGGCAAGAGATATTCGGTTTCCGTGGTCGACACAACGCCGCCACCACAGCCACAGCGGCACGTGGTCGTCGCCGGCCTCAGTCGATGGACGACGCTTGCCCATCTGCCGAAGCCGATTTCGTTTCCGCGATCTCCAATTCCTAGCGTAAAGGTCCCGCGCTCGTTCCACTGATGGAACAGGCTATCGATGGGTTCCGAACCGCCGAGGATGGCCGCTCCGTCGAAGGTATGGAGCCGTCCTGCCGCGTTCGTGCCCGGTTTCTCGATGGCAATCACGGCATCGGGCTCGTGGGCTCGCGCTGTCAGTGTCTCGCTGTGAATGGGATGGATGGGGATGGGAGTCCCAAATTCGCCTGCAAGCCAGCGAAGCGTATCCAACAACTCCGGGTCGACCCAGATAACAGGCCGAGCTTCCAGCCGTTGGAGCGCGCGTGCCAGGGCGAGCGTTCCGAGTGGGCCGTCATTCTCGCCTTGGGGATAGAAGTCGGGAACAACGAAGCCTGTAAACAGGAACACGACACGATGCTTAAGGGCTATCAAACGCCGTGCGATCCGTTCGCAGAGCGAGGCACCTTCGCCGATCGCTGTCTGAAGGGCGCGGACGTACTGGTACACCTCAGGGGCGGTTGCATCCTCACCGGCGATAATCCGGTCGATGGCGTGGAATCGATTCGCTTGCGAGTCTTGCAGCGGCACAGTCACTCGATGTCGGGCGAACGCGTCGCCGTCAACGGGCGACTGCGCTTGAGGAGCTCCTCGACCCAGTCCTTTCTCGACCACAGCGCACAGCGACCATCGGTCTCATCAAGATGAACCTCGGACTCGCGAATACGCTTCAATAGCGGAGATTGAATGGCTTCAGCGAGCGTGACTTGAGTGAGGTTGCGGTCGGAATACGGGGAAAACGGGCACGGCTCCACATCACCGTATGCGTTGATATGAACGAACCCCCGTCCTGCCGCCAGGCATCCGCCTAGCGCCATTTCATCGTGCGGAAAGGCGATGAACAGGCAGGGAAGCGTCTTTCGATAGGAGGCAAGCAAGTTCTCGAAGTCGCGCACGCGATCGCCCGGAAGTTGCAAGTGCTCGGTCCGAGGATCCACGGGGATGTAGTTGATGTAATAGAACAGACGGCATCCGCGCGATAGAAGGCTCCGAAGGTGGTCGGAATCCGTCACATGTTCGTAATTCTCGCTCGTCAAGGTCGTCGATGTTCCGAAGAAGATGCGGCGCGCCTGAAGTCGTTTCATGGCCCCGATCACGCCGTCGTAGGCGCCCTCGCCACGACGGTCATCGGTCATGGCACGATCGCCCTCCAAGCTGAGAATGGGGATGACATGGGGTTGGCGCACGAGCTTGGCGACGACAGCATCATCCAGTCGAGTTGCATTGGTAAACAACAGAAACAGAATCTCCGGCGTTTCTGCAGTGAGCTCAAGCAGCCCTTCCCGCAGCAGCGGCTCGCCGCCGGCGATCAGCATGATGGACACTCCAAGATCACGCGCTTCGCTCAGCAACGTTCGAATGCGCGCATTGGACAGCTCCTCGCGATTTGAGAGGTGGAGGAGGTTCGCATAACAGCCGGCGCAGGACAAATTGCACTTCCCCGTAATGCTGAAGATGGAAAACGGCGGGACATGCAAGCCGGCAGCGGCATGCCGCCGCCGAACCTTGGCCGCCCGGCGTTGCCTGGAAAGCATGCGCAGGGCTCTGACGGCAAAACGTGGATCGTAGAGTGTGATGCGCGCAGCCAATTTGAGGGTATCAAAGATCGAGGTTTCAAAAGCAAGCTCAGTCGTGGGTGTTGTCAAATCGGTCTCCTTGTGCCGGAATTGTAGAGGGGATGGCGGGGATGTCCAACGTGGAATACGCGCTCGCTGATGTGGCAGATGGGAGGATTCGAAAGCAGGACTTGAGAGGTCTATTTCGTTAAGACACTCTTCCTCATGGACGTCTGTCTTGAATGAAGCGCGGACGCTGTCGGAAACCCCGAAGCCAATTGTTTTTCCCGAGAATGTGCGGGCTTCGATCGAACTTTCCCGCTCCCAATGGCTTGGTGTATGATGGGTGATGGGGCGGGGTTACATATGTTACATCGCCGGAAAGTCTGTTTGGCAGAGCTTTTGTGGATAAGGAGAGCGGGTGACGGGTGAGTGTCAAACTCCGCGAAGGAGGAAAAGTGGAAGGGCAGCGGACCATGATTCTATTTGAGGGGAACATCGCAGCAGGTAAGAGTACGGTCGGTCGGCGGTTAGCCGACTCCGAGTTGTTCGGCTTCGTGGAAGAGCCGGTTGGGGCATGGCAGCAGGACTTTGATGAAAACTTGCTCGATCTGTTCTACAGGGACACGAACCGCTGGGCCTTTACCTTCCAATTGGCCGCCTTCACGACTCGAGCCAAGACATGGACTGAAGTCTTGGCGATGACCGACCACCGGAACGTTGTGTTGGAGCGCTCCATTTACTGCGATCGCTACGTCTTCGCCAAGAACTGCTATCAATCCGGGCTGATGAAGAAGACAGAATGGCAGCTCTACTGCAAGCTGTGGGATTGGCTGGAATCCAACTGGTGCACGTCTCCCGATCGAATCGTCTATCTCCGCACGCCCGCGGACGTGTGCTTGGAACGCATTGAAGCGCGCGGACGTAAGGAGGAGAACACGATTCCCATTGAGTATCTTCGCGACTTGGAAGTCCTGCATGATGAGTGGTTGACGGACAATCCCAAGACCGTCATGGTCGACGGTTGCAAACAATGGACGGCCCGTGAGATCTATGATGTGTTGAGAGAGGCGGGCGTCGCGCTCGCCACCGAAGAAGAGCTGCTCGTCTCCAGAACCTAATACGCAGTTGCTAAGCTGTCGGCGCCTTCTCCGGGTGGGCGCTGGCGGCGTTCTCAATGATTGGACAGTCGTCCGTCTTTTTTGCATGGAATCGTGGTAAAATCCTGGATCATGCCTGTGTTGAATCGAATAGGAAAGATCCGGAAACGAAATCATGCGTTGGTGACCTTCGACCCCGCTAAGATCCTTCGCGCCATCAAACGGGGTGCGGACTCGGCGGGAGGATTTACGCCCGACTACATGCCGGAGATCAATGAAAAGATCTTCGCGGCTGGAGGAACGGATCAAGGCATTGCCGAGGTACTGGCGGACATGGTGGTCCTTTGCCTCAATGCCGATCCACGTCATCTGGTCACCAATTTCCCGCCCACGGTCGAAGAGATTCAAGATACGGTGCTGCACGTTCTGCGAAGCAATGGCTTCACAACCGTCGCCGACGCCTACACGTGCTTCCGATGGGGACACCATTGGGTCAGGGAGGGCGCCATTACGGAGGATCAATTCGTCCGCAACGGCTATCCCAAGGAAACAATGGACCCGCTGATGCATTGGAATCGCGACAGGGGGTGCGACACGGTTGAGGGGCTCAACGAGATCGTCCGCTCCGGCCAGGTGAAGGCGCTGATTGACGAGGCCTTGGAGCGCTACGAGTCCGATCTCGATGCTGTCGCGGCAAAGCTCCTGAACCGCATCGAATCGGGAGATGACATTCGCATGATCTGGGTGTCCGGGCCGTCGTCGTCCGGCAAAACGACGACCACCGTCAAGGTCACGGAGCGGCTTCGGGAGAAGGGCCTTCGATTTCTGATGCTGAACCTTGACGATTACTTCTGGTCCTTGATCGAGCATCCAACGGATTGGATCGATGATCGCAATTATGAAACCCCGGAAGCGTTGGACATTCAGCTTCTCAACGAGCACTTACTCGCGCTCCTCGCGGGAGAGACGATCGATAAGCCCGTGTATAGCTTCAAGGAAGGGCACCGTACCGGGACCATCCCGGTGCGCAGAGAGCCCGATCAGATTCTTGTGCTGGATTGCCTGCATGGGTTTTATCCACCGCTCTCCGAAGGGATCGATCCCTCTCACATCTTCCGTTTGTACATCGAAGCGATGAATCCGTTGTTCGAGCCCCACCCTATGATCCCGTTGTATCACGGCGACCTTGCCGATCGCCGGCTCACGCGATTCGAGGATATTCGGCTCTTGCGCCGGACGCTACGAGACACCAAGCATCGCAATCACCCGCCGCTGGCCACGCTCCTGCATTGGCACTACGTGCGCGCTGGCGAGCTGTTCTCCATCATTCCGCTCAAGGGAATGGCGGATAGCATCGTCAACGGCGGCATGCCGTTCGATCTCCCCATTCTCAAGCCCTTCTTCTCGGGTGATGACGGCGTGTGGCCCGATGAGCCTGCCTTGGAGATGTATCCTTCCTATCTGGATGCGCGAATTCGACACCGGCGTGTCCAAGCGTTGTTGGATTCGGTGGAGGGATTGACCGAAGCGCAGGTCGCCGATACATCGTTCATTCCCGGAGATGCCGTTGTTCGTGAGTTCGTGGGAGGAAGCACGATCAAGATTCCGCACAACGACTAGACCGTCGTTGAATCTTCCAATCCGTCTGCGTACCCTACCTTGTGGGAGTTGCTATGCCTGCCAATCTAACACCTGATTTCATCAAAGCGCGAAAGAAGCTTCGTCAAGCCAGCACGCCGGCGGAGAAGTTGGCGGCATTGGAGGAAATGCTGGCAACGATTCCCAAGCACAAGGGAACCGATCACATGCAGGCGGACATCAAGAAGCGGATTGCCAAGGCGCGTGGCGCAGCGGGGAAATCGAAGAAGGGCAAATCTCATTCCTATGAGCACATCCCCAAGGAGGGCGCGGGGCAAGTTGTGTTGGTCGGCCCGCCCAACGCCGGGAAATCGACGTTGGTGGCGACGCTGACCAACGCGAAGCCGGAGGTTGCTTCCTATCCCTTTTCGTCCCTCGTTCCCGTTCCCGGCATGATGACCTACGAGGATGTGCCCATTCAGCTGATTGATCTGCCTCCAGTGGCTCCCGACTACACCGAGTCGTGGGTCTATAGTCTGATCCGCGCCTGCGATTTGGCGTTGATTGTCTTGGATGCCGAGGACGATGAGCTCCTCGCGGACGAATTCCAGGAACTCGTTGAGAAACTGGAAGAACGCAACATCCATCTCGTCGAAGACCGGCCTGAGAGTGTTGAGGACCGCGTCAAGGAGATTCCGGCGCGCGTCGTTCTCACCAAATCCGACCGGGTCGATCCGTTCGAGATCAAGGACATGGCTTCCGAGTTCGGCCTCCCAACGCTCTGGGTCTCAGGCCAGCACGGACATGGGTTGGACGCCCTCGCCAAGATGGTGTTCGACGGTCTGGACATCGTGCGCATCTACACCAAGCTTCCGGGGCACAAGCCCGACATGACGGAGCCGTATACCCTTCCCATTGGAAGCTGCGCGTTGGATGCCGTCCGCGTCGTTCATCGCGATTTCGTGGATCGACTCAAGTACGTGCGCGTTTGGGGATCCGGCCGATTCGACGGCCAGCAAGTCCCCTCAGATCATCAACTCGAAGACGGCGACATCGTTGAAATCCATTTGCGCAAGCAGGCGTCCGGCTAAGCAAGTTTTCATGGCTAGGCGGTGCCCGCCTCCAAACTGAGGAGGCCGCCGCGCACGCACATCTCAACCATCTGTCGCTCGATCTCCGTTAGCCCGGCATACGGTGGAGCGCTGAGTAGGGTGCTGACGACGTCTCGAGCCGAGCGATCTTTCGAGAGCGATCGCAGACGATCGAACCACGCAGTCAATGTGCGCGCATAGCCGTCAATCTGGCCCACGGCATTCTTGGTGATACCAAAGTGCGTGTAGGCTAACGAGCGTGGATGCAGCTGTCGAAGGGTCTCCAGCGTCTCAAGGCCCGTCTCCAGCGTGAATCGAGGAGGAACGGTGAGCGGTACGTGAACCGGAATCCCCCAATTCCCAACGGCATCGCCGGTAAAGAGGGTCCGGCTGCGAGGCTCGTAGAAACAGACATGGTGCGGCGCATGTCCTGGGCTGGCCACGACGTCGATCTGAATGCCGTCTCCGAGATCAAAGGACTCCCCTCCAACAACGCCAACGAGCTGATCCTCCGGAATGAGAGTTGGACGGCCGTAGAGGGGAAAGAGGGATGGCGATGCCCGTTGCACTCCCTCGATCAGTCGAGAGGGATCGATCAAGTGAGGGAGTCCGCGTGCATGGACAACGACGGCCGCATCCGGATAGCGAGCGGCCAAGGCGCCGGCGCCTCCGGCGTGATCGAGATGGATGTGCGTGAGGAAGATGTAGTCGAGGCGGCGCGCACCCAGCAGCGAGGAAAGCTGATCCGCGAGGTGTTCCCCTGCCGCGGCGGTGCCCGATTCGATCAATCCCGTCCGTTCGCCTCGAACGAGATAGGCGGCGCCCAACCCGGGCCGTCCGAATTGTCCGGCATCCAGAGTCGCGATGTGCGGCGTCTTCATCATCGAAACTGTGCTAGAAAAGGCCGATTTGAATGGCGATAAGCACGGCCACGGTTCCGAAGCCGCATGTGGCCAGTGCAATCCACGTTCCGCTGGTTGCCCAACGGCGGAAGGTCAGCTTGTCACCCAGTGAATCGGAAAGGCTCACGATGACGACATTGGCTGCCGAGCCCAAGGGCGTGAGATTGGCGCCGAACCCGACGCCAATGGCCAATGCCCACCAAAGCGGCGTGACGTCGGCACCCTGAGCGGCCAAGGATTTGAGAATCGGAAGCATGGCGATCGTAAACGGAACGTTGCTGATGACGCCGGAGGCAAGGGCACCCACCCATAGCACGACGATGGCGGCAAGCGGCATGCTGTACTGCGAGAGCGCGGCAATGCTGCCACCCAGTGTGCCGATCACCCCGGATGCATCAAGCCCCCCGACGATGACGAACAAGGCGACGAAGAACAACAGAACATCCCAATGAATATCGTGCAGGATCTGGTCGAAATCAGGCTTCACCCAAAGCAGCCCCATGCAAGCGCCGAAAAGGGCGACAAGGCCCGGTTCGAGACTGATCAGTTCGTGCACGAAGAACAGCACGATGGTGACAGCTAGGGTCGCGAGCATCCGTCGGGTCGTGATGGGATCGACGATGGCGCGGCGCTCGTCCATCTCCATCAACCGGCTGACATTGGAGGGGGTCTGCGATAGCTCTTTTCTGAACATGAGCAGCAGCAATCCCTGTGCAAGCAGCCAGGCGAGGAAGACGATGGGAGCGAGATGAACCAAGAAGTCCAGGAACCCGAACCCCGCCGCTGAGCCGATGAGGATATTGGGGGGATCTCCGATGAGCGTCGCGACCCCTCCGATATTGGAGAGAAGGACTTCGGACATCAGAAACGGAAAGGGCGAGATACCAAGAATATCCGCTAGGGATACCGTGACCGGAACAATGATGATGATCGTCGTGACGTTGTCAAGAACCATGGAAACCAGCGAAGTGACTAGTCCCAGATACACGAGCAGTAACCAAGGCCGGCCCTTGGCCAGCTTGGCGGCGCGAATGGCCAAGTACTGAAAGAACCCTGTTTCCTTGAACAGTGCGACCACGATCATCATGCCGAACAAGAGCATGATGGTGTCGAAATCAATGGAGAGAACGGCATCGTGCATATCGTAGAACGACATCCATGTTCCGAACGACACCATCAGAACGGCGCCGAAGATGGCGAAGATGGAACGATGGACCCGTTCCAAGAAGATGCCGACATACGTCAGAACAAACGTCAGAATGGAGATTATGAACGCGCCCAGTGCAGCCTTTTCCATGCAACCATCATCTCGGTTCCCGAAAGATGCACGATGCTAACGGCAATCGATGGAAGGCGCAACACCGAACGGCGCATTCATTCTCGCCAAATGCCACGGAATAGACTGAAGCCGATCACGGCTTGAGAGGGCAGGGGAGCGTGCTCCCCTGCCTCTTCCCCCTGCGAAGGAGGTCCGATCAGGCATGCGCTTGAATCCCCTCTCTCGGAGTGAGCGCGAGCGTACGCGGAGGGACCAAGCTGAAGGAAGGAAGAGTGCAGTGACCCATCGAATCCTTCGGCAGTCCGGCTACCCTAGGTGTTCCCGTAGGCCCGTGACTTTGCGCCCTATCCTTTCGGATAGTTTGCCCTTTCGGTACTCAATACTCAGAGTCTACGCGGTCTGCCTGGATTGCGCAAGAATGGACGATAAAACACCATAATCCTTGTTGAACCGAACCTCGATTTCCGGAGAATGACAGCATGACGGATCAGGCATTGCAGCTCTTTCATCCCGCCATCCAGCGGTGGTTTGGCGAAACGTTCTCCGAACCGACGCGGCCTCAACGCGACGGATGGCCGCGGATCGCGGCGGGCGAGAATACGCTCATTCTCGCGCCGACGGGATCGGGGAAAACGTTGTCCGCCTTCTTGTACGCGATTGACTCCGCACTTCGAGTGGCTGAATCGGCTGACCCATTGGGTGGAGTTCATACGTTGTACCTGTCTCCACTCAAGGCGCTGGCCAATGATATCGAGCGAAATCTGGAAGCCCCCTTGAGGGGGATCCGGGCGAGTGCAGAGGCCCTTGGAACGACGCTTCCTGAGATTCGGGTCGGCGTACGAACCGGAGATACGCCGTCGAATGAGCGTCAAAAGATGATCCGCAAGCCTCCGCATGTGCTTATCACGACGCCGGAATCGCTCAACCTGCTGCTGACCTCCGTGCGTGCGCGGGAGATGCTGAGGACGGTTCGCTATGTCATCGTCGATGAGATTCACGCCCTGTGCCCCGATAAGCGCGGGACCTTCTTGACGCTGCTACTTGAGCGGCTCGAAGCGCTTGTCTCGCAATCTCCCGTTCGAATTGGGTTGTCGGCGACGCAGAAACCGCTTGGCCTCGTCGCGCGTTTTCTTGGAGGTCAGGATTCCGATGGCCGTTCGCGGCCGGTCAGCATCGTCGATGCCGGCATGCGGAAATCCATGGATCTCTCAATTCGGTTGCCGGTTGATGATCTGACGATTCTTCCTCAAGAAGGAGATCAGGGACCTACGATCTGGCCTGCCATTTACGATCGGCTCATCGAATGGGTGGATGAGCACGAATCGACGCTGATCTTCGCAAACAGCCGGCGGGTGGTGGAGCGCATTGCCTCGGAGATGAACCGCCGCATCGGCTACGAACGTATTCAAGCTCATCACGGCAGCGTTTCCAAAGAGAAGCGACACGAGATTGAACAAGCCTTGAAGGCAGGGCAATTGCCGGCGCTGGTGGCCACGAGCTCGATGGAGCTTGGGATCGATGTGGGCGCCATTGATTTGGTTTGCCAAGTCGAATCGCCGTTTTCGGTTGCCAGCGGCCTTCAGCGTATCGGACGGGCCGGCCATGCTGTTCGGGAGACGTCGAAAGGGCGGATGATCCCCAAAACCCGAGCGGACCTTCTGATGATGGCGGCTGTCGCGAGATCGATGAGGCGGGGCGATATCTCATCGGTGGCCGTTCCCACCAATCCGCTGGATGTTCTCGCCCAGCAGGTCGTCGCGATGGTGGCTGTGGACGAATGGCAGGTGGATGAGCTGTATCAGTGCATCCGGCACGCCTATCCCTATCGAGACCTGCCGTTGGAATCGTTCCTATCGGTGCTTGAGATGATCTCGGGGAGCTACCGCTCGCCCGATCTTCCCGTTTTGCGACCGAAGGTCTCGTGGGATCGCGCCACCCATCGACTTTACGCGATGCCGGGGGCCCGGCATACGGCCATCCTCAATGGAGGCGTCATTCCTGACACCGGCCAGTATCCGATGGTGCTAGAGGATGGGAAAACGCGTCTCGGTGAGTTGGATGAAGAGTTCGTTTTCGAACGGCGGTTGGGCGATACGTTCGTCTTGGGCACAGGGCAATGGAAAATCCTTGAGATCACCAACGATCGCGTCATCGTCTCCGCGATTGATGAGACCGAAGCCATGATGCCGTTCTGGAAGGGCGAGGGGTTGGGGCACGATTGGGAGTTCGGCCAGCAGTACGGAGAGTTTGTCCGCGTCTGCGAAGAGCGATTGTCCGACCCTTCACTGTCCGGCTGGCTATGCCACGAATGCGCGCTCGATACGGCAGGCGCCGAGAATCTCATCGCCTTTCTCAAGACGCAACGTTCGGCGGGAGGCGCACTGCCAACGGACCGAACCGTGTTCGTCGATGCCTTTCGCAATGAGGCAGGAGACGAACGCATGGCCATCCTCTCAACCTACGGGCGCGGCTTCCACCTTTGCCTGCTCCTATTGCTGCAAGGTGAATTGCGGGCGCGTGGGCATGAAGCGCTAGACGCCGTCTACTCAAACACGGGCCTGCTCTTACGACTGGGCCGAATCAGCCCTCAGGAGATGATGGCGGCACTGTATGGTTTACGCGCGGAGTCGGTGCGAACGGCCATCCTGAACGAACTGGAGAACTCGCCCTACTTCGCCTTGCGGTTCCGGCGAAATGCTGGGCGCGCGCTGCTGCTTCCTCGAGCGAAACCAGGACGCCGAACGCCGCTCTGGCTTCAACGTCTACGATCGCATGAACTGCTTGCCTTTGCCAGCGAGCATCCCGGATTTCCAATCGTTACCGAAACCTACCGCGAGTTGCTTGAGGATGTCTTGCCGATCCATGGTCTTGAGTCGTTCTTTGAGGCTGTGGAGCATGGGGACGCTCGATTCGTTCTGCGACGGGACCGGCGTCCGACGCCGCTTTCCAGCGGCATGCTCCTTGATTTCACTGGAAAGTACCTCTACGAAGAGGATCGCCCCGTCGCCGCGCGAACGTCGTCGCCGTCAACCCAGGCCGATCTGAGCCTGTTGCTTGGGGATCGGATATCGGCCAAGAGTGCGCTGGATGCCGATGCGGTTCGGAGCATCGAGGGACGGCTGCAGGGGACGCACGATGGTCATCGCGCCAGAAACGGGGCTGAGCTTGTGGAGCTGCTTCGTCGCATTGGTGACTTGACGAATGATGAACTCATGGCGCGCTGCGAGCCATCGGTTAGTGATATCCTCCCTCAGTTACGAGATGATGGGCGAATCGCCGCCATCCCCATCGGTGATGCCGCCGAGCGCTGGGTTGTCTCGGACGATGTCGAGCGCTATACGCGATGGTCCGACGAGGACATCTCCGATATTGTTCAGCGCTTTGTGAGTCACCATGCTGTGGTCTTGCCGCAAACGCTTCGAGACCGTTACTCGATCGATGCGAGCGAGCTTGACGACCTTGCGTCAGCGCAGGGGTGGATTCAGATCGAGTTGTCAGATGGGCGCCTCGGTTGGGCGCACCCACGAAATGCAGCGTCGATTCGCCGTCTTGCCATGAGTCGCCGACGGCGGGCTGTGAAGCCCGTGTCGGCTGAGCGCTATACGGAGTTCCTGATCCATCGGCATGCCCTTGCATCTCCTGTGCCTGCAGACGAGTTGGAAGAGGTGCTCAACCAGCTCTCCGGCTGCTGTCTTTCCATTCCCGTTTGGAAGGATGTGCTTTCATCGCGTGTGCACGGGTATGGCAGCGAACGACTGGACGCGTTGGCGAGTGAGGGGATGTTGCAGTGGGCGGGCAGCGGCGAGGGGGGACGGCGCACTCTGATCCTCTCGACATCAACGGAACCGTTTGCCGATCGTAGGCGTTCGCATCGCGATGAACTGAGCGATCTGGAGGGACGACTTGTCGAAGCCCTTGAGCACGACGGCGCAAGTTTCTTGCATCAGCTGTCCGGCCGGTTGAGCGAACCGCCTTCAGTGCTCGCTCCCGCGCTCTGGCAGTTGATCTGGAAGGGCTGGGTGGCCAACGATTCGCTCGATCCTGCCATGGGCAATGCGCCACAACCTGCACAATGGCAATCCCGGAGACGCCGTCCCCTTTGGGGCAAGGGCCGTTGGTCCGTTCTGCCGGGAGCGGAGTCTATCGAGGCAAGGGATCTGCGCCCCTTTCTAAGGCAGCTCTTGCATCGATATGGCGTGCTTTCACGAGAGGTGCTGGCTCATGAAGGAACCGACCTCTCGTGGCGCGACGTCTATCCTGTGCTGACGCGGATGGAGTGGGCGGGCGAGGTCGAACGCGCCTTCTACATCTCCGGCCTTTCCGGGCCGCAGTTTGCGAGCCGTGAGGCCGCGAGGATCCTCGCGAGGGACGAAGGCGATACAGGCGTCGTGTTGCTTAATGTCAATGATCCCGTTCATCTTTACGGACGCTTCTTCCCCGTCTTGCAGGCAAACGGGGAGGCGTATACGATTCGCCATCACCCCAAGAACTATGTGGTGCTGGAGAACGGGCATCCGATTCTGGGAGTTGAGAACAACGGCGAACGACTTGTCCCTCTTGGACCGCTTTCTGAACACCAACGCCTTTCCGCGCTTGCGCTGTTGGGGCGATTGGTCGAAGGACGAGAGCGTGCCGCATCGATTCGTGTGCTGTCGTGGGATGGATCGCCGGTGTTGGGAACGTCGGTCGAAGGGGATCTCTTGACGTTGGGATTCGTTCGAGAGGATCCGGGAATGGTGCTGTACAGGAGCTATGCAAGCCATGACAAGAACACGCTTTGAGCCAGAGCAGGTTCGTGAGATCGCTGAGCTCGTCCTTCGAGCCGGCGCGATCTGCGACGAGTGTTTGGGGCGCCTCGCTGCACGGCTGGGAAGGGGTTTGTCAAACGCGAGGCGCGGGGAAATGATTCGCCAGCAGATGGCTCAGTATGGCGTGACGTCAGCGCCCGGCGCCTGTTGGATCTGCGAGGATGGGTTCAAGCGATTGGCGTCCTGGGCGGAGCAGGCGGCGGAGCGGGCGGCAGCCTATGAGTTTTCGTCCTATCTGTTCGGTGTCAAACTCACCTCCCGGCTGGAGCAAATGGAAGCCTTTTATGTTCAGCGCTTTCCGTCCGATTACCGGGAGACGCTGAAACACGCCATGAATCGTGTGCTCGGCATCGCTTTTGAGCAGCGGTTGAATCGGAAAATCACGGTGGACTTCAAGGCTCCGCAGCTTTCCTTCGTTCTCGATCTGGAAACAGAAGAACTATCCCTTCATGTGAGTTCTCTCTACTACTACGGTCGGTACCAAAAGCTCAAGCGGGGCATTCCGCAAACCAAGTGGCCGTGCCGAGCCTGCCGCGGGCGCGGTTGTGCGCGTTGCGGCGAGACGGGGCTGCAGTATCCAACTTCCGTTGAAACGCTGATTGCAGCCCCCTTGATTGAGATTGCCGGGGCCGCTGGAGCAAGCTTGCATGGGGCAGGACGCGAAGATGTGGACGCGCGCATGCTGGGGAGCGGCCGTCCGTTTGTCTTGGAATTACTGGCGCCCAAGCGGCGGTCCGTCGAGGTCGATCGGTTTCAGGATCTTGTCAATGCATCTGCCAATGGACGCGTGCACGTCTCGCCGATGTGCGGAGTTCGCCGGCTCGCGGTCAAATGGGTGAAGGATCTCCGGGCGACGAAACGGTATCGAGCGGAGGTCGAATTTGGTGACGAGGTGAGCGCGTCGCAGTTGCACGATGCGCTGGAGTCCTTGCCCGGGGAGATCCAGCAACAGACGCCTCAGCGGGTCTCGCACCGCCGCGCCGATCTCATTCGCGAGCGGACGCTCCACAGCATTGCTGGCACGTGGCGAGACGCCCGCCATGCGGAGATCGACGTTCATGGAGATGGGGGCTTGTACATCAAAGAGCTTATCTCTGGAGATGGAGGTCGAACCCAGCCCAGCGTGACGGCTGCCCTGGGGACGCAGGCAACGGTTACCGCTCTGGACGTGCTGGACGTCTGCTCCGGAGACGTTCCTGAATCCATGGCAATTGCTGACGGGCTCTCGTAAAGTTACTGCCGAATCCAATGACAACGAAACCTGAAGAGACGAAGACGCCGCCCACAGCTTCCGCGTCGATCCTGGATATCTACTTCCGGGAGATCGGACGCTTTCCGTTGCTGTCCGCTGAAGACGAGCAGTCGCTGGCTCGCGCAGCGAAGCAGGGAGAGGAGCGTGCTCGGGAGAAGCTCATTGTGAGCAATCTTCGATTGGTGGCCAAGATCGCTCAGGAGTATACGGATGTCGGGTTGCCGCTGATGGATCTGATCCAAGAAGGCAATCTGGGATTGATCCAAGCGGTCGACCGTTTCGATCCTGAGCGAGGGTTTCGCTTGAGCACCTATGCTGCCTGGTGGATTCGCCGTGCGATTCTCCTGGCGATCAATCAGTCCTCACGCATGATTCGTGTTCCCGATTATCTCTTCCGCGCGCTGCGGCGTATGGCCCAAATGCGCTCCCTGGCTGAGGAAGGACTGGTTGAAGAACACGAGATCACCCAAGCCGTCGGCATGTCCGTCGATCGCCTACGCCAGATTGAGGCGCAGGTCAATGAGATGGTGTCATTGGATCGCGCCGTTGCCCTGGAATCCGATGAAACGCTCGAAGAGCAAGTCATGGATGAGACGGGACTCTCTCCTGAGCATGAGGCATTGAGGTTGTTGTTCCGCGACGAACTGCAGTCCGTCCTGGATACGCTCCCGGCGCGTCAGGCCTTTGCCATCCGCCTGCACTACGGCATCGAGGATGGCTGCGCGTACAACCTCTCCGAGGTGGGACGGATCATGGAGGTTTCGCGCGAACGCGCCCGGCAGCTTGTCAAGGAAGGGATGACGAGCATCACGACGCGCTGGGGAGAGCGTGCGCTCGAATTCTATCGGGACCTTCTCAATAGCTAGTTCGATCCCTGCGCCGCAACTGCCCGCAAGCGGCACGGATATCTTCACCTCGACTCTGCCGTACGGAGGTCGGAATGCCTGCATCGGAGAGGATGGACTTGAAGCGGTGGATCTGCTCTACATCGCTGCCTTTCCATGCGGATTTACGGATGGTGTTGAAGGGAATGAGATTGACGTGGCACAGCATCCCGCGCAGGCTCTTCGCCATTTGACGGGCATGATCGATCGAGTCGTTGATTCCGGCAATAAGGGCCACTTCGAAGCTCACGCGGCGATGGGTTTTCTCGATGTATGCCCGGCAGGCGTCGAGAAGCTTGGGCAGCGGATGCGTGCGATTGGCGGGAACGAGCGAGTTTCGCAGCTGATTGTCTGCGGTATGGAGCGAGACGGCGAGGTTGACTTGGATCGATTCGTTAGCCAACCGGCGGATGCCGGGAATGATGCCCACGGTCGAAAGGGTGAACGCCCGTGCACCGATCCCCATCCCTTTAGGGTCGTTCATCGTCCGGATGGTGCCCAGTGTCGCGTCGTAGTTGTCCATCGGTTCGCCCATGCCCATGAAGACGATATTGCTGAGGCGGCGGCCTTCGTCTCTGAGGGTGCGGGCATGAGCAAGCGCCTGGCCGATGATTTCGCCGATGGAGAGGTTCCGTCGAAATCCGCTCTGTCCGGTGTCACAGAACTGGCAGCCCATGGCACAGCCGACTTGAGTTGACAGACAAGCGGTCGCGCGCGAGTCGTAGCGCATGAGGACCGATTCGATGGTTTCGCCATCCTGCAGTTTCCAGAGGACTTTCGTTGTCCGGCCATCCGCACTTGCGTGCGACTGAGCGCACATCAGCGCTTCCCAGGGCAAACAGGCTTCAAGCTTGGTGCGAAGGCCCTGCGGGAGCGTCGTGATCGCTTCATACGACGTCACGAGATCCGCATAAACGGCGCGCCAGAGCTGTGCGGCGCGATAGCGCGGCTCGCCAAGGTCAACGAGGTGATCGACAAGCGCGGCAAAGGCGAGGTCAAGCAGCTGAGGTTCATTCATGGGATCGTAGGAGATCGAGGAATGCATCCTCCGTCAGCGTGGGAATGCCAAGTTGTTCGGCCTTGGCCGCTTTCGATCCTGGGTTTTCTCCGACGACAACATAGGTTGTCTTTGCGGTCACCGAACCGCCGACATCTCCTCCCAGCGCCTTGACGCGGGCGGACGCCTCTGCGCGAGGAAGGCGAGCCAGCGTGCCGGTGAACACAAAGCGCTGGGATGCCAGCGTTCCCGGCGTTTTGTCGGGTTCTTCCGTGTACGGCGCGACTCCGGCGTCCAGCAGATCGTCGATCGCGGCGCGACCATGGGGTGACGAGAAGAACGCGGCGATGCTCTCGGCAGTAAGCGGGCCGAACTCAGGAAGCTCGGCCAACGCATCCGCGGAGGCTTCGGACAGATCGGTCAAGGATGAGAAGGTCTGCGCGAGACGTTCGGCCAAGTGCGCGCCGACACCCGGAATGCCTAAGCCGAACAAGAATCGAGATAGCTTGACGTTCTTGGCGCGCTCCAGCGCAGCCAACAGGTTGTCCGAGGATTTGGGGCCGAGTCGGTCAAGCCCGAGTAAGGTGCTGCGATCGAGTCGGAACAGGTCGCCCAACGTTCGAACATGATCTCGATCGACGAGCTGTTCCACCAACCGCGGACCCATCCCATCGATATCCAACGCCCCCTTGGAAATGAAATGGAGAATCGACCGCACGATGCGCGCGGGGCAGCTCAGATTCGGGCATCGATAGGCGACTTCGGACTCCGATCGTTCGACCGGGGTCTTGCAGACGGGACACGCTTCGGGCATGACAAAGGTTCGTTCGCTTCCTGTTCGAAGTTCGTGCATGGCACGGGAGATCTTTGGGATCACATCGCCGGCGCGTTCGACAATCACCTGATCCCCGATGCGAATATCCTTGCGCTCGATTTCATCTTCGTTGTGCAGCGTGGCGCTCGAGATTTCGACGCCATGCACATGTACGGGCTCCAACACGGCGATGGGCGTGAGCACGCCCGTTCGCCCGACGGAGATCGTGATGTCGCGCAAGCGGGTCATACCACGGGATGCAGGGAATTTTCCGGCAATGGCCCACCGCGGGCTGCGGCTGACGGCGCCCACGGAACGCCGAGTCGAGAAATCATTGACCTTGACGACGATGCCGTCGGCCTCGTACGGAAGGTCCGTTCGCCCGTCTTTCATCTCACGATAGAATTCGATGACCGCATCGATCGATTCGCACATCCGGTAAAGCGGGTTGACACGTAGGCCAAGCTCGGGGAGGATCTTTAGTAATTGCAGTTGGGTCGAGATCTCAAGGCCTTCAACCCGGCCGATGTCATAGCAATAGATGCTCAGCGGCCGCGACGCCGTGATGCGCGCATCCAACTGCCGAAGCGTGCCTGCCGCAAGGTTGCGAGGGTTGGCATAGGTTGGCAATCCCTCGTGCTCTCGAGTCCGGTTGAGTTGCTCGAACGCCGCCCTTTCGATGAAGACTTCGCCACGGACTTCCAATACCGAGGGAGCATCGTGCACATCGGTCCGGAGCCGAAGAGGAATGCTGCGAATCGTACGCAGATTCTCAGTGACGTCTTCCCCGATTCTGCCGTCGCCTCGGGTCGAGCCGTTGACCAATCGTCCGTCTCGATACACCAGTTCGACGGCCAAACCATCCAACTTGGGTTCCGCGACGTAGGCAACCGATGCTTCATCGAGATGGGAGCGGACTCGGCGATCGAAATCAAGCAACCCTTCCTCATCAAATGCATTCCCGAAGCTGAGCATGGGAATGGAATGCTCGATCTGGGAGAAGGAGTCCGAGGGGCTCGACCCGACGCGCTGCGTCGGAGAATCTCGGGTGATGGTTTCAGGATGAGCCGCCTCAAGCGCCTCCAGCCTTTGATACAGGGCATCGTACTCAGCATCCGATATCTCGGGCGTGTTGGTGATGTAATACAAATAGTTGTGACGCTCGATCTCCTTGCGAAGACGCTCGATCTCTTTCCGTATGGTCGAAGTCATGACGGAAATAGGGTCTTGGAGAAGCGGCTGTGAGTCAAGGCGAGACTATGTCGGAAGGCGCCGCCGGCGAGGAGGCCAGCGATCGAGTTGCCTCGGCGGCCTCTTCAAGCGTGCCTCCCGTGATGCTGAGAAACCAGAAAACTCCGTCGCGCTCGAAGAACCCTTCTTTTGGCGCTTGATGTGCGTCGATGCCTGGGAACTGCTCTTCCCAAAGCGGCGTACGATCCAGGAGGGTGACGTCCTTTATCTGCTCATCCGCCGTGCCGTGCTCGGAGAGGGTCGTGCGCCGACGCGCCATGTTTCGGGAGACGTAGTTGCCGACCAAGAGCGAGAGATGCGCGCGTCCCTGATCGTCATCATGAGGGCGGTCCGCTTGGATTGAGACGTATCCTCGTTTCGCTGTTTCGTCAAACGTGAGGACGGCGGGCCGTTGGCTCTCCGCGAGGTTCCATGGGGAAAGGCGCTCCAGAGGAAGGTCGAATGGAAGACGATCGACAAGCTCAGAGACGGGGAGAACGGATTCCCGGAAGACTTGGGCATCTGCCGAAGGTTCAAAGGGGCGAAAGGCGGGAGCGTCTTCCAGCCGTTTGATCTCGGAATAGGCGATGGTGACCGCGGCGTTTGGGCCGAGAATGGCGCCCGCGGGCGAATCTTCGGATGGATAGAAGACGATTTGGGTCGGAAACGCCGTTTCAGGATCGAAATCAATGGACGCGGAGCGGAAGGGGAAGGAGGTTGCCGACAGCAACCGAGAGCGGTACGAACGTTTGGGTTTCAGTCCTAATCGACGGGTCGTCATCTCCCCCTTAGGGTGTTCTCCCAGGTCTCGAAGCAGGTAATCGTGGGTCAGCGTGTCGAGAAACGAGATCTCTCCGAGCGCAGACAATCCCGGAAGGGGTTCAAAAAGCCGGGATCCCGTTTTCCGGATGACGACATGGGTCGATGGATTGACAATCCACGTTCCTTTGCCGTCCAGCTGTAGGGTGAGCTCACACAGTTCTTCGCCGGTGAATTCGACGTGACCCGAGAGAGTTTCTTCAAGCGACATCCACGGGCTTTCATAGGATCGATACGTAAGCTGAATGCGTCGCTCATCGTGCTTGTGGATGTCGGCGATCACGGACAATCCTGAGCTTTCGATCGACTGTGTTGCCGCGAACCCGATCCTCTGTTGAGAAGCGGCTGAGACCCTTCGTGCGAACTCAACAACAGATTCCGTCATGATCAGCTCCTTGCTGGAAAAAGTATACGGAAAGAGAGGAAGCGCTCAATTGAGACATGCGGCTCGTAACAGTGAGGTCGCATGCCCCTTCAGAATTGAGGACGGATGCAGAGGTGACGAAGTTCTTGCTTTCGATCAAAAGCCGGTTCTGTTGGTTGTTCCGGCGAATGTGTGGCCTATTACATTCGGCAATGAATTGCAGTTGTGGAACGGATTACCGAAGTCCTCTCAAGCCCGATATCGAAGGACAGCGGGCACTTGACTGGAAAGGAAAACTTCCTGTATTCATATGCAGGGGTTCAAAGCAAGGGGGAGTCGTCTTGGCTGGAAGCGACGGACAAAAGGTGTTGGATACGGCGATGTTGGAGTGCTTGGCATTTCTCGCAGAATCACAAGGGCGCTCGGTCGTTGAAGAATTGAATCTTGCGGTCAAGACGTATGTTCTCCAGCAATTCTCCCACTACGAAGAACACGGCCACCTTGAGAAGGCCTTCTCGGACTCAACGCCTGCAAAGACATCGTAATTCTCGCTAGCCTTCACCGCGCCATCGCTTTGAGATCGGTATGCCCGGGTGTACACTCACACACGAACGATGAGGGAGGGGTCTCATGAATAACGCCGTCATTCTCCTAGGGATTGCCGTGGTCGCCGTGTTGGTGGGGGTGTTCGCGTTTTCTCCGGGGGATGACACTCCGGTTGTGGCTCCGGAGTTCAGCTTGGAGAGTCTCGATGGAGACATCGTCTCTCTTTCTTCCTATCGGGGACGTGTTGTCGTTATCGATTTCTGGGCGACGTGGTGCAAGCCGTGCCTGACCTCGTTTCCTCGTCTCCATCATCTTGTGGAGCAAGTCGGAGAAGAGGACGTTGTCATGCTTGTCGTGAGCCTGGACAAATCGGCTTCGCGAGCGAGAACCTACCTTGAGGAAAACGGTTATGCGACCTCCAACGTGCTCTGGGAGTCTCTGGAGGCGTCACGGGACGTCAAGGAGCTCTTCGATGTTGTGGGAATTCCTCACACGTTCGTCATCGATCGCGAGGGTCTGATTCAGTACTCGGGACACCCCAATCGATTGAGCCGAGAAGAACTTGAAGGCTGGCTCTAGCGTTTCGGCCTCGCGCCGGCGTGTTGATTCTTTGCTCTGTCGTGTCGTTCCCGTTCTACGCTTCATCTTGTCACACAGCTGCCCTACTATTCCTATGCATTGAACCGAAACGTCGATGCGCGCTACAGACGATGTGAGGAGGTGATCAGCGCTTCCGAGAAGCCTGTGTCGTTGAGTTCGTGCGGAGGGTGAGTGATGCCCTTCAAGAAGACGTGAGGAGTGGATGTGTCTCAACCTCGAAACTTGCTGGCCAAGGTCGCGAATAAGGACAGCGGCGCATTTCAGCAGTTGTATGACGAGTTTGCGAACCGGGTCTTTCGATATGCCCTCACGATCCTGCACGACCGGCATCTCGCTGAGGAAATTGCGCAAGAAACCATGATTGCAGTATGGAATGGCGCTCATCGATTCGCGGGTCGTTCGAAGCCTTCGACATGGATCTTCGGCATCGCTCGAAATCAGGCGTTGACACTGTTGCGAAAAGAGAAGAAGGCTGAAAAACTCCCCGAGCAGAACCTCGTGCAAGCGGATCCGTCCAAGCACATTCTGGAGCGCGAGCACATGTCAAAAGCACTTGAGAAGCTATCGTCCGATCATCGAGAGGTCGTCTACCTGACCTTTTACGAGGGACTTTCGTATGGAGAGATCGCCGAGATCTTGGGGATTCCTCCTGGGACGGTGAAGTCGCGAATGTTCCACGCCAAACGAAAGCTGGCGGAGGCACTGACATGACATCCTGCAAATCGATTCAAGAGTTGATTCCCTGGTATGTCAACGGAACGCTCTCCTCGCACGAAGCCCGTTACGTAGCGGCCCATCTTGCCGGCTGCGAAGTCTGTCGAGATGAATTGACGCAAACGATGCGGATGAATCTTGAAATCCGAAACGCATTCGATGCGCTTGACGAGTTGCATGAGGACGTCAAGAAGGGTGTCCTTGAAAAGACGTCCGGCAAGTCTCTGGCCAGCTTCGATCTGGGCTCGTTTCTGCTTGGGCTTTCATTCGGCGCGAGCTATCAAAAGGGGCGCGTGCCCATCCGTGGAGATCTGAAACTGCTGGGGCGGAAGATCCGTTTGATATCACCGAAATAAGGAGGAGCATGATGAGCGAAGGCGATTTGGTCAAAGACATTGATGACCTGAAAGAAGTGTTGAGCGTGGTCACGGACAAGGTGCCGAGCATTCTGCGCGGGCTCCGTGATGTGCTGTATTCGAAAGAAGCGGCGGCGAATATGGCTGACGCGGTGGCGACCTTCTACACGAAGTTGGTGGACGCCGGCATTCCGAGAGACCAAGCCATGGATATGACGCGCGGCTATATGATCAATCTCCGTGACATTTTCGGCGGAGAAGATGGGTTCAAACTCAACATCACCAAGCCGGACAAGAAGGATGAGGGCGATTGATGCGATGGTGAGGATTCCAAGAGGCCTGAAGAACCTGTGGGCGGGGATTATGATCGCCGCTCTGATCCCCGTGCTTCTTTTCCGCATTATCGGCTTCGCAATTGGGTTATTTGCTCGCCGACGATGGACCCGAATAACGTTCCGCCGCCGATTGTTGCACGCCGGGCTAAGCTCTAAAGAAGCCGATGAACTGACGACTCGATTCCATCCGCCCATTGCGCTGCGGCAGTTGTATCGCTACAGACATCGGCACAGCTAGGGTGATGGGGTTGTGCCGACTTGCTCCACGGAATAACATCAATGCCTCGGGACGTGGCGCAGCCTGGTAGCGTGCTTGCATGGGGCGCAAGAGGTCCCCGGTTCAAATCCGGGCGTCCCGACCAGCTTCTTCTAGCGGTCCCGCTGAAGGACGAACGTATCGATCGATCGCCCTGAAGCGGACAATGTCACGATATCATCAACGATCGAAGCTACAGGAATGACTTCGACTTGCAGCGTGTCATCTGCGACAGTTCCCACCAGATAGTGCAAGAGTCCGTACCTTCGGAACACGGTCCCAGGGACGCGTTCGACAGGAGCAGGAATGAGACTGGCTCCGCCTCCGCCAGAGATCACGTAGTGAAGGCCATCCGCGTAGATGTGCTCGTAGCAGTGGATGGAACTGCTGATGACGAGGTTGACGCCATACTGTCGAAATAGCGGACTCCATAGAGGATGCAGCGTTTCATGAATCCCTGAAGCGTAGCTCGCACTATAGATGGGGTCGGCGCACAGGACGACGACGATCCGGTCGCTGTGCTCGGAGAGTTCTTGTTCTAGCCATGCCGTTTGCTCTTGAAGCGCACTGATCTCGGAAACCCCTGTCAGCGTGGAGTCCAGTCCGATAAAGCGGACGGATCCATAATCAAACGCCCACCATTGCTCGCCGCCAACCCCGCCGCCCGAAGGAAGCGCGAAGCTCTCGTAGTAAATGGACTCATCGGCATCGCGCTCCCCAATCACCGGCAGATAGGGGTGCCTTCGGCTAAGGTTGGCCATCGCCCAGAAGAAGTTGTCGTAATGCTCGTCAGTCGGCATCTCGACGAGCCCTCCGGCGTGGAGCACGAAGGACAGGTTCGGCTGACGATTGATGGTGTCGGCAACGAGCTTGTGCCGGTCGGGATGAGACGCGGTGGCGCCGTATACGGCGAAGGAGAAGGAGCGATCGTCCGGATCGGCCGTTCGGAAGGTGCCGATCTCTGTCGGGTAAACAGCGTCTCCTTCGTAGAACACGAGCTGGTATCGATAGGCTGTATTGGGGAGCAGGTCTTGTAGCCAAATCTCGGCGATTCCCTCGTGGCCTTCATAGGTTAGCACTTCTTCCCATTGCCCGGACGAATCATAGACTGGGGCGAGCGAATAGCTGAAATCAAAACCCACTGGACGGACGGTTTTCCAGGTCAAGGCAACGGTGTCTTCGCTGATGGCGCCCAGGATAGGGCCCCATGCCCACGGAGGTTCGGATTGTCCAAACACGGACACGCTCAGGATAAATAGCCCCAAGAAACCTGTGATTAGCGTGCGTCGAATTGCGATTGCCTTCATACCCCCACCTCCCTATCACCACTGAGAGAAGCTCCCCGCCTATTCTTGCATGGAATACGCGTTGGGTCAACAAACTTTGCTGATCAGGAAAGCGAGGGCGGCGAGCAAGCTCGCCGCCCTCCTTATCTACGGCATCGATGCGTCGTGGAAATCGACCTCGTGGAGCCCGACCCTCGACCACACGCCGCCATCGTTGTACACGCGGAAGCGAGCCCGCGTCACCATCCCCGGGTCGAAGGAGACAACGGTCCAGTCGTTCTCCACCGATGGGGCGTCGGCGAAGACTTCCACCCATTCGCCATCACGATAGACCTCGACGGTCCAAAGGGTGATGTTGTGACGCGTGGGATGCTCTGTCGACGTTCGGAATCGGATCCGGTCGGAAAGCAAACCCGGTGCGTCGATCTTCACCAAGAAGTAGGAAGTCCAGTTGCGACCCCTCAACGAATACTCCGCATAGGTCGTGATGTCGTTGTCGAACGTGTACTCCGGTGCTGCATCGACCGAGAATTCCGAGTCCGACCAATTGAGCGCCGGATCTTCGTAGGATGTCGGAGACACCCAGCCGACCTCATCTCCCGGACGGACGACGACGCTTCTCGTGAGCGTATCTTGGGCACCTTCGTTGTCGGTCACCGTCAGCCGGACCGAGTAGGTGTTATTCGATGCGAAGGCATGCGTGACAACGGCTCCTGATCCCGTGCTTCCGTCTCCGAATCTCCATTCATAGGACACGATGGAGCCGTCCGGATCTGACGATGCTGTGGCGTCGAAGGTGATCATATCGCCAACCGCCGGGTCGGACGGGCTGAAATTGAACAAGGCGTTGGGCGAATCGTTGCTCGGCAACGCGGTCAGGGTCACTGACACGGTGCTGGTGTCGCCAGCATTCACGGAAACCTGCCGAACCTCCGTCTGATACCCGGATTTCGAGACCTCGACGGTATGCAGGCCGGGTGACAGACCGGACTCCTCATGCGTTGTCGAGCCGACGATGGAGCCATCGATCTTGACTTGCGCGTTGGATGGGTTTGAGAGCACGCGGATGGATCCCGTCGTCGGCGTGGGGGCGACCACATCAAAGGTCAGCGTATCGAATGCCCAGTCACTGTTGCTGAACTGAGACTGCATGCCGGCCAGAATGGAGTTTCTGAATGCCGACGGATTTGTGCTGAGCAGCGGGAAGCCGTAGCTGAAGCTCGTCGGGAATCCTGAGATCGGACCTGCTGCAGCGAAAAGGTAGAGCGTCTCGCTGCCAAGAGGTTCCGTGATGCGCAACGTGTAAGTGCCTGCACTGGGGAACGTATGTGTCCCTGCCGTAACCCACGGATTGGTTTCCAGCCAGTTGGGAAGCATCAACGAAACGCGCCCATCCGGCGTGACATCGACCAGATAGACATAGGCTGGGCGATTTACCGAATAGGTGATCACAAGGGGTTCATCCACTTCGTACGTCGACTTGGGCAGCGACAGCTGGGCCGACAGGGCGGGTCCAGCCGCATTGACGACGGCCTGAGTGGTGTCCGTCGATTGCTGTCCCCCAGAGCCATAGGTCGTCAACGTCACCGTATAGGTGCCCGGATTGGCATAGGTGTGGCTTGGGGCAACGCCCTGCGCGCTTCCGCCGTCGCCGAATGACCAGAGATAAGTTGTAATCACACCGGTCGATGCGGAGCCGTTGAAGGTGATCGCAGATCCTGCTGTTCCGGAATAGGGACCGCCGGCATCCGCGACCACGGGAACCACGGACGCGGTGACGAGCGTCGATTGGCTATTGTTGGTTTCGTTTGACTCGGCTACCTGATTCTGATCGTCGGCGGTTGCGGTGAAGGTTTCCGAAGATCCGGTCAGAGGCAGCGCAAGCGAAACCACTTGGGATGCCCCCGGCGGCAGCTGAGTCAAGTAGGTTTGGGTCGAAGAGCCGGCCCCTTCCAACCTCACCCTGAAGAATCCGGCGGCGGCGTTCCCTTGGTTGGTTACGGTAATCGAGAACGTCACATTCTGGCCGATGGATGGATTGGACGGAAGATAGGCGAGGTTTCCGATAATCAAGTCCGGCTCGGGGGTGGCTTGAACGGAAACAAACTGAGTCGCTGTATCTGAAGCGCCATCATTATCGGTGACCGTGAGCCTGACCGTATAGGTGCCGGCTTCCAGATAGTTGTTGTAGGCGGTGACGCCTGATCCCGAACTGCCGTCTCCGAAATCCCACGTGTAGTTGACGATGCTTCCATCCGGGTCGACGGATGGCGATGCGCTAAAGGTGAACCACGTACCGGGTTGTCCTGAGCTTGGGGATACGGTGAACGCGGCGGTCGGAGGAAGGTTGGGGGACGACGTCACAGTGACGGTACGAATGACCGTGTCCGTGGCGCCATCGTTGTCAGTCACGGTGAGTCGCACGGAATGTGTTCCGGCGCTGAACGAACGCGCTTGGACGATCCCCGTCGCGTCCGTCGATCCGTTTCCATCGAAATCCCATTGATAGAGCACGATGGAGCCATCGGCATCGCTGGACGAACTGGCGTTGAAGGTCACAGAGGTTCCCACAGTCGGCGTGGCCGGCGAGAAAACGAATGCGGCGGTTGGCGCTTGATTCGCGCCCGCAGGCGGTTGAAGGCTCAATCGTCCATTGCCGTAGATGTTGGCGCTCCCCATGGGAATAGTCTGCGACAGCAGCTGGGTTCGCAGCGCCGAGCCATTGAGCCCCGGTGTCTGGGAGAGCAGGAGAGCTGCCGCTGCCGATGCGTGCGGCGCTGCGCCGGACGTTCCCGGGAAGATCGTATAGGGGCTTGTTCCTGTCGCGACATTGTCAGGGGCGACCAAATCCGGCTTGCTCAAGCCGCTGTTGGTCGGTCCTTGGGAGCTATAGGGCTGGATCGGACCGGTCAGGTATTGAGCGTGTCCCAACGCGCCCACAGCGACAACATCCGCGACATTGGCTGGGGCTAGAATGGAGCTGGCCGCGACGAGCGGGCTAAGCGATTGATAGAGATTGAACAGCTCCAGAGAACGCGATCCGTTGCCCTGAATCCGAATGGTGTAGGTTCCGCTTGAGGACGCGGTGGTTTGGATCGACTCCGTCGGCTCTTCTGTTCCGGTCTGATGCTTGGTGGAAGAGGCAAGCAATGTGTTCGAGGGATCGAACAGGTACAGATCATAGTCTGTCGAGGCTTGCGGCCATTCGTTCCATGTCAGGAACAGAACGATTTGCGAACCAGCGGTGGCGTAGAACGTTACGTTCTGGTCCAACCACCCATCGGAGTTGCCGTCGGTAAATGCGCCTTCCCAATGACTTTCGGCCTCATTCCCCGCAGCATTGACCCAAAGGATGCCGCCCGAGATGGCTCGCTGAGCGATCCCCGCGATCGTTCCGGTGCCGTCATAGAAATTGGTGTTGTACCATCCTAACGAGTGGTTGATGATGTCGATGCCGTTGTTCAAGCAGTAGGTGACCGCGAGATCCAGGTCGACTTCATCGGCGATCTTTAGGAGATGAAGCTCGACATCCGGAGCAATGTCATAGACGATTTCAGCGACCGCTGTGCCATGACTGATCCCGCTGGATAAGCCCGTCCCCGTGAGATCATTCTGCAGAATCGTATAGGGAAGGTCGCCTCTTGCTTGGGCCTGAGCCAACCCGGCGAATCCCAGGTCGATAACAGCCACCTTGGTCCCATTCCCGCGAATCCCGGCGGCGTGAAAGGCATCCGCCCCAATGGCGCTGGTTCCCTGGCTGGGCGTTCCCAGCGGGAAGGGCGTGTACGGCGCGCGAATGAATGAAATACCGGACAACTGCGACGCCAATGCCGAAAGATCTGCCAATGGAAGGGTGACCTTGATGAGCCCGGACGTGGATTCGATGTCCGACTGCTTGACGCCTAATCGAGAAAGCGCGGCCACATTGGACGCGCTTCGTCCCGGTTGTGATTCGAGGACGACGGTCACGCTGGATGTGGATGCAGAAAAGGGGACGCCATAGAGTCCGGCGAGCGATTCCAACGCGGTTCGAGCCACGGACGGAAGTGCGGTCGCGACCTGGCTGGCGACCGAGTTCATGGTCGCTTGGGCCGCGCCCAACAAGGCCTGGAGCGCGCCATCGATCAGAGGATTGTGCTCGCTTCGCTCGATCTTCTCGGTGGAGAACGTGGCGATCGCCGCTTGAGGAGAAAGGAGGGTCGAACCGATCTCCGATGCAGTCCCTTGTGCAACAAAGGACAGGAACTCAAGCGCCAGCTCGGATCGTTCGGGCCATGCCAACATGCCCAGGAACCAATCCGATGCAAACGGAATATCGACGCCAAGGGGCTGGCCGTTCACCATGACGACCTTTGCGCCTCGGTTGGTGAGTGAACGCTCAAGATCGGAGAGGTCCACGAGATAGCGCGCGAGCGTCGAAGCCCAGCTGCGCGGCACCATCACGAAGTTGAGCCGACCGCTCCGAGCGAATGACTGAAGAACGATCTGCTGGGCGATGCTGTTCCGAGAATATCCTTGATACCAAACACTGGCGTTGGTTTCCTGCTCGAAGCGTTCGCCAAGGCTCTCCCACTGGCCGGCCAACTCTCGATCAATGCCGACAAGAAGATCGGCCTGCCCGACGGCGGGGATTGCAAGCGCGACGAAGACAACGAGCGCAAGTAGAACGGATCGGTTCATGGTTGACTCCTAGCTATGGGACAGCCGGCTGATATGCGATTCGCACATAGCCAATCGATTCGGATTGAGCGAGCGCAAGGAGTTCGTCGATGGGAAGCAGCAGCTTCACCAGCGATTCGGATTCCTCGAGAACATAGGAGGCGAAGTCACTTGAAAGCGCGCCGCCCGGGAGTTTCTCGGCAACGATCTCGACACGTAACCCAACTTGAGTGAGCCCATTGGCCGCGGCGAAGGCGAACCAGTCTTCAGCGACAACAAGGCCGTAAAGCGTCGATTCGATGAAGACGCCGTCTGGCGAGGCGGGCCCCTTGAGATCGGCTTTGGCATACGAGGCGAATGCGAGATTCACTTCGCTGCCGAGGATGCCGAAGCCCTGAAGATCCATCAGTACGGCGGCCAACACATCATTGACAACGACATCTTCAGACGGATTGATGACCAACTCGTAGCCGTCGCCGGAAGGGCGTACGGTGTACGTATATCCCTCAAGTCGCGCACGCAAATAGAAGCGCGATCCGTCGGTAATCAAGGCCATGGGGGCGTCCAAGATGGTGGCCAGCTCGGTTTCGCCGATATCTGCTTCGTCAAACTGCGCGAGTGAGAACCCTTCAGATTGGGCGGATTGGACGACAGCGGATGGCTCGGCCGACAGCTTGCCCAACGATAGGATGTAGTAGTGGGTTTGGGCGAATGTGGACGGAACGTCCGTTCCCTGAAGTGCCAGTCCCAGTAGCGCAATAAGTAACACAAAGAGGATCGTTTTTCGGTTCATCATCGTGCCTCCTTTTCGATTCCGTACCTCATGTACACGGAATCTCTAGGCAGGTTCCATTATGGCACGATTTCGTACATGAGGAGGACATCGTCCAAGGTGCACGAGCACCGCTCGACGAATGCGGAAATCAGATCCCGCGGCGTCGCGATCTTTCCAAAGAAGTCGTTGTAGTAATCGCGCAGGGCGAGGTAGAACTGTTCGTCGCCCATTTCCAGCCGGACATCGTCCAAAAACGCGGCTCCTCCAGAGTAGACGAAACTGGAATAGGTGGCCGAATCCGGGAAGGCATATCTGGGGCTGCTGATGGACAGTCCAGGAGCTCGTTGCTTGGCGGAAGTATAGATGTCGCGAGCCGCATCAAACAGCGAATCTGCCGTTCCTGGCCCCAATACGCCTTCAAGGATGTCGTAAGACAGAAACGTGGCCAGGCTTTCATCAAGCCACGGATCTTCCGATAGATCGTTGCCTACGCCTCCGTAGAACCATTGGTGAACGATCTCGTGGGCAATGATGACGTAGAAGAAGGTGGAGTTCGGCTGCGCCGCGTACTCGGAAGAGACAAGGATCAGCCCGGAGAATTCCACGCCCGCCGCGCGTTGCAGAGGCACTTCGACCAGATCGATCTCGGAATAAGGACTCGGTCCCACCCTCGCCTCCAAGAACGCAAGCGATTCGGCGGAGACGCGAGCCATTCGTTTTCCCGCAAACGCATGAGCCTGAGAAGTCCACGCCCGAACGGCGATATCCCCGGCCGTTGATTCTGTGACAACATAGTCCTCAAACAGGACGATTGAGACATCTCGTGCTTGCGGGGCTTCAACGCGATGGGTCGTCCACTCGCCGTCTTCGACGGACTCAACGATCCGCCCGGAGGTCGCGGCGGTCAAGGAGCTGGGGATCGTCAGTGTTACCGAGTAGTCGGCGGCGTCTCCCATCAACTGATCGCCAAATCCCGTGCTTGGATCGAGTGACCAACCTTCTTCTGAATACACGGCCACATGCGGATAGAACGAGGTTAAGGTCAATGTAGACGGTGTTTTGGTGAGGATACCGTAACCGGACTTGATGAACGATGCGCCGTCATCCCCCCACTGTGCGGCTTTGCCGGAGAATGCGATGGTCATTCGAGTGGAGTCGCCTGGCTGAAGCGCTTCGGGCAGGGGGACCATGAGAATCGTGTCGTCCAGATACGTGGCGAAGGGCAAACTCGCGGATTGGATGGTGACGTTGTGAATCGCGATCATGGCATCGCCGTAGAGCCCGTGGTCATTGGGATACAGGCGAAAGAAGATCTCGGAAAACGGATTGGTGGAGGCGTTCGGAATGTCGACCGTGAGAACGCCGTTGTAGGACCCCGCATCGTAATCCACCGTGATGTCGAGGTCGTAGGCCCGATTCTGCCCATGAACGGGCAGCGTAAGGGCGGTCGCCAAACTGAGTAGAAGTGCAAGGATGTGAAGGCATCGCATCGTCGTTCCTCCTTTTTCCGTTCTCATCATTGTGCGTACAGCCAGAAGCGGTCCGGGTGTCAGGTTGTCAGCGTCTTCGCATAGAGGCTTTCGTATTGAGGAACGATCAGCCGATAGTCGAAACGATTTCGCGCTTGTTCCTGCGCTTCCTTGCCGAAGGCGCAGTGGCGATCTTCATCGGACAGCAAGTCGATCGCATGCCGGGCCATGGCTTCGACATCCCCGACCGGCGCGAGATACCCGGTGCTCCCATGCTCGACTACCTCGGGAATCCCACCGATATCGGAAGCGATGACGGGAACGCCGCTGGCCATGGCCTCTAAGGCGACGAGTCCGAAGCTTTCGGTAGAGCTGGGAAGCAGAAAGAGATCGGCTTTTGAGAGCAGAGGGGCGACACGGTCGACGATGCCAACGAACTTCACGCGGTCGAGCACACCGAGTTCGGAGGCGAGCTCCTGTGCGACTGGAGCATCCGGCCCATCCCCAACCAGGATGAGGCGGCTGTCGATGCGTGACGCAATTCGGGCAAAGACGTGGATGACATCGCGAATCCTTTTGACGGGGCGGAAGTTCGAAATGTGCATGATCGTCTTTTGAGATTGCTCGGTGCACTGCGGAATACAGGGGCAGGGTTCCAGATCGTGCCGTTCAGGGTCGATGAAGTTGTAGATGACGTTGAGTTCTCGCTGAACATCGAACTGTCGAACCGTCTCTTCTTGAAGGAACGTGGAAACCACGGAAACGGCGTCGGCGTTTTCGATCGTCATCTTAGTGACCGGTTTGAACGAGGCGTTATTGCCGACCAGCGTGATATCGGTTCCATGAAGGGTCAGCACGACCTTTAACTCTCGGGGGCTGACAATCTGTTTGGCGAGCAACGCAGCCGCTCCGAAAGGGATGGCGTAGTGCGCGTGAAGCACATCGAGTTCATTCATCTTCACGACATCCGCGAGTTTTGAAGCAAGCGCCAAGGTGTAGGGGAAGTGCTTCAGAAGCGGGTATTGTTCGATTTCGACCTCGTGGAAGCTGACTCGGGGTGGCAGTTCGGTCAGTCGAAGCGGAGCGGCATAGCTGATGAAAGAGACGTCATGGCCGCCTTCGGCCAAGTGCTTGCCCAATTCCGTGGCCACCACGCCACTGCCTCCGTGAGAGGGGTAGCAACAGATTCCGATGCGCATGGTTCCTCCTTGGCTAGAACGATTCAAATGTCAGATCGAGCGGATCGGAGACCTCAAGATGTCCGCGAATGAGGAATCCCTCTCCGTACTTGCTCCGAATCTTGGAGCCGTAGTAGGCCATCCGACTTCGAATGAGCCAATCGGTTGTCGGCGATGTGAGGCGTGTTTGGGGACCTCGCTCCGCATCCGCTCGGAACTGAGTCCCAAAGGCGTAAATGGCTTCCAGCTTTCGCTCGGCTTGATCGGTGATATCCACGACGAACGTCGGTGTGAACTCGTGCCATCCCATGTAGTAGAAAAGCTGCTTGGGGCGATGTGCCTCCTGGCCCGTCTCGAATCGAATCAACCCGGAGAGAAAGACGGACTCGTAGATCAATCGCGATGCATTCATGTGGTCGGGATGGCGGTCATCCCAATACGGCAAAAAGATGGCACGGGGACGCCAGCGGCGAAGCGCCTCGACGACCACGTGCTTGGATTCCATGGTGACATCAATGAAGCCGTCCCGGAGTTCCAGGTTCTCGCGGCCACAGAGGCCGAGAATCTTGGAGCTGGCTGACGCTTCTTGAGCTCGGATTTCAGCGCTTCCTCGTGTGCCCATCTCGCCGCGAACGAGATCGACCACCGCCACGCGCTTTCCTTCATCCGCAAGCTTGATCAGCGTTCCGCCGCAACCGATCTCGGCATCGTCGGGATGGGTTCCAAATGCAATGACATCAGCGTTGTTCATGAGAATCCCCTGGAATGAGTATCCGGTGTTCGAAGCGGCCTGGTGTGCCGCAGTGAGCCAACTCGATGACCCATTCTACACCATAGGCGGCGATAAGCGAGAAGGCGGACAGCACGCGTTCTTGCAACGTCTCCATCGGAAGCAGGCGAGGCCTCAGGGCTTGGAGCCGCTTGACCGAGACCCCCGATTTTGCCAGCTCAGCTCGAATCGCGCGCTCTTCCAGCCGCCCGATCTGGTGCTTCACTTGGTCGATCGTTTGCCGCCAACGAGAGGGCAGGCTGGGATCTAGGGACTCCAAATACGCGCGCACGGGAAGTAGGGCCTCTTCCGTTGTGGCCCTAGCTTTATCGAAGGTACCTCGAAGGACGGTGGAAGCGCGCTGCGCCGCGACATCGGCGGCCTTGAACTCCGGGTGGAGAATGTCCACGACGCCGAGATCGAGGACATCGAGAAGCGTGCGCTCCGCGGACGACAGAACCGTTGCCCCGTGCCGAAGGAAGACGATGGGTTGAGGAATCCCAAATAGGGTGTACAGCGGGGCGAGCAGGGCGTGGTAGCCGAGTTCGGATGACCCGACGATCGTGGCTGCGGTCGGCAGGAGTGAATCGGCCAGCACGGGGCGCAGGGCAGCGTCGGCGGACAGCGCCGCCGTGGGGTCGGGCAGCCCGGCAATTCGGCGCCGCGGCTCTGATGCCGTGATCTGAAACGGAACTCCAGCGTGCTCGATATCCAAAGGGACCGGATAGTTGTGGGCTTTCAGCAGCGTGGCGCGTTCCGCTAGAGCTGAGCGGATGGCCGGCAATTGTCCCAGCGTGTGCTCGAAGAACGGCGAAGCCAATGGACGGAGGGTGCGAGGTTCGACCAGCACAAGACCCTCTGGAGAGAATAGACGGCTCCATTGACGCGCATGCCAGCGCGCGTAGTCATCACCTGGCTCGGGGGAGAATGGCTCGGCGAAACGGGCCTCGGCAACGGGAACTCCGTCCTTGAGGGAAGTGTAGGCCGATAGAATGTCGTCGGTAATCGGAAGTTGCTCGATCGCTCTTCCCGCATCCTCCCACTGAAAGGACGTCGCTCGAAGGGCGCCCGAATCCTCTATCCAACGAAGGTGGTTGATCTCTTCGAAATCATGATCTTCTGACGCCAACCAGAATATGGGAATAACAGGAGTATCGAGCTGCTCACGTATCCATCGCGCAGCCCGCAGGATCGAGGCAATCTTGTACAGAACGAAGGCCGGTCCGCCGAGGAACCCGGCTTGCTGGCCGCCGATGACGCACAGGGCTTCGGGACGCCTCAACTCGTCAATCCCACGCAGCGCAGCGGAATCGGCGCCCAAGATGCAGTTGTAGTTCTGCAACGCATCACAGACCTCCGAACGAAGGCTGCCGTCATACGCTTCACGGCGGAGAGCGGCAAGCTGAGGGAGCGAATCCGGGCTATGCTGAAAACAAGCTATGGCTTCGGGTTTCCCGCCGATATAGTCCAGGAAGAACGGCGAGGATCTGTGAAGCGTTTCCGGCGCGATTGTGCGCTTCATCGGCGTGCCTTCGTGGCAACGAACACCATCCTGGAGGCTGTTGGCGAGAACGGATCGCCGGCGAGCGAGCCATAGAAACGGGGGAGATCGAACCCTGAATCATTCAGCATGTCTTCAATCTCCTCGCGGGTGTACATCCGAACAGACTCTCGATAGACGGTTTCCGGAGAACCGGGTTGGGTGACGCGGGTTGTCTTCTCGACACGCTGTTCATCGCCGCTGATCCGGCGTTCGATCTGAAGGTGAAGATCCTCCATGAACCGCTCTTCCTTTGGAACGAGTGACGCCACAACCTGGGATCGATTTAGCGTGTCAAGGAGGAGCGTTCCACCGGGGAAGAGCACGCGATAGGCCGAGTGGAGCACGCGGGCGTCTTCGTGATCCGTTTCAAAGTAGCCAAATGACGTAAACAAGGATAGGATCGTCTGATAGCAGGCTTCTCCGGGAATATCTCTCATATCCCCCTGAATTAAACGAACGGTGTCAGCGCCTTCCGAAGCGAGACGCTGACGCGCCGTGGCCAACAACTGTCCTGAGAGATCCAGGCCGGTCAAGTGCGAGAATCCGGCACGCGCCAGGGAGACTAGATGTCGTCCCGCTCCGCAGCAGAGATCCAACGTCGGACGATCCCTCGGCGGCGCGATCAGCTTCAGAATGGCGGCCACATCACGATCGGCCTCGGCCTCATTGCGGTGAGGGTAGAGGGCCAGGTAATCCCGTCCAAACGAACGCTCGTACCAAGCCGTCACGCGATGCCATGTTCCTTTTTATATTGGGCCCAATTTGCCTTGAGATCGATGAACGCGTCCACATCAGGTTGCAAGAGGAAGGGGTTGGTTTCCGCCTCTTGCTGAATGGTGGATGAGGAGTCCGCCCCTACATCATGTCCGGGATAGACTCGCGTGGTGCCGGGAAGGGTGAGAAGCTTATCGTGCAGCGAGCGGTACTCGGTGCGTGCGCCTTCATCCAGATCCGTGCCACCGACCTTCCCGACAAACAGGGTATCGCCCGTGAACACCGCATCTCCGATCAGGATACAGATCGAGTCGGGCGTGTGCCCGGGTGTATGGATGATTTCTAGGGTGGTCTTGCCAAATGGCAGCCGAGCGCCATCTTCGATGCGCTGTTCCGTTCGAGGATCCTGATCACCGAACTTGAGCGGGACGATCCCGGTTTCGGCTTCAAAGGCCTCGTTCCCATTCGTGTGGTCGTGGTGGTCATGCGTGTTGAACGCGTAGACCAATTCTAGAGCGTTCTCCCGAGCATACGCGATGAGGCTCATCGGATCGTAGGAGGGGTCAATGACAACGGCCTGTTGGGTCTCATCATCGACGATGAGATAGGCTAGGTTTCGATCTCCGCCGGTTTGGAATGTCTTGATCACGCTTCTCCTTTCTGGAACTGCTTATCTGATTCTAATCGTCAAGGCGTCAAAGGCAACGTGAATTGACAAAAGCCGGAAAGTGAATAGAATGTAAGAAGTGATAACGTCCGAACGGATAAGATAAGGAGGTACGAAATGAAGGCAAGCCGACGCATGCTGGGATGGCTAGGCGTCTTCCTCGTGCTTATCGGAGGTAGCGCATTCGGTAGAACGCTGGTGATTTCGGAGATTGCTTGGGCGGGCACGGCGGGCAGTGCTAGCGATGAATGGATCGAGCTTCAGAATACGACCGATGAAACGATCGCATTGGACGGATGGATACTGATAGTCGGTGAACTTCGAATTCCCCTTGGGGCCATAGGCGACAATACGATCGAGGTCCGCATGGCGGCCATTCCTGCGGGCGGATTCTTTATCTTGGAGCGCACCGATGATACGGCAATCGCCGATGTCACAGCCGATTTGATCTTCAAGGGAACGCTGCCAAATGCAGGCGTGTCGGTGGAGCTGCGAGATGCGTCGGGCGAGCTTGTCGATCGTGTGGATATGGGAGATACGGGCTGGCCGGCGGGCGCCGCGAGAGACGGATCTCCCCCCTACGGCAGCATGGAGCGCCGAGTCGACGGGGGTTGGGAAAACAGCAACGGAATCATCCGGAACGGAACCGATGTGGCCGGAAACCCGCTCAATGCGACGCCTGGAGAAGAGAACTCCGTCAATGTCTTGGCTCGGTTGGCTCCTACACTGGTATTGCATCACCCCGCTGAAGCTGGAAGCCGCCTCAGCGGCGAGGAAATCGTGACTTGGACGGCTACGGATCCGGATGGGTCAGCCGTTTCGCTCGCCATCGCGATCTACGTGTCCGAGAGTGAGGGTGATTGGAGGCTTCTGGTGGAGAATCTAGCCAACACCGGCTCATTCGTGTGGGATACATCATCCGTTGGCTCGCATGACGCCGTGCGGTTGTTGATTCGGGCGATCGATCCCGATGGCTACATCGGCGAGGTCGTCAGCCCGGTTTTTGAGATCGCCAACTAGCCGACCTCGACCCCTGCGAGTTCTGCAATCGCGTCCAGGTGGGCGGAGACCGCCTCTTGGCCTGCCTGGATCGCATCTTGGGTATGTTCAAAGGCGAACATGCGAATCCACCCGACATCGGGTTGCAGGACGATCAGGCGTCCATCCAATCGTTCGGCGGCTTGGACGAGCTGGAGATCGGTGAGTTGGCGGGATGTCACGCGTTGGGCCTGCAGCAACGCGTCGAGGCAGGTCGAAATCTCTCGATTCAGCGGAGCGCCTGTATCGACGGCGATCACGGCTTGGGCGCCCATATCGATAACGACGTCAATTGGCAGCTTATCGACGACGCCACCATCGATTAGATACTGACCGTCCATAGCGACAGGAGAAAAGATACCGGGAACCGATGTGCTGGCGACGACGGCATCGCATAACAGGCCTTCGCGAAGGACCACGCGAGCGCCGGATTCCAAATCAGCGGCCACGGCAGCGAAGGGAATCTCCACATCCTCGAAGCGCTTGCCGGCTGTGAGCATGCAAAACAGCTCTCTGAGACGAATGAGGTCATGCGGGCGAGAGTCTTCCTCACGCCACGCCGAACCGCGAACGTACTCCACCATGCTGCGTCCCAAGATTTTCTGTAACTCTCGAAGCGTGCTATCGGTCACTTGGAGGAGTTCGTTCAGATCAAGGGTTTTCAGGACCTTGGCAATCAGTTGCAAATTGGCGCCGACGGCCTTTGCCGCGCCCATGGCGGCGCCCATGCTGGTTCCCGCGAGCATGGCCATGGGAATCCCGGCTTCTTCGAGTGCGATCAGCACGCCGAGGTGAGCCAGGCCACGCGCGCCTCCGCCTCCTAACGCCACACCCACGCTTGCTGTCATTGCGATAAAGAAACCCCTCCGACTCGATGATAAAGGAGTCGGAGGGGAAGGAAAAGTTATTTAGCTTTGCCTAGTAAGGCATGCCTCCCGGCATCGGGGGTGCGGCCGGCATCGGTGCTTCGTCTTCCTTGATTTCAGCGACGAGCGCATCGGTGGTCAGCAACATGCCTGCGATGGAAACGGCGTTCTGGAGCGCAGATCGCGTGACCTTCGTCGGATCGATGATTCCGGCGTCGAACATGTCGCGATACTCTTCGGTTGCGACATCAAATCCAACGCCCGGCTTCTGTTCGCGGACCTTTTCGACCACGATGGCGCCTTCGAAGCCGGCGTTCAGCGAAAGCTGGCGCAGCGGGGCTTCGAGCGAGCGGAACAGGATGCCGAGACCGACGGCTTCATCACCCTTCAACTTCAGGCTGTCGAGTCCGCCACTGGCGTTGAGAAGCGCGACGCCGCCACCCGGCAGAATGCCTTCGTCAACAGCAGCCTTGGTGGCTTCCAGGGCGTCTTCCATGCGATGCTTCTTCTCGGACAGCTCGGTTTCCGTGGGGGCGCCGACCTTGATGACGGCGACACCGCCGGCGAGCTTGGCCTTGCGCTCTTCGAGCTTCTCGCGGTCGTAGTCGGAGTCCGTCGTCTCGATCTGAGCTTCGATTTGCTCCACGCGACCGTGAATGGCTTCCGGCTTGCCCTTCCCGCCGATGATGGTCGTGTTGCTGTTGTCGACCTTGATCGTCTCAGCGGTTCCGAGCATATCCAGCGTTGTGTCCTTGATCTGCATGCCGGCGTCTTCGGCGATGACGGTTCCACCGGTGAGTACGGCAATGTCTTCAAGCATGGCCTTGCGGCGATCGCCGAAGCCGGGGGCCTTGACTGCGCAGCTGGAGAGCGTGCCCTTCAGCTTATTCAGGACGAGCGTCGTGAGCGCCTCACCGGTGACATCCTTGGCGATGATCAGAAGGGGTTTGCCGGTTTGGACAACCTTCTCAAGAAGGGGGACGAGATCCTGGGCAGCCTTCAGTTCCTGATCCGTGACCAGAACCAGCGGCTTCTCCAGCAGGACTTCCATCTTCTTGGGGTCGGTCACGAAGTAGGGCGAGATGTATTCACGGTCGAACTGCATCCCCTCGACGACATCGTAGTACGTGTCGATGGTATCGGAGTCTTCGACGGTAATGACGCCGTCTTCGCCAACGGCTTCCATGGCATCGGCGATAATGGCGCCGATGGACTCGTCATTGGCGGAGATGGTGGCAACCTGAGCCGTTTCTTCCTTGGTCTTCAGCTCGCGGCTCATCTTGCGGAGTTCGTCGACGACGACGTTGGCGCCCTTCTCCAGGCCGCGCTTGAGTTCCATCGGGTTGGCGCCGGCGGCCAGGTTCTTGAATCCCTCTTCGATCATCGAATGGGCAAGAATCGTTGCCGTGGTGGTACCGTCTCCGGCGATGTCATTCGTTTTGGAGGCGACTTCTTTGACCAGCTGGGCGCCCATGTTCTCGAATTCGTCTTTGTATTCCTGTTCCTGGGCAATGGTGACACCATCATTGGTGATGTCGGGGCTGCCGAACTTCTTGTCAATGATGACATTGCGGCCGCGAGGACCGAGCGTGATGCGAACGGCATCCGCCAGCTTGTCAATGCCACCCTTCATCTTGCGACGAGCTTCTTCGCCGAAAATGACTTCTTTTGCCATTCTGGGTTCCCCCTTAGTTCTCTACGATGGCGAGAACGTCCGATTCCTTGACGAGAATCAGCTTGTCCTCACCCTGTTCGATCTCGGTTCCAGCGAACGTGCCAACGATAATCTCGTCGCCAACCTTGACCTCGAACTTCTCGTCCGTTCCGATGGCGAGCACCTTGGCCCGAACGACTTTCTCGCTCTGCACGGTGTCAGGAAGCACGATGCCTCCGGCCGACGTTTTGCTTTCCGGCTCGATCTTCTGTGCGAGAATGCGTTTTCCCAACGGCTTGATCGTCATGGTAAAACCTCCTCCTGCAATGCCCATTAGCACTTAAGGTTGTAGTTTGCTAAAGGATTGTAGCGACTGTCCCCTAGGGCGTCAAGGTCCTTGCATCGATTCACGAAACGAGCTACCGTAGCGTAGATTCTTATGCCATCAGGTCGGACCCATCTGAAGATTGAGGCAAGTCTCCTTGCTATATGGGGCGGAACGGCGGCCGGATTGGCCCTTGCCAACGCCATGCGCTGGCCGAGCGTGATCGGCTTCGTCTCCGCCTATGCGTTTTCGATGTTCTTCTTGAGCCCGGACCTGGATCTCGCGCGCAGCGATGCCTACGACCGGTGGGGCTGGTTTCGCGGGCTTTGGTTTCCGTATGCATGGGCCTTCAAGCATCGCCAAATCTCCCATCACCTCTTGTGGGGACCGCTTTCCCGCATGCTCTACTTGGCTGTTCTCCTTGCGACGATAGGCCTGCTAGTCTTTGCGGCATTGGGACGGACTGTCTCGATTCGGTCATGGACTCTCTCCTGGCTTGCCCCCATCAGCCTGGGCCTTTACCTGCCGAACGTTGAGCACATTCTCGTTGACCGGCTTGTCACTGCCTGGCGGCGGAAGAAACGCCGGTTGTAAGCGGTGCGAACGGCTCCTATACTGCCGTTCATGAACCAAACGCTGCTCTATATCCTTGGATCGGTATTACTGGTGGGCGTTGCGCTTGGATTGGCATTCTACGGCCCCTACTACGAGGTCGGTATCGCTTCATGGTATGGGCCGGGGTTCGATGGGAATTACACGGCCAACGGTGAGGTGTACGACATGAACGGCGTCAGCGCTGCGCACAAGACGTTGCCCTTTGGAACGATTGTTCGGGTGGTCGAGTTCGACACCGGTAACAGCATTGTCGTTCGCATCAACGATCGCGGGCCGTTCATCGAGGGCAGAATTATCGATCTCTCCAAGGGAGCGGCGGCCGAGCTGGGCATCGTGGACAAGGGCATTACCAAGGTCGGCCTTCGCATCCTCAGGTGGCCGTAGCCGCGATCGAAAAACGAGGCGCGAAGTATCCGCCTTCCTCGGGTCTTCATTTCAGGATATCATAGGGAAGCGAAACGTCATCGAGAGGCTGTCTCCTATGGGATCCTCTCGCTTTGAATTCGGTTGAAAAGAAGGGAGACGTCGATATGGGACTTTCAGTCAGCGAAATCCGCCGAGGGATGTCGCTCGTCTATGATGGTGAGTTGTACGAAGTGGTTGAGTACGAACATTCCAAGCGCGGGCGAGCAGGTGCTGTCGGCAAGACCAAGCTCAAGCATCTGAAGACGGGAAAGGTCCTGTCCGTCACCTTCAAGGGATCCGAGAATACGGCGTCGGCGTTTCTTGAGTCGCGTCAGCTTCAGTATCTCTATCATGACGGCGAAAATCTCGTGTTCATGGACAACGAAAGCTTCAACCAGTTCCCACTGAGCCAAGAGGTATTGGGCCCCCAGGCCGAATTCCTGATCGAGGGCAACAACGTTGTCGGCTGCTACTATAAAGAGGAATTGGTCAAGGTCGATTTGCCCAATTTCGTTGAGCTGAAGGTGACACATACGGAACCTGCGGTGAAGGGCGATACGGTGTCCAACGTCGAGAAGCCGGCGACGCTGGAAACTGGCGCCATTGTGCAGGTGCCCATGTTTGTTAAGGAAGGCGACACACTGAAAGTCGATACCCGAACCGGGACGTATGTAGAACGTCTCTAAGGAGGAGGCATGGCCGATAAAAGGGTAGAACTTATCGATGAAGATGGGCGCATCTCAATTGCAGAAGACGTCATCGCATCGATCGCCCGGATTGCAGCAGAGAAGGTCGACGGCATCGCCCATTCTTCGGGCAGTGGCGGCGGCGGGCTGATGAGCATCTTTGGCGGCGAGGACGTGGCGCCCAATATCAAAACCGAGCTTGCCAATGAAGAGGTCCGCGTGGAACTGCGGATATCAGTGGAATACGGATACCCGGTGCACGAAGTCGCTCAGGGAGTTCAGCAGAACGTGCAACGCGACATTGAATCATTGGCCGGCGTCACGGTGGCCAATGTGGATGTGTTCGTGAAGAAAGTGGTTCCGCCGCATACGCACAGTTCCGAGGAGTAGGAGGAGGGCACCATGGTAGGAGAGGAAAAAGGAAGCGTCGGAATTTCCAAGGACGTGGTGACGGCGATTGCGGGGATCGCTGTTTCGGAGATTGACGGTATTGCCAATCTGAGTCAGGGGGATAGCTCGTTCCGCCGTGGCGAGGGAATGAAGCGGTACGTCGACACGGATGTCGATGGCGATGTCGTCACGGTCACGGTACGCATTACCGTGCTCTATGGAAACCCCATTCACAAGGTGGCCAAGCAGGTTCAAACTCGAATCAAGGCTGAAATCGAGCGAATGACGGGCCTTCGCGTGAGCGCCGTCAATGTCGATGTTCAACGCCTGGTGCAGGCGGATGAGCAGGTCGGCGAAAGCGAGGAGGCATGGGACGACTCCGAATCCTAGGTCTAGGCGCAGCCCTCGTCCTGACGACGGGGCTCGGCGTCGCGTTGATTCTGTCCGGGGCCGGAGTCCTGTCGCTCTCGTCGATGTGGACATTCTTCGATACGGTGGCGGGCGCCATTCTTGTGATTCTCGCGGGTGCGGCGCTGATTCTCGTGGGCGTGCACTTCTTGATTCAGCTGGCTGACGAACGTCTTAACAGGGCGTTGTTCCATCACGACGGAGAATGGGGGCGCATTGACCTTTCTCCTGTCGCCATCAAGGAATTCATCGCAGGAATCTTGCGAAAGGATATCGGGTTGGAGCATTTCCGAATCCTCCTCAAACACCAAATCGACGGCGTGGGGATCACCGTTCGGACAACCCTCTTGCCTGATCAGCGCGTCACGGATGTGGGCGAGCGGATCCAGCGCGAGCTGGCTGAGCATGTCGCGGATCGTACCGGTGTCAACGTCAGTAGCGTCACCGTGCTTGTTCGCAGTATCCGAACGAGCGAGCCAGGGGGAAAGAATGCGATTGGCTCTTAATTGGAAGCTCATCGGCCTGGCCGTTGGGCTCGCCTTGGGATTGCTGTTCGTGATTCTAGGATGGAAAGCCTTCCTCATTCTGCTCGGATTCCTTTTGCTTGGGTTCCTCGTTGGCGCCTGGGTTGATTCGCATGCGGACATCAAGCGCAAGCTCGCGCAACTGCTCAACCGCCTCTTCCGCTCCTGATGCAGCGACGCGAAGCGCGAAAGTTTGTGTTGACCGCCCTCTATCGCGGCGAGTTCCTGCCCACAGCATTGGACGACCTCTTCGAAGAGACGGACCCCAAGGACCAGAGAACCTACATCGAAACCGTGTACCACGGCATTCGTGATCGGCAGCCCGAAATCGATCGATTGCTCGGGGAGAAGACAGTGGGATGGAAGTTCGAGCGCCTTGCCCTGTTGGATCGCAACATCCTGCGCATTGGCGTCTTTGAGCTGCTTTACTTCGATGATGTCCCTCCTGAAGTAGCGCTCGATGAAGCCGTTGAGATGGCCAAGAAATACGGGACCGAACAGGCGAAGAAATTCATCAACGGAATTCTCGATCGTATTTGGAAGGAGCATCGTGACGGCGCACCGGCTTAACGGCAAGGGATTAGCCAACGAGTGCAAGGCGGCGCTGGCTGCGCGCGTGGCTGCACTGAAAGAGCGAAACGTTATTCCCACGCTCGCCGTACTCCTCCCGACAAAAGACGACGCCGCGCTTGCTTACTACCGAACGAAGCAGCGTACGGCGGAGAAACTGGGAATCTGTGTGGAAGGCTGCATCATGGCGGACCCGTCGACCGAGGCGATGGTGGATCAGATCGCGGCATGGTCAGCCGACCCAGCGATTTCAGGCATCATGGTTGAAACGCCGCTGCCGCCTGGAGTCGATGTGCAGGCGATCCGAAACGCGCTTCCTGCAGCCAAGGATGTGGACGGCGCGGGCACCGAATCGCTTGGTCGCCTGCTTTCCGGGAATCCGGCCTTTGCCCCGGCGACCGCCACCGCCGCCCTGTGTCTGGCGGAATCGGGTGGCGAGATCGCCGGCAAGCATGCCGTTATCATCGGACGCAGTCTCGTTGTCGGACGCCCGCTTGCCCTTCTTCTGCTGGTCAAGGATGCGACTGTGACGGTCTGTCACTCCAAGACGCGGGACCTCCCTGCGATCTCGCGGTCTGCCGAGCTGCTCTTCGTCGCTGTGGGGCGGCCTCGATTCGTTCGCGCCGACATGGTCGCACCGGGCGCTACCGTCATTGATATCGGGACGAATGTGGTGGATGGCGTGCTTGTTGGCGATGTGGATGCCGACGCCGTGGACGCCGTTGCCGGCTGTCTCAGTCCCGTTCCCGGTGGTGTCGGTCCGCTGACCACGACACATCTCTTCGAGCATGTCGTGCAAGCCGCGGAAGCGCGCATCGGATAAGCTGTCGGAATGACAACAGGATACGCAGACCTTCATCTTCATACGGTGGCTTCCGACGGTACGCAAACGATTTCGCAACTCGTTCAGCGCGCTAAAGCATCAGCCCTTAACACGATCGCCATCACCGATCACGATACCATCGCTCCCGAACTCACTTGCCGTATCATCTCAATGGCCGGGCTCGACGTCATTACCGGCGTTGAAGTCAAGGCCCTGTTCGACGGCGTTGCCGGCGAACTGCTTGGCTACTTTGTCGACCCAACGCACCCGGAACTCCTGGGACTGCTGGGACCGCTTTCCGCGTCTCGCGAGCTCCGTATGATGAACATGGTCGAGTTGTGCCGACAGCATCTTGGTCTTGAGATCACGTACGAAGAGGTTCAGGCTGTCTCTGGAGATGGCAACATCGGGCGACCTCATCTGGCGCGTGTTTTGGTCGACAAGGGAGCTGCCGAGGACTTGCCCGACGCCTTTGATCGTCTGATCGGAAAGGGATGCCCGTGCTACGATGCCATCGACAAGCCCGACTATCGCGAGGCCGTTCGAATCCTCAAAGCCTCGGGAGGTGCGGTATCCGTGGCACATCCGTGTCTGATGAAGGTGGAGGACTGGGATCGGTTTCTCGATACATTGAAAGCTGCAGGTATCGATGGATTGGAAACCGTCTATCCCTACAATCCCGAATTACGCAGCCTGACCATCGATCCGCGGATGCTGGCGTCAAAGGCGGCGGCGCGCGGCTTCCTCGTGACCGGAGGATCGGACGATCACGGTCCCGATGGGACCAAGCAGACACTGGGAACGATCCGCCTGCCGATGGAACATGTGGACGCCCTCAAGCGGGCCGCCGGAATGTGATCTAGCTCTCGATCTGCCGCTTCGGTCAGAACAATGGCTGGTTGTGGTCTTTGTCACATTTCGTCTTCATGAATGCCGGAATTGCCCTTTCTCAAGAAAGTGGATGACTTGGTTCGACACGCTTCGTGAGATCAGCATGCCTGCATGCGAGGTTTTCAGCAGGATATGGTCAACTGCACTCGGATGTCTCGCCTCGGCGGCTGCAACGATGGTGTCGTTGGGGCTTCTGTGTCCTAGAGCCGTCGCCAGCCTGCAAAACGTTCGTTTGCCAGCCAACGTGCCCAGTTCGCAAGATGCTGGGAGATCGAGCGGCGCGAAATGACAGGCATCTGAAAGGGCTCGTCCAATGAGCGGACGGCCGAATAGGTGTTGGGAAAGGCGATCGACTGCTGCAGATCCCAAATGCGGCGTACCCATCGTGACGATCCTGCCGAGGTTTTTTGGCACATGACCTGCCAGCATGCGCAGGATGATCAGTCCTCCTAGGCTGTGTCCGATAAGGTGGAGAGAGGACGCATCTGATACAGGTGGCACGCAGTCGCGCAGCGCAGCGGCCTTGCTCTCCAGCGTGCCAACCCATGGGAAATGCCGGAACACGCGCGCTTTGTACCCTCTCCTGCGGAATCGATGGAGGAGCGGTAGCATTTCTGCACCGCCAGGACCCAGCCCGGGAACAAGAAGGATCAACTCGTTTGTCTTCTGCATTACTCTGTTTGTGGTGTCTCCCCCCAGTGAACAGAGCCGGCGACTTGTGGGGCTCGATCAACTCTGCCAAGACGCCGGACAGTTTTCTAATGGTACTGCTTCCTACGATGCGGTACGTACATCGTCATCCGCCACTTCACCATCGACCAAGGTGATTAGCCGATTGACGCGATCGAGTAGCCGGCTGTCATGGGTCGCGAAAAAGAAGGTGGCGCCCTTATCGGAGTTCAATCGCTTCATCAGATCGATCAGTTCCATGCTCATTGCGGTATCCAGATTGGCCGTTGGCTCGTCGGCGAGCACGATTGACGGTTCGCCAACAACGGCGCGCGCGACAGCCACGCGCTGTTGCTGACCGCCGGAGATACGATTCGGATACTGGTCCGCGTACTCCTCGATTCCCAACTCATTGAGAATCTTGCGTGCGCGTTTGATCCGCTCCGACTTCACGACCCCCTGCAACTCCAGGACAAACGCTGTGTTCTCGAGCACCGTAAGCACGGGAATGAGATTGTAGGCTTGGAACACGAAGCCGATGTTCGTCAGCCGGAGCTTGGCCAACTGGTCCTTGGAGAGCTGCGACATGGCTGTGCCCTCAAGAAGGATATCCCCTTCGGACGGCCGGTCGAGCCCCCCCAGCAGATGGAGCAGCGTCGACTTGCCGGACCCCGATGGACCGGCCACGGCGGTGAACTCGCCCTTATGAAGCTCTACGTTTACACCGCGAAGCGCCGGCGTTTCCAGGGCCTCAGTCACATACGTTTTCTTCAGGTCAACGGTCTGGATCAAAGGATTATTCGACATGTCTCATGGCCTCCATGGGTTCCAATCTCGAAGCTTTCCACGCCGGAAACCAGGCCGCCATCATGGCGACGATGGACATGGCGCCCGCGGATAAGAGGACTTGCCAAGCGGTAATACTCATGTGCAGGACCGGCGTAATTCCCATCTCCCGCATGTAGGCGGCCATCTGCCCCCACAAGGGAATGCCTCCGAACGCCTCGATGATGAGGATGATGCCGATGCCGAGCACGACGCCGTAGAAGGCGCCGGCGGCTGTAATCAACCCGGCTTCAGCAAGGATCATGCCCATCACACGGATCCGGCTTGATCCCAGGGAAAGGATCAGGCCGATTTCGCGCGTTCGTTCCATCACGGACAGGTAGAGTGTGTTGACGACGACCAAGGCGCCGAGGCCGAAGAAGACAACGGCCATGATGACCAGCATGGGCACCAGCACGTCTAGATACCCAGACAAGATAGGCAAGAGCTCCAGCCATCCTTGAACGACATAGCTGTCTGGCAGTTGCGCACGAAGTGCGTCTGCGGTCGCTTCCATCACGTGCGTATCTTGGGACCCTCGAACCCCGTTCAACCGGAGGACGATGGCGGTGGCCGCAGTCTCGCTTCGAGCCAAGCGGCGGGCGGTGCCAAGGTTCGAGTAGACGATCATTCGTCCGATCGCCGCCTCGTGTGCGTTGAAGATCCCGACGATCGGCGCGCGAATGGCGCCGAGACTGGCATCCGGATGCGCACTCAAGAGGACCATGTCATCGCCTACGCCGAGTTCGAGGAGGTCGGCGAGCTCTTCTCCGACGATCACGCCGTCACGCTCGCTGGACAGAAAGTCGCCCTCAACCATGCGGTCCGCCATGTTGCTAACCGGATCGATCTCTTCGGGAACGACGCCGCGCAGAAACACCGTGCGCGTTCGGTCATCCACGCTGGCTAGCGCCGGAAGATCGAGTCGCACGGTGAACCATTCGATGGCTTCCATCTCTGCCAAGATATCCAGCGCATCGGAAGGATCATTGATCAAGGGGAGTGCTGAGCCGGAGCCCGGCGGTTCCACAGCTCGGATCTGCATATGGCCGGTGTCGAATCGCGTAGCCGACTCGAACATGTCCTGAATCACGCTGTTGGTGAAGCCGAACATGAGGATCAAGAAGTAGATGGGAATGAGAACGGCGCAGAGGGTCAGGATGGAGCGCCGGCGATTTCGCATCAAATGTCGAATGGCCGCCTTCATGAGCCCTCTCCCCACGCCTCGAACGTTTCCAGACGAAAGAACATGGCATCCAGCACGAGATCGAATTGGGGCGCTTCGATACGCTGGATTGTTCGATCGCCAAACGCATCTTCAATCACGATGGTCGTTGCGAACTTGCGATCTCCAACGACGATGACGTCGGAGAAGACGGCGGTTTGCAGCTTCTCTCCTCGTTGGTCAAAGTACTGAAGGCGCTCCATCACGAAATCGGAGGTCACCCAGATTTCCAGTTTTCCATAGACAACGGGAGCATCCGGATGAGGGATGAGCGTTAGGAAGAAGCCGGTTTCCGTGTTCTCGGCAGCGACATCGTAGTCATCCGACAGGGTCCCGCGAGACAAGTCCTCAAGCGAGGGACCCGCGCCAAAGACGGCGTCACCGAGCGCAATCGATGGGAGCTTGATGGAGCCCACGTCGGGCGAATAGAACCACAGCTCATCGCCAAGTTGGAGGTATCCCGAATTCAAGTCGATCTCAGGTTCAAGGATGCGAATGAGGGCGAGTTCCTCGCCGAGGGTCCAGACCTCCAGTTTGTGTGACTTGGTTTGCCCGCTCAAGATGATGTCGAGTCCGATGATCCCGTGGAAACTGTCGCCTTGCCAGGTTTCATTGACCCGATCCAAGATCTCTTGAGCGGATGGGGACGCATCCTGTGCAAGAGCAACTCCGCTGATTAGCGATGTGAAGAGCAGCACTAGAAGAACGGTTCGCGTCATGAGATCTCCTTATCCTTCACGTATGGCGGTCACAGGCTCAAGACGATTGACGCGGCGCGCAGGATACCAGGCCGCCGTCAATGCGGTGAACACGACGACACTTAGCGCGGCCAGCCAATACCAGCCGGACGTCGATGCATAGATCACGCGGGGGAAACCGATCGAGCCGACCATATCGGTGACGAACGAAATGTCCCAGCCGTTCCGACTCAAATAGAAGAGGCCCAAATACCCAAGCCCACCGCCGCTGACAAAACCAATAGCAGCGACCATGATGGATTCGATTAGCACCATCCGCGAGAGCAGCTTGCGGCTCATGCCCACCGCTGTCATAACGCCGAACTCTCGCGTGCGTTCGAGAACGGAGTAGAAGGTTGTGTTCGCGACTCCGAATCCGGCCATCAAGCTGATCATCACCACAAATGGAATCATCTTGATGGTTGAGCCTGAGATCATGAATCGGGCGAAAGGGTTGAGGTCGAAATAGTCGGCGACCGCGATGCCGGGTTGGCTCGCGAGCAGCTCTCTCGCACGTTCGACAGTCCGGTGTGTCGACGTTCCCTGGGGCAGCGCAAAGGCCAGCGACGTCGCGCCCTCCATTCCCGTCATCGAGCGGGCGTCCTCTAGGGTAATCATCGCTGTCTGCTCGAGATCGGTCATCGGCGGTTGGAACAAACCGGCGACCCGGAACGCGCGGGAGTCCGTTCCCTCGGCCCCGATGGCCAGGAGAACGACTTTCTCTCCGAGGCGAATATCGAGGTTCTCGGCCAGCGCCGTCGAGAGCAGGACCTGGCCGGTGTTGCCCAAGTATTCTCCCTTGACAACGATCTGATCCAGGCTCGTGGCGCCGGCTTCGTTCAGCGGGTCGATGCCGCGAATCATGATGCCGTCCGTTCCATAGGCACTGCGAACCATACCGGCGGTTTCCATCCGGAGAGCGATCGCTTCCGCCTCGATCCCGGACAGCGCCTCTAGCGCCGTCGAGATTTGGGAGGGTGTCAATGCATGCTCGGAAAGCGGATCCTCGGCGTAGGCTTGGGTGCGCACTTGGAAGTCTCCCTGGTTCCAGTCGACCTGCGTGGCCGTCATTGAGCCGACGACACCGTCCGTCAGACCGAAAAGAATCAGGATGACGAGGCTGCCAACGGCGACCGTTGCGATCATCAAGATCGTGCGTTGCGGATGTCGCCAGAGATTCCTCCAGGCGATCCGCGAGATGGTTCCATTCATGAGCTACCCCCTTTGCCGGCTGGACAAGTGAGACCATCAGCAATCACTTGCGGTGCAAAATCGATGAGCGAGTCGTAGATCGATGCAGGCATGCGGTCTCGGTTCACGGGAAGCATCTTGATGAGTCCTAGTGAGAAGGCAATCTGATACGGATCACCCTGGATGATCTCGCCACGTTCCTGCGCGGCGACAATCTCATCGATAATTGGTTTGTACGCCCCGGAGGCTTCCTGAAGAAGCGCCTCGTAGTCGAGGTTCGACATGAGCTTGTCAATCTCCGAAGGATCATCAAGAATGACTCTCGCTAGTGGATTGGACTCCATCTCATTCGCGATCGCCTTCATCAACAGGATTAGCGCATCGCGTGCCGAGTCGGTTGTGCCGAACGAGACATCGATCAGTCGTTGCATCACATTGGGTATTTCGCGGACGAAAACCTCCAGATAAAGCGCCTCCTTGCTCTCGAAGAACAAATAAAACGAAGCCTTGGCAATCCCGATCGGCTTGACGAGATCCTCAATCGTTGTCTTCCTCATGCCGTACCGAAGAAAGCAGGCACGGCCGACCTCGATCAGCCGGTCGCGAATCGTCTCCTTTTCTACTGCCGTGAAGGCTCGTGGCATGACCTCATCCTTGTGAATCTATTAATCATATATTCACAGGGTATGTAGATGCGTGTGGTTTGTCAAGGGGTAATCACTGGCACTCGCTTGCAGCACCAGTCGGCGATCTGCTTTGAATGAGGAATTAAGTAATCGTAGCCACCGATTAATCATCGAGAAAACCGTGCACAGGGTGCCTTTGTCAGCGGGGAGATATTCTCTGTGGCGCACGACTCATGAACTTGCTCTACCAGGTGCAGGGTTTGTAGGATGCCGCGAAAGAACGAGCAAGCCACTATGAGGGGATAGGATGATGGGAAATGCGTTAGCAATAAGGAACGCCGGGTTGAGGTATTGATCATGCGGGTGTGTAGGAACGCACACTGATTATGGTGAAGCGAACGGGTGAATCGGTGCTTGATGATCTGCTCGCACGGGGATTGAAACTCGTTGTGTGCGGCACGGCAGCCAGTTCGGCTTCAGCCGCTCGAAAGGCGTATTATGCGGGGCCGGGCAATAAATTCTGGGATATCCTGTCAGAAACGGGTTTGACACCAAGGAAACTGGAGCCCCGCGAGTTTCGGGATCTTCTTCGTTTTGGTATTGGATTGACAGATATCGTAAAGCAGCAGTTCGGAAACGACCCAGATATCGATTTTGGTTTGTCTTGTGTTGAGCCCCTCACGAGGAGATTGCTCGATCTGCAGCCGGCGTACTTATCGTTCAACGGCAAGAAAGCCGCGCAGGTTCTGATTGGGCGCAAAAGAATAGAGTACGGTCTTCAGGAAGAGCGGATCGGTGCTACAGCGATGTTCGTGGCTCCATCGACGAGTGGGGCAGTCAACGGCTACTGGGATCCCGACATATGGCGGGAACTTGGACGCCGGGTCTCCGCAGTGGCCGCTTAACGTCAAGGGATTGCCAAAAAAACGTAGGAACTGGGGGTGCGTATGCCAGACCGTGCAGCGACGATCGAGATCAGAACTAGCCATATCTGGTTCTCCGTCTTCCAAGATCTCTGTTCCCCGGTGATTGAGATCGATGGTGAGTCCCACAAGCGCAGCTGGGGTACCCACAGCTTCTTCGTGGCGCCCGGGCAACATGAGATCACAGCCTATCATCGCTGGGTCTTCTTCTCTCGGGCATTCGAGAGTCGTGTTTCCGTTGAAGTGGTGGATGGTGTGCCCCTTCGACTTCGCTGGCATACGGGATGGTTCGTCACGTCGCCGGGAAGATGGACGGTATCATAAGCGCTCACTTGCAGTGAGGAGAAGTCTACAATGGCCAGCCAGCGGTTCGTCTGCGGCGATTAGATCGCTGAGACGTGCGATTCGAGTACATCGTTGCATACAAGGTGAGCGGGTTAAGGCTCCCGAAGACACTCCTGAGGTCGCTCGTCCCGATTCCAAAGATGGTTCGAATGCGCAGTGCTTTCTGACTGCACGTGTGATGCCCACCTCAGTCACCACAAGGTGCAGCGAGTCTATTACTTGAAATTGCAGAGGAAACCGGTCACTCCCCATCGCCTTTGGTCGCCGCCGAGGACGGTCATTCGGAAGGGGCCGATAACGTCGACCAAAGCACTCGGACACTACTGGATGAGGCTTCACCTGATCACAGCAGTGGGAGATGGGATGGACCTTCTTGTCGGGTGGCGAAGCTTGCTTCGCCGCGCGCATGCATCTGCAACGTGCGACTCAAGCGGGCAGCGAGGTATGACGATGGGAGTTCCTAAAGCCTCGTGTACCAGCAGATTCTTCACGCTCTTGGATATTCAGGTGCGTCCCTTGTCAAGCGCGATTGGGTCGCGGTGACGTTCCGGAAGGAACAAGCGAAGGGGGCGAAACGTCATGGGATCATCCGAAACAGGGGGGTCTGATTCTTTCCATCATTCGCGCCAGGTAAGATAACGGTAGAAAGACGTGCTAATCTTTGCCGAGGAGTCAGTCGAGTGAAACGTGGCCAATGGATCGTTCTCGTCACAATCGCTGCCGTGTTGTCGGCCTATGGGTACGCCTTTGCTCCGGAGCAAAATCACCCTGCGTTAACATCTTTCCAGATTGAGAACATCGCCTTGGTCAGCCAAGTGTGGGGCTTTCTCAAGTATCACCATCCTGGTGTTGCAGCTGGGCAGGTGGACTGGGATTCATATCTTCTGCGGGCCTTGTCGTCTCTTCTCGTCAACGAAGGGCCAGAAGAGTGCCTCCAGGTTCTTGAGGATTGGTCGAGAACGCTTCCTCCAATTGCGGAGACGGACTCTGCAATCGCTTCGAAGCGTGCGGTTCACTTCTCTGGACGTACGGAGTGGCTCCGGGATCAAGAGCGATTGGGACTGGGGCTTTCCACTTACCTTGTGTCTGTGTTCGCGAATCGCTATCAAGAAGAATCGCAGCACTATGTCTCTGTCACTCCCTACGTGGGAAATCCTGTCTTCAACAACGAGAGGTCGTATGAGTCTTCACGTCCTCCCTCGGTACGGGTGCGGCTGCTCGGGCTATTGAGGCTCTGGAACATCATCGAGTATTGGTTTCCATATCGGAATCTGATTCAAGAAAACTGGCTGGATGTGCTGTACGAGTATATACCCCGCATGGCTGAGGCCGATGACTGGGATCGCTATCGGTTGGAACTGTTCAGCTTTCTGGCAAGGATAGGCGACGGTCATGCGAATCTGTGGAGCGAGTTGGATGTTCTGCCCCCGCAAGGGAACTGCTATCTACCAATCTACGTTCGATTCATTGACGGTGAAGCGGTAATCGAAGCGTTCTCGCAGAGCGAAGAGGCGGTCTCCATGGGATTCCGGATTGGAGATGTAATCGATTCGTTCGATCAGATTCCGGTTGCAGAGAGACTAAAGGAATGGGCCGAGTTCTATGTTGCTTCAAACGAACCTGCTCGGCTTCGAGCGATGGCACGTTTCTTTCCGAGAGGACCGTGCGGAGAGTGTTCTGTGCAGATTGACCGATCTGGAGAACTCATTACCATTCCGGCGAGAAGAATTGCGGATGATGCTCGAGGCACCGTGTTGGACGAACGGCCGGGGGCTGCCTTTCAGCGACTGCATCCGGATGTTGCCTATCTTCGATCTTCCGATTTCTCACGAGAGCAGATAGCAGACTACCTGAGCCAATTGAGCGAGATTTCGGGATTGATCATCGACCTTCGATCCTATCCCACGATGGATGTGCTCTATGCCTTGCTCCCCCATCTCATCGATGAACCGGTCGCCTTCGCTCGATTCACCCAGTGCGATTTAGCTAACCCAGGGTCGTTCTTGTGGACCGAGCCTCTATCCATGGCTCCGAAGGCGCCATACTACGACGGTGCGCTCGTTCTTCTGGTCAATGAAAGTACGATGAGTAGGGGCGAATACATCGCAATGGCGCTACGCGCAAGTCCTCTTGCACTCATTGTCGGAAGCACAACGGCAGGGGCAGATGGAAATGTATCCTCCATTCCTTTGCCTGGCGGAATCCGGGTCATGATCAGTGGGGTTGGGGTCTTCTATCCAGATAAAACGCCTAAACAGCAAGTTGGCATTGTTCCTGATGTATGGGCATTTCCGACAGTTGAGGGAGTGCGCGAGGGACGCGATGAAGTGCTCGAAGCCGCCCTCAGACATCTTCTTGGCCCCGGCTTCGATGAGCGTACGATTCGAGAGCTTGCCAGGGCGCAATGAGCGGAAGGAGTTACGATGCTCAACTTTCCACAGGACCGAAGTGTGTCGGGAAAACAAGCGCCAACGCGCTCAAGGGTGTCGTTCGAATTGCTTGGTGCCTCGTGGAAGAGAAACTGTTTGTGAATCTCGAGATGAATCCGGACCTCGATTCGAACGGGAGCGCCATTTGAGAATCCAGCAAGCGGCGATGGGTGTCTACGGGTGATTTCAGCCTCTTTTCAGATACAGCATCTCGTTGCCGGTTATCCACAACGGGGAGGCAGATTCCGCATTATCGACGCAATGGCTTGACCCCTTCGCTCAAGAGAGGCGCATGTTATGCATGTATTCTGAAGGTTTTTTCAGGAAAATCACTCAAGACGAATCACTAGGGGGGATGGATAATGCGTGCGTGGTTGGGGGTTGTTGTCTTGGTCGTGTTCGGGGCTGTATGGGGGTTGGCTGCGGATATCAGCGGAAATCTGGGGTTGAGCGCAGACATCTGGCCCGACTTCAGCGTAGGAGCGAATGGCCGAGTGTCGGTTGCAGGAGAGGGTTGGAAAGTGACCAGCCAATCCAACATCGATGTTGTTCCGGAAATTGGCGGGAAAGAGCGTCTATCTCTGAGCTATCGGCTCGGTGACCTTCGTGTGGCGGCCGATGCCTCGTTTGAGCTTTTCCCGGTGAGCTTTACCCGCGGCAGACTGTCGGGGACCGTGGATGCGTTCGATCTCACTAGCTCCAGCGATTCGAGGTTCGATGCAGCGTTGTCGTCGGATATGACGGTCGGAGTAGCGATTGGCGGAGAGGTCGCTCCTTATGCCAGCCTGTCCAGTCGCTTGACGGTGGGAAAGCATTGGCTCGCGAATACAACGACCGTTGATGTTTACACAGTGGATGTGTCGTCGTCGTTGCTCACCTATCTCTCTGGAGGAACGGTCGACCATGACAACCTGTCGGCCACAAGCTATGGCTACGTTTCCTTATCCCTGTTGCCTATGGATCTTCGGTATGTGCAGCTCAACATCCGAATCGCATCCGGCTCGCTGTCCTGTTTAACCACGGCAACGTGGACGGGGGTCTCGAAGATTACGGCGCGCTCGACGCTGTCAGCGGCTCTCGCCAAGGGTTCCCTTCAGTTCTGGGGGTCTTATAGTTCGATTGCCTCGACAGCTTTCGGTTTCGGTGTAGGCATTAGCGCGCCTTGGCAGCTTCCGCAAGCCGAGGATTGACACCGATGGCTCACTGCAGCCGTCGGGAGAAGAACTCAAGTGCCTCTCGCAGCAACTCGTGCGAGACAAGTTCCGAGGGTGACTCGGTCTGAAGGATCCTCTCGGGAATCGTGCAAGTGGGGGGATCGAAGCCCTCACGGCGCGTGCAGGCGAACGCGCAGAGGCGGCACCCCGCGCAGCGATCCATGTCGACGACCGAGATTCGCTTTGCCGTGCTCCCTCCGTAACAGCCTACAAAAGTCTCGTGCTGTGAGCCAGGGGCAAGGTTGACCCCAGCATCCGTTCTCAACAGAGCCGCGCGACAGCTTTCGAAAGAAGGACCAGGTAGGGCGCCAGTACGATCGGAGCGGCGTACATCGCGATCTCGAATCCGTTTGGGAGCATGTTCCGATAGCCCACGTAGCTGGCGATCCCCATCGCGACGGCATACAGAATGACGGCGATCCAGAGCGGCGAGCGCTTCGCGCGCCACCCGGTCAGCAGCTTGATCAAAAGCGCGAATCCGAGAATGACGTATGACGCAGAGAACGCCCACCCCAGTGCAGCCCAGAACATCAAGAACGGTTGAAGGAACGGCGAACATGTCGAGCTCCTTTCTCACTCATCGTGCTGGGTCATGATGATAAGAAAAAACACATTCACATAGAAGGGATAGGCTTTATCGTTCTCGCGCTCGCAGCATGTGAGTCCTGACGGTGCGGTGCGTGCTTGCCACGGGGGTGTGCGCGAAAGGGCATGGTGAACTGCCCTCCCGGCGCGTTCTTCAAAGGACGCCGAGAGGGGTTGCGTTCATTCGAGCCCCCGCTAAGAGGAACAGCTAGAGCTGAGAGATCATGTGCAGGGCGGCGCCCAGCTGGATCTCCACCAGCGTCTTGATGGGAATGACGGTATAGTCGATCTCGTTCTCCAGGGCTGCGGTCCAGTCACAAAACTGCTTGTCTAGGGCGTCTAGGGCTTCGGCCATGGCCGGATTTCCGGTTTGCTCGACTTCGAGCTGGAGGCCGCGACGGGCCATCCCCACGATCAAGACGTTGTAGAAGCGTCCCACAGTCAGATTGTCGAATACTTGGGCGCGCGTGGCGGGAACATCGAGGCTCTTTTCCGTTTCCGCCCAGGTCCGCTTCGCTTCGACCCCATCGGCCATCAGGCGGTTCAAGTTCTCAGCGGCCCGCCGGAAGCGCGAGACGACCTTCATCTCGCCTCCCAAGGAACTGTAGAGATTAGTCAGGGAGCGGCGCATCTCCTCGGTCGATTCAATCCCCTGAAGGATGGCGTCCTTCCGGCTGATCACGGTTTTGGAGCCGTCTTCGACTTGAGGATCGTAGAAATAGGGAAGCTCACAAACGAGGTGGGCGGAATCGCAGACCGACCGGGCGAAGCCGAAGCTCCCCTCGCCCCCCTGCATCTTCTCACAGGGATCAACACCATACTTCTCAAGGAAATCATAGTGTTCGGTGAGGGCGGGAGAGCGGTAGATGGCTGGGGATAACTCGACGCCCCACGGCATCTCCGGTTCGCCCAAAGAGAGGGGAATGCCGCGTTCCGTCATCAGGTTGCGAAGATCGTCATCG
>JANQGM010000039.1 GCA_028277345.1 Candidatus Bipolaricaulota bacterium | reverse complement strand
TTGCGGGCTTGCTGCAGCCGTTCGATCGCTTCTTGGCGATCTCACTTACGGCGGTTTCGGGCTATTGGAAAAAACAGATTGGCGAAACCGCTGGCTGTGTTCAGCTTGGCAATCGTGATATCAGGTTGCGGCCTGATCTCACTCATTGATGATGTGACGGCGGTGGCGCAGACGTCGTCGTCGGGGCTGACGTATCCAATTGTGGACACCAATCAATCGAAGACATACGGAAATACGTCGGAGATTGCAGCTCCCGGAATGGGAGCCGCATTCTATGGCCAGGATGCTCAGGTCGATGGCAATCAACCGAGCTATGTCGACAATGGCAACGGGACGGTGACCGATCAGGTTACGGGTCTGATGTGGACCCAGGACTACTTCGGGAAGATGACGTACTCCGAAGCGATCTCGTACGCCAACGGCTTCTCATATGCCGGGTACTCGGATTGGCGATTGCCAACGATTAAAGAGCTCTACTCGTTGATGGACTTCAGTGGTGAGGACCTGATGATCGATTCCACAGCTGGAGCGAAACCGTTCATCGACACCGATTACTTCGAGTTTGAGTACGGCGATACCAGTGCTGGCGAACGCATCATTGACTCGCAGTGGGCGACGACGACAACCTACGTTGGAAGCGAAATCGGCACGCAGATGTTTGGCGTGAACTTCGCCGACGGACGGATCAAGGGCTACGGAACAGCTGCAATGGGTTCTGGAGGCGAGAAGACGTTCTTCGTGCGCCTTGTACGCGGCAACACGAGCTATGGCGAGAATGACTTCGCCAACAACGGCGATGGCACCATCTCCGACCTGGCGACAGGCCTGATGTGGGCACAGAACGACTCGGGCTCAGGCATGGATTGGGAAGATGCCCTGGCCTACGTCCAGCAGTTGAACGACCAGAACTACCTCGGCTACTCGGACTGGTATCTGCCCAATGCCAAGGAGTTGCAGTCGATCGTTGACTACACCCGGTCCCCGGAAACGACCAACTCGGCCGCGATCGATCCGCTGTTCAATGCAACGTCGTTCACCAATGAGGGCGGCGAGCGCGATTGGGGCTTCTACTGGACCTCGACCACGCATGCTTCGCACCGAGGCGGACAAGCCGCCGCCTACATCGCGTTCGGACGCGGCCTTGGGTATATGAACGGCCAGTACGTGGACATTCACGGAGCAGGGTGCCAGCGCTCGGACCCCAAGACGGGTTCAGCAATCCCAGAGGGGCGAGGACCGCAGGGAGATACCGTTCGCGTCCAGAACTTCGTTAGACCAGTAAGGGATATCAGCAGAACAACCACCTCTAGCGTTTCCAACCCGAGTCAGGGGACTACTACGTCCGGCAACACCGCAAGCGCTGTTGCTTCGAGCGAACAGGATTACATCCTGTTCGCTCCGGTAAGTTCGGAAACCGCTTACCTCATCAACCGCGATGGAACCGTGGTCAATGAATGGGCGCTGTCGGGTCGTCCAGGCAACAGCGTCTATCTGACCGAGGGCGGCAATCTGTTGGCCACCTACACCGCGCGCGGCACGTTCGATGCCGGTGGCGTGGGAGGCGGCGTGGAGCTTCTAACTTGGGACGGGGATGAGGTGTGGTCGTACCAATTGGCGTCCGATCACGCCCATCTCCATCACGACGTCGAGCTCCTCCCGAACGGCAATGTGTTGATGATCGCGTGGGAGACGATCTCGCAAACGGAAGCCCTGGCTGCCGGGCTGTCGTCAAGCCAACTGCCCGATTCAGGCGAAATCTGGAGCGAGATGATCCTGGAATACGATCCTATGATGGATGAGATCGTGTGGGAATGGCACCTGTGGGATCACGTGCTGCCGGACGGCCAGCTAGCCAACCAGCATCCCGGAAAGATCGATCTCGACTACTTCGCGAGTACGCGCACTGAAGACTGGTGGCACTTCAACTCTGTCGATTACAGCGAGGAGTTGGATCAGATCGTCATCTCCAGCCGATCCGCGTCGGAGTTCTGGATCATCGATCATGATCTGACGACGGCGGAAGCTGCGGGCGATGCCGGCGATCTGCTCTATCGCTACGGCAATCCCGAGGCCCATGGCGCGTCCGGCGTTCGAATCCTCGTCAATCAGCACGATGCCGAGTTCATCACAGATGAACTCACAGGCGACATTGGGATGCTGGTCTTTGACAACGGGAATGAGCGGACGCGTCCCTATTCCCGCGTGATCGAGTTTGACCTTCCGGATTACGTAAGCAGCCCCTCGAACATCGTCTTACCTTCCGAGATCGTCTGGTCGTATGGAGCAGCATCAGGAGACGAGTTCTACTTTAGTAGCCATATTTCTGGAGCCCAGAGACTGGAGAATGGGAACACGCTCATCTGCAGTGGCGTCGAAGGCCGGTTCTTTGAAGTGACGCCCGACGGCGATGTGGTGTGGGAGTACACGAATCCATATGCGACCACCCTTCAGAACGGAAAAGAAGCGAATGAAGTGTTCCGGTGCGAAGCCTACTCGGCAGATTACATCGATCAAAACCTTGGGGCATCTGCCGAGATAGGGACGAGTTCGGCTTCGCCGAACGTCGTGTCGGGGCCGGAGACAACGTCTCAGCCGCAACCGCCAGGAAACTCGCAAGCACCCGGCCAACCGCCAAGCCAAGGCAGTAGTCAGCCACCATCTTCCCAGGGTCCAGGAGGAAGCCAACCTGGTGGGTTGGGAGCACCCGACGGAATTGCCAACGTTTCGCCATCCGTTCTGCACGCTGGCGCGAGCAGCCAGCTCGTCACTATCGAACTGAGCGCGCAGTTTGCGCCGCCAGAGTTCGTCGAGTTCTCGAGCATCGAACTGCGCCCGAGTTTGGCAGGGCAAAACTCGCAAGCAACCGGCGGCACGATGGTTGCCGCAGCCACGTGGACCCGCTCCGGAGACACGTTGAAGGCTTGGTTCACTCTGCCCGCTGGCTTGGCGTCCGGCACGTACGAACTGACGGTTGAGTTCCCAGGCAGAAACAACGAAACCATCCGATTCTCAACCTCCATCCAGGTGAACTAGGAGATGATGACCATGAAACCCCTCGCCAAAACGTTCCACGCCATAGCGTTTCTGACGGCCACTGCGCTGCTGCTGTCCGGCTGCATGCTGACCAGCCTGGCGCAAGGCAACAACCCACCGCCGCCTCCTCCGGGGGACAGCAACTCAGGGGGGCAAGTCAAGCACAACATCGAACAAGCCATCTCCGATCGTGCTCAGTTGACGACAATCGCGTTTGATGCCCTGGCGTGGCTGACCGGCGACTTCTGCTCGGATACGTTCATTCCACCAGGCAAGGTGACCGACTACTTCGGCTTCCAATACCTGCGCGACAACGATCCGGACGAGTTGGGACACAACACCAGCTTCGTTCCCCGCATCGCCAATGCCGTGCTCTCCATCCTGACGGACGATCAGATTGACGACCTGATCGAGCTGGCCGAAGAGCAGGTCGACTCCATCAACGCGATCGCTGAAATGCGCTATCCACTCATCGACGCCTATCGACGATTATTGGAAGGCGACCTGCCCTCAGGAACGACGCAGCTCGACGTCGATGAGATTGAGGAGCACGGCGCCGAGTTGTTCCGCCTCGATGGTGAGGTTTCATTGGGCCGCGCCCATGGCTTGGGAGCGATCTCGCGATCGCTGACGGCGTCACAACGCGCGGAAATCGATGAGCTCGCCAGCGGCGGAAGCGCCTCGTGGCCGGATCTGCCCGATCAAGTCGACAAGACGACGATGCCGCATGACGTCCACGTGGCCGTGATGACCTATGCCAGCGAGTTCTTTAGCTGGTACGCGGGATCGATCGAAGCCGATGTCTATTTCTGTCCCGAGCGGCACGGCACCTACTTTGGCTCATTCTATCTGAAGGACATGCCGGCGATGGGCAATCCCGATTACTCGATTCCTACGGAGTTGACGGGAGATCAGGGCGACGCCTTCCTGAACCTGTTGACGGCAAGCCAACGCACTGTGATCGAGAACCTGCTCGAACAACAGCGCGCCGCGCTGCTGGAGATCGTGGAGGTTCGCGAGGATATCTCGACCGAGCTGCGTAAACTGATGACGCAATCCACAATCGACGAAACCCTCGTGTTGACCCTGTCCGATCGATACGGCGAACTCGATGGACAGATTGCGGCCATGTACGCAACCGCGTTCACCCAGGTTTGGAACACGATGACACCACAGCAAAAGGTGGATTTGCAGGAACTGCGAAACCTGGACGACTTCACCTGCCAGGGCGCGTACCTGTTCTCGGAATCCGTAGCCATGCCGTTCATCGAGAATACGGACGACTTCTTCAGCAACTAATCTTATCGCCCTGGTTTCACCGCCGGGGCGCCTCCTTTTCACACAGCGATCGTTGGCCTTGTGCTGTCCTTTTGCGCTACATTGAAATCTATCACAAACGTGCAAAACAACTCGCAGATCGAGTGTGAAAGAGCAAGGAGGGGATGGTGAAGCATCGACATGTTCGATGGCGACCTCGGCACCTCTTGCTCTGCGGAATCCTAATCGTTGTGACGTCCCTGTCCTTGGGTGCAGCAACGGCAACGGATGCAGTTTGGGCGGCTCAGTCGTTTCAGCGCTTGGCCGCGCACGATCTGCCCGCAGCGCAAGCGGTTTGGATGTCGTCCGGAGTCTCAAGTCAGTGGAATCAGCTTTCAGAATCAGCTCTCGGAGATTTGTTGAATGCCGCCGCGTTCTTCAGCCACATGCTGTGGTTTCCCGCAGAGGGACCGCGCGAATCGTGGTTGGTCGGCTTGTACAACCCCTGGATTGGAGGATTGCTGATTCTCCAGTTCAACGACTCGCTCACAAGTATCGAGGCATTTGCCTTAGCAACCGTTGAGATCGGGCCGATAGCCAACGAGCGATCCTTTGAATTCGAAGAGAGCGTCCTCTCTCGATTGGCTGACGGAGCCGCAGCATTCGAAGTCTTGGTGAACACGTGGCCGAGGCGTGGAAGCTTCGAACCCAACCTCGTTGGCTGGGAGATCGTCGAGACCCGCCTGGATGGATACCGCGATGAACTCCGCCGGTTGCTGTCCCCTGAGGGGTTCTCTGTGTGGGACGCCGCGCGCAGCAACTACGCCACCGCGCAGGAACTCCTTGCATCGAACGATCTGCCGACCAGTCTCATTCTCGCCAATCGTTTACCCCTAAACTGGCGGCAGGCGGTGACGCCCGTCTGGGCATCGGAACACGCGAATTCAATGAACGTCCTGGTGGCATCGGACGCCGACGTCTACTCGCTTCTCTGGCTGAGTCTGAAGACCGAACGAAGCGATGACCCCGTTCACGATGTGGCCGTCATCGATCTGTTCGACCTTCTCACAGGAATAGGAGGTGGGCAATGAACCGGCTCAGACGCGTTCCTAGCCTGTGCCTTCTGGTGATGCTCGGCCTCGCACTCTCCGTATCCGCCGGATTCCTCGACGATATCGGCGACGCCCGGCAGATGCTGGGAGAGGCCAATCAGCAGGGAGACGAACTCCTGCAATACGGCAACTGGTACGGCCCCGGTTGGTGGGGCGGAGACCGTGACCCGAACGCCGCCGGGGCAAAGCCCCCGGTGGACGAGCTCGACGCGATCGCCATGCGCCACGATTTCGGATATCAGTTGGCTGACGAATGGGGCGCCATCTATGGCGAACGAGAAGCCCAGCGCATCCGCGCCATGGCCGATGCCGTCGCAGTTCAAGAAGCAGCCAAACTCGATCCGGACCCATCCAAATGGAACCCGCCGGCAACCGACCCGGAGCGCGCCGATCGCTATCGAGATCGCATAGGCTTTGGATTCGGGTATACGGCATCGGGACGTTCCGGCTACAGCACGGTGCTCAATACGGGCAGTTGGGTGACCTCGCCCGTACAGAACTGGTACTCCGGCTATTCGGAGAATCAAATGACGCCGGAAACGATGAAGAAGCTGATCGCCGCCCGCGTGCAGAAGTGGCACCGCGATCATCCGCCCTTGCCGACGTTCCAACTGGAGATGCAAAAGTCTCAGGATGTCATCGCTGAGGGCGGGAGTGCGACGTTTCAGATTACGGCTCGCCCGCTGATTGCCGAGGAACCTTGGAAAGACTCGTACGCCGTCCGCATTCACTTGTTCGTGGACGGCGGCCCCGGGAAGCTGGACAAGCTCTCGTGCAATCTCGGCGAAACCGTCACCGTGACCGCCACCAGCCGAACGTTCGGACTTTCCGCTGAGGGCTATCGCGTTTCGATCTCAGCACGGTCGGACAACGCAGAGAGCGGAATTACCATCCTTCCGGTCACCGGACAGTTTACCGTAGGCAAATCCTCCGCCCTGTCGCTATCGGCCTCGCCAAGTTCTGTGGAGTTGCTGATGGAGGCCGACGGCGCCTGTCAGAATGTGACGGCCGAAGCGACGTTGGTGGATGGACAGGGGAACCCGATTCCCGATCAGCCGGTGCGCTTCGAAGTGGGAGACGGCGTGGTCGCAACCGAGGTCACGGATGCCAACGGCGTCTGCGCTGCCAGCATCAGCGTTTGCCCTTCCGATGCCTTCGGCGATCCGGCGCAAGTGTCTATCCGGGCTGTTTATGCGGGGCGCGAACAGGGCGATCCCATCATCGGAGGCTCCGCCACCGCCGCTTCGATCGCAGTGACGAGCATCGCCCAGCAGAGCTTCAGCGGACGGGTGACCAACGCTCGCAACGGAAACGCCATCTCCGGGGTGACCTTGAGTGTGGAGGGCCCTGAGGACAGCGATTCGGCCACCTCCAGCTCGCAAGGCGCGTTTACCTTCTCCATTCAAGTTCCCAGCGACATGATGGAACAGATGGCCACGTCGGTGACGATCACAGCGACCAAAGAAGGCTACGAATCGGTGACCATCACCAAAACGGCGTTCGAACTCGACTATGATATCGAGATGCCGCCCAAGGAGATCACGCTCACGGGCACGGTCTATGACAAAGAGTCGGGTGAAGCACTCAGCGGCGCGTTCGGCGAGATCAGCGATCCGTTCGGCCATTCGTTTGGGACGGGCGCGGACGGCGGCTTCTCCATTGAAGGACTGTACGTCGGCGATCGGGTCACCATCACCTGCTGGGCCGTCAACCATCAAGCCTATCGCAAATCCGGCGTGATCACGTCAACGACACCTCATCTCTCGTTCTATCTCCCTGTGGGCGAGGGCGAGATCGACTCCGGGCTCAATGAGGAGGACCGGCCCGAAGAGGATGAAGACGCAGAGGAATCGTCAACCGTTGGGTTGACCATTTGGGCCTCTCCCGCCGATCCAGTTGCCGGACAAGGCGTCACAGTGACCGCCCTCGTTCATCCCATTCAAGCCGGGATTCCCATTCGGCTTGCCATCGTCGGCACGGACGGCTACGCGAACTCCGTCACAACGGTGACGGATGCCACCGGCAAGGCGTATCTGTACATTCCCGGCGCATCATCCGGCGTCGTGGATCGCGTCACCGTAACGTTGCTTGATCAAGCGACATCTCGCCGGTTGAACTACACCTTCTAAAGGAGGGAGACATGAAACGAAATGGATGGAAGCTGTCGGGCAATCTCGCCCTCATCATCGTTCTCGCCGTCTCTCTGCTTGGAGCCGGCGAGGATCGGGGATTCACGGTCATCTATGAGGGACCGGTGCAACCCGAAGGTCCCCCTCAACCCGTTCCCGCCACGTCCCTGGAGCTGTTGCTCTACGGAAATGCCGGATTCAGCGCCTTTGGCACGTTCTGGGCGACCGCCGGAGGGACGGTGCGCCTCGATTTGGGAGGCTTCGCCGTCTACGCGGACGCCAGCGGAGGAACGGATGGGCTGCGAGCGCTCGTGGGAGCGGAAACGAAACTAAGTGGATTCAAGCTCGCCGGTGATGTGACGCTGTCGCCCGGACGAACGCCTGTCGTCGATCTCAGAGGCTGGGGCGCGTTTGACACGATTCGGCTGACGGCCAATGCGCGACTGGCGGGACCCGCGACGTCGATGGCCTTAGGCGTCTCCACGGACTTTGGTGGCTATGGCGTGTCCGGAAACCTTGGTTTCTCGAGCGGCGCCCTCTCAACCGCCAGCGTGGGCGCAAACACGGAACTTGGCGCCCTGTCCTTGTCCGCCAGCGGCGGATGGGCGGGAGGCCGATTCAATGCCGGAGGCGGACTTGCCTTGCGAATGGGGGCCGTCAACGTGGCCGCCCAAGCCGGCTACGATACCGGATTGGGGATCAACGCCACCGGAAGCGCGGGCATGACGCTCGACGGATTCCAACTCACGGCCATCGGACTGTATGACAACACCGGGATAGGACTGGAAACCTCGGGAGAACTTCAACTTGGCGCCATGCTCATCACGTTCATGGGGCGATTCAGCCTGGGGAACATGAGCTTCGAAGTGGGAGGTCAACTTCCCCTGGGGCCGCTACTCACGACGTTCTCTGTCGCGCTTGACAACCAGAATGGATTCTCCTGGGCCGAAGCCGGCTTTGAATTACCCTTGTAAGCGGATGGGGGCAAGCCTGCGCACGCCCCCATTCTCTTCACAATCGCGCTCTATGATGAACACGAGGTGACCATGGTCCAATCCATCCATCGCATTCGAGTGGGCGCAAACTGCTATCTGTTGAAAGGGCACGATGGGTACGTCCTCATCGACACAGCAACCGCCATGGCCCGTCGACGATTGGTCCGTGACATGGAATTGCACGGCTGTCGGGAGGGAGACCTCGGGCTCATCATCGTCACCCACGGTGATCCTGACCATATTGGGAACTGCGTCTACCTAAAAAACACGCATGGAGCCGTGATCGCCATTCATGAACTGGAAGCCCAAACCGTAATGACCGGAGACATGGAATGCAGCCGCAAGAAGGTTCCGGATCGAATGCCCTGGTCGTTCAAGCTATTGGAGCCACTGGGGGCTCGATTCATACGAGATCTCGAAACCTTTCAGGCGGATCTCTTCCTGGAAGACGGACAGAGCCTGGCTGAGCACGGACTGGACGCCACCGTTTATCACCTTCCCGGACACTCCAAAGGATCCCTGGCCGTCTTGACAGCTGAAGGTGATTTGTTTTGTGGGGACCTTCTGTGGAACCTCGTCCGTCCGCGGCTTCATCCCCTGCTCGACGATGTCGTGCAAGCCCGCGCCAGCCTGGACCGCATCCGCAACCTTCCCGTCAACACCATCCACCCCGGACACGGGAGACCCTTTTCAATCAAGAGGCTCCCGTGTCCATGAGAATCCACCCGATGCTTCGCGGATTCTCACAAGGAACTGGTTTCGCCAGTTCCCGGACATTTGGAAGACCTTTCTCAATTCGGAGACTGCCGTGACGAGGGATCTTCTCTTTGCCAGATCCTTCCCAAGCAATGGCATGCCATTGCCAGACATCGGAAGACCCTTTTCAATCAAGAGGCTACCGAACGAACAGCTCCACGGAGGTCAACTTGAATAGCAGATTCTTGAAACAGCTCAGTTTATTCATCATGATCATCATGGCGCTCGGGAGCACACCGCACGGCGCGGAAACAAGCCCGGACTGCCGGACCGCCTTACTCGTGATCGATGTCCAGAATCAGTGGGCCTCAGACCCTGAGCTGCACGGCACGATCGACGGCGTCTTTATCGTCGACCGCATCGCGGAGTTGATCGAACTCGCGAATGCCCACGGTATCCGGGTGATTTACATTCGTGATATCACCTACGAGAGTCAGCTGCCGGACGAACAACTGCAGTATCCGGACGCAATCGCCCCAGGAGAGAACGATTGGGTTGTGGAGAAGAAATACCCCGACTCGTTTTCCTTCACCACGCTCGGGGATCTCCTTGAAGACGCGGGAATGACCCAAGTGCTAATCTCTGGATTGGCGTCTCAAGGCTGCGTTGACGGGACGATAGGCGGTGCGATTCGACGCCGATACAACGTGATCGTCATCGCCGACGGCCACACCGGATTGAAGGCCGGAGAACGGGCAGCCGAGTACAACGCCCGGTGGTCGGCCCGAGGAACACGCGTGATCCCCTTCATGGAGCTGGACTGGTCAACGCTCTGCCTTTCGTGGCAGAAGAAGTCAGACTAGCCCTTGCTCCGTCTCTGGAATCCCCCAGGTTCGGATCGATACGCCTTCAGGATCTTGGCTGTGTCCGCTTCAGGAGACGCGCAACACCCCTTTCTGAGGAGTCGTGTCGAGCCCCCCTAACCCTCCTCAAGTAGATGGATTCGTCAGACGAACAAAAAGATCGTTCCAAGCACAGCGTACAACGAAACGGCGGGAAGGGAGGCTTCCATTCCAGCTTCTCCTCCGGCCATCCATGAGCTCGTTTTCAAGGACGTGCGTAGACAACTAGCAAGAGGCGCCATGCCGTTCATTCGCAACCCAAGAAGCGCAGAATGCGCGAAATTCCATGCGATATGGAAGCCAATCGGCAACCAGAGCGACCCGCTGAATCGATACAAAGACATGAATAGGTAACTGACCGCTACGCTTGCCACCAAAATGGCGCCCGCTTTCCGAAGCGTGAGGGTCTTGAGTTGCCCAAGAAGATGGACGACGCCGAAGAAAGCGCCAGAAAACAAGACGGAGACCGGCCACCCCCAGGTCATCGAGAGCTCACGCCCGATCATCCCTCGGAAGACAATCTCTTCCGAGATGCCGGCGAAGATCGCCGCCAACGCCAAGCTCGTCACGCCCGAAAGTGTTTCCGAGAAGCGACGTGTTGATCGAGCGAGAGGAATCCGCGCCAGATTCATCCGCCACAAGACTCCGACGATAAGAAAGGGCGCGAGCAAGCCCAGGGCGAGTCCGAGAGCAAGCCCCCACCAATCGAAACCCAACCCCATCCAATTCAGAGGACGATTCCACAGCAGCGTCGTACAGAGCCAGATCAATGGCAATCCAAGCAGGATTCCCACGCCGCTTCGGAGTAGCTGAGAGCGCAACGTCGCATGCTTGCCGCTCATCAACGCGTCAAATGACACGTGATCGGTACGGGCGGCAAGTAGGGCTCCTACGTATTGATGGCCGTGCATCAGCAGAAAGAGCCCGAAGGACCAGACGAGAACGAGAAACGGATTTCGAGGATCAAGAGCAAGCGATGCAACAGAATCGGACATCATGCCTCCCGAACATGCGGTTGGCTGTACGTGTCCTAGTTCCGCCAGGAGGTTCACAAGTGTGAGCTGCAGTCTTGTCAGGGAGTCGTATCGCGAACTTGTGACGAGAAGAACTCCCAAATCTCGGAAGCCCCATCGATATCGCGATTCTTGGGGCCTGAGATGGCGCGCGCGACGGCAGAGATCGTTTCCGCCCCTGGGACGGAATGTCCGCCGCCCTCGACGCGGTAGTGGACGACGTCTGCGCCATTCTCTTCTCCCTCGTAGCGATAGACGGTCACACGCGATCCGTCAAACCAGGCACGATTGGGAAGCTGTTCGACGAACGGTGTTGCAGACGCTCCATTGGCGAGCACCCAGGCCTCCACCGTTTCCGTGGTGGAAAGAACGCGCCCACGCTGACAGCGTTCGTTGACCACACAGCCCCCGTCCGAGGGCATGAGAGGATCTTCGGTTCCGTTCATGATCAGCATGGGAACGGGGACGGATGGGGCCGCGCATTCGGATGGGCCGGGAAGGTTGGCGATAACCGCAGCCGCGGCCGCGAATGATTCACTCGCTTCGATGGCTAATCGGTACGTCATCATGCCGCCGTTGGAAACCCCGGTGACGTAGACGCGGGAGCGATCGACGGGATGAATCTCCTCCGCGCGATGGATCAGCTCAACAATGAATCCAACATCGTCCTCCAGAGTCACCACGTCTTCGTTGTTGATCTCAATGCGGCAGTCGTTCCAATGATGTCCATCCGGATCGCTCGGATCGCTTCGCCCTTGTGGGATGACGACGCAGAAGCCATGTTCATCAGCCAGGGCTTCCCAGGAGCGCCCGAATTCTTGCCCCCAGACTTTCGATACGCTGCCTCCGCCGCCATGCAGGACGAAGACAAGAGGAGACGGTGTCACGGCGGACGCGGGAACGTAAACGCCGTAGAACCGCTCGATTCCGTTCCACATCAGCGTTTGCAAAAAGAGATTGGATTCGGATGTCTGAGCCACGCCAACGGCAGTCAGCCCGCAAATCATCAGAACAATCCCCAGCAAGCCGAGAATCCGCCTTGCCCCTGTTCGACCTCGTACGATCATCGCACACCTCCCACCACACGTACCCTAGTGCGTCTACAGCCGTTTCGCCATGGTGATGGTCGTCTCCAACCCTGGAATCCATACGACGGAAGGATCCATCAGACAAACGATCTCGAATCCCGCACTCCGGTAGAACCCGACCGCATTGGCATTCTCGTTCGACCCGACATAGAGCGCCTGGAGTTCCCGAGCACGCACTTCACGCTCCAGACATTGCATGAGCGCGCCCCCCAATCCGCGCCTCCTCCAGTCGCGATCGACAAATATCGAGACAATCTCGGCGCACGATCCTGGCTTGTCCGAACCGAGAATACCGATCCCAATCAGCCGCTCTTTTTCTTCTGCGATGAACCACACACACCCTGCTTCAACCTTCCGCCGCACCAGGCTTCGCGGCGTCGAATCCCACCTTCATCCCAATCGGGCCGGAGCTTGGGAGAGTGGTGATGGGTCTCTTCAATCCGGATCGAACGTTCCTGCGCATCCCAAATGCAGCGAAAGGTCGTTGAAATCTCCTCGGTTCGATCGAGCTCGACGAGTCGTCGATGGATCTCGGAGCCATACGCCCGGCGGATGTGGTCGTTCCAGTTCACGTTTGCAGCCATACGTCCATCATACGGAGAAATCGTCGGCGCAAAACTCGTCCTCATCGGAGATGTTCGAGAGTCACGGGGTGTGCGGATACGATCTCGACATCTCACCCAAGGAGATGCGAACGCATGGAGGGAGACACACGCTATCGATGGGCAATCCTTGCACTGTCCGGAGCGACGGCGACCTTGGCTGTCGCGGCGCCTTCCATGGCGATGCCGGTGCTGTTCTCTGAGATCGCCGAGGATCTCCAACTCACCTTGGTTCAGGTCGGCGCAGTGTGGGGCATGGTCTCATTCGCGGGGTTATTCGCCGGGCTTGCCGGCGGGTTGATCGGAGATCGATTCGGAACGAAACGCACCCTAGCCGTTGCCTGTCTGTTGATCGGAGCCTTCGGAGCGCTCCGAGGGTTCGCTTCCAGCCTTCTCATGCTGGCGATGACCGTCTTTCTGACAGGATTGCTATCGGCGACGATTCCCATGAATCTGCACAAGGTCTGCGCCGTGTGGTTCCAGAAGGATAGACTGGGAATGGCCAACGCCGTCATCTCCGGGGGGATGGCGCTCGGATTCATGATTGGCTCGCTGATCAGCGCGACCTTCCTTTCACCCTGGCTTGGAGGCTGGAGAAACGTCCTATTCGTGTACGGCGGCATTGCAATTTTACTCGCAATTCCCTGGGCATTAACCCGCGTCTCCTCTCATGAGATACGCCACACCAACGGCGCACACCCTTCTGCGACGTTTCTTCGCTCCTTTGTTCACGTTGCCAAGCAGCGTGACGTATGGATTTTCGGCATCGCCCTATTCGGCGTGGGAGGAGCCGTCCAGGGCCTGCTCGGCTATCTCCCTCTGTACCTGAGAACCATCCAATGGCTCCCCGCACAGGCCGATGCAGCACTCGCCGGCTTTCACACGGTGAGCCTGATTGCCGTCCTTCCCTTGGCCCTGCTCACCAGCCGTTTGGGATCGCGACTGAAGATGCTTATCGCTGCCGCACTGCTGACGGCCTGTGGCATTGGACTCTTGTCCGTTGCCGACGGACTGATCATCTGGGTGGCCGTCTTGCTGGTGGGCTCGGTGCGTGATGGATTCATGGCCGTCTACATGACCTCCATGATTGAGATACCGTCCATTGGCGCCGCCTACACAGGAACCGCACTTGGCTTGGCCATGACCGTGTCTCGGATTGGCACCATGATCTCGCCGCCTCTTGGCAATAGCCTCGCCGTCTACGGACCACGCATGCCGTTCCTACTCTGGGCAGGCATGGCGCTCATCGGATTCCTAGCACTCATCGTCCTTCAACGGCCCAGGATCCGCGCGCACGCCTAGCTCGCTCCCCTTCCCAGTCAGGTGTTTCGAAGAAGCGAGTCAAGAATCGACGCAGAAACCCAATAGGTTCGCGCTCTCCGCGTCGATCGATCCATGCGGCAAAAAAAGAGACTCTCCCCATCGGCCGAGATCGTTGCGCAGTACTCGAGCTTGTCAGTGTTGATCGCCGGCCCAAGATCCTGAAGCGGCGACCAACTGCCATCGAAACGTGGGGCACTCACCGTCAGATTACCGATACCCTGGAAGTGTGGGAGGCTGAATTGCGTGACGATCAGAAACCGCTCGTCCGGATGAACGCACAGATCCCCACCTGAGCCCATGCCATCGATCAACGTTTCGGCCGGCCCGTACTGCTCCCCAGAACGGGAAGCACGAACCACCTTGTAGGTTCCTCCCGAAGATCGCGTCGAGAAGTAAAGGGTCCCATTGGCCGCGAAGCACGGATACCAGCCTATTTGAACGTTCCCATCGCATCGGATAGGGAACGCATCGCCCCATCCATCATCTTGGCGATCCGCCGCCCAGAGATGAGGACGATCCTCAGGCGCCGTTTTCCCAGGTAGCGAACGCCACGAACGCCAGCACAGACGCCGGCCATCCGGCGATAGCGTGATATCGTTGTCGATTTGATCGCTATTGACCGCGGCAAACGCCGGTGCCGTCCATACGCCCTTTCTCAGTCTCATGGTCATCAGCTCAGCCGAGTCTAAAGCGGTTCGATTGACCGTGAAGAATGCTTCATCTCCAGCGGGGCTAAAGACGATTCCACAAACCGGATCCTCGGTCGCTAAAACATCTGAACAGAATTCCGTGGGCACACGTGTCGGAGAGCCCTGTCCCAACCATGGCCCTCTCAGCTGCGGCATCTCGTGATTCCACGTCGGAGTTTCATTCTCGCTCATCTTCTCTTCCTTGATCGGATAGGGGGTTGCCAAGATGTGGGAACCTCCCATCCGACTCATTGTTGGCCGTTCGCATCAATCCGCTCGACCCTCGTTTGCGATGTTCTGCGCACACAAGCGCAGAACTCACACCGATCGGAGCGAAGCTTGCTTCGCGACATGGCGGAGTCGATTCGTGTCAGAAGCTTCGCTTCTGATTCCGCGCCTCTCAGGTTCGGCTGAGAGGCGCAACTGTTTCACGTCGGGCACTCGCCGGTTTAGTCGCTCTCGCTCTCAACATTGATTCGCTCGACCCTCGTTCACGATGTTCTGCGCCTGGGCGCGCAGAACTCGATCCGATCTGAGCAAAGCTCGCTTCGCGAAGTCGGCGGATTCATGCCGTCGTGTACAGGCGAACGCGAACTCTCTCAGATGGGTGTTGAGTTCGACGCACGCCTCGGTGGCGCGCAGCCCATCCCACTCGACGTTCCGGGCGCGTACAGCGCCCGGAACTCGATCCGCTCTGAGTCTCGTCATTCATTCGTAACGAGACGAAGGCGGCGCTGCCCCTCAGGCATACATGAAGCGGTGTTCCTTGTCTCACGCAACATCGATTCGTTCGACCTTGAACACCACGGGTTTCATGCCATCGTGTACAGGCGAACCGCTGCTTCTTAGCAGCGGATTCGTCGCAGGAGCTTCGCACCTGCTGACTGCTGCCCCTCAGACATGAATGATGTCATCTTCTCATCTCACTCCACATCGATTCGTTCGACCTTGAACACCACGGGTTTCATGCCATCGGTGCAGCAGGTGATGGCTGAGTTGGGTGTGTTGACCCACGGGAAGCCGCCACCAAAGGCGACCGTGCGGATTTCTCGATGGATGTCGGCCCATGCCCAGTCGCAGAAGCCCTCAGGCCTCGTTAGGCCATCCAAAATAAACTCTTGGCCCTCTTCGAATCGAGCGCACGGACCGTTTCCCCGCCCGGCCAAAAACGTCTCTGATCCGTACTCCTCCGTGATATCTTTATTGAAGGTTCTCTCGACAACGGTAATCTTGATCTTTTTCATGTCTCTCCTTAGCAGGCTTCGTCAAGCCGTTCGATCTTGAAAACAACGGGATTGAATCCATCACAGCAGCTGCTGATCATGACGCCAGGGTGCCCGATGTATCCCTTGCCATCGGGGTTCCCGCCACACTGGATCATGACGACGTCGGCATGAATGTCGGCCCACGCCCAATGGCACATATCGGCCGGCGCTTGAGAGCCAACGATCCACGATTGGCCATCCTTGAGGAACATGCAGGGCCGCGTCTTGGGATTCTCGGGATCGAATGCCTTCATGTGCAGTTCCCGCGTCTTCATATTGGCCATCTTCTTGATCACGGTAATCCGCGCTTTCTTTCGCTCAGTCATCGGTCGTCTCCTTTATTCGGTGGTTACGCTCTCAACTTTGAACACCACTGGACGGAAACCGTCCGTGCAGGCCAGCATCATGGGTTGGTCCTTCCAGTCATCGGGCGGACCGAACAACATCATCGCAAAATCACGCTGTAGATCAGCCCATGCCCAAGAGCAGAAGCCTTCGGGCATCACAAGCGATCCTTCGATCTCAAAAACCTGGCCATCTTCGTAGGTTTTACATTTGGGCAAGCCGTGCTCTTTCATACGGGGAGATCCATAGGCGTCTACAAGATCCTGATACAGCTCGCGACGAAGAACGGTGATTCGTACCTTCTTCATTGCGGCACCTCCCCTGCTGGTTCAATTTTGAATACCACAGGCCGTTTTCCGTCCGTGCAGCAAGCGATGGCCATGGGGCGTGGAGAGGTCCATGGGTGTCCGACCCCAAGAGAGACGCTGATGACATCTCGCTGGATATCGGCCCATGCCCAGTCGCAGAAGCCGTCTGGCTTCTCACACGCCGGATTGGTCTCGAACACCTGGCCGTCTTCAAAGGCAGAACACCTCCCCACGCGTCGCTTGGGAGAATCGGGCCGGTAATTTGCTTTAACCAGATCCTCGAAGTACTCCCGCTTAAGAACGGTTAATCGAATTCGTAACATTGCTATCCTTTCTTCTTGATTAGATCGCCTCTTTAGGAGGCATCGGTTGGTTGTGATCGGGCAACACGTCTTCGAGATGTCGGATGGATTTCGAGAACAGAAAGACACCGATCACAATGCCCAGATAAAGAGCGCCGAACAATACAAACTGCAGCGCCATGCCGGATCCCGGCGTTGTCCCTACGAGCCATCCGAAGGTTCGTGAGAGCCAGGTTGATGAAGTCATCGCCGGCTCGGTGACATAATCGGCCAAGCTCCCTGCAAGCAAGGGGACGGTCGGCCCCGCCGCAAACGCGATCATGCTGCGTGCGGCAAAAACCCTTCCCTGAACATCCGGCGGAACTTTCGATTGCCAGATCGCCTGGCTGGCGGCATTGCTAAACGGAATACAGACGCCTCCGATGCCCGCTGCCGCCACCCACAGAGGAAGGCTGCGCACCAACCCAAAGAGCATTAGTTCAAACGCAGCTGCAAGTGTCTGTGCAAGAAAGATGCTGTGGATGCGCCGCTTGAAACCTCCCCAGAGGGTCATCAGCAGCCCTCCAACGAGGCCTCCAATGGCCCCTGCAGATCGGATCAGGCCAAGCGAAACGCTGTTGTTTCCCGTTCGTGCCAAGACGAAGGGATCGAAGATCCTTCGCGCGAATCCACCGACAAAGTTAATGGCCAGGAAGAAAACGAGCAGTCCGAGAAGGCTTTTGCGGACGAAGATGTATTTGAATCCATATAGCGCCTCATTCCAAAATCGTCCTGTTGCCGCTCTTCCTTCTTCAGATGCCGACGGAGGAGGAATGCGAACGATGCTCAGCGCCCCGATCGCCACAAAGAACGTGAGTAGATCGAAGATAAGGAATCCTCCCAGCCCAATTAGCGGATAAAGCGCACCGGCCAGCATCGGCGCCATCACGTACGGCGCGGACCGTGCAAGCGATACCATCCCATTGGCTCGCGCGTAGTGGCGCTTTGGAACCATCGTGGAGATGGCGGCGGAGTAGGCGGGGAATTGGAACGCATTCCCTGCTCCCGTCACGAACGATGCCACGTAAAAGTGCCACAACTGAAGACTGTCGGTTAAGAACAAGCCGAGCAGCATTCCGGCCACCATACCGGCCACGGCATCGCTGATCGCCATCATCAGCTTTCGGCTGTACCGATCGACCAGCACGCCGGCAAATGGCGATAAGCCAACTGACGGAAGAACGGATGCCGTAAAGATAATGCCCAACGCCAGAGCGCTTCCCGACTGCTGATACGCCCACACAGCGAGCGCAAAGCTGGTGGCGCTCGATGCGATAATGGACAGAAACTGCCCTGTGCAAACGATGCCGACGGCCAGGAGCCCTGAAGGCGCTTGGTTTCCAACTTCCCTATGAGGCATACCACCCCCACTCGATTGTTGTTCGGGATAATTGAGCGCTGTGAGAGGCCTTCATCCCACCGAACGGGAGCGAGGAATCCCATGGCATCCCCAAGTGAACCGTAGTCATATCTCTCCTTTGGTTTGAGCGATGTATCAGGTGAACGAACAAGCAGCCGTCACCGCAAGGAGGACCTCGTGCACAGCGGTCCCACATGAGGATTGAAATTGGGGAATTGCCACAGAAAAGGGTAGCGGATCGTCCACTACCGACAGATGCCGCCTGCCTGTGGGCGAGGCTCGGCATGAAGGAAACTCGATTTGGTTAGTTCGGAGCGTCTAGAGAAGCCCTACGAAGTCATCGACATCGTAGCGCTTTCCAGCCTGGCTCCACCACTTATCCTGGAAAGCATGCCTAGACAATATCGGGATCACCGCGTATCCGCAAACAGAGATCGTCCCGATCGATCGGGCTCAGGCTTTGCCCTTTTCGAGTGTGGAGGCGAAACTACCCGACATGTCTACGATCCAGTACAGTGACCGCCTCCCTGAAATTCAGGCGTTTTTCAGTTTGTTTGAGACAACAGGGTGGAACGAATCGTATCACGCTTCCTGTGAACAGCTTGGAACGGCCCTGGCCAATAGCTGGTACACGCTATCGGCCTATGATGGAGACCGCCTTGTCGGCTTTGGGCGTCTCGTCTGTGACGGAACAATGTATGCCATGGTCTTCGATCTCATCGTTCATCCAATCCATCAGAACCGTGGAATCGGTTCGGAGGTCTTACGACGCTTGGTTCAGGTGTGCCGAGAAGCTGGGATCCGGGATGTCCAGCTGTTTTCCGCAACAGGGAAGGCCGCTTTTTACGAACAACACGGATTTGTCGCTCGCTCGGAAGACGCTCCCGGCATGCAGCTGGTTGAGTAATGGCGAGACATCATGTCCCGAAGTGCTTCAGTACCATCAACGCATGTAGAGTGATCCATTTACTCGGCAGACCCTTGACCTCCACATCGGCCCACATCTTGTCGTTCAACGAGTTCTCCAGAATCCACTGTCCTTCCGCCGTTCGCTTCTCACGGATAATCTGAAGGGCGCGCACCAATTCAGCTTGCATGGGCACGCGTAGCGCAGCCAAGGCGGACATCGCTTCGAGGATGTCCGAGTTGTAGTTCAACGGGAACCCGAACTTGTGCCATCCGGGTTTGGGATCGCGGTCGCCGATGCCGTACACCGCAAGGAAATCGCTCTTCTTTTCAGCGATCCACCCTTTCACCGTTTCCCCTTCGGGGAGGTCGGCTTTCTTTGGTAAACCGTCAAGTACCCCTTTCCAGGCCTTCCGGTTCCCTGGAACATAGACGAAGACCTCATGCTCAAGCAGCGCGTGTATGCAAATTCCGATCGCTTCAACAACCTGTGCGGAACGCTCACGTTCCGGAATCTCCGCAAAGCAGCGAAGCACCTTGGGAATTGCCATGTAACAGCGAGGAAGAAGGCTATAGGTCATCTCTGAACAGGCAATTCCCCGATCCCCCACAACCCGTCCGGCGATCGTTTCCGCCGCCTCGGACACCACCGGCTCCATGTCGTAACCCAGCCGGATCAGCGCACCTGCCAGATTGGCCGCCAGACAAAGCCAGCCTTTCGATGCGATCGATGGGAGCTGATCGAGAATTCCCGGAATTCCCTTTGCGATCTCCGGATGCTTCCCGTTCGCGAGGAACTGACCCAAAAAGATCAGTTGCCAGTACTTGCCCGTGTATTTCCAATAGGCCTTGTCATCGAGCGCCCAGAAGTCGTCGGCATGCTTTAGGATCTCTGTCGTCACGGAATACTCCATCAAGCGAGCCTGAGCAGCGACAACGGCCGGATCGGAGGGAAGCGTGTCAAGAAGGTTCTTCAACGTTAAGTAGCGAACGGGTGGATTATCCTCTCCCAGCAACCAGTCAAGAATAGGCGCTTGCCGTTCCATTTACTCCGCTCCTTTTCGATTTCTCAGGTCCTCGATCGATTCATCTTGCCAAACCACAGGAATGCCCTCTTCGTCGAATAGCCGCTCGACCTGCTCAAGCCGCCCCGGAGTCAAAGGCCGCACCGGGAAGATGACGCCTGGAGAAACGTCTCTGCCCTTCTCCAACTGCGATTCAATGTAGTTCCATACCTGTCTTGCATAGCGCTTGGCGTTGCGGCGAACGGCCTCCGGCGTCATCGCATCCCAATCGGAGTGTTTGATCTCAACGACAGCGGCAAGTGCGTCATCCGCTTCCACGTAGATGTCGATCCGTCCAGTTCGGCCATTAGGTTTGGTCACGGCCTTTTCACGCGAAACACTGCCGGCCGCCGCGTCCTCCCACTCCGCTTGCACGGATGTATGGAAACGCTTTCCACGCTTCAATCGAAGAGGCTCCTGCGCAAGATCGTTGCGATGAATCACGTAATAGCGAAGCGGATCACTACAGGAGTCAGCCGTCGTTTGCTTCATCCCCAGCTTCTGGAGAACGGCCTCGGAGGCCGTGTTTGCCGGAAGCACCGATCCATAAATCACCTGAAGTTCCAGTTCGCAAAGCCCGTACCGAACGCATGCCAATGCCGCTTCGGTCGCATAGCCCTTGCCCCAGACGGATTGCAGGAAGCCGTACACGATTTCCACGCGTTTCGAATCGCCTGCAAACTCCAGGCCGCAGTATCCCATGGGCTCATCCATGCCGTGCAAGCGTACGAGGAAACACCCGAATCCATGCCGTCTCCAATGCGCCAGTCGCTTGGTTGTGGAACTTCGCGCCTCTTCGGCTGTTCCCGCTCTTCCAAGCGGGAGGTAGCGCATGCGCTCCTCGTCATCCATGAAGTGCTGGATGAAGGCTTCATCCGTTTTCTCAACGGCGCGAAGCTCCAATCGCTCCGTAACAAGTGTTCGGATCAAGCGAATCAGCTCCTCCCATGTGATCTTCATCGAAGATGCCGTTTCGATTCAAACGCCGGATTAGCGCTGTTGGGGGCGACGTTTGATTGAACCCCAGCGGCAAACTAGAGTTGGTCATCATGCTTCGGGCCATCTGTGGAACCCTTATCGCTATAGGATGCCTGTTCTCCATCTGTGCCAGAGGGGAGGAAGCATCCGCCGATCTCGTTCTCTACAATGCCCGCGTCATCACGATGACGTCGCCGAACGACGTTCATGAGGCCATCGCCATCGCTGGAGATCGCATTCTTCACGTCGGGTCGACGGACGATGTCCTTTCTCTAGCCGATGCAGATACACACCGAATTAACACAGGTGGGCGAACCATCTTGCCGGGTTTCATCGACCCCCATACGCATCTTCTCAACGACAGCTGGATGCAGGGACTCTCCCCCGTCGAAGCCCAAGTTCTAGCGCTTTGGAACGGAATCACGACCGCCGCCAACCTCTACACCACCCCTGATGGGATAGCTGACAGCATCGAGTTGGCGCAGGCCGGCGATCTGCGCGTTCGCTTCAGTCTTTATCTCATCGATAACACAAGTTGCGGCGATGTACTTGGGAATTGGTATCAACAGTACGAACCACTGGCCGAAGTCGCGCCGCGTTTGAGCATCGGCGGAGTCAAGATCTTCGCAGAGACCTCCGTGTGCGAGGACCGTCCGATCGGTATCTCGTTCACTGAGCCGCTTCGCAACACGCTATCTCCGGCTGGACGGGAATGGTATGGAGACGTTCGCCCCTTACTCACAGCTGAGGAACTTGAGAGGGTCGTTCGTGACGCGAGTCAGGCCGGATTCCCAGTCGCCATCCACGCCATCGGAGATGGGGGCGTTCAGGTTTCCCTTGATGCGATCTCGGATGCCTTAGATGGCGGGCCCAACGTCCTTCGGCACGCCATATTGCACAACCTGTTCATTCGCGACGATCTGCTTCCTCGCTATGCGGAGCTGGACATCGTGGCCGCCATCGAGTCAGTCACGCCTTGTTTCGTCCCCTTCTATCGCGACCTCCTGCGGCTTGAGGACAAGCACATCGTCCGCCGCTGGCGGGATCTCGTGGAGTCGGGCGCGCACGTTGCAGCGAATTCCGATTGGCCGTGGTGCGCCGAAGAGGCCATCAATCCTCTCTTCCGGCTTCAAGCCCTGATGGTGCCTGATAATCGTAGCGCGTCCTACGGCGACTGGGAGCCCTGCGGCCTATTGCCGGAGGACCAACTTCTCACCGCCTGGCAAGGCCTGCGCATGATGACGTTCGAAGCAGCGTACATGTTGCACCGGGATCACGAACTCGGGACGCTTGAAGCTGGCAAGTTGGCCGATCTCGTCGTGTTGTCCGACAACCCGCTGTCCGTTCATCCCGACAACCTGACCGCCATTGAGTACGTGATGACCATGGTCGGTGGCGTCATCGAATGGCGGAATCCGGAGTTCTAATCGCTATCGGAAAGTCCCGTCAATCGTCACGCTTCCTGCACCCTCGTGCAATCGCTGGGGCAGACACCGCTGAGACAGGCCGCTTGGCGGCAATATTACGACACTGTATTATTTGTCAATACATATCAAGAGGCGTGAAAAGAGGGCGATGAGCAAACTCTCCGAGTTCGGAAAAACGGCGAAAGGATTGGCGAAGAATCCTCTTGGGATCATCGCTTTATTTATCGTGCTGATCTACGGGTTCGCATCGCTTGTTGTCGGCTTAAGCGGGCAACTCGAGCGATTGGAACGCGCCTTGCTCGTCGGGTTTCTCGTCGTCTTTCCGATTATGGTTCTCGCTGTATTCGCATGGCTGGTCAGCCGCCATCACACCAAGCTGTATGCTCCAACCGACTTCCGCGAGGACGCATCGTTCCTTGCCGTGGATCAGCGCCGTTCCCAGTTTGCCGCCAGCCTCAGCGCGGCAACGGTTCAATCGCTGGATCCCCAAGAAAAAGAGGGCCTCCAGCTCTTCGACAGCGAACTCGCCGCTCTCTTCGCTGAGAAAACCGTCACACCAAGGACCGTAGAAGAAGCTCAACAGAAGCGCCTGCTGTGGGTGGACGACCGTCCTTTCAATAACGTCTACGAGAGGCAGGCTCTGGAAGCCCTCGGATTTCGCATCGCGACGTCAACCTCGACCGATGATGCACTTCAGAAGATGGAAGGACAACGATACGACCTCATTATCTCAGACATGGGGCGTCCGCCCGATGATCGCGCGGGGTATACGCTGCTGAGTGCCGTCAGGGAATTCGACCGGCGGATTCCATTCTTGATCTATGCCGGCTCCAGGAAACCGGAGCACCAGCGTGAAGCACGATCCCGAGGAGCACAGGGAACGACCAACCGTGCTGACGAACTGCTGAAAATGGTTTTGGATGTCACCGGCATTCAGCAGGACACGTTTTCGAGCGGCTGATTCTCTGCAGAGATTTAGCTCTTACAAACCAACTCCTCGTGGTGGCCCGGTAGGCTAGATCACGGGACCACGGTACTTACTTGACGTTCCGCTCTTGCCGTTTCTCTATCGAGTCCATGTTGAGATGCTCAAAGGGACGGGACGGTATGGCCCCGCCCCTGTTGTCACACGGCCTATTCAATCTCAACTGTATACTCGACTCCGTTTCTCACTCGATCACTTGCCAAGCTGCGAAGTTCAAACAAAAGCCCTACCTCCCCCGCCGCCGTAGCGCGGAATTGGAATGTACGTGTCCCAGCTCCCGTTTCATCAAAGACACGTGGCGCATCCGCAAAGAACTCGTCACTCAGATACTGTAGTTCCTCACCATCGACCTCAGCGAGGCCCCACTCCCAACCTTCGCCTTCACGAAGCTGAACAACAACTAGTCCTCCACGCGGAACTTGCTTGGTGCGTCCGTCATCGCGCCTCTCCAAACCGGTCACTTCCTCAGGGAGCCTAAACTCAGCCAGTTCATAATCAACAGAATTCAGGACATGCTTGACGACACCAACTCCCGGGGCAAACCAGAGAAACTGAACTGGACCACCATAGAGCCGTGGGGCTGAGATTGGTAGGTTGTAGTGAACTCGCCAAGCATCGACAAAGATTGGCGAGTAAGTTCCCAGCATCGTTCGAACTTCCCCGGATTCGATCGCCGCAACCTCAGGATGGTAGACGTAAGCACTCCCTACACCCTCTGTCGTGAACAGCGGCCAGGTCTTGTCTTCTTCTATCGGAAATTCCAGAAACGGCAATCCCGGATCTAGAGAGAAGCTTGTTTGTGCTCCTGCAGCCGCTCCATTCTCAACATCGTGGACAAAAACACGGTTCTTTGTCCGGTGAAGATAGAGCAACTCATCAGGTCCATTGCTGTAATGCGTTCGTAGCACATAGCATTCGACGCCTTCGCCACGGACGATGGCAACAACCTCGCTTTCCAGAAGACCAGATCCTGCAATCTGTGGATTCCAGAAGTTGGCGGCGTTTCGATAGAGCCAACGCGCGCCAACAAACAAAGGGTAGATATCATCATCGAAACCCTGCAAGATGTAGTTTTCCTCGCCTTCCAGATCGAACTCAGAGTGATCAAGCACCTGAGGAATATCGATTGGGGGATCAAGTGTCGGCCCCACACATCCAGAAAGGAGACTTCCAATAACAACTAACCCTAAGAAATATAGGAATCGAGGATATTTCATGTTATCACCTTCCTGATCCTTATCGTAAGGATTTCGAGTAGAGGAACCAAGCGGCAAAGACCCATCCGATCGGCTTCAGTTGGCTATGCAGAAGAAATTGAGACAATAAAAACGCCACCACTATTGGAAGATGGGCAGGAGACAAAGAAAAAACAGCCGAGTGGCGACTAATCACAACATACGTTTTTGGTGGGGGTTATGTCAAGGGCAATCCACGTGATTACAGAAGGGATTACTACGAGAATGAGGGAGCACCCTCATTCTCGTGGATGATGATGCGAATTCCTTTTCCAAGATTCGGAGGAGTTCGACAGAGAATCGCCGTTTGCAGACTCGATTCTCTGGTTTGGCTGCTAAGGAGATTACTTCGCCCGGGAGGGGAAACACCTCCAGGGATCGTGACGCAACAGGCACGTGAGCGCGGAAGGAGTTCCTTCGAGAAGACCTCTGCGCGTCTTCACACCCTACCTCCCCAACACCCACCATCCTTGATCCGCCAGGATTCGTGTACTCAGAATCGGATGGCTAACGGCAAAATCCGCCCAGCTCTCTTCAATGATCACTCCGGCATTGAAGCTCCACGACGTTTTGCTGAGAAACACCAGCGCCGGATCGTCGGTGACCACGATGGTGTGATTGGCCGCGAATAACCATGCCATCAGCAGGAGAATTCCAAGGAGCCAGCGTGACAATCGCGAACCGCGCCCGGAGTTACTCATTTTCCGACTCGCCGTCGCTCTCGAGGAAGATCTGTTCGATTCGTCCCTCGATCATTGGGGCAACCGGAGAAACGGCGTCGAGATACTCGCTGAGCGCGTCGGACAATAGCCACCCGGAATCGTACCGATCCGATGCTTCTCCAAACACCGAGTAGTCGTCGCCTCCATTGGCGAGAAAGCTGTTGGTTGCCAAGGTATAGGTCGCTGAGGGATCGATGGGGATGTAGTTCTCCATCTCAGTGCTCCAGACGTCAAGTCTCGTCAATCGAGATCCCTCAACGGCTCCGGCATCAAATGCATAGCGCATACCGGAAACATGAGGGAAGCGCCCGGCTCCGCCCTCGATGCCGCTCACGCCGTTCTCCAGTGCTTGCCAGACCTGTTCTCCCGTGAGTTCGAGAATCGTGATCTGATTGCCGTAGGGCAGCACTTCGAGCACCTGTCCCATCGTAATCATGCCCTTGGGAATTGACGCACGGATACCACCACCATTTTGGATAGCCAACGTCGTCCCGAAGCCTCGCGTCTTCCACAGCATGGCATCACAGATCACGTTTCCGAAGTTGGTTTCACGCGCACGAATGTCCTCCCGCGCCGCATTCAACGCCACCTCGGTGCCACCGACGATGGTGTTCATCAGCTCGTCAATCATCGGACGGTAGTCGGCCAATAGCTCCAGCACGTCCTCATCTTCAGGGATCGAGGCATCGACAAAGAGAGGCTCCCCACGATATGATTCCACGACGCCATCAAGCGTAAAGGTGACATCAAGCCGACCGAGTTGTTTTCCCCATTCATGTGCCGTGACCACCAAAACGGGATCCCCTGATGTCGATGTCATGGTCGCGGGATAAATCTCAAGGCGCGTGTGCGAATGTCCGCCAACGATGATATCGAGCCCTTCGACCTGTTGCGCCAATTCTAGATCACGCTCATGTCCAAGATGGGTAAGGGCGATGATGATGTCAATTCCATTCGCTGCAAGATGATCGACCGTGTCTTGCGCGGCTTCGATGGCATCGCTGAACACGACATCGGGGCCGGGACTTGACGCAATGGCTGTGTGCTCCGCCGTCAAGCCGATCACGCCGATGGGGTGGCCGTCCATGTAGTAGATGGCGAACGGGAAGATCAGGCCGGACAGATCGGGATCTGCCCAGGCATCGACATTTGCAGACAGTACCGGGAAGTCGGCATGATCGATGAAACGGGCCAGCTCAGCGGGACCGGAGTCAAACTCGTGATTTCCCAACGCCATTCCCATGTAGCCCAGCTCATTCATCACATCGGCGACAACATCGGCCCCACCCACCGTGAAGTAGAGGGTACCTTGGAATTGGTCTCCGGCATCAAGAAACAGCAGGTTGTCAACGTCGTCTTCAATGTCATTGACCAACGTTGCGATACGTGCCACGCCTCCCTGGAGAACATCGCCCCAGGGCTCGAAAGAATCGTAATGTGCATGCAAGTCGTTGGTATGGAGAAGCGTCAGCTCCAGCGGTTCTCGCTCCGAAGGGATGAGTAACCAGCCTGCTACGGCCAACCCCACGACTGCCACCGCTGCCAGCAACAAGACTTTCCAATTCATGGCACCCTCCTCAAGGGCGATCTTCGTCCAATCCGCCACTTACGTTTTGTCAACCAAAGAGTATGCCCTGCAGCATGTCAGAAACACCAGAGGATCTCGCCTTCGATCTCCACCTCACTTCTTGTAGAATGCTCCATCCAACCTCCGGGGGGAAGTCACATGCTGCCAACCACTCCGCTTGCTGCCGATTCACTCGAACACCTCGCCTGGATGAGTGGTGCCTGGATTGAAGATGCGCACTTGCGCCGTTGCGAAGAAATCTGGTCAACCGTCGATGCGCACACCCTGATGGGCATGTTCCGCTGGATCTCCGACGATGATGTGTCGTTCTACGAATTCATGATCATCAAGGCAACGGATGTCGGCGCCGAACTACACGTCAAGCACTTCCATCCCAGTCTTGAGGCGTGGGAGGAACGCACCCAGTACCAAGCCTTCATTCTGACGGGGCTTGAGGAGCACCGCGCCATCTTCGCCGCCCTGCCGAATCAGGACGCCGAGGAGGATACCGGAGGCTGGCTGGTCTATACCCTGACCGACAAGAATCACCTTGACGTTCGCATCATCGAATCGGATGAAGAGATCAAGCTGCATTTTCAATTCCACCGGGAAACCTAGGAGACGAAAAGCTTGCAACGAAACTCTGCCACCCGCCCTACCTCTTTACACCCTCGCCACCCATCGATAGCCTTGGAGTAGGCTTGAAGCGAAACTCGTTGTCGAGTACGGTTTCGCTTCAAACGAAATGATTTGGTGAAGGATCTACCCCATGCCCTGACACGGCATGGCATGAAAGGAGGCGCGAGAAAATGACTCAGGGAAAACTCAGATCACAATTCGCGGTTCCGCATGGCACGGGGTTCATGACCTGATTCCCACACCTTCGAACATCGTCGACGCCGCCCACGCTGAACCGAGTTTCATGCCACACTCATCGAATGAGTTGTGCAGACACCCTTCTGAGCCATACGGCGAAGCCCCCTCGGACCCTGTCCGAATAGAGTCAAGGAATCATCATGAACGTACCGATCAGGCAGTACTGGAACCTTCTATCGACCTATCTGAAGTCGCAGTGGCGTTGGGTCGTTGTGCTATCGTTTCTCATCCTTGTCACCATTGCCCTTCGTCTGGCCAACCCACAAATTCTTAGACTGTTCATCGATACCGCGACAGAGGGTGGGGCCTATCCCATTCTCATTCGCGCTGCCCTCGCCTATTTCGGAATCGCTTTGCTTTCGCAGGGCCTGGCCGTCGCGGCCACCTATGTCGGCGAGACGGTCGCGTGGACGGCGACCAATGCCTTGCGCCTCGATCTTCTCGATCACGCCCTGCACTTGGATGCATCTTTCCACAAGGACCACACGCCGGGCCAGATGATCGAACGGATCGACGGCGATGTGGCGACGCTATCGAATTTCTTCTCTCGCTTCACGATCGACGTGGTGGGAAACGGCATCCTGGTGCTAGGAATTCTTGGATTGCTGTTTCGCGAGGACTGGCGGATCGGGCTTCCCATTTTCGGATTCGCTATCATCACCCTATTCTTGCTGATCTGGATTCGAAAGAAAGCTGTTCCCTATTGGACGAAGTACCGGCGACTTTCCGCCGAGTTTTTCGGATTCCTTGGCGAACACATCTCCGGACGAGAAGACGTTCGCGCCAACGGCGCCGTCGGCCATGTCATGCATCGATTCTATGCATTCGTCCAGAAGATGTTCCCCGTTCGTCTGCGATCCAGTTTGGGTGGGTATTCCATGTGGATGGCCAACGTCGGCTTGTTCGCTTTCGGCCATGCCGTCGCCTTCGGGGTCGGCGCATCTCTGTGGAGAGCTTCGCTGATCACGATCGGAACCGTGTACTTGGTCTTTCACTACACGGAGTTGCTGCGCGGACCGATCTCGGAAATCCGAACCCAGATTACGGACCTTCAACGCGCGGAAGCCGGCATTCGCCGCATTCGAGCGCTGTTGGAGACAGCATCCCGGCTTCCCAATGAGGGAACCTCTCGCCTCCACACGGGTCCGCTCGGGGTCAGCTTTCACGATGTCTCGTTCGCTTACGAAGCCGCACGAACCGAGAGCGCCGAAGAGGAGGTCCCCCTCGAACTCATCCCCGCTCTCCACGAGATCAGCTTTGGGTTGGAACCGGGGACGGTTCTCGGCTTGCTGGGGAGGACGGGAAGCGGAAAGACAACGCTGGCCCGGCTTCTCGTTCGGCTCTACGACCCCCAACAGGGTATCGTCCGAGTCGGAGGTCAGCCGGTAAACGCCGTACAGATCGCCGATCTCCGCCGCTTCGTGCGTAAGGTTCCCCAGGAAGTTCAGCTGTTTCGGGCGTCCATTCGCGACAACGTCCGTTTGTTCAATCCCGAAATCACGGATACCCAGGTCTTGGAAGCACTGGATCACCTCGGCATCAAGGACTGGGTGCTCGGGCTCTCCGATGGACTGGATACTCTACTGGCGGCTGACGGTGGCGGCCTGTCGGCGGGGCAAGGGCAACTAATCTCACTGGGGCGAGCGTTCCTGGCGGATCCCGGACTTGTCATTCTGGATGAAGCCTCATCCCGCCTTGACCCGGCAACGGAATCCCTGTTGGAAACTGCCGTCGACCGGCTGCTGGAGGATCGCACCGCCATCATCATTGCCCATCGACTGTCCACAATCGAACGCGCCGATCGAATTCTGATCCTGGATGAGGGGCGGATCGCCGAGTTCGGACCTCGTCAAGATCTGATGAACGATTCGACCTCAAGGCTCAGCCGCCTGCTTCAAGCAGGCATGGAGGAGGTGTTGGTATGAAGATGCGATATGCGCTGTGGGAATTGATCAAGTACCGCCCAGGCCTCTATGCTGCGAATTTCGCTGCTTGGACGGCCATTCTTCTCGCCGAGCTCGGAGCCGGCTATATCGCCAAGCTCTTCTTTGATACGATCACCGATGCATCCCCTGCCGGCTTGACCGTTTGGGGAATCGTCGCCCTGGTCGTCGCAGCGGGCGTCATTCGAATCGGAACGATTCTCGCCGGGGCCCTCATCGATATCCGCCATCGCTACACCATGGGCTCCCTGCTGAGAAGGAATCTGCTCGCCGGCGCGCTCGCACAGCCTGGAGCCAAATCCCTTGGCCGCTCCACGGGCGAGACGTTGAATACATTTAGGGATGACGTTCAAGTAGTCGAAGACACGATTAGCTGGATGGTCGATCAAGCCGCTTTCGTGGTTTATGCCGGAGTGGCGCTGGCCATTCTCATCGCCATTGACGCCCGCATCACCGCCATTGTCGTCCTCCCCCTTCTGACTGTCATCCTCGCAGCGCGACTGGTTGCCAAACACATTCGCCGCTTCCGCGAAGCCAGTCGCCGCGCAACAGAGAAGGTGACGGGAGCGATCGGCGAGGCCATGGAAGGCGTTCAAACCATTCAGTTGGCAGGCGCGGAGAAGCACGTCCTCGAACATGTCCGAACGTTGAACAAAGAACGGTTGAAGGCGACGGTCAAGGACCGTTTGCTGTCCCAGTCGTTCCATTCCTTCTTCTGGAATACGGCCACGCTCTGCACCGGACTCATCCTCCTTGCCGCTGCAGACAGCCTGCGCTCGGGAACGTTCACCGTTGGAGATTTCGCCCTGTTCGTCATCTATGTCGGTGTCCTCGCCGAATTCGTCGCCGTCATCGGCGATTTCATGATGCACCTCAAGCAGGGCGCCGTCTCGATGGAGCGGATGATGGGATTGGTCGGCGAGGGCGCAAGCGCGTCCATCGTCACTCATGCGCCCATCCATCTCCGCGGACCGCTTCCAAAACTGCGCGTGCCGAAGCAAACGACCGCTCATCGCTTGGCCTCGCTTCGTGTCGAGCACCTCCACTTTCGCTGGCCGGAGGCGGGAGACGGCTCCGGGAACGGATTCAAGCTGCGCGATATCTCCTTTGAGCTCAGTCGCGGAGAGTTCGTCGTCATCACGGGGCGCATCGGGTCGGGGAAGACCACACTGCTACGCGCGCTCCTCGGCTTGCTGCCCATTCATGAAGGACGCATTCTCTGGAACGGACAGCCGGTTTCAAGACCCGCCGATTTCTTCGTTCCTCCCCGATGTGCCTACACGCCCCAAGTGCCGCAGTTGTTCTCCGACACTCTGGAATCCAACATCTGTATGGGCGTCCCCGCGGCCAGGGAAGAAATCGACGATGCCATTCATCTCGCGGTCATGGAGGAGGATGTCCCCCAACTCCAAGAGGGGCTCAACACGCTCATCGGCGCCAAAGGGGTGAAGCTTTCGGGCGGCCAACGCCAGCGATCGGCGGCGGCACGAATGTTCATCCGCGATCCGGAACTGCTCGTCTTCGACGATCTCTCCAGTGCCTTGGATGTCGAAACTGAAAACCAACTCTGGGAACGAACGTTCGCCCGGGGCAATCGCACCTATCTTGTTGTGTCCCACCGGCGACCCGCATTGGAGCGCGCCGATCGAATCCTTCTAATGAAGGATGGCGCGATCGAAGATTCCGGAACGCTCCACGAGTTGTGTACGCGAAGCCAGGAAATGCAGCTGCTGCTCAAGAGCGCGTTCCATTCCGAGGGGGCCTAGCCAATTTGGGAGAGAAGGCCGTAGATGGTGGCGTGAGAACACATCGCCTCTCCGGGGAGACCGCGCTCGATCTCATCAATTCGTCGTACAAGAGACGAGGGCCCCATCTGCTCGGCAAGAATGGCGACGACCCCGGTCGCAAGGGTGAATGCGTGGGCACGCACCGCTGAATCAAGCGCATCGAGGACGCAGGAGACCTGTGAGAACGTTCGTTCATCCGTTGAGGAATAGAACTCGCGGATGGCGTTATTGATTCGGTCTTCTTCGCCGATGGCCCGAAACCCCACGAACTCGGCCAATCCCTCGTTCAGCCAGGCGGACACGCGCATCCCTGCGTTGGCATCGCCAAGGCGCTTGACGGAATGCGTCAACTCCGCGACAACCAGATGTGTCAGTTCATGGGCAAGCACCCGGTGAGCGCGAACGGCATCTCGGTTCAATGGGTGGAGTTCCGACGAGTGGAGCACGATCAGACCGTTCAGCCTATCGGTGAATGGCGCCATCGCCATCGTCGGAGGAACGTCTCGCTTCAGGGCATCGCGCGCGTCAGTCGATGTCCGGTAGCAGCAGATGTGGACACGCCGCGTCGGCACCACCTCGAGTATCTCCTCCAGACTGCGCAGGGCCTTGGAGAAAGCCGCCTCTACGAAGCCGCGTGTTGACATCGTCTCTTCGCGCGCAGTATAGACCACGGCACCGTCAATCGAGGTGGATTCATAGGTCGCTGGAATGTAGGGGATCATCGTTACTGCTTCGCGCGCCCGCAACCAAGAGGGAACGAGATTCGTATGTGAAACGCGCATCTCGTCTCGGATTCGCACAGCGTCCGGCTCGTACCGGGCGAGAAGGTCCCAGAATGCGGAGGAATGATCGGGATGCGCGACATGGCACAATTCGTGAAGCAAGACATATCGCGCCCAACGCCGCGGCAGGAACAGAAGCTGCGCATTCAAGCTCAACGTTCCATTGGTCGAATAGCTGCCCCACCGCGTCTTTTGGCAGCGAACGGTGACCCGCTTGATGGGGAGGTGCAGCTGATCGGACAGCCTCTGAACCCAAGGCTCGAGATGTTCTTTTCCCTTCTTGATAACCCATCTTCGCAGCGCAGCCTGCCACCCATCCGCGGACTCAACACTTCCCTGAATCTGCAAGCCCCTAGTGCCGGTTTGTCGGACCGTGACGCGCGAGGCGTCCGATAGCACCCACTCCAAGGTCCAAATCTGGTCAATCGCCGCCAGGTCGAGAGTATCCGGACGAATCGCAGGAGACGGCGTATGACGCTCCTCCTCGGCGATCTTCGCCAGAGCACGCTCGATCCACTTGCGCTTTCGCTCGACCAAGTTCGGGATCTGGTGACGTTCGAACCCCTTGGGGACCACGACAACCACACCCTCTTCCGCACTGACGCGAAGCCGGACATGCTTGGCTCGGGTTGATTCTCGGATGGTATAGGGCGTCGCCAATAGAATTCCTTCACGCTTTTATCGATTCCCTACTCTGCATCGTTCGTGTCAGCTATGCTGGTTAATCTCACACGACGGACGAATGGGAGGTTTCATGACCGGCAAGCGAGAACTGTTATCTCATTTTTTGGCTGCCCTTGCTTATCGAACGCAAACGGCCCTCCGCGATGCACCCGACGAGTTTTCCACGTTTCGCGCCGCTCCCGATGTGCGCACACCGATCGAGCTTGTTCGCCACATGTCCAGTGTCTTGGGCTATGCCTGCACCTTCTTTGAGGGCGGCACGTTTCGCGCGGATCCCCGCCCTTCGCTAGAGGACGAAGTTATCCGCCTTCACGAGATCCTCGCTCGGCTGCGCGAACATTTTCTTGAGGACACCTTTGCCGATCGGCAGCCCGAACACTTTCTTCAAGGCCCGCTTGCGGATGCAATGACTCATGCCGGACAGCTTGCCCTGTTGCGCCGATTGCATCATTTCCCGATCCCTCCCGAGAACTTCATCCTAGCCGATATCCATGCCGAGAACGTCTCCGAGAACCAGCCTCCTCCCGCAGCTCCAGACGAGGAATGGGACACTCCGGACGGTCCCCAACCGCCGATTCATCATCCGATTTAAGCGCTCGACACCAACGCAATGCCACCCACGGTGAGCGCCATGCCGATGAGCTGCCGAGGCTGCAATGTGGCGCCTCCTGCGAGCACGCCCATGAGCACGCCAAACAACGGCGACGTAAAGGCAATGGGCATCACTTGGCTGAGGCTACCTCCTTTGAGCGCCACGTAGAAGCAGAGCATGCCAATGGCTCCTGCCAGCACGCCGCCACCAAGAATCGCATAAAGCAGAGGTTTGGTGCCGGCATCAAGAATGGTCCTCCACTGAGGTACGCTGACCGCGCCTAAAATGATGAGGGCAACCGCCGTTCGAATCGTAATCCCAACTTGAGGCGAAAGGTTGCCCATCATGAGCCCTTTTTTCTCGAAATACCCGCCGATACCCCAGGCGGCCGCTGTCAGCAACGCGAAGAGTTGTGCTCGCATCGTCCTCCCCTTCATTCTCCTAATACGTCACACTATGCGATTCAGAGGGAGACGTTCAACGAAATCGGAGGTCTCGCCAATGCCCGTTCGTCCTCCGGCATTTCTGCGGCAGGCATCGACGTGCTAGCATAGTGATGGAGGTGAATCATGAAGGAGTTTTCGTTTCTGATTGGCAACTGTCCCGGAGCCTTGGTCGACATGGCGGTTGAGCTCAAGAACGAGCACGTCAATATCGAAGGGATTGCCGGCTTGACGGTTCTAGAAGAAGGCGTCGTTTCCTTGGTCACCGACAATCCCGGAAGCACGCGAAAGAAGCTAAAGGAATTGGACATCGACTTCGAAGAACGTGAGGCCATCGTGATGGATCTTCCTCATCACTCGGGAGAATTGGCGACGCTCCTCACCCGTCTCAAAGAGGATCGTATCAATGTGCTCTCCATCTACGCCGGTGTCGAGAAGAACAAGTTGGTCTTTACGGTCGACCAATTGGAGAAGACCAAGCAGATACTAAGGCTTGAATAGGCAGCCCACTTAGCGCCTAGAACGCCTTCTGAAGGGCACTCCGCCTTGGTGGCTCCACAACATCTTCACAGCCATCCGGCAGGATGAGATCAACCCCAACACAAGGAAGCGATCTCCATGAGAAATGCCCTGTTGGCCGGTCTTGTCGTCATTCTTGGCCTCGTCCTTCTCGCGCTTGGAAATGCTCCTTCTCCTGAACCAGCGCCCTCCGAGCCCACATGGGAGCCTCCTTCTGCTGGCGATGTTGCCACGCAACTCGCGAACCTCCCGTTCGACGAGTTTATCGACCGCTCATTTGAACACTACCTGCTCCGTTTTCCTCAGCGCATCACGGACTACGGGTTTGCAGAACGGCTTGGCGTGCGCAACAACCGTTTGGATGACTATTCCCCTTCGTATCTCGCAGAAACGCGTGAGATTGAGAAGCTGATTTACGACCAGTTTCTCCGCTATGACCGAGAGCAACTCACCTCCGACCAGCAACTCACCTATGACGTTTGCGCCTGGTTGTGGGAGGATGCCGTCCGCGGACACGCCTTTCCTGAGCATGAGTACCTTCTTTCCAGCTTCTATATAACGAGTAAGGATTGGGCGACATTCGATTTACTAACCGCCGCGCATCCGCTTCATTCAATCGAAGATGTCGAGGATTACATCTCTCGTCTCCGGGGCGTCGAACAGCAGTTCGATCAATTGATCGTGGAGGCAACACAGCGCGCACAAAAAGGGTTTCTCCCTCCCCGCGTCAATTTGGCGCAAGCCGTCTCCAACATCAGCGGGCTTGTCACAGCGTCCCCACGCTATCATCCCTTCTTTACCACGCTGTCGGCCGCCTTGCCCGAGATTGAGAGCTATTCCGTATCCGAGCGCAATGCCGTGCTCTCACTCGCTGAATCGATCATAGAAACGTCAATCCTTCCGGCATATCGCCGTCTCTACGAGACGCTTGTGGATCTGAGAAACCAGGCCCCAGAAGAGATCGGTTACGCCGCACGCCCAAATGGATTGGCGTACTACAACTACGTGCTTCGCGGCCAGAACCAAACGAACTTGACTGCCGAGGAGATCCATCAACTCGGCTTAGCCCAAGTCGATCGAATCTCTGCGGAGATGAAGGCAGAGGCAGCCAACCTTGGTTATGCCGACGACCTATCGATTCGGTCGATCTACAGCCGCGTTGCTTCGGATGGAGGCACCATCCCAGGCAGCCGAATTATCGCGACCTATGAGGAAATTCTGGATCGCGCCAAGGTCGATGCACTGCATGTCTTCAGCGCGTTGCCCAGCACAGATGTCATTGTCACCCCGGATGCCGTGGGCGGCTACTATCGCCCCTCAAACGGAAGCCGTCCGGCAGAGTTCGCAGCCTCCGTAAGCGGAACGCAGCCCTACTACTCTATGCCCACGCTCACCTATCACGAGACGATTCCAGGCCATCACCTCCAAATCGCGACCGCCCAGGAACTGGATCTTCCTCTGATCCGGCGAACCGTCACGTTCCTTGGATTCGTCGAAGGCTGGGCCTTGTATGCGGAGCGGCTCGCCTGGGAACTCGGATGGTATACCGAGGACCCCTACGGAAACATGGGGAGGCTGTCCGATGAGATGATGCGCGCCGTCCGCCTCGTCGTTGATACGGGAATTCACGCGATGGGCTGGGAGTTCGTCGACGCCGTCAACTACTTCGCGTCCAACACGGGAAAATCGACGTCTTTCGCGCGCAATCAGATTCAACGATACATCACGTGGCCCGGCCAATCGACCGCCTATATGATCGGCTTTTTGGAGATTCTCGATCTTCGCAAGGAGATGCAAGCACGTCTTGGCGATGGCTTCGATTTGCTCGAATTCCATGATCGCGTGCTTGAGAACGGCAGCCTACCTCTCGATGTCCTTAGATCGCTGTTGCTTGAAGTCGAGTCCTAGAATCGCCAGTTCCACGAACGTCCGCATAGGAGAATCTAATCCCATGAAGAACGCGTGGCTGCTCGGTCTGTTGGTCGTCGGTCTCATTGCCGGTATTGCCGTCGGTGCTTTTCTTCTGGCTTCGCCGGTTTCATCGGAGCCGACATCCCAAGATGAGTCCTCTTGCGTCATCCCGCCGGAGGCTCTCGATCTATGGAATGCCCCGATGGGAGACGAGATCTTGGCTGAAGTTCTAGAACTGGACTTTCGGAATTTCGTCACGCGTTCGTATGAGCTGTATCTCCTTCGTCACCCCCAGGCGATCACCACCTTCGGGCTCGCCTCCCAGCTTGATGTACGCAATGATGGACTGGACAACTACTCGATGCCTTTCCTTCGTGAAACGCAACGCATTGAACGTCGGCTTCTCGATCAACTATGGAGCTACAATCGGGAGTCATTGGGCGAAGAAGATCAATTCCTGTATGACGTTTGCGAAGCCTATTGGACAAGCAAGATATCAGGCCATGCCTTCGAGGACAACGATTATCTCGTCACAAACGTTTATGGGGGCAGTCCGGACTGGATCCTCTACGATATGCTCACGACCTACCACCCGCGTGAGACGCTGACGGATATCGAAGATTACATGACGCGGCTTTCTCAAGTTGAAACCCTGATCGATCAACTCATCGACGGCCTGGAAGATCGAAAGCGCCGGGGGATCATCGCCCCTCCGATTGTCCTCGCCAAGGCGCGCGAGCTTCTGACCAGCATGGCCTACGTGCCTATTGAGAAGCATCCTCTCTTCGCCAGCCTTGCTCTGATGGTCATCGCCAATCCGAATCTATGCACGAGCGCTCATCCCAAATACCTCGTTCCCACACAGACCTTCCATGAGACCTATCCCGGAATGCATCTCTACTTCGAGACCCTTTATCAAGCGGTTCTCCCGCTTATTCAGCAAACTGGGATCTCGGGGTCACATGTGCTGGGATGGGCCGCCTACGCCGAACGCCTCGCGTGGGAGCTCGGCGCCTATAAAGACGACACCTATGGAAATCTCGGGAGACTGCACGAGGAACTCAAGCGCGCCGTTCTCGTCGCCGTCGATACCGGCATGCACGCCCTGGGGTGGACCTACGAGGAAACCGCTGATTTCTACCGCTCCCATACAGCAGACAGCGAAGACGACATCGAGATGAACGTCCTTCAGGCAATCGCTCATCCCGCCTCATTCGTGCCCGCCTTCACGGGATTCTACAAGCTATTGGCCCTGCGACAGGGTGCCCAAGCTGCGCTTGGCGATGGATTCCAACTCGTCGGCTTCCACCATGTTGTGTTGAACCACGGCTCGCTCCCCATGCACCTCGTGGAACGTGTTGTCGAGAATTACATCGCTCAGGAACTGGCTGAATCCGGAAACTGAGGCGCAGTATCCAGCGCAGCAAAGGCAAAGATCCAGTTGTCGGCAATCTCATCTAACAGTTTGTCCTTTGGCTTGCCGAGGCCGTGTCCGGCCCTCTCCTCAACGCGAAGCAAAATCGGATTCGTTCCGGATTGAGCGTGCTGAAGCGCGGCCGCGAACTTGAAGGAATGTGCGGGGAAGACGCGATCATCATGATCGGCCGTGGTCACCAGAGTCGGCGGGTATGTGCGCCCCTCCTCCACGTTGTGCAGCGGAGAGTAGCTCAGAAGCACTGAGAACAGATCCTCATCCTCTGGAGAACCATAGTCCGAGGTCCAGAACGCGCCGACGGTGAATTTGTGGAAGCGCAACATGTCCAGCACGCCGACCGCGGGAAGACACGCTCCAAAGAGATCTGGACGCTTCGTCATGCACGCGCCGATAAGCAGCCCACCGTTGCTTCGACCATGGATAACCAACTTCGGCGTCGACGTTCGCTTTGTTTCGATGAGCCACTCCGCCGCCGCGATGAAATCATCGAAGACATTGGGCCGATTAACCCCTACGCCAGCTTGATGCCAAGCTTCACCGAATTCGCCTCCACCGCGGATGCATGCCACGGCCAGCTGACCACCCATGTCCATCCAGGAAAGATGATCGAGCCGAAAATCGGGGGAGCAGGAGATGTTGAAGCCCCCGTAGCCGTACAAACAGGTTGGAGTGTCTAGGCCAACCTTCGTTGTCTTCTTTCGCGAAAGGAAGATTGGGATTTCGGTTCCATCTGCGCTGATGGCGGTATGGCGCTCCGTGATGTAGTTCTCCGGATCAAACGGGAGGGTATGCGCTCGAAACGGCGCCGTCCGTTGTGTCGAGAGGTCGTGGTGAAGAATCGTCGCCGGCTGAGCAGGAGCAGAATACCATAGGTAAACGTCGGCTCCTTGCGCCCGTCCATCAACCAGAGGAACGGAGCCTCTCCCAGGGAGGTCCAATTCGTACCGTCTCGTTCCTTCCTCCTCGTAGACGAGCACCTTGGATTCCGCATCAACCAATGTCGAAATCACAAAGTTCCCGCCGACATAGGCGGCAGACTCAATTACACCTTTGGATTCCGCAACGACCTCACGCCACGAGGAGGATTCAGGAGATGCGAGATCGATAGCCACGATGCGGCCATAGGGGGCATCGTCGTTGGTCCAGAAAAACAGCGTCGAACCACGGTTCCCGAGGAAGACATAAGAGGCCGAGAACTCCGAGACCAATGCCCGCGGCCCGGCTTGTGACTCGCTCAAGTCCAACACGTCGACGAGATTCTGCCGGTAGGTGCCCCGTTGCGTCCAGATGACGAGATAGCGATCATCGGACGTCACTCGCCCATACGACATCGCTGTCGGATCGATCTGTCGATCGAAGATGACAGCATCGTTGTCCTGAGGTTCGCCGAGGCGGTGGAACCGGATGCGCCTCCGAGTCGCCGGGGCCTTGAACACCTCATTCTCCGGCGGAGGCTCGGATCCGGAATAGAAGAACCCGGTTTCGTCCGCTCGCCAACTGGTGATCGTAAAGCGAATCCAACGAAGCTCATCGCGAAGCGGCTCGCCGGTATCGACATCGATGATGCGCCATGTTTGCCAATCCGAACCCGCTTCGGAGAGGCCCACGGCAACGTAGCGTCCACTGGGGCTGGGATCGAATCCACTGACCGAGACAGCGGCGTCATCCGCCATCGTGGCGGGATCGATGAGTGCATGAAGCTCTCCTCCATCCTTATCCATCCAGACCAACGAGGGTTGAAGATCGCGCGGCCCTTGGACTGTGAAAAAGAGACGGCGTCCCCCGCGCTTGGGCATCCCCACATTCTCGAAAAGGGATAGGGTCCCAACGCGCTCGCGAAGATGTTGCCCAAACGCGATTCCCTGGAGTGCCTGCTGCGTATGCGCATTCTGCTCACGAATCCATTCGGCAATGTCTTGAGAATCGACGTCCTCCAGCCAGCGGTACGGATCGGCGATCTCCTGTCCGTGAAGACAGTCCGTGTGTGGAACGCGGCGGGTTGTTGGAGAAGAGGACGGCAGGTGCTCAAACGAATTCATGGGACCTCCAGGCATCGAGATGCCTCAGCGTACCCAGCCATCTTGCCCCCATCAACTGTAGGGCTGCGTTCGCGTCCAAGCTTTTTGCGTATCCCCGCGTATAATGCCATGCTTCAGAGACCGATCTTCACGATCGGCTCGATGGGATGATTCAACAGGAGGGGAGCATGTCGAACTTCGTCGACCGTCTATTAGACCCAGATTCCCAACGCGAGGAGGGGCGTCGATCCATTCCGCTTCGCCGATTGCCAGGCGCTTTCGGATGGCTCGCCATCGTCCTCATTGTGGGCATCTACTTGGCCACCGGCATCTATACGATCGGCCCTTCAGAAGAAGGTCTTGTCAAACGATTTGGTAGATTCGTGCGCACGGCACAGCCAGGACTCAACTATCACCTGCCTGCGCCAATCGAGTCTGTTGTCACTGTCAACATCCTTGAAGTGCGAAATGAGGAAATCGGTTTCCGAACGATTTCTCCCGCACCCAATCCCCGCTACCAAGCGATCGAAACCGAAGCCCTAATGCTGACCCGGGACGGCAATATCGCCCACGTTGAAATGGTTGTCCAATATCGAATCAAGGACTCCGCTCAGTTCGCTTTCAATCTCATCGATGCCTCAGCCATTATTAAACAAGCGGCCGAGGCCGTTCTTCGCGAACAGGTCGCGACCAAGATGCTCGATGAAACCCTAACCGAGCAGCGTGATACCATCGGCCTTCAGTCGCGTCTTGCACTTCAAGAGCTCTTGGATAACTACGGCATAGGCATCCTCATCGCGAACGTGCAGCTTCAAGATGTCAAACCCCCAACAGAAGTCGTCTCAGCGTTCGATGATGTCAATAGCGCTCGGCAAGATAAGGAAAAACTGATCAACGAAGCTGATCGATACGCGCTCGACATCGTGCCGCGTGCCCGAGGGCAGGCCCAGGAGATCGCCAATCAGGCCGAAGCGTACAAACAGACCCGAATCAAGGGCGCTGAAGGTGACGTCGCCCGCTTCATCGAGGTGCTCAGCAGATATGAACTGGGCGAAGAGGTTACGCGCACACGTCTGTACATCGAGGCCATGGAGGAAATCCTTCCCGGGATGTCGAAGATCATTCTTCCACAAGACGATTCGAGCTTGTTGAAGTTACTTGATCTCAATAACACGGGAGGTGACCGATAGTGAAAACTCTGATTGCTTTTGTCGCCATCGTTCTCGTCGCCGTGATCGGATTCAACCTGTTTACCTTCACGGTTGATGAAACGCGAACCGCCGTTGTTATTCAGCTAGGGAACATCGTACGTATCGTCGAAGAACCAGGGCTTAACCTGAAGATTCCATTCGTGCAATCTATCACCTACTTGGAAGATAGGATTCTCAATTACGATATCCAACCCCATGAAGTACTAACGTCGGACCAAGAACGTATGGTCATCGATAACTACGCCATTTGGCGTATCGAGAATCCTCGTCTCTTCTTGGAAAGCACAGGAGGCCGTCTCGTCGGCGGTCAATCCAAGATTGACGAGATCGTCTATTCCGATCTTCGAAATATCCTTGCCAAGCATACGTTGGAAGAGATTGTCTCTGAGAAGCGCGCCGAGTACCTGCGTGTCGTCACAGAGCTCAGTCGCCCGAAACTCTCCGAATTTGGCATTAATCTGATTGATGTCCGTATCAAGAGAGCCGATCTTCCGACGGAAATCGAGCAAGCCGTGTTCTCACGCATGCGATCGGAAAGAGAGCGCATCGCCGCCCAACTGCGCGCCGAGGGCGAAGAGCAGGCTCGCCAGATCACGTCCAATGCGGATAAGGAAGTCGAAATTATCCTCGCCGATGCAAACAAGGATGCGGAGCGCGTTCGCGGTGAAGGCGATGCTCGCGCCCTTGAGGTCTATGCCGAGGCGTACAACCAAGACCCCGTTTTCTATCGATTCTGGAGAACGCTTGAAGCCTATCGCGTCGCCTTGGCGTCCGACACAACGATTGTGCTGACGACGGAATCCGATTTCCTGGAGTTCCTCGATGGGATGATCGACGACTGATCTCTAACCTCTGCCACGGCCCCCGGCATCTTCAGCCGGGGGCTTCTGGCTGTTCCTGAAGAATGGAGCTATGCTCTCATCATGTCTGAGTCCACGCTGTATGATGTCGCTGTTGTCGGCGCCGGTCCTGCGGGGACGCTGGCCGCCATCTACGCCGCACGCGCGGGAGCGCTCACGGTCCTGATCGATCGCATGCCCGATCCAGGGCAGAAGCTGCTGCTCTCCGGCGGGGGGCGTTGCAACGTTCTTCCGAACGCCGTGGATCCAGCCGCCTATGTCACCGACTCCTCCGCATTTACGCTCCGCAACATCCTGACCGCGTGGCCATTGAACAACGTTCGAACGTTTCTTGAAGCCAATGCCGGGTTGAAGATCAAGCGTGATGAATCAACTGGGAAACTGCATGTCGTGGGAGGAGGGAAAGCGGCGCGAAAGGCGCTGCATGACTTCGCCAAGACCTCGGGGGTCAAGCTCGTACGGTCGTTTCATGTCGCGCGGCTGAGCGGAAGCGATCCCTTTTTCCTGACATCACCGGATAAGGTGACGATTCGCGCGCGCCGCGTCATCCTCGCCTGTGGCGGCCTGTCCTACCCACAAACCGGCAGCGATGGATCGGGAATTGAGTTGGCGCGGACTTCGGGACATCACATCGTTCCCACGTATCCCGCGTTAACCACGTTAGTTGGGGCAAGGCCCTCTCATCGCAACCTCGCGGGGATTACTGTGGTGGCGTCCGTTACCGCGGAATCTCCCTCAGAATCCTCATCGGCGAACGGCGGATTCCTATTCACCCATCGGGGCTACAGCGGCCCCGCCATCCTGAACACAAGCCATGTCGTTTCGCGCGCGCGCCAGCACCGCGAAGAAGCACAGATCTTCGTGTCATGGGCCGAACCTTCCGAGGATCAGTGGCGGCAATTGCTTACCAAAGGCAAGAAAACGGTGCGCGGCACCCTCTTGCAGCAAATGCCCGACCGGTTGGCCGATCAATTGTTGGACGAAATCTCGCTCTACGACGCCCGTGTCGCCACGCTTGAACGAGACCGGAGGGAACAGCTGGTGCGAACGCTGACCCGCTATCCGCTGCCCATCACGCGCAATGATGGTTTTCAAGCCGCTGAAGTGACGGGGGGAGGCGTCCACCTCAGTGAGATCGAAACCAAAACCCTACAAAGCAAGCGCACTCCTCATCTCTATTTCTGCGGAGAGATGCTAGATGCCTTCGGTCCCATCGGCGGCACCAATTTCCTTTGGGCCTTCGTCACGGGCAAGCGGGCGGGAGAAGCCGCCGGCCGCTCGGCAAGAGAACTCTAGCCTTTCACTCGCTAGGGGATCAAATCGAACGCACGCCCCATCTCGGCAAACGTCCGCAAGGCTAAGTCCAAGTGCTCATCCGTGTGCGTGGCCATCACACTCGTTCGAAGCAACGACTGTCCAACGGGAACAGCTGGTGGAATGGCAACATTGGTGTAGAGTCCGTGATCGTACAAATAGCGCCAGACCTGGAGAGCCTTCAGTGAGTCGCCGATGAACACGGGGATAATCGGCGTCACGCTGCTTCCCGTATTGAACCCCATGTCACGAAGGCCCGTTCGCATGCGATCGGCAATCGCGTTGACGCAGTCGACCCGGTCCGGCTCTTGCTCGATGATATCCAATGCCGCTAGCGCCGCAGCGACGTTGGGCGCCGGAAGACTCGCGCTAAAAATGAGCGATCGCGCAAGATGCCGAATCCAAGAAATCGTGTCCCGATCCCCTGCCACGTAGCCGCCAATCGAAGCCAACGATTTGGAGAAGGTGCCGAGCAAGAGGTCCGCTCGCTCCGCGACGCCTTGGAGATGGGCGGTTCCCCTCCCTTCGCCGACAACGCCGATTCCATGTGCATCATCGACAAGCAAGCGCGCCCCTTGGGACGCGCAGATCTCTGTGATCTCCGGCAGTGGAGCCAGCTCGCCGCTCATGCTAAACACGCCGTCTGTGGCCACCAAGGTCCCCGCGCTTTCATCACACGAGGCCAAAACACGCTCTAAATCCTCCATGTCATTGTGCCGATACCGCTTCATGCGTCCCAGCGATAGGCGGCATCCATCAACGATAGAGGCATGGTTCTCCTTATCGCAAACGACGATATCGTTTCGTCCGATAAGAGCGGAAAACACCCCCAGGTTGGTTTGATATCCCGTGCTGAACACAATGGCATCTTCCTTGCCCAAGAAGGCGGCTAAGCGGGCTTCAAGCTCATGATGCAAAGCCAGTGTCCCATTCAAGAACCGAGATCCCGTGCAACTCGTCCCGAATTCACGAAGTGCCGCGTGGGCGGCTTCGCGGACGTCCGGATGCATGGTGAGTCCAAGGTAGTTGTTTGACCCCAGCATGATCAGCCGCCGGCCATCGATCACGACCTCTGTACCTTCGGCTTGATCCATTGGGATGAAGAAGGGATAGAGCCCTAGTTCTTTGGCTTTCTGCGGATTAGCCGGATAGCCCATGCTTTCCGCAATGGCGGGATCGGAGGCGAAACTTCGGCACTTCTCAAATACGTCCAAAGTGATTCCTTTCTTCCTAGGATCGAACGCCGTAGTACATCGAGAGAATCCACTCGAACCAAGTCGATGGGAGGATCCGCTTCAACCCTGCCGCGATGCGTTGCGCCACCGGGCCGATCGTATAGCGAACGCGGGGATACCGTTTTCGAAGAATGCGAGCGACCAATCGTGCGATCGACTCAGGCGACTTCCCGCCGCGCTCATCCTTCTCCACAATCGAAAGCACATGCTGCTGCGCGTCGCGATAGGTGTCACTTGATTCGGAGGCAGTGACAAGCTTGCGTCGATCGGTGAAGCCCGTGCTGAAATCGCCGGGTTCAATCAGCACAGCGCGGACCCCAAACCGTCGAACTTCCATGCGAAGCGCTTCGGTGAGTCCCTCAATCGCGAATTTCGTGGCGCTGTAGAATCCCTGGAAAGGCAACCCCATCAGCCCGCCAATGGATGAGAAGTTGATGATGAGGCCATTCCGCTGCTTTCGCATGATGGGCAACGCTGCCCGGATCACCCTTAAAGCGCCTAGAACGTTGGTCTCAAACAGTGCCCGGACTTCGTCATCCGAGGTCTCTTCGATCGATCCTCCGATCCCGAAGCCTGCACAGTTGATGATGACATCCAACCTCCCGGCGCGCTCGACGATCTCATCAACTGCACGATCGACGATCTCTGCATCGTTGACATCGACCACAAGAAAATGAAGGGACGTCAGCGACTCGATCGCGGACTTCACGCACAGAGGCAACGCGCGCTCAGGCTGTCTCGATGTTCCGAAGACCGTGTGCCCCAGCGACGCCAAGTGCCGCGCACAAGCATAGCCGATCCCAGAGGATGCCCCTGTGATCAACACCGTTTTCGGATGATGTCTCGACATGTCCCCCCTCGTTGCCTGGCGAATCGGTTCGCAAACCCCACGCTACAGCTTATGGAGATGATAGAGGGTTCAAGACGGAATGGCTACATCGCATCGTCTGGCAGCTCGATATTGAACAACGTTGCCCATTCTTCGCTCAACCGATCGCATGTCCAGTTCTCGTCGACCCGCACCATGAGAAACCGGTGAGCGGTTGGGTCGGGGTCAGGATATCCGATGGTATCAACCTTCAACAACGGGTTGGACGCCTCCAGCACGGATTGCTCATCCGTCCATTGGATCGTTCCTTCGATGCGATCGGAGAAGACAACGGTTCCCGTTAACTCGGTCATCACACGCTGAACGATGTAGGTTTCTCCCTCGACAATCCCCAGGATCAGCACGAAGACCGTTAACCCCGGATTCCCATCTCCATCCTGATCAATCACGCGTGGGTCGGCCGCCTCCGTTGGCAACGCATCGGCAATCTCATCCTCCAACAGCGCGCCACGAACTTCCACATACGGCGCTTGAACAAAGGAGAGGCCGTCGTCGGTCTCCGACAAGATCGCCGTGCGCGGTTGAGGGCGAAGCGACGCCATGAAGGCGCGCGGAATGGTGGTAACAACAAGCGGAGTTCCGTCCTCGACGTGCGTCAAACAGTACCGGTCGAGCAATGTCAATGCGGCTCCGGATTGCACAATCTCCACCATTTGGACGACATAGCTGGTTCGGGAGACCTCACCCGCAAACGGAAGAACCGCAATTTGAGGATAGACCTGGATCATCGCCCACCGCCCCTCGAGATCGGGCCATTGAGCCGCGCACGATAGGCCGAACACCATGATCCCCGCAACAAGAATGACCATGCGCCGCATCATCTCAACTCGCCCCTTCTGGAAGGTTGACGGACTGATCGATCATCCGGAACTCCGACCATCGATACCCCTGTAGCTCCAATCGTTCGATAATCCCACTCAGAACTTCTTCGGGCATGGCTGGCGTGCGGCAGAGAACCCATCCGAACGTGCGTGACGGATGGCCAACAACGGCGAAAGAATAATCAGCGGCCAAGTCAATAATCCAGTAAGGGGCGCCGAACCACCATCCTCCGAGGAACTTGACGAAACTCACCTTCAGTTTGCTCGGCTCAGCACGGTTCGGAAGCCATGCGGCGCCGCGGGCAATATCCACGTTTCCATCCGTATCGTAGCAGGTATTGATGACCTGAACCTTGCCATTCTCCATCAGCTGGTACTCGGCCGTCGTTCCTTGAGCGCACTGTCGTTCAAAGGATGTCGGAATGCTGGCGATAGCAAACCATCGTCCCATATAGCGTTCAAGGTCCACGCTCTCCACAGCGAGCAACGGCGCCTGATCCGCGAGAGCCATCCATCCGATCAATAGAAGAAACACGAAAGTAACCCCTTTTCTCATCCTTCCTCCTCTCTCAAACGAGCCTAACGTGAGCGCCCATCCAGAACAACTCGCTTGATATTCAGTCTAATCTTGTTATTCTTACTAATCTGATTAATCAGTAAATACGGAGGCAGACATGACGGAGCCGGTCGCGAACCCCCTTGGATCGTGTGGAGGACATTGCCTCAAGGTCGAATCGCTCGTTTCAGTCGACGAGCGCGGACAGATGGTCTTGCCAAAGGACGTCCGCCTGCGTGCGGGAATCAAAGCAAAGGACAAGCTCGCGCTCACGACCATCGAGAAGGAGGGGAACGTCTGCTGCATTCTACTCACCAAGGCCGATGACTTGGTTCAAGTCGTTCAATCCACTCTCGGCAACATCTCCCATCTGCACGAATCCCACGAATAGGAGCGTCTCATGGAGTCAACAGACAGCGTTCGAAAGGCCGTTCGAGAACGATACGGAGAAGCAGCGCGGCGCGGTGCGGGTTGCTGCACATCATCTTCCTCGTCATGCTGCTCGTCATCAGCCAGCACCCGTGTCGGCTATAGCCGGGAACAACTTGCGTCGCTCCCCGAAGGCGCGGACTTGGGGCTCGGGTGCGGTAACCCAACGGCGCTTGCTTCGTTGAAGCCCGGAGAACGGGTTCTCGATTTAGGTTCAGGCGCGGGCATCGACTGCTTCCTCGCAGCCGATGCTGTGGGTGATGATGGCGCCGTCATCGGTGTGGATATGACGGCGGAGATGATCGATCGTGCACGCACAAATGCCGAGCGTCATGGAATCCGAAATGTCGAATTCCGGCTCGGCGAAATCGAGCACCTGCCTGTCGCCGATGAGGCAATCGACGTCATCCTGTCCAATTGCGTCGTCAACCTCTCGCCGGACAAGCCGCAGGTCTTCCGCGAAGCCTTCCGCGTATTGAGCCCGGGGGGACGTCTCATGATCTCAGATATCGTTCAGTTGAAGCCGCTCCCGGCGGCCATCAAGCGCTCCATTGAGGCCTATGTCGGCTGCGTTGCCGGCGCCTCAATGAAGGGTGATTACCTTGACCACATCCGCAACGCTGGCTTCGAACGCATAGAGATCGTTGCAGAAACCCCTTTCAGCGCGGCGTTTCCGACCTCGCCGAAGGGCACGATCGTCTTCGACGGCGAAGAGATCGATCTTGAAGCATTAGGTCTGACACTCGAGTCAGCAAGAGACTTAGCAGGAACAATCGCCAGCATCAGCGTCCGCGCGATCAAGCCCTAGAGGCGTCTCGCAACGTGGTCCAGAAAAAGCCAAGCGGTCGCGCGCCCAAAGGGGCGCGATCACCGCTTGGTTTCAAGGAACTCTTGCACGAACTGCAACCCTCGGATCTCGTGCGCTTTGGCTAGGAGGATGTCATCGGCAATGCCGATGCGCTGCGCATCCGTAAGTGGGCAGAGGTCGCTCAAGGCCGCATGAACGCCTCGAAGCACTTCGGCAACATCGCCGTAGGCATGGGCAGCACGCTCAAGCGCCGCAGCTCCCAGTGCATGTTTCCGTAAATACTCCCTTGCGTAGTAGCGGAAGGAGTAAAACATCTCTGCATAGTAGGCGGCGAACTGAAGCTCGTGCCTGGCCAACGCTCCTGGCGTCATTCGCTCAGCCCAAAGGTCATAGGCCGCAAGTCCGGACGCCATCTCCGCAAACGATCGTCCTTCTTTCCCTTCAGCATGGAGGAGGGCTGTTTCTAGGGTTTGCCGTAGCGTCTCAGCTTCATTCAACTCCCGTTCGTTGCCCAAAATCATGACCGAGAGAATCTGGACATCCCGCTGACCAAGCGCCCCATAGGGTAAAGGCATCCTGTAATCCATGATGGCCATCGTATCGTAGGTTTCAAGGTGATCGTTGTACCCCACAATCAGTCCCCACATCGGAGGATCATTGAGATCCCACGCGATCACGGGGATTCCACGATCAATGGAGTGTCGAATGGCGTCATGAGCACGCTCGCGGAATTCGGCTTCGCGGTCCAAGCGATCGATTCCTCGCTGGAAGTAGATGGGACTGACACCCGCGCGAGCCACCGCCTGAGGAAGAATGAGATTCCAGTCGAACGTATTCATATTGTGAGGCAGGAGCCGATCATGGACCCAGATGCGAAAGGCGAAGCCCGTAGCACCCATCAACCACGCGGGCTCAATCGCATAACCGGCCGCATCCAGGGCTGTGGCAAGGCAGATCACAAAAGAGTGACAGTACCCCAACTCGCCACACGCCTTGGCATCGTGATCAACGACAAGACTGACGTTCTCCAGGGTTCGCTTTCGCTTGGGACCTTGCACCTTCGCCTCCATGCACTGACTATACAAAACTCACCCCGCGATCGTCCGTCGAGAGCTGCTTCGCATTCCATCGTGCCCGGGTTGGATCTGTTCCAGATACAATGAGTAATGGAACAGACATCGGCTGTTTCCGTAGGAGTTTCAGCGACGGAATCTAGCAAGAGCATGAGTCTGTCGATCTTGAGCCCTGGCGGCTATCGCCGAGAGCAGAGGAGAGAGCGCTTGTGACATTACCCATTCGCACAGCCCGGCTGATCATTCGCCGCTTTGCCTATTCGGATATTGACGATCTCGTGGCGCTGACACGTCACGAATCGGTCGCTCGGGAAACCGCCAATATCCCTCGCGAAGATCGCGGCAAGCTGATGAATTACATCGACACGCAAGCCGGTTATTCCCTGTTCGAAGCGAACCAGTGCGTCGATTTGGCCGTGGAGTTGAAGGAGAGTGGCTGCGTGATTGGCTTACTCAGTCTCGTTAGCGATGGAGAGAGGCAAGGCGAGATCGGCTGGGGATTCAGCATCGATCATCGCGCGCAAGGCTTGGCGACGGAAGCCGCGCGCGCACTCATCACCCACGCATTCACTGAATGCAACTATCATCGGATCTTTGCGGGCACCCCCCTCACGAACGAGCGCTCATGGAAGCTGATGGAGCGCTTGGGAATGCGTAAGGAAGCGCATTTCGTCAAGGCTCATGCCCCAGAGAACCCGGATGGGGCATGGATCGACACGGTTCGCTATGCCATTCTGGCAGACGAGTGGGACGGCTAGCCGCCCCACCCGTTCGCTGAATCAGCCCTCGCTGAGCCAGCGCTCAAGATCGGCGCGGAGGCTCTCCTCGGTGTGCATCTCGTAAGGCTTCCCCGTCTTCATGACCCATCGCAGAGAATCAAAGAACTCGAGTCCGTGGTGCCAGGACAAGGCAGATGGATCGATGCCTTTGTGACGACAAAACCTCTCCTCCATACCCAGTCCTCGTAGCTCTGGAACGAGAAAGAAGGGGAGAAGAAACTCGAACAGCGGATCGCTAAATCCGGCATGTTGCCAATCGATGACACCGACAAGCTGCCGATCCCGGATGAGAAGATTCTCAGGCCAGAGGTCGCCATTGCTGAATTGAGGCGTGATCCTTTCAGGGCGTTGCCCGCATAGCCGTGCCTAGGCTCGCTCCACAGGATCGTCCTTTGTTGCCATCATGTGATACGCCTCAGGCAGCACATCTTCTGCCGATTCGCCCACTTCAAGGTTCTCCAGGGTATCAGGTGGGACATCGCACCGCTCGATTGACTGCAATCGCAATGCGGTCGCGATGTACAGGTCCAATGCCCATGACTCTTGCGCTTTCATGGCGGAAGCAGAGGCTCTCCGTCAACGAACTCGGAGATGAAGACCGGCTGCTCTAGTCGATCGCTTGATTCATCCCAAAGCAAAACGACAGGCGCAGGGATCTCCTGAGTCTGCATGAAGCGCAACGCGACGGCCTCATTCCGGCTGCATCCCTTTCCACCCCGGAGTAGAACTTGACGTGTGTCCGCGCAAGCTCAAGCTCCAATCGCCACGGCCGTTCTCTCAAGCTCTCCTCAAGAGGATGCACCTCAATCCCACGTACGCGCTCGTCAAGGACATCGCTCAAAACGTCTTGCACATCAGATAACGCTAAACCAGAGATTTGCATGTTTTCTCCATATCGAAATTCAACGCTCTCCATCAACAAGAAACGGAGGATGGAGCCAAAAAGAGGTAAATGCTGAGGTAAACACTGACGCCGACGCCCTATCCTATGGCATGCGACCCCATCACCCCAAGCCGAAGCATCCGCAAAATGCGGGTATGCTTAGCCCATGAATCGACTCGAAGACGTCCGCAATATCGTCGACAAGCTCCTCGATCGAATGATGGATCGCGTAGAGATGCGTTGTGGGTTTGTCCATCTTTACGGCGTTTCAGCAACCGCTGTCTTGATCGCTCGAACCCGAGGATTGGATGAAGAAATCGCCGCCGTCGCCGGGATGTTGCATGACTTGGTCAGCTACGAAACAGGGGATCCAACGCATCACGGCCTGCGTAGCGCGGCCCGCGCGCGGCACATCCTACGATCCACGAAATCCTTCTCTGACGAGGAGATTGATACGATCTGCTCGGCCATCACGCACCATTCCGAAAAGGACGTTGTGCATGGCCCTTTCGAAGAACTCTTGAAGGATGCCGACGTACTACAGCACGACATCTACAATCCCGCCATCGACGCCCATCCTCGGCACCGTGAGCGGCGCGAACGCTTGCGTCGTTCGCTGCAAGCTCCCTCCTAAACGACGTTTCGCTCTCATCTCTCTGGCCGCCAACGGCGGCAACAGGCTAGCCGATACAGTCCGGGCAGCTGATCGCATCTCCCCAGGCTTCAACCTCTTCGAGGAATCCCGGAACCGTCATCAATCCAGCTTGCCAAAGAAACGCGCGATCCCGTTCGGGAATATCATCCAAAGCCATCCAGCGAACATCAATCAAAATAGGATTCGCCTCGTCGACTTCCGGGTCGTGTCCCAGCTTGGGTTCTTGATCTCCAATGGACACCAGATAGGTAAAGGACTCAACACCTGATGCCTCGATCAGATTGCTGGTCAGCCGGAGAACCGTCCCCGCAACCTGACATTCTTCACGTAACTCGCGAATGACAGCCTCTTCTAGCGTTTCGTGGGGCTCAAGCGCACCTCCGGGAAGACACCAATACTCGCCCGATGGGGCTCGACGCTTCGCCATAAGGATCTGCCGGGCGCGTACAACAATGGCTTGGACGCGGGTATTCGATCGTTTGTAGAGCGGTTGATCAGCCATGCGAAGAGCATACCGGAAGGCGAGATATCAATGCACACGACTGGATACGACCCATCCGCTTCGCTCAAGAAAGCGCTGAAAAACGAGGGTGCCCCGATCGAAAGACCCGTTTTGAAGAGACCTTCCCAAGCATCAACGCTTCGGTCTATTTCGCAACGGCAGCGTGGTTGGTCATCGTCCCTTGTGGCCACGCTGCACCATCAGATTCAAATAGTGATAGTGTATGGTAAGGTCCAGATTAAGGGTGATTCCAATGAACCCCAGATACGCATCCGAGAAGCTCCAACCTCCAAAGGGGCTCCGCCTTCGGGACGCCGTTGTTCTATCCCTCATCATCTTGCTTATTGCATCCTTTGGGATCGCAAGTTTAGTCTGGCACTGGCAGTCGAAGCAATCCGCCGAGAACGGCGCACGGGCCGTTCAATCAGCCATCGGCTCACGAATTAAGGAGCACATTCAGCGGTTTCTGGCTGTTCCTCATGAGATTAACCGAGCCAATGCCGCCGCCCTTCACTTGGTCGATCTCGCTGCATTCGAACCGAGGGAACTCGAAGCGCTTTTTCTTGAGCAGATCGTGATCTATGAGTCCATCTCCAGCATCTATGCCGGTTCGCCCACAGGAGGGCTGATCGATGCCGGGAGAGAGGGAGCCGGTGGACCGCTTTACGTCATCGAGACCGAAGGGTTTCAAAGCGGCAGCTTTCAGAAATTCAGCGTCGACGCATCCGGACAACGTGGAAACCTTTTGCTGTCTCTCCCCAGCTTCGACGCGCGTACGCGTCCGTGGTTTCAAGCCGCCCTCCGCGCCGGAGAGGCCACATGGAGCGACATTTATGTCCTATTCTCAGGTCACGATATGGCCATCGCCGCCAGCTACCCTATCTACGATGATGAGGGAGGCCTCCTTCTTGTCCTATCGACGGACATCTTCTTATCCCAAATCGATGAGTTCATGCGGACCTTGGAGTACGGACGCGAAGGATTGGGGTTCATTGTCGACCGAACAGGACACATCGTTGCCAGCTCTACCCAAGAACCTCAACTGGACATGGATGAGACAACGGAGACCTTTCGGCGACTGCATTCGCGGGAAAGCGATGCACCGCTGATTCGTCATGCCGCTCGATACATTCAAGATACTTTGGGGGGCTTCGAATTCACCCACGATCATCAGGACGCGTTTCGCATCTCCGGAGACCGCCAGTTCATCCAAATCCATCAGATCGTCGATTCCTATGGTATCGAATGGCTCTCCGTGATCGTTGCGCCTGAGCGAGATTTCATGCGCAATATCGTCACGAGCACACGAACGACGCTCCTCCTGCTGGCTGTCATGCTTGTGCTCATTTCCGGGGCAGGGATCGGAATTGTGAGATGGGTCACGAAGCCAATGGAGACGCTGACATCGGCTGCCCACGCCATCGGCGAAGGGCACTTGGAGGCCCTTCCCACGCCTAGCCGAATCCGCGAACTCCGGGACCTCGCAACGACCTTCGAAGAGATGAGACGAAAGCTCGCCTCAAACATGGGAATCCTTCAACGTGAAATCGCTGAACGTCAGCACGCCGAAATGACCCTTCGTGAAAGCGAACGCCGGCTGTTGACCTATATCGAGCAAGCGCCCATCGCCATTTTCGTGGCCAATGCCGATGCAGAACTTATCGATGCCAATCCCGCGGCCTGCCGTATGACGGGATATTCGCGGGAGGAACTCTTGCGCCTTGGCATTCGCGGGATATCTCAGAGTATCGGAGACGACGTAGAAATGTCCCTTTTCGAGTCACTGATGGCCAACGGGATCGTCAGTGGAGAGACGCGATTGATCAAAAAGGACGGCTCGGAGTTGTGGGTTCAGCTCGACGCTGTCACCCTTGGGCCAAACCGATTGGTGTCATTTTGCGCGGACATCACCCGTCGCAAGCAGACCGAAGAATCCCTTCGTCATCAGCAACGAATGGAATCTCTGGGCACGATGGCCGGAGGGGTCGCTCATGAAATCAACAACCCTCTCATGGGGATGATGAGCTATGCCGAACTCATCGAGGGACGAATTGAGGACCCGGATGCTGTGAACTATGCGCGAAACATTCTATTGGAAGGGGAACGGATCGCCCATATCGTGAGGAATCTTCTTGCCTTCGCACGAGAGGATCGGGGCGTACGCCAGCCGGCGAATCTGCGAAGCATCGTTCGTGATGCACTTCCATTAATCAATACCGCTCTTCTTCGTAGTCAGATTACGGTACATACCGAACTTGATACACCGGTTCCCGACATCCACTGCTCTCGCCCCCAAATCCAACAGGTTCTCGTAAACCTCCTGATGAATGCCAGAGATGCGCTGGATCTCAAGCACCCCGGATTCGACCCTTCCAAAACGATGACGATCCGCGTTGAGCCGCATCGGAAGAACAACGAGACATGGATTCGAGTGGTGATTCACGACCGCGGCGTCGGGATGTCAGATGACCTCACATCCCTGGCCTTCGATCCGTTCTTCACGACGAAATCACGTGATGAACGAACGGGCCTAGGGCTAACGGTAAGCTTCGGCATCATCCGTGAACACGGAGGGACGATCGAGATTCACTCCGTGGAGGGCGAAGGAACATCCGTCATCATCGACTTCCCTTCGGCGGCCGCGGAAAAAACACCCTAAGCTTCTTGGAAACGGACTGAACCAACTTGCCGGACGGATGAGCCTGCAAGTTGAATGAGATTGACGGACACACAGGTTCCGCGAAGAGGGACGTCGAATGAAGCGCTCAGGTAGCCTATCGCGCGCATTCCATCGCTGACGGATAATCCGGTCGCCATGGTGCAATGCGGCACCCATGCACCAGGGCAATAGAGATCGATCCACGGCGTTTCCGAGCTGGGAGCTAAGATCGTGTGCACAACGCCATGAAGATCAAGCAGCCGCTGGGTCGGCGTCACACCGAGAAAGGCAACTCCCGAAGGGAACCATCCCCAATGGGAGAACGAAACCTCAATAGGAGGCGCCTCCGCGATTACTTCGTGAATCTGTTGCAGGCAATTCGCCTCATCGCACGACTTGCTGGGGATCAGTGAAACGTGAGGATGAAATGCTTCTGGATCATCCTTTCCGAGGAACTGATGAACGGCATGCAAGCGTTGTCTCACAGCGATATTGGTTTCTGAATCGAACCGCAATTCAGCCACAATGCACGATTCAGTCATCGAAATTCACCCCTCTCCATCGCTCCTGCGTTCTCTGGGAGGGGGAAATACCGCTCAAGTTGGCGAGTCAACGCGCCGCGCTCTTCCTCGATGCCGTCAGCCCATCGCATCACAGCATTGATCGGTCTCCAACTGGCTAGATCCGCTTTCGACCAGCCCGATCCGCGCAGATAGCACGTCCTATAGCGGCTGAGAAACAGGCGGCGAAACAGCGTCAGCATCCAACGACGCCAGAAAGGCATGCCTGAGGGAGCCCCTCCATGGGCAAACAGAAACTCCGTCCAAGCGACATCGGCCAAGGGATGTCCCGCCGTCGCCGGCCCCCAATCGATGATGATGGGGCCACGTTCACTCAACAGGATGTTGTCGGGATGAAAATCGCCATGGCACACCGCCGTCCCATCCGGCAGCGCCTCCAGCAGGCAGCGAGCGCCTGCGATCATGTGTTCGGGCAGGTCACTTTCCAACCGGCTCAGGATACGAAGGAAGCGTTCTCGCTGCGATGGCAACCGGCCGCCGTCGTGCCGGTGCATGGACAGATGGAGCATCGCGAAGATCCGCGCCTCACGAAAGCAGCGCCAAGGACGCGCCGTCAGAGCACGCAGCATGGTCGGACCATCGATACGATCCATGATAAACCCCAGCCGTCCTTCCTTCTCGATCAATCCATCTCCCGAGTCGACAGGATAAACGGCAGGACTTGGAATTCCCGCTTCATTAACTGTGCGGAATGCATGCCATTCGTGCTCAATCCACTCACGAGATGCACCGGCTCGATACAGTCGAAGGACCCGGTTGGAATCCCAGGCGTAAATCTCCGCCGTCCGGCCCTCTCCAATCAAGCGGCGGGGGGCGTCTTGTATCACCGTGCTATCCGTTGTCAAGCAACCGTCCGGAAACTGTGGGAAGCCACATTTTAACTTCCTCTTGGTAGTTGCGATAGTCCTCTCCGAAATAGGCCACCAACTCGCGTTCTTCATAACGCGCGATGATGTGCATGAATCCGATCAACAGAATCCAGACGCCTGCCGCAGCCAGCGACAAGCTGAAGAGCAACAGTCCTAGAGAAAGAAGGATGACGCTCAGATACATCGGATGCCGGACGATGCCGTAAACGCCTGTGCGTACGACCTGTGGTTCATCTCTGACGTCCCCCAGCATCGTGCGGTGGCTGGCCACCGCCAGATAAATGGCGGCGAGAATGTTCACGAGGCTGATGGCAGCACGAACGCCCAGCGGAACCTGCGTGTTGATCGATGTCGTGAGGTGAAGAATGAAGCTATCGCCGATCCATACAACGAGAAACAGAATCCCAAGAACGATCTGTCCCGTATCTCCCCACGGATGTTCCTTGAGAAGGTCCTCTCTTTGGTGCTGTTCATGTTCGGATTGACTCATGTGGCCTCCACAATGGCTCTTGGTTTCAGCGCCAGCACAGGGAGTGTACCATCAAACACGAGGTCGGCCATCACGTTTGGTAGTTTTGGCCGCGCAGAGGGATATGGCATGCGCTTCCACAAAGGAGCGAGGCTGTGTATTCCCGCCATCTGGATCTTGGTTTCGTCGCTGAGCCATGTGCCAACAGCATCCCGGCGCTCCCATATTGGATTCATTGCAGGAACCAAAGAAAATACGGGTAACTGATTCCTAAGGAGACACTGATGACACGAGTCCGCCGTCATGCCGTTGAGACGTCCCTCATCCTGCTTCTTGTCCTTCTCACCGGAGCGATCACGAGCGTTCGCGCGCAAACGCCTGCCGAGTTGATCGCGCAAGCCGATCTCGCCTACGCCTCCCGTCATGAATTGGATTCGATGACCCTGGCCATCCATTATCTGGAACAGGTTCTGCCTGAACTGGAGTCTCTGTCGTTGGACACTCAAACCTATGTCCTAAACCGCCTTTCCCAATTGTGCTACGAAGCGACCACGCTCTCCGAAGGCAAGACGCCCGAAGACAAGGTGCTTTACGAAAAGGGAAAGGCCTACGGGCTTCAGAGCTTGCGCCTGAACCCTGCTTTTGCGGACGCCGAAGATCGAGACTTTAATGAGGCCGTCTCCTACGTAACGGATGCCGGAGCCTTGCTGTGGTTGGCGGATAGCTGGGGGCAACTCTTGGGACTGAACCCCATCGAAGGCCTGCTCCAGCAGGGCAAGGTGCTCGCCCTGTTCTCTCGAAGCGTGGAACTCGATCCCGAGTACTGGGGAGGAAGCGCCAGCAATGCGCTGGGATCGTTGCTAGTCATGTCTCCGGCCGCCTTGGGCGGGGACAAGGAAGCCGGGCTGGCTCATATCGAAAACGCGATTGCCATCGATCCGACCTATCTTCCCAATCACGTCGTCCTGGCCGAATACTGGGGCTTCACCTACAATTTCCTTGGGCAGCGCACAGGAATTCGAGACGCCGACCTCATCCGGCGGGAACTCAACTTCGTCTTGGATGCTGAACTTGGCATCTGGCCCTTTTGGAATCGAAATGCCAAGAAGAGCGCCGAGCGCTTGCTCGGAGAGCTGGAAGAGATGTTGGAGTAGGCCTTCCCGGGAAGCCACATCGACTTCACCGTCTTCACCGTGAATTCGCATGCCATCGCGTCAGCCCACGGCGAAAACCGCGAAGACCTCTTGCATTTTGGGAGAAACGATCGCACGACCGGTCGGTTCTCTCCCTGGTCCATGATTGGCGGTCGTGTTGGCGCTTCAGCAAGAACGCCGGAGGATGTATGAAATCAACAGCGGGAGAACACGTTCGACGCAACGCCTGGGCCTTCATCGGAGAATCCACGTGGTTCGGTCTTGGGCTCGTCTTCGTAAGCATCACCACTGTCGTGCCGGAGTTCATCCGACAGTTGACCGGAAGCACCGTCCTCGTCGGCCTCATCATCAGTTTGACCGAAGGCGCCTGGCGCGCCCCGCAGTTGGTGTTCGCCAATCGCTTGACCAATAAACCGCTCAAGAAGAAGTACCTCACACGGGCAGGCAGCATCGGACGCCCCGCCTATCTTATCTTTGCACTTGCTTTGGCATTGGGTATCGCGCGCTTCCCCATCCTTGCCGCCGCCCTCTTTTTTCTCCTCCATACGACGATGTTCGTGGCCATGTCCGTAGATTCCATTGTCTGGTGGGATGTCCTCGCCAAGGCCATTCCTTCATCGCGGCGCGGACGAATTCTTGGATTCAGCACCGCGCTTCGCGGAGCTATCTCCATCGCTGTGGGGCTCTTGATCGCCTACCTCTTGGGGGATTCAGGGCCCGGCTTTCCGACCGCGTACACCATCTGTTTCGCGGCTGGAGGCGCTTGCTTCCTGTTCTCTCTTGTCTCGTGGCTGTTCGTCATCGAACCCGCTGAGCCTGTGGTTGAGCATCGGCCGCCATGGTCCGAGTATTTCCGGCAACTCCGCGGCATTCTGAGGGAGAGTGCGCCGTTTCGCCGACTGCTCGCCGTTCGTTTGCTGTCTGGATTTAATGGCCTCGCCCTTGGATTCTTCGGGCTGTTCGGAATCGACCAGCTGGGGTTTGCCCCTGCCAGCTTAGGGATTTTCGCCATGGTTCAGACCGTAAGCGGGATCCTCGCCGGGCTTTGGTTTGCTCGCGTGAGCGAGAAAACCGGCAATCACCGCATTGTTCAGATTGCCACGCTCATCAGCCTGACCGGCCCGCTGGTCGCCCTAGTCTTTCTGCTCGCCCCCAACCTGCTTTGGCGGCCGCTCTATGCATGGACCTTCGTTTCCATTGGCGTCTTCCAGACGGCTCAGTTTGTCGGCTTCGCAAGTCTGAATGTCGATCTCGCACCTCCCGGACAACGAAGCACCTATGTGGGGCTCTTCAATACGCTCAGCAGTTTCGTCATTCTTTGGCCCGCCATCGGGGGGTGGCTGCTTGAGCGGACATCCTACACGTGGCTGTTCGGACTCACGGTCGCATGTTTGATCGTCGCTCACATTGCCAGCTGGACCCTTCCGACCGCGCCCTCGATGCCCGAGATCGAGAAACGGGGGAAACCTCCTTTACTCTAGGCTCTGTCGTAGGGAAGATCCTCCGGTTTTACATTGATGTAATCCGGCTCCAGATCTCCCGACAATCGAACGGCCGGAATCGACGCACGCCCCTCGATCCATGCCTTGCAAACCCGATGCATACCATCCATGACTCGACCGTCTTGAGAAAGGATGATGGGGTATCTCAGATCGGTTTCCATCATTAGCTTCGCATGTTCGGCGATCCGCCGGCACGTTGGCGTCTGTTCCTCATGATTGAACCAGAAGGTTTCATCCAATTCTCGGATGTCATCGAGAAGAACATCCTCAATCGGAAGCTTCGAAGCCAGCGCCACCAGGCGATGAACGTCCCAGGCGAGAAGGCCGCGTTCGGTTCGGCGGAAGTGATATTGCTGTCTCATAGAACAGACTGTAACGCAGTTCCATAGCGAACTCAGCCTTGACATATTTCTGCAACATTCTCATTCGACACTCCAAGTAGAACGCCGATACCGGCAACAAAGGAGTGAGTTAAATGAAAACGACGAACCGAAACTGGATGAGGAATTCTCTGCTGTGGACACTGGTCGCTCTCGTGGCCGGGATGTTGAGTTTGGCAGGTATGGCTCAAGAAACAGCCAATTCAACGGATGTTGCTGAGTTCGATCCGATTCGTATCGCCGCGGGTGTACTCGGTCTTCCCTCCGAGAATCTCGAATCCTATCTCGACGACGGAGGCACCCTGGCCGAACTGGCTCGGGAGAACGGCATGGACCCCGAAGCCATCGTTGCCGCGCTTCAGCACGCCGACGACGCCGAGATCGCCCGCGCAGTCGAAGCCGGCGAACTGATGGAATCGGAGGTCGCAGAGTGGCGAGACTGGGGTTACGTCTATGCCGTGGAATTCGTCTACCTCCCCATCGATGAGATGGTCTGGGAGGACGAGGACTTCGAGGATTGGATGGCCGAGGGCTTCGAATACGACGATGAGGAGTATGAAGACAGCTATCCCGACGTCCTTTACCTTCCTATCGAAATCCAGCGGTCGATGGCCACCTCTCTTCTCGATGCCGGCGTCGAGCCGGAAATCGTTGTGGATGCCGTCTTGGAATCCGAAGCCAATCTGTTCGAGCAGGTTTTCGACTTCCTGTTCGGCTGGCTCGATTTCGAATCTTGGGGATGGTTCGATGAGGACGAGGCCTATTGGGAAGAGGTAACGATTGAAGCCGCCGCCTCGGTTCTGGGGCTGGATGAAGACGCCATCTGGGAAACATTGGACGATGGCGGCACATTGGCTTCATTGGCCACCGCACAGGGCATCGATCCTCAGGTTCTGGTAGATGCACTGATCGCTAGCGAAGAAAGCGAAATCGCCGAGCTACTCAAGGATGGCGAGTTGACCGAGGACGAGGCTGCGGAATGGAGAGCGGAATCGAAAGACTACATGGTAGAGACGGTTCACGAACCCTGGTTCTAGATCATCGCCAGCGGTACGGCGCCTGACGCCGTGCCGCTTGTTCTTGCACGATCACAAGGAGAGAATGATTCCATGACACGGCGTGTGCTGATCGTAGAAGATGAGAGCCGAATCGCTCACTGGGTTTCCACCTATTTCGGACGCGAAGGCTACGAGGCTCTCCTCGCTGAGGATGGTCTGACCGGCCTTGCCTTGGCGCTCGAAGAGCGCGTGGATCTCATCGTCTTGGATGTCATGCTTCCCGGGAAAAACGGCGTCGACGTCTGCCGTGCTATCCGTCGCGAATCGGATATTCCCATCATCATGCTCACGGCAAAGGACAAGGAATCGGACAAGATACTCGGATTGGACGCCGGCGCCGATGATTATGTCGTCAAGCCCTTCTCTCCCAATGAACTGCTGGCCCGCGCCCGCGCCCTCTTGAGGCGAACCGAGGGACTGACCCAGGAAATTCTGATAGGAGGAGAGGTTGAGCTCGATATCTCCGCACGTCGCTGCACGGTACGTGGAGAATCTGTTGCATTGACCAGCACTCAGTTTCTGATCCTGGCCGCGCTCATGCGCCAGCACGATCAAGTCTTAACGCGCCAGCAACTGCTGGATGCCGCGCGCATCGATGGCGCCGAGGTCTTCGATCGCACGATCGATTCGCACATCCGGAGGCTTCGCCTGCTCATCGAGCGCGACCCCGCCCATCCACACCACATCACGACCCTGTATGGAGCAGGCTATACCTTCCGGTCATGACGCGTTGGGGGCTTCGAACGCTACGCTGGCAGATCACGTTCGCGCTGTTTGCGCTTGTTCTCGTGACGGTGCTCATCAGTTGGTTGTTGGCCGTCCGCTTTACAATTCGTGGCTTCGACGCGTTCGTCGAAGCTACGGCGGAGGAACAGGCATGGGAGTACGCCCAGCTCCTTGAGGTCCGATACAACCTGCTGGGGGAGTTCGGAGATCTATCCGAGTTTCTCATCGACCAAACCGGATACGCGCCACCGGAGTCCGAGACAAGGGAGGATCTCCTGGTCGACGAGTTCGATCTCTTGGGATGGGATGCCATAGTTGCTCAAGAATTGGGATTGTCGCGCGAAGCCTATTGGCTCGCCCTGGAGACCGCGGCACCCGCCGAGGTTGCCGAAGACCGAGGCTCCACATCGGATGCCATTGTCTCGGCCATTATGCGCTGGGAGGTGACCCAACGGATGGCGAACCGCGGGGATGACCCTTCGGAGGCCCTCTTCCTGTTGGCTCAGCTGCTCGGCGCCGTGGAGGACTATGCCGAAGGATGGTACGAGCATCTCTGGGGTGAAGCATGGGAGAGCGAGTGGGAAGACGAACCGTTCCATTCCCTTCTTTACGACGCCCCGATCCTGGTTGTAGACCTTCAAGGGGATATCCTTTTCAACGGATCCCAGAGTACTGATCCTCTGGAATGGCGGGATGCTCTCACAACAGAGGGATTCCCCATTCGCGATTGGGCAACGGGAAAACCGGTCGGGACCGTTCGATCGACCCGCCAGCCTGGGGCATTCGATGTCGCAGAAACAACGTTTATCGGGCAAACGGAAAATGGGTTGCTTTTGGGCGGATTGGCGGCCGCAGGCTTTGCACTTCTTCTCGGAGGGTTCATGGCTCGCCGACTCTCGAAACCGATCTCGGCCCTGAGGGATTCCGCTGTCGCGCTCTCTCAGGGCGATCACGTGGGGCGACTTCCCGTGACGCGAGGAGAATTGGGCTCCATGAGCGCAGCATTTAACGCCATGGCCGATTCCCTTGATCAACAGCGAGACGTTCGAGGGCGATTGATCTCCGACCTTTCGCACGAGCTCAACACTCCGCTTTCCGTCATTCAACTTGAGATCGAGGCGTTGCGAGATGGATTGCAGACCTCCGAGGAAGCCGCCGAGCGGGTTCTGAGCGAGCTGGCATTGCTTCGAAACCTGGCCTCCGATGTCGGCCTGCTCGCAGAGAATGAGGCCGGCCTGCTCACGCTTCAGAAAGAAAGGGTCGACCTCAATGAGTTCCTTCCGCTGATGGTGGATCGATGGCGCACCCAAGCAGAATCCGCAGGAATCCAGCTGTCAACCGTTGTCTCCGACGAGGGGATCAACGTCGAGGCGGATCGTACACGTCTGAGTCAGGCCCTGGGCAATCTCATTCGCAATGCGCTTCAACATACCGCTTCTGGTGGCCGCATCGAGGTCACGTGTTCTCGGCAGCCCGTGGAGCGGCTTGGAGGCTTCTGGACAACGCTCTGTATCCACGATTCCGGAGCCGGTATCGCCTCCGACGATCTGGAACGAATCTTTGAACGAACCGTTCGTGCCAACGCGAATCAAAGCGGCCGCGGTCTCGGACTCACTATCGTGCGCCAAATCGTCGACGCCCATGGCGGCCATGTCTGGGCGGAAAGTACGGTTGGGGTCGGAAGCAGCTTCTGTATCGCCCTTCCATGATATCGCGTTGCCCCTTGTATCCGCCCCTTCCTTAGTATAGGGTTCTGAATATATTGGATGATTCCAATATGAAAGGGCTCCTTATGAACCTTCTCGCCATCAATGGAAGTCCGCATGGGGCGGATGGAAATACGGCCGTTCTTCAAGAGGCGTTCCTGGCGGGCGCACGTTCCGCCGGAGCGCGTACCGATGTCATCGAACTGAAGGACAAAACCATCCATCACTGCATCGGGTGCTATGTCTGCTGGACGCGTACGCCCGGCGTCTGCATTCATCAGGACGATATGACCGAGATCCTTGAGCGAATACAGAGCGCGGACATCCTTGTCTACACCATGCCTCTCTATGTCTACACGATGCCGGGATTGATGAAAGATTTCGTCGACCGCTGCCTCCCTCTTGCCCATCCCGCCATTCTCAAGAGGGGGGATCATTTCATTCATCCTCAGCGTTGGGAGGGAACCCCGCGGCGTAGCGTGTTGATCTCCAATGCCGGCTTTCCCGAAACCCACCATTTCGACGGCCTCAAACGCACGTTTCAGCTGCTCCATGACGCTCCGGACCGGGAGGTTCTGGGAATGATCTGTTGCGGCGCCGGACCCTTGCTCCGGATTCCCGAAATGAAGGAATCTGTGCGTGAGTATCTGGAAGCAGCGTTTCATGCCGGCACAGAGGTCGTCAACGCCGGACGCATCCAGCCGGAGACGCAAGCCATTCTCGATCGCTCCCTTGCCTCGGATCCTGCAGTCTACGCGAACCTTGTCAACGCCTATTGGCGTTCGCAGGGCGTCGACATGCCCTCCGAAGAAAAGCGCAGGGATAAATCCGGCCCTGCACCCCATCCCGGCATTCCCCTGGCGGCTCCGACGGAACTAAAGACGGTACGAGATGTGGTGGCTGGAATGCCGCAGTCATTCCGCGCGGAGGCGGCCGCATCGCTATCCGTGGTCATTCAGTTCGAGGTCTCCAACGAAACGCCAGGGCTCTATTTCACCGTTATCGAGAATGGATGCTGCGCGTCCTTCGAAGGCGAGCATCCTCATCCAAACCTCGTCATTCGCACGCCCCGCGACGTGTGGCTGGGGATCGCCCGAGGGGAGTTGTCGGGGGCGACCGCCTATATGACAAAGCAGTACACCATAGCCGGAGACATGGAACTTCTCATGAACCTCCCCTCGCTCTTCTCAAGCACGAGTTAGGCTGCGAGGAGGGTCACGCCGCACGGTCCAGGGTCTTTCCGATTCGCGCCATTTGGCGAAACTGATCGGTCGAGGTACCGTCTAGCATTCAAGGAGGGCTCATGACAGCGGGAAAGGCAATTGCGGCGATTATCGGATCGGTATTGGCATTAGTGGCTCTGGGACTACTCATTGGCGGGGGAACGCTTCTGTGGGCCCACCACTCGATGAGAGACGCCGATGGATTCTTCACCAGTCCGTCCTATCGTTTGGAGACCGAAGGGTACGCGATTGTCGCGCGGGATATCGATCTCGCTTCCCATCCTGGAGATTGGTGGCCATCGGACGTCGCCGCAACCGTTCGCCTGTCCGCTCGGTCGTCGCGTGGAGATGACGTCTTCATCGGTATTGCTCCCGAACAGGACGTAGATAGCTACCTGTCCCAGGTTTCGCATAGCGTTGTTCGAGACTTCGGCGAACGTTGGGACGATGTCCGGATCACCTCACGCCGCGGCGATGCCCCTCAAGAAACACCGGAAGCTCTCGATTTCTGGACTTCTTATGCTCAAGGCGTTGGCGAGCAAACACTCACCTGGCAGCTCGCGCCCGGACGTTGGTCTGTCGTCGTTATGAATGCGTCTGCGGAAGCGGGCGTGGAAGTTTCCGCTGTCGCCGGAGTCCGGCTTCCCATCCTCTACCCCATCAGCCTGGGCCTTCTTGCCCCCGGCATTGTCCTGGCGGCGTTGGCCTCCCTCCTACTCCTAGCTGCAACCCGTTCACCCGTCAAAGGGGAAATGCTCGAGGCCGCTCCCGCCGCGACGGCAACCTATCCGGCATCCGTGACAGGCTCCCTTGATGGCGCCTTGAGCCCCGTGCTTTGGCTTGTCAAGTGGTTCTTGGCCATTCCCCATTACATCGTCCTGGCGTTCTTGTGGGCGGCGTTCTGCATTCTCACGTTTTTTGCCTGGATCGCCATTCTGGTTACAGGGCGTTACCCACGAGGGATCTTTGACTTCAACGTCGGCGTCATGCGCTGGACATGGCGCGTCGGTTTCTACGCTTACTCGTGCCTCGCCACGGATCGGTATCCACCATTCACCCTTCAAGATGTCGAGTATCCGGCACGGTTCAACGTGGCCTATCCCGAATCCGTGTCCCGCGGTCTCGCCCTTGTCAAGTGGTGGCTGTTGGCGCTTCCTCACTACGTCATCGTTGGGATTTTTACGAGCGGGATGTGGACATGGGCCTTCAACGACACGTTGGGAGAAGGCTCACTGATCGAAGTGGGAGGAGGCCTTATCCTCATCCTCTCCATCGTTTCGGGCTTCGTTCTTCTGTTTACGGGACGCTACCCGCGCGGCATGTTCGACTTCCTCATAGGCCTCAATCGTTGGGTTCTGCGTGTCGCCAGTTACGTTGCCCTCATGCACGATGACTACCCGCCGTTCCGGTTGGACATGGGAGGAGAGGAACCTTCATCCCAGAAGACGTAGCGGAGAGAATTGCCAGCGATGCCGCGGATGACGATAATGATCACGGCCGACCTGAGTGACTAGGGTTCCGCTGAACAACAGGACTGGACCGAGCGTCACAAAAGCCAAGCGCGTAGCACCTTATCGGATAAAAGCCGGGAGGGATTAGGCCGGCACCGTACGTACGGCCAATCCGTACGAAAGGGGTGCATATGCGTCGCGCGAGTTACGTTCGATCCGTTCTTGAAGCCTTGTTGGTCACCTTTCTTTGGTCCACCTCTTGGGTGCTGATCAAATGGGGGTTGGTCGATATCCCGCCCCTGACCTTTGCCGGGTTGAGATATGGCCTAGCCGTTCTGTTCCTCCTCCCAGGGTTGTGGAAACGCCGTGAGGAGGTGAGGCCTCTTGGAATGCGGGAATGGAGCGCTCTTCTTCTCCTTGGCATCGTCTTCTATACGTTGACTCAAGGCGGGCAATTCTTAACCCTACGCTATCTAGAGGCCATCCCCTTTAGCTTGTTCCTGAGTTTTTCTCCCATTGTGGTCGCCATCGCCGGTGTCTTCGCGCTCAACGAGCGTCTTCGCGGCCTTCAGTGGTTGGGCATCAGCCTCGTGCTGGCCGGCGCATTGCTCTACTTCGTTCCCTCCGGAACGTGGGGAGGAAGTGCGCTGGGCGTCGGCTTGGCCATCTTTACCGTGCTCGCCAACGGAGGCGCCGCCCTCCTCGGACGTGCCGTCAATCGCGCGCAGCTGGCCTCGCCCCTCGTTGTTACCGCCATCAGCATGGGAACGGGCGCCATTCTATTGCTCGCCGTTGGCGCAGGCGCGCAAGGCATTCCTCCGCTAAGCCTTCGCAGCTGGGCCATCATCGGATGGCTTGCCTTTGTGAATACCGCCTTAGCATTCACCTTGTGGAATCATTCCCTCCGCTCGCTCACCGCGGCACAATCCAGTGTCATCAACAACACGATGCTCATCCAGATTGCAGTGCTGGCATGGCTGTTTCTCGGGGAAACGCTGGGATGGCTCCAGGTTTTGGGATTGCTCATTGTCGCTGCTGGGACGTTCATCGTTCAGCTGCGCCGATCGAAGACCGAAACCCGGCACAGGGAGTGAATCCACTGTGCAAGTTGACTGGCCCTGCTATTCGTGGTTGAATCGAGCTTGACGAAAAGGGGAATCATGAAACAAGCAAAAGCTGGAATGCTGCTGATGAGTGTTGTCCTGCTCTCGGCCTGTACGCTGTTTGGTCCGATCGGACCGGTCATCCTGTACGAGGAGACGTTTGCTAACCCGCAAGACTGGTTGCAGAATGACAATGCCGATCGCGCCTGGTGGGTCGAAAACGGCGAGTACCACGCCCTCATCAAGGTCGCAGATCGTTGGCTGGGAAGTTACAACAGCAACGACGGACCCTTCGCCGACTTCCGCCTTGATGTGACAGCGAGGCAAGTTTCCGGCCCTCTTGACAATGGGTACGGAGTTCTCTTTCGCGTCCTCGACGGCAGCAATTACTACCGTTTCGCCATTTCAGGAGACGGCTACGCCTGTTTTCATAAGATCGTCAATGGCACAAGAACCGAGATTACCCCTTGGGTCCCCTCAGCCGCTATTAATACGGGGAATGCGATCAATCAGATCACAATCCTGGCGAATGGTAACTCGTTCACTTTTTTCGTCAACGGCACTGAGATCTATTCAGAAGTCGACGCCGCCATTGCATCGGGGGGCGTCGGGATTGCCGCGATGATGTACGATCCAGGTCAGCTCCACCTCGCATTTGACGACCTTCTCATCCTAGAATTGGACTAGCACCATCCTGCCCAGCTGTAAATTGAACGGGAGCAGGCCTGCTTGCATGATGCAGCTCGCCCAGGCATGGATGCCGCACCGAAAGAGAGCTTGATGGCAGCCCTTCCCCTTTCTTCGATTGCATCGGTCGGCTCCGCCTGCCGTCTCTTCCTGCGTCACAGTTTCACCTCGCCACAACCTCTTCCGCCGCACTGGAATGCACGCTCTCCATCACGATTGCCAAAGACCTGTTCGCGTGCCACTTGCTGCGTGCCATCGGGACCAAACTGAAGAAGATGCAAGATGCTCCTCGCGTTGAACATTCCTGGTTGACCTACTGGCTCATCATCCTAGAGCCCGATAATGTGGGAGTTGGAGCCATCGGATTCAAGGAGTCGCCAGATGAGAATGGCAACGTTAAGATCGGATACGGGCGTTCTCCCAGCTACCGCACCCAGGGGCTTGGAACGAAAGCCGTTCGCAGGCTTGTGGATTGGGCGTTTGAGGGTGCCTCATGCAACGCCGTCTGGGGCGACCCACTGAAAACAAACAAATCGTCCATTCGCCTGCTCTACACATGTGGCGCCAGAAATTCGGGGAAACAGCAACCTTGCTTGTGCTTCAGATCGATCGGCCGGGGCGCCTCTAGTCGTACCGAATCCTCGGATCCAAGACTGCCAGCAGGAGATCGGAAAGCAGCGTGCCGGCAACGAGAAGGACCCCGTAGATGAGCAAAATCGCCGTAATCATCGCCTGGTCCTGAGTCTGAACTGAATGAAGAAGCTGCCTTCCAAACGAAGGTTGCGCGAGAACGGTTGTCGCAATGATCGAGTTGGTCATGGTCGCCGTCAACAGAAAGCCGGACATACTCACAATCGGATGAAGGGCATTGCGCAGGGCATGCTTGATCAATACCACGATTGAGAAAAGTCCTTTGCTTTTCGCAGTGGTGATGTACTTCTGGGGCAGGATCTCCAGCAAGCTGGCTCTCAAATACCGGGCGATCATCACAGCCACGGGAGCTCCGACGATTAGCCAAGTCAGCGAAAGATGCTTGATGTAGTCAAAGAATTTCGCCATCGACATCGGGGCATAGGTTTGAGCCGGCGTCACAAGACCCCAAGCGCCGGGGACAAGCAGGTCGTTTGGATTCAAGAAATTGTAGATCACGAAGAAAAGCAACGCCGCGACGAAAGGGGGGGTTGCCGCCACGGCGTACGTGGCCGAGTACATGCAGACATCAAGCGGACTCCGATAATAGGCGGCGCCAAGGATTCCCATGGGAATCCCCACAAGCGCGCCAATGAGGACGGAACTCCCCACGATAATCAGCGTCCACCAGAGACCGCTTTGAGGTCCAAGAATTTCTTGGGTGACCGGTGTTCCCGTTGCAAACGAAAACCCCAGGCTTCCCCGAACGACCATTCCCTCCAACCAATAGTAGAATTGAACCAGCCACGGTTTATCGAGCCCGCGTAGCGCAAGAATCGCTTCGTACTGCTCCAGTACCTCCTGGCGGCCGTCCACGTCCATGCGAAGGGCCAAGGCAAGCTTGTAGCTTGTATAGAAGTTGCCCGGATAAATCGAAACGATGGCAAACGAAAACAAGGCTACAAGCAGCAGAACAGGAATCGTGGAAACAGCTCGCTTGACGAAGTACTTGCCCAAAATCCATCCTTCAGATCATTCCAGCGTCAACGCGAGACTGAAACCATCCGTCTTTTTTCGAATGACTCCACGTTTTTCGATAACCATGTGTTCTTTCTGTGCAAATTATGTGTTTCTTGTGAAGGGCGTTACAGGCCCGTCGTCTGTTGAGCGTTGGCCTCAATCGTCCGCTCCGCGAAGTCGCAAACCGACAATTTCAGAGCCCTCGGCTCATCGATGATGACGGCTCCGCCGCACGAGAGGAGCGTGGCGCGCGCATGTTCGAACGAGTCAAATTCAAGCCGTGCCGGGATCCACTGTTGCCCCGCTTTTGTCGCGTCAATCTGGATGCTATGTCCCGCCAATCGTCGCTTGATGCCTTCCATGCTGTGGAGGCGAATCCGAATTTGGACAGAAAACCGAGGTCGTGCGCTTTCATACTGAGGCTCCCATGTCTTCCAGAACCGAACCAAATCAAACTCCGGAGGACGCTCGAATGTCTCATCAAGATGCGTTGCATCGAGCACGCGCGATCCCCGGTCGACATGCATGGCGCCGTCTCGGTCCGCCCAGATGATGTACCACCGTCCCGCTTTCGCCACCAATCCGAAAACGGCTGCTTCATTCTCCATCGGGATATGATGAATTCGTTCAAACGTAATCCGGCACCAGGCGTCTTCCCACACAGCTTGCCGCAAAACCGTCAGTACGGGGTTGGCGTTTCTCTCCTCGCTCCAAGGCTCTGGGTCCATGTAGATGCGATTTCTCACCTCGTGATCGACACCGCTTCGCGCCAAGGGGAGTGCAGCGGCCAGCTTGTTCAGGGCTCCCTTCGCCGTCGCATCCATGCCGACGTCGGCCAACAGTGAAGGAACGCTAAGCGCAAACAGGGCCTCCAATTCACGCCGCGTCAGATCCGTCAACCGAAGGCGAAAGTCTTGATGAAGTGAAACGCCGCCATGGGGGCCACGTTCGGTGTCGATGGGAAATCCCGCGACTCTCAGTGCGTACAGATCCCGTATCACCGTTCGCTGCGACACTTCGAGTTCCTCGGCAAGCTTGCTCGTCGTCGACTGTCCTCGGTTCTGCAAGGACAGCAGCAGGCTCAGCAATCGGTCCGCACGCACGATGTCCTCCTTCGCATCATCCTCCACAAATAGGACATGAGGTGTCATAAATATACCCCATACTGATCGAAAAGGAGGCACCATGAATCAAGATCTGCCCGTTCGCCAAGTTGACCTTCCCGCCATGACTGTTGCCAGCGCGCACGGCTTTGGAAAGGAACCGGAGTATGAGGCGGCCGTTCTCCTCAACGCATTTGCCGCTAAGATCGGGGTCAAGCTTGGCACTGAAGGACATGAGGGGTACGGATTCAACAACCCGAACCCGTCTCCTGGATCCGACAACTACGGCTATGAGCTATGGATGCGCGTCGCACCGGGCACACAAGCCATCCCGCCCATTGAGATCAAGGAGGTCCCCGCGCGCTCGTATGTTGTCACTGCCTGCCACGGCCTTTCCAATATCGGCGAGACGTGGAAGCAGTTGGCCGCATGGTACGAAAACAGCCCCTATGCCCAGCTTCCACCCTGCGGTCTTCCTTGTTGGTTGGAATCCCTGCAAACTCCGGATGAATCCGATCCAGAGAAGTGGATCTTGGATCTCTACCTCGCCATCACCCGCTCAAACGATCGCTGATCTCACTGAGACGGCGGAAGTATCTTGAGAAAGGCTTCCGCCGTCTCAGTCCGGCAACGCCTTGGTGAACTCCCGAATGGAACGAAGTACTTCATCCGGAATGGACGGCTCATCGAGAGGGATGGCGGCCACAGCCGTGGCATCGGCTCGATCTCCAACAAGATGGAACGTTCCCGCGCCCTCCAGGCGGATCACACCGATGGTGCCAGATGGGACGGCGCCACCTCCAAGCGTTCCGGAGAATGCGCCCACGAACACGGCGGCTTCATCGCTCATCTCGGTCAGCGTGACATGAATTCCCTCTAACAAATCGCCAGCCCTGAGCGGAGTCGTGCTACGCCGAGCTCCATACAGAAGGGAGCGAATTGTCCAGGCGCCTCCAGTGTTCAGAACTCCCTCAGCAGATAAGATGAACCAGCCCGTGCTGGTCGTGGTCAAAATGTCCCGGCGACCAAAACCCAAGAGGCTCCCAGCCGCCTCAATTTCCCAACGCGTCGCCGCCATTTTCACCTCGCCGGACAATGCGGCACCGGCATGAATGTCCGCCAAGATCTCCAAGCCTCTAAACCGAGCATCGAGGGCTCCGCCAACCTCGAGTGAGAGAATGAGGTCGTTGGCAAGTGCCATCATGCCAAGCAGAAGGCTCATAAGGGCTCCAATAACACACGCCTTCCGCAACCGGAGTCGTTCCCATCGGAGTATTCTGTGCTTGCCCCAGCGGTTATGCGTGCGCATCGTCAAACCGCACCTTTGACCATCGCTCGGGAATGTGCATATTGATGAACCCGTGAGCATTCCAGGACCAGTCTTCGTACCGTCCCGCGGAGGGGCTGATCAACTCGCCCGTTTCGCGTTCCCCGGAATCCGATGCCTCGCGGAAGTGCTGACACCGTGAGGCGCCAATGCGCCAAACGTCACCCGCTCTTGGCGGCCCATCCCCTCGCCCCAGGATGTGGAGCCCCTTCCAGGGCAACGCCAATTCGACCGTCCACCCTTCGTCGCGGAGTCTCGGATTGTTCAAGTGTCCTTGCACGTGAACACCATGGCGCAATCCGGGCCACTGCCAATCGGTTTCTCCAAATCGTCCGATGCGGTCCGTGCGACGTGGGGTGAAATACAATCCATGCTCTGTGGAGAGCAGCCGATTCAGCGTTGACGTCCTGACGGGCAACCACAGGCTCCAGCCACGTCCATAGAACTTCGTACACGGTATTGATGGGGTTGATGCCGATTTCGTAATACACACCCTCTCCATGGATGAAGAGTTCGGCATCGCTATCTCGATGGTAGACGTGATCGTGATGCTCGACGTGTGTTCCCCAGATATCGCCATCCTCGAATCGAAATCCTGCGTAGAGCGCAACGTCGTCCCAGAGCAACGCGATCTGTGACTTTAACGAAACGGGGGCGCCGGTATCCATTTTCACAAATGCCCCGGACCACTCAACCCGAGCCCACACTGCCTCATCCAATCGACCGTCAATCACAAGCGGCGACTCAACCCGGAGGCAGTCGTAGTGGGCCACCGGAGGAAGCATGGATACATCACCATCCGGCAACGAAAGCGTCCTCGGCATTCGAATCATCAGCGCCTCCATTCTTGAGCATAGCCAACTCTGCAACATTCAGGAAGTCGACCGTACGCAGACAGCGGGGTAATGTCTAGTCTGCAAACTCAATGACACCCCTAAAGGAGAACCCATGCCCTTCGATCCATCTCTTGTCAGCGACGCTTTCCGCGCATTCGCCAAGGAAACACCTGACCATGCCGCAGCGTGGATGACGCTCGTTCAATCGCTGAGAGCCGCCTCGGCCCTCGATCCCAAGACAGCGGAATTAGCCCATCTCGCCGTCCTTGCCTCGCTGGAACGAACGAGTGGAATCCCCTTTCACGTCGACACAGCCCGGTCTCTTGGAGCCTCTCGTGAAGAGATCCTTTCCGCCCTACTGATTGGGCTTCCTGTCGCCGGACACGCCGTAACTGCCGCGTTACCCGTTGCGCTTGCCGTTCTCGATGAGGAGGCCGGCTAGGACGATGTAACTCGCCTCAAAACGACAGCGTACCGATGGGATCTTCCAACTCAAAGATCTCCGTCGCCGCCGAACGCGCCGTCGCTTCATCGAACCGTTTGCATGTGTAAAGGACAAGGGAGATGAATTTCGGACCCGTCCAGACATAGATCGAAATACCCGAATCAATGAGGGGTACAAACGCATCGTATCCCGCGTTTTCCACCTTTCCCATCCCTGATTCAGGAGAATAGATGACGGGCTCACCATAAGTTCGCAACTCAAGGCGTTCGGCAAACGACAAGAGCCTCTCTCTCAAGCCTTTGCGTGTGATAGGGCCGCGATAATACCCCTCGATCAGCATCCGCTGCCGAAAGACCTCCGGTGCCAGGCGTTTACAATCTCTCACGATTCCTCCTTGCCCACAGCGAGAACTGAACGCACGTCGACTTGCCGCGCACGTCATCATTAGAAGCACGGACTCGGAGCGCTTGGAGACAAAAGAAATGGCCGCGCATGTGCGGCTAATAACAACCTACGTTTTCCGTTGCATCCATGTCAAGGTTCCTGGACGAATCAGCGCTTCGCTGCCTTCGGAAAGATGAGCAATCAACGCCCTCAACGCGATTTCGCAGCCCCCTTCGACATCGAGCGACAGATACCAATTGCCGTGGGGGCAGCTTGGCAGTACTCTTGGTCCCTTTGCAGCCAAGCAGCTACGCGGGAGGGATCGTGGGAATCAAGGCGCTGATTTTCGATTTTGACGGCCTCATCTTGGATACCGAATCGCCGATGCGAACGTCGTGGATGGAAATCTTCGAGTCATCTGGATTGGGGGTCTCGGACGAGGACTGGGCCTCGCTATTGGGAGCCTCTGCCGACCCGCCGGAGGCCTACGCGCTCTTGGAAGCGCACCTTGGCCGGTCGATCGACAGAAAAGAGCTCCACCATCAACGGATGACGCGAGAACTTGAGCTATTGGAGGCCGAAGCCATCCTCCCCGGCGTTCGCTCCCTAATTGCCGAGGCCCAGGCATCTAAACTGAAGCTCGCCGTTGCCTCAAGCTCTGAGCGTGCCTGGGTCGAAGGCTTGCTCTCCCGGCATCGTTTGCTATCGAGGTTCGATGTCATTGTTTGCGCAGAGGACGTTTCTGAGACAAAACCTGCTCCCGATCTCTTTCTTTCCGCGCTGGATCGATTGGGTATTGAATCGGATGAAGCGATCGTTTTCGAGGACTCTCACCATGGCGTCGCTGCTGCTCGCCGGGCCGGTATCTTCGTTGTCGCTGTTCCCAACCGTGTGACGCAATGTCTTGACTTCTCTCATGCAAATCTTCGCATTCGATCGATCGCCGAGCACTCCCTCTCTGAGTTTGTGGCCGCCGCTACGCGATAGTCACTCGAGTTTCCGTCAGCGTCGTACCGTCACCCTTCATCGATCGGCGTCTTGGGGGAACCGTCACTCTTGTGCAACGGCGGCGAGACGCTGACGCTCAACAATCGCGGGTGATGTAACCCACAGACAAGATTCGAGGTCATATGTCCACGCACGATTTCGGAATACAGCACGTTCTCCGTAAGGAGACGTTGTTCGCAGGCATCCGGCAACCGATTCACTCCCGAGATGAGCTCCCGCCACGCATCGAAGCTGTCCGTTCCGCCTGCGGCGATGCGATTGCCGGCCCCTTAACGCACATCTATCGATTCGATACCCCCGTTGACGGGTTCGATTCCGAAATCGGATACCCGGTCTCCAGTCCTGCCGCATCGGCTGCTGTGCGGACGCACACCTTAAGACGCCTGGATTTCTTTGCGGCCGTTCATCGCGGCCCCGTGAGTTCACTGCGCGAAACCACGGGAAAAATCATTGAACACATGAATCGAGTCGGACTCGCCTCCGAGCTTGAACTCGTTGAGATCTACCATCAGTACAATCCCAAGAACGAATCCGAGAATGAGATCGAGGTACGCGTGGCCTTCCTCGCGTGGCCCGAGATCTATTATCAACAGCTTCAGCGCGTCCTCGGAGCTTCTCTCGCCGAAGAAATCTGGGCCGGAGGAGAACGCATCACCCCATATACGCTCGTCGATCAGCGTGCGGATTGGGTGTCCCGCTCTCTCCAGGCGCTCAAACAGGCATCTTCGCAAGACCAGCAATTTGATATTCTCTCGCGGGTCGCCTTGGTCCGACCCGCCGAGGACACGGAGAAATACCGCGCCATTTATGAGTCCTCCGGGGGAAGCGTAAGCGCTGTCCTGGACGCTCAACATGCCGAGCTTTCCGAAACCCGTACAGGAGGATGGATCGATCCTCCGTATTGCGACGGTCGCGTTCTCCATCTATCGAAGGTCGCCTTCAATCGTGAGGCCTACGATCGCGCTGAAACACCGCACCACCTGCGTCGCGCCTATTGCTTCTGTTCGCTGGTCCGGGAAGCGGCCCATCCACAAATCGATCCCATCTTCTGTTACCGCGCCGCCGGCTGGGCGCGGCAATTCTGGGAACCCATTCTCGGCCTCCAGTTCACACGATGCGACATCACGCATTCGATCCTCAAGGGCGACCGATTCTGTGCCTGGGATTACCATCTTCCCCAGCCCGGTTAGCTGCTTGAGATCGCGAGGTTCTTGACTTGTGAACCGGAATCTCTACGATGGATGGGAGGGGCGTACGGCGCCCGGTGATGTCTTCTTAGGATTCCTCTCGAATTCGGACCCGCCGGAGTCGAGAGGAGTTCATTATGAGAATCAAGATGGCGGCCATCTGCACGCTTGCGTGCGTGCTTCTTGTCAGCCTCGTTCTGGCGCTTTCCTCATGCAGCGGAGGGACTGAAAACGCTTCGGCACCATCGGACTTTGCATCCTCCGAGCCCGCGGACACAACAGGCGCGGATTCGACGCCGCCTGCAGAAGATGTTGAGCCACCGGCGGAGCCCGAGGATACCATCGCCGAAGATCCCGTGACGCAAGCCAGCGACGTTCCACCGTCCGAAACGCCGGATGCGAACGGCTCTCCTGCCGCCGCCTTCGTCCTATCTTGGGCCCGAGACGCAGGAGGACTCAATCATTGCGACCGCCTGACCATCACCGCAGAAGGACAGGTTGAAGCCGTTGTCTGCCGAGCGGGCGTGTCTCAGCCTCCGATCGTCTCGCAACTGACCGATGAGCAACTGGCGCGTGTGCTCTCATGGGCTGCATCCTATGCCGCCTTCACTCGCCGCGAGATGGAGATATCGCGTGCCGTTCGTACAACGATGCTTGAAGGAACGGGAAGCGAGGCGCCGCCGATTGAGGTGAAACAAGACATCGCTTCGTTCTGCGCCGAACTGTATCTCGGCCTTGCCGAGGCAGACTAGGCACCGCCGTCAAGCAAGAACGCATCATTCGGCAGCATTCACTCCGTTCGTGGAAGCAAAGGGCTTCATTCCCATCCCATCATTTGCTCATTATTTGAGAATCGTGCTACGCTGTCTTCGGATAAGGAGGTGCAGGAATGAAAAAGGCGTTGCTGGCGGTACTACTCACCGGACTTTTCGCCGTCTCGGGCCTTGCGCAAGTCTACGATGTGGCTTCGGACACGACGTGGCCGCCCTTTGAATGGGCGGATGCGGAAGGAAATCTTCTAGGATTCGATCTTGATGTCATGCGTTGCATTGCCGTCCTTCAGGGATTTGAGATCAACATCATTTCTTATGATTGGGACATCATTTTCGATGATGTAGGAATCGGCCGTGCGGACATCGGCGCTTCGGGAGCAACCATCACGGATGAGCGAGAACTGAAGGTCGATTTCTCTGCTCCCTACTGGACGTCTGATCAAGCCGTGCTCATTCGCGCGGACTCCGGCCTTAACATCGTGACCGCCTTGAGCGGCGGGTACACGGTGGGCGCTCAAATCGAAACGACAGGAGCAGGCTTCGTTCAGGGGCTTCTCGATGACGGGGTGGACGTCATTCTTCAGGAATACACGCTCTATCCGCTCGCCGTGCTCGACTTGATTAACGGCAACATCGATGCCGTGATTCAGGATGAACCCGCGTCTCAAGCCAGCGCAACCGCTGAGGCCGACCTCACGGTGGCCGGCGTGATCAAGACGAATGAGAACTTCGGTTTCTTCGTCGCAGAGGGCGATCCCGAAGGCTTATTGCCACTTCTCAATGACGGGGTCGATCAGTTGAAGGCCCTCGGAGCCTATGACAATCTGGTCCGGGCGTACATGGGAACGGATCTCACGAAGGTGGAAGCCGCCTGGAAAGCGAGCATCGGTTTCCTGGAGGAGGGTGATGTCGTCGGGTTCGCGCTGAATCTGGCAACGTTGGCGAATCAATAGACGGTGCGTTCGTGAAAGACGCTGTGGGGAACGCGTGATTCCACGCGCGTTCCCCACATGCATCGAGGTATACTGAATCCATGTCCACCATTTGGCAGAGTTTGGAACTGCTCGTTACAAAAGGACTTCCGACCACCGTCCTCCTGACCTTGGGATTGCTGGGCGCCGGGTTGGCGCTCGGCTTTCCGATTGCGTTTCTGCAAGTCTATGGGTATCGCCCGTTTCGCTGGCTGTGCCGCGGATACGAGCAGCTGTTTCGCGGAATTCCGGCGCTTGTTCTCATCTTGATCTTTCACAGCGGGCTGGCGCGGTCGTTCGGAATCCTTCTTCCTGCATTTACGTCAGCGCTCATCGCCCTCGGGTTGCGCTCATCGGCTTACCAATCGCAGATTTTCCGCGGGGCCATTCAGTCCGTGCCCCAAGGCCAGATGATGGCGGCCCGCGCGCTTGGGATGAGCAAGCTTCAAGCCATTCGCTCGATCATTCTTCCCCAAGCACTTCGTCTGTCGATTCCTCCATGGACGAATGAATTCTCCAGTGTGCTCAAGGATACGTCGTTGGCCAGCGCCATCGGCGTTCTCGAATTGACCAAACAAGGAACCCTGATCTTCACCCGCATCCAGTTCGTCAAGGGCGTGAACTACATTCTCGTCATCCTGATCCTCGTCGCTTTGGTGTATCTGGTTCTTACCTATATGGGGAACGCGGGGCTGGCGCTTCTGGAGCGCCGGTTGCGCATTCCCGGTTTCGAAATGAAAGGAAAGGTTGAACGGTAGATGAACGAGCAACACCCATCACGCTCAGACGGAGCTATTCTTCGCGTTGAAGGGCTTCACAAATCCTATGGAGACAATCATGTTCTTCGCGGCGTCTCCATGCAGATGCGGCGAGGCGAAACGGTCGTCGTTATCGGACCGTCAGGTACCGGCAAGAGTACGCTGCTGCGCTGCATCAATCAGCTATCGGTTCCCGATCGTGGACGCGTTTGGCTGGGAGACCGGGAAATCACCTGCAAGAAGCAGAACATCAATTGCCTACGCGCAGAAATCGGCTTCGTGTTCCAGAACTTCAATCTCTTCACACACCTCACCGCATTGGCCAATGTGCGCATCGGCCCCATGAAGGTCAAGGGGCTGAAGAAGGCGGCTGCCACGGAGTTGGCGATGGATGAACTCGCCCGCGTGGGACTGTCTGACAAGGCGGATGCGTATCCCGCTGAACTATCGGGCGGACAACAGCAGCGCGTATCGATTGCTCGCGCCCTCGCCATGTCGCCTCAACTCATGCTGTTCGACGAACCCACCTCGGCGCTCGATCCTGAACTCATTGGCGAAGTCCTTGACGTCATGGTGAGCCTCGCCAAGGAAGGTATGACGATGCTCGTCGTCTCACATGAGATGGGCTTCGCACGGTCAGTATCCGACAGCATCATCTTCATGGAGGGCGGCGTCATTTTGGAGCAAGGCCCGCCCGAGGAGTTCTTCACCGCGCCCAAAGAAGAACGCACGCGCGTTTTCCTGAGCAAGATCACCGAGCTGTACGGAGAGTAGGAGGTCCAATGGGATTCTTTGCGTTTGCTTGGAGCATTCTACCCGACCTGCTCCACGCGACCCGGATGACGTTGTGGATCACTTCCGGTTCCATCGTGCTTGGATTCCTCGTCGGCATCTTCCTCGCCCTCGGCCGCGTCTACGGGCCTCGCCCCATCCGATGGCTTACCGGCGGATACATTCAGTTCTTCAGAGGAACACCGCTGTTGGTTCAGCTCTTGGTCGTCTACTACGGCCTGCCGCCTTATCTGGCATCGCTGGGCATTCAGATTTCGCCGCTTGCCGCAGCGATCATCGGGCTCGGATTAAACAGCGCCGCCTACCAAGCCGAATACTTCCGGGGAGCCGTTCAATCCATTCAATCCGGGCAGATGATGGCGGCACGTTCGGTCGGATTGAGCCGCGTTCGCGCCATCCGGTATGTCATCCTGCCGCAGGCCCTGCGCTTGGTCATTCCCTCGTGGTCAAACGAACTGATCTACTCGATCAAGTATTCCTCCCTCGCCTACTTCGTTTCGCTCACCGAGCTAACGTTTGTCGGCAAGAAGATCGCATTGCATACGGCACGGACGTTCGAAACCTACGTTGTCGTCGCCGCCATCTACCTTGTCATCGTTCTCATCGTCTCACGCCTGCTGTGGATGTTGGAGCAACGCGCGAGAATCCCCGGACTGGGCGTTCCAACGGAACACCGCTAGCTGTAGCGAATCCTTGGATCCGAGACGACAAGCAGCACATCCGAAATCAGATTTCCGGCGACAAGAAACGTCCCGTAAAACAGCAAGGCCGCCGTCGCGACGTGCTGGTCTTGATAGGAAACGTAGTGCAGCAGGAAACGTCCAAATGAGGGGATGTCGAACAGTTCGGATACCACGATGGTATTCATCAGCAGGGTCGGAAGAAGCACGCCGAAGATGCTGATGAGCGGGTTGGCCGCATTCCGTAGGGCATGACGAAACATCAGCCGGAATTCCCCGAGCCCCTTTCCGCGGGCGACCATCATGTAATTGGATCCCATGACATCCCTCATACTGGAGCGCATATGACGAACGACGGTGATGAAGATGGGCATCCCAACGATGATCCACAATGGGAGCAAATGAAGGAGGCAACTGCCGAACTTTGCACAGCTCATCGGCGCACCCTCGAACCGCCATCCGCACAAGCCATACAGGCCCGAACCCACCATCAACGGGTCGATGAACTTGTAAATGAACCATTGCACCAGTCCGCCCAGGACGAATGACGGAATCGACAACCACGGCGTTGTCAGGATATAGAACACCGTCTGCGAGTAGCGGCTGCGAAAGCGGGAAGAAAGAACGCCAAAGGGAATGCCCACCAACCAAGCGACCAAAAAGGACGTTCCCGAGACGATCAGCGAGATTCCAACCGGCCCTCCTCTTCGAAAGATAAATGGCCCCACCGGTCCATTCGTGATGAAGGACACTCCGAAATCTCCCCGAGTGATGACGCCGGTGAACCAAATCCAAAATTGTACGATCGCCGGTTTGTCCAAAGCGTGCTGCGCCCGCAGCATAGCCGGCAACTCGGGATCCAGCCCGAAGCGGGCGACCATGAAATCAACCCGCGTGTAAAAATCACCTGGCATCAGCCAGATGATGAAGAAGGCAACCCATGAGACACAGACGAAGACGAAAATCGAAAAAAGGACACGCTTGATCAGAAAGCCCATCATTTCGGTTCTCCTGGCTCCAGATTCACACGATCCACCCACAGGGTTCCACGTCCATCCAGAGACATCCCAAACAGCAGCAGGGTCGCTTCCTCCGGGACATCGAGCTCGATAACGTACGGTGTCCATTCGGTGGTTCCCCGGATGGGACGATCTTCCATGGTGTCCAAGGAAACAATGCCCTTCGGGCCGAGGACGAGGAGCCACAGGGCCGCGCTCCCGACCACGTCTTCCGTGCGAATCCACGCCGATAGCCGCGCTCTCCCCTCACGGAATGCGGTGGCGTCAACAAATTGCTTGAGATTGCCGGAGCCCCCCGCCCCATCTTCCTTCGACATCAACCGCGCACTGTACGTTCCCTCGAAGGGCGCGTGTTCGTCTTGATCGAGGACGTACTCCTCAGGGGCGGTTCCGCTAAGTTCCCATCCTTCCAGGCCTTCTTCGAATCCCGGATTGCGCAGGCTGGAGTGGGCTGCCAAATCGACCGTCTCCGCTGATATGGACGTCACATGAAACCGCGAAGCCGAGGTATTTTGAAAGTGGATCAATCCATCGAATACGCGTGGCAAACTCGCACGGGTGAGCGCGGATTCCTGTTCCTCCGGAGAGAACACAGCCCCCACTTGGCGAAATCGCTGTGGATGGTCAAGCCAGTCGGTCGCCGGCGATCCACCTCCGCGAATTGTTCGCAGATCGAGAAAAAACCTCGGAACCTCCACGGCCCGGAAGGCGGCTTCGTAGCTGTCCGGGGGCGGCAACGCCGGTTGAGCTTCTCCAAGCCGGAGGATATCTCCCGATTCTCGGGTCACGAACGCGATGAACGCACCGTCGTAGAACGTAAACCCAAGAGAAAGATAGTCCTCACCCAATGCCTCGCGCAGTCGATGCCCCATCGGTACGCCTCCCGGCCAATCCCGAGCGACGTGATAATTGTGTGCCCACAACACCATCTTGGCTCCCGGCTCCATCATCCCGAGCCACGCCAAGGCGTTCTCGGCCATGAAATGATCCCGGATGTTGGGACAGGGCGAATCAGCGTGATACAACTCGTTTTGCCGGACCACCTGGGCATTCATCAGGCTCTCGTGATAGTCCGGTTCGAGAGAGAGCCGTTCGCCTTCGGCCAGGAGCCAGGCTTCGACCGCTTGCAATGACGCGCGGCACTGCGTTTTCTTTGCTTCCGAAAGCGCCGAATAGGCTCTGAGATCGGCGCGGAATCCTCGATAGAAATCGTACTTGCTAAGGATCCGGTCCGCCGCTTCCGGCGTTGTGCGTTCGATGAATTCGGCCACGGCGTCCATCGCCGCGAACGGATCCTGCATATCGACCCCCAAGAAGCGAATCGGCGTTTCGTGGCTGGCCAGCCGCTCATTGTACGACCGCATCCAGCGAATCATGGAGAGCACTTCGTCGGTATCCCAGGTCCAGAAGCCCAGTCCGTGGAGAAGCGCTTCGGGGTCACCCTCTCCGGTTTGAAGATACCGATCCAACGGCTGCGCCTTGGTCACGTTAGCTTCGATCGCGAACAGTTTGAATCCCATGGTTTGGACCAGGAAGCGAACCAATCGATCCTTCATGGAAAAACACTCGTGCGTTCCGTGCGTTGTTTCGCCCAGACCGACCAATCGCGCCTGTCCCACCCACTCCGGCAGAAAGGCAAGGTCGAAAAAACCATCCTCCTGTTGCGGCTCCGCCCATCGAAAAGGAACGGCATGAGAACGCAACCAATCGATGACGTCCGATGAAGCGCAGGAGAAGAACGATAGTTGCTCCTCGGGTGTCCCTCCCTCCAGTGGCATGGGCCGATCCACCGAGGACATCAATCCGAGCAGCAACAAAGCAACGCCTACTGAGATTCCCAGGATCGCCGTCCGCACCATTGAACCCTCCTTATACCCTGTCGTCGCTCGACAAGGTCCGCCAGCATCATCAACGCTCAAAAGGAATCAGGCGATAGACCGCCAGTTATTTCTCGATCAGCGAATCGTTACCGCCCTTGGCGAGAGGTGTCCGGACGCACGTAAGATCAAGCGGCCTTCACAGGAAACTCGGGGGCGATGATCGGGAAAGCTCGCGGGCACAGTGGCCGACCTCATGCATTATCGTCCTGTTATCGGCCGCTGAACCATTGTTACCGCTTCGGGACTCCGGTACCGTAAGAACGTGAGTTCTTCCATGTTCAGCAGGCAAACACGCGTCGTCATCGGGTTCCTCATCGCGACCTTGTTCCTTTCGGCCACAATTGGTGCGGGGTGGGGATTCATTGCTTGCCGGCGGCACGTCCGCGAATCGCTGGATCGAGCCTACCTCTCGTCCTCCGCATTCGTTCGTGCGGCCGAACGGTGGATCGCCCGGGGCGAATTCAATGTCCTTCGCCACGTCAGCGACGTGATGATGGCGGGGGGGACGCAATCCATCCTCTTGTTCAGTGAAAGCGACGTTTTCCTCCACTTGCCGGAACTTCCAGACGCGCAGCACGAACCACCCGGCTCCGTGCCTCCTGAACCCTCGATGCAGCTGTCCCGATCGCCCGGGGGGTGGACGCACGTCCTCCTTCTTCCGTTCGAAGATCCCGTCCTGCGCGGAGGCGCTCGCATCGTTATGGATGCTAACGCCGTCCGCTCACGCGTTGCCGCTGCCTCCTTCCGGATTGCCATGATCATGCTTGCACTATGGGCTTCCTCCGCTGGGGCGGCCGTTCTCTTCGGACGCCGTATGATCCGGCATGCGCCTGCAGAGACTCCCATCCGCATCGATACAGGGAGCAAGCAAGTCCACTTGCATGGACTCCCCCTTCCCTTGACCCCCAAGCAGTACTGCCTGATGGAGTTGCTCGTATCGAAACCCGGACGTCTCTTCTCCGAAGAACAGATTCTTCGAACGGTGTGGCCGGATTCGCCCTACGCGGATTCCAACGATATCCGGCAGTGCATCTACAAAATCCGTCGGAAACTCGTCGCGGTGATCTCCGGTTCGGAGACCTGCCTGGTCAATGAGAAGGGCTTTGGATATCGATATGTTCCCGAGAATCTTCCTCCGTCCGAATCGGTGAAGGATCGAGACTCTTCGGCAATGGACGGAGAAAAAGGAGTCAGCCGTGAATCATAATCTGCGATCCCTCGCTCGAGGAGGATTGCGATCAATCCTGCTCATCGGTCTTCTCTGCGTTCTCGCCGGATCAATTCGGGGTGAAGCGGGCTCGACGTTGCTGGATGAACTGACAACGCTCGCCGAGACGACGGAGCTTGCCCTGTACTTGGCCAAGGCATCGGTACTAGCCGTCGATGAGGCGGACGCGCGCCTTCACCTTCAGGCCCTCGTCGACATGCTCGACGAACATCCCGGATCAACTGCGCCTCGAAGCGGCTTGCTTCCCTCGGCGCTGATCGCGCGTGACGCCGTGTTTCGTTCGACCTTTCCCTCCATACTCCAGGTCGATTTCGAAAATGCCATATCCTCGGTCGTCCATTTTGTGACGCTTGCCGGAGAGGCCGCCGTCGCGGGGGTCGAAACTGAAGGAGCACCTCTCCCAGCCTACGCCCACCGCGCGTACGCCTATCTCTTGGCAGCTCTCGGGGCCGATGAATCCGGGTTTGGATTGCCTGGGATTCGCCAAATGATTGACTGGCTTCCCAACAGCGTGATCCATATCTCTCCAGAGCAGTCCATTCAGGAAGCCGTCGATCAACTACTTCCTGGAGGCACCCTCTATCTTTCCGCGGGCACCTACGCCCTGTCTTCCCGGGTCTCCATCGACAAATCGCTCATCCTGGCCAAGGATCCGAATACGGAGGGAGATGTCCTTCTTCAAGGGTTGGACGACGATGAACCGATTCTCTATCTCCTCCGAAACCAAGATGCGGGGATCATCCACATCGAGATTTCAGATCTCACTCTCCGCGGAGGACAATATGGGATCAGCCTCTTCGCCAGCTTCAACCAACGGAATGTCGTTCTGACACTCGTGAACTGTCGGGTGGAGAATGCTCGCGAAAGCGGCATCATTTCCTTCGGAGGAGACCTTACCATCGACCACTGTGAGATCCGTGGAAACAGAGAATTCGGCGTTCTCTCCCCCACCCCTGCGACCCTTCGGATTTCTCGAACACACATTGCCGACAACGGCGTCTTAGAGATCGCGGCGCTCCCCTATCGAAACCTTGCCGGCGTGTTTGCCACGTCGAGGTCCATCCTAACCATTGAAGAGAGCACCATCGAGAACAATGCCGGCGCCGGCATCCACGTGGAGGAAGATGCCGATCTGATCCTGAAAAACAGCACAATCGCCGCCAATCAGCAAGATGGCCTGCTCGTATGGGACCACGCCGTGGTCCATCTCCAAGAGAACCAGTTTCATTACAACGGAGGAATGGGCGTTCGCTTTCATTCGCCGGCATGCCAGGAACTCGGCGGTCCAGATTCGATGCACCACTTCGAGGGGACGGTGTCAGGCTGGGGCAACCATATCTCCGATCCGTCGGATTCTTCCGGAAACGGAAGCGGCGCGATCTGCCCTGAGCAAACCTACGCCTTTTTGATCGGGAAACGTCCGTAGCGTGTACAATTTCACCCACGAACGAAGGAGGAGGGATGCCCGTCAAACTCGAAAAAGAAACCGTGGATCAGCTGATCATTTCGATCAAACAGTACTTCGAAGAAAGCTTGGACCAATCGATCGGCGATCTCAAAGCATCTCTGATGATCGATTACATCCTGAAGGAGTTCGGTCCCGTCATCTACAACCGCGCTGTTGCCGACGCCCAAGCGCGAATGCAAGACATGGTTTCAGAACTGGATGGAACGTGCTTCGAACCGGAGTTCACCTTCTGGAAGCGGTGAACGTTCATGTCCCGTTTTTTGCGCAATCGGGCTGAAGGCGGCTGTATGATCAATTCGGCAAACTCTGGTATGCGTTCGCTCTTGGCGTAAGCGCCTTCGAGGCGCCACATGCAACTTCGGTCCCGCCCATTCCAGTAGTTGATCGAAGAGGTGCTCTGACAGACAATGTCCGCGGTGATTCGATGAGTAGCATTCATGGGCACGACGTCATGCGCAAGATGATCGAAACCGATGTCCCGTTTACCGAAGCGTCCCTGAAGGCGGCCATCGACTCATGGTTCGGACCGAACGCCCGCTTTCATACGTGCTCGGCCGAAAACATGACAGCGGATGAACTGATCGCTTTTTTGGCCGAACGTCGGAAATTCTTCGCCGATGGGACCGGCTTTCGCGTCGATGAAGATGAGATCTGCGACGATGCGTAATATCCTTTCGGCGTCACGTCGGCTTCATCTCATGCGCTCACTTGAGGTTGCGTGACGCACCCTTTGGATAGGCTTCCCGATCGCTACGAGACCGACCGTCTGGTTATCCGCCGCTATACCGAAGACGATGCAAACTGGTTCTATCCGATGAGCCTCCGCAATCGAGAGCACCTTCGCCGCTACGAATCCGGCAATGTGGTGATGTCGCTGACCTCGCTTGAGCACGCACGTGAAACCCTGCGGGAACTCGCCATGTATTGGGATCAAGGCGCCTGCTACTTTCTCGGCGCCTTTGATAAACAGACGAAGGCATTCGCTGCCCAGATTTATGTCGGCCTCTTCCAATCGGAGCCTACGGACTTCATCATCGGATACTTCGCGGACTGTGAACACGAAGGGAAGGGACTGGTTAGCGAAGCTGTTCAAGGAAGCATCCCCCAGATCTTCTCGCATCTCGGCGCGCATCACGTTCGAATCCATTGCAACGAGACAAATCTGCGCAGCCAGGCTGTCGCGGCGCGATGCGGATTCCGCGAAGCTTCCCGCTATCCGGAAACTCGGATGGGACCTGATGGACAACCGCGCGATGTCACAACGATCTCCTATCTCAGGCGACGCGATGAGGTCTCTTCGTCTAGAATGAACCGGTGATCAGCATGCCACTTCTTGATGTAGAGATCGTTCTATCGGACTGTGAGCGGGTTCAGCCCCGTTGGGCGTCTCAACTCGCCGATGCGGCTGCGGAAATCTTCGCGACGGCTCCCGGACGAACGTGGGTTCGCCTGCGAGAGCTGCCCGAAGATCAGTATGCGGAGAATGGAATGCAACAACCGGGCACCGTTTGCCCCGTCTTTGTGTCAATCCTCAAGGCGGAGCGCCCCGACGATCAGCAGTTCCAGAGCGAAATTCTCGGACTCACACGTGCCTTCGCGCGCATCCTCGGCCGACCGGAGGAGAACGTTCATCTCCTCTATCTCCCACCGGGCAAGGGAAGAGTCTCGTTCGGCGGGAAACGTGTAACCTAGATGAGAGGACAGCGATGAAGCGTGCCGAACAGAAGGGAATCGTGCAGGCGCTGCTGTGGCTACCGCGTGTTCTGGCCGCCGCTTTCGCTGCCTTCCTTGCCCTTTTCGCCTTGACCGCATTCTTCGAGAGCATGGAATTCTGGCAAACCACCGAGACGTTCATCTCCAATCTCATTCCCTCGTTCTGTGTGATCGCCCTTCTCCTGATTGGCTGGCGGCGGGACGGCTTGGCGGCTTTGGGGTTTCTCGCCTTGGGGCTCGCCTATTTCATCGCCTTTGCCGGATGGAAATCGTTGCCGGAATCGCTTCTCTCTGTCTTTCCTCCTCTAGGTATCAGCACAGCCTATCTCGCCCGGATGCTGCTGCTCAAAGAAACCGCGGAAGCTGAGCGCACACCGCCTAGCGAGGTGGAATAGGATGCCTTCCTATACCTGGGTCATCCTGGATGCCGATGGAACGCTACTGGATTTCGACCATGCCGAGCGTCTGGCGCTGAAGACGGCGCCAGCGTCGTTGGGAATCGACGTTCCCTCACCCTTTGCAGACACGTATCACCGAATTAACGCCTCGCTATGGACGGAGTTCGAATCCGGCCATCTTGGGCCTCGCGATGTTCGAACCCTTCGTTTCCAGCAGATCTGCCAACAGCTGGAGCTTGCCTGTGATTCCGAGCAGCTTAGCGAGACGTTCCTCAAACACGTCATTGAAGAGTCCGTCTTTCTTGACGGGGCCGAACGCCTGCTGGCAGCCATGAAAGACCGTGTGGGCCTCATGTTGCTGACCAATGGCTTCGCAGACGTCCAGCGTGCGCGCATCGCCAAGCTTGGATTGGAACCCTGTTTCGATCACATCCTGATTTCCGAGGAAGAAGGCCTCGCCAAGCCCAATCCTGCCATTTTTGACCTCGCCTTCGCTCGAATGGGCCATCCAAAACGCAAAGATGTGCTGATCGTCGGAGATTCCCTGTCGTCGGATATTCGTGGGGGAGCGGACTATGGGATCGCGACGTGCTGGTTCAATCCGACGCATCGCGCGAACACGTCCACGCACGTCCCAACCTACGAGATCGCTCAGCTGGATGACCTGCTTCCCCTCATCTTCCCCATGAACGGAGGCGTCTCATGACGTCCTTGGATCAAGACCTTCGCCGCACCTATGCAGCGGATGTGTCCCGGCGGGAGGCTCGCGAACTCCCCGCATGGAAGGTGGCTGAGCGGGACAATTTCCTCACACGCCTCAAGAAGGAAGAGGCAGTCAAGCTCTTGGAGGTCGGCGCAGGAACAGGGACCGACGCCCTCTATTTCTCGGATCGCGGTCTCGATGTCACCTGCATCGATTTGACCCCTGAAATGGTCGCGTCGTGTCGGGACAAGGGCTTGACGGCCAAGGAGATGGACGTTCGGAAACTGAGTTTCGAGGCGGATGCCTTCGATGCCGTCTACTCGATAAACTGCTTCCTTCATGTTCCCAAGGCGGATTTCCCTCGTGCGCTCAGAGAGGTCCACCGTGTGCTCCGATCGAGAGGGCTTTTCTTTTTGGGGATGTGGGGTGGATTCGATCACGAAGGCACCTACACAGAAGACGCTCTCACACCATCTCGTTTCTTCTCCTTCTTCGAGGATGCTCAGCTTCAACGGATCGCAAGCCGGGGGTTCGAGCAGGTCGATTTTCACGTTCCTCATCACGATAGAAGAAACGCTCAACTCCACTTTCAATCCCTTACGCTACGCGCGATGAAAGGAGCCGCATGGGCTTAAAGGAATTGGTTGCCACATCGAATATCGCCGAGATTGCGTTGATCAAATCCCTCCTGGACAGCGAAGGCATTTCATATCTCGCCCAAGGCGAGCACTTTCATGCGGTCCGCCCCATCATCGAACCCGTTCGGTTTCTCGTTCCTCAACAGGATCTCGAACGAGCGAAGCCATTGATCGAGGCCCTTGACCTGACATATGGATCGTTCGCCGATTGGAACGATTCGGACGGCCTTCACAATCAGGAACGTTGAATGAACCTTCGCCAAGCAACGCATCACGACCTTGCCCAGTTGGCCGAACTGCGATGGGTCTCGCGGACCGAGGAGGATGGGGAGATCCCTCGGATGTTTCATGAAGCGTTCACTTCGGTGTTTATCCGCTTTTTTACCGAAGGATTCGAATCAGGAGAACGACTGATCTGGCTGGCCGTCGACGGAGACACGATTCTATCTCACATCTGCCTGCAGAAGGTTCCCATGGCGCCACGCCCTCATCGAACGGATGACTGGTTCGGTTATATCACGAATACCTATACGCGCCCTGAAGCTCGAAACCGAGGCCTTGGCAGCCGTCTACTGAAGGAGGTTCGAGAGTGGGCGGTTCGTGAAGACCTAGAGCTTCTGATCGTCTGGCCCTCCGACCGTGCGGCGCCCTTCTACCAGCGTGAGGGATTCTCTCAGCGCACGGAGATCATGCAGCTTCTTTTACGTCCGTACTACACGGATACTTAGCGTACGCCGCTTCTTAGGGGTTCGGTTTGGATCGCCGTTGAGCGAGCACCATCCCCGCGAGCATCAGTCCGCACCCGATCATGCCGCGAGTTGACAACCGCTCCGCAAGAAGAATCCACCCGCCCAGAACGGCGAACAGGGCCTCCAAACTGAGAAGAATGCCGGCGCGCGCCGGATCCACCCTGCGCTGCCCAATCACTTGCAAGGTGTAGGCGATGCCAACCGACAGGACGCCCGCGTAAGCAATCATCCACCCTGCGCTCACGAGATTCCTGAGTTCGATCGTCTCGGTAAAAGCCGCCGTCAACAGGCTCAGAAGCGAGCAAATGGCAAACTGAACCAGCGCCGCTCGAAGGGGCGCCACCCGCTCCGCCAACCATCCGACGATGTGAACGTGAACGGCCCACCCCAAGGCACTGCACAGCACCAGCCCATCTCCAATTGAAAGAGCGAATCGCCCTGTAACGCTCAACAGATACAGACCCAGAACCGCCACGGCGCATCCCACCCAGATGAAGCCGGACACCCGCTGTCGCCGAAATGTGCCCAACACGGGGACGATGACGACGTACAGGCCCGTGATGAATCCCGCCTTCCCCGCCGTCGTAAAGACCAGCCCCATTTGCTGGAGATTGGCGGAGACAAACAGCACCACACCGGCGAGAGCTAGGCCGCCCCACTGCTGCGCGGGCGTCGTGTCGTATGACCGCATCGCGGATAGACGATCGCCAAACCGAAGGAAGGGGAGCAAGACCAGCGCCCCCAAGGCGAAACGAACGCCGTTGAAGGTAAACGGACCGACATAGTCCATCCCCGCCCGCTGGGCGACAAAGGCCAATCCCCAGATTACAGCAGAGATCAGCAACAGAGCGGATCCAACCCACGATGTTTGGCGATGTCTCATCATTCCGTGTATTTTACTCGGTTTGCTCGTGACGTGGATCGTGCCCCAGCTTCGCATCGCGCATCAACTTCACGATGCTGTATCCTCATCGTACGACAGGGAGGTGGCGCTGCATGAGAGCTCGACACATCGGGTGGATGCTCGTTCTGATTCTTGGATTGAGTGGAATGGTTTTGGGACAGTGTTTAACAGAGGTTGAAGACAATAACACGGCCTCGTTGGCCGATTCAGTCGGCCGTCTTCCGGGAAGCGGGTGCATTCGCGGAACGATCGGCATCGTCGGCGATGTCGATTACTACTACTTCGACCTCGCCTCGTCCGAACGCGTGTTGATCGAAACGATTACGAACGAAGACACGGAAATCGCGCTCCTCGATGCCAATGGCGTCGTGCTCGCCCAGAACGATGATCGAGCGCTGGATGTGTTGTCGAGCCGCCTGGAGGCCGCGTTGACGGCCGGCCGGTATTTCATCGCGGTTTGGGAACACGATCATGACAACGTCATCTACGACTATATCCTCAACGTACGTACGACGGGGTGTTCAACGGAAGTCGAAGACAACAACACACTTTCCTTGGCCGATCGGATGGGGCTCGTCCCCGCCGAGCTTTGCATCGCCGGCAGTATTGGCGTCGTCGGCGACCTTGACTTCTACGCCTTTGAGGTCTACACGACGACAAACGTGACCCTTTCCACCGTCACGGATGGGGATACGGAAATCGCGCTCTATGACGCCACAGGAACCGTTCTCGCCGTCAATGACGACATCGCCATCGACACCTATTGGAGCTGGATCGAGAAAGACCTGCCTCCCGGCATTTACTTCGTCGGCGTTTGGGAGCATGGGGATGACGCTGTCATTCCCGAGTACACGCTGGTCGTCAATGGAATGCCCTGTTTCCCGGAAGCTGAACCCAATGACACGGTCTCGTTGGCCGATAATCTAGGCATTCTCGGCTTCAACCTGTGCGCCAGCGGATCCATCGCATCTGCGGGAGATATCGATGTGTATCAGTTTGAGTTGATCGAGCCGAAAGTGGTCGTCATCTCAACTCAAACGGAGGGAGACACTCAGATCGCATTGTTCGACCAATGGGGAGACACGATCGCAACGAACGATGACGTAGCTGCCGGAGACCGTTCTAGTCAGATTCGCGCACCACTCGCCGCCGGCGTCTACACCATTGCCGTAGGCGAATTCTCGGGGACGCATGGGATCCCCTCCTACTCGCTTCATCTGTTTGGCCATTAGCGGACATCGGACCGAGAGCGCCGGGACTCCCACGGCGCTCTCGCGCTCTCCCACGAGACCGCGGAATACCCGACAAGCAACTCCAAATAGGGTATGCTCCGAGATCATGATTCGCTGGAAAGCCGCCTGCTTCGTTCTTGCCGTGCTCCTTGTATGTCTCGGGGGCTGCGTACTCCCGCCTGTCGAGATCGCCGCTCAGTTTGCGGTCTCGCCCTCATCCGGCGTTTCGCCGCTCGTTGTCACCTTTGACGCGTCCGCTTCACACATCACAGAGGGAGTCATTTCCAGCTACGCGTGGGATTTCGGCGATGGAACAACCGGTCAGGGCATGATCACGGCTCACCGATACGCGGTCGAAGAAGAACGAACGTACACCGTCACGCTTCGCATCACGGACCAACATGGGAATCAGGCGGCAGCACATCAGTCGATCAACGTTTCGCCTTCTCCCGTTGCTTCCCAAGCACCGCGAATCGAGTTCGTGTGGCCGTTTCACTATGACGCGTCCGGAGATGATGCCGCCAATCTCAATGATGAGTACTTCGCCCTGCAAAACAAGGGGGACCAGACGGTCGACCTTTCTGGCTGGACCGTATCGAACGAACGCGGTGTCACCTACCAGATTCCTTCAGGAACGTCGCTTTTGCCGAACGCCGTTCTCTATATTCACTCCGGCGATGGATCGAATTCTGACACGATCCTGTACTGGAACGCCATCGCCCCTGTCTGGAATAACGACGGAGATATCGCCTTTCTCAGCAATCGCGAGGGACTCATCGTCGCCATCTATCCCTATTACCCTTGCTAATGGCGTGAGCCGGCGCCGGTCCTAGATCGCGTGCAGGACGTCTCCCGCGATATTGACGGCATGATCGCCCATGCGCTCAAGGTTGTGGAGAATCTCGACATAGAGAATGCCTGCCTCTGAATCGCAGCCTCCGCGCTCGAGCCGCTGGATGTGCTTAGCCTTGTACTCACGTTCCAAACGATCAACGTCTTCCTCCAGGGCAAGGGCTTCGCGCGCCATCTCCAGATTTTCGTCTCGCAGGGCATCAATGGATCGCGCATAGAGGGACAGTGTCTTTTGAAAGAGGTCGTTGACATCGCCTCGCGCAGCCTCTGAAAGCGTTCGCTTCTCTCTCAAGAGATGGAGCGCGCGTTGTGCGATGTTGACGGCTTGGTCACCAACCCGCTCGATATCTCCCGTCACGTGCTGAAGGACGTGCAGCCGCCGTTCTTCTTTCTCGGACAACGCGTCGGCTTGGATGCGATCCAAGTAGTCGCCAATGGCGCGTTTCAGCCCATCGACCGATTCCTCGATCTCGAACACCTCGGAGACAGCGCCTCGCTCGCGCTTGACCACGCCCTGCAGACACGCATGGATCATGACATCCACCATCTCAGCCATTCGCAGCAACTCATGCCTCGCCTGACTCAGCGCCACGGACGGCGTGGTCAGGAACTCATCCCCTAGATATTGCGGCGTTACCGTCATCTGCGCTTCTCGACCGCGCACCAATCGCTTCACCAGCCAAACCAGCCCTCCGACACACGGGATCAATGCCAGCGTCACCGTCACATTGAATATCGTGTGCGCATTGGCGATCTGCCGCGGCAGGGAAGACGCAGTCAAGGCGACCAGGCCGGAGTACCAGGGGATAAAGGGAACGAAGACGATGACACCAAGGGTGTTGACCATCAACTGGGCCATCGCCAATCGCCGCGAGGCGAGCGATGAGCCGATCGAGGCGATTTGAGCCGTCACCGTTGTGCCGATGTTGGCACCGAAGACGAGCGCAATGGCGGCCGGCAAGGTCAGGATACCGGCCGCGCCCATGGCGATCACCAGCGCCGTCATCGCCGAAGAGCTTTGGATGATCGCCGTGACGACCGCGCCCACCAGAACGCCAAGCACAACATTGGATCCACAGGATTCAAGCACGCGCAGAACAGTTTCCGACTGCGCTAGACCCTTGAGCCCGCCTGAAAGAATGCTCATTCCGAGGAACAACAACCCGAAGCCAAGAATGATACGCCCTACATCTCCCCATCGTTTTCCTCGAAAGACTTCTGAAAGCAGAAACCCAACTGCAAGAATGGGAAGGTAATAGTGCCCGATTTTAAACGCGATAATCTGCGCTGTTAGCGTCGTTCCAATTTCCGATCCCAACATAACGCCAATGCCTTGAGACAGCTTCAGGGCGCCGGCATTGAGCAATCCAATCAGAAGGACCATCGTCATGCTGCTGGATTGCAGGATCCCCGACGTCACAGCTCCCACGATGACGCCGCGGTACGCTTTTCCCGTTAACCGCTCGAGCAACGCGCGCATGCGTTCGCCGATGGCCCGTTTCAACGCACTGCTCAAGACGCGCAACCCATAAAGAAATAGCGCCAAGCCCCCTGCCGTACTCATAAGAACTGAACCGATATTCATGCATCCCCCCGAGATGACCACTCGTTATCGATTTTGGTATATCGGAGAAAAACTATCAAGAACTAGAAGGAAGAAGTATCCTGCGCCTCACGGGGAGAGAACGCGATCCGCGCGCTGCAGGAATGTGGGACATTGGATGAATCCCATTCTCCACGGCGAATCCAAGACTTCATAATGCGCCTCTCGGAATCCATGCCGCTTGAGGAGGCGGCAAAGCTGTTTGCGCCGGAATCCGGGTCGGACATCGAGGCAGGGTGTTTTGAGCAGTCGATGCCCGAAGCGATAGCGCGCAAATTGCATGCGGGAGAATCGCGTGAAATCTACGATGGTGAGCCGTCCATCCAGTGTCATGGCGCGCGCAATTTCATCGAGTGCGCGCCCCACGTTTCGCACCTCGTGAAGGACGCCCCTGCAGAGAACGAGATCAAATGAGCCGTCCTCAAACGGCAGATTCGTGACGGATCCTTCTACCGCATGAAGGCCGGACCATGCCTGCTCTCGGATCGTCTCACAGGCGCTCGAAACAGCGCTGGAATCCAAATCGACGCCGGTCACATGTCCGTCGGGACCCACCGCGCCCTGAAATGCCCGAAGCGCATCAATCGCACGAAAACCAATGTCCAGGACACGATCGCCGGGCCTCAATCCCAGCGCGGTGAGTCTATCGTCCGTCATTCGTGAGTTTCGTCCTTTCGTTGCGCAAGCCCGAACAGATTGCCGTCCAGATCGTACAACGAGGCCAACCGAGCGCCCCAGGGGACGTCGGCAGGAGGCGTGCGAATGCGCGCGCCCAGGTTGACGAAACGCTCGAACGTCGCATCAAGATTCTCTACCGTGAACCAAGGAGTCGCCCCGAACGATTTCTCGGTATTGGATTCCTTCGATTGATTCGCATCTTCAGGAATGTGATCGAACCCCACGTAGGCGTTGCCAACCTGTTGACCAAGATGCCCAGGCAAGCGCTCGAAAGGCGCCAACGCCAGTCCGCTCCGGTAGAACTCGGCCAACGCCTCCATCTGCGTCGTAAAGACGATGACGGTATCCAACGAGGCTCCAGACAGCTTCGTCAGGTCGCTCACTCGCTTCCTCCTTCGCCCTTGCTTGAAGGGCTCCCGCATTGACAGCTAGCCGGATCGCTCAAGACACCACCGGATGGATTCTCGCATGAAATCCCACGCCGCCCCCCGGTTCCATTCCGGATGGGGACCTGTAAGAAGAACCCATCCCTTGTCGCGGCGTTGCGCAACAACCGCAGGTTCGCCCGTTGTCACATAGTCTGCCAGGACGTGCGTTTCCGAGGACTCTGTCGCGCGTAGAAAGGGGCTGTTGTAGTAGGTGGCTAGAAAGGGCGACACAAGGCCTGCAGCGATGTCGTGATCAGGATTGACACGAAGTGCGGTCCTGCACGTTTCCTCATCGGGTCGACAGATGCCGGGCGCCGGGCCAACCGCGTCCCCAAGGAAGACGCCAAGCTGTCCCTCGGAATACCTGTACCCTTCCCACTCTTGAACCTCCGCCGCAAACATCGCTCCGGCGCAGGTTCCGATGTAAAGCATGCCCTCCTGCACCGCTTCAACAAGCGCCGCTTTTCCCTCGCTCGACATCTTCTCGATGTACGGCGGAGAGGATCCTCCGGGGAAATAGACCATGTCGATTCCCTCCAAGACGCCCACATTGAAGGTCTCCGCATCGATGTTGAGAACCGAAAGCCCCATCCACCGGAACATCGCCTTGGCTGAGCCGGAGCAGGAAGGGTGTGCTCCATCATCGATATAGACGCCAATGGTGAAGCCTGTCAAATCTGCTAAGGCGCCAGTCGAGACGCTTCCCAGCAACAGAAGTCCGATCACAAACCCGTGACAACGGCCCCACATAGCGGCGTCCTCCTACCCCGTTCCCGAAGGCGGCTTTCGCATGAACCACAGCCGGAACCCCGCCTCGTCGAACGCTTCCTCATGAACGACATCGAATCCCTGTTTCCCATAAAACCGCACGTTGGTTTCAGTTTCGGTTTCCAGATAACACGGCGTCGCCTCTTCTGCCGCTCGTTCTAGCACCGGCTCCAGCAGCGCGGCCCCAAGGCCCTGGCGTTGATGTTCAGGCCGAACGCCAAGCGCCCAGAGGTACCAATGCGGGTCCGGTTGCAGGCGTACGTGCAACGCGTCAATCTGCTTCATGATGGCCATGAAGCGACTTCGAGAATCTCGTGCCATCAGCCGTACGGATTGCATCAGAAGAAATCGCGTTCGCACCACCCGCCATAGCGTAGGTCGCGCGTATCCGGGCGCTGTCCACGCCGAAACCCCCATCGCACGCTCTGTCGTATACACGCGGCCATAGTGCCGGCAATAGGCGAGAACGCCTCGCCATAGGGCGGGCATGACGCGCTTGCGCTCCTCCTCCGAAGGAAGCAACCCCCGCCACATCACATCCTCCTCAAAGGCGCTCACGAGCGCATCGACCGCCCGTTCGCGTTCAACAGAAGCAAGCTCAACGATCTTGGTCATCCGTTCCCCCTTCATCAGCGGGCGCTTTCGCCGTATCAAAGAGGCCCTCTTGGACCGCCCAGGAGCGCTGGTGATTGAGGGCTTCTTTCTCGCGAAACGCCGATTCCAGATCAATGTGGTACCGGTTGGCGATCGCGCAGAGATAGATGAAGACATCGGCCAGTTCCTCGGCAACGGAACCGACTGACGATGTCGCGTCGATGGCAAGTCCTTCCGCCTTGCGAATCGCCTTAAACAACTCCCCTAGCTCCTCTCCCAGCAGCAGACATTTATCGCGAGGTGACTGATGGGCGAATCCACGTTCCACTTCGAGTTGTTCAACATACGATTGGTACTCGGCCAATCCTGGGCGATCAGGTAGATGTGGCATGCTTCCTCCGACGCCATCTTCGCCCAAAGTAAGGGAACATCCAACTCCGCATCATCACTCAGTGGAGGGGGAAAGATGCCGTTGTTCATCGCCGCATTCTCAAGATCTATCGCCGTCCCATTCGAACTCAAGGGTAATTTCTTCCAGACGCGAGTCTTCGACATCCCAAACGTATCCCAGGGTTACAGCGGATTGGGGCCGCTCGATCTCAATGCATCCCTCCACAGTGGCAAGTCCGAAATCTCCTGTTTCGTCGTGGTGATACCGCCCTTCCCATCCGATCGTCATATCACAGGTCGTCCCCAGCGCGATGTCCCTCTCGACTTCCAAAACAAAGCGAGCGTCATCGGACGGCAAGGCCTCTTCAGTCAAGTATGCGGTGGCTTCGATCGTCCAAGACGATACCTCACAGTCGAGGGTCCATTCGTCAAGCACCCCACCGCCAAAACGTCGCCATGCCAAGGTATTCAGAAGGCGGCCTTCGAAGGCTATGCAAGATGTGATCGTCCCTTCAAAGGTCGGGGCTATCTCAACCTCATAGCCATCCACCCAGCGCGTCATCTCAATGTCGACCATCAGCCCGGGAATCGCTTCGATTTCCCAATTCTCCACCTCGATCACCAGTTCGTCGAAGCCTTCGTCCGTAAACGTTCCTTCAATAGATAGTTCGACATCGCGTAGCACCCACTCCACCTCACAGTCAACGTCATAGAACGTGAACCCACATTCACTCGATGGACAGCGCCAACGAAATCGCGTATCGAGTTTGCAACCATCTGAAGACCATTCCGCGTCGATGCTGAACCAATCCGATGTCCGCGTGATCTTCGATGTGAGGTCGATCTTCCAACCACCAACGTGCGTCTCAAGCTTCGTTTTCCATTCTTTGAACCGCCCCTTCGAGGGCTCGAAAACGACGCTGGAGTCCAGCGCAAATTCCCCGTGGGACCATTCAAAACCAGCGGTCTGTTTCTTCCATTCCTCAGATTCAAGCTGCGTCCGCAACGACGCACTCCAGGGAAGGTCGATCCACGTCACTTCCACATCGACCTCAACGTCGCAGATCCGTGATGCTGATGGACTGATCACCCATTCGCCCTCGAACTGCCACTGTGCAACAACAAGGAGCGTAAAGCACGCGAGGCTTATCAGAATCAAGCCTCCGCCCATCAAGCATGTCCAGGCGAAGGCGTAGTTATATCGTCTAAGTGAAGACATGATCTCATCTAAGGTTATAGGATAACACGAGACGGCAATAGAATCAATCCCTCCCTCTCTAAAAAGGCCGCGCGCGATCTCGTGGTTTCAGGTTCAACGCTGTACAATCCCAAGACGCTAGGTAAGGGATGGTATCGAATGGCTAGGTATCGCTTGATTGTGAATCCAGCCGCCGGTGGGGGCACAGCTGGAGAAGAACTCCAAAACATCGAACGATCGCTTCGTTCACTCGGTCTTGACTACGATGTCGTTTGCACGGAGCGCCCTTGGCACGCCGTTGAATTGGCAGAGGAGGCGGCAGAAGAGGCAGAGATCGTTGTTGCCGTCGGCGGAGATGGAACCGCCAACGAGGTTCTCAACGGACTCATGCGCGCCAAGGCGTCTGGCCATACTGCCGCGCTCGGGATCCTCTGTGTCGGAAGAGGCAACGATCTGGCGTTCGGTATGGGAATCCCAACGAACTGGAATGAGGGCTGTACGTGTCTGGCAGAGGATCAGCGCCGCATTGTCGATGTCGGCCAGGTATTCGGCGGCAACTATCCCGATGGCCGGTACTTCGGAAACGGAATCGGAATCGGCTTCGATGCGGTCGTTGGCTTTGTCGCAGCGCGCTTCAAGCATCTACGGGGATTCATCGGCTACTTCGTCGCGGCGCTTCAGACGATTTTTCTGTTCTTCAAGGCGCCCCTCGTTCGCTTGGAGTTCGACGGCCAGCCCATGAACCTTCATGCCCTGATGGTCTCGATTATGAACGGTTCCCGAATGGGAGGAGGCTTCATGATGGCTCCCTATGGGCGTCCGGATGACGGGTTCCTTGACTTGTGCATTGCCCGGCAAGTCAGCCGCCCCAGAATCCTCGCCCTGTTGCTCAAATTCACGAAGGGAACTCAGTTCGAACACCCAGCCATTTCAGACGGTCAAACCCAGCAACTCAGCGTTACAGCTGTCGAGGGCGTTCTGCCGGCCCATGCTGATGGAGAGACCCTGTGTACGGACGGTGTCAAGCTCACGGTCAACATCATCCCGCAAGCCATCCAGATTATCGCCCATCAAGGAGCCCGCTAGATGGGCACTCTCGGACGTGGGGTACTTGATGCCGTGGCTGTTGCGGTAACCAAATCATTGTTCCGCATCCATGCCTCTGGCCTGGAACACATGCCTCGCCATGGGCCATTTCTACTGATATCCAATCATGTAACAGGCTTCGAATTCCCTGTATTGAGAACTCTGTTGCGCCCACGCCGAATCCGCACGCTGGCCAAGGCGGAGTCATGGGAACATCGCCTTCTCGGATGGATGCTCGACCAATGGGAGTCCATTCCCATCAAGCGCGGAGAATCCGATATGGCCGCGTTTCGTACGTCTCTGAAGGTGCTGGCGGACGGCGGCATCCTCGGCATCATGCCCGAAGGGACGCGAAGTCACGATGGAAAACTGGCGCGAGCTAACCCCGGGGTCAGCCTGCTTGCCCTCAAGTCTCACTGCCCCATCATCCCCATGGCGTTCTGGGGTATTGAGCATGTGTTGGAAAACGCAAAGCGACTTCGCCGGACGGACTTTCATTTCCGAGTCGGCAAGGCCTTTACGCTAACTCCAACTGAAGGAAAGCTGGGGAGGAGCGACCGCCAGCAGATCGCCGACGTTATCATGCGCCATGTTGCCGATCTCATGCCTCCCAAGTACCAGGGAGTCTATCAGGAGGAAAGCTAGTCCAGAAGCATCAGGATCGTTCGAATCGGCCTTCCTTGACCGCGACAACCGATGAGCTTCGAACGATAACATACCGGTCGGCCTCGTCATAGACCCAAATCTCGACATCCTCGAAATGGCCTTCAGAGAACCCAAGCTGGTCCGCCGTCACAATTCGAGAGGGCGCTCCCCAGGTTTGTTCCAGCTCTACCACTGAGTCGGGGTTTTCCGAGTAGGTGCCCGTCCCGTACTGCAACCCGCCATTAAAGCAGATTAACAGCATTCCAATAAGAGATACCATTTGAATCGTGCCCCAAGCAATCTTCATCTCCGCCTCCCGATCTCCATCTCCCACGCTAGCACGCTCAGGGATGAGGCCTGCAGAAGGGCGTTCGACTCCAGCTTCCCATCGGAACGCCGGGCGACGGACACGTGCGTCATGAATGAAAGACAATTCCTTTCGAAGAAACGAACGCCTAGCCTCTTGGGTGTTTGAGGGCGTGGTCGTACACCACCATGAAGCTGGTCGCTTGCACGGGGCCCAGGAAGAGCGCTCCACTGAACAGGCTCACCACTTCGAGAACCCATTGAGGAAAATCAGGATTTTGCACCGATATCCAAAAGAGGATGGCCAACACAAACACCGGGATAAGAAGAAGAAATCCAATGCCAAATAGGACACCTCGATATCCTTTCGTCATCTCCAGGCTCTCTCTCATCGCCTCCGTCGCCCGCTTCGCTCGATGCTCACACGACGGATCCGTAAATCGAATGAGCACGAAGGTATAACCAAGGGCAAGAATCACGCCGGGAACGATGAGGAAGATCAGTCCGAGAGCTGTGAGAAGGCAGACAAGGACGTAGGCAAAAAGGAGAGGGCCCCAGTACCTCGTCGCCCAGAATAGCTCGCGAAACTCGGCTCGTTCGCCTCGTACAGCCTTCAAGGCCAATCGATGCTGCCCGGCATATAACGGAGCCAAGATCACAATGGAAATCAAGACCTCGACACCGGCCAGCGACTCCGGAACAAGTAGATCAATCCCCTGCTGAAGAAGAGCGATGACCAGCCACGCCCCCATCAGGATCGGGAAGCGTCCGATGAACGCGTCCAAGCCTTCGCGGAGAGCAACCCACGAAGTCATCCTGGCATCGCCTCCTTTAGCCTTAGTCTACCCTATTTCCAGACAAAAGAGGGCGAAACGCAGGTTTCGCCCTCCCTATTCAACGACCCTCTGTTCGATTGCGATAGAGCCCGTGGTTCAGCTACATGATGCCGATTTGCACGTTCCTAAAACGCGCCGGCGCGGTCCCGTGACCGGTATGTGCCGTTTGCATCGGCTGGCCTTTCCCACAATTGGGCGTTCCCCAAACATGCCAATGGCCGACGTTGCAAACCGCGTCACACCCTCCCCAGAACTGAGGGGTCATGCCGGTATAGGTGGCATTCTTCACCATCTGGCCCAGTTTGCCGTTTTTGATCTCATAGGCAAGCTCGGTCCCAAACTGAAAGTTCAGCCGCTTGTCATCAATCGACCACGATTTATTCGTCAGCATGTAGATGCCGTCGTCGGTATCGGCAATGAGTTCGTCGAGCGTCGGCTCTCCGGGAAGAAGGCTGACGTTATTCATTCGCACAATGGGAACTCGATTCCAGCCATCCGCTCGCATGGTTCCATTCGATCGCTCCGGCGCTTCGGGATGCGTCTTGCGAAGCTGACTCGCGGTTTCACGCGAGGTCAGATATCCGACGAATTCGCCGTTTTTCACGATATCCGTTCGTTGCGCCGGCACGCCTTCGTCATCGTATCCATAGGTCCCAAGCCCGGTCGGCGTCGTTGCATCCGCGACCAGATTGACGACCTCCGAGCCATAGCGGAAGTTGCCGAGCTTTTCAGGCGTCAAGAAGCTGGTTCCAGCGAACGCCGCTTCAGTGCCATAAACCCGATCCAGTTCGATGGGATGACCACACGATTCATGAACCTGCAGGGCCAGCTGAGGGCCATCGAGAATCAACGTCGTCGTCTTGCTTGGGCATTGCGGCGCCGACAGAAGCGCGACGGCCTCCTCGGCCGCGCCCCGTGCATGCCCGGGGAGGTCCCATTTCTTGATGAATTCATACCCGGCCGTTCCTTGATGCCGTCCGAATGAATTGGGATACGACCGCTGTTGCATCTCGCCCTCGGAGACCGCGTGGACCGTTATCCCGAGACCCGACTCAACCAGCGTCTGCTCAATGAAGCTGCCCTCGGAACTCGCGAAGGTTTTAGTTTCGCGCAGAAACCCCATGGTGCTCTGCGCCATCGCCAAGCCTGTGACGCTACGCGCTTCCTTGTCCGCCGACATCAGCTCGTCGATCTTGTCTTCCAGAGAGATGTCAAAGGGATCGATCTCCATCGGCGTAGCATAGGAATCGACATGAACCTCCGCCGGACCGATCTCCACATCACGGTCCTTGGTCAGCGCGCTGGCCTTGGCGATCGTCACGGCTTGAGCGGCCACACGGTCGATCTCTTCCTCAGTCAATCGGTTGCTGCTCGCAAACCCCCACGCCCCGTTGGCAATCACTCTCACGCCAAATCCGAAATCATCATCCAGCGAAAGGGTCTGCACGATGCCGTTCTTCACGGAAATATCCTGGGTCTCGCGCCGGACGATCCGTATATCGGCGTAACTTGCCCCTTTGCCTTGAGCCACATCCAGTGCCCGCGTTGTATAGTCGCGCATTCGATCCTCCTCTCGCTAGAATTCCGTGGTTCCTGTGAAGGCGAACCTATTGATCTTGGCCGCTGGCGCGCAGTTGACGAAGTTGCCGAAATCCATCTTGATCATCTGAAGATCCTTGCTCAGCATCTCGACATTCGAGAACGCCTCAAGAATGGATTGCGTGAATCTCAGGTTCTTCAACGGGCGCGTAATCCTTCCGTCCTCAATGAGGAAGGTTCCATCCCGTGTCATCCCCGTCAATAGAGTTTTCACGGGATGAACGGGATTGACGTAATGAAAGCGGGTCACCCAGATTCCGCGTTTCGTGGACGCAATCATCTCTTTTTTGGAGGCATCTCCCGGTTTCATGAACAGGTTGATGGGCACCGGCCCCATCGTGTTGGGCGCAGGAAGTCCGTGTCCTGTCGACGCTTTTCCCGGTTCGCGAGACGCTGTGGCCGAATCGTAAACAGCGCCCACCGCGACGCCACGGTCAAGCAACATTACTTTCTGCTTCGGTACGCCCTCGAAATCGAACGGCAGAACCGAACCCCGCGGGTCGAATCCATCATCCCACAGCGTAATCGCGTCCCCGGCCACCTTCTCCCCAAGGTGCCCGGAAAGGAAGCTACGGCCTTCCTGAACGGCGAGGGCGCTGAACCCCAAGTAACCCAAGAAGAACATCATGGTCGCGACCGCGTCTTCTTCGAGGATGACGGTGTACTCGCCCGGGTCGATCGACGTGGGATTGGCGCTTCGCACCGCCTTATCCACGGCGATCCGGCCAATCTCGGCCGGATCGAGCGCGTTGACATCTTGCGCCGCGCTGGATGCATACCCCGACGAATCGTCCGACATAATGACGGTCATGGCCGAAGCCATCGTTCCGCAGTGATAGGCTGAAACCCCTAGGGAATTGGAGATCATGAGTTCCTGCGTTCCCGTCGAGAAGGCTCCCGATGCAACCAGATCATTGGCCCGAGACTGCTCAAGGATCTCGCCAACGCCGCGGGCCCGCGTCTCTGCCGAACACTGTGCCGTTGTCTCCGAAAAGGCGTCCATCTCGCGAATCGACAACGGCTCAGGAAGCGATGTGAATTCCGGGTTTTCTTGCTGGAACGAGGCGATCGTCTCCGCCTTTTTCACGAGCGTTTTCAGCGAAGCGTCGGAAACATCGTTGCTGGACGCAACACCGATCCTCTTCCCGACAATGGACCGAACGCGAACGCTCACGTCCGTTTCCGACACATTTTGGTGGATGCTGTTGGCTGCAAATCGCGTCAACGCGAGGTCTTTCCCTTGGACAAGCACCTCGGTTTGATCCGCACTGGCGGCACTCAAGACCGTATCCGCAAGTCGCTTGAGTTCACCTTTCCCAATCATAGGACCCCCTTTCGAATTCCATACCGTGTTGTCACGATGAGTACGTCTCACCTACAGGGGAAATCGTTCACAGAGTATCTCTCCATCTCATCCTTCTCAACGTATCACGCGCGTCTCCCAACCGTCCGCATAGAACCGTTCGAACGGTTTGCCTATACTGAATCCATCATGACAACGCGCATTCTGGTCGTCGACGACGAACCGTGGGTCGTTCAATCCGTTCGCTCCTACCTTGAAGCCGCCCATTTCGACGTTATCGCGGCCTACGATGGCGCGGAGGCCATCGCCGTGTTCGACACCCACGACCCTCATCTCATCATCCTCGATTGGATGCTCCCGGAAGTCGATGGATTGTCGGTGGCGCAGTACATTCGAGCCCGTTCGTCGGTTCCCATCATCATGTTGACGGCGCGCGTTGACGAGGATGACCGCATTCGGGGACTGGAAACCGGCGCTGACGACTATGTCGTCAAACCGTTCAGCGCCCGAGAGCTGGAAGCCCGTGTCCGCGCAGTACTTCGCCGCTCCGCCGAGACGTCATCGAGCATCCTGGAAGTGGGGCCCGTCCGGCTCGATCACGAGCAACGGCACGTCCAGATTCAGGGCCAGGCCGTCGAATTGACGGCCATGGAGTTCGATCTATTGGCCTTCTTGATGGCTCAACCTGGACGCGTTTTCACTCGTTTGGAACTGCTGGAAGCCGTGCGTGGAGACGCGTACAGCGGGTTTGAAAGATCCGTCGATTCGCATATCAAGCGCTTGCGCCAAAAAGTGGAATTCGATTCGCAGAATCCGGCGCTCATCCTGACCGTATTCGGCGTGGGGTACAAGTTTGCCAAAGGAGACCGTACCTGATGCGCTGGCTTCGACAACTCTCCTTTGGCAGCAAATTGCTGACAACCTTCATCGTCATTATCGCGTTTACAACGTTGGCCGGCTATTTCTTCATTAGCCTGTCGGTCAATCGTGCATTCTCCGAGTTTAGCACCGGCAGATATCTCAACGAAGATCGCCGGCTGTTCGCCATCTTCGGCCTCCTCTACAGCCAAGCCGGGAACATGGACAATCTATTCGCTAGCCTCGTCGAACGATCGATCAATCTTCCAGCCGTTATCGTCAATTCGGATGGCGTCGTCGCCTTCTCTCCCGACCTGAGTCAAGTCCAGGTCGGCCGACGTCTTAATGACGATCTGATCGACCTCGGCCAGGAATTCGCCGCAGATGGACAACAATGGACCTATCTCCCCTCCCGATTCCTCGTCGGGCTACAGTGGGAAGACGCCTATCTACGGCGAGCCCGCCGATCCCTTTGGTTCGCCGGGCTCAGTGCCGGCATTGCCGCTATCCTGCTTTCGTTCTTCATCATCCGCCAGCTCGTCGGACCGGTGAGAAAACTGGACGCCGCCTCCCGCCGGATTGCCGAGGGGAATTTCGAGGATCGGGTCAGCATTCCTTCCACCGATGAGCTTGGGCGATTGGCCGATTCGTTCAACGAGATGGCGGCAAGTTTGCACGAAGCCGAACAGGTCAAGCGCCGCTTGATCGCCGATATCTCCCATGAGCTACGAACACCGATCACGGCTGTTCGAACGACGCTTGAGGGGCTGAGAGACGGCCTGATCGAGCCGTCTCAGGAAACGTTGACAGCGCTGCACGACAAACTGCTTCTCACCTCACGGCTCGTCCAAGATCTTCACCAACTCGCGCTCGCCGATACCGGCCGCTTGTCCATTCGCCTGGCGCCGTTTTCGATCCACCAGACGCTTGAGACCATTTTCGAGACCATCGGCGTCCAACTGGACGACGAGCGAATTCATCTCACTCAAGCGCTTGCTGATGACCTTCCCACGATCTTGGCAGATGCCCAACGAATCGAGCAGGTCCTGTTGAACCTTCTCGCCAACGCGATACGTCACACGCCGCCAGGCGGAACCCTCCGTGTTCGTACCGAACTGTTGAACGATGTCATCCGCGTTTCGATCTGCGACTCCGGCCCCGGTCTCTCGGCAGCAGATCTACGGCATGTCTTCGATCGGTTTTACCGCGCCGAGGACGCGCGTTCTGTGGACTCCGGCACCGGCTTGGGACTTTCCATCGCCAAGGCGTTGATCGAAGCGCATGGGGGGAACATCTCCGCCTCCAATGTCGACGATGGAGGGGCTTGTTTCGCATTCACCTTGCCGTTGCAGGGCCCTACGACGGAGTCATAGAGACACGCCGCACGTCGCGGCGCGTCTCTCCAGGCAATCAAGGCGGTTTATGCCCCCTCGTTCAGGGCGTCTAATTTCATTTCCAGGATCTCGACCCATTGTTCGATGCTCCCAAAGGGATCGCGGTGGTTTCTCATACGCTGTTCTCCGATAAATACCATGGCGCGGTTCTCCTGGGAACTGGAGATCCCACCCAGGCAACCGCGCAGCATGCTTCCACGTGTCGTCTCTTCCGGCTCGCCGATGATTCCCTGTTCCATACGCACGGCACCTTCGCGGTCATGAATGCCGAATCGACGTGAAAGCTGTTCGCGACGTGCTTCCGGGATGTCTCCCTCAATGCTCTGGAATCGCTGAGCCATCTGTTCGCGCACGGCCCCAACGTTTTCACGTCCGCGCCCCTTGCTCAGTATTTCGGATCGGCTTCCCGGCCCAAAGGCGCCGTTTTGCTGAGGTTTTGACTGCGCATTTTGCTGCGTACCCCGCTGCATACCCATGAGACCCTGACGAAGCCCTCCCCGTTCACGCGTTTCGGCATCCACCGGTGGGCGGCTTCCATGCATACGGAAGGTTCCGTCCGTTTCCTCGAACTGCCCGCCCTCGCGCATTCCCTGAAGCTGTGGAAGGAGGCCTCTCAACCGAAGCCCTTGATTGAACGACAAGATGTCTCCAATCGACTCCATGGCGGATGCCAGCGCCTCTCTCAGGTCCTCCGCCTGCGCCATTTGCTTCTCGCTGAACGCGGACAGCGCAGCATCCAGTTCGTCGTTCGATCCGTTAAACGCAATCATCGCCTCTTCAAACGCAACACGATGGTCGTCAAGCGTAGCGCGTTCGTCCAACACGCCGGACAGAATCTCTTGTAAGGCGTCCATCTGTTCCTCGCTGAGTTCGAGCCGGTTAACCATCGTCAGCATGCCGAGATCGACCTCTCTTGTTCCCGAACCAGCAAGAATCTGCGTGCTCGCTGGGATGGCCGCCAGCAGGGCCACAACCGTCACGATTGACACAATACGCGGGATCTTCTTCATCATCATTCCTCCTGGTTGGACCGTGACCTCGAAGCGTCTCTGCTCCGCGGGTGCATCCATATCCACGTTGACCGTAGCCACCTCCCATGAAGCCGATAAGCCAGCCGTGTGGCAGCCCTGTGAAGGCGCCTCTCTACTCTTCGACCATCGAATGCCCACGCTGCACTCACGAGCCCTTCACGCAGGGGTGCTAGAACTAGCGTGAAAAGAATGCTTCCAGTGCGAATCACGTCCATCGGAGGGAGGGACCATGAAAAAGAAAACCTGGAAAATCATCGCGCCACTGACCCTAGGCATCGGACTTGTTTTGGGCGGCCTCTTTGCCTTTCAACCCGTTGCCCAGACGGAAACCGCAGCTGAACCGGAAATCGTGTTGCCCGACTGGGCCGCTATCGAACTCGTTGACGCCGCCTCGGGCGATGTCTTCCGGATTTCAGATTTGGCGGGGAAACCCATTTTGATCGAGAGCTTCGCCGTCTGGTGCTCCAACTGTCTTCGCCAACAACGGGAGATGGTTCGCCTGATCGAGCTTACGGGAGATGCCATTGCACACGTGTCTCTTAATACGGATCCGAACGAGGACCTGGACAAGGTCAGGGAACATGTCGAGCGTCACGGGTTTGACTGGTTCTATGCCGTTGCCCCCATCGAGATGACTCAGGCCTTGATCGATGAGTACGGATTGACGGTTGTCAACGCCCCGCGCGTTCCCGTCATCTTGATCGAAGCCGACGGCACAGCCCGGTTGTTGCCCAATGGCGTGAAGACGGCTGAAGAACTTCTTGAAGAGATCGGCGAGTTGCCCGAGGCCTCGGAAGACGAAGGTGATGCTGCATGACGCTGTTAGCCGATCTGGCGGAGTCATTTGTCCTGGGCGTACTCACACCGCTCGGTGCAGTGTGCGTGCTTCCTTTGTACCCAGGATTCTTGGCCTATCTCTCCAATCGCCTGACCGGAGAGGCCGCCAATCGCCGGACAATCCCTAAGATCGGATTGAACGTCACCCTCGGTGTCGTGACGTTCATGTTCATCATCGGCATTCTCTTCACAACCGTTCTTCAGGTCTCGTTGACACGGGTCATCGGCGTCGTATCGCCAATCGCGTTCGGATTGCTCGTCATCCTGTCCATTCTTCTCATCTTGGATGTGGATATCGGGCGGTTCATTCCCAAGGCCAAGGTTCCGACAGGAAAAAGCCCATGGATCAGCGCATTCTTGTACGGATTCTTCTTCGGCGCCATCGTCATTCCGTGCAACCCGCTGTTCATCGCCATCTTCTTCACCCGTTCAGTATCGGTGATCGACTTCGGAGCCAATCTGTTGCGCTTCCTCCTCTTTGGAATCGGACTGGCGGCTCCGCTGCTGGCGTTGGCCTTGTTGTCAGCCACGGCATCGTCTGCCGTGATTCAATTCTTGACCAAGTACCGCTCGCTGATTAATCGAGTGGCCGGAGTTCTCATGCTGGCCATCTCCCTGTACTACTTGATCGCCGTGTTCGACATCATCGGAGTCCTGTTTGGATAGGAGGACATCATGAACCCATTTCGCCGACGCCGCTGGTTCCTTTCCGTCGTCGTCCTGGCTGTAATCGGGGTAGGGATTGGTCTTTCTGTGTCTCAGCGACCCACATCCGCTGAGCCTCTTCAGGCGGCGTCAGCCGCTGAGACCTCCGACGATGGACGCGACATTTCTACAACAGAAGACGGGCTTCGTTACATCGTGCATCCATCGATGATTATGTCCGGAGGACCGCCGAAAGACGGCATTCCGTCCATCGATGCGCCCGTTTACGTATCCCTGGAGGAGGCTGATACGTGGATTGAGGACAATGAGCTCGTCCTCGCGCTGATCTACAAGGGGGTCACTCGCGTCTATCCGCTGCAGATCCTTGTGTGGCACGAAATCGTCAACGATGTGGTCGCTGAAGATCCTTTGCTCATCACCTATTGTCCGCTTTGCGGTTCGGGGATTGCCTATCATCGTACGCTGGATGGCGAAGCCGTCGAATTCGGTACATCGGGCAAGCTCTACAACTCCAACCTGGTAATGTACGATCGAAAGACGGACACCTACTGGACTCAAATCGATGGGCTGGCCATTGTCGGTGAGTTGACGGGCATGGAGTTAGAAGCCATTTCCATCGATACCGTTGTGTGGCGTGATTGGAAGGCCGCCTATCCGGACTCCGAAGTCCTAAGTCAGGAGACCGGCTACACCCGCGATTACGGGCGGGATCCGTACGGAAGCTACTACGAAGACAGCTTCATCTGGTTCCCTGTCGAGGGGCGTGACGACCGCATTCATCCTAAGACCGTTGTGTTCGGGATCGAAATCAACGGCGCCTACGCCGCTTATCGCGAAAACGATCTCATTGAGCAAGGGACGATCGAGGACCGAGTCAACGGCGTCCCATTGAGAATCTCCCGCGACGCCGCCGGCATCGTGTCGATCGAGAATCTGGATACCGGCAAACACATTATCAAGGAACGCGATTTCTGGTTTGCTTGGTATGCCTTTCACCCGGACACACACCTGTATCTTCCTTCAGATTGATCACGATCGGCCTTGGGATTCCGGGTGCCCGGGGCCGATCCCTTCATTGGCATGGGCACGCCCCGCTCCTTGCAGTAGCATGTTGATCGAAGGAGAACTCATGACGCGCAATCCAACCTCGCTACACGCCGCACTCTTCCCCTCGCTCAATACCTGGATTTACGATGGCATCTAGCATTCACGTTCGTCGTGCCAAGCCAGAGGACCGCGGCCGAATCCTCGAGATCTCAGCGCAGATTTGGGATGGCGAGGACTACGTCCCAGACCTGTTGGAGAGCTGGTATGCCGATGCGCGAGGGGAGTTGGCCGTCGCCACCTGGGAATCTCACGTCATCGCCTTCGCCCATCGAACGTGGATCACTCCCGATATCGCTTGGCTGGAGGGCATTCGAACGGACCCGGCGCACCGCGGAAAGGGGGCGGGGAAAGCGATTACCGAGCATTTCCTCCGCACTGCACGTGTGGATGGCGCATCCGAAGTTCACTTATCAACGTACATCGACAACGAAGCATCGATTCACATCATCGAGTCCTACGGCTTTTCCCTGGCCGCCTCCTTCTCATACTTGGAGAGCCCTGGAGATCGTCCGCCCATCGAGGACGGCACGACGAATCTGATCCTACGTCCGCCGGCACCTGAGGAACTCATCCCCTACATCGATCGCTCAACGTTTCTTGAGCAGTCGAAACGCCGATTTCCCCGCGGGTGGAAATTCGTTCCCCTCGATCGAAATCCTGCTGAAGCCATCGCGCGCCTGGAGTACACCTTGAGCGCATGGAACGGACCGTCGATGGAAGGCGCCGTCTGTCTCCGGCAGAAGCCTCCGTCAGAGGGATGGGCGATGATGAATTTCCTCGATGGATCAGAGTCTGCCATAACGGCACTGATTCACCAACTGCTGCACGATTACCAGGGAATCCCCCTGCAGGTGATGGTGCCCCACCCGGAAACAGGCCCTGCCGCCGCCTTCTCCTTCTTGCTTGATTGCGGGTTCGCATCCTGGTCAGGGGGAAAAGCGGATGTGTTCCTCTACGAGATGACGCTCTAGCCAAGAAAGGGGCGCTTGACCTGACGGCATCAAACGGCGATGCTGCTATCACACATGAATGAAGCAGCCCGATTGGATTTGACCGAGCGCGAAGAGTCGCGCTATGCACGCCATCTCGTTTTGCCCTCCATCGGACGTGAAGGGCAACTGCGGCTCAAAGCGGCGCGTGTCCTGCTCGTTGGCGCTGGAGGATTGGGAAGCGCCATTTCCCTGTATTTGGCGGGCGTCGGCGTCGGACACCTCACCATCGTCGATGACGATACAGTCGGTTTGTCGAATCTACAGCGGCAGATTCTCCATGGAACGGCCACGTTGGGCCACCCAAAGACAGCGTCCGCCCAGCAACGTCTTAATGACTTGAATCCCGATATCGAGATTCGCCCCATTGAGGAGCGATTCACATCCCAGAACGCCCGCACGCTCGCACGTGGGTATGATCTGATCGTCGATGGAACCGATAACTTCGATACGCGCTATCTCATCAATGACACGTGCTTGTCCATTGGCATTCCCTACGTGTACGGCGCCATCTTCCGACTCTCCGGGCAACTCAGTGTGTTGTGTACGCCAGAGGGTCCCTGCTATCGATGCCTGTTCCCCGAAGCGCCCCCGAAGCATTCGGTCCTATCCGGCGAACGCGCCGGCATTCTCGGGGCCATCCCAGGCGTAATTGGAACACTTCAAGCCACCGAAGTCATCAAGTGGATCGTCGGATTCGGACAACCCTTGCGAAATCGATTGCTCGTCTTCCATGGCGGCGATCTGCGCTTTGACGAGATTCACGTTCTCAAAAACCCGGACTGCCCGGCCTGCGGGAAGACTCCGGCCCAATCCCTGACGTAGAAAGGAAGCCTCATGCATCTTCTTGTCCTTGGAGGGACCGTTTTTCTCGGACGTGCCGTTGTCGAGGCCGCCCGCGCCGCCGGACACGATATCACGTTGTTCAACCGTGGGACATCCAATGCCGATCTTTTCCCTGACATCGAGCAGCTCCATGGAGATCGTGAGGGTGGACTGGAAGCCTTACAAGGGCGTCATTTCGCTGCTTGCCTCGATACGTGCGGCTACCTTCCCCGTATCGTGAAGGACTCTGCAGAGTTCCTGCAGGATTCCGTCGAGCGATATGCCTTCGTTTCATCCGTTTCGGTGTATGCCGCGCCCTCTCCCGAGGGAACCGATGAAACAGGAGAGCTGGCAACGATCGATGACCCAACGGTTGAGGAAATCACTGGCGAAACCTACGGACCGCTCAAGGCGCTTTGCGAAGCCGAAGTCTACGCCGTGTACGGCGACCGCGCCTTGCTCATTCGCCCGGGCCTGATCGTTGGACCGCACGATGCCTCCGATCGCTTCACCTATTGGCCGTGGAGAGGCTTGCAGGGAGGCTCGATTCTCGCTCCCGGACGTGCAGAACGCGCGATTCAGTTCATCGACGTACGCGATTTGGCGGTATGGATCGTTCGACTGCTTGAGCAAGAAGCCACTGGGGCCTTCAACGCCTCATCGCCTCCAGGCGACATCACCATGGAGCAACTCGTGCGCACCTGCTCTCACCTCTCGAAGGAAGACAGCAAACTCGTGTGGGTTTCCGATGCCTACCTCACGGAGCAAAACGTCGGGGCCTGGATTGAGCTTCCGCTGTGGATTCCCGAGAACACGCCGATCGCGCGCGGGTTCTTTGACTTTCGCTCAGACCGCGCCATCGACCATGGGCTAACGTTTCGTCCGCTTGAAGAGACGGTAAAGGATACGGCGACCTGGGCAATAACACGTCCCGAAGACCACGTGTGGAAAGGCGGCCTTTCTCGTGAACGCGAGACCGAGTTGCTCGCCGAATGGTTGCGCCGCGCCTGATCCCGTCGATACTCTCTACGAAGAGAAAGGCGGGGTGCGATCCATGAAGTTTCAACTTGCTGACAGCCTGCTTCGGGATCCCTCATTGCGCGATATCGCGTATACCGATCCGGCGTTGTCCTATCGCGCGAAGGGGATGCTTGCGTATCTGCTGACGCTGCCTGACGGCGCTTCATTCGATCTGAAAACCTTGGCCAGCGCCTCCATCGAAGGCGTCAGCTCCGTCAAAACGGCGCTTTGGGAATTGGAGCGCGCAGGATACTGTCAGCCCGCTCCGGAAGCGAACGACTCCGCTGATCCGGGATCTTCAGAAAACGGTAATGACACCCTTTCGCTATTCGATCATCTCCATGTGTCGGCGGATCCGGTCCCTGAGCTAGTCGACGCCCAAGCTCAAATCCAGAAGAGCATCGTGCGCATCATGGATCGGCTCAACGAACTTCGTCAACAAGCGTGGGAGTGGAAAAACTTCACCCCGCTGTCGTCTCGGCATGCAAAGAACGTCGAAAACATCCGTGGACGGCTTGATGACGGGTACTCGGAAGACGATCTGCTTCTGGTCTTGGAGTACCTGGCCGCAGTCGACGGAGGCCGGGAAGAAACGCGCCGGTACTTCGATTCTGTCACCCCGTTTCGTCCGAAGAACTTTGAACGCAACTTGACCATTGCGCGTGACTGGGCGGCGCGAGGTCGACCTGTATCAGAATCTCAGGCTCAACAGCGTCTGGAGCAAAGTCATGATCCCTCAGTGTATGATCGTGGCAGAAGAGGAGGTTCAGCGTGATCCGTGGAGCGCCAGTTGGAAAGCGATTTCAGCACTGTACCTTTGAGAACTTCGACGTTGAGCCGTCCAATCGAGAGGCATTCGAAGCATGCCGCCGTGTCGCAGAAGAAGGCAAGCACGGGATTATGCTGTGGGGCAAGAATGGGGTTGGAAAGACCCATCTATTGGTTGCGCTGATGAAGGAGTACGATCGTCTTCATTCGTACATCCCGGCCAGCACCCAACTCCCCGAAAACATGGTTGATATCCCGTCAGCTTCAGAACTCATCGCCAATGCCTCGGAATCTGCGGGCGAGATCGATGACATTCCTTCCCTTTCCCGAAGCGAGATCGAGAAGTCAGCGCATGTTGAATACTGGCCGTTGTTGGATCTTGTCAGCGTCCTACGATCAGACATCGCGCACGGTTCTCAAGTGACATCAACGCGTTGTCGCGAATGCGATCTTCTCGTGCTTGACGACTTCGGATCAGAACGAGCCACGGATTTCGTGCTTGAGGAGCTTGAGCGAATCGTTGATTGGCGCTATCGTGCGCTCATGCCAACGGCCGTCGCCACCAATTTGCCGGATTCGGCTTCCGTGATCAAGAAATACGGCTCGCGCGCGCTTTCCCGATGGATCGGCTCCTGCTATGATGTCGTTGTCGGAGGGGAAGACCGACGGACATCATCGGAGCGCCCTCAACTGGATTAGCGCGGGTGATTGTCGCAACCCGCGGCAACAAAAAACCCCGGACCCCTAAGGGCCCGGGGTTCATCACTCAACGTCTAATCCGTTGTCGCCGTGTACTGCACGACGATCTGATAGGTTCCTTCAGGCATATCCGCGAGATCGTCCTCGCTAATCACCAAAGAATAATCCACGTTAATGAAGCTGATGCCCCATGGCCCCGACGTGATATCGGGTGTTCGAAGCAGCACCGTGTCAATCGTTGTCTGGTCGGCACCCGCAGGAATCGTTGAGCTTCCCCAGAGGATTTGCTCTGTCAAGACCCACGATTTCGTGCTCAAGACGCGCAGTCTGGCGTCATCGGCAGCATCGTAGGTTCCCGGACCAGTGATCGTATCAAAATCGATGTTTCCATTTTCGACCACAACAAGAGAGATCCACGATGGAATGACAAACGTTGCATTCGTCGTTGCCGTATCCGTTGCCGCGCTCACAAGCAACGCCCCTGTCATAAGACCCAAAATCATCAATCCAAGCATCTTCCTCATTGAAACACCTCCCGTGGTTCGTCGAGTGCATCTAGCGGCTCGGCTGTCGCCGTCTCCGCGCTGGACGTACTGCGCGCAGGGCGACCCGTGGCTTTGCGTCCCATTCTTACGAACGGTTTGCCTTTGGTAGATGCTTCTCTGAGGAAACAGTCATACCCATTTTCTTACGTTTGTTGAGCGGAAAGGTTCCCTCTCAACACAGCCTCTGTCAAGGTAGTTTGCCCGATTTCGAAGAGCGTGTCTGTGCCGCAAATCACACCTCGCGGATCGGTTCTCCATACGACAGAGTATTCATAGCTAAGGCTAATTGACCTTTTTCCCGGATTTCCCCAATAATGAGAGCATGGGGCTCAGATCAACGCAGGAAGAGATCGAAATGAAGACGCTGTTGCTCTCCGCCGTTTTCCGTAGACCCATCGGATGCTAATGGCACACACGTTCGTAATGTATCGAGATGTGAGAGACTTCGGCAAGAGGATATAGGAGATTGCCGTGGCTATACAGGAGAAACGCATGCCCACGTCGCATCAATCGCAGCTCGTCCAGATTCTCCGTGCGCGCGGGTGTCTTCGAAGTGAGCGTGTGGAAAAGGCCTTTCTTGCCGTCGATCGAAAGGATTTCCTGACAATATGGTATACGATGGATATGTCTGAGGGCGTACCCAGGTGGGCCACTGTCGTCTTCGATCCAGAGCATCCTTCTTCCGAGCAATTGGACATTATTTACTCCCTCGCGCCCTTGGTTACTGACGTCTCCGATTTCCGCCCGCAAGGTTCTCTTTCCGCTCCGTCCCTCGTTTCAGAGATGCTTGAACTCCTCAATGTGGCTCCTGGAATGAAGGTTCTTGAAATCGGCACATGTTCGGGCTACAACGCCGCACTCCTTGCCGAACTGGTGGGGCCGGAAGGCAATGTTCACACGATCGAAGCGCGGCAAACGGCTGCGCGTTCCGCAAAGGCCACACTGGGGAAACTCGGATATTCAAACATCGCCGTACATGCCAAGGATGGATACTATGGCCATCCATCAACTGCGCCCTACGATCGACTCATTGCTACGGCAGGCTGCTCGGACCTTTCTCCGCTCTGGATCGAACAGCTGCACCAGGACAGGCAGATGGTCATACCCATGAACTACGGGTACCTCGACTATTTGATGCTCATCGAACGCGATTCGCAACGCCCCGACGTTGCCCATGGCAAGATCGTGGGAACCGCCAGCTTCATGGCCATCCGTGGGGTTCTATCGTGGGCCAATCCGTGGACCACCCTTGAGAATCCCAGTATGAAAACAACCGATTTCCGCGAACTCTCTCTACCCAAGGAACTTCCTCCGGTAGACGGCGACCAAAACCTCATCTTCGACCCTGTCCACTCTGATTTCTACTACTTCCTCACCCAGTCCAGCCGTGAGTTGTGGTTCTGCAATCAAGGCTATGGAATCGCTGACTTAGTGACCCAAGCGAAAGCTGTGGTGTCGCGCGAATCGATTCGCGTCTATGGCCCCAAGACGTCGGAAAACTCTGCCTATCGTCTGCTGGAGAAACTGCTTCGTATCTATGACCGATGGGTTTCTCTAGGATGTCCCGGCGCGGGCGATTTCCACATCGAATTCATTCCCAAGGACCGATCTCATCAACCCGCGTACCGCCCGTCTCCAAGCAGCCATATCACCGAACGCCTCTTTCACATCGAAACCCGAGCGCTCTAGCGAATAGCCTACCTCGTGTCGGGCTCGCTTTGGAACCCTACCAGAAATGCGAGTCCGCGCTTCATGCTTTCAAGTGGACTCAGTTCAGGATGATGGGCTTCCAAGACAGCGGTCCCCTCGAAGTTTGTACGCGACAGCAGTTGCGTAACCCGACGCCAATCGACGGTTCCTTCGCCAGGAAGGAGATGTGCATCATCGTGCCCATCGTTGTCGTGCAGATGGAGATGAACCAGTTGGCTGGCGTACCGTTCGAGATAGTTGTACACGGGTTCTCTGCCGGCATCGTGAGATTGGTGTGCGTGGCCGATATCGATACAGATCCCCAGATTCGTTTGCTCCGGGTCATCGCCCAAAGTTTCCAGGATTCGATCGAGACTCCACATTGAATCCACCATGTTTTCGACCGCCAACCGCACACCCTGTGTTGCGGCAACGTCAGCGATTCTTCGAATCTCCGGCCAATCCGGACGATCGCTCTCATCATGCAGCCCGAGACAGACGGGATGGAGCACGAGCGTTTCCGCCCCCATGTGCTGGGCAAGGGCAATTTCACAGCGAAGAGCGGTCGGATTCCAGGACCAATGCCGCCCCTGGACGTGTTGCGTGACATAGCCGACACCCCGGCAGGCGTCGACCAAGTCACTCAACGCACTGCCGGAAACTTGATCCTCATCTCGAAACCGGGAGCCCCAAATCTCGACGCCAAGGCACGCGTCCAGCCGCGAAATGCTTCGAACAGCCTCGGCCAGCGATGGCGCCGTCGCCGGATCCTTCTGATGGTAGGTGCCCCATAGACTAACTCCCAGTTTCACGATCGTCTCCCTTTTCCCCTAGAGGACCTTCACTGACTCCTGGAACCGGATGCCCATGGTCTCAAGCTCCGCAAGAACCGGCTCGTAGATTTCGGGAATCATGGGAACATGAACGCCGGTCACGTTAATCGTGCCTTGAAGAATCATGCGCGCGGCGACGGCTGCCGGAAGCCCCACCAGGCGAGACATGGATGAATCCCCGTTGGGAATGCCGTAATCCACCATTGTCGATGTCGTTTTTTCGACTCGATCCGGATATTCGGCCACGAACTCGTGTTGCATGACCAGCATATCTCGCTCGCCGGGCGCGTACTCCATCTTGGTCAACATGCGAGAGGCCAACACGTCGAGGTAGGTGGTGTCCGTCGCCGGGATGGCGTCATCACCGAGTAATCCCAACCATTCCAATCGATGGATCGGATTCGAGTCGATCTCAATGCCAAGGAACGACGCGAGATCTACTTTCAGGTTCTCGCCGTTCGAGCCGATGAGGCGCGCAAGCAACTGCGCGTAAGTGAGTCCAACCAGATCTGTCCGTTCGGTCTCATCGAGTAACCCGAGATCGACGATCTTCTTCAGGGTTTCGCACCAGCCGGGATAGCGCAGGGTTCCCCGAAACATTGAGGTGACCGTGGGGATGCCATAGGTCTCGATGTAGGGCATGGAGTCACGATTGGGATAGACCTCAAGCTCGCCGAACCCCACGATGTCGCATGGCCAATGATGGGCAAACAACTCCGGGCCGGGGACATCGACCACAGCGCCGTCTTTCATGAACTGCGCCGGGTTCTTTCCGGCCATGACGACGCCTCTCGGAGCCCACGAAAACTTGTATCCAAACGGATTGTCATTGGCCTCAGGCGCCGGAAGTCCGCCTGTATTCGAGGTGAACGAGATGAGCTTTCCACCCCTTTCTTCAATGGCGTGAATAACCTCCATGGCCGACATATGATCGATACCGGGATCGACGCCAATTTCGTTGAGCAGGATTATCCCCGCCGCCTTGGCATCCGCATCGAGCGCTTGCATCTCCGGCTTCACATAGGAGGTCGTCACCATCTGCTTGCGGTGCTTCACGCACAGCTTGGCCACCGTTGGGTGGTAAACGTAGGGCAACAGGCTGATCGATAGATCGTGGTCTGCGATCAGGGACTCCAGTTGATCGGCGTCCTTCACATCCAGGCTCAACGCCGTGCCGTTTGAAGCGCCGTCGATGAGCGCTTCAGCCTTCTCGACCGTTCGACTGGCGACAGTGACGGAAAACTCATCCACCTTCAGCAGATAACGAACCAATGGACCGGCCACCAAGCCGGCGCCCAGTACGAGCACGTTCTTCACAGTAGTCTCCTTCATTCGGGCGATTGCGCCGCGTCAAGATAGGTTTGGATGTATTGATAGTCTGGGCTCAAGGCCCCTCGATGACAGATCACCGCCCGCTTGAGCGGGGGAGGAAGCTGCAAGGCATCGAATGACATCCCATAGTCGGCGGCGACGATATCGGGGACGAACCCCTTGAGGATTCCGCTGAAGTAGGCTGACGATTCCCTCGGAAGCTCGGAAGGCAGGATGTCAACGGTCATCATGACCGGCCCGCATCCCTCCACGCCTGACTGAATCTCGCCTGTCTTGGGATCATAGACATAAATCGGATCGTCCGGCTCAGTCGCCTTCACGGTGATCTCGATGCCTCCCTTGACATCGCAGGAGATATCTCCGATCACTCGAAGCTTCGGCTGATCGCCTGCATAAAGGGCTTGCGCAGCTTCGACGGTCATCAACCGAGGGTATTTGGGCTCCCAATAGATGCAATTCACGAGCGCCGTCAGATGCGGCAGATAGCGCTCGAACCCTGCCCGGTAGCGTTCGGGATGCTCGTAGTACTCCTTGAGCTCGAAGGGCTTTCCATCCACCAGAGGGAGGACCGTATCCTCTTCTTTGAACACAACTTTGTAGACAGCTCTCGGGTCATTCTCCAGGCGGCCAGCCAGCACGTCGGCAGGGGGAACCTCTCGGATGGGAAGAAGGTCCAGGATCTCCTGCGCACCTTTGGAGACATTTCCGTAACCCGCAATCCCAATCACAAGTGGAGCAAGTGCTGACGGGAGTCCGTTCGTTTGAATATCCTCAGCCACCTGTGAAATCGCCGCCTTAGCTTCCGCCAAGTCCCCGTATTCTGATGCCTGCGTCAGCGTGCTAAAGGGATTCTCAATGCCTTCCCACACCAGACGCGCGCCCAATGACCAGAGCGTGTCGATCATCCCCGCCAACCCCGCGTAATTGCCAAATGCGATCTGCCGGCGGCCTTCGTGATCAACGATCTTCTCGTAATCGATAATCGTACATCCAAGGTCCAACGCCCGCTGCAGCATCGGCATATTGGAGGCCTGTCCCTTGATCACATGGGAAAAGAAGACGTAGGTCTTGTCCGGCTCCAAGACGTCGGGCGGCATTTCCTTGAGCGCAATGATCACGGGACACGCGGCAAGATCCTCAACCACGGATAGGCCCGCAGACCGATATTCGTCGTCCGCAAACGCACGCATCGTGGAAGATTGAACCACAAACTCCGTGTTCATCTGCGTTGAGAGTTCTGAGAGATGCGCAGGGATCAGCGGTGTCCGCCGCTCCCAGTCATACATGTCTTCTCGACGGAGGCCGACGCACGGGATCTTCCCCACAACCATCACCCCTTGACCCTTTGTGAAGTGTCGCAGTATACCGAACGCCCATGGGACGGACAATCCATCGCTTGGGGATCCGTTGCCAGAAGATCGATTTCGCCTAGCGGGCACCCCATTTCTCATGGGCCGCCTTGCCCGCCTTGGTGAAGAACAGCCACTGCTGAATGCCGTCCATATCGTGATGGAAGGTCTCACCGCTCGCGTCCAAGAAGCATCGCGTCGCTTCGACCAGCGCCTTTGCTGTCTCGGATGATGGGCCATCCAGCCAGTTGCACGTCACAGCGAGGAGATCGGCGGGAAGCTTCAATTCACCGAGCTCCTGCTCCGACCAATGAGCCGTGGCCGGCCACGATTTGCGTACCAGGAACAGAAGTTTGATCAGGCTTCGGAGCGCGTCGCCTCGGAGGAGGGCCAAATTGATGGGGACACCGCCGCGATCTCGCGTCTTCCGCCCACGCCCAAGCCGGTACAGTAACTCAAGATAGTGAACAGTCATGCGCTCCAGTCTCACATCCTCGGGAAGCTCGGCCAGATCGCGGATCACGGGTTCAAGCCGTTTCTCAGGGTCATGCAAGATAACGGCATGTTGATACGGATAATGAAAGAGATCGTGCGTCGATGTCTTCAGCCCGACGAAATCCGACCAGGGAATGAGATAAAACTCGTAGTCCACTCGCTTCGGTTCACCTTCTGCAAAGACAAAGACTTGACGTTCCTCCATCGGGGTTCGCTCGTAGACCTCGTCATCGACGATCACTTCGATATCGTAATCCGACAACGCATCCCGATAGGGCCGGGTTGCCGATCCAACCAGGTAGATGCCGATCACGCCGTCTTTATTGAGATAGGGTTCGATGAGTTTTCGCGCGCGTTCCATGCCGCCTCCTTCAAAGGTGAGTACGTGTGGATGAGGATGGCGTTCAATGACGTTCGCCCTGTCGAACCCACAGTTCGAACAAGGCGAGCTGGTGGGTGGTATAGGACTTGAACCTATGACCTCCTGCACGTCAAGCAGGCGCTCTCCCAGCTGAGCTAACCACCCTCGTATGGAGGCGGCGACCGGATTCGAACCGGTGAATCAGGGATTTGCAGTCCCTTGCCTTACCACTTGGCTACGCCGCCGAGGCACCGCCGATTATATGAGTCCTTCTAGGATTGGTCAACGCAACATTGCGTTCTACGCCAAGAGACCTTCCATTGCCACGCTCAACGCATGCGGATGTTGCTTCGTCGCCTTCGGCGATAGAAGGCCAACTGGAGCCGGTCAATCCCTACGCTATGGGCCTTGTGAATCTAGGCGCCAGCCTCCTCGCCCTCATGTCCGGCTCGCCGACCACGCTCGATGGCCTCATCGATGGTCCCGACAAGATAGAAGGCCTGTTCAGGAATGTCGTCCAGTGCGCCATCGACGATCATGCCGAATCCCTTGACGGAGTCCTCGAGTTTGACATAGGCGCCCGATCGTCCGGTGAAGTGTTCGGCCACGAACATCGGCTGGGACATGAATTTCTCGACCTTGCGCGCCCGGCGAACGGTCAGTTGGTCTTCTTCGGAGAGTTCGTCCATCCCCATGATGGCGATGATGTCCTTGAGGTCTTCGTAGCGCTGGAGAACCTCCAGGGTTCGCTGGGCAACCCGATAGTGCTCTGCGGAAATAACGTTGGGATCCAGCATCGTCGAGTTGGACTGCAGCGGATCGACAGCCGGATAGATGCCCTTCTCCATGATCTCGCGAGACAGCGTGATCGCGGCATCCAAATGACTGAACACCGTAGCCGGCGCCGGATCCGTCAGATCATCGGCCGGCACATAGACGGCTTGAACCGACGTGATCGATCCTCTTTTTGTCGACGTGATCCGTTCCTGGAGTTCCCCCATCTCCGTGGCGAGCGTCGGCTGGTAGCCAACTTCCGACGGCATGCGCCCGAGCAAGGCGGAGACTTCCGATCCTGCCTGCGCAAAACGGAAGATGTTGTCGATGAAGAGAAGAACGTCGGTTTCCTCGTCATCGCGGAAGTATTCGGCCACTGTAACGCCGGTGAGCGCCACGCGGAAGCGGGCGCCGGGCGGTTCATTCATTTGCCCGTAGACCAGGGCCGTGTTCTTGAGGACATCGGCTTCCTTCATTTCCAAGTACAAGTCGTTGCCCTCGCGCGTCCGTTCGCCCACACCGGCAAAGACCGAATAGCCCTCGTGCTCATAGGCAATCGAACGGATCATTTCCATGATAAGCACCGTCTTGCCCACGCCGGCGCCGCCGAAGAGCCCGATCTTCCCTCCCTTGGGGAACGGTGCAACCAGGTCGATGGACTTGATCCCGGTTTCGAAGATTTCGGTCTCCGTTTCCTGGTCAAGCAACGACGGCGCTTTGCGATGAATGGAGTAGCGTTTGATGTCCTCAGGCATGGGACGCTCGTCGATCGGATCGCCGACGATGTTGATGATACGTCCCAGAGTTTCCAAGCCTACAGGAACGGTGATCGGCTCGCCCGTTCCGATCACATCGAACCCACGCGCCAATCCATCCGTCGAATCCATGGCAATGGCGCGAACGATATCGTCTCCCAGGTGCTGCGCGACTTCGAGGATCAGATCCTTCTCCCCGTCGCGCTCAACACGAAGCGCATCGTTGACGCGAGGAAGTTGCCCCTTCTCAAACCGCGCATCAATGACCGGGCCCTTGATCTCGGTAATCTTGCCAACCGTTCGTTGTCCTTCCATCGAGTACTCCTCGTTCTATTCCGTTCTCAGGGCTTCCGCTCCGCCAATGATGTCGGCGATTTCCCGTGTGATCGCCTGCTGGCGCGCCTTGTTGTACGCTCGGGTCAAATGCTTCAGCAAGTCTTCGGCGTTATCTGTCGCCGCCTTCATCGCTTGCCGGCGAATCGCGTCCTCCGAGGTTTTGGTCTCCAATAGGGCCGCGTACAGCGTTCCGCGAAGCAGCATTCTGACCGCACTATCCAACATCGCATCGGCGTCAGGATCGATCAGGTCGTCGTTATCTTCGGCCTCAAGGTCCAGCGGGAGGAACGGCTTGACAACGAGCTTTTGAGATAGGTCGGAAGCGAACTGCATATACACCAGATCGATCTTCCCGACGCTTCCGCTCTCATAGAGCTCGATCAATTCGTTGGCCAGCTGAGACGCAACGGCTTCGGACGGCTGATCGTACACATGGGCATACGCTCTGAGGACGTTCACCTCGCGTCGAGCGAAATAGGAGCGCGCCTTCTCTCCACCGACGATCAACCGCCCCTGGGAACCCAATGCGTCAAGCCTTCGCTCAGCTTCTCGATTCAGATCGCCCTTGTACCGTCCGCAGAGACCTCGATCCGAGTTCAAGACAAAGATCCCGACGGTCGATGCGCCGTTGGGAAGACACAGCGGATGGATGTCCTCTTGAGAGGCAAGCCGTCCCACCATTCGCCGTGAAAACGCGCGCAATCCATCGATATAGGGGCGCATCTCCGCAAGGCGGCGCTTCATGCGCGTAACCTTGGTCATGGCAATGGCGTTCATGGCTTTGGTGATCTGGGCAATGTCGGTGATATTGCCAATCCGGCTCTTTATGGCTCTTACATTTTGCGCCATGGTGTTTACCCTCCCTTAGCCGGCAAATCGCTCCTTGAATTCCGCAACCGCTTGATCCAGGTGGGCTCTCAGCTCATCCGTCAACCGTTTCTCGGTTCTCAACACCTGGAGAAGGTCTCCATGTTCGTCCTGAACGAAGCGGAGCCAACCCTCTTCAAAACGGCCAACATCCGACACCTCGATGTCGGCCAGATGATTCTCTACGGCGATGTACAGCGACAGGACTTGCTCCTCGACGGCCATTGGAGAAAACTGCTTCTGCTTGAGGATTTCCATGAGCCGATCGCCGCGCGCCAGCTGCGCCTTCGACTCGTCGTCAAGGTCGGACGAAAACTCGGCAAAGGCTTCGAGTTCGCGATACTGTGACAACTCAAGCCTCAGCTCGCCCGCGATTTGCGACATGGCCTTAATCTGTGCATCTCCACCGACACGCGAAACCGAAAACCCGACATTGACGGCTGGGCGGAAGCCTTGATTGAAGAGATCGGTCTCCAGATAGATTTGCCCGTCAGTGATCGAGATGACGTTGGTCGGAATGTAGGCGGTAATATCCCCGGCCTTGGTCTCAATGAGCGGGAACGCCGTCAGTGAGCCGCCGCCGTTCTCCTCGGACAGACGCACCGCACGTTCCAACAACCGAGAATGCGTATAGAAGATGTCGCCGGGGTAGGCCTCACGACCTGGAGGACGCCTCAAGAGCAGGGACAATTCCCGATACGCCACCGCATGTTTCGAGAGATCGTCATAGATGACAAAGGCGTCCCGGCCAGCGTAGGTGAAGTACTCGGCCATGGCGCAGCCCGCATACGGCGCCAAGTACTGCATCGGCGCCGGAGAATTGGCGTCCGCGACAACGACGATCGTGTACTCCATCGCGCCGTGTTTCGTAAGGGTATCGACAATGCGCGCAACCGTTGACGTCTTCTGCCCAATGGCGACGTAGACACAGACAACGTCTTCGCCCTTTTGATTGATGATCGTGTCTAGCGCAATGGCCGATTTTCCCGTGCGGCGATCGCCGATGATCAGCTCGCGCTGTCCGCGCCCGATCGGCGTGAGCGCATCGACGGATTTCAACCCCGTTTGAAGCGGCGTATCGACGGGTTGGCGATCGATCACGCCAGGGGCAATCCACTCCGCCTTGCGCATCGCAGCCGCCTCGATCGCTCCGGCGCCATCCAGCGGACGTCCCAGGGGATCCACAACCCTTCCCAATAGCGCGTCCCCCACCGGGGTTTCCAACACACGCGCTGTACGACGGACCTCGTCGCCTTCTTGGATGCGCTCTGAATCACCAAACAACGCAACGCCGACAGATTCCTCTTCCAGATTCAGGACCAATCCGTAAATCTCGTTCGGAAATTCAACGATTTCGGAGGCCATCGCTCCGTCCAACCCATATACACGAGCGATTCCATCCCCGACCTCGACAACGACCCCCACTTCCTGCATTTCCAGGTCGTACTTCAAGCCTTTGATCTGCTCTTTGAGGATGGCTGTGATCTCATCTTTCCGAGTTCCTGCCATGCTTCCCCCTAACGTCTATTCTCAAGTTGACGGCGCAATCCAGCCAGTCGCGCCCGTATGGTGCCATCCAACACATGGCCGTCCGCCTCGATCCGAAGCCCTCCGAGAACGGCGTCATCAATTCGCTCATCAAGCTGTACGGGACGATGAAGCGTCTTCTCCAATCGCTCCGACAATCTCGTCACTTGATCCTCAGTCAGCGCATATGCTGTGGTCACGGAAACACGGACCCGGCCTTCGGCCTCGGTTCGCATCTTCGTGAACTCATCTAGGATCAGATCCAAATAGGTTTCCCGTTGGTTGCGGATCAAGAGCTCGAGAAAGTTCTTCATCCTCGGGGAGGCCTCCGGAAACAATTGTTCGAGGAGGCGTGATTTCTGCTCGCGCGGAACGAGCGGGTGCGCGAGAAACCGCTTGACGTCCGTTTCTTCGGAGACCGCTTGGACAACGCGGGATAGTTCCCCTTCGATGGGGCTCACCTGATTCTCTTCAGCAGCAAGCTGGAACAACGCTGCCGCATAGCGTCGCGCGATCTCCTGAGATCTCATAACGTTGCCCTCAGGGTTTCCTCGTCTATCTCCGCAATCAATTGATCCAGCAGGTTGCGGTGATCGTCAATGCGAATCTCCCGATCCAACACGCGTTCCGCACCGAGGATGGCGATCTCCGCATAGGCCTCTCGCAGATCCTGGATCATACGATCGCGTTCTTGCTCCAATCGATGTTTGCCATCGGACAGGATCTTCGCGGCCTCGGTTTTGGCGGCATCTTTGGATGACGCGAGGATAGCCTCGGCTTCCCGCCGCGCCGCGGAAACGATGCTCTCGGCGCGATCCCGGGCTGTGGACAACTCCTCTTCTCGCGTCGAGACCAGCGCCTGGGCTTCGGATTCAGATCGCTTCGCGGATTCGATCCTTGCCGCGATCTGTTCCCGCCGCCGATCGAGAAACTCGATCGCAGGCACGAAAAGCAATCGCTTCAACAGATAGAGAAGCAGGCCGAAATTGATCAAGCTGAACAACAGTGTCCAGTTGATCGATCGGACGATCTTCCCCCATTCGACAGTCATGGCGTCTCCCTAGACGACAAACAACAGGACGATGGCGATCAACAGCGAATAAATGCCCGTGGATTCGGTAATCGCTTGTCCAAGGACCATCGTTCGCATGAGCGCGCCCTGCATCTCGGGTTGTCTGGCCATGCCGTCCAGCGCATGCGCGGCCGCGAGCCCTTCACCAATCGCAGGGCCAATAGCGCCAATGCCCATGCAGAGCCCGGCGGCGATGTATTTGGCGGCTAGTGCGATATCGGCGCCCGAAATCCCGCTTGCAACCGCTTGTGCTTCCTGAAGCATGTTTCCTCCTTGACGTACGTCGTCAGCTTTCTACAGCCACGTTGATGTAGGCCACGGCAAGAATCGCGAACACGAACGCCTGGATGGCACCAAAAAACAACCCGAAGATGAGGTTGAGAATCGTCGGAACCACAATTGGCGCGAATTTCGCCATCACCACCGTTACCAAAATCGTTCCTGCAAGTACATTTCCGAACAAACGAAACGCGTGCGACATCGGGCGAGAGAGCTCCCCAATGATCGTCAGCGGAAGCAGGAAGGGAACCGGTTCAAGGAATCCCTTCAGATACGCTTTCCCTCCCTTGGCCCGAACGGCAAGGGCTTGAGACAGAACGAACACCATGAGCGCCAGGCCCAGGGTAACGTTGAGGTTCTGTGTTGGCGCGCTCAATCCAGGGACCACGCCGAGCCAGTTCGAAAGCAGCACAAACATGAACAGCGTTGCGATAAAGGGGAAAAGCTCCCGCTCCAGCCGTTCGGAGGCAAAGTTTGACGTAAGCTGCTCGCGAAGCATATCGATCAACGCAACCAATCCCGCCTGAACGCGATTCGGCACATCCTCAACCTGCTGTTTGAGCGCCCGCCGGAGAACAAGCGCAAGCAGGATGAGCAGGCCCATGACGATCCACATCATGATCATGGCGGCGAGATCGATCTGAATCTCCACGCTTCCCAAAGGAAGCGTGACGATCTGTTTTTCTCCGAGATGCGTTAGCTGCGTTGCCAACTGCTCGAAGATGCTCTTGATCATTTGTCCTCCCGCCGGTTTCTGTATGTGGGAACGTGCAAGTTTACTTGGGCGATTAAGAAACCTCCACACGCGCCAAGGACCACGTCACGCCCCAAGAACAGGGAAATTGCGGCCAAGGCGACGGCGAGAAAAAGCAAGCGCCCCGAGCTGGAGAGGGCCGAAAGCAACTTGGGCTTGGCGGATGCACCCTGCCGGAGCAGAGAGCGTCCAATTTCCATCAGAAGCAGCACATTGCTCGCATAAAGCGCGAATCCCAACCCGATGCCCCCGGCAATCTTCAGGTATCCGAGCCCTGCGGAGAGGGCCATGGCGATCCCAATCAGTACGATCCCCGAACGCCAACGGAAGAGGTCCTTCGTCATCGCGCGACCCGGCAAGGAAGGCATGGATTGAGCCCGGCCAAGCCTAGATGGTCTGGATCTGTTTGCTCTTCTCGTCGATCAGGTCATCCACCTGCTTGGTGTACTCGTGGATCGTATCATCGTTCTTCTCTCGGTGTTTTCGATGATCGTCCTCAGAGATGTCCCCATCTTTCTTGAGCTGATCCAGCTTGTCGTTCGCATCTCGACGAACGTTACGCAACGCAACTTTGGTTTCTTCACCTCGAGCCTTGATGACCTTCTGCAGTTCCTTGCGCCGTTCTTCCGAGAGCTTCGGAACCTTGACGCGAATAACGTGGCCGTCGTTCTCAGGATTGAGCCCCAGATCGGCCGCAAGAATGGCTTTCTCGACTTCCGCCATTTGGGTCTTGTCGTAGGGCTGCACCACCAGCAGATTTGGATCCGGAGCAGCGATCGTCGCCATCTGGTTCAGCGGAGTCATGGCGCCGTAGTAGTTGACGTGAACGTCCTCGATCATGGCTGGATTGGCTCGTCCAGTCTGGATTTTCACCAAGTTGGATTTCAGAACCTCGATACTGCGATCCATGTGGTCGAGCATTTCTTTGCGAACAGTTTCTGGCATGCTAACACCTCGCCGAGATTGTAGTTCCTACGGCACTTTGAAGCAATTCCTGAATCAACCCTTGACACAACTCGGCGCAATAACGTATGTTGTGGTTAGTGGCGGCGAGAGCCGTCGCTTTTTCGTTTGAACCCCTTTTCGGCCATAATCGCCGGGATCACGAAGAACGAACTCACCGCGCTAACCACCATCGTCATCGCAATCAATAGACCGAAATTCTGCAGTCCTTGGAACGCCGAGAGAAGCATCACGCCAAATCCGAGCGCCAACGCGAGTGCGTTGTATAGGATGCCCGCCCCCGTCGTCGATCCAGCATGAATGAGAGCCTCGGCCCGCGAGACCTCTTCCGCTCTCTCTTCTCGGAATCGCTCGATAAAGTGGATGCCATAATCGATCCCGATGCCGATCGTAATCGAGGAGATCATCAACGTTGCGATATCCAGACTCTTGCCGGCAAACGCCATCACGCCGAAGTTGAACAACACGGTGAAGAAGAGCGGCAGCATGCTGACCACGCCCGCTGAGACGGAGCGCATGAGTACAATCACGATGAGCGCCGCCGCCGCAATCGAGGTGAGGAGGCTTGTCAGCTGACTGCGCGCGATCGAGGAGAACATGCTCGCTTGAATCCGCGTCGGCCCGGCCATTCGAACCGAGGCGGTCTCATCGAAATGTGCCTCAAGATAAGCCATCACATCGTGGACCAACGCGCGCTGTTCCTCGCCGGATTTCAGCCCATGAAACCCCAAGACCTCTCCCGCGGAGTAATCGGACAAGGTAAGGCCGCCAAGATCTCCGCCTTGAAAGGAAAAGAGCAGTAGCAGCTGAGACACCGTCGATCGCTCTTCTGGGATGGCATAGTACGCGGGATCATCGGCGTGGAACCGTTGATTCATCTCGCGAACGATGTGGGTCAAGGAGATCGTCTTCGTCACACCGCGCGACGCCAAGAACACTTCCAACTGCACCAGTTCGTTCAATAGGTCGGGCTCCTTGAGGCCGTCTCGAATCCCCGAATCCACTTCAATCATGATCTGATTGGACCCGGCAAACAGCGCATCCAGGCGATCCATCGAGCGAACGGCAGGATGGCGTTCTCCGAGGAATGCGCGTTGCGCCGTTTCGATTCTCAACAGAGGAATCCCCGCTGAGAACGCCATCGCAAGGATTACGCCTCCGATGAGCACGGCGCGGCGATAGCGGATGGCTCTACCGACAACGGCCCCCAATCCACGTGCCAACCACGAATGCGCCGATGTCGTCCTCGCGCGCGGCGGACGAACCAGCTGCAACACAGCCGGGATAAGAAGCAATGAGAGAAGCATCGCAAACAGAATGCCCAGCGCGGTAAAGAGGCCGAACGCACGTTGGGGAACCATATAGGCGTTCAACAAAGAAAGAAACCCAGCTGCCGTGGTCAACGAAGTCAGCACCACGGGGCGTCGCATCGCTCGCAGGGTCTCCAGGATCGCCGTCGTCTTGTCCTCATACTGCAAAAGTTCCTCGCGATACCGGCTCAACACATGAATGCCGTCAGCGATTCCGATGGCCATGAGGACAACGGGAAGAATGAAGGAAAGGAGCGTGATGGGAACACCAAAAACCGCCATCAGCCCCAGCGTCCAGAGTACAGAGAATGCGACAACGGTAAATGGAAGAAGAACGCCCCACGTCCAGCGAAAGCTGATGTAGAGCACGCCGATGATGACGAGAATGACCAATGGAAGGAAGACGCGCAGATCGCGCCGCATCGACCGCTGTAATGTGAGATTCACATAGGGGACGCCGGAGATGTGCAGGCCGATCCCTTCATCGGCATGAGCCAAGACGACGGTCTCGATCGCTTTTGCGAAGTCCACCATTTCGACGTCGGCCACGGGCTTCAGGTAGATGGCGGCCGCCTTGCCCGTCGAGGAGACGACATAGTCGATCAATGCCCGATCGTCGAGGACGAGTCGCTGATAGGCCTCCAGGCCACTCGGGGTCGCCGGCGCCTTTCCTTCAGGCGCCGCGGAACGGACATGAAGCGCCCTTTCGGTCCCCCGGATGACTTGAGCGCTCAAGGGCCCCACTCGATCCTCCACCTCTGGAAGCGCGTCCAGCTCTCTTTCCAATCGCTCGATCGCCTTCAGCGTTTCGGTGCGGAAAATCCCCTGCTCATCCTCAATGGCCACAAGAACTCGAAGCTGAGACCCAAAGCGCTCTTTTGCCTCATCAGCGGCGATGACAGCAGGATCCTTGCGATTGAGATAGTTGGAGAAGTCGACATCCAATGTCAGGCTGGGAAGAACGAGGATGGCCAATACCGTCAACGCGCCGGCGACCGAGAGAACGGTCCTGGGATGAAGCGTCGCCCATCGAAGAATGCGATCCTGCCATCTTGAACCCCTCGTCAGCTGCGGTGACTTACTCATGCTCCCAATCCCTTCCAGATCAGATCGGCCAATTCCGTGGGCGCGGAGGAGTAGATGTCCTCTTCCTCATCCGGCGAGGCAAACACCCAACAGGCCGTCATCGTTTGAACAAGATCGAACAGGGCGCGGGCCACGATCTTGGGATTGCATGGCCTCACCCACCCCTCGTCAATGCCCTTGCCGATGAAGGCCTCGACCTGACTGATGATGGTCTCTTGGAGCTGTAGAACGCGATCTCGCAGCCGGCTTCCGCGATGAAACCGCTCGTACAGAATGAGTTCAGCCACTTCCTGTTGTTGCCGAATCTGAGCAAAGTGCGTCTCCAGCAAATGCTGAATCTGATCGCGGACGGGCAAACTCGTGTTTCCAAGCTCTTCGAGGAACTCCATCCGCACGCGAATCCCAGCCTCGAAGACCGAGAGCAACAGATCGTCCTTATCGCGGAAGTAGTTGTAGATGGTGCCCACGGCAACACCGGCCTCTTCGGCAATCGCCTTCATTCGAGCGCGATGGAACCCCTCGCGAGAGAACACGCGAACCGCCGCCTCACTGATTCTTGTCCTGTTGTCCATGAATTCACTTTCTCCATATGAATGAACGTTCATTCATTTTACACGCTCGATGCGTTCCATGAAACATGTCGACCATAGGAAAGACCCGGGACAAGCGTTCCCTGTCCCGGGCCACGATTGGTGGAGGCGAGCGGATTCGAACCGCCAACCTCCCGCGTGCAAGGCGGGCGCTCTCCCGATTAGAGCTACACCCCCAAACGTTCGAACGCCATTATAGTCCGCCTGCGCTGCCGTTCAACCCGATACCCCCGTCCCGTTGTTCATTTGAGCGATCTGCGCTCGCTCGCTACCATCCCTGCAATGACTGTCGATGCACAACGCGAAGAGAAACTGAAAGCGCTGCCGATGTCTCCCGGCGTCTATTTGATGAAGGATGTCAATGGCGAGGTCATTTATGTCGGCAAGGCGGCGGCCTTGCGGTCACGGGTCCGCTCCTATTTCCAGTCGGCGGAAGGGCTTCATCAGCGCACAAGGGCCCTGGTCTCCGAGATCGCGGATTTCGATGTCATTCGTACTGCGACAGAGTCCGAGGCATTCTTGCTCGAAGACTCGCTGATCAAGCGCTACCAGCCCCGATTCAATGTTCGGCTTCGCGATGACAAGCGCTACCCCTACCTTCAAATCACCGATGAAGCCTTCCCTCGTGTCAGGATCGTCCGACGCCGATACCCGGATGGTGCTCGGTACTTCGGCCCCTATACCAATGCGAAGGCCATGCGGGCGACGCTGAGATTGGCGCAGAAGCTGTTTCCCATTCGCACGTGTTCCCTGGATCTGCCGCTCAAAACACCCCGGCGCCCCTGCTTGAATTTCCACATCGGCCGCTGCGCCGCCCCTTGTGCAGAGTTGATCGATCGCGAGGCGTACCATCGGCTTGTCGATCGGGCCGCCCTGCTGTTCGAAGGGCGGATTTCCGGCTTAATCCGGCAGTTGCGTGTGGCAATGACCGCCGCCGCCGAAGATGAAGCGTACGAGCGCGCCGCCCACTTGCGTGACCAACTCTATTCGCTTCAACGAACCCTGGAGCGGCAATCCGTTGTCCTCAACGATCAAATGGATCGAGACGTGCTCGGCCTCTCCATCGAAGACGATCGCGCCTGTGTCCTCGTCTTTGCCGTACGCGGAGGGCGGATCGTGGGGCGGCAAACCGTGTTTCTTCGCGCGCCCGATGGCGTTTCCGATTCCGATGTCCTGGAAGCCTTCCTCTCCCAGTACTACGCAGCGGCAACATCCGTCCCCAGAGAACTGCTGCTCCCTGCTCCGATCGAACACCAGGCATTGATCGCCGCATGGCTGTCCGATCTTCGAGGCCGAAAAGCGGAGCTAAAAACGCCCCAACGCGGCGAGAAACGCGCGCTCGTGAACATGGCTTCCGAAAACGCGCGCTATGCGCTCAAACAGGATCGAAAGCGTGTGGTGATTCGAAAGGAATCGTCCACGGCACTGCTTGAACTCGTGGAGGGGCTTTCCCTTGGAGGCTTTCCGCAACGCATTGAGGCCTTCGACATCTCCAATACGCAAGGGGGCGAAGCGACGGGCTCGATGGTGGTCTTTGAAAACGGCCGTCCACGGCGAGACGCCTATCGGCGGTTCAAGGTGCATCTATCCGGGAAGCCCAACGACTATGCCATGATGAAGGAAGTGGTCCGCCGGCGCTTCCGCCGAGGTCTTGCCGAACTGTCAAACCCAACGATCGCTCGAGGCAAGTTTTCGGAGCTTCCCGATCTTTTGCTCATCGACGGTGGGAAGGGGCAGTTGCGCGTGGCCGTCGACGTCTTGCACGAGCTCAATATCGAAGGCATCGATGTGATTGGCTTGGCCAAGCGGTTGGAAGAAGTCTTCCGACCAGGGTCCTCGGAATCCATCCGCCTGCCCGCGGATTCAGAGGCCCTTCTCTTGCTGCGGCACATCCGAGATGAGGCCCACCGCTTCGCCGTTTCCTACCATCGGAAGCTGCGTTCCAAGCGCAGCCTCGCTTCCGTTCTCGACGATATCGCCGGCATCGGACCTAAGCGTAAATCAGCGTTGATGAAGGCCTTCGGGTCCGTCGATCGCATGGCCCAAGCCACAGCTGAGGAGATTGCTCTCAAGGCAGGACTCTCGGAAGCGCTCGCACAGCGTCTTCTTGAGCATCTTTCTAAGAGAGAGGCGTCAGACTAGTTCTGGGAGATTCCTCGTTCATCACCGACTCAAACCGTTGGTATTGCGTCCTTACCGCTTGAACAAGCCCCTTTACTCGCCAACTCCAGGAACTGCCCCTCAGTCAGCCTTCGTCCCTGAAGCAAGAGCATCCCATCCGCTTACTCCAGAGGTCAACATCCCCTTCGGACCTCTGGAGCAAGAGCTTCGTTTCCACTTACTCCAGGAGCGAATTCGATGCGCCAAGAGCCCTGGAGCAAGAGCGTCACATCCACTTACTCCAGAGACCGGCGTCCGCTCGGAGGCCTCTGGAGCAAGAGCTTCGTTTCCACCTACTCCAGGGGCGAAATCAATAAGCTAAGAGCCCTGGAGCAAGAGCGTCCAATCCGCTACTCCAGGACTGGGGTATGAGCGTCCCAGTCCTGGAGCAAGAGCCCCCCATCCACGTACTCCAGAGGACATCATCCATTCGGGCCTCTGGAGCAAGAACCTCTAATCGGCTTACTCCAGGAACTGACCAATCAAGACTTGTTCCCTGGAGAAGGAGCCCCATCCACCTACTCCAGAGGACATCATCCATTCGGGCCTCTGGAGCAGGAATCTCCGTTGACCTATACTCCGCCCACACAAGGAGGTTGCCCACGTATGCAAACCATCGAGCTCCTGAGACAGCTCTCGGACACCTTCGGGGTTGCCGGATTCGAAGACGATGTTCGCGAACTCATTCAGACCCTCGTCGCTCCCCATGTCGATGAGATCAAGACGGACGCCTTGGGGAATCTGTTCGCGATCCGCAGATCCGCCTCGCCGGAGGCAAAGACGCTCATGCTGGACGCGCATATGGATGAGATCGGGTTCATCGTGAAGTGGATTGAAGCCAACGGTTTCTTGCGCTTCGCTCCGATCGGCGGTTGGGACCCTCGTATTGTGCCCGGCCATCGCGTGGAGATACAGACGCGGGGCGGGGACCTGCGAACCGGCGTGATCGGAACGGCACCACCCCACATCTTGTCCCCGGAAGCGCGCAAAGCCCCGCTTACCTTGGAGCAGATGTTCATCGATATCGGCGCATCATCAGCGGCGGAGGCCGATGAGCTCGGCGTACGCATCGGAGATCCCCTAACCATTCACTATCCCTTCAAAGAGATGAAGGATGGGTATGTAACGGGAAAGGCCTTTGATGACCGCGCCGGATGCGCCGTACTGATCGAAACGGCGGAGCGTACGGCAGGATGTGACCTCGGCGTTCACATCGTTTTCGCCTTCGTGTTCGGAGAAGAGGTCGGGTTGCGCGGCGCCCGCACAGCGGCCTATCAAATTGAGCCCGATCTCGCCATCGCGATCGAAGGGACAATCGGCGCGGATATGCCCGGTGTCCCTGCCAATTCTCAACCCGTTCGCCTTGGACGGGGCCCCGCACTTTCCGTTGCCGATCGCTCGATCGTCGTCAAGAGGCAGGTGCTCGTTGCCATGGAGAAGATCGCTGAGGACGCCGGAATCCCTTATCAATACAAGCTTCCCACCTATGGGGGGACAGACGCCGGCGCCATCCATTTGACCCGCGGCGGCGTCTTGGCAGGCGTGGTTTCCGTCCCTTGCCGGTACATCCACTCGCCCATCTCCACCTTGAGACTTGAGGACTTCGACCAAACCAGCCGATACGTCACGGAGTTGGTCAAGAAACTGCCCTCAGCCCTGTTCTGAACCCAAAACGCGTGCGCGGCACCGCACGTGGCGATGCCACGCATCACTTTCTTCATCTACGCATTATCGCGACTAGAGCGAGCCCACCACCTTGGCGGCAATCTCAGCGCGAACGACATCGGCCAATCGCTTGATGCCTTCGTCAATCTGATCCGGCGTACTGGATGAGAACGACAACCGCATGGTATTGTGCCCCGAACCATCGACATAGGTCGCAGCGCCAGGGACATAGGCCACCTTATGTTCGATGGCGCGTCCCAGCATTTCCGCCGAGTCGACGCCGTCAGGAAGCCAGACCCAGATGAAGAGCCCGCCATCCGGTTCGGTCCAACGAATGCCTTCATCCTGAGGCATGTACCTCTCCAACGCGTTCGTCATGGCTTCCCGCTTCTCTCGATAGATGGGGCGGATCTTCTCAAGGTGCTGATCCAACCCGTAATCGAGCATGTAGCGAGCGGCCAGATGTTGGTTCAGCTTCGATGTACAGAGATCGGTCGCCTGCTTGGCACGCACCAATGCGTCCATCAGATCCGGCTGTCCTGTGATCATGACGGCCAGCCTCAATCCCGCACACATGACCTTCGAGAAGGTCACCAACATGATGACGCGCTTATCGGTGTCCATGCTGTACATGGACGGGATCTCTTCGCCCGCAAAACGAAGATGCCCGTAGGGATTGTCTTCGAAGACCAGCAGATCTTCACGGCGAGCGATCTCCAAGATCCGCTGTCGTTTCTCCAACGAAAGGGTGATCCCACTTGGATTCTGGAAATCGGGGATCACGTAGATGCCCTTCATCGTTTTCCCCGCCGCCTTGCACTCCGCGATCTTGGCCTCGAGGTCATCGACACTCATCCCATCGTCATCGAGCTGGACGCCGACCTTATCGATCTGAAACAGGCTAAAGGCCTGAACCGCTCCCAGATAGGTGGGAAGACCACAGAAAATGACATCACCCGGATCAAAGAACGCCTTGCATAACAAGTCCAATCCCTGCTGCGATGCTGTGGTGACGAGCATATCTTCGCGTTTGACGTCGATCCCTTGAGGCGCCAGCCACTGGACAAACGCGTCGCGAAGGGTTCGACTTCCTTCCGTCGTCCCATACTGAAGGACGTTGGCGTAGTTTTCCTTGATTTCTTTGTACGCAATGTCTGCCAGCTCCTCATGAGGAAACGACTCGGGGGCAGGCAGGCCTCCTCCGAACGAGATGATGTCAGGTTGCTCCGTAAGCTTCAGCAGCTCGCGGATTGCGGATCGTTTGGCACCGGAAACCCGTTTGGAAAAGTGTTGTTTCATCAGACGCTCCTTATGTGCGTTTTGATGTTCATACCTATGGAATTGTAAGGGACGGCTCGAACCGCTTCAAAAGGCAAGCCGCGTTAGGAAGGGAAAAAGCGAGGCGGCAACAGCCGATCCGAGAATAGCACCGCCCAGGACATCCAGAGGATAGTGTTCGCGAACAACGACTCGCGAGAACGCGATCGTCGCCGCCACCACGTACACCGACGTTTGAATCGCGACGTGGGGATATGCATTGGAGACCACCCACGCCAAGCCGAAGGATGTCGTCGCGTGCCCTGATGGGAAGGAGTATCCATCGATTCGGGTCCGGAGGCGTTGCTCTTGAGATGTCGTGGGGCGTACCCGGCCGGTCATGGTTTTGACCAATCGAAAGCTGAGGATGTTGGCGACGGTCACGCCGAAGCCAACGCCCACGTAGCGACGCCCCGCCGCTCCGCCGAACAGCAGCAATCCCAGCGCCAAGGACGCCCAGAGATAGCCGTCCCCCAGCGTTGTCGCCGTCATGAACATGCGGCCCAGCTTCTGGAGAGCGCGATTGTCTCCAATCGTATGCACCATGCGTCGATCCCAGTGCAGCAGCGATTCCTTCCACTTGCTTATGCGCCGCCGCATGGACGAACGTCGCGAGGTCACTCGTCTCTTCTCCTCAGGGTCGGAAACAGAATCACATCGCGAATCGATGTCGATCCTGTCAGCAACATGACCAGTCGATCGACCCCCAACCCCATGCCTCCGGCCGGTGGCATTCCGTGTTCCAAGGCGAACAGGAAATCCTCATCAACGCGTTGCGCTTCGTCATCTCCGCCTTCGCGTAGGGCTTCTTGGGCGTCAAACCGCAGGCGTTGGTCAATGGGATCATTCAACTCCGTGAACGCGTTGGCCAATTCCATGCCAGAGGCAAAGAGTTCGAACCGCTCAACCGTGTTCTCATTGCCAGGGCTTCGCTTGGCCAGCGGCGAGATCTCAACCGGGTAGTCGGTAATGAAGGTCGGCTGAATCAACGTGGCTTCAACGGTGCGCTCGAACAGCGTGTTGACGGCATCGCCCGGTGTGGGTGGAAGAGGATCGATTCCCGCGTCCTGAGCGAGGCGGATGGCCTCTTCTGTCTGAAGGGCGGCAGCGTCAACCTGGATCGCCTGGGCAACGGCATCGATCATGCGAATCCGCGGCCACGGCGGCGAGAAGTCGATTTCATGCTCATCAAATGTAACCTGGAGCGAGCCTACCACCTCTTGAAGCGCCGTTGTGATCACGTGCTCGGCGAGATCCATCATGCCCTCGACATCCGTGTAGGCCTGATACATCTCCAGCATGGTGAACTCGGGATTGTGCTCCGTCGAAACCCCCTCGTTCCGGTAGCACTTGCCCATTTCGTAGACACGGTCAATGCCGCCGATCATGACGCGCTTCAAGTACAGCTCCAAGGCAATGCGCAGGTACATGTCCGAATCCAGGGCGTTGTGGTGCGTTTCGAAGGGACGCGCGTGGCCTCCGCTGGCAATCGACAGCAAGACCGGTGTTTCAACCTCAAGAAAGCCCCGATCATCCAACGTGCGGCGGATTGTGGACAGGATCTTCGAGCGCGCAATAAACGTTTGGCGCACCTCGTCATTGGAGATGAGATCGAGCGCGCGATGGCGATGCCGTATCTCCACATCCTTAAGCCCGTGCCATTTCTCAGGAAGCGGACGGATGGATTTCGAGAGCACACCGAGGGAGTCAGCGGCCACTGAAAGCTGACCGCGCTTGGTGCGAAACACCTCTCCAGTCACGGTAACGAAGTCTCCGACATCCAGGTGCGCCAAGGACTCGTACGCCTCTCCCAGCTTGTCGAGCGTCGCATAGGCCTGGATCTTTCCCGTACCGTCCATGACGTCCAAAAAAGAGGCCTTGCCCATGCCTCGGCGCGCCATCAACCGTCCCGCAATGGTGGTGATGTGCCCGGAGTGTTCCTCATTGACCAATCCGGCATAGGCCTCGTTGATGGGGCCAATCTGTTCGGACGCGGGCACGCGGGCCGGATAGGGATCGATCCCCAACTCGCGCAGCTTGGCTAGCTTGTCGAGACGGGCCTGACGCAATGCATCGGACATATCGTCTCCTGTTACTTGTTAATGGCGATCACTCGGAACTTGCTTTGCCCCCATGGCAAATCAGCGGCAACTTCATCCCCTTCTCGCTTGCCCAAGAGCAGCTTCCCAACGGGGGAGGCAATGGAGATCTTACCCTTCTCCAAATCGACTTCTGCAGCACTGACGAGGGCGAAGGTCCCCGATTCTTTCAGGGTCAGGTCTTGAAGGATGAAGCTGGAGCCAATACCGATCTCGTCCTTTGAGATCTGATCCTCGGGAAGGATCTCCGCCACCTCAAGAACCGACGTCAGTCGCCTGACTTCTCGTTCGTAGTACTGCTGCTGAGACTGAAGGTACATGTATTCCTTGTTCTCGCGCAGATCGCCGCCATTCATCTTGGAGGCTTTGAGCTTCTCCGGGATCTCCTCATAGAGGATCTTCTGCGCCTTCTCCAATTCCTGGCTCATGAGATCATGCCCTTGCTGGGTTAGGAATACGGTCTCTTTGTTCATGTTTTCTCCTTCGTGTGCTCAAGCAGTTTCGCGACCGCTGAGTGCAACTGATTCACGATCTCATCTTCAGAGAGTCGGCAACACTCGGCCTTCGGTCTGATCACGAAATCCGCTGTAGGAAGACGGCTCGCCGTCTTGCGAAACGCTTCTCGGACTTTTCGTTTGAGCCGGTTCCGATCCACGGCATTTCCATCCTTCCGTGTGACCACGATACCGAGTCGCGGACCGGTGTTTTTCTCATCCGTCGTGTCTCGCTTCAAGACATGTAGAGAAAAACAGCTCCCCCTCCACGAATGCCCCTCTCGATAGACGCGAAGAAACTCCGCCTTTTTCTTGAGTCGCATTGAGGAAGGGAAACGAGCGTCTCCGTCTCCTACCATAGTCGAACTATAGTCGCAAGCGCCGTGCGATTCAAGCTTTGCTCCGTTTTTTCGCTCCTGGAATCCGGTTCGGATACACTGTCTCCCAGTATGGAATCCCGTCGCGTCTACTCCGTATCTGAACTGAACTCCGAAGCGCGGACAGCGCTCGAACAGGCCTTCACGGGGATATGGGTCAAGGGAGAAATCACTCAACTCACCCGCGCCGCCTCAGGACACCTCTATTTCACGTTGAAGGATGAAGACTCTGAACTGAGCGCCGTTCGCTTTAAATCCCGTTCCGCCCTGCTCGCCCCCATCGCCCTTGAACAGGGAGATGACGTCCTCGCTTTTGGACATCTCACGGTTTATGAGCCACGTGGACGTTATCAGTTCATCGCCACCCTCCTTCAGCCCGTGGGCGCCGGGGCGCTTCAGCGTGCCTTCGAGAACCTAAAGGTCAAGCTCCAAGACGAAGGCCTGTTCGATCCGGACGCCAAGAAACCGCTTCCACGTGTGCCACGCTCCATTGGCGTGATTACCTCGCCCCAGGGCGCCGCCCTACGTGACATCGTGTCCGTGCTTTCTCGCCGGTGGCCCTCGGTCGAGCTGTTCCTCTTCTCCTCACTCGTCCAAGGAGAAACGGCGCCACAGGAGCTTCGAGAAGCACTGCATCGCGCCATCCGGTTCTCCGTGTCGCAGAAACCGCTCGACCTCTTGATCGTCACTCGAGGAGGTGGCTCGGCCGAGGACTTGGCCGCCTTCAACGACGAGGCGTTGGCGCGAGACCTTCACGCGTGCCCCATTCCGACGCTGTCCGCCGTTGGACATGAGATTGATTTCTCGATCACCGATTTTGTGGCCGACCGCCGAGCCCCCACCCCGTCCGTCGCCGCCGAACTGGCGGTCCCCGATCGTGTTGAGATCCTGGAGGCGGTTTCCTCGACATCCCAGCGGATCCGGCGACAGCTCAGACACATCTGGGAAGACCGCGCCAATGCCTTTCGCCTGAGTGCGGACGCCTGCCTGCTCCGAAGCCCTCAGCGACGCTTCGAAACCTACATCCAACGCCATGATCACGGAGTCGATGCACTCCACCGCTCGCTGCGCCAGCACTGGCAGTCCACCTGCAAACGAGCGCACCTCGCGACAGAACTGCTTCGCCTCACGGATCCGCAACTGCCTTTGAAGCGCGGCTACTCCATGACGACACTCGCGGGCGATGGAACCCCGTTACGCAGCGTCGCCTCACTTGAACCCGGAAGCCTGATCGAAACCCATCTATCGGATGGACGGCTGCACTCTCAGATTACGGAGGTTTCTGCCGATGACGCTTGAAGATCAATTGAAGAAACTGGAAGAGATCGCCCACAAGCTGGAATCCAGCGAGCTCTCCCTGGATGAGGCCATCACGCTGTTCGAAGAAGGGATCGGACTCGCCACCTCCATCCGCGAAGCCCTCACCGCCGCCAAGCTCCGCATCGAGGCCGTGGTCGAAACCGCCGGGGACTCCTTCACCATCGAACCTTTTGATTTGAGATAGATAAATGCCAATCAGTGGAACCTTTTTTCGGGGCTCGAATAGTGAACCGGTTCAAAAAGGTTTAGTTCATGCTTGAACCCACTGCCGGTGATTCAATTTGGTGCCCATATTCTGATGAAGTGATCCATCGGAAATCAGCAAGCAATGAACATATCATTCCAATTTCTCTGGGCGGCTTGAACGGCTTCACTTTGCCAGTGGATGCTGAGTTCAACTCTAAGTACGGGTCAGAGATCGATGGGAAACTTGCTAACGATTTCCTGATCCTATTCCGAAGAAGAGATCATGAAGCTAGAGGTCACTCTAATAAAGCTCCTTTCCCGATAACAAAGAGAGCCCATCTCGACAAAACAGAGACTCCTATTCGAGTTTCATTTCCCGAGTCAGGCCTAGAAATCTGGGATCCTATCAAGAAACAGCAACTAGATCTCGACAATCTGGGCGAAGTGACCTTTTCAGCGACTTTTGAGATAGATATGGATGTTCGTCTTCGTTTCGCTGCAAAGGTTGCTCTAGGAGCTGGGTATTTGCTGTACGGCGATTTCTTTCGAAATCACGTGAAGCATAGCGAACTGAGACTCCTTATGGAGATAGGATGCAAACCTGATTCTCGAGTAGACGAGAAGATATCTTTGAGAATGTACGATCAGTTCACAGAGATCAGTCCCCAAGACCAAGCGAACAATACAATCGTTTGCGGTATCTGCTCAGCCGTTAACGGATCTAGCGTAATAATCGGACATGGACCATCCAACCTTGTCATAAGCGTGGGGATTCTTGGCAAGTATATTGCCAGTGTCAATGTCGAAGCAGAAATGGAGAGTCTTGAGCTTCCTGACGAATTCAATTGGGGACAAGTCGTGTTTCTGCAGAATAAGCAAGTTCAGCGCGGATCTTTGCGCAAAGCGATCTTGCTTCTCGCAAAGCAGCTTGGGATCAGCAACCTCCCCAGCCTGTAAAATCTTGATATCCTACATTCAGAGATTCACGATTGCTTTATACCTTGTTCGTAGAGCTAAAAAAAATCGACAGAATCCCTTGAGAATTGGTGCAAAATCAGCCTCTCACAAAAACGGCCTTGCTGAATAAGTGCGATCCCTTCCTTGACGCATCCGAGGCCAGCCTCTTGGCAAATCGTCGAGGCTGGCCCATAATCGGACCTATGGGTGAGCATAAAGAACCGGTCGATGTCCTCATCGTTGGGGCTGGCCCCGCTGGATTGACGGCAGCCATTTACACCGGACGCGCGTTGCGCTCAACGCTTCTTCTGGAGAAGGGACTGCCGGGGGGACAGCTCAACGAGACGGATCTCATCGAAAATTGGCCCGGATACACCGAGGCCATTCCAGCGCCTGAACTGATGACTCAAGTCCGGGGACAAGCCGAGCGTTTTGGCGCCTCCATCGTGCTGGGCGATGTATCGCGGATTGAGCCGGGAGACTCCTATCACACAGTTGTCACCAGCCAAGCCTCGTTTCCCGCACGCACCGTCATTCTGTGTCCCGGTTCGCGTCCCCAAGAATTGCCCGCAACGAATGCGGCCGAACTCAAAGGGAAAGGGCTTTCTTATTGCGCTACGTGCGACGGATTCTTCTATCGCGATAAGGACATCATTCAAATCGGCGCCGGAGATTCCGGGCTGACCGAGTCCCTCTTTCTAACGCGGTTCGCCACCTCGGTGACCATCATCGTGCGTCACCCCGAAGGTGATCCCAACGCTTTTCGCGCCTCGGCGATTCTTCAGCAACGTGCCATGGAGCATCCAAAAATCCGTTTCCTTTGGAATCGTGCTGTCGAATCGATCGAAGGGGAATCGCATGTGACCGGCATCGTCACGCGCGACCTGGGGACAGGAGCGCACGAAACCCTCCCGATCGATGGCGTGTTCGTCAATATCGGCCACCTACCCCAAACCGATTTCCTGAAGGGAACCATCGAACTCGATACCGAGGGATTCATCCGAACGAACGAGAAGCTTCACACCAACATTCCTGGCATTTTCGCTGCTGGAGATGCCCGAGTCTTTGCCAATCACTATGCGCAAGCCGTGGTTGCGGCTGGCGAAGGAGCGATAGCTGCCATTGAGGCAGAGAAATACCTGGCCAGATAATCCGGCCAAACGGAGCCTACGGGGGCGGGGAGCCTACCAACACTCATGCGATAAACCGTCGTCTGCGTGTTTGTAGGCGCAAGGAACCAAAGGAGAGAGTCATGTATCCGACGATTTCCAAGCTATTCGACGATGCAGTTGCCGCACATGGGCAACGAGTGGCCTTGAGAATGCCAATTCCCAAGGAGCGAAAACGAGGACGAGGCGTTCAACTGGTCCTTAACGAGATCACCTACGAACGAATGGGCGAAATGGTGGGCCGCTTCTCTCGCGCCCTATCCGAGCTTGGGATCGAACCCGGCGATCGCGTGGCCCTGATTTCAAAGCCACGCGCCGCATGGGCGACCACATTCTTCTCCATCCTTTGGTGTGGCGCCGTTGTGGTCCCGTTGGATCCCGAGCTCCAGAAGGGCGAAATCGAGCGAATCCTTCGCGAAGCCGAGGTCAAGGGCATCGTCTTCTCAGGCGGAAAGACCGATGACATCCTCTCTTTCCGAGACGCGCTTCCGGAGAAGCCGTTCATCATCTCGATGGATCGCGTGAAGGATGAACGTGTGCATTTCCTCGATGCTCTCATCTTGGGAAAGACGCCGCTGCCTCGCGCGGACGTCGATTCCTCATCCCTCGCCATTTTGATGTACACGTCGGGAACAACCGGCAATGCCAAGGGCGCCATGCTGACACACGCGAACATCACGTCCAACGCACTGACCGCGGTAAAGGTCGTTTCGATGGACGAGAGCGATAACTTCCTGTCCATCGTCCCATGGAACCACATCTACGGACTGACGATCACGTTGGTGACCCCCATGGTTGTCGGGGGCGCCAGCACGTACACGCCCGTAGACCGAAACCTCGCCGAGGTAATGAACAAGGCCAAGCCGACCATCATCTTGGGCGTTCCCAAGCTCTATAACGTGCTCTACGGACGCATTCGTTCGTCCATCGAGAAATCGGCCCTCAAGCGGCTGATCGATAAATCGTCGCCCACGCTGATGGGGAAGCTCGTCAAGAAGAAGCTCTTTGGCAAGCAATTCCGCTTCTTCACCTCAGGCGGTGCGCCGCTGAATCCGGAAATGGCCGCCGGCTTCCGCAAGATGGGCATTGGCATCATGGAAGGGTACGGCCTCACTGAAACCGCACCATTGCTCACAATGTGCGAAGCCTTTGCCGAAGAACCGGGCATGGTCGCCATCGAGGGCGTCAACATCCGTATCAACCATCCGGATGAAAACGGCGTTGGCGAGATTCTCGCCTACGGTCCCAATATCATGGCCGGGTACTACAAGAACCCCGAGGCTACGGCCGAAGTCATTGACTCCGAGGGCTGGTTCCACACCGGAGACCTCGGCACTTACAAGGATGGACGCTTGCTCATTTCAGGACGCGCGAAGAACGTCATCGTCTTGGAAACCGGCAAGAATGTGTATCCCGAAGAAATCGAGTTTGAACTGATTTCCATCCCTGCCGTCGAAGAGGTCATGGTCCATGAGGGACAGCGTCAAGGCGTGCCCGCCGTCTGCGCGCAGATTTATCCCAACTGGCCCGCGCTCAAGGAACTGGGGATCGAAGATGCCTCTGCCGCACTTGAACACCTTTGGGAAGCCATCAAGGACTCCAACGAGAACCTGGCGTCCTTCAAGCGCATCAAGTTCAAGGAATCGATCACCTTGGTGGAGCAGCCCTTCGAGAAATCGGGGAAGCTCGATATCAAGCGACACCTTCATCAAAACGACTAAGAGGAGCCATCCAGGCCCCACGCACGAGGCGTGGGGCCTTTTGCTTTTCTTTACTCGGGAGTTGAACGCCGTAACGCGTTCCAGCGCTTGAGACGCTCGGCAATGCGCGCTTCGACGCCAACCGCTTTGGGACGGTAGTAGGTTCGCCCCCGCAATGCGTCCGGCAAGCATTCCATAGAGGCAATGCCATCGTCGAGATCGTGCGCATACTGATATCCGTCTCCGTAGCCGAGTTCTTTCATCATCCGTGTCGGTGCGTTTCTCAGATGCAGGGGCACCTCCGCTACGGGAACCTCGTGAACGTCGCGTCGCGCCGCCGCCAACCCTTTGTAGAGCGCGTTGCTCTTCTCAGCGCACGCGAGATAAACCGTGGCTTGCGCCAACGCAAGATCGCACTCCGGATATCCGACCTTGGCGGCGGCATCCCATGCCGCTGTCGCTTGGAGAATGGCCCAAGGGTCGGCCAATCCGATATCCTCAGAGGCCATCCGGATCAGCCGCCGCGCGAGGAAGCGCGGGTCTTCGCCACCTTCAATCATCCGCGCCAGCCAATATAAGGCGGCGTCCGGGTCGGAGTTTCTCACGGATTTGTGCAGAGCGGAGATGAGGTTGTAGTGCTCGTCGCCGGCACGATCGTACCGCAACCCCTTTCGCTGAACGGCGTGTTCAATAAGGTTCGCATCCACGAGCTCGCCTTCAGTCAACGAGGCCGCCATTTCCAGGGTTGACAACGCACGGCGTCCGTCGCCATCCGATAGAGCGACTAACGTAGTCATCGCGTCAGCGGAAAGTGAAATGCGTCCGTTAAGCCCGTCTTCGTGGCGGACAGCGACGTCGATCATCGTTCGAAGGGCGGCTTCATTCAGGGGCGCGAAGCAGAAGAGCTGACACCGGGATAACAAGGCCGCGTTCAGGACGAATGATGGGTTTTCCGTGGTCGCCCCAATGAAGATCACACTGCCTTCTTCCAGAAACGAAAGGAGCACATCTTGTTGGGATTTGGAGAAGCGATGGATTTCATCCAAGAACAACAAGTCTCGTTTTCCTTCGGTTTGATAGAGAAAGCGAGACGCTTCCAGGATGGAGCGCACCTCTTTGACTCCGGAAAGCGCTCCCGAGCACTGGACGAAATCAGCTTCCGCTTGAGACGAGATGATCCGTCCCACCGTCGTTTTCCCCGTCCCCGGCGGTCCCCAGAACAGCAAAGCGCGATAGGCCTCACGCTCGATCAGGGAGCGCAACGGACCATTGGATCCAACCAGATCGTCTTGCCCGATGACCTGGTCAAGCGTCTTGGGCCGTAACCGCTCAGCAAGCGGCGCCGGAGGGGGATCGGAAAACTGTAGAGGCTGCATAAGCGATCGTAGGTCATCTTCCAGGGTGACCACAAGTCTTGACAGCAGAAAACCCCTTCCGTACCATTCCTCACGCTCGGGTCGTTAGCTCAATGGTAGAGCAGCGGACTCTTAATCCGTTGGTTATAGGTTCAAGTCCTATACGACCCACA
>JANQGM010000002.1 GCA_028277345.1 Candidatus Bipolaricaulota bacterium | reverse complement strand
CGAACGCAATGCCTCAAGATCGATTCGACCGTTCGCATCCGACGGAATCTCGGTTACGGGAAACCCGATAAGGGCTGCGGACGCAGGATTGGTGCCATGAGCCGTATCCGGTAGCAGGATACGAGTGCGTTTCGTCTCTCCCCGCATTTCGAAGTACTTCTTGAAGAGGAACATGCCGCACATCTCGCCGTGCGCACCGGCGACCGGTTGAAGCGCAACCTCCGCCATGCCGGCGATCTCTCGCAAGCGCTCGGTGAGTGCATGGAGTACGGCCAAGGAACCTTGAGCACGAGCAACATCGGATCGTGGGTGCAGGCCCGCAAACCCGGGCAACCGCGCCATATCCTCATTGAGCTTGGAGTTGTACTTCATCGTGCAGCTTCCCAGCGGGTAGAAGCCGTCGTCGACTCCGAAGTTCAGCTTGGAGAGCGCCGTGTAGTGACGGGCAACATCCGGCTCCGCGAGATCGGGGAACCGCAAGGGATGCGATCTCAGCAGCTCAGCATCGATCCACGCCTCCTTGTCGCATGTAGGAACATCGCACTCGGGGAACAGGCCTCCGACCTTCTCATTGCATCGACAATCGAAGATGGTGCTCATGCGCATCCTCCTAGCGCCTGAATCAGCGCATCCAGCTCATCCACCGTCCGTTTCTCCGTCACAGCGAACCGCAAGGCATGGTCAAGTCCGTACCGGTTCAGAACAGCCGGTTCTTCCACGACAAACCCCTTTTGGACCAAGGTGTCGTGTAGCGCCGCGGCATTTCCGGGCACCTTCAGCACGAACTCGTTGAAGAACGAGCCATTGAAGGCCAACTCAAAGCCATCGATGGCCGTCAGCTTCTCCGCGAGGTAATGCGCTTTAGCCAGGTTCAGTTCAGCCACTTGTCGCAATCCGGACGCCCCCGCGCTCGCCAGATAGATGGTGACGGCTAGAGCGCACAACGCCGCGTTGGTGCAGATGTTGGAGGTGGCGCGATGACGTCGAATATGCTGCTCTCGCGTTTGGGCCGCCATCGCATAGCCGACCTTGCCATCGACATCCACCGTTCGCCCGGAGATGCGCCCGGGCATCTGTCGAAGATACGCTTTGCGTGCAGCGAACAACCCAAGTAGGGGACCGCCGTAGCCCATGGACAGTCCCAGGGACTGCCCCTCGGCAACCACGATATCTGCACCGAACGATCCCGGCGGCTCTAAGATCCCGAGTGAGAGTGGATGACAGGACACGATGAGCAACGCATCGCCGATTTGTTCCTTGATTCCACGAAGCGGTTCCAGAACGCCCAAGGCATTGGGCGTCTGAACAACGACCGCGGACACCGCCTCCGGCAGATCGGATAGGTCGAGGGTTCCGGATGTTTCGTCGAAGGGCATCTCGTAAAGCTCGATATCGGCGGCCCAGCAGTAGGTATCGAGAACCCGGCGCAAGTGGCTGAACAAGGATCGAGGAACGGCAACCGCGCCCTTCTTTCGAATGCGCTCAGCCATGAGCACGGCCTCGGCAAGCGCCGTGGCGCCGTCATACATCGAGGCATTGGCGATGTCCATCCCCGTCAATTCGCACACGAAGGTCTGAAACTCGAACATCGCAGTGAGCGTTCCTTGGCTGATCTCCGGCTGGTACGGCGTATACGCCGTGAAGAACTCGGAGCGCAGCAGCATGTGCCCGACGATGCTGGGTGTGTAGTGATCGTAGATTCCGCCGCCGAGCAGGCACACGGCGTCGGTCGGCGTATTGAGATCCGCCAATCGTCCCAAGTCCTTTACCACATCCATCTCCGAACGTGGCGCAAGGCCCATGGGACGAAATCGCTGTTTGACCGCCTCTGGAATATCGGAGAACAAGTCGTCAATCGACGACACGCCAATCGCAGCAAGCATCTCTCGTCGATCCTCCGACGTAGTCGGGATGTAGCGCATTCGCAGGCCCCTTCCTTCTAAGAAATTAAGAAATGAAGCTCTCGTAGCCGGCGGCGTCCAGCGCATCGTCCAACTCGGACGGATCGGACAACTCAAGAACGAGGATCCAGCCCCCTTCGTGCGGTGCGGAATTCAACGTCTCGGGCGTGGATTCCAGTGCGTCGTTGACCTCGACGACCGTCCCGGCCGCAGGCGCGAAAATATCGCCGACCGCCTTGACGGATTCGACGGTTCCGACATTGTCGCCCTTCTGAACGGACGTTCCGACTGCCGGCAACTCAACGAAAACGATGTCGCCGAGCTCGGCCTGTGCATGATCGGTAATGCCGATGCGCGCTCGATTTCCATCCAACTGAATCCATTCGTGATCTTTGGTGTATCGATAGTCCGTCGGATAACCCATTGCATCCCCCTTGGTGCGGTTTCCCGCGACAGTTGATGCCGATTATATGCCTCGCACCGCCCTCAAGCCATGCGCAAAAAGGGCGGAACCGTTCAGTCCCGCAGAAGAACGCACAGAATATGGGAAGGCGGCAGCAGCTATTCGCCGAGCACCGGATAGTAGCTTGCGTAGGCTTTGTGGAACATGATTTCCAGATTGCCGACCGGCCCATTTCGCTGTTTGGCGATGATGATTTCAGACGGCGCCGAGACATCGCCGGGCGCACCTGTGCCCCCCTCTTCTTGCTGACGGTGATAGTCTTCACGATAGAGAAACATGACAATATCGGCATCCTGCTCAATGGCGCCTGATTCACGCAGATCGGCCAGCCGGGGACGTTTCTCGGTTCGCCCCTCGACGCCTCGATTCAACTGTGAGGCCGCAATGACGCTCACATTGAGTTCGCGGGCCAGCTTCTTGAGGGATCGGGAGATGTAGGCGACTTCTTGTTCGCGGCGATCGGCGCGGATGCCCCCCTCAACCAACTGGAGATAGTCCAGGAGAACGACATCCAATCCGTGCTGCGCCGACATGCGCCGGGCCCGCGCTCGGATCTCCATGATCGAGACGCCGGGAGAATCATCGACGATGATCTTCGCCTTCTGCAATTTGCTGGCCGCATGGGCCAGATCACGCCACTTCGCACCCGGCACGAACCCGCCTCGCAGTTCGTGCAAATTGACCTTCCCTTCCCCGCAAAGCAGGCGTTCAAGAAGGTGCTCTTTCTTCATCTCCAGCGAGAACACGGCGATGTTGGCATTGTCGCGAATCGCCATCTGGCGAGCCAAGGCGAGCAGGAAACTCGTCTTTCCCGTTCCCGGACGTCCGGCGACGATCACGAGGTCCGAACGCTGCATCCCCGCCGTCATTTCATCCAGCTTGGGGAATCCGGTCGAAAATCCGGTGACCGTATGCTTGCCGGGATCCCGATGGAGCTTCTCCAAGGTATCGATGTGTTCGTAAAGGAAATCGCTGATCAGATAGTAGGAGCTCCCCGTATCTCGGCTGGAGATATCGAAGATAAGTTGCTCCGCCTTGTCCAAGATCTCATCGGTCTCGTTGATTTCGTCGAATCCGAGCTCGGAAATCCGTCCACCGGCCTCGATCAGCGAGCGCAAGGTCGCCTTGCGCTTCACGATGTCCGCATAGTATTCCAGGCTCGCCGTCGTTGTGGTACGGTCCAGTAGCTCGTTGAGATACATGCGTCCGCCGGCGCGCTCCATGTCGCCGGTTTCTTCCAGCCGGTTGGCCAAGAGCACGATATCGGCGGGCTCCCCACGGTCGAAAAGCTCGCGAACCGTTCGAAAGATCACGCGATGGCGCCGCTCGTAGAAGTGTTCGGGGAACAGTTTTTCCACCAGAATGGGGACGGTGCTCTCGGGCTCAAGAATCGCCGCACCGAGCACAACCTGTTCTGCTTCGATGTTTTTGGGAAGCTCTCGCACATCCGTGCGATCAACCCGAGTTGCATCCACGTGCTTCACCGCCTTAAATGTGGCATCATTATCGCTTGTCGCACAAGCGGCGAACAAGTGAAATCGACGCGGTCAACGATCCGGACATCCGCAACGTGCGAGATTGCGGACGTTCCGGGCTTTCGCTATACTCCGGCATCACGAGTTCAGGACAATTTTGGGAGGGTGATGTGGACGTCCTTACGATGAAAGAGTTGCTCGAAACGGGAGTACATTTCGGGCATCGAACACGCAAGTGGAACCCCAAGATGTCGCGCTACATCTTTACAGAGCGCAAGGGGATTCACATTATCGACCTAGAGCAAACGGTCGATCTATTTAGAAAAGCCTATTACTACGTTCGAGATACCACCGCCAAGGATGGCGAGATTGTTTTTGTGGGAACCAAGAAGCAGGTCCAGGCGACCATCGCTGAAGAAGCTCAGCGGTGTGGTGCGCACTATGTCAATCGACGCTGGCTCGGCGGAACGCTAACGAATTTCGGGACCGTCAAGCTCAGCATCGAGCGGATGAAGAAGATGGAAGCCATGATCGAAGATGGCACGGTCGACCACATGCCGAACAAAGAGGCCAGCAAGCTGCGCCGGCGTCTGGCCAAGCTTCAGCGCAACCTGGACGGATTGCGTCATATGGAGAAGAAGCCCAGCCTGATGTTCGTGATTGATCCGGATTCCGAAGCGATTGCCGTTCACGAGGCCAACCTCGCCGGGGTTCCCGTGATTGCCATCGTTGATACCAACTGCGATCCGGATCCCATCGATTTCCTCATCCCCGGGAATGACGATGCCATTAAGGCAACCAAGCTCATCACGGCGCGCATCGCCGATGCCGTCCTGGAAGGCCGTGAAGGCCGCCAGGATGAACCGGAGACGGCTCCCGCCGCGGATGCACCGGACGCTGAAGGCGCGACAACCGAAGAGACGGACGCCGCGGGTACCGACGCGTCCGAGACGCCCGCCGAAGAAGCCGTCGCCGCCGAATCCACGGACGCCCCCGAGGCTGAATCCGCGGAAGAAGCTCCCGCTGCTGAAGAGACCGTCGAATCGGAAGAAGAGACTGAAGGTGCCGCTACCGACGACGTGGAAGAAACGGTCGAGGAGCCTAGCAAAGAGGCTTCGCCCGATGACAGCGCTTCAGAAGAAGAAACGGCAGAAGACGCGCCCCAAGACGAGGATACTGACGAGGCCCCTGAGGACCCCAAAGAAGAGGAAGCCGATGACGACGATTAGCATTGAAGCCATCAAACAGCTCCGGGAGGAAACCGGAATCGGCATGATGGATTGTAAAAAGGCGCTCACCGAAGCCAACGGCGATCTGGAACGGGCCAAGGAAATTCTGCGCGAGCAGGGCCTTGAGCTCATGGAGCAGATCGGACGCGAGGCCAAGGAAGGCCGCGTCGTCTCGTACGTGCATCACACCGGAAAGGTCGGCGTGCTCGTTGAGATGGCCTGCAACACCGATTTCGCGGCCAAGGGCGCTGAGTTCATTCAGTTGGCCAATGATATCGCCCTTCACATTGCCTCCGAGGCGCCGCTGTTCGTCTCCCCGGACGATGTGCCGGAAGACGTTCTCGAAGCCAAGAAGGCGGAAATGCGCGCTCAACTGGAAGAGCAGGGCAAGCCGGCCGAGATCATCGAGAAGGCGGTTGAAGGCAGCATCGCACGCTTCGTCAAGGACAACTGCTTGATCAAGCAGCCGTTCATCAAGAACCCCGATGTGGCCATCGAAGATCTGTTGGCCGACCTGCGAACGAAGACCGGAGAGAACATCTCCGTCGCCAAATTCGTCCGCTTCGCCATTGAGACCGAAGAGGCCTAATCACGAATGACAGCCAAACCGACCCGCATTCTACTGAAGCTGAGCGGGGAGGCGTTGAAGGGAGAGAACAGTCCGTTCTCTCCCGTTTCTCTGTCTCGCATCTGTGATTCTATCGCCGAACTCCCCATTCAATGGGGGATCGTGGTCGGCGCCGGGAACCTGATCCGCGGCGCGCGCAGCCCGTGGCTCGATCGAATCGAGGGGGACACGATGGGCATGTTGGCCACGGTGCTCAATGCCCTTGCCTTGCGCGCGTACCTGGCCGGCCGCGGACGCAACGTTCTTATCCAATCCGCTGTCGACACCCAACTCACCCAGCCGATCTCGCCGCGCCTGGCTCAGATGGCGCTGGACGATGGCACGATCGTGATCTTCGCCGGCGGTACGGGCAGCCCCCTTGTCACGACGGACACCGCCGCCGCCATCCGAGCCGTATCGATCGGTGCAGACGTACTGCTCAAGGGCTCCAATGTCCCCGGCGTCTACGATGGCGATCCATCGCAAGACCCATCCGCCGCCCTTATTCCCGAACTCACCTACGATAATTTCCTGGCGAATCGATACGGCGTCATGGACCAAGTCGCAGTTGAGATCTGCAGAGAGCATGGCATGCCGATCGAAGTGTTCGACCTCAATCAGGACGGCGCCCTGAAGGCCGTTGCCGACGGCATCAAGGTCGGAACGCGAATCGGCTAGTTCCCCGACCCTAGACACGAATCCAGCGGATCATCTCCCCAAACCGTTCGTCAATGAGGTGACGCAACTCTGGGCTCACGCCTTCCGCATGCATCGCCTTAGCCGCCTCGCGTGCGCGCCGCATCAGATCCAAATCCTTGAGCCAATCAACCGCGCGAAGCAGGGTGAAGTAGCCGTGTTGCTGCGTGCCCACCAGGTCCCCAGGGCCTCGAATTCGCAGGTCCTCCTCAGCAATGGCGAACCCATCCGAGTGCGCTTGGAAGGCCGACAAGCGGGAGACGGCCTCTTCCGTGGACGCATCCGCCAATGCGATGCAATCGGCGGCCTGCCCTGCCCGTCCGATCCGTCCTCGCAGTTGATGAAGCTGAGACAGACCGAAGCGATCGGCATCTTCAATGATCATGAAGTCGGCATCCTGAACGTCGATCCCAACTTCAATGACCGTCGTGGCGACCAACAAGGTCGTTTGCCCATCGCGAAACGCTTCCATCGCCGCGAGCTTCTCGTCCGAGGAAAGACGTCCGTGAATCAGCCCGATCCCGTGCGTCGGGAACCGTGCGCGCAGTTCCTCAGCCACTTGGATGGCGGCATTGGCCGCGACCTTCTCCGATTCCTCAACCAGCGGAAGGATGACGTAGCCTTTGCGACCCGTACTCAGCCAATCGAACACGGCGCGGTAAACCTCGTTCCGCTGGTTTCCTTTCTTCCATGCGGTGGTGATGCTTCGTGGGCCCAGCGGCATCTCATCGAGAATCGAGGTGTCAAACTCGCCGTACAGTGTCAGCGTAATCGTGCGCGGAATCGGCGTCGCGCTCATCACCAACAGATCGACGCTCTCACCCTTCTCCTCGATCGCCGAACGCTGGAGGACGCCGAACCGATGCTGTTCATCGATAATGACCAACCCAAGATCGTGAAAGCTCACGGCATCCTGGATCAGGGCGTGCGTCCCCACCAACAGGTCGATGTCGCCGCACGCCGCCTTTTCATAGATCGATGCCTTGTCCGGAGTGGCGCCGGTCAGCAATTGAGTCGATACCGGAAGCTTGTCCAGATGCCGCTTGAATGTGATGGCGTGCTGCTCGGCCAGGATCTCCGTGGGCGCCATGTAGGCGACTTGGCAGCCGCCGTCGATGGCGGCCAAGGCCGCGGCCAGCGCCACAAGCGTCTTGCCCGACCCCACATCGCCTTGCAGCAGTCGCATCATGCGCCGCGGGGCCGCCATATCCGAAAGGATGTCATCGATGGCCGAACGCTGTGCCGCTGAAAGTGTGAACGGCAATGCATTGTAGAAGGACTCGAGCAGCCCCCGCGTTGGGCGATGCGAGCGCCCCACCTCAGCCCTCGCCGTCACCAGAAGCCCCAACTGCAACAAGAAGAACTCCTCAAAGGCCAGCGAGCGGCGCGCCTGCTCGAAGGCCTCGGGGCTCTCCGGACGGTGGATCGATTCGATCGCATGGCGGCGGCTCAGCAATCCCCAGCGTTGCTGGGTTTCTGCCGGCAGGGTCTCGGTAATTCCCGGAAGCGCGTCGGGGAGAACCTTGTGGACAAGCGAGCGGATGTAGCGTGGCGTCATGCCCTCGGTCGCCGGATAGACGGGAACCCATCGCCCCATCTCGATGCCCGCGCCTTCGTTCTCCCACTCGGGCGATCGTATCTGAAGCTCGCGACGGTTCCGCTCAACGAGGCCATAGACGTCGATGGTTTGCCCGCGATGAATCTGATCCGCCAGCCACGGCTGGTTGAACCAGACCAAAGACAGGAATCCGGTTCCATCTCCGATCGTTGCCTTGACGAGGGTCATGTTTCGTCGCGTCCGCACCTTCTGAATCACCTGCACGTCGCCACGCAAACAGACTTCGCTTCCCGGGCTCGCGTAGCCAATTGATGTAAACCGGGTCCGATCCTCAAGCCGGCGGGGGAACACGAGCATGAGATCTTCCAACGTCGTCACGCCAAGGCGCGCCAGCTGCTCCGCGCGTTTCGGCCCCACGCCGGGAAGCGCAGTCACACGCGCACGAAGGTCGAAACGCGCAGGTTCCGTGGGCTCAACCATCGCCTCCTTTAGACCGAGCGCCCTCCGCAGGTGCTGGATCCGCTGCTCGCGCTCGCCAGGGGACGCTTGCCCATAGCCCGCAACATGCTCGGAAAGTGCCGCGTTCTGCTGATCGATGAATGCCTCCAACCCGCGCGTTGTCGCACGGTCACGATAGCCGGTGGATTGCTCCAGCTGGAGGACCTTCTCGATGTGAATCTTCCAATCGCTGTTCTCTTGTGGCATCCCGAGGGCTACTTTATAATGCGGCGATCCCGCACGCAAGAGGAAATCATGGAACTACGGACCTTTGGAGACCCCGTTCTGCGACGCAAGGCAGAACCTGTCGAGACCATCAACGAGGACATCCGCGAGATTTGCCGGTTGATGGTCGAGGTCATGCTTCGAGAAAACGGCGTTGGATTAGCCGCCCCACAAATCGGGATACCTCTGCAAATCTTTGTGCTGGATGCCAACGATGAGTTCCATGTGGTGATCAACCCGGAGCTGGTCGAACGTTCGGAAGACGTTGAAGAAACTCAAGAGGGCTGCCTTTCGGTTCCCGGCGTTTCCGCGCCCGTCGCACGCTCCACACGAGCCGTTGTCGAGGGACTCAATCTCGAGGGGCAGCGCATTCGGCTTGAAGGCGAAGGCCTTCTGGCGCGAGCCATTCAACACGAAATAGATCACTTGAATGGGCGTCTGTTTCTCGATCAGCTCTCGATGGCCCGCCGTCAGAGCCTCATCAAGGAATATCAGCGTTCAAAACGAGAGGACTCAGCGTGAAAATCGCCTTCTTTGGCACCTCCGCCTTCGCCTGCCCGGCCCTGCGCGCCATCCATGAGAGCATCGGCATCGAGTTGGTGGTCACCCAACCCGATCGCCCGGCAGGACGCCATGCCGAGCTTCGCCCATCACCGGTGAAGTGCATGGCCCTGGAACTCGGGCTCCCCCTGTTTCAACCCAAAAGCATCAACCAGCCTGAATCCCTCGAGCGACTACGGGCGTGCACCCCTGATGCCATCGTCGTTGCCTCGTACGGCCAGTTGTTGAAGGAACCGGTCTTTTCCTTGCCTCCGCTGGGCACGGTCAACATCCACGCATCGCTTCTTCCCGCCTATCGCGGCGCGGCCCCCGTTCATTGGGCCATCATCAATGGAGAAACCGTGACCGGTATTTCAACCTTCTTCATCGAGCGAGGCCTTGATACCGGTGATCTGCTGATGCTGGAGGCCCTGAACATCCGTGAGGATGAAACGACGTGCGAATTGGAGGGGCGGCTCGCCGACCTCGGCGCACGGGTGATCCTTCAAACGCTTCGTGGCCTCGGCGATGGAACGTTGCAGGCGACGCCTCAACCTGATGATGGCGTCTCCCACGCACCCAGCCTGACGCGGGAGGACGGGCACATCGACTGGACTCGCCCGGCACACGCCATCCATGATCTGGTACGCGGCACGCAGCCTTGGCCGGGCGCGTGGACGGAGCTGGACGGCCAGCGCATCAAGATCCATGCCACTCGTAAAACGGGCCTCGCTTCCGGGGCGATCCAGCCGGGAGAAATCGGCGTTCCGGAAACGAATCGTCTGTTCGTCGGATCGGGAGATGAACTGCTGGAAATCCTTGAGCTTCAACGGGAATGCAAACCCCGAACGTCGGGGCCCGACTTCTTGCACGGCCTCCACGGCAGCACGCGCTTTACGTAGCGCGCGGGAAGAGTCCCACCAAACCGCTGGATTCCGCCTTGCGCTCCAATACAACGTCCTGGAGCGGGCGAAGGGCCATTTCAACGGTATTGTGTACGATCGCGCGAACGAGGTGCCCACCGATGACCGTTCCGTTTTCACGCGCGAGACTCACGTGAACATGGGCGACCCGTGCGCCCGACGCATCGCGTGCAAGATTCCCTTGCAGGGCAATCAGTTCGCACGGGGCCACACATCGGCGAATCTGGTACTCGGTTCCGTCCCAATACCCCAACTCCGCATCTCGAACCATTCCGATGCCGAGAAGGATGAGCGCCGACTCGGCGGCAATGCCACGCAACCGGTCCATGAGATCTTCGCCGTCCTGAAATCGCAACACCCATTCCGTCCCACGTTTCGCTTCGATCATGATCTCCCAGTGTATCGATCCATGAACGCAGCCACCAGGTTGCCCCGCACGAGCACGGCCTCTATCCTCGTAGGATGTCTGAGGAACGCAAGCTCATCCTGTGGATTGCCGGCCAATTGGCCTCCACCTTCGGTCCCGCGCGCTATGAAACGCTTGACCCTCTTGAGAACCTCGTTCTCACGATCCTTTCGCAGAACACCAATGATACCAACCGAGACCGCGCCTACGCGTCGATGATCGATGCCTTCGGCACCCTGGACGCCGTTCGCACCGCTCCGATTGAGAAGCTGGCGGAATCCATTCGGATCGGCGGACTGCACCAGCAAAAGGCACGATCCATTCATGCCGCGCTGGATCGGGTCCACGAGACCGCGGGAACGCTGAGCCTTGCCTTCTTGGACGGCCTAGCCCTCGACGACGCGCACCGCTGGCTCGTTCAGTTGTCGGGAGTCGGTCCGAAAACAGCGGGCATCGTACTTCTGTTTTCCTTCAACCGGCCGGTGTTCCCGGCGGATACCCACATTCGCCGTGTCATGAGCCGCATGGGCCTCGTTCCAGAAAAGGGAGATCCACACCCGAAGCTCAATGCGCTGTTGCCTCACGATGTATTGCTCATGCAGCAGCTTCATCTGCACACCATTCAACTGGGCCGAGCAACGTGTCATCCGCGCAAGCCAGACTGTGACAGCTGTCCGCTGAAGACGCGGTGCATCTGGGTCACCGCGCATCGTCTCGAGGGTGCCGATGCGGTATCCTCTGCCCCGGAATAGGGAGGTTCCCATGCACGTGGCCGAGCGCCTTGCCGCGCTCTTGACGAAAAACCAACTTACGGTGTCCACGGCCGAGTCCTGCACCGGCGGGGGGCTGTCGGCCCAATTGACCGCGATTCCAGGCGCTTCCGCCTTTTTTCTTGGCGGGATCATCGCCTACCACAACGCCGTGAAAGAGGCGCTCCTGGAGGTTCCCCATGACGCCCTGACCGCGCACGGCGCCGTCAGCGCATCAACGGCTGAAGCCATGGCCGTGGGATGCCGGCGTCGTTTTCGATCCGATCTCGCGATCAGCATCACCGGCATCGCGGGCCCAGGCGGTGGATCCCCTCAGAAGCCGGTTGGGCTCGTGTTCATTGCCGTCGCAACGCCCCAAGGTGTGACCGCGCACGAGCATCGGTTCCCGGGAGATCGTGAAGCCGTCCGCCTCGCCGCCATTGAGGCCGCCATCGCACGTCTGATTGAAGCTGCCAGTTGCGTGACGCGGTCCCCCTCCTAACCCGACAAATTCCCTATGACAAGCACATTTATGCACCTAGGATGGCCACTATGAGGGCCCTGCGTAATGGATGGAAGATCATCCTCTCCGTGCTGATTGGTATCGCCATCCTTGCGACGGTATTGCACTTCGTCGGGTGGCAGAGAACGTTTGCCGAAATGCGCTCGCTTGGAGCGCTCGGCATCCTCAGCGTACTGGCGAACGTCCTCTTGTCCATGACCTTCTGGGTATTGGCCTGGTGGGTCATTCTGCGCTCCTACGGAATCCGCCTTCCGCTTCGCAACATCATCGGTGCACGATTGGCGGGATATGCGGTCAGTTACTTGACGCCGACGTTGTACTTCGGGGGAGAGCCCGTTCGCGCCATGTTGGTCGTCGGCAAATCCGATGCTCCCACCACCCGCATCTTCGCAACCATCGTCGTGGAGCGCTTCTTGGGCGGCCTGAGCATGATCGTTTTCGTCTTGATGGGCAGCTTCTATGCGCTCTCGTCCCCTCAGATCCCACCCTCGGAGCGGAGGCTGCTGGCCTCAGCCATCGGATTTGTGACCTTTTGGATCTTGGTGGGATTGGTGAATTTCGCGGGCAACTTCAAATGGATCAGCCGCATCATTCGTTGGCTCCGCAAGCCGCTGGCGCGATGGAAGTGCCCCTTGTGGCGGGCGGCGGATAAGGTATCCGAGACCGAAGATGAGGTTTACTATGCCTTCACGCGCCACTGGAAGGGGACGTTGGCCGCCTTCATTCTTCAGACCATCGCCACCTTCTTTGTTTACACGCGGCCTCAGTTCTTTTTCTTCTTCTCGGCGGGATTGCAGCTGACGTTCCCCCAGCTCTCGCTCATTTTCGCTTTCACCATCATGCTGTCGTTCTTCCTTTGGATTACGCCTGGAGGCTTGGGAACCGCTGAAGCCGCGCTCGTGGGCATCTTCGCCTTGATCATTCCGTCCGTGACCAGCGCCGGCGTTGTCGCCTATTCGCTCATCTTCAAGTTCGCCGAATCGGTGCTCGTGGTGTTGGGAATGATTTACCTCACCAAACGCGGGGTGCAGTACATGAAGACGCGGGCCGAAAAGAAGGCCCCCTCTGCGTCAGGGTCGTAGACTACGGCAAGGGATCGAACTCGCGCTGATGCAAGAGGCTGGCCCCGAGCAATCCTGAAAGCCCTCCCAGGATCATCCCAAGCGCCACGCTCGCCAGTCCGACACCGAGAATCCGCAATCCGCTCGCCAGGCCTCGGAAGAGGGGCAAGAAGGCCGCATTGGAGACCGCAAACTGATGCAGAAGATAGAGAACGGCCAGAAGCAGTAGACCGCCAAGCGTCCCGATCAGCAATCCAAGCGCAACCACGAGGACAAAGACGATGCGCTCGGAGATCCCGGACAGCCGCAGCATCCGGATTTCGCCCGAAAACGTGGACAGCAACTCCGCGTACCCTCGCCGAGAGCAAAACAGGCTCGCCGCGATGGAGAGCAAAAGAATGGCAAGCAAGGCAAGCCGAATCGTCAACGAAAGCGACGAGGATTCGATCACGCGGACCTTCGGCACCGCAACGACCTCCGTCACGCCATCGACCGCTCGAAACTCCTCGGCCAAGCGCTCCGCCTGCTGCACGTCTTCGGGTTCGATGATGAAGACGCCGCCGGATGCCGTTTCGTCAACTTCCTGAGCGAATTGGAAGCGCAAAGAAGCAATATCCTCGCGTTCCCGCCACGTCAAATACCACTGATCGATGGTCGCCGACGACAGCCTCGGAGAAAGGAAGACGCGGAGTTCCTCAATCGGCATCCCTTCCATGCTACTGGAGGGAGTGGTAGGCGCCAACATGAAGAAGCTGGCCACCGTAGCCAGGAAAAGAAAGAGCAGGGTTCCTGACAACACGAAGAACAGCGCACTCTTCGCGCGGATGGCGCCCAACAGCTCTCGGAACAAGTAGAGTTGCATCCTATGCCCCCTTCACCATGCCATCCACCAGACGGATGCGCCGGGATAGCTCCAAACCTGGGGGAACCGGCCCGCGTGTGGCAACAAGGATGGAGAGGTGCCCGGTGTTCATCCGGCATAGCAACCGAGCGATTTCCGCCTTCTCGTCGTCTCCCAACCCTTCGAACGGCTCATCGATGAGAAGCAACAGGGGATCGTGACAAATGGCGAGAGCGATCCCCAAGCGAATGCGATCGATCGAGGACAACTCCGAGGCGTCCATGCCTTGCTGGCGGATAAGCCCCGTGGTCTCAAGCGCATACAGCACCTTTTCCTCGGCCTGCTCGCGAACGTTTCCCAGAGCGCGCAGCTTGAACGTCACGTTCTCATGAACCGTTCGGCCCAAGGGAACGAATCCCTGAGGATAAACGCCGATCCGGCGGCGCAAGGTCAAGATCTTGTCCTCTCCCAACCGGGCGACATTGCGTCCGTGAACGAGGATCTGCCCGCGCTGAGGAACGATCTGCGCTCCCAGCAACCCCAATAAAAGGGACTTGCCTGATGACGCGGGTCCCAAGATGACGATTAGCTCGCCCTGGTCGACGCGAAGGTGGATATCCTCCAGAACCTTGACCCCATCTTCGGTCGAGAAATGAAGTTCCGAAACTTGAATCATGGACACCGTCCCACAAGGTAACGATCCTTGCCTGCCATATCTCGCTCGATGCCGACATCGACAAGTCCCGACGACGTGAAGATCTCTACCCCTTGCGCGCCTTGTTGATGGCCGATCTCCATCAAGACGACGCCGCCCGGCTGCAGGTAGGAGAGAATGGGACTTGCGATTCTTCGGATCTGCTCCAACCCGTCTTCTCCGCCATCCAATGCGATCGTGGGCTCGTAATCCCGAACCTCGCTGGCCAGGCCGTCCAGATCCGATGTGGCGATGTACGGCGGGTTGGAAGCAATGAAGTCATAGCGTCCCTCAACCTTCTCGTACCAATCCGATTCGAGGAATTCAATGCGATCGGAGACCTCGTTGAGCGTCGCGTTCTGCTGCGCCACCTTCAGAGCGGCTGGGGAGACATCGACCGCCGTCACCGTCGCCAGCGGAAGATAGCGAGCGAAGCAAACGGCGAGCACGCCCGTTCCCGTTCCAAGATCCAGGCAACGGATCTCTCGATCGCGCGGCGCCCGTTTCATCACTTGATCGAGCATTTCTTCGGTCTCACCACGTGGGATCAGGGCATCCCCATCCACATGAAAGCGGAGCCCATAAAAACTGACCTCTCCGATGACGTGTTGAAGGGGAACGCCGGAACGTCGTTCCTTGACCACTGTTCGATAGCGCGTCCGCTCATCGGACGTCAGTGGCTTATCGGGAGCCAAATAGAGGTGAAGTCGATCGACATCAAGGGCATGCGCCAGCAGAATTTCTGCTTCGAGGCGCGGCTGAACAATGCCAGCGTCTTCAAAAAAGCCGCGGGTCCAATTCAGAACCTCGCGGATGGTCCACTCTGTTGTCAGTGTAGTCCCCCCCACCCACGAGGGCCGAGGGCCCTCATTTGCTGATTACAATAGCGAATTCTTGTAGTGAATACAAGCGCTACGTATAATAGGTTATCTGAGGAAAACGAGCAGAAACCCAGTGATCTGCTTGTGACCCAAGGCGGTGGCGGGCATGTTGTATTTTCTGTTGTTCTTCTTCTCCCTCATCTTCGCTGGGGCATCCGTCTCAGTCGCTTACGCGCTCTTCCCCTCCTTCGGCATCGTATCCGGCTTTTGGTCCAATGCCGTCTTCGGCGGCATCATCGGAGGCATCCTCGCAACCGGCCTCCTGTACCTCTGGCGCCAGCTGGCGCCCCTGTTTGAGGAGGAAGGCACCGAACACCGGCTCGTCAACAGCTTGCTCGTCGGGCTGGGAGGCGTAGGCATCGGCATCATCTTCGCGTGGGGCATCGGCATGGCGTTTCCGTCATCAGCGGGCGCCGGCATTGCCAAGGGAGGGTTTCTGATCGGCTGCACGCTGATCGGGGTTCGTATCGGGTTTCTCCTCCAAACGCCCTTGGGCCGCGCTCGGACGCCAAGCGGCAATCACCGCATTCGCCGAGCGGCATTGCCAAAGAAAATCCTTGACACGAGCATCATTATTGACGGACGTATCGGAAGCCTGCTCTCCACGGGATTCGTCGAGGGAGAGATCCTCGTCCCTGAGTTCGTGCTGGGCGAGTTGCAGAATATCGCCGACTCCTCGAACAGCTTGAGGCGGCGCAAAGGCCGCCGCGGTCTCGATGTGCTCAATCAACTGATGCAGGATGAAAATGTGCCGATCCGCGTTACGCCGAAGGATTATCCCAACATCCGCGAGGTCGACCGAAAGCTCATCCATCTGGCCAAGGATGAATCCGCTGTGCTGATTACCACGGACTACAACCTCAACCGCGTCGCGCAGGTGGAGGGCGTGTCCATTCTCAACGTCAATGAGCTTTCCAATGCCGTCAAGCCTCGGTTTATCCCTGGAGAAGACATCTCGGTTGAGATCATCGATCGAGGCGAGGAAATCAATCAAGGCATCGGCTATTTGGATGATGGAACGATGGTTGTCGTCGAGAACGGACGCCGACATATCGGACGTACAATCAAGGCCGTCGTCAAGAGCACGCTCCAGACGGATGCCGGCCGTATGCTGTTCGTCGAACCGGCAGGCGAGCATGCACGCTGGGAACGCTAAAAGGGGATGGACGGATGAGCCAATTCAGAACCGTATCGATGGTTGTTGGTCTTTGCCTTCTCGGAGGCATCCTCACGGGATGCAGCTTCTTCGGAGGCCAGGAAACGGCCTACACGTACTGGGAACCCGCGCTCAGCCCGGACGGAACAACGCTGGCCTACGAGTCAACGTCGGAAGCGGGCCTTGAGCTGTACGTGATGGATCTCGAAACCGGCGCCGAGCGTCAGATCACAAACAACGAGGATCCCGACTGGTCGCCGATGTGGTCCCCGGATGGCGAGCGCATCGTCTTTTCCTCCAGCCGGGAGAAGAACGTCGATATCTATCTCCTCAACGTGTCGACGCTTGAAGACGTCCGTCTCACGACCCATGAAGCCGATGACATCAACCCAAGCTGGGGCGGCAACGGTCTCATCTACTTCAATTCCAATCGGGACGACTCGTGGGAGATCTACAGCATCGATCCAGACACACTGACCCTTCGGAAGATCACCTCGCCGCAATCTTCGGCGCCATGAGCGTCAGCGCCGTCCTTCTCGCTGCCGGACGCGGGGACCGAATGGGGGGCGACGGCAACAAGGTTCTGAGGATGATCGCCGGGCGCGAGGTCCTCTTGCACGCCGTCGATGCGTTCACAGGCATTCCCGATATCCACGAACTCGTGGTCGTCACGCAGCCAGATGAACGGAACATCATCGCCGATCTTTTGGGTTCGCAGCATCTTCCGATCCGCATGGTCGTCGGGGGCGCAACCCGTCGGGATTCAGCCCTGGCAGGCGTTCGCGCGTCGACGGCCGACTGCGTTCTCATTCACGACGGCGCCCGTCCGTTCCCCTCTCGCGCCCTAATCCTTCGCCTGCTGCACGCGCTGACATCGCGTGCCGCCGTCATCCCCATCCTGCCGCAAACCGACCATGTACACGCCCTGCAAGCGGACGGCCGCCTTGCCCCGCCGATGCCATCTCAGTCCCTTTCAATGGCTCGCGCCCAGACGCCGCAGGGATTTCATCGCGCGCTGATTCTTGAGTGCTTGGAAGCCGCCTCACTCGAATGTCGGGATGACGCCACCGCCGTGCTGCTTGCGGGGCGGGACGTCTCGACGGTGCCCGGAGATCCGTCCAACATCAAGATCACGTTCCCTGAGGACCTGCGCCTCGGAGAGGCGATTCACGCGCTCCAGCGCCGCTTGTCGCACTGAATCGACCTTCATTGTCAGAATTGGCGCATCCGGCTAGAATGCATCATTCACTTCGCCAAGGAGGCTGGAATGATTCGAGCTAGAAACCTATTGATTGTGGTGGGTCTCGTCATGAGCCTATCGATCGCCGCTTCGGCAGCCCCGGTTGCCCCCTGGATCGACATGTATATCGCAGGGGATACGGCTGTCTGGTTCTTCAACAACACGACGGATGCCAATGTCAATATTTTGCATTTGGAATTCGAACAGGACGTGACCATCAGCAACTACATCGCCTTTGGTGGCGGCATGGTCCCGATGGGCCCGCTATCCGGCACCACCTTTGACTTCGCCGGTGATCTGGCCAAATACGGAACGCTTCAGATCGACCTTCCGATCGGCGTTGTTCCCGCGCTCGCGCAATGGTTGACCCTAGACGCCGTTGGGAACACGATGCCTGCCGGATCGCCGTTCCTGACGTCGATCGCCGTGCTTGGCCGCTTATTCGGGGTTGGAATCGTTGCAGCCCGAGAGACGAATCCCGCTGGACTTCAGGCCGCCTTCGACACGTTCTTCGAGGATAACGCCGACTATCTGGCAGGACTCTCCGAATCCCTCGGAATGTCCTTGGCGGATTCGCTGATGCCGATCATCATGGCCTCCCCGGCGGAAGGCATTGAGAATTTCTTCAACACCATCATGGGAATGCTGGGAGTGACGGATCTCACCGAAGTGACGGCAGGGGCTGTCGATTTCGGCGCGCTATTCGCACTACTCGGCCTCTAGCCAAGGTCCAGGGAAGTGATGACGGAGAAGGGCATTGCCCTTCTCCGTTTTTCTTTGATGAAGAAACTTGGGCATACGTAGACTGCCCCCTGTCTACACGCTCGCTTCGCTCTGGCGGAGCAAGCCGGCCACACCATCGGGATCGAGCGGATAGCGCGTCGCTTGAGCGCCTACAGCCTGACTCACGGCACCGGCCACGGCGGCATGAGCCGCCATCAGCGGCACTTCGCCGATGCCCTTGGCGCCAAATGGGCCAGCGGGGAACTCGGCTTCAACGAAATCGACGCCCATGTTCAAGGCGACATCCCGTATCGTCGGAAGCCGGTAGGTGGTCAATCCGTTTACGATCAACACCCCATCACGCTGCGGAATCTCCTCCATCAGCGCAAATCCGACACCTTGCGCGACACCGCCCTGCACTTGGCCTGTCGCCAATGTCCGGTTCAGGATCGTTCCCGAATCATGAACGGCCACGAAATCGATCAGATCGGACTCTCCGGTGACGAGATCCACTTCGACTTCGGCAATGTGCGTGGCATAGGCATACACGGGGTACACGTCGCCCAGCCCAGTCTCCGGGTCCCAGGACACGGGCTCGGTTCGTGCCCAACCTTCGACAGCCGGGTCAAGGTTGTTCAGCCAAAAGGCGGAGGCGATCTCATCCCATCGCGAGGGGATGTCCTCTACGGAAATACCGTGATCGGCCGCTACCGATTCGATACGCGCTCTCAGCTTCTTTGCCGCATCAAGAATGGCGAGTCCCGACATCATGGTCCCACGAGAGGCCACGGTCGGACCCGAATCCGGAACCCGCGATGTATCGACGGGTGCAAGCTGCAGCCGATCGATCGAAATCCCCAATTCCTCAGCCGCGATCTGCAGCAACGTCGTCGTCAGCCCTTGCCCCATCTCGACGGTGCCCACGGCCGCAGAGACCGAACCATCGGCTTCCAGCTTCATCGTCACGCCGGCCTTATCGAGGAACGGCGCCTTCCCGCCCAATCCGACGCCATAGATGACGCATGAGATCCCTAGACCGCGTGCAAGGCTGTCATGCTCTGCATTGAAGGCGTCGATCGAGGCAAGCCGCGCGCTCCAATCCACCATTTCCGTCGCCCGCTCAAGCGACTCTGCGACACCGACACTGTCCGGCAACCGTTGCTCCGTCGCTGTCAGATCGCCCACCTGAAGCAGGTTGCGCCGCCGGATTTCCGCCCGGTCAAGACCTAGCTCGACCGCCAGTTGATCCATTTGCGCTTCGTGCGGGAAGATGACTTGCGGGCTTCCGAATCCGCGAAAGGCGCCATTGGGAACCGTGTTGGTCGCCACGGACTTGGCATCCACCGAGACATTGGGCACGCAATACGGACCAGACGCCGTGCACAGGCTGCGCCACAGCACAGCTGACGACAGGGTCTGATAGGCGCCGGCATTGAGAATAACATCCACGTCAATGGCCGTAATCGTTCCATCGGCCTTGGCGCCGGTTCGATAGCGAACGCGCGCCGGATGCCGCTTGCTCGTGGTCAAGACGTCCTCGCCGCGATCCAGGACCAACTTCACAGGACGCCGTACTTTCCACGCCATGAGCGCGGCCAAGGTGCAGATCAGGGAAGGAACATCTTCCTTGCCGCCGAAGGCCCCGCCCGTCGTCGTTTGAATGACGCGGACCTTGGACATCGGCAGACCCAGCGCCTTGGATACAGCGCGCTGGACATAGAACGGACACTGCATCGATCCATAGACGGCCAAGCTGCCGGCATCCTCCGGCACCGCAATCGCTCCCTGAGGCTCGATGTACGCATGCTCTTGGTAGCCGGTCTCGTACTCGCCTTCGATCACGACATCGGCGTCTGCGAACCCGCGATCGATATCGCCCTTGCGCAACACCATCGTATTGAACAGGTTGCCCCCGCCTTCGGCGGCCTCTTCCGTCGATACGATGACGGGCGAGTCCGGCTTGAGCGCGTCTTCCGGATCAGACACCACGGCAAGGGGCTCGTAGTCGACCTGCAGTCGTTCCGCAGCCGCTTTCGCCGCACGGCGCGAGGTCGCCGCCACAAGAGCGACAGGTTCGCCCACGTAACGCACGACCGTCTCGGCCAGGGCCGGCTGATCGTCATAGATCACGTGCACGACATTGTCTCCGGGGATATCGGCATGCGTGACGACGCACTCGACATCCGGATCGTCGAGAACCTCGGCCATTGAGAGCTTGAGAATCTTCGCGTGGGGATGAGGGCTGCGGACAACCCACCCATGGAGCATGCCGGGGAAGGCAAGATCGTCCACATACTTGGCCTCGCCTCGTACCTTGTCGACCGCATCCGGGCGCGGTAGGCCTGCTCCAATCAGGGTTGTCCGCTTCTCATTCATGCTACAGCCGTCCTCCCATGGTCAGGGTCATGATCGCCTTCTGCGTGTGCAGCCGGTTCTCCGCCTGATCGTAGATCCAGGAGCGATCGTTATCGCAGACATCGGGCATCGCCTCGTGGCCGCGATCGACGGGCATGCACTGCAGGAGATAGCCGGGATCGGTGAGGGCCTGCTTCTCAGCGGTATAGCACCAATCCTTGTACTTCAAAGCGATTTCGTGCTCTTTCTCCTTGCCGATCTGATAGCGATCCATGGTGAACCAATTGCGCGGGAAGACGACGGTCGCACCTTCCAACGCCTTGTCAAGGTCGTTCTCAACCGTGAACTGACCATCGGACGCCTTGGCGAGATCGCGGCACTGCTGCATGACATTGGGATCCATATCGTACTCCGGTGGATGCGCAACGACGACGTCCATGCCGTACATCGACGAAATCAGCGCCGTGCCCTGAACCGAGCACAGGCCGCGAATCCACGGAGTATAAGCCCACATGACGACGATCTTCTTGCCCTTGACATCGCCTCCCAGCTTCTCGTGCATGGTGTAGATGTCGGTCAGCGACTGGCACGGATGGTTGATATCCGAGGCCATATTGATAACGGGCACTTCGGCGTGCTCGCCGAACTTCTGCATGACTTCGTCAGCATAACCATAGCGGTCAATTCCGTCGTCCAGCAGGCGGATGCCAATGCCATCGCAAAACCGCGCCATCGCCTTGGCCGTATCCTTGACCGTTTCGCCGGCACCGGGCTTGTCTTCGAGAGACATGCGCATGGTCGACGGGTTCAGGAACTGGGCGTGTCCGCCCAACTGCGTCATGCCCGTTTCAAACGACATCCGCGTCCGCGTCGATCCTGCGAAGAACAACATCGCGAACGTCTTGTCCTCAAGCGTGCGATGCGGCTTCCGGCTGTAGTACGCCCCCTTCAGCTGATCGGTGACCTTCATCGCGATGTCATATTCCTCGCGCGTCCAGTCCACTTCGCTGATCAGGTTGCGTCCAGCTAGATCAAACCAGCTCATGATTCCTCCTTGATGACACCGTGCGCCGCCGAGTTCGCTGAGTGACGCAGAGGATCGGGAAACCCATTGACGAATCTTCGAATGCCATCCTTCAGGTGTTCGACATTGAAGTTCACAAGAAGCCCTACCTTCCGGCCAGAGAGTCGCAAGTATGAAATCAGTTGTGCTTCGTGAATGGGCATCAGTTGATCGACAGCCTTGATCTCGACAACAACCTCCTGCTCAATGAGGAGGTCAAGACGATAGCCACCCTCAAGTGCCACGCCACGATACACAATGGGCAAGGGTTTCTGCCTCTCAACCCACAATCCCAATTGCTTCAACTCGTACTCCAAGCACGTTTCGTAGGCAGACTCCAACAACCCGGGACCAAGCGCCGAATGCACGGACATCGCCGCGCCGATCACACGCTTGGTTAGGCTGTTCAGTCTTTCCCCTTGCTTCATGTTCTGTCCTCTGCGCACCTCAGCGCCCTCTGCGGTGAGATGCCGTTTTAGCTTGCTAGGCCATGATCAGGGCCATCATGCCCTTCTGCGCATGCAGACGGTTGGCGGCCTCTTCGATGATGATGGAGTTCGGACCATCGATGACTTCATCCGTAACTTCCATGTCTCGGTCTGCCGGCAGGCAGTGCATGTAGTAGGCATCGTTCGTGAGTTCCATCTTGTCCTGGGTGCAGATCCAGTCCTTGTTGGCTTCGAAGATCGCCTTGGCCTTCGCCTCGTCCCACGCGCCACCATCCGTCGGCTGAGAGGTCCAGGCCTTGGGATAGACCACGTGCGCATCCTGGAACGTCTTGTCCATGTTGTCATGCGTGATCGTAAAGGCGCCGCCGTTTTTCTTGGCCAGATCCTTCGTTGCCTGCAAAATTCGCGGATCCAAATCGAGGCCTTCAGGATGGGCGAGCGTCACGTCCATGCCCATCATGGCGGCCGATAGTACGGCAGACTGCGGCACGGCGAGGGGTTTGGCGACCGAGCCGGAATAGGCCCAGGACATGACGAACTTCTTGCCCTGCAGGTTGCTTCCAAGCTTCTCCTGCATCGTCATCACATCCGCAAGCGCTTGGCACGGATGATAGATATCGTCCTCCATGTTGATGACGGGCACCTTCGACCATTTGGCGAATTCGCGGATGATGCGGTCGCCCTTGCCGTATTCCCATCCCGTTGGCTTGCCGTAGATGCGAATGGCGATGGCGTCGCCCATTTCGGCAAGCACGCGTGCGACATCCGAGATGCGCTCGGTCGAGTAGGCAACCTCATCCCCTTTCAGCGCCGGCGTATAGACGGCGCCCGGCTGCAAGAAGTGAGCGTGTCCGCCCATCTGCGTCATGCCGGCTTCGAACGAGTTTCGCGTTCGGAGCGAGGAGTTGTAGAACATCATGTGGAGCGTCTGACCGTCAAGAACCTTATGGGGTTCGCGGCGGATGAACTTCTTCTTCAGATCGTGCGCGGTATCCAGCATGGCTTCGATCTCGTCACGAGAGAAATCGAGCCACGTGATGAAATCGCGGCCACGAAGCGTGGTATTGGACATGGACTGCCTCCTATCTTAGCTCTTTGTAATTGTCGTTCCTGCGCGGCCTTCCAGTGCAGCGACGGCCTGATCCAGCGACGTGATGATGGCCTTCTCGCCACCGGCTTCCACGAATCGAACCGCCGCCTTCACCTTGGGATCCATCGAACCTTTAGCGAAGTGCCCCTCTTCGGCATACCCCTTGGCTTCATCCACCGTCATCGTCGAGATGACTTTTTCCTCCGGCGTGTTGTAGTTTAGGCGGACGGAGTCAACGTCGGTCAGCACCATGAAGATCGAAGCGCCCACATCCACGGCGAGGCGTTCGCCGGCGAGATCCTTATCAATGACGGCGTCAACGCCAACGAGCTTGCCGTTCTCACGGATGACGGGAATTCCGCCGCCACCGGAGGCAATGACAATGGCCTTGGCCTCGACGAGCTGGCGAATGGCCGCCTTCTCGTTGATTTCGATCGGGTCCGGTGAAGGCACCACACGCCGCCAGCCGCGCCCTGCATCTTCGCGCACGTTGTAGCCCTTTTCTGTTTCAAGCGCCTTGGCCTCTTCCTCGGAATAGAAGGGACCGACGGGCTTTGCGGGATTCGCAAACGCCGGATCGCTCTTGTCGACGACGACCTGCGTTACCACCGTTGCCACCGGAATATCGCCCTTGCCCTGCTCGGCGAGCAGATTCCCCAGGTTTTGCTGGATCATGAGTCCGATCAATCCCTGTGATTCCGCACCGCAGACAAACAGCGGCATCGGCGCGGCGACCTCTTTGCCCGCTTCATTCTGAAGCAAAAGGTTGCCCACTTGGGGACCATTTCCGTGTGTAACCACGACACGATACTTGCCCGACTCCACCATATGGGCGAGCTGCTCGCACGTGACGTGCACATTGACCATCTGCTCGTCGAACGTCCCCTTCTGGCCGGGTTGGAGAATGGCATTTCCGCCCAGTGCAACGACGATCGTTTTCTTTCCGCCTTCCATTCGATCACCTTTCCGTACTTCGTTTTCTGTCTATAGAATCCGGGCTTCCATATCGAAGCCCGCCGTTCACTTCCATCTTTCTCATTCAAAACCAACTGGAGAATTCGTGAACGAATTCTCCGAGCAACTCGGGACTTCATATCCGCCCGAGTTGCCATTCTTCAACGAACGCATCTTGATAGAGATGCGTTCGCGGCCTCTACTCTTCAGAAGAATCCGCGTGCGGATTCTTCGTCGAATGCATCCCACCAAGGGATACACTCGTCCTCGACCTAACACCAGGAGAATCAGCAAGCTGATTCTCCGTCGAACGCATCTTTATGAAGATGCGTTCGCGGCCTCGAAGCGTAGAGCTTCGCTCTACGCTTCCCATATCTCTCGCATGCGATCCCAATGTTCGACCGTCTTGGCAAAGGCCGTTGTTTCGTCCTTCGCTTCAATGGCATCGAGGATCTCATGATGCAGGTCCACCACATGCTGCAAGTCATCCACATTCTTCAAGTAGTAGTGGCGCGTGAATTCTCTATACACACGCTGGTCCATCGTTTCCAACAGCGGCGCAACAGCGGATCGGACCAGGGCATTTCCAGCCGCATCGGCCAGCGCGATGTGGAACTTCTTGTCGGCCTCGAAATAGAGGTCGAAGTTATCTTCAGCGGCGTGTTTTCGCATGTCATCGATCTGAGCCTTCAACTCGGCGATGCACTCGGCCGGCGCTTTCTGAGCGACCAGAGCGACGATCGGCGGTTCAAGCACGCCGCGCGCTTCCATCACTTCCAAGCATCCGGTTTCCGATTCGATGAGATGAACGGTGTCGGACTCTTCGGAAGAGCTGGGTTTGCGGAGGACATAATTGCCGCTACCCGGCCGCGATTCGATGATGGACATCGCCTGCAAGGCGGAGAGCGCTTCACGGATAGAGGGACGGCTGACGCCCATTTGCTCCGCCAGTTCAAACTCCGAAGGGAGCTTACTGCTCACTGGATAATCCCCGCGCTGAATCGCTTCCACGATTTGCTCGGCGGCAATGGCGCTCACCTTGCGCGGTCGCACCTTCTCGAATGCCATTCGACCTCCTCGATTTTGATCGTCCCGGCATCTGTCAACCTGTATGATAGCCTGACGGATTTGTTACCGCAAAATACCTACGCGCGCTGCCGAAACAAAAATTCTCCTCGCCCTTCGTGCCCGGTGAATTCGTCGTTCTGAACGATGATTTCTCCCCGCGAGATCGTCGTCACCGGCTTGCCCGTAATCCGCCATCCTTCATAGGGAGAGAAATCCGTTCGCATATGTAGGAAGGTCGCTGATAATTCCCACTCGATCGACGGATCGAACAGGACAAGATCGGCATCTCGGCCCAGCTCGATCGCCCCCTTCCGGCGATCCAGGCCGTAGGTGCGCGCCGGTCCTTCAGCCAACAATCGCGGAATATCCGTCACCGCAAGCCGCCCCTTGCCAACGCCTTCGGAGTACAACAACGGCAGCAGGGTTTCAACACCCGGCAAGCCGTAGGGCAGATCCGCAAACGTCCCGCGCCAATCCTTCTGCTCGCGGGTGAACGGACAATGATCGGTGGCCACGAAATCGAGGGTTCGATCGCGCAATCCTTTCCAAAGCACGGCTTGATCCGCTTGAGTCCGAAGGGCCGGGCTCGCGGAGAACAAATGGCCATCCATGCGTTCATAGGAGTCCGAGGCAAGGGCCAGATACTGCGGACACGTCTCAGCCGTCAGCCGTCCGCCCGCTTTGCGCGCCTCTTGGACGGCGGCCAACCCCTTGGCCGAGGAAACATGGACGATGTGCGTCCGGCAGCCGGTCTCCACGGCCACGCGGCCGACTTGCGAGATCGCCGTTCCCTCACACAGGTCCGGGCGCGCCACCGCCAGCGAGGCCATATCGGCCAGTTGCTCGGGAGACAGGGATGCCATGATGGATCGGATGAGCTCCTCGTCCTCACAATGCACCAGAGCGACGCAATCGAGGTCGGCCAGGTGCTGAAACGCCTTCCGCATCACCGCTGGCAGCGTCCGGCGCCCCGAGGACTCGTAGGCGGTAAAGAACTTGAAGCTTGTCACCCCGAGCCGTACCGCCTCCGCAAATTGAGCCGACGCCCCCGGCGTCCAGCCGATGACCTCGGCATGGAGCCCGACGTCGATCACCGCCGGTTGGAGGTCATCCAGCCGCCGGTCGATATCCAAGGGAATCGAGGACTCACGGGAGCCGACGGTGAAATCGATGATGCTCGTCACGCCCCCATAGGCGGCGGCCACCGTTCCGGTAAAGAAGTCGTCCGAAGACCGCGTGCCGGCGACGGGCAGGTTCATGTGCGTGTGCGCATCGATCACGCCCGGGAACACGAGCAAGCCGGAAGCATCGATGGTGCGTCGCCCCTCCAAGTTGTGTCCGATCGCCGCAATGGTCGTTCCCGTCACGCCGATATCACGGCGCTGAGCGCTGAGCGATGTGACTACGGTGCCGTTTTGGATTACAAGATCATGCATGAGTTTGTCCCAACATCCCTTCTGTACGCCGCTTGCAAAGATGCCAAGCTGCATGATAGCATTACCGCCATTACTCCACAATGGGATCGAGGTATCGAGTCAATGATCGACCTGACAAAGCAAGAAGACAAGCTACGTAACACGGTTCAGAGGGCCCGCGAACGCGGGATCGTTATCCCGACGTTTGAACAGATGAAGGATCCGTCTCGGATTCCCGCGTCCGTTGTCGAAGGGCTGAAATCTCACGGATTGTGGGATCTGCATCCGCTCAATCTCTTCCGCATCACCTGGAAGAACGAACCCGTTCTAGAGGGCGGCGGATTCGGGCGCGTCAACTACATCGAGTTTCCATCCGAATTGACGGGCGTGGATGCGCGAATCATCGCCCTTGTCGGCAAGTGGTTCCCCACCGGCGCACACAAGGTCGGAGCCACCTTCGGCTGCCTGGTGCCCCGATTGGTCACCGGCCAGTTCGACCCGACGTTCCACAAGGCCGTTTGGCCGTCCACCGGTAACTTCTGCCGCGGCGGCGCTTACAACTCCGCGCTCTTGGGCTGCGATTCGATCGCCATTCTGCCCGAAGAGATGTCGCGAGAGCGCTTCGAATGGCTCTCCAACGTCGCCGGCGAAGTGATCGCCACGCCGGGCTGCGAATCGAACGTCTGGGAAATCTTCCAGAAGTGCAAAGAGCTCCAGGCCACGCGAGACAACGTGATGATCTTCGACCAGTTCGAGGAATTCGGGAACCATCTCTGGCACTACGATGTCACCGGACACGCCATGAAGGAAGTGCTGGCCAATGAGTTGAAGGGCGATCGCTATGCCGGCGTCGTGCTCACCTCAGGGTCCGGCGGAACGATGGGCTGCGGTGACTTCCTGAAGGAACAGTTCCCGGGATCCAAGCTCATCTCCTCGGAAGCCCTGCAGTGCCCGACATTGCTTGAGAACGGCTTCGGAGGCCATCGCATCGAAGGCATCGGCGACAAGCACATTCCGTGGATTCACAACGTGAAGAACACCGACTTCGTCGTCGCCATCGATGATGAAGACCCGATGCATCTCATCCGGCTGTTCAACGAACCTGCCGGGAAGCAGTATCTGCAGACGCTCGGCCTATCCGAGAGCTACGTCAATCAGCTTGAGTTGCTCGGCATTTCCGGCGTCGCCAACATGCTGTCGGCCATCAAGTTCGCCAAGTACTACGAACTGACCGGCTCGGATGTCGTGCTCACCGTCTTGACCGACTCGATGGAGATGTACGGAACGCGCCTCGAGGAACTCAACGAGGAGTTTGGTCCCTACAATTCCACCCAAGCCGCCGTCGATCACCACCGGCACATGCTGGGACTCAAGACCGATGCCATGATCGAATTGGGCTATCGCGAGCGCAAACGCATCCACAACCTCAAGTACTTCACCTGGATTGAACAGATGGGCTTGAGCGTGGATGAACTCGATCGCCAATGGTACGACTACGACGCGTACTGGGGAAGCATCCACAGCATGGTGCCTGCGATTGACAAGCTCATTGGCGAGTTCAACGAGGCCGTCGGATTGGAGGACGCAGGCTGATGGAACCCGTCTTTGGATCTCCGCTGGCGCCGGTTGTCGAACTGATCCGCGCGCAAATCGAGTTCCAAAGAAGGAAACAACCCGTCTTGCTCGTCGGCGGTATCGGATCGGGCAAGACGGCGACCGGCCTCCGGCTTTTGTCCCTGCTGCGCAGCTATGGGATTCAAGTCGGAGGCATTCTCGCGCCGCGCATCCTTGAGGATGAGGAGACCGTCGGCTACTCCATCATCGACCTCTCAACGAACGCCACCCATCCGTTCGCCAGCCAGGCTCCCTCGGACATTCCGATCGGCAAGTTCTACATCTCTCAGGCGGCCCTGGATCTGGCCGAACGAACGGTGCTGAATGCACTCAACGAACGCCCCGTGGTCTTTATCGATGAAATCGGACGCCTGGAACTCAATGGCGGCGGACACGCCGCTTCCGTGCGCCACCTGCTGCAATCCAACAGCGTGCCCGTGCTGCTGGTTCGCGATACGTTCGTGGAGCAGGCGATCAAGACGTTCGAACTCGACGATCCCTTCATCTTCCATGCCTCCGAGATGCGCGACGTCGAGGAGATGGTGCCCGGCGGTGCGCAAACCTTCTGGCAAATCGTGGATTCCATTCCCTATCCCGTACTGATCACAATCTGCAACCTCGATGGATTCCCTCAATCACGCCCCATGCACCTCATCGATCACGACGGGAAAACGCTGTGGTTTGCGACCTCCCGTGGTTCACGCAAGGTGGAGCAGATTCATGGGAACAATCAGGTCACCGTGCTGTTCGTCGACTCCGCGCGCTACAACTACGCCGCCTTCCA
>JANQGM010000019.1 GCA_028277345.1 Candidatus Bipolaricaulota bacterium | reverse complement strand
GAACGGGCGAGCATCACCACGTAGATGTGCCACACCTCCATCGTTCCCGACCAGAACAAATAGGCGAGCCACAGGCCGACCAAGGCGATGAACGAATCGGCGACGATCATCACGATGCGTCGATTCCATCGATCAATCAGGGCTCCGACAAACGGACCGAAGAGGATAATCGGGACAAAGGCGACCAGGGAAGCCGTCGCCAGGACGGATGCCGATCCCGTCTCCAACGTCAGCCACCATACCAACGCAAATTGGGCGGCGCGGCTTCCCACGATCGACAATTGCTGTCCGGTCCAAATCGTGAAGAAGGGGGCGAACCATCTTCTCGTCTCGTATGTCATCGGTTCCTCATTTGCCGTGCTTTAACCACGAATGCGCTACTTGGAAGCCACGTGGAGGCCATCGAGCGCCAAGGCAGGAAATCGGAATCGTCCGTAGATCCACTGGCTGCGATCCGAAAGCCCGATGAGGTGGTCCTTGAGCAGCTGATAACTGTTGCCGGCAATCATCACATTCTTCACGCGCCCCGCCATCTTGCCGTCTTGGATCAGAAATGCGGCGGAGACGTTGTTGGAGAAATCGCCGGCCATCACATTGCCTTGCCCAAGACCCATCACCGTATCCACAACCAAGCCGGATGAGATCGTCGAGATCAGCTCATCAAAGCAACGTCCCCCCTCGCCGAGGATCAGATGGGAAAGGTTCGGCTGCGGAGCGGGCCGAAAATCGCGCCCCCCAAAAAAGCCTCCCTTGATGCCGTTGCCCGTTGACTGGGTCTCCGCCTGCTTGGCGGTTCGCAAATCGTAGTAGAACGAGGACAAGACACCCTCGGACACCAGCCCCGTTCGGCACGAAGCGACGCCTTCATCGTCCGCACTGCCCCAGCGCTTTCCGCCTTCGCACGATCCATCGTCGGTGAGGCACACGCGCTCGTCAAAGATCGGCTGTCCCAGCTTGTCCCCTAGCGGCGATGTTCCCAACAGCACGGACTTCCCACTGAGCCCTGACGCAACGGGGAGAAGAACGGCCAGCGCGCCGTGCGGCGTAAAGACCACAGGCAACGTTCCGGACGGTGCGGAGACGACATCCCTTCCCGCAGCAAGCAACCATCGGATGCGTTGGGTAATGTCGTCAACCGACGCCGTGTCGACGTCCGAAATGACGTGGCTATCCGACACCGTGTAGATATCGTCGTCCTGAGCCAACGTCGCCTCGATGCTAATCTCAACAAAGGACTGCGTTTCCTCAAATGCCAATCCCGCTGTATTGGCCACTCGAACACAGTCTTGCGTAGATTGGATCTCCAACCCAAGTTCGGCTGACTCGTTGTCTTCGGCAATGCGTTCGCGTATCGCCATTCCCAATTCGATCAGTCGTTCGGGTGAGGGAGTCGCCGTGCCCGTGCTCAACCGCCCGCCGTCCACGCGCGGCGACTGCGCCGGCATATCAAGATCTACCACCTCGCCGAATATCGCTGTGGCCAGCGCGGCATCGACCACGGCCTCAGGATGCTGAAGATCCGTTGTCGTCGCATATCCCAGTCTTCCGCGATCGATCGTTCGAAGGGCAACCCCTTCCGTGCGTCTCGCTTTAATCACCGACAGGCCTTGCGCATCGAAGGTCACCGGAAGACTCCGCTGTTGAAGATGGTAGAGTTCGGCACGATCCGCTCGCGCGGCCGCTCGCTTGAGGATGTCGTTCATCCTATTCACCTCCAATGGTGACGTTGCGAATGCGAATGTGCGGAGATCCCACGGTGCAGGGCAAGGACGATTGCCCTCCCTTGCCGCACCCGCCGACACCGCCGTAAAGGTCTCGGTCGTTTCCGATCGCATCGATGGAACGAAGGGTTTCAAAGAGGTTTCCACTTAGCACGACGTTGCGTACCAATCCTCCCACCTCCCCATCGATGATCTCGTACCCGTATTCTGCCGAGAAGGAGAACAACTCGAATTCCGTCTGTCCCCCATACGCACCGATCGCATAGATGCCTCGATCAACGCCCTTGATCATGTCCTCAACTGAAGTTGAGCCATTCTCGATGTAGGTATTGGTCATTCGAACGATGGGCTCAAACTCATTGGTGGTAGCGCGAGCGTTCCCCGTTGGCTCCGCCCCCATTCGCGCCGCCGTCTCCCTGGAATGCAGGAGGGAGTTCAGCCGGCCATCCTTGATCAGTTGCGTCTTGGTGCGACGCACCCCTTCGTCATCGAAGGGCACGTTCCCTCGGTGCCCGGGGACAAATCCCTCGTCGAACACCTGAAGTTCCGGTAACCCGAACGCATTGCCCAGCGACATCACATCCGCCAATCGCGGGTTCTTGTAGAGAAAATCCGCTTCGCAGAAATGTCCGAAGGCTTCGTGGATAAAGACGCCTGCCAAGTGCGGATCGAGGATCACCGTATGCTGCCCGCCTTGGACGGGAGCCGCCTCGAGCATGGCAACCGCTCGATCAGCGGCGGCTCGTGCCTGATCACCTCGTCCTTTCACCCACTCGAATCCACCCGCTTGGCCCACCGATTCCGAGCCAAGCTGGATATCCCCTTTTCCATCCCCAGCGACTGCACCAAGCAGGAGCGTGATGTCGGGAAGTTCCTGAACCAAGAACGTCCCTTCCGAGTTGGCGAACGTTTTTTCGATGAAGCGGTCGACGTACTGAACCATCGACGAAACGATCTTGTCGGAGGCGCCCAGGATCATCCGATTGTAGTTCTCGGCGAGCGCCACCTTTTCCTGAAGCGGAATGTGCCGAAAATCGTGCTCCAAGTGTGCGCGGAACTCATCTTCGACCCTCGGAACAGCGGCCAATCGAACGCCATCATCACCTCGTTCTGACACGATCTGTGCCAGTCTTGACGCTTCCGCGATACATTTGGAAAGGGACGATAGGTCGTTGAACACCGAGATGCCCCATCCGCCATTCTTCAGGCAACGCACGACTCCTCCGGATTCGATCCGAACCTCAAGGTTCTCCAGCTTGTCTCGTTGGTAGCCGACGTGCGTCAACCAGCGGCGTTCGATGCGGATCTCGGTGTAATCCGCAGGACTCGCTGCAATCGCTTGTTGGATCGTTGATTTCACGCGCCCTCCTTTATCCTGCTTGGATGGTCCCGCCTCTATCTAACGGTGATGACGGGCTGCTTGCCGTTCCTTCACATAAGTGTCCTCTGCAAGCAGCCCGGTTCATCGGGAGGAGGTCAGTTCTTGGTTCGCTTCCCCACGTTTGAGTCCTCGTGCACCTTCAATGATTCCGTGTATTCCACGTGTCCGATTTCGCAGTGCGGACCGATTTCAATCGTCTTCCCACGCACAACATCCGCCCGCGTGTATTCCAAGTAAATCTCGTCGCCCTCAATCACCTTGGCTTCGACCTCTCCGCCCCAAGCGCTGCTGAGCGCGCGAATGACCGATTCCAAGATACCGCGATCCCGAGAGCCATAGCGGCGCACATCGATATGCGCTCCTCCGATTTCGGCGGCCCGGCAACGCCCTCCGGGGTGAATTTCGATTCGGTCAGCGGACAGCAGTCCCCGAATATCGAATCCTCCGCTGGCGCGGTAGATCTCTGATTCGACATCGCCGTCGACATGAAGTTGGCCGCTCACCTTCACGTATTCCGAGCTAATGCTCTCCGCGGTACGGAACGTGCCCGAGCACTTCAGTTCCTTGACCTTCACAAGCCCGTCAACCCGGGCGACGCCGCTCACGCGCATCTCGTCAGCGACAATGCCCTTTTCGAAGCGGCCGGTTCCTGAGACCGTCAGCTGAACGACCTCGCAATGGCCGTTCACCCGGCCGGCGCCGGACATGCGAAGCTCTTCGGCATATAAATCGCCACTGACCCGACCGGCGCCGGATATCGAAACGCGGGAATAAGACCCACCGGCAATCGCGCCGGCTCCTGAAACGCTCACGGATTGTCGTTCTTCACTCATCGTCGCTCCTCCCGCTTTCCCGCTCCTGGGAACTTGCATTGTCAAGATTAGCGAGGTCCAGCTTCACTTGCTGAAGCATGGCCGCCAGATCGATCGAATCGATCTTTTTCATTTCCGGATCCACGATTAGCTCATCCATAGCAATGGCAATTGCCGAAATCTCAGCCGATATCCCGCCGCCGGACAGCTGCTTTCGCAGCAAATGGAGCGTCTTTCCCTCCAGGAGGGAAAGGTCCATCCCCTTTCCAGGAAGCGCGCTTTCCAGCGTGCGGCTTGCCAAGGTGATCTCCTCTTCTCGGGCCGACCGCTTGAGCTTCTTCAGAACCGCCAGCCGAAGAGCGTCGCGAAGCGACAGCATACCTCCGTCGTCTTCTGAGATGCCCGACGATTCGACGAGATCGTCGTCGATCCATCCCAGATGCCTCAGCTGCTTCAGCGCGACATCGAGCTGAGCCGTGGCGAACTCCGAGATCACGTCCGCAAGGTCATCGAGCGCGTGATCGCCCTTCATGTCCTTGATGCGGCGAATTCGTTCGACGATCTTATCGCGCGGGAAAAACGTCTCTTGTCCTGTAAAGGTAGAACGTCGAATGAACCAGGACTCAGGAATCAACCCCTTGCGTTTCCATCGATAGAGCTGTCCGTACGAAATGCCCATGGCCTCGAGGACATCCTTCTTCGAGATCAGGCGTTCGTCATCCATTCATCCCTCCTTATTAGAACAACACACTGTTTTCTAGTTCTGACACGCCCGGCGTGCGTATACGACAAACTCATCGCCATGCGCTTTTCGAAATCGCTCCACCTGGCGCATGGTTCGAGCGAATTTCCTATTCTGTTCATTCTTGATTATAGCTTCCTGCGTCATCTTTGCCAGCGTTCCGATCTCTTGAACTGTCAACATGTCTTCCACCTCCTGGGGGTGATGATATTAGTGTAACATCACACTGTTACGTTATCAAGACCTTTGTTGCCAATCTCCTGGAATCGTGCGCCAAGCCAGTGCCAGACACTCATCTCTTCAAATCCTGACTGCGTTAACGCGTCAATCACGTCCGCATGCTGGCCATCCACTTCCATCAGGATGTTGGACTGCCCGTAACCGCGAAGCCGTTGCAGTCCCATCTCGACAAGTGGGGCCGCGAAGGCCGCTTGATATTTTGAGTCCATATCGATGTGCAATTCGTGCGATCGATGCCCCGTGATGTCGGCGCGAAGGACGAGCGTAGCCATGAGCCGCCCTTCACGACGCAACGCCCAGTGCTCAATCTTCATCCCACCGAGCTTCATGACAAGAGGGCCTAGGGCGCGAATCATTCGTGGACGCCGGAATTTCGACTCCACAAGCGGCTTGTACGTTTGGAGTTCTTCTGATGTCGAACGCCGCGCCAGGTCCTGCCGCTCGCGCCAGAGCGAATACCATGCCGATGGTTTCAGGCGCTCTAGATCATCAATGACGGGGATCTCCACGTCCCTTGCCGGCGCTTTTGCATCGAGCTTCATCTGTCGAGACGTATGAAAGTGCGAGAATCCGAGCCCGCGATACAATCGATAGGCTGGATCGTTGTCCTGCCGGACCTTCAGAACGCACGTCTCGGCCCCCCCGCTCACCATGGTCTCAATCGAACGCCCGATGAGGCTCTTGGCCAACCCGCGCCGCTGGTGATCGGGATGCGTGCCCACGGCATCAATGGTCCACCGCGCACCTCGAAGACCATCCCGTGAGAAGAGAACCACGGATGCCAGCACACCCTTCACCTCAACGACGAAGCCCATCCGTGCATAGCGAAGCGACGGAATAATCCTCGACACCCATCTCAAGAGCCGCTCGACACGCTGCTCTCGCCCCGCTTCCATGCGAGGATCCTCTCCCATCCTGCGGTAGTCCTCGGTGAATGCTGCTGCCTCCAGTTCGCAAGCCTGAGCTGTATCCGCGCCCAGCCGATAGGGACGAATCGCCGTTCCTTCACCCATAACGCCTCCTTATTCTATAATTTGGTATGTAAATAGCTCCATATTAAGAATTATGTCGTATCGTGTCAACCTCATCTTTCGGCGATGTAATCGAGTAAATCATTGAATACGGGGATTTCCCGAGTATACTCGGTTCGGATAATAAGGAGATAAGGAGAGTCATATGGCCATCAAGGCACAACTCAAACTCGTATTACTCGCCAACGATGTCGTCATCGCCGAATCCGAAGACAGCGTGATCTGGCAGGCCGCGTTCCAAGCGATTCAAGGCACAGATATCGATCACGTCTTGGGACCCGCTACTCCGAGTCAAGATGATGCCATCGGCTGGGTTCCTGAAGAAGAGCGTACGGCCATCCTTTCGATGGCTGATGAATTGGGCATCGACGCGAAGAACTTGTTGGCCGCCTGCCACCCCCGGATGATTGCCCCGTACATCTTCCCGAACAAGCATTATTGGGAGGCGTTCAAGCACCAAACCGCCGAGCGTGGGCGAACCGCGGTCAGCAATGCGGTCCTCGCCATGACACTGCTACTCTTGTGGGCCGAGAAGATCAACCTGGACCGCGTCACGCTTCGGGATGGCATGGCCGTGCTTCGCGCCATCTCCGCGCGCGATGACCACGCCAGCCGTGCTGTGGAAAACTGCTCCTGGCTTCAGAAACGTTCCGGTCGAATCGTCCTCGATCCGGAGAAGATTTCGCGTGCGATCGCCGTTGCCCGCGCCTTCTGCACGCGAACATCGCCAGAGTGGGGAGCGGATGATGTCGAACGACCCTCGTGAGCCCGTTGACGGTCGACCGAGATAAGGGCCTATAATAGGGATGGCTTACACCCCGAGGGGGCATCGATGACACTGGTTTGGGTGGTACGCGGTACATTGCTGTTTGCACTGTTCCCCATCGTTGTTCCGCTCAGGGCCTTTGTACGAACGTATCGAGCGTCTCCCCTATCAATCTGGTTGCTCGCCTTGGCCGCGGCCTTGAATGCACTGGCCATCGTTCTCGCCATCATCGCAGGTGTCATCGGAGAATTGATGGATGTGCTGATCGTTTTTGGTCTTGCCCTTCTCCTGTGGAAATGGCCGAAAGGGGTTCGCGCGCGGTTTCATGAGAAATTGCGTCTTGCCTATCGCGGCGCTCAGAATGCAGCTTGCGAAGAATTCCGTTGCAGCTCCACGATTGAGATGGCCTTTTGCATGACGATCATTGCGTTTGCCATCGTTCTCAGCTTGTCATCAGGACTTCTCTATTTCCTCACGACGGTTGCCGTCGTTCTTCTCGCCATCGGGTTGGTATGGAAGTGGCCGCATTCCGAGCATCTTCCGTTCTTCCACAAGCTGAAATTCGCAGCTCGCGCCCTCGGACGCGAGCTGCGAAATCGATTCCGTTAGCATGAATCCTGAGGGTTAGCGGCCTGGACACTGAGCGGCCACGTCCGGATCGATGCCCTTGTTCCCGTAGGCCTTGTCGAAATGCGCGGCGAACTCAGAGGCCAGTTTGGACGCTCTCGTATCATAGGCCGCCACATCATCCCACGCTCGGCGCGGATCGAGCAGCGCACTGGGCACACCAGGGCACTCGGCCGGAATCGAGACATGGAAGGTTGCGTTGAGCGTATACGCCACATCGCGAAGTTCGCCGGAGAGCGCGGCATGAACCATGGCACGAGTGAGATCGATATCGACGCGCCCCGCCTGGCCATAGGGGCCGCCTACCCATCCGGTATTGACAAGATAGACATCCGTTCCATGGGCATCCAACTTCTCCCCAAGCAGTTGCGCATAAACATCCGGATTGCGCGGCATGAACGGCTCGCCAAAGAATCGGGAAAACGTCGTCTTCGGCTCGACAATTCCGGTCTCCGTTCCCGCCAGCTTGCTCGTGTATCCCATAAGGAACCAAAGCATCGCCTGTTCCTTGTTCAGTCGGCTGATCGGGGGAAGCACGCCATTGGCATCCGCGGTCAGAAACAGGATCGTCGATGGATGATCGCCGACCGAGGAAGGCTTGATATTCGATAGATAGGTGAGGGGATACGATCCTCGCGAGTTGGGCGTCAACCGATCGTCGTACAGGTCGAAGGTCCCATCCGGGTAAACCATTGCATTTTCGACAATCGCACCGTGGCTCGTAAACGCATCGTCGTGCATGATGGCGTTGTAGATTTCCGGTTCCTTGACGGCATCCAGATCGATCAATTTAGCGTAGCAACCATTTTCGAAATTGGCGATGCCCGTCTCCGCCCATCCGTGCTCATCATCGCCGAGCAGGGCGCGCCGCGGATCGGCGGATAGGGTCGTCTTTCCCGTGCCGGATAATCCGAGCAAGAGGGCAATATCGCCGTCCGGACCTTCATTGGCCGAGCAGTGAAGCGGGAGGATGCCTTCAGCGGGAAGCAAGTAATTCATCACCGAGAACATCAACTTCTTCGATGAACCGCAGTAGGCGGAGCCATAGACGATGCCGATTCGCCGGTCCAGATCCATGGCGATCACCATCGTCGATGTCCCGTCAATGCGCGGATCGATGCGCAAACGTCCCTCGTATCGCTTGGGATCAAGCTTGTCGTAGGGCAGTGAGAGCAACGTGAACGGATGCTCGGAGAATACGGATCGCTCAATGTCGCTGGGAACCGGCCGGAACATGTTGTCAGCAAAGAGCGTCGACACCGCGCGGTAGGAAACGAACGTCACCGGCAATGCATAGGCGGAGTCAGCGCCGATCGCTCGATCCAATGCATAAACGCAGGCCTTCGCGCCCAGAGCTGCCAGCGCATCCTCCAGCACCATGTCAAAAGTCTCTTCATCGATGGGAAGATTGTTGGGCGAGTCCCAATCGATGGTATCCGCGCTCGATGAGCGCTTGACCGTCAAGGTGTCCTGAGGACTTCGCCCCGTCGATTCCGGCGGGGTCCAGGTCGCTAGGGCTCCAGAAGCGCTTACCACGGCCTCTCGCCGCTCGACGGCATCGCGGATCAGCTGGCCACGATCAGGATTCTTTACTATGGAAGGCCGTTCCAAAAGACTTGCCAATTGACTCGTAAACTCCATCATCAACTCCCGGGCTGCGTCTACAGGCGATGAGGCCTGATGAGTTGCCGGATCATATCAAACCGGAGCACAGTTCGAAAGGCAATCGGACAAATCGACAAGACGCACTTTGACCGTCAAGTTCTGTCCTGCCATCCTGGAAGAGTAGCGAGAATCAAGAAAGTCATTGGTCCCATGGAATCGCACGCTCAACGCGACAGCACAGGATCTCAGAGACTCCACTCAGTTCTCCGATTCTTCTAGAGCGCGATCGCGCCGTTGGATTTGGTGTGGCCCGCAGGAAAGTTCCATGCCGACTCAAGCCGGGCACGGCATGGCCGCCTGAGTATCCGGAGGACTCTTAGCTTCCTTTGCGGTGCAAAACGAACACCGAAACGGCAACACGATGCCGGCATTCGGAAAGCCACTGACGTCCCGCTCATCCTGCAGGTCGGATTCAATGTGAGGCCGCACAGCGTCGCGGTATCGACGTCGTTGAACAGTTCAACCCTCAAGCTCGGGAACTAGGGAGGTCCTAGCCACCATCTTCAATGCCAAATAGCCGTTTCGTCGTCGTCAACGTCTGCTCCGCCACCGCGTCGATCGAGATTCCCTTGAGTCGAGCGATTTCTTCAGCCACGTATTGAACGTACGCGGGTTCGTTCCGCCTTCCCCGATACGGGACCGGAGTCAAGTACGGACAATCCGTCTCCAACAGGATTCGATCGAGCGGGATCCGTCGAACCGCATCCCTCAAGGGTCCGTTCTTGGGGAAGGTAATGGGGCCGCCAACGCCTAGGTGAAAGCCAAGCTCAAGAAACCGCGTGGCGAGCGCGATGTCGCCCAGAAAGGAGTGGATCACGCCGCGATGCGTCGCCGAAACGGACCTGAGGATCGCAAGAAGGTCATCGGTGGACTCTCGATTGTGGAGACACACGGGAAGCTCAACGTCTTGCGCCAATTCGAGCTGTTGGCGAAAAGCCGTTCGCTGGACATCTCGCGGAGATAGGTCACGGTAGTAATCGAGCCCGATTTCACCGATGCCGACCACCCGTTCGTTCCCGGCCAACGCCCGCAATTCGTGCACTGTCCCAGCGTCAACATGCTTGGCATTGTGAGGGTGAACACCGACCGTCGCCCACATGCGCCGATATCGAGACGCCAGCCGGACGGCTTCTCGGCTTGAACGCATCGACGCACCGATCGTCATAACCCCCAGATCGGCTTCCGTACAGCGAGCGATTACAACAGCCAGGTCTTTTTCGTACGCACGATCATCCAGATGGGCATGACTGTCAATCCACTTCACGTTCAATCTCCTTCAACATCTCGGGAATATCGTTTAGGACATCCGACGGCGTCAGCGACCGCTCAGCGTACGTCTCCGCCCACCGGTCGGCCGCCCATCCGTGTGTGTACGCGCCCGCGATCGCGGCATCGTCGATGGAAACTCCACCCGCCGCCAATCCCGTGATCAGGCCCGTGAGCACATCCCCTGATCCTCCGGTCGCCAACCCCGTGTTGCCGGTCGGATTAACAACGAGTGAGCCATCCGGACGCCCAATGACGGTCGGACGCCCCTTGAGCAACAGATGGCAATCGTGGGCGCGCGCATAGCGCTGGACGACGCCAAAGGGGTCCCGCTCGATGCTTTCCGAGCTCAGTCCGGTCAAGGCGCGGAACTCGCCGAGATGGGGCGTCAATAGCCAGGCACGCGCGCGCGTTGAGAAGAGGTCTTCGTGTCCAATCAACGCATAGATGGCATCGGCATCGAGCACAATCGGGACAGCCGCCGTCCGCACGACCGCGCGAACCAGCTCCAAGGCGCCCCGCTCGCGCGAAAGCCCCGGCCCGATGGCCATGGCATCCGCTCGCTCGATCGTCGGTTGAAGCGCCTCCCACGATTTCTCAACATCGAGATCTCCGTTCGCTTCGTCAAGCACGACGGTGGTGGCCTCTGGAATTGCCGTCTGAATGACCGGTGCGATGGACGCGGGGATCGCCATCTCTACCAACCCTGCCCCGGCTCGAAGCGCCGCACGCCCACAAAGAATGGCCGCGCCCGTCATCCCCGGAGATCCGGCAACAACCAAAACGCGCCCGAATGTCCCCTTGTGCCCTGCCGGGGCGCGGTCCGGCAGTCGCTTCCCGATCTCGGACCGGCTGAGGATCACGGCCGTCGGATCAAGCGCCGCGATTTCGGACGCCGGATAATCGACCTCCACCACATGAACGGATCCGCAGTGTTCGGCGGAGGGGTAAAGGACATGGCAAGGTTTCGTGAACGCCATCGCCAACGAGACGTGCGCGCGAATGGACGGACCTATCGGAGCTCCCGTGTCCGATGCGAGCCCGCTTGGCACGTCCAAGCTGATGATTCTGTCCGCCGTGTCGTTGATCGCCGACACGACCTCCGCGTCTCGTCCCACCAAGGGGCGAGATAATCCGCTGCCAAACCACCCATCGACCACACCGTCCGACCCACGCACCGCCTGTGGGAAGGTATCCGCCGATAGGAAAGCCCCGCCAGCGTCCCGGTACGCATGCCCCATTTTCTGCACCAGTGGCGAACAGGTTCCAAGGTCATTGCGAGCCATCACACTGACCTGAACGCCAGCCTGCAGCAGGCGGCGCGCGACCACAAAGGCATCGCCTCCGTTTCCTCCCGGTCCGGCGAGGATCACGAGCTTCTTCAGCGAGGTATGGCTTAGGATCCAGTCCGCGGCGCTCGCTCCGGCGGACTCCATGAGCTGGGCGGACGGAGTTCCTGCTCGAACGGCCGCTTCATCAAGTTTCCGCTGTTGGGCTGCCGTCAAGATCCATGCTGTCTGTCCCCGGTTCATCCGATCATGTCCTCTTGCCGGTTTCCGAGTTCCAATGGGCAAGGGCCTCGGCAACGACATCGTCGTGGCTCCGACCCGTCATCTCAATCCAATGAACGTTCTCGTCCCGCCGGAACCACGCGAGTTGACGGCGCACGAGCTGCCACGTGCGATGCCCGACCACATCCACGAATTGATCTTCATCCCACTCTCCGTTGAGCACGCGGAAGGCTTCGGGGACGCCGATCGTTCGATAGGCTTGCACCTCGTCCCGCAGTCCGGATGAGCGCAGCCGAGCAATCTCTTCGAAAACGCCCCGCTTCACCATCTGCTCGATCCGGGAGCGAATTAACTGACGGTGTTCATCGCGGTCGCGTCTCAGCCCGATGAGGACGAAGGACTCGTCCAATGGGCGTGCCGTTGCCTGCCAATGGCTCATGGGCAACCCCGTCAGTCGGTACACCTCAAGCGCACGCATCAAGCGAAGCCGATCGTTCGGGTGAATGCGCTCTGCCGCGGGAGGGTCGACACGCTGGAGTTCGCGATGAAGCGCCTCAAGCGGCAGGTCGGCCAACTGCTCGCGCAATGCCTCATCCACGGCGGGGCCTTCGAACAATCCGCGCAAAACGGCGCCAAGATAGACGGTTCCACCGCCTGCAAGGATGGGAACCTTGCCTCGATCTCGAATCGCGGGAATCAGACGTGCGACATCCTTGCGAAACGCCATAGCATCGTAGTGACCTAACACGGGAATGCAATCGATCAAGTGATGAGGCACATCACTACGCTGGGCGTCTGTTGGCGTATCCGTCACGATATCGAGCCCCGCGAAGAAGGCGCGAGAATCCGCTGAGATGATTTCACCCCCAAGACGCTGGGCGCATGCGATGGCCACCGAAGTCTTTCCGGATGCTGTCGGCCCCAACACAACGAGCACTGACGGCCGGGCATGCTCGCCCACCACAATCAGTCCTCGGCGAGCAGCAGTTCGCGGAATCGCTTCAACTCCGCACGGCGAGACGGATGCTTCAGCTTCTCAATCGCCTTGATTTCAATCTGCCGGACGCGCTCTCTCGTGATGTTGAATTTGAGGGAAACGTCTTTCAGCGTGCGGGGATGGCCGTCATCCAATCCATAGCGAAGCTTCAGGATTTCTCGCTCCCGCTCATCCAGCTGGTCGAGTGCACGCGACAGCTGTTCCTTCAAGAACATGCGGAACGTCTCCTTGGTCGGCGACGGAGATGAGGGATCTTCAATGAAATCCCCCAACGTATCTTCATCTTCGTCTCCGAACGGCCGCTCGAGCGACGCCGTGTACTGCGACACCGATTCCACTTTCTTGATCTTATCGATCGACATGCCCGTAAGCTCGGCAAGTTCTTCGAGGGTCGGCGCGGAGCCGTGTGATTGGATGAACTCGCGTTTAACTCGGTTGAGCTCACGCACGGTTTCGATCATATGAACGGGCACGCGAATCGTTCGCGATTGATCGGCGATCGCGCGCGTGATTGCTTGGCGAATCCACCACGTCGCATACGTGGAAAACTTGTATCCACGCGTAAAGTCGAATTTCTCAACCGCCTTCATGAGGCCCATATTGCCTTCTTGGATGAGATCCAAGAAGGACAAGCCACGATTCATGTAGCGCTTGGCGATGGAGACAACAAGTCGAAGGTTGGAAATGGTCAGGCGATCCCGCGCCGCCGTGCCCAAGGTCACCAGGCTCTCCAACTCAGCGCGATCCGAGGATCGAGGGAGTTCGTCGCCCAGCTTTTCCTCAAACGCAGAAGAAATCATCAATTCGGCCGCCGCCTCGCCCTTTTCAGCCAGATCTTCGGCCTGTTTGCGCTCCAACTCGGAGAGATCCTTGGCCGTCTTTAGTGTCGCGGCCGCATCCTGGCCGATCATGACGGCGATCGACAACTCGGCATAGGCTCCGATCTCCATTGCCTTGGCCAGCTCGACTTCCCCTTCCTTGGTCAGCAGCGGAACCTTGCCGATCTCCCGAAGATAGGTTTTGACGGGATCTTCCCGACGGGCGCTTGCCTTGCCGTTGATCCAATCTTGGCGAGCGCGGGTCGCGACGCGCGACTCGGGCTTGGGCTCTTCGATCGCCTCGTCCTCCAAGTCTCCCTCATCGTCCTCAAGCAAATCCTCGGGATCGGTGAGATCGTCTTCATCAGGGACAACGGTGCCGTCCGCAGCCACGTTCTTGACATCATCGGCGGATTTGACGGTCTCACTCGACTGTTGAGTCTCCTCGATGACCTCCTGAACGACATCCGCGTTCGCGGGCTTAGCCTTCGGGGTTTTCTTGGTTGTCTTGCTGCTCATGGATTCCCTTTCGCTTCGCATCCTTCGCTTGGATCAAGGCTTTGCGTAGATCGGATTTCGCTTTCTGCAATTCGTCCCATCGCGTCCAATCCTCTTCCTGTCCGCTACGCTCGATTTCGCGATCCAGTTCCTGCAGCCGTTTTTCAATGGCAGGAAGTCTTCCCATCCATCGCTTCGCGTCCTCGATAGTCCCCTCAACATTGATTCGAATCGGGGACAATGCGTAAAAGCTTGCACGACGAGCCCCCTCTTCGTCCAGTACCCCCATAAGCTCAGATAGTTCCATGCTTCCTTTGGAAAGATATTCGGCAATGCTGCGGTTGGCGCCCGTGAAGTCGGAGGGAGACAGATACGGCTCAAACGCACTCCAGGTTGCCTCGCCGCGAAGCACCAACGCCAGGACATGCTCCTCGACGCCCCAGTGTTCCGCAGAGGGGCGCGACTCGCCTTCCTCATGGCGCGGTTTCCGTTTGCGCGGCAGCTCACGCCGAACCGATTCGATAGAGAGGTCTACCAAGTCGGCAATGGCTCGCTCGATGACTTCTCGAAGCGCCGAGCTGCGAATGTCGGCATAGAACTCGCGCGCATCCTCAAGGAGCTGTTCCTTTCCTCGTACCGTTGAGAGATCGTGCCGCGCCTTCAGCGATTCGATGAAGAACTCGTGGAACGGAAGCGAGCTCTCAAAAATCTCTTGCATCGCCTCGGATCCGTGGGCTCGAACGAAGCCATCGGGATCTTCTCCAAGGGGCAATCGGGCGACACGAACGTTTAACCCAACGTTTCGAAGCACTTGCATGCCGCGTAGCGACGCCGCGCTCCCAGCGGCGTCTTGATCGTAGGCGATCACCACTTCATCCACGAAGCGCTTCAGCATCTCGGCCTGTCCCTGAGTCAGCGCCGTTCCCATGCTGCCGACGGCATTGCGGATATCGGCTTGATGGAGGCTGAGAACGTCCGTATAGCCTTCAACCAATACCGCGATGCGCGTTTGAGACATTCGTTCCCGCGCCCACGACAATCCATAGATGACGCGGCCTTTGTCAAAGAGCGGCGTCTGAGAGGAATTGAGATATTTCGGTTGTCCTTCGAACGCGCGTCCCCCAAAGGCAATGGGACGGCCGGACACATCGAGAATCGGAAAGATCGTCCGATCGCGGAATCGATCGTAGACGCCCTTGTCCCCCTGAACGAGAAGGCCCAGCTTCAGGAGCGTGGCCTCACCGTATTTCGCAAACGCACGCTTGACGTTTTCCCAGCCGGGAAGGGCGTAGCCAAGCCCATAGGTCATCCAGCAGTCTTCAGGATAGCCACGGTTGAGGAGATAATCGCGCGCCTTCTTCCCCGCCGGCGAGCGCAGATTCAGGACAAAGGCGTTGGCCACCTCAGCCATGATCTCCCGCAGTTCATCCCTCGCCCCATCCTCGGCGACATCGAATGACACGCCCGCCTCTTCAGCTAGCCGCCGGGTCGCATCAATAAATGAGAGACGCTCGATCTTCATCACAAAGGCAATCAGATCGCCGCCTTCGCCGCAGCCGAAGCAATGCCACAACCCCTTCTCTTCGCTCACCGTCATCGATGGCGTGTCATCCTTATGGAAAGGGCATTTTCCCTTATAGCCCGCGCCGGATGGGGTTAACGTGACATAGCGCGAAATGATGTCGACAATGCTCAGGCGGGATTTGATCTCCTGCACATCCGCGCGTTGTCCTGGCATGCTCTACCTCATCATTCGCAAATAGGGGTTGGTATCCCGCTCACAGTTCAACGTCGTCGCCGGGCCGTGTCCCGGATACACATCGAAGTCACCGTCAAGCTCGATCAACCGCCGAAGGGAGTCCGACATCGCCTTCATCGAACCGCCGGGGAGATCCGTACGGCCGATCGACCCGGCAAACAGAACGTCGCCAACAAACAGAGCGTCCTCAACCTTCAGGGCAATCGAGCCCGGTGAATGGCCGGGCAGATGGAGCACATCAATTCCGGGGGCGAGGCTGTCTCCATCCGATAGGAATGTTTCAATCGGGCCGTGATCGGGCGAGGTTTCATCAAGCAACGCGAGATCCTCGGCGTGCATCAGAACGGCGGCATCCGCCACCGACCAGGCGCCTCCGATATGGTCGAAGTGGCCGTGGGTCAGCACCACGGCATCGATCGAGCGATTCCCGATCAAGGCGTCCAGTTCCGGAGACGCGTCGGCCGGATCAACCAACAACGTGTACGTATCCATCTCGATCAAGTAGCAATTGGTCGCGAGCGGGCCCAGACAGGCGGACGATACGCGCATGACGTCTCCTTACGCTCGAGCCACGGTGATGGCGACAACCGACTCCACGCCGCCACGTTTCAGCGTCCGAGCACATTCTTCAACCGTCGAGCCCGTTGTATAGATATCGTCAACAAGCAAGACCCGGCCGTACGAACATGGTACCGGTCGAAAAGCGCCCTGCAAGTTGATTCGGCGGTCCTGCGCCGGTAATCCAGCTTGCAGTTCCGTCGGTCTGGACTTCGTCAATGTGGACATCAGCGGGAGCTGAGTTGCGCGCGTGATGGCGCGGGCGAGCACCTGGGCTTGATTGAAGCCACGGCGCCGGCGGTCGCGATGCGTCATCGGCACATAGGTAACAGCATCAAGCCGTCCCATGAGCCCGCTTTCACGCACCGCATCGGCAAGCCGTCCACCAAGCCATCGTCCGATCGCCATGTCGTGATCGAATTTGAAGCCGCGCACGAGGTCTCCCCACGCGCCCCGATAGGGGCCCAGACAGAGGATCCTGTCGACGGCCTGGCGTTTCGTTCCGCATGCTAGACATAGATCGAGGCCCTCCTCAATCGATTCTCCACAACGTTGACACAGGAAGTTGCCCAAGGAGGGCAGCTGGCGAAGGCACGATTCGCAAACGACCTCCAAGGATGGAAGCTCGCGCTCGCAGAGCGCGCATCGAGGCGGGAACAGGGCGGCGACCGTCGAAGCCAGCCACCGCCGCGTCCGTGCGATCATGGACGGTTATAGCTTCAGCGCGACGCGCAGCAGTTGGTTGGTGTAGCCCCATTCGTTGTCATAGAACGCAACGACCTTCAGCAAGCGTTCGTCCACGACGGCCGTCTGCGTCGAATCGACGATGCTCGGATGCGTTTCACCAATGATATCGGTCGAGACCAGCGGATCCGTGGAAACCCGCAGGATGTCCTTCAGATCTCCTTCAGCGTAACGAGTGAGCGTCGCGTTGACCTCATCAGCAGTTACAGGCCGCTTCATCTCCAACGTGATATCGCTGACCGAACCCGTCGGTACGGGCACTCGGAAAGCAATGCCGTCCATTCGTCCCGCCAGGGAGGGAATGACCTTCTCTGTCGCGCTGGCAGCTCCCGTCGTCGTCGGGATGATGTTAATGGCGGCGGCTCGCCCTCGCGTCATCGATCCATGCATGGCATCGACCAATCGCTGATCGGCCGTGTAGCCGTGAATCGTAGACAGGAAGGCATGCGAAATCTCGAACTCCCGCTCCAACACGTGCATCACGGGGACCAGCGAGTTCGTTGTGCAGGAGGCGGCGGAAACGACATCTTGATCGGCAATGAGATGATCATTGACGCCATAGACAATCTGCGGAATGTTCTCCGCGCCCTCACCCTTGCTGGGGACTGAAAGCAACACGCGCTTGGCGCCGGCCTCCAGGTGCCGTCCCGCCCCTTTGGGGCCGGTGAGCGCTCGAAAGACGCCGGTCGATTCGATCGCGAGATCGACCTTCATGTCCCCCCAAGGCAGTTGGTCGGGCTCGCGCTCGGCGAGGAACTTCACGATCTTTCCATCGATCGACAATCCGCCCTCAACGACCTCAACGGTCTTGTCGTACTTCCCGTACACCGAATCGTTCAGCAATAGATAGCGGGCCATGTCCAGCTTGAAGAAGGGATCGTTAATCGCCACGATCTCAATCTCCGAATGCCCGTAGGCCAGGCGAAAAAACGCTCTTCCAATCCGTCCGAATCCATTAATAGCCACTCGTTTCATGGTCGATGCCTCCTCTAGGTTCCAGTCTCTTTGACCATTTCGATAAAGTACTCGTGGATCCTTCGATCATCCGTCAGTTCAGGATGAAAGCTGGCCACGAGGATAGTGTCTTGCCGCGCCATGACCACGCTGCCGTTGTGAACGGCCATCGGCCGCACCCCGCTGCCGTGCGTCACAATGTAGGGAGCACGGATGAAGACTGCGGGAACGTCGGAGCCGATTCCCTCGACATCCAAGAGGGTTTCAAAGCTGTCCACCTGACGCCCCGATGCATTCCGCGCCACCGTGATATCGATCGCCCGGATGTGCCCGGTCGGACGTCCCTCGACCGCCTCAGACAGCAGGATCATACCGGCGCAGGTTCCGAACATCGGAAACCCTGCATCGGCAAGCGCTTTAAGCCGCTCGGTGAACCCGTCTTCAGCCAACAAGGACATCGCGGTCGATTCGCCGCCCGGCAGGATGAGTCCTGAGAGCCCTTCAAGGTCGCTCTTGCGTTTGACGATACGCGTCTCCACGTCCAATGCGCGTAGACTAATTACATGCTCGCGAACCGCCCCTTGAAGGGCAAGGACTCCGATGATCATGTTCCGCGATTTTGCATCATCTCATGCTCGGGAATTTCTTCGATGGCCATTCCCGACATCGCCTCGCCGAGTCCGGAAGAAACGGCGGCGACCCTGGCCGCGTCATTGAAGTGCGTGGTGGCCTCCACAATGGCGCGCGCGCGCGTCTCGGGGTCTCCGGATTTGAAGATGCCGCTTCCAACGAAGATACCGTCGCAACCCAGCTGCATCATCAGGGCGGCGTCCGCCGGAGTCGCAATGCCTCCGGCCGCGAAATTGACGACGGGAAGCCGTCCGTGCTCGCGAATCGCCAACAGCATCTGATACGGCGTGCCATACGCCTTGGCCAGTGTCATCAACTCTTCATCCGGAGCGGCCAGCACGGTCCGGATCTGTTCGTTCATCTGCCGCATGTGCCGCACGGCCTCGATCACGTTTCCGGTCCCGGGCTCGCCCTTGGTTCGGATCATGGCTGCGCCTTCAGCCAGACGGCGGCAGGCTTCGCCGAGGTTTCGCGCGCCACAAACAAACGGCACCGTGAACTTCCATTTGTCAATGTGATAGTCGGGGTCAGCCGGCGTTAGCACCTCGGACTCGTCAATGTAGTCCACACCCAGCGATTCCAGGATCTGCGCCTCGGCAAAGTGGCCGATGCGCGCCTTCGCCATGACGGGAATCGAAACCGAAACAAGGATTTCCTGCACCTTGGCCGGGTCGGCCATTCGGGCGACGCCGCCGTGGGCTCGAATATCGGCGGGAACGCGTTCCAATGCCATGACGGCGACCGCTCCCGCGGCTTCTGCAATCTTCGCTTGCTCGGCGGTGGTCACATCCATGATGACGCCGCCCTTGAGCATTTCGGCCAAACCGCTTTTTACGCGAAACGTACCTTTTTTCTCCATCGCGCTCACCCCTATACGTGCAGCATTTCGGGGGCGATTATACCGGTCGAATGCGGGTCCTGAAAGGAGAGCGCGCAGGAACTACTCGTTTTCACGCCACTTCCGCCGCTCGGCCTCCGCCCAGTTGAGTTTCTCGTCCAGAACCCGAAAGAAGGTCGGAGAGTCCGCCAAACGGATAAGGCGGGTGCTGTTGCCCGCACGGCGAATCACGATCTCGGTTCCATCCCCGGCTTCGGAGATGAAGTCTCCATCCGCAAACACGCGCACAGCAGATCGCGTAGTCACCCGAATCGTCTCATCGGGTGGGAAGATCACCGGACGCAGGCCGAGCTTGTGCGCAGCATGCGGTGTGGCCAGGATACAGGCTGCCGGGGGCACGATGACGGGACCGCCGGCGGACAGGCTATAGGCTGTCGAACCGGTTGCCGTTGCAAGAATGATCCCATCTCCGGGGAACGCGGAGACCACCCCATCGCCCCATGCCAACTCGATTTCACAGAAGGGCGTTTCCAATACGCCCGTGATCACCACGTCGTTGAGCACGGTTCCCGCTCGATCCCCGAATCGGAACGCCAAGCGCATCCGTTCCTCCAATAGGAATTGATCGGCGAGCAGCTTCTCCATGACCTCGGGAAGATCGTCGATCGTTGCCTGCGTCATGAAGCCCAGGCTTCCGAGATTGATGCCCAACACAGGAATCGCCGTTTGCGCGAAGAAATCGGCGGCTCGAAGCACGGTTCCGTCCCCTCCCAATGCCAAGACCACCGCATTTTCATCGTCTTGGCGATGAGGGCCCGAAACCGGAATCGCCTCAATGCCCTTCTCCTGACACCAGACCTTCAAGTCAGCGAGTACGCGCAGGGCATCCGGCTTGGTCGTGTTGGTCACAAGGTAGAGGCGAGACAGGTTCATGGTCGCATGGTAGCGAGGCGATCGTACGCCATCAAGAGGATTTGCGGCGCACAAACTTCCACCGGCAAACGATCCGCTCGATGACATCGATCACGATGTAGAGCGCCAATCCCAACAGCGCCATCGCCATGATGCCCGCAAACGCCTGTTTGGGCGCATAGATGTTGGAGTCGATAAACGATCCCAAGCCGCCGCGGTAGGGATCGAACGATCCGGTTGTTTCGGCGATGAAGAGAAAAGCCATCCCCAATCCGACGCTGACGCGCAGGCTGGTCAGAATGGACGGTAGGGTGGCCGGAAGGACGACATGGCGGTAGATCTGCCACCACGACGCGCCCGCCGACCGCACGCTGGTGATGTGCTCGAATTCGATGAGCTTGGCGGCGCCGCGCGCTGAAACCAGCAATTGGAAGAACAGGGCGCTGGCCACAATCGCCACCTTCACCGGATCTCCCAGCCCGAAAATCAGGAATAGGGGCAGGATGAAGGCCACCTGAGGAATGGGATAGATGATGTAGATCATCGGGGAGATCGCTTGATCGAGGCGGCGCTCCTGTCCAATGAGCAGGCCGAGCGGATAGCCCAGCGTGAAGGCAATCGAGATGGCCAGCACAAGCCGCCACGCGCTGACCCAGAAATTGCGGAACAAGGTCGGCCCGAGCCGCCACATTTCACGAAGCGCCTGCACGGGGTTGGGTAGGAAGGCGCGATCCTTCACAGCCTCGACGATCGCGCTCACCGCCCACCAGATCAGCAACAACACCCCGATGCTGATCACGTAACGGGCAATGTGCCAAATGACGGTGCGATTGAGCATGGAATGAAGCCCTCGTCTCCATCCAGTCGGTTTCACGCTCATTCCTCCAGCGCCTTCCGCAATTGACTCACAACAGCCATGAAGGCGTCTGTCCCGCGATAGGCGAGCGCCCCCATTTCAGGATTGTCAACCACCATCTTGATTTGCGCCGGACGCTCGGTCAGGACAACGATCTTCTGTCCCAGGAACGCGGCCTCTTCGATATCGTGAGTCACCAGTACCAGCGAGAACTGATGCTGGATCCACAATTCGAGAAACAGATCCTGAACGCGTTCCTTGGTCAACGTATCCAGCGAAGCAAGGGGTTCGTCCATCAGCATCACCGTGGGCTCCGTCGATAGCGCGCGGGCAATACCGACGCGCCGCTTCATGCCCTCGGACAATTCCGCGGGGAATCGCTGCTTGACGCTTCCCAATCCGAGATCCTCAAGCACGGCATCCGCCGTTTTCTGAGGGTAGATTTTGTGCAGGAGCAAACTGAGATTGGCATTCTGCAAGACCGTCTTCCAAGGCAGCAGACCCGCATTCTGCAGGATCAGGGCGATCTCTTTGCGCGGTCCATCCAACGGCGAGTCATCGATCTCAATGCGACCATCGGTCAGGTCGTGCAATCCCGCCATGGCGAACAACAGCGATGTCTTGCCGCATCCCGATGGGCCGATTAACGCGACGCTCTCGCCGCGGGCAATTTCAAGCGACACCGAGTCAACGGCGCGTACCGCCTGTGGTCCTTGCCCATACTCGACGACAGCGTTGCGGACATCGATCATGGGATGTATTGGAAGTCGACCAACCCATCGTACACAGGCAGGTCGTAGATGTAGTACTTGCTGAGCATCCACTCTCCAACCGAAGCATAGAGCTCGGAGGTCAAGTCGCCCGGGAGCTCGAAATAGGGAATCTGTAAAGCATCGATCACTTCTTGATTGATCGAGTTGCGGTCCGCCCCTTGGAAGAACAGGCCCAAGGCGATATCGATGCCCTCGTCGATTAGAACGTCGCGGGGGGTCGAATTCATCCGTTCGATGGCCTCCACATAGGCCGCATAGAACGCGACAACGGCGTCCGGATTCGCCTCCACATAGGACGAGCGAAAGACAAGCGTGGTCGGCAGCGGCCCCAACTCCGACAGATCGGACAGCTGGTTGAGCTTCAGGGGTTGTCCGTTGGCCGGCCGATAGGTTTCGATGTACGAGATATAGGGTTCGGGCAGCATGGCGGCAGGCAGGGTTTGCGCACCGAACCACACCGCCATTTGCAGCATGTCATTGAAGTACATGGTACGCACGGATGCTGGATCCAACCCCAGCTCCTGCTCCAGGTAGCGATCCAAGACGTACTCGTAATCCGAGCGATAGATGGTGCCGATGGCCTGCCCCGAATCGAGCATCTCCTCCATGGTCTCGTGATGGAACGACACCGGCGACAGAAGCGCAAGCGAAAGGCTTTCGGTCTGCGGACGCAGGGTGGCCGTGCTTGTAATGAGCACATCCGCACCCGCCGTTGCATCGAGGATGGATCGCGTGACATCCTCGAACAGTCCGTCGAGGTTGCCGGTGATCAAGGCCGCGCTGCGTTGTTGGTTATCGGTGACTCCAACCAATTCGACATTCACACCCTGCGCATCAAACAGCCCCCATGCTTCGGCAAAGGCAATGGGAAGCGCTTCAAGCACGGGAGGAAGGCTGAAGCGAAGCAATGGAAGGTCATCGCCAGCCGCCACCATGGCCAGTATCATTACTAAACCCAGAACCACACCCGGAATTCGCTTCATCGTGCCCCCTCACATGGGATTGGACTTGCCTGATTATAGCCATCTCCCCTAGTTCGACCAACGGGTGACGATAGTCCTTTTCCTGACTATCTTTCAGCGCTCGTCCCTTTCTCCGCGACGGCAAACCCGGTATCATCTCGCACCTATGGACCGGTTAGCAACATGGTTGTGGCGCTATAAGGGAAGGGTCTTCGCGGGGTTTATATCACTTCTTTTCGTCAACTCCGCCACCATTCTCGTTCCGCTCGTTATCCGTGCGGCCATCGATCGACTCACGCGAGGCGAAGGCGATTTGCTCATCAGCGGCCTTCAAATCACGGGCTTGGCATTGGTCGTCATGGTGTTCCGTTTCCTGTGGCGGTACTTCTTCATCGGCACATCGCGGCGAATCGAGCGCGCCCTGCGCTCCAAGCTCTACAATCATTTCCTGTCCATGTCCGCCTCGTTCTACAACGACGTCAAAACCGGCGATTTGATGGCCCACGCGACCAACGATATTGACGCCGTTCAGCGCGCCTGTGGGTTCGGCATCCTGACGATCGTCGATCCGTTGTTCGTCATCCCCATTTCCATCGCCATCATGATTTCGATCGACCCACGCCTGACCCTGTACGCCGTGCTTCCCCTACCCATCTTGACCGTGTTCATGCTCGGATTCGGAAAGGTCATTCACAAGAGGTTCGAAAACGTTCAAGCCTCCTACTCCGAACTCATGGAGAAGGTCAGGGAGAACATCGCCGGCATCCGCGTTTTGAAATCGTTTGTCCAGGAAAAGGGCACCGAAGCGGACTTTGCCACCTCAAACCAGACCTATGTCGACAAGAACATGGCCTTGGTTCGAGTCTGGGGATTGTTCCATCCACTCATCGAGCTCATGTCGGGCGCAACCTTGGCCATCGTCCTTTGGATCGGCGGAATTGACGTGGTTCGCAACTCGATTTCACTCGGTGATTTCGTCGCCTTTACCCAATACTTGTCGATGCTCATCTGGCCGATGATCTCCCTCGGCTGGGCCGTCAATTTGCTGCAGCGCGGTCGCGCGTCTCTCGGACGCATCAACCAGCTGTTCGCCCAAGATCCGGAAATCATCAATCCGCCGAAGCCACGCTCGCTGAGCGGGACGCGCATCGGCATTCGCAATCTGACGTTTGCCTATCCGACAGCCGAGGGACGAAGTGATGTCCCCGCCCTTTCGGACATCCAACTCACCATCGAAGAAGGAACCACGCTGGGCATCGTCGGGTTGACGGGATCGGGGAAATCGACGCTCGCCCATCTCATTCCTCGGGTCTTCGATCCTCCCGTTGGAACCGTATGCATCGGAGGCATCGACATTCGCGATATCGATCTTCCCGTCTTGCGCGGTTCCATCGGGTTCGTGCCGCAAGATCCGTTTCTTTTTTCAGCGACCATCGCTGAAAACATCGCCTTCGGGCTTCCGGACGCCGATCTGGACGCCATTCAGGAAAGCGCTCGGATGGCAGGCATTCACGACGAAATCGTCGAGTTCCCGGAGGGGTACGAAACCACGGTTGGAGAACGCGGTATCTCGCTCTCCGGAGGACAGAAGCAACGGGTCGCCATTGCCCGCGCACTGCTTCTCGATCCCCAGATCGTTGTCTTCGATGATCCGCTTTCCGCCGTCGATGCCGAACGCGAAGAGTTCATCCTGGGCTCGCTCCGAGAGTTCTTCCACAAGCGAACGAGCATCATCATCGCGCACCGCATCTCAGCCGTCATGAATGCGGATCGAACCATCGTTTTGGACAAGGGACGCATCGTCGAACAGGGGACCCATGAGGAACTGATCGCCGAGAACGGCATCTACACACGTATTTGGAAACTCCAGCAGGCGGAAAGGCAGGTGAAGCCTTCATGAGCGACCATTTCCAGGGAGACGATATCCTCGGGAAAGCCTTTGACGCCCAGCTCATGCGGCGCTTGCTTCGATTCCTGAGACGCTACAAGGGACTTTTCCTGGTCTGCGTGCTCCTCACGCTGGGGCTCGCCGGCATCGAGCTGACCATCCCTTTCCTCACGAAAACGGCCATCGACTCCTTCATGACCCTGCCACGTTCGGTCGTCACCCTGCCGGACGCCCCGTCCGAGGGGTCTCCGATCGATTTGGGCGAAAACCGCTACTTGGTGGAAACCTTGACCGTTCATCCGGAAGTCCGGAGAGAATGGGAGGAAGCTGACCTTCTCAGCATTGAGCGCTACCTCTACATCGCCCAAGGCACGGAGGAAGCCTCTTATCCCGAGCGATTCCCCGAGGCCTTCACCGCCATCTCTGGCGGATGGATCGCCACAGAGGACCAACTGGGCGCGCTCCCTCTTGAGGAACTCGAACGCCTCCGCGGCGGCTCCATTTCCGGAATCGTTCGACTGGCGGTGCTGTTCCTCTTCGTGTTGCTCTCTCGCTTCGTATTCGGCGTGCTTCAGATGTACTTGCTGCAATACACCGGACAACGGGTGATGTACGACATGCGGGAAGAAATCTTCGCCCATGTCCTCCGCCTGCCCGCCGCCTTCTTCGACCATGCGCCTGTCGGACGTCTTGTCACCCGGGTGACAAGCGACGTTCAGGCCATCAACGAGATGTTCACCTCCATGCTGGTGAACTTGTTCAGAGACGCCTTTTTGGTGTTGGGAATCCTCGTTGTCATGTTCCAGCTGGAGTGGCGCCTCGCGTTGGCCATCCTCGCCTTCTTCCCCATCATCGTCTTGGCTGCATGGCAGTTCCGCAATCGCGTTCGCGCCGCCTATCGAGAGGTCCGAAAGCAGATTGCGCGCATGAATGCGTACCTACAGGAATCGATCTCCGGAATGCGCATCATTCAAGTCTTCGTTCAGGAAAAGAAGGCCAACGATCGATTCGATGACATCAATCAATCGAAGTATCGCGCCGACATGCGCCAGCTGATGACGTTCGCCGTCTTCCGTCCGCTCATGAGTTTCCTCAGTTCGTTCGCCATCGCCCTTGTGATTTGGTACGGCGGACTGAACGTCCTAAGAGGAAGCCTGTCTCTGGGCGCCCTGACGGCGTTTGTGCAATACGTGCGAATGCTCTTCGAACCGGTACTGCGTTTATCAGAAGGCTACAACGTGCTCCAAGCCGCCATGGCGTCCTCCGAACGCATCTTCCGCCTCTTGGATGAGCGGCAAGAGGATCCGGGGCGCGGCGTCACGCTCGACGCCTTCCAAGCCAAGATCGAGTTCAAGGATGTGTGGTTCGCCTACAACGAAGAGGACTGGATTCTCAAGGGCGTTTCCTTCGTCGCCGAACCCGGACAACATGTCGCCATCGTCGGCCCAACCGGTTCCGGAAAGACCACGATCATCCGCATCCTCTTACGGATGTACCCGATCCAAAAGGGCCAAATCCTCATCGACGGCGTTCCGCTTGAGGAATTGGACCTCGGGTATCTTCGATCTCAGATGGCCGTCGTCCTCCAGGATGTGTTCATGTTCTCCGGCGACATCATGGACAACATCAAGCTTCGATCGGACATCTCCGACGATGTCGCGATTGAGGCCGCCCGATTCGTCAATGCCGATTTCGTCGAGGAGCTTCCGGATGGTTATCACACGGAAGTCAAAGAACGTGGCGTAACGCTGTCCGTCGGCGAACGCCAGCTCCTGTCGTTTGCGCGAGCCGTAGCCTTCGATCCCAGCATCCTTGTTCTCGACGAAGCGACGGCAAGCATCGATTCACACACCGAGCATCTCATCCAAAACTCGCTTCGAAAGATCATGCGTGGGCGAACGTCCATTGTCATCGCGCACCGGCTCTCCACCATCCGGGAAGCCGACAACATCATCGTCTTGCATCAAGGCACGCTGTTGGAACAGGGAACGCACGACGAACTCCTCGAACACGACGGACTGTACGCCGCCTTGCACAGCCTGCAATTTGCCGAACTAGACTAGTTCGGGTCAGCTATCCCCTTGTGGCGTACGCATAGCTTGATCCTGAAGCTCTGAACGTCCACAGCCACCTCCATTTTCCGATGATCCGGCCTGGACTGAGGATCGGTCTCCTCAGGCATACTCAAATCAACGAAGCCGAACGCTTGGAAGGACGATCGTGAACGAGAACTTGTACGAGCAGCTGTTTGAGCAAAGCGTCGACGGCATCCTCTTGGTGAGGGGATCGTCCATTTTCCGCGTTAATCGTTCGTTCAGTATGCTCTTGGGTATTGAGGAATCCGAACTTCTCGGCAAGGATCCTCGGTCGCTCATTCATCCCGAGGATCGAGACATCGCAACCCAACGGATGTCCGATATCGCCTCGTCTCCATCCGAGACATCGTCCCAGACCTATCGAGTCATTCATCGTGATGGACACATTCTGTGGATCGAAGCGACCAGCCGAATGATCCCCTGGTGCGGGCAGCCCGTGATTCAGTCCATCGTTCGAGATGTCACCGATCGCGTGCATGCATTGCGGCGATTGCAAGAGAAGGAAGGCTATCTCCGGTTGCTCATCGAACATGCGGCAGAAGCCATCCTTACAACGGATCCCGAAGGAACCATCACCGAATGGAACCCTGCAACTGAAGAGCTGATCGGCATCCCAAAGGCCGCTGTGTTGGGCAAGTCGCTCATCCAACTCGCCGAGGAACTGATCCGCCCATCCTCTGACCAGGGGTCCTGCCCATCCATAGCATCGGAACTCCTCTCGTCGTTCTTCGCGGGAAGCGACGCATCTCAGCTTGAGGCTCAACACACCTTTGACATCGTCCGTCCGGATCGCAAGCGCCGTATCGTACGCGCGTACGCCTTCCCGATTCCTACCGCAAAAGGCCGAACGCTATGCGCCTTCCTCAGTGATGTGACGGAGGCTCAGCGGGCCGAAGAAGCGCTTCGTTCCAGCGAAGCCCGATACCGAAGTCTGTTCGACTCCATTCCCATCGGCTTGTATCGAACAGCGCCCGACGGAACGATTCAAGATGTCAATCCGGCGTTGGTGGCCATGCTCGGCTATCCCGATCGAGACACCCTGCTTTCCGTGCGTGTCGAGGATAGTTACGCGCAGGCCACGGCGCGGCGCGCATGGTGCGAGCGCATCGAGCGCGAAGGGACCATCAACGGCTCCGAAGCCATTTGGAAGAAACACGACGGCACACCGCTGTGGATTGAGGAGTTCGCCCGGGCCGTTCGGGATGAACACGGCGCCGTCGTTCGCTACGAGGGTTCTGCTCAGGATATTTCCGGACGCAAGCGCATCGAAGCGGAGCTGAGGCGTGAGAAAACGCTGTTCGAGCAACTGCTCTCTCATGCTCCGGAAGCCATCGTCCTATGCTCCCATGACAGCGTGATCCATCGCATCAACCCTGAATTCGAGCGTCTGTTCGGTTATTCGCAAGACGAGGCCAAGGGGCGAAGCGTCGACGAACTCTTGGCTCCTTCGGATCCCAAATTCGAGAATGAAGCCTCGTCGATTACCTACCAGGTGGCGCATGGAACATCCATCGCCGTTGAAACCGTCCGGCAGCGCAAGGATGGAAGCCTGGTCGAGGTTTCCATTCTGGGACAGCCGATCCGGATGAAATCCTCTCAGATCGGGGTGTACGGCATCTATCGGGACATCACCGACCGGAAAACGATCGAGCGCACGCTGGAACGCGAGAAAGCCTACTTCGAGCAGCTGTTCGCCGGCGCACCGGAAGCCTTCGTTCTCTGCGATAACGATCTGCGAATCGTCCGAATCAATGCCACGTTCTCATCGCTCTTCGGCTATTCGGAAGACGACGCCATGGGGAAAAACCTGGACGATCTACTCGCATCGGGCTCCAAAGAGATCATCGAAGAAGCCTCTGAGATGACAGAAGATATCGCGAAGGGACGTTCCGCTTCGAGGGAATCGGTTCGACTGCGAAGCGACGGCACCCCCTGCGATGTTTCCATTCTCGCCCAACCGATCTTCATCGATGGAACCCAAGTCGGTGTCTATGGCATTTACCGCGACATCACCGTTCGAAAGCAAGCCGAACGCGCGTTGGCCAACGCGCAAGAGAAGCTCGAGAAGCTGCATGATGCCGCCGTTGTCATGGAGCAAGCCTCAACCGAATCCTCCGTCTATGACCACACCATCGATGCCGCCAACCGAATCCTCGGTTTCGGACACTGCGCATTGGACATCCGAGAAGGCGATACGCTCACGACTGTTGCCGCTTCCGAGGAAGCGCCTCCAGCACGATGGAGAACCGTTCTCCTGAGCGATGCCGGCATCGCGGGCCGCGCCTTGTCTGAAGGAAAACCGATTCTCATGGATCCACCTTCCAGGTCCGAAATCGTCGAAGATATCGACCATCACATTCAATGTCTGATTACCGTTCCCATGGGGGATCTTGGCGTTTTTCAGGCGGCGTCCTCCAAATTGCACACCTTTTCGAAAGACGACATTCGCTTCGTTAGGATCCTGCTTGGCCATTGCGTCGAGGCCCTCGCACGTATCCGCCTTCAAAACAAGCTCCATGACCAAGCGATGCGCGACCCCTTGACAGGCGTGTTCAATCGCCGCCACTTTAACACCATCATCGACTCCGAAGTTCGCCGCGCCAAGCGATACGAACATGGTATCGGTCTCCTGATGATCGATGCCAACCGATTCAAGCACATCAACGATCACTACGGCCATCACGTCGGCGACGAAGTGTTGCGCACGATTGCCCGCGCGCTCGTTGCATCGGTTCGTGAAACCGACTTCATCGTGCGCTACGGAGGCGATGAGTTTCTCATTGCACTCACCAAGTCTGAGGACGATCCCGATCGCGTCGCCGACCGCATTCGAACGGCCATCGAAGCCGCTGAAATCAAGATCGACGGACAACGTGTACCGATCTCGGTATCCGTCGGCACTGCCTGCTGGGACCCCACCTCAGGCACGAGCGTCGAGGATGCGTTGGCTCGCGCGGATGAGCGCATGTATCAGGACAAGCGCGAACGCTAGCTGCCTTCCGTACCTCTAGACGCAAGAACACGATCGCTTCGTTGAATCGCTCATCAAAGAGGTCTCTCGCCTTAATCCCAGTTGTCCGCATTCATCCATTCCCAGTTGTCCGAGATCGAGGCGAAGGCCTTCGCCTGGGAGAGCTTCCTTTGCCCTCCCGGCCCGCGCAGAAATGAGGAATGATCAGGTATGTCTTTCGGAGGGTTTAGGCACAGCAACTCTATACTGAGAGGCCGGCGGCTTTGGCTCGGAATCCTGGGCGCCAGCTGCCTCAGTCTCGCAGGGTGCTTTCTCGCGCCCAACCTTCCTCCGACCGCGCACATCGTGATGGACGCCACGGAGGGAGACGCCCCTCTGTTCGTTCAATTCGATGCCTCCTCCTCCGTGGATGACGATGGCGTCATCGCCCGTTATCAATGGACATTCGGAGATGGCGTGACATCAACGGCCATGTGGCCGAACCATACCTACATCGTTCCAGGCAGCTATGCAATCGAACTGACGGTGTTCGATGACGATGGTATGGCAAGTTCGACGTCTCGGACCCTTGTCGTCCACAAACCCAACACGCCTCCCGCGGCCGCGTTCACGACAACGCCCTCAGCCGCCGTCCCTGGAGAACGCGTTCAGTTCGATGCCCGCGAATCCCGTGACGGCGAAGGGATGATCGTGTCCTACCAATGGAACTTCGGGGACGAAACGACCGGCCAAGGGGAGACAACCGAACACGCGTTCTCGAATCCGGGCACGTATATCGTCACCCTTCGAGTCATCGATCAAGACGGCGGAGAAGACGTCCTGGAAAAGCAGATCCTCATTGCGGATCCCTCCCCCGCTTCGCTCCTTCAACTGGAGACATCGGCCACATCGCTCATCGTGGGCGAAGCGTTGACTTGCCGCGCCATCCTCCCCTCCGAGGCGGCAAGCACAACCACCTGCGAGTGGGATTTCGGCGATGGAACGCGCGCCGAGGGAACCATCGCCCAGCACCTTTTCGTCAACGCCGGGACCTACCGCATCACCCTCATCGTTCGCTATCCGGACGGTGCCATCCAATCACTGGAGCGATCGATCACCGTTCGAACGCCATCCGAACCGCCCGCCCCCCCGGCAGCCGAAGACGACATCTATTCCCTCAGTTTCGGCTGGTCGTACGGAGGGAGCCGCAGGCTCTCGTTGGAGATTCCAACCGCCCTCTATGAGACCTATCGATCGAAACCGCGGGGCGTCTGGAACGCTGAAGGCTATTCGCGATTCGTCCTCGATCCATCGGATGACGATCTGATGGAGGATCTTCGAGATTCGCTACTCGTGAACAACAGCTACCAATCGACCATCGAAAACGCGCTCGCCTTTGTCCAACAGGCGATCTCCTATCAGCCCGATCCGGGAGGCACCGAATACCCTCGCTATCCGGTTGAGACACTCGTTGATGGCATGGGTGATTGTGAAGACTCCGCCATACTGTACGCGAGTATCGTTCGGGCTTTTGGCTACAGTGCCGGCGTGCTGCTCATCTCGGTCGATACGAGTGGCGACGGTGTGATCGATCATATCGCCGTCTTGGTCAGGGTCGCCGACTGTTTCATCAATGCGTATCCGAATCGAAGCCTGTGGGAGATCTCGGGCAAAACCTACGCCTTTGCTGAAACCGCCGTCACGGGAGGAACGTTGGCCCTCGGCATCGATCCGTGGGGAATCGAACAGGGGGACATCAAGAACATCTGGAACGCAGCCGATCCAACTCAGCAACTTCGCGCCTCTCGTCATCGCCCCTAGCCCGACCGGACGCGCCTCTCCAAGATGTATCGCGTACGGATCGTGTGTCTCATTGCCCTGCATTGAGAATCGGGGTAAGATGAAATTGGACACCGAAGTCGCTTCAGAAGCGAACCGTCGGATAGAGCGAAAGGCGAGGCAATCTCGATCGGAACGAGGTGAGAGGTCTTTTGCTTTCGTATATTATCAAGCGCATTCTATCAGTTCTCCCTGTATTCGTTGTCGTTGCCTTCATCTCGTTCTCGATGGTCAGTTTGTTCCCGGGCGATTACTTCACCCCCGCCAAGATGGGGGCCGCCCTCGCAGGGATGGATCCCGAAGCCGTGCATACGGCGTTGCGGATCCAAGCGGGCATCGACAAGCCATTCATCGTTCAATTTTGGATTTGGCTCGTCGGCGTTGTCACTGAAGGAGATTTCGGAACGTCCTTTTCCGGTGTGAGCATCTCTCGATTGCTGTTTTCGGCCCGTTCCGGGCTGCACTGGACCCTGATCATCACGTCAGGCGCCATGTTCTTCGCTTGGCTTCTCGGCGTCCCGTTGGGAATCCTGTCTGCGCTGAGGTACCGGAAGCCGACGGATTCGCTCATTTCCGGCGTTGCCTACGTCGGCCTCTCCATTCCCGAGTTCGTGATGGGCGGATTGTTCTTCTGGATCATGTACACCTTCATCAATCCACTGATCATCAATCGAGGCGTGTGGGGCGTCGTTCACTACGATCTTGTGCATGCGCCGATGTCGCTGACCAAATTGGGGAGCTATATCATCCATCTCGTCCCCATCTGGATCATCGTCGCCGCTCCGACCTTCGCCATTGTCGTCCGCTACATGAAGATCAACCTGCTGGATACGCTCAATGCCCAGTACCTGGTGACCGCAAAGTCAAAGGGATTGAAGCAACGGTCCGTCATTCTCAAGCACGCGTTCCGCAATGCGATTAACCCACTGATCAGCCTTTTCGGCATCATGCTTCCCAGGCTCATCACGGGATCCATTATTGCCGCGAGCATGCTCGGTTATCCGTCATTCGGCATGGTGTTCATCAACGCCATCGAGCGGCAAGACCAGCACCTCTTGACTGCAGCGCTGCTCTTTTACTCCTGCTTCCTCATTGTCGGCAACCTGCTCGCTGATCTATTGCTGGTTGTGATCGATCCACGGATTCGCTACCAATAGACGCGGCGTGCTGTTAGGGCTCTGAGAGAAAGAGGCGCTTTGCCTCGGATCATCGCATCGGATCAACGTGTTGACGCCAGAGAGCCAACGTGTGGTAAAAGGGATCGACCAGGTCGACAGCATAGTCTTCAAAGTAAGCATTGACATTCCGTACGTCACGCACCAAGAGGTCGAAGGCATCATCGTTGTATCGCGGGTCAACGGATTGAGGAAAGTCGATGATCACAATCCGCCCGTCGACATAGAGCATGTTGTAGGCGGACAAATCGGCGTGTACCCGATGCTGAACCAAGAAGAGTTCGATATTCCGGAGGACATCGGCGTAGAGCGGTTGCGCTTCGTCTGCGTCGAGCCCAACGTTCACGAGGACCGGCGCCGGACGCTCCCCATCTCCAAAATACTCCATCAGGATGACAGGGCCGACGCGATCAAGGGGTTCGGGAACGTCCGCCCCCGCCTGATGGAGAAGGGACAGGGTTCGCATTTCATGGGCAATCCAGGCGCTGAACTTGTGGAGTCGCCCGCGTTTGGTCTTCTTGCCCAAGGCACGTAGCGTACGAGCGTCAGGGCGCGCACCTCGCTCTCGCCCCTGCTGATAGACCGCGTCCTTCTTGAAGCTGCGTCGCTCCACGGGCCGGTAAATCTTGGCCGCCACCAAGTCGCCGCCCAGTGCTTCGCTGGCACGGCAGCAATAGACGACGGCTTCCTTGCCCGACTTGATCGGCCGAATGACCTCCTCAATCACATGGTCTTCAAGAAGCGGATCCAGCTGAGCAAGCAGCGCTTCCTCAACGGTTTGTTCTTCTTCCTCCAAAGAACGCGCGCTCCGAAGCTTCTCCTCCATGGGGTCGATCTCTTCGAAGCGCCGGTTCGTCATGAGTTTGCGGGAAGGGTCAGGAACTCGTGAACCTTCTTCAGCCAATCGATAATCTCGATCTGCTGAGGGCATGCCGCTTCGCATTGCCCGCATTCCACGCAGTTATCGGCGCGATTCTCCGCACTCATGAATTGGTTGTACCGCTGCTTGGCCATCGCCTCGTCGCCGTACATCTTGTAGTCGTTGTAGATGGAGAAGATGCGAGGGATGTTCACCCCGCTCGGACACGGCATGCAGTACTTGCAGTTCGTGCACGGAATGGGACACAGCGTGCGGTAGGCCTTGCTAACGCGCTCCACCAGGTCCAGTTCCTCAGCAGAGAGTGTGCCAATCCCGGACGCCGAGGCACTTTCCAGGTTCTCCTCGACGTGTTTCATTTCGGACATCCCGGACAGCAGCAGCGAGACCTCCGGCTGATTCCAAAGCCACTGGAGCGCCCAATCGGCCTGAGAACGCTCCTCTGACGCGCCGGCCCACAGATCGGCCACCGGCTGGGGGGCTTGTTGTGTCAGCGAGCCGCCACGCAACGGCTCCATGATGACGACAGCGAGGCCCTTTCCGGCCGCATACTGCAGTCCTTCGCGCCCGGCCTGAAAATCCGTGTCCATGTAGTTGTACATGATCTGGCAGAACGTCCAGTCGTAGGCATCGACGATCTCCTTAAACAACGCGAGCTCGTCGTGGAACGAGAATCCAAGGTGGCCGATTCGACCATCGGCGATCGCCTTTTCCGCCCAGTCGAACACGCCGAGATCGCGGAGGTTGGGCCAGTAGGTCTTGTTCAGCGCATGAAGGAGGTAAAAGTCGATACGATCGGTCTTCAACCGGTCGAGCTGGATGTCCAGGTGCACATCAAAATCCGCCGGTTCCTTGATGAGCCAGGACGGCATTTTCGTGGCCAGCTTGACCTTGTCGCGATAGCCATCCTGTAGGGCCTGTCCGACAAGCGGCTCGGACTGTTCTTTGTGGTAGGGCCACGCCGTATCAACGTAATTCACGCCGGCGTCGATCGCCGTACGGATCATCCGCGTCGCCAGGGCTTCGTCAATATTCGCCGGATCCGTGTCTGTCGTCGGTAACCGCATCGCGCCGAAACCCAGCGCGGACGGTTTCCAGTCCAACTTGCCGAAACTTCGATATTGCATGGAACTCCTCTCATCCGTCGTTCGATCTTCCCTCGGAACGCCGAGGTCTTTCAAGCCGACTCCCCCAGCAAATAGGTCCGCGCATCGCGGAGGCGCTCGATGATCTTGATCTGCTGGGGGCACGCAGCCTCGCACGCGCCACAGGCAATGCACTCCTTGGTCAGCAACCGCGATGCGCCGTAATCCGAAAACGCCGTGAATCCTTGACCATGCTCGCCGTACATGACCTTCTCGTTGTAGAGGGCAAAGATCTCCGGAATCGGAACGCCATGCGGGCAGGGTTGGCAATACCGGCAGTTCGAGCACGGAATCGGAGACAGCGCGCGATAGGCGGCTCGGACGCGATCGTATCGAGCGAGCTCATCCCCTGACAAGCATCCGGCCTCTGCACTCGACGCACTCTTCACGTTCTGCTCGAGTTGTTCCAACGTCGACATGCCGGACAGGACAATCGAAACCTCCGACTGATGCCACAACCAACGCAAGGCCCATTCCACCGGCGTTCGCACCTCATCCGCTTCCTCCCAGATGCTGGCCACCGTTTCCGGCGGCGTTCGCGCCAACTGCCCGCCACGAAGCGGCTCCATCACTGAGACCGCCAGGCCCTTCGACGCCGCGTACCTCAGTCCCCGCGTTCCAGCCTGGAAATCGATGTCCATGTAGTTGTACAAGATCTGGCAAAACGTCCAGTCGTAGGCATCGACAATCTCTTCGAACAGCGGATAGTCATCATGAAACGAAAAGCCCAGATGCCCAATTCGTCCGTCCGCCTTCGCTCGCTCCGCCCAATCCAGAACGCCCATCTCACGAAGCGCGGGCCATCGCGTCTTCTGTAGGGCATGCAGCAGATAGAAGTCGATGTGGTCCGTCTGAAGACGTTTCAACTGATCGTCCAGAAAAGGGTCAAAGTCATCCGCACTTCGAATCCACCTCGGACTGAACGTGAGCTTGGTGGCAAGCTTAACCTTGTAGCGGTAGCCATTGCGAAGTGCGCTGCCCACAATTCGCTCGCTTTCGCCCTGATGATAGGGCCGCGCGGTGTCCACATAATTGATGCCCAGATCGATCGCCCGGCGAATGAGTTCAATCGCACGGGGTCCATCGACATCCTCCATCTGATGGGGACTGATACCCGGACGCTTTTCCGACCGTGTCGGCAAACGCATGGCCCCGAATCCCAGTGCGGACGGCTTCCATTCCAGCATGCCGAAGGTGCGGGTGTTCATCGGCCCTCCTTTACAGAGGTGAAGAAGAGAGACAACGACAGCCCACGCATGATCGCCTGAGCCTGCTTCTATCGTACCCGCCGTAAGAAGCGCACTCAAACGAGAAACGGGGCGAGCTCAACGGCCCGCCCCGATCGTTCGATACATTCCGTATCGTCGTAACTACTTGATAGGTTCGCAGATATCGACGATGTGCTTCTTCTCGGGATGCTGCTCCGGATCGTTCATGTACCACTCGTAGCACAGGCGGCCGGGATCGAACTCCAGTCCCTGCGCGGGCATCCATTCCCCAACCAGCTTGTCCCACGCCTCGCCGTACTCCGATGGATCGATCTCGACATGCGCCACCGCGAACTTGCCGCCCGGGATCTTCATCGTCTTGACCTCGCCATCCACGGGCGTGCCTTCCGGCACGGTCAGGCAAACGTCGGACTTCAATTCGGCTTCCGCGACCTCGTCCGGATTGTCGTAGTACACGGTCATGCTCTGGGTCTTCGGGAACTGAATGAGACCTTTGGGTCCCGCCCATCCGAAGATCTTCTGGAAGGTCTTTCCCATTTCCTTGTACGGTCCGATGTGACGGATGTAGGCGACGTTGTGTTCGGGCAGTTCTTTGATTTCGGCTGTGAACTTCATGGTTCCTCCGTGATCGTTTCAGATACCCTAGCCTATCTGCTCCCTCCGGCGAAAGCTTTCCATTCGTTGCGCTCGCATTGCCGGATCTTGCCTGCGAGTTTGCAGATCTTGCTTGAAGGGCTAGAGCGGGCGAATGGGTTCGCAGATTTCGACGATATGTTTGTGCTCAGGATGTTTCCGCGGATCGTTCAAATACAACTCATAGCAAGGGCGATCGTCCGGCTGATAGCCCGATTCCGGAAGCCAATCGCCAAACAGTCGCTCCCACGCTTCGCCGTATTGCGATACATCGATCTCCGCATAGGCCACAGCGTAAGTACCCCCGGGCAGCGTCATCTTTCCGATGTTTCGCTTGACCTTGGTCCCCTCCGGAACCGTCATGCACACATCGCAACGCAACTGCTCGATCGGGGTCACATCGGGATTGTCGTGATAGATCGTCAACATCCGCGTATCGTCGCGAAACAGTCTGCGAGGACCGGCCCATCGCGAGAGCCGGCTAAACGTCTTCCCCATCTCGCTGTAGCTGCCCACATGCCGGATATAGGCGACATGCATTTCAGGTTCCTCGCGAACCTCGACCCGAAACACCATGTCCGAACGATCAGGACTGTTCGCGTGAAAGGCCACACCCTTCTCTTCCAGCTGTTCGCGGAAACGTTCGAGCGACGCTTGTCCGCTGCTTCGAAACTGCGACGCAGAGACCCCAAAGTGTTGGCGAAAGCAGCGCGCGAATGAGGAGGACGAAGAGTATCCGCAAGAGATGGCAATCTCCGTGATCGTCATCGTTGGATTGTGAATCAGCATGGCCGCCGCACGTTGCGCGCGGATTCGGCGAACGTAGTCATTGACCGTTTCGCCGATCATTGCCTTGAACGTTCGATGAAAGTGAAACGGCGAGAAGTTCGCCGCCTGAGCGATGGTTTCAAGCTTCAGATCGCCCCGAAGGTTATCTCTCACGTAGTCCATCGCACGATTGATTCGACCCTCGTATTCCTGACGTCTCAAATCAACCTGATCCAAGGTGGACTCCTTCTTCGTCTTGAATCACGCGCTAGCTGCTCCAGATCCCGAATCGGTTGCCGACATTGTCGAGGAACAACGCGAAATCGCCGAAATCATCGGAGATCTTCGTTTTCGGAACGATCGTCGATCCTCCCATCTCCTGAATCCGTGCCAACGTCGCATCGATGTCGTCAACTTCGATATGGATGATGGGGCCGGTGGCGCCTGGCGCTTCTGCGTTGGGACCCACATCGACGCCCCCACCGAGACCGCCAGGGGTTTGGAACATCGCATAGGTCTCGAATCCGGGAATGTCCTGGAACGTCCAACCAAAGATCTCAGTGAAGAACTGCTTCGTTTTCTCGGCATCCGTGCTTGAGAACTGGATGTGACAGAAGTTTCCGTGTGACATGGCGCCTCCTTTAGAACTCTTGCGATGGAACTGCGGCCAAATAGTATGCCATTTTTCGTTCACTTGTATCAATGTACCAACAGGCCGCCCGCGTCACCCATCGGCAATGCGAATGAAGGCCTCAGGGAAGGAGATGAAAAGAAGCGCATCAATTGGGGCTAGGATGTAGGGATAAACAAGATGCCTCGGGAGCCGTCATCGCTTCCGAGGCATCCATGGACCTTCTCAGAGCTATCTCCTGCGCTTGCAACGCCGGGTACTCGCCCCGCCACCGAAGATGATGCTCACACCGAGAATAAAGCCGAAGTCATACCAGTTGCCGCTGTTGTGCAACTCGTAGATGTTCACCTTATCCGTGAACAGCGAGATGATGAAGGTCACGAACGAAATAAGACCGTGCCACAATCCCGTCCAAAACCCAGCGACCTTGCCATCGACATCCGGCACATCAACCGCTGGATTGACTCCTGCCGTACACCCGGCCAACACGAAAAGTCCAAGCACCACAAGACAGCCAATCAACAATCGTTTACGCATCATCGTCCTCCTAGTACTTCGCGCACGTCACAGATGTGAGGGGGGAAATCAGCGCGTGATTCCCCAACTCGCGCCCTCAGCAACCGTCTGTAGCATCATGGCCGTCTCCGGTTCAAAGGAGGAGGCGCCATTCGCGCATTAACCATGAAGGGGCGAACTGACCGCTTCGCTCGTCAGTTCGGCGGAGTTTGGCCGGAAACGGCCAAACGTCCAGTCGGTGGCGTATATCAGTTTGGTGTGCATGGAGACGCTGAGAGTAGAGTTCGCTAAAGGCAATCAGGAATGTGTTCCTGAATCTTAAGCTCATGAAAAGTGAAAAGCCTATCTCTCGCCAAGTGTGAGGGGAGTGAACACAGCGAACGGAAATCAGGTATGTGTCCCTCGAATTCTGTGTTCCTCAAATTCCACCTAGTATGCCCAAGCACTGTTGCGGAATAGAGCAATCTCTTCTGGCTCGATCACTTCGGCCATCTCATCAGCCGCGCTAACTACTATCCTAGAGACATCCAATACGTTAAGAAGGTCCTTGCTGGCAATCCAGCTATTCTCCCACAGTTTTGCTGTTTCGCCATTCACTATTTGGCAAATTGGCTCATCGCTCTCGAAAGTCATTCCTACTGCAAACGGTTTTGTAACGCGCTGAAGCCAAACCTCAAGATACCCGCTGTAAGGCACTCGCTTCATCTTCTTTACAACTCTCGACCAAAGAGCTGCTTTGTCATCTTTTGACGCAAGCGAAATAAGATGACTGAGAATTCCAGCGATCGCCGGAAACGCTTGCGGAGATACGAATCCAAGATCCGCTGCGATTGCCACCTGAACCTCGAGATCGCTCGGACACTCCTTCTGTTCAAAGATTGACTCATGCATCTCTGACAGAAGGCGCCGAAGCGCTCCGCTGTTTGGAAAGCGACGACCGAAACTATGCATTCTTAGTAGCTGCTTTTGAATCGTTCCAGCATTTCCGTCACCAAGAGCCTGTAGTTCCAGTCCCGCCAGTTTGTCTTGCTTGATCGCCCCCTCGACGATATTGCGGCTCTCCGTCGTCTTCGCGACCCCTAACCTCATGCCCACGTCTCTAAGGCAATTGCTTATCACTTGTAAAATCGCTTCAGCACGTTCGTCACTGTTAGCGAATATCCGGTAGTCGTCACGATATCGAAGAATGCGATAATCTGTTGGATCGCCTAGTTCAGCGGCTATGTTATCATCGACATATCCCAGAACTATCTCAGCGATGAAATCCATCAGCGCAGATCCCTGAGAGATCCCATTAGTCTGGCCGTAGCGACTGGCCTGGATATGCCTGTCGATCCGGTTTCCAACCAGAGAGTCATCTCCTACCCTCTCTTTTGCTTTGCGCTTAGTATGCAATGCCCAAGCGATGCTGTGGGTGTACAGCGAACCGTAGCAATCGGTAACATCTGTATGAAGGATGTGGCTGAACTCCAAAGAGTAGGCGATAGACTTCTGCTCAACACTGTGCCACCAGCTTCTAACTTGTGCCGCTTGGTCAGACTGATCGTCGGGAGGCATTGCCAGTGAACTGCAGCAATCCACCGGACCACCCCGAAAGGACTCTAGTCTGTTTGTGATCAAGTTCCATTCAGAAGGTTCGCAAATGGTATTAACCAAAGACGCATAGATCACTGGATGAAGAAGCTCGAATGGGCGCCACGCGAACCTACCATCCTTATTCGCGATGAGGATGTAGTTTACCCCCGAGCAGTAATTCGGCCGTCCGTTCTGGAATTCTCTGTAATTTCTCTCGCCGAGTATGTCCGAGACACCCTCAAGCAAGTGCTCAAAACTGATGTAACTAGGGAGATCTTTGTTGAAGTAGCTGCTTCCTTTCAGGAAGTAATTCCTAGCTTCGTCTGCCGACGCAGCTATCAGTGCCCTTGTCACACATCCATCCACGTCAGAGTTAAGAGGCATTATTGCTCCTCCAGGCTTTTTGTCACTATATTCCCTTTAGTGTTCTTGAGTGTTACCCTATAGCGATGGAGCATGCAGATCAAGGTAGGCTGAGAATCTACGCAAACTGCAATTGCTAGCACGTGTCTGCATCGCGCGAATGAACCCTCTGAATGCCGAAGACAGTGGATGAGCTTCGGCTCTAAAGCCAAACCTGGATGCTCGATACGCACTCACTGAACCTCCACAATCTGATGGACGAAGCTGTCAGTTCGCAAGCTACGCATTAATCTCATCCAGAGACAGGCGATCATTGATGTCACCCCCGTACTAGGCGTGGGCACAATGGCGCGGTCGGGGTTGACAAGAAACTCGGCGGGAAGTTGACGCCACAGCTGACACCATCAGGTATGCGTCCCTCACCCCCTTTCATGTCCTTCAGGGTGAAATCGCAGTTCAGTTATGGAGACTCGCTGTTCTCTGCGCCTTGGCGTCCTTGAGTGAGTGGCAATGCTTCGCGTTGCTGGGAACGGGCGAGTGAAGCGATGTTTTTTGAGACAGAACAAAGAAGAGCCCCGAAGGACGCCGTCGCGTCTTTCGGGGCTCAGTATCGAATGGGCGTGCCCTCAAGGGCTACGTCATCGCTTGCAGGTGTTCTTCCACACCGGTGAGTTCCTTCTGAAGCTGCTCTTTGTAGCGCTCAAGGGCCTCCCGGCGCTCTTGCTTGGTGATAAAGTGGCGCGAAAGATGCCCGCCGCAGCAGCAATGATGAGCTGCCACCTTGTGCGCGCTCGCTTCGCCTCCACAACATCCATGCGTGGCGTGTACGGATTCCATTGTTCACCTCCTTGTGTGGCTCCGGCCGCGAGCCTTTAATAATGTTTTTGCGCATTCTCTTAATCAGTTGCTCAAAAAAACTAGCGCAACGCCTCCAACTCCTCTTCGATGTGTTGCAGTTGGGCCAACAATCGCTCGCGCTTTTGCAACAGCCGTTCGGTATCGCTCTCGTCTGCGTGATGTTTCGCATCGCCCTTGCAGTTGGGACAAGCACAGAGTTGAATCATCCGGCCACAACAGTCGTGCAAGGCCGCCACATCCAGCTCGTACGGCACGGAGTAGCCTTGCCGTTTGGCGAGCACCATGCCGGCGGATCGAAGGATCTTCAGATGCTGGGACACGGCAGGGGAACTCATCCCCACGGCTTCGGCGATGTCCTTCACCGGCATCGGACCGTGGTGCTTGAGCAGGCTGAGAATGTGAATCCGGCTCGGCACACTCAAGGCTTTGAAGATCTCAGATGTGTCGCTTCCCATGACGGCTCCTTATTATTAAGCGATTACTTAATAACTGAAATCGGCCTCTGTGTCAAGACAGAGCAGATTGACCCTCGCGCCTTGAAGATCCTCATCATGAAGTGCATGAAGGATTTGAGGGACACATCCCTGATTGTGTTTGGCGAAATCTACACCCAGCGTCTCCATGCACAGCAAACTGATATACGTCATCGACTGGACGTTTGGCCGCCTTCGGCCAAACTCCACCGAACTGACGAGCGAAGCGGTCCGTTCGCCCCTTCATGGTTAGATTTCTAGGTCACCGTCAACGGAATGATCTGTGCGTTGACCGTGTCTCCCAACTCGAGAACGGCAAAGGACGTGTCCCCGCGTGAGGGGGCGATCGCTCCCGGGCAAATGAACAGCACGTCGTTCCATTGCCGGATCAACGACCGGTGGAAGTGTCCGAAAACGATGATGTCGGCTTCCGGGAGTTGAGCGCACATCAGCTGAAAGAAGAGTTCGAACGCAGGATGGTCGTAGTCCCACTCGATGTAATGGGCCTGAACGGCATGGGGTTGATGCCCGTGTTTAAGGCCGATCGTTCGTCCTTCGAAACGCACCAGCTCGCGGTCCGCCAACCTCCGTGCCACTTCAGGAGGATCGGCGTTTCCCGCCACCGCGGTTGTGGGAGCAATCTCGGACAGCGTTTCAAGAACGCCCAGGGACACGAGATCGCCGGCATGAAGAATGGCATCCACGCCGTCAAGCCGGTTGAGCAATGCCGATGGCAGCCGCTTGAGGCTCATCGGGACGTGCGTATCCGATACCAATCCGATCCGCATCAACGTTCGCCCTCATCCGGGTGGAGTCCCGACTTGCGCGCGTACTCGGAATAGCCGCCCGCGTACTCGACGAGCTGCCCATCCACGAGTTCGACAATCCGATCGACAACCCGGTCAAGGAAGTAGCGATCATGCGAGATCACCAACACCGCCCCCTCCAACTCGTCAAATGCATCTTCGAGGATTTCCGCGGACCGGATATCGAGATTATTGGTCGGCTCGTCCAGCATCAGGAAGTTGGCGCCCGACAACACGATGAGAGCCAGCTGGAGGCGGCTTCGCTCTCCTCCGGACAGATCCGAGACCGGGCGTCTCGCCTGATCGTAGGTGAACGCAAATTGCAGCAAGGTCTGCATCGCGCGCGTCTCCGAAACCCCGGCCGCATGCCGCAGATTGTCGATCAGCGATCGATCGAGATCGAGGGTCTCGTGCTCTTGGGCGTAGTAGCCGGTAACGACGCTGGGCCCCAGGATCACGTCGCCACGCGTCGGCGATTCCTGCCCGCGAATCAAACGAAACAGGACGGACTTCCCGGATCCATTGGCACCGACCAATCCCACGCGTTCGCCGTGCCGAACGAGCAGATCCAAGCCATCGAGCACCGTCTTGGTTTCCGAGCCATCCTCCCTCGCGGGATACGCCTTGGAGAGTCCAGACGCCTCCATCACCTTGGTGCTGCCGCGGAAACCGGAAATGGACAGCTTCATCTCGCGCTGTTGATGCGGCCGGTCGATTTTCTCCATGCGCTCGATGCGCTTGAGGATATTCTGTCCGCGTTTGATGAATTTCTCGTTGTCAAACACGGCTCCCCACGTCAACAGCCGCTTGGCCGATTGCTCCAACCGGTGAATCTCCTTCTGCTGATCGGCATAGTGTTTCTCGTGCAAGGCACGTTGATGCTCTTTCTCCACAGCGTATTCGGAGTAATTGCCCGGGAACCGCGTGATGACGCCGCCTTCCAGCTCGGTTATCTCGTCCACCACAAGGTCGAGCAGATACCGATCGTGCGAGACAAGGATGACACCGCCCTCATAATCCCGCAGGAACTTCTCCAGGTACATCTTCCCCGTCAGATCCAGGTGATTGTCCGGCTCATCAAGCAAAAGAAGATCCGGACGATTGACCGCCTGGGCAGCCAACCCGACCATCTTTTTCTGTCCGCCGGAAAGCACGTTGACGGACCGGTCGAAATCACGGGATCGAAAGCCCAGGGCGTGAAGAATGGATCGAATGCGCGATTCCAACCCGGGACCGCCCAAGCGGTCGTAGGCCACCAGCAGTTCTTCCTGCTCATGAAGAACCTCGGCTAGCATGTCGTCGTCTTCATAGACCTGAGGGTCGCTCAACCTCGCCTCGACACGGGCCAATCCGGCTTCGATGTCCAACAGCGCACGAGCGCCCGATCGCACCGTTTCGATCACGGTGACGCCCTCCGGGAATTCCACGGCTTGGGGCAGATACCCGACGGTCAGGCCGGAGCGTTCGGAGATGACGCCTTCGGAGGGACGAATCTCGCCGATGATCGCCTTGAGCATCGTGCTTTTCCCGCAACCATTGGGACCGACCAAGCCTACCACGCGATCATCATGCGCTTCCCAGCTCAGGCCCTCAAACACCGTGGCCTGCGCATACGAAATCTTGATTCGATCGAGTGTGACGGCAATCATGGCGGCTCCTTGCTTCAAGGTGACGGCGATAGAGCCCACAGACTATCCGATCCCGCGTCCAACGGCCAGAATCGAAGATCGACCCATTCTTCCGCACGTACGCGCCAACGTCTGGAACTTTCGTCCAACGTGTGCGAAACAATGGGGTGCCCTGCCAAATGAAGGCAGGGAGAACGAGCCATTACTCTTCGAACTCCTTGTAGACATCGACGCGATCGAGGTAAACGCCATCGAAGCCTGCGGCCAGGATCGCGTCCAGGGAACTGTAAACCAATCCTTGCCACTCGTCGTTCCAGTAGTCGACTGAGTAATTGCCCGGCCAATGCGGATTCTCCTCCCTCAGCCAGTCCGGAGGATGCGCCGACCAAGACGTGTCCCAATAGCTGCGATAGGCCTCGGCTTCGCCAATGGACAGGTACGCCAGCAGCAACCGAGAGGCTCCCAAGGGCTTTGCGCGAAGTCGTTCGATCTCAGCGAATGGCAATGGGGTTCCCTCATACTCCGGGTCGATAATCAGCAGATCGTAGTGGGTGTTCTCCAGTGCGCTGAGATACGCCTCTCGCGAAGCGAATGCACCGGGATTGAGGAGATAGAGAAAGTGCCGTGCCTCGGCGAACGACACGACGTTGCGTCCATCTTCTGCGGGTTGAATCTGAGGAATCCGGTCGAGCTCGCGGCTCGGGGCGGCGAAGGATAAGAATCCGTGGGCAGCATTCGCGGCCTCGGAGTGAGCGACGTTGTCGGAATCCCAGCAGTAGTCGGTCACGAGAATCGTAAGGCCCACCAGCTCGGCTCGCGTCAAGTAGCCGAGCATCCATTCCGATGCATCCGTGGGCGTGGGTTCATTGTCTGCGTCGTAACCGTAGAACAGGTCTTCGCGTCCCAATCCGTCGAGGGCGTTGATGTAGTCGAGGGAAAGCGGGCTTTGATGGGTTCGACCGGAGGTGATCAATTCCTCGCCATTTTGGGCTACGACGAGAAAGCCGGGGTAGGACTCGCGTGCGTGCGCCGACAGCTCGATCACCCAGGCTCGCATCGCATCGCGATAGATGTCGGGATCACGATCCGAGGTGGCTTCAAGGAAACGACATCCGGCAAGACAGAAGCTGAGCGCGAGAAGGAAGGCAAGCCCACGACGTAGACGGAGCCTTCGCCCCAATGTCATTGCAGAAGAATGATGGCGGCGACAAGAAGCGCCACCAACAGCGAAGCAGCGGTGATCCACGGGAACGGCTTCTCACTCACTTGAGAAATCGGCGACTCGCAGCCATTGAACACGCAATCCCGGACTGCGGCGCGTAGGCGGAGTTCCTTGTCCCTCCCCGTCCCCACCAACGCCTCATCCCCGACGAAGATGACGGGGAATTTGGAGGGAAAGATGCCGTACTTGGTCGCCAACGTCCACATCAGATCGGAGGCTCCGGGATCCGTTTCTTCGATGTGCGAGATGACCAGATTCGGATATTGGGCGTACAGTTCCTCAAGGACCTCATCCATATGACGGCAATCGTTGCATCCCTCTCGATAGAACACGACAACATCCGGCAGGGTCTCCGCCGCCGAAACGCCGACAGCAGGAACGAGCAACGCAACAAGACCAATCCACGCGAGTCCTCTGAGTCTGATCCTCATCATCCTGTCACCTCGCCAGGATCATGCCTCAACCGCCGGCAGCAGAACAAGCCGAGCGTCTACTCGCCAGAGGACGTTTCCGCCCATTTTCTCCGAAGCTCGGGAAGGACGGCTTCCGCAGCTCGACACCCAGCCTCAATTCCAGCTTCGGCACGCTGATAGGCCATGAAGTGCAAGTCCAGTTCCGGCCGGATCAGGATATCGGGAGGGTGCAAAATGAGTTTTTGTCGAAGCATCTCTTGCAGCAGAATGGACACCGTTTGATTCATGATGCTGTATACGCCGGGCAACGGCCGCTCCTCGGCCGGGCGCTCACGAAAGACGCCTTCCAACCACTCCGCCAACGTCGCCGGCAGTACCGTCGTCTGTGCCAAGCTCCCAGCAAGACTCTCTCCGATTCGATTCCACGCGTTCCGCCGCCGTGCCGTGGTCGGCGTGGGCGTCGGCGTAATATCCACCGCGATGACGAAATCAGCTCCCAGCGCTCGGCAAAGACGAATGGGAACGGGGTCGACGAGCCCGCCATCCATCAGAAGGCGGCCATCATAACGCATCGGATGGAAAACGCCGGGAATGGCTGTCGATGCACGGATCGCATCCACGAGCGATCCGCTCCTCAAGGGAATGGCTTCTCCGGTGTCGATATCGCATGCCATCGCGCCATAGGGAATCTCGAGATCCTCGATCTTACGATCGCCGAGCAATTCCGAAAGAACGCGCTTGAGCTCACTTCCGGAACTGAATCCGGCGGGATGAAAAGACGGCAGGAAGCTGCGGAGGAGCCGCCTCGTCCCTGTTGCCAGCCATTCATGCTCCATGCGTTCCGAAGGAAGGCCGACGGCAAAGGCCGCTCCCACCAGCGCTCCAATGCTGGACCCCGCAACTATGGAAATCGGAATGCCCTCGGCTTCGAGCACCTTGAGCACTCCCGTATGCGCCGCGCCCCGAGCGCCGCCCGATCCCAGCGCGAGCCCGATTCGAGGGAGGCGATCCATTGATTCGGTCATGGTCCTAGATTCTACACCTTGCTTTGGAGAATGCCTCGAAGCCGCTCCTCGACACGCTTCAAGTAGTCGGGTGCGAAGGCGATGTCCTCGGAATCCTTGGACACCGCAATAAAGTTAGCCAGCAACAACGCCCGTCCCATGATGAGCACATCGATTTGGCCTCGGTGGGATTGCGGCCACTCCCGGACACCTTCATACCCGCTGCGAAAGGCTCCCAACAGCTCCTCATAGTCATCGCGCCATCGGTAGTAATAGAGCGTCGTCGCGATATCCTGGATCGGGAAGCCCCACATCATGTCTTCGAAATCGAGGGCGAAGATGCCGCTCCGCGTCACCTTGACGTTCCAAACGTGCAGATCGTTGTGAATGACGCGCAGACGCTCTCCGGATTGCATCAGTCCTTCGAACTCCCCTGCGACCCTGTCGTACGCATTCTCGAAAACGGCGCGCCGGCCGGCACCGAGCGGTGCCGCCGGACCTTCATCAAACAGCACGAGCGGTTCGATCCCAGCGTATCCCGGCGCGGCGTAGGGGAAGACGGTATCGTAGGTCCGAATGCGGAATCCGGCTGGCGGAGAAAACGATCCGGCATGCTGGTGAAGCCGAGCCATCAGCATCCCTTGGCGGGACACGTTCTCCAGCGTTAACACCTCGTCAAGCATCCGTCCGGGAACCCATCGGAAGAGTGAACTGCTGAGCTTAACATCTTCTTCGGGAGCACTGAGCTCAGTGATATAACCGCCGTCCAGCCGAACGACCGGCGCGGGGCAACCGATATCCGTTTCTTCTGCCAACGCCTGAAGCCAGGCCACTTCCGATCGCATCTCGTCAGGTCCATGACAACTCTTGGGCGCCGCGATCCGCAGCACGTACTGCTTTCGTCGGGCATCAGTCACCTTAAAGATCGTGTTGCTGGCCTCGGTAATCTGCTTCAGTTTCGAAGCAACGACGCCATACTCCGCGAGTAGGGCTTCCACGATGGGACGCAAACGGCGCCCTCGCCCAATGGTGGTCAGATCATGGAGGGGTTTCATGCGTTCTCGCCCTCCTCCAGATCTCGCAAGCTCGGATCGACGCCGGCGCGCAGTTCCTTCTCATACACATTGATCTGACGAACCGGTTTCATCCCCGCCGTTTCGTAGACGCGATTCGCTCCCGTCAAACTGGTTGCGTCCACCCCCAGTCCGACCCGTTCTTGTCCTCGCTTCTTAAATTCTCGGAACGTGTGATGCAGCAGCGCCATCGCAATCCCCCGCCGCCGCCAGGCGCGGCGAACGCCCAACACATCGATAAATCCCATTTTCGGATCTTCCGCATTCATCGGATCGCACGAAGAGAACCCAACAATCTCATCGTCGGCGATGGCTAAAAACGTCAAGCCGGGATCGAAGCGGGGATCGTTGCGAATCCAGTGATCCCACATCTCGAGTTCTTCCTCAAACGGCGTGTCCACATGCCCCCAATGATCCTGAAACGAATCCCGCGAGGCGCGAACCATGGCTTCTAAGTCTTCTGAGAGCACGAACGTGCGAACCGTTACTCCGGCCGGCCACGCCGGTTCTGGGATGTCGTGATCCAACTCAATAACCATCCGCCAAAAATGGCGAATCAATCCATAGTCGTCCTTCGCGAGCAGTTCATTAAGGAAGGAATCGCTTTCCGGAACGCCAAATCCCAGCGTCACACGGAGGTGCTCGGGAGCGAGCTTGACGCTCTGTATGGCACGGGCCTCGCACCATGCCAAGAGTTCGGATTCGAGTCCCCGGCCGTTGCAGTCCGGATGAACACGCAGCCAACCGGCGATCTTGGCGTGGGGCTCTTCCAGATCCTCAATCTCGCCATATCCGACAATACGGCCATCCGAAAGCTCAGCCACACGCGTATCCCGATCAACGTCAAACCCGGGTTGTCCCCATGTCAGCTCCACGGCACGCTTGGAATCATTTCCAATGCCGTGAATCGCCTTTGAATACTCGTGAATCACGTCGCAGATTCCGTCCAAATCATCGGACGTCGCCGAACGCAAACTCCAGTTCATGCATGGATCGAAAAGCATATTTACTCCTTGAGACATCGCGCACGGCGTGCCACGCGCGCAGAGGGGTGATGAGAGCGATTTCGCTCAGGTGGATGTCAACGGGTAACGAACGCGTTTAGGCGATCGTTCGGCAATCCAGGAGCGAATTCCCAGCGTCTTTGATGTGTTCGTTCAAGGTCATTGGCTCCTCCTTTGCTCGTCCGTTGGCGATGAATGCTTCGTTGCGTCGACAATGGAACCGAGTATACGCCGCGAGGTGAGGGAATCAAACGAGACGGTGATCATGGCCATTCGCTCAAGTGGCGGCATCCGCTCCCCTGCCATCCTTGTCCGTCGGCGGACGTACGAGAGCAGCGGCAACCGCCAATCCAAGGGGAATGAAGGCGGCCAGGTTACAGAAGGTCGAATACGTTCCCATGAGATCGCGAGCCAGCCCCATCGCCATGGGACCGAGCGCGGATCCGACGATGGCGATGGACATACCGGCGCCACTGATGCTGCCGAGATGCGCACGTCCGTAATACTTGGCCCACATCACCGCGCCGGCGGCGCCCCAGCCCACTTGCATGGCTCCGAAGACGCCGCCGTACACCATCGCACTGGTCGTCGAGATCAACCTCGTCGCCATCCAGAGCACGGCGGCTTGAAGCACGAGAGCCCCGGTGAGTACGAGTTTCGGTGAGACATGGTCCACAAGAAATCCGACAGGCAGCCGAAGCACGGCCTGCACCATGCCGATGGGCACGAACACCGCGGCGGCAACGGAGGCCGCCAGTTCCTGGTCGGTCACGATACTCTCCATGTGGAAAATGAGCCCGGTGCCGAGCATGGACATCGAGGCAATGCCGCAGGACAACACCCAGAAAAGCGGCGTTCGAAGCGCTTGTGCCAGGGTGTAGTCAAGATTTGAATCGAGCGCTTGCCGCTTGGGCACCACCTTCGGTGCACCGCCATCCGGTAGGAGACCGTGATCTTCCGGACGGCGGCGATAGAGGGCGGCGGCCACCGGAACCATCACCACGAGCAATGCGCCGCCAAGCACCGCATAGGCCGAGCGCCAGCCGACAGCTCCGATCAGCATCATGACAATCCCCGGCAGGACGCCGACGATCGCGGAACTGGCAATTCCGGACGCGCCGCGCACCGTGCCTCGGCGGCGAACCCACCACATGTTGATCATCGTGCTGGAAACCAGGTTCAGGCTTCCCTGTCCAAAGAAACGCAGCGCCATGAATCCGAGAACGAGCATCCATGCCGCCGAAACCGTGGCCATATAGAAGCACGCGCACGCCAACAAAATGGCGCTGACAACGGCGACCCGGCGAGGACCGCGGCGGTCGATGATTCGCCCGACACCCAACAGTTGAAGAAGGACGGCATTCCCCAGTGTTCCAATCATATAGAGCGTGCTGATGGCGGATCGGCTGAGTCCGAGGTCGCGAATGAGCGGCTCGATGAACATCGAGACCACGAAGGTTTGCCCCGGGCCCGTCATCACAATCCCCAGCGTGCCGACGCCGAGAATGACCCATCCGTAATAAAGGGGAAATCGCGAAATCCAATCCGACCTAGCCGCCGATGGTTCTACCGGGCGTTCCATGAAGCTCCTACCTTTCCGTTGCGTAAGGGGACTACGTCTCGTTCTTCAGGTAGTCGTCAACCAAATCCTGATGGAACGTCGTCTTCAGCACCGTGATCTTCGCGCGCGCCATGCTTACTCCTTGATGCGTTGGATGCGGAAGGTCACCGGTCGCAGGCCATCGCTGCAACAAGAAAACTCCGTGCCCGGCGTCGGATTCGCCCCCATCATCGTCAGGGCGACGGTCTTGTGAATGTCCGTCCATGCCCAGTCGCAGAATCCCTCGGGCTTGGACGGGAACGGGCCTTCGACCTCGTAGGCCTCTCCCTCCTCAAAAACGGTGCAGATGGAGGCCTGCTCCACCAACTGCGGGAAGTATTGATCGACAATGTCCTTGTGAAATGCCTTCTTGATGACGGTGATTCGCGCCTTCATGCGCTCTCCTCTCCGGAATCCATTCGCTCGACCAGAAAGCTAACCGGACGAAATCCATCGTTGCAGCAGGTCATCGCTTTGCCCTCTCCAGATATCCACGGTTGGCTTCCACCGAACGCAACGGTGGCGACATCGTCTCGAATGTCCGCCCATGCTGAATTGCAGGGGAAGCCCTCCGGCATGTCCGGCCATCCGGCGATCTGCCAGGATTGCCCTTCCTCAAACAACCGACACGCTCCTCCTTTGGGAAATCGCTCGAAATCCCAATGGGCCGCTTGAAGGTCTTCGTAGCAGGCCTTTCGAACGACGGTGATCCTGATGGTCATGCTCCCTCTCCTTCGACGCGCTCGACAACGAACGTGACCGGACGCAACCCGTCGTTGCAGCAGATCACAGTCGTCCCTGGACGATTGATCCAAGGAGGATTCGCTCCGAAACCAATCATGGCGACCGCACGTTGGATGTCCGCCCACGCCCAGTCGCAGGGAAACCCTTCGGGCTTCTTCGGCCATTGAGCACGGAACGTCTGGCCCTCCTCGAATCGAGGACATGCGCTGAAACCATTTGGGAACCGTTCGGCATTCACGTAGTCCTGAATGAGGTCTTCGTAGACTGCTCGTTTTGCAACTTTGATTTGGACTTCCGACATCGTAACCTCCCGGATTTCCAGGTTGAGAGAAAGCGTTTGTGTCGTTGTCTGATGAGACGGAGTCGCACGGACAAAAGAGGACTTCGCCACAACGTGGCTGTTCAGATAGATGATGCGGCTGCTGAAACTGATTGTACTCGAAGGGGTGGCCTGCTTCAGCGAGTGCTTCCGTGCTGCTGACCGCGCGCAATCGTCGGCCGCTGCCGGACCGTCAGCCGTGTCCTACAGAAGCTTACTCCGCCTTCCTGAGCCAGAGATCGAAGAACGGTTTCACGTGGACGAGATGATCGCGGGAGAAGCCATGGCCGGCGCCGTCGACAATCACAAGCTCGACACGCCCGCCTGCCCCTTGGAGGGCGGAGGCAAAGCCGATGGACTGACCGACCGGCACGACAGGATCCTCGGATCCATGCAAGATCAGGAATGGAGGCGCCTGCGCATGCACATGGGAACTCGGACTGGCCAAGGAAGCCAGTTCGGGAAGGGCCTCAACCCGTCCGCCGAGCAACAGGTCCTCCGCCATGATCCGCCGATTCTCTCCCAATCCGCGTTGCTCCACGAGGGTGAAGAAGTCGGTCGTACCGAAGAAGTCGCACACCGCTTGAACGCAGCTGGATTGGTCAAGATGCTCACCGACCGTCCCCTCTAGGTCGGGGTGACCGCACGAGACGCCCAGCAAGGCGACCAGATGCCCTCCTGCCGAGGCTCCCCAGGCACCGAAGCGTTCGGGATCGAATCCATACTGCTCTGCATGGGCGCGGAGCCAGCGAACCGCCGCCTTGACGTCGTGAATTTGTGCAGGGAACGGCGCGACGCCCGAGAGGCGGTAGTTGATACTGGCCACGGCATACGCCTCGCCCAGCGTTGGGGGAGCATAGGTATCGTCCTTCGACCCATTCCGCCACCCCCCGCCATGAACCCAAACCACAAGCGGAACCATCGTCTGAGGGACGGGGTCTGGGAGATACAGATCAAGCCACAGCGTATGTCCATCGACGTCGGCGTAGGCTATATCGCGCAACACCCGATGCCCCAACGATGTCTCCGAGCAAAACGCGGCCACGAGGACGGCCAAGCACACCGCCTTTGCCAGTTTCTGAAACAGCCTCCATCGAGCGTTCGCCTTCACAGCATCATCCTAGTTCGCGCCATCTTGGAAGGCAATCCATCGTATAGTGTGTTTGGAGGAATGATGGGAACGTATGCGCTTGACGATCTTCACCGACTTCTTTACGAGGTTCTGGAAACGTCCCAATTCGCTTGGTGGGAGTGGGATGTGATCGACAATCGAGTGATCGCCAGCGATCGCAAGGTCACCATGCTCGGCTATCCCCCGAAGTCGTTTCGCGGGGCCGGATATCAAGCCTACATGGACCTCGTTCATCCGGATGATGCCGAACGCACCCTGCAGGCCATGCGCGACCACCTCGAAGGCCGCGCTCCGTTGTATCAGATCGACTACCGCATTCAACGGGCAGACGGCGACTACACCTGGTATATGGATCGAGGCATGATCCTCGAACGCACGCCGAATGGACATCCGGCGAGGCTTCGCGGCATCGTTATCGACCTAGGGGGAGCACTCGACAACGCCAGCGGAGAGTCGGCCCTTGTGGAGGAACTCCGGCGCTCGCTTCCGTCGTCATCCCACGCGGATCAATCGGTTGTGCTGTGCTCGAACTGCCTACGGTTGAAATTCGCTCACGAGCGATGGGTGTCTGTCGATGAGAGTTTCCAACATGCCTTCCCATCAGCCGTATCTCACGGCATTTGTAGCGATTGCATCCGCCACCTTTACCCCGAGTACTCCGATCGGATTCTCGCGCGTCTACAAAACGGCAACTGAGCTTTCGACTCTTCACATTTCTGACAACAGAATGTCGGCCCTCCTTCAATCGCCTCGTCTAGGGTTCGGTGAATGGCTGTCGCGATCACCCAACAACCTAACGGATTGACAAGGAGTGTCTGATGAAGAACAACCGCTTACTGCGCCTCGCCGCGATCCTTCTGCTACTCGGCGCGCTCACCTCGGTGTGGGTCTCCGAAGGCATTGCCCAAACGCAGCCCCCCAGCGGGACACATCAAGGAAATGAACGAACGACTGAAATCGATCTCTTCGGAGGGAGCGCCTATCCCGGCGGCTACCTGAAATACGCGTACACCGTTTCGCGCGAGGGTGTCGACGGCGTCTCCACCACAACGACAGAGATCGTTCCTGAGGCGGACGGCATGTACCGGATCGAATCCTCCAGCACCAACACGGTGCCTCTAGCCGGCGTCAACATCGGTTTCTTCGGCATCCCCTTGAGAGGGCTGGGATTCGGCATTCCCACAAGCTCCGGCGGGACAGTCAATCTATCGCCGTTATCGGCCATTGATGATGAAATCCTTGTGCCTCAGCGAGAGTACATCCTTCCGGACGGCGGGTTCCTTATCGTTGGAGAGGAGGGCGCGATCGCTGGGCTTGACGTCATTTACGCAACCTATACGCATGCCGATTTCGCGAACGTTCAGATCAATCTGGCCATGCCGGTGGATCTTGGGATTCGCAATCTTCTCCCCATCTTCCCTTTCCTCGAGTTGGAGTACGCCTCAGACAGCCTACCCGAAGAAAATGCGGATGAGGGCTACCGCCAAATGCGAAGCTTCAGTCAGATCGAATTGATCGAGTTCATCTACGAGCCGTAGGAGGTTCTCTTGCTCTCATTACACGACGTACAGAAGACCTATGAGATGGGAGAAACGCAAGTCCACGCCCTTCGCGGCGTCAGCCTTCAGCTTCTTCCGACTCAGTTCTCCGTCATCATGGGGCATTCAGGCTCCGGAAAATCGACGCTGCTTCATGTGGCGGGCTGCTTGGATGTTCCCACGGCCGGGACCGTTGAATACAAAGGGCGCGATCTCACGACGTTGACATCGCGCGAGCGCGCGGACGTTCGATCTTCCGAGATCGGCTTCGTGTTCCAGAAGTACAACCTCGTCGGAAATCTCACGGCGCTGGAAAACGTCGGGCTTCCTCTGCTGCTTCGCGGCAAGTCCGCCAAGTATGCCAGCGCCCGCGCTCGACAGGCTCTGGATCTCGTCGGATTGGCAGATCGCAAGAACCACCGCCCATCGAAGCTGTCCGGTGGCGAGCAACAACGCGTGGCCATTGCCCGATCGCTGATCAACGAACCCGCCATGATCTTGGCGGATGAACCCACCGGCAATCTGGATACAGGCACAGGCGAGCGCATCCTCGATCTGCTGCGCGGACTCGCTGACGACGACAAGATCGTCCTCGTGGTCACGCACAATCCCGATATCGCCGGTATGGCCGATCTGCTCGTGACCCTTCGCGATGGCCGCATCGCAGCGCAGCAGTCTCTGGAGGTGGTCCGATGAAGCTTAACCTGTTCCGTCTTGCGCTAAAGAACATCGGCAGTCGGCGCACCCGGTCCTGGCTCACCATCCTCGGCGTTCTCGTCGGCGTCACCGCCGTCGTGGCCTTGCTTTCCATCGGAACCGGCGTTCAACAGGCCGTCCTACAACAGTTCGAGGACATCGGATACGACATCATTCTCATCTCGCCCATCGGGGGCGGCACTCAGGGCGGCCGCGGCGCAGTCGGCGGGTTCGCGCCCGGAACGGGACAATCCGTCCGCGCCTTCAGCGGGCAATCGCCGTCCCCGCCTCAAACGGACACATCAACCGGAGGCACCTTCTCACCCGACAATCTGGGAAACGCTGCAGCAAACGCTGACGGGAACACGGAGACAGCAGAGGATCTTCGCGATGCCCTACGTCGCGCGGCGACCACGAGCTTGGACACCCAGCTGCTGCTCGAACAGGTGCCACAGCTTATCGAAGCTGGAACGCTCGGCACCCAGATCCAACCCGTCAGTACGGAATCCACCAGCGGATTCTTGCGCGTATCGACGCCGTCCCTCGATTTTCTGGCGTCCTTCTCATCGGTCTTGGGTGGGTTTGACATCGCAGAGGGCGCGTCCTTCGCCAACAGCATCGACAACCAAGTTGTGGTCGGCGCCCGGTCCGCCGAGCTTCTCCAGCTTGCAATCGGTGACAGCATCGCAATCGGAGACATCCCCTTCACGGTCGTGGGGATTCTCAGCTCCAGCGGACTCCAGGACGACAATGCCGGGGCTTCCGAAGGCGCGTTGAGCGGGCAGGGACTCGCACAGAACCTGGGCACCGGCAATTCCGCCGATCTTGTGCTCCGAGGACTCACGAATACGGACGATGCCTTGTTTGTGCTCAACGAACGCGCGTCAGAGGTTCTCGCCGGACGCAGCATGATGTCGGTCACCATTACTCGCGTGGGGGGCGGCGCACCCATCAGTGAAACCAAGGATGCGATCCAGGCCGCCATCGGCCAGCAGGAAGCCACCGGCACCCCCATTTCGATCCAAGAAGTCGCCGATGAAATTCAGGGAACGCTGGGCATGATCGAAACAGTCCTGGCGAGCATCGCCGCCGTGGCGCTGATCGTCGGAGGCGTCGGTCTGATGAACACCATGTACACCGCTGTTCTTGAGCGAACGCGCGAAATCGGCATCCTGAAATCCGTTGGCGCACGTGACGGCCAAGTATTGATTCTGTTCTTGTTCGATTCAGGACTCATGGGACTCATGGGAGGGATGCTCGGACTCGTCCTGGGAAGCCTTCTCAGCGTGGCGGGCACACGAGTCCTCGGTCCCAGCTTGGGGGTCGGTTCGTTTGCCCCCGTTATCGACGGGTGGCTCGTCACCGGCGTTTTGGTGTTTTCCTTTGTGCTCGGCGCGCTGTCGGGCGTGTGGCCGGCTTGGCGCGCGTCTCGATTGAATCCCGTTGACGCGCTTGCAGCGGAGTAGGCACCAAGGATCGCTCGTCCGTTCAATCAGCTCGTGGGGAGGCCGGCCCCACTCCTCGCGAGTTTTCATTCATCGCCTCCTGCGATGAATGGCACGATTGGATGGACTCCGCTGACTCTTCCGTAGTCTAGGGCCGCCGCGGACGCGATCGCATTCCATCGCTCCATCGTTTCTTCACAACTCCGATTGACGATGGGTCAGAAAGCTAACTCAGACCCTAGGCAACGGAGGCGAACGCATGATATCTCATCGAGTACGGCGTGGAGGCATGGCCCTCATGGTGTTGTTCCTGATTCTTACCGGGTGCAAGCCCGAGCAAGACACAGCAAGCCCCACTCCCGACCATGTCGAGGAAACGCTGGCGTCGATCACCATGATTGACCCCTACCCGGTGTACACCATGCATTGGACAGGGCCTTACGATGTTCCCGAGGATCTAACGTCAGAGTCGTCGTCCGCTCCGATCGCTGCGTGGGGATGCTCCTTGTTCGCCGCGCTCGGAGATTCGAATTCGCCGCTATTCGGCCGCAATTTCGATTGGGAGCACAGCCCCATGATCTTGTTGCATACCCACCCCGAGGAGGGATACGCCTCTGTGACCAGCGTCGATTTCGCCTATCTCATCGAAGACGAGGCCCTTTGGACGTCACTGGAGGACCAACCCCACCATGCCCTGATGCCGCTGCTTGAATCGCCGCAGCTCCCGTTCAATGGGATCAACGAACACGGGTTGGCCGTCGCCATGGCCGCCGTGGCCTCGGATCAGTACGTCAGCGACCCCGACAAACCCACCGTCGGCAATCTCCAGTTGATTCGTCTCGTGTTGGAGAACACGCGAACAACCGGCGAAGCCGCTACGCTTCTGGAGTCCGTCTCAATTCGCAATCAAGGCGGTCCGCATCTGCACTACCTCATCGCTGATCGGGATGGAGGAGCGATCGTCGTCGAATATGTGGACGGCGAGTTGCGAACGATCTCTTCAGAGACTCCGTGGCATCAGGCCACCAACTTCACCCTGAGCGATTACGATCAGACCGACGGGCTGTGCCCTCGCTTCGACCGGTTGCAAAGCGCCTTGACTCATGCCGAGGGCGCGCTTGACGCCAACGCCGCGATGGATCTGCTCGAGCAGGTCAGCGCGAGTGGGACGCAATGGTCGATCGTCTATGACCTTTCAGAGTTGACGCTCCATCTCTCGCTCGCTCGCAACTACGAAACGCGATACATCTTCGAGTTTTCTGCAGAGGGGTTGACCCTTCGATAGCCTCCGGCGGGCCAGTGCGAGCAGTTGGCATTTGGCTCAAAGACGCCTACACTTCAGGCGCTTGTGATGGGAGGTCTCGATGCTGTATTCGAAAACAGCGAAATACGCTGTTCTTGCACTCGCTGAAGTCGCCCTGTGCCCACCCGATATCCCGGTCTCCACAAAGGATATCGCTGCTTCCGCCTCCGTTCCCTATCCGCTTCTGGCCAAAATCATCGGCCAGCTTCGCCGGGCAGGACTCGTCCATGCCGCCCGCGGGAAACATGGAGGAATTCAGCTCGCTCAGCCAGCCACCGACATCACACTCAAGACCGTGGTCGTAGCGATGGACGGCCCAGATGTTCTCAATGACTGCCCGCTCTATCTCTGCCCCTGCGAGTGCGATCATGAGTGCGATATGCACCCCCTGTGGAAGCCAGCTCGCGATGCCGTGGTCCGTTTTCTTGAGAACACGACGCTTCAAGATGTCGCCACCGCGCGGCAGAAGGGGGCCAATCGATAAGTTCCTAGGATTGGGTTCGCTCGGCTAATCCCGAACGAACTCAGCGAACCAGTGAACCCAACGTTCTTGATCGTCCGTTTCGACAGCCTCCCGTTTGTAGGCATCGCGCACCCAATCGACGGCCTCATCGGCGGCGATTCCCGCCAAGACGGCCATGCAAGCAAGCACCGTCCCCGTGCGGCCCGTACCTCCGATACATCCGATTTCCAGCCGTTCTCCCGCCTTCGCCCGCTCGTAGGCCTCACGAATCTGAGCCGCCGCGCGTTCGGGCTGCGCCGGCAGTCCAAAGTCCGGCCAGTCGATGACGACGGCATCCCACGTCGGCGCCCACGCCGCATCCATGTACAACCCGAAATCGCGGGCCTCGTTGTCTTCACTCCTCGCTGACAGCGGGGAGGCCATCACGTGCGTTCCATCCGGGAATACAACCATCGCCATCTCCTCTCCCTGGCCTGCGCTCAGTCCATAGGCGTGCAAGACTGCATCCAGGTCGTTCGACCAAATTCCGTTGACATGACGATCGCACATCTCCGCAATCGCCGCCAGCACAACCTGTTGATGCAAACTCCGAGGCGGCGTTCGATACCCCCAGTCCCGGATAACGGCCCAGGTCGAGGGCTCTGTATTGGCGGCGTTGTCCGGAACAACCGTTTCTGCATCGACGCTTGAGAAGGCGCGGACATAGGCGCGATCGGGATTTAAGCGGCACCATAGCCCGGCCGTCGTATGGAAGCCGTCGTACGCGTGATGTATGTGTGGCTTGTCAAGCGCGGTCTGAACATGGTCGGCCGCCGCAAACACCAGCATCGTCTTGAGATGGGGCAGCACATCCGGCAAACGCGAGTAGTTGTTCACTGTCGTTCTGAACGGCCAATGGGCGGCTGCCTCTTCGGGCGTCGCCAACGTTTCGGGCCACGTCTCCCGCGTCAACGCACCGTTGTCCAACAAGGCCTGCAGCAACCCCGTGGACCAGTAGTCCTTTTCCCACATCCGGGGATGCTTCGTTGAGCAGCGATAGACGATTTGGCCGTTCTGGGGAGAGAGAAACACCGGGCGGCTCAGGTCGCTGGACCACGAGACCGTCGAGTAGTCGATGGCAATCGATGTCGGCGTGTACCCGGCAGGGTCGTAGAACGGATTGTGCTGCGCCCGCCCGGTGTCTTCATCCCAATGACCGGGCTCCAATGGATAAAGGGCATCCAGTGTCGGATTCTCGCGCCCAACGAAGAACCCCATCTTTGGGAACGACGCTCCGTGCAAGGCCATGACATTGGTCGCCGCGATCCCCGAGTGGGAGAAGGCGTACAAACCGGAGACGTCGTACAGCGGAAGTCCGTCGAACAGGTCGTGAAGAAAATCGCCGTTCTCATTGGGAATTTCGCCGGTCGCGAAACGGATCACGCTTCGCAATGCGGTCAGGCAATCTGGCCCACCATAGTCGAAATCCCCGTCGCTACGAATGCCGGTGCGGGCATCGGTCTTTCCCGGCCATAGGTAGGTGATGTAGATGGCGCCCAGTGCATCGGGATCCCATTGGAAATTGAATCCCGATGACGCCGTAAAGAATCCAGAAACATTGACGATCACGGGAGCACCATCGTGATAACGAGGCACATCCGGGGTTCGGATGTGAACGGCGATCCGTCCGATTCCCGGAGATTCAACATAGGTCATCCATCCCCCGAATTCCGGATGATCGTCGCGCAAGAGCGCCGCGCTCTGCCCCCAAGCGCATAGGAAGAGGGACAGCCACAGAATGAGAAGGATACCGGATGTTGCGCCAATTCCCGAACCCCATCGCCTCGCCTTCACATCCCAACGTCCTCCCGTCATGATCTCAGCCTCCCTCAGCGTAATGCACCGTCTCAATCCATTCGTTTCCGATACCAATAGGGATACGCCAGCGTAAAGCCCTCTTTCAGATACAGTTTATAGGCGGGGGCGTTATCGACCTGGACTTGGAGAAAGGCCCGCGTCGCGCCATCGTCGCGTCCTCGATCAAGCGCGTATCGAAGCATCGATGTCCCGATCCCGCGGCGCTTCACATCCTCATGAACCGCCATCGCGAAGATGCCCAACCACCCGCCAACGACCACGCTGAGACAACAACTCACGGCATCCGCACCCTGAATGCCGACAAGCGGAGAGACGCCTGCTGGCATTCGCTGAATCAGGCCGATCATCTGCGCCCGCTCAGTCGAAGAACGGTCCTGCAAGACCGCATGAACGTTAGCCCAGTCCGCTGGTGACGCGAGGCGAACATCGAGCGCGCCATCGGATGGCGCTCGATTCTCGGAGAGCGTTTGAACGAGAACATGGGTTTCGTCCAATCGGCTGTATCCCCGTTGTTCTAGGATACGATCCAAGGGTGCCGGTTCCGAGAACGGGGTGATGCGAAAAACCGGTGGTAGGCCACGACGCGCATAGACGGCTTCGCAAAACGCGATTTTCGTAGAGAGATCGATGGTTGACGCACCGACGCCGTTGACGGAATTCGCCCGTTTGGTGAACCCATCGGCGAATCGCAGCCGCCACCCATCATAGTCCTTTTCCTCTTCTGCCGGCCAAGCAAGCATGGCGGCGCATTCAAGATCCTGCCAACCTGTGGACCCGACATTCATTCGATCGTCCTCCGAAGCTCGATGACGCCTCCGCAGGCTGACAGCTTCGTATACGTGCCGGAGCATCCCAAATCGTTCAGCCGTGGTTCGATTTCGTCCCATGCCCAATAGAACTCGTCTTCATCCCACTCCTTCTTCCATCTGCGGCGGGCTTCCTCGCGTTCAGAACTCGATGAAAAAGCAATGTCCCCAATGATGATCGCGCGATTTGGATTTAGGCAACGAAGTGCTCTCCGGAGAATGCGAATCTTGGCCTCTGTGTTGAACTCATGAAACACATAGCCGGAGACAATCGCATCAAAGCCCAGAGGCAGAGAGTTAGGCCATTCCCCAAGCAGATCACACTTCAAGAACCGTCCGGTCGGACACTTGGCGCGAGCGCGAACAAGCATCTCGTTTGAGAAATCAAGCCCCCATAGCTCACAGCCTGACTGTTCGAACCGTTCAGCCAGAGCGCCCGTCCCGACACCAAGATCGAGCACACGCTCACCCGCAGTCACAGACACTCTGCTCACAATCTCGGAAACAACCGCCTCGTATCCCTCGAATGGGAAGCCCTTCTCCTGCGCAACATGCGCATCGTATCGGTCCGCCCACGCATCGAACAGTTGCTCACGCTCCGTCATGTTGCCACACCTCCGGGAGCGTCCAGCCACGCCACAACGCGCTCAACGGGGAGGGCTTCAACAACGATACCCTCCCGTCCGGTCATCGTTTCCGCCATAAACAACGCATTCAGAATGGCCTCTTCAGTCGCTTCGATGACGGTCTGAAAGAGAGGGGATACGGAACCATTGGGAAGCTCCGAGAACGACGTCACGTTACGCCTTCGTTCGGGCGTCCGTCGGACGGAGTCCGCCGTCGAAAAGGCAATGGCATAATCACCCGATCCATTGACGAAGGACGAGCCCGTTCGAGCCAGTCCAGCGAACGCCCGACTTGCCAGCCGAGTCAGATTCCGATCGGACAACGGAGCATTCGTAGCCACGACGATCATGATCGATCCATCCGCTGTCCCATCATCGAGCGACTCAGAGAAGTAATGCTGCCCCAACCGCTCTCCAACCGGCACCCCTTGAATCTGAAGAACGCCCCCGAAATTCGACTGCACCAAGACCCCCACCGTATAGGATCCCAGTGCTCTCGGAAGACATCGAGAGCTCGTCCCAATTCCACCCTTCCACCCGAAAGTCACCGTCCCTGTTCCGGCGCCCACATTCCCTTCCGCCGGCGTCTCCGTCGATGCAGTTGAGATAGCGGCAAGCATATCGGTTGACGTCAAGCTTCGCTTCTCGATGGCATTCAACTGGCCGTCATTGGTCTCTCCGACTATGGGGTTGATCGATCGGACGGCCTCGTTTCCGGACATCGAAAGCGTCCAATCCAAAATGGCATCCGCCGCTTTTGGAACGTCCAAGGTGTTCGTTAACACAATCGGGGTTTCGATTTCGCCCAATTCAACAAGCTGGGTTCCACCCATGAGCTTTCCATACCCATTGGCCACAGAAAGTCCGGCGGGCACCTTCTCCTGATAAAGATTGCCGCCATGGGGCAAAATGGCCGTCGCTCCCGTCCGAACATCATCTCCCCGGATGGCTGTCAGATGGCCCACACGAACTCCGGGAACATCCGTAATCGCGTTCTTCGTTCCCGGGAAAAGGACTCCCGGAGCCATCCCCCACTCTCGAAGTCGCCGCCGTTTTTGTTGCCCTCGTTCGTTCACCACGATCCCGCCTTCAGCACGCGCTAAATAGGACTGATCAATCCGATTTGACACAATCACAGAGCCATAGTACTGTGTCTTTAGAGAGATTCTCATCTTTTCGCCGAGTTTGCGAGAAGATCAGACTGCCTGAGCCGGGTGAGGGGGCTGCTGAAGGGAGGCCGTCATCTCAACCGTGGAGTTTGCGCCCTATTCAGCACGCAAGGAATGGTCCCGCATACTCTTTTTGGTCGCCATTCTCGCCATCATCGTACTTGGAATCACAGCGCTGACCATGTACGTCCTCTACTCAGCGGCCATAGAAGCCGATGGGAATCGACTTTTCGACATCGCCCAAAGCGAAGCGCGTCTTATCGAAGCCATCGTTCGTCACGAAGAGCAACACCTTGACGAGCACCCCGATCATCGTGGGCATTTCATGGACATCATCAAGGATGCGCACGCGCAATATGAGGGCTTCGGAGAAACCGGCGAGTTCACGCTCGCGAGACTCGAAGGCGATCAGATCACGTTTCTACTGAGTCATCGCCATTCCGATTTGGACACCCCGGAACCGGTTCCCATGGATTCTGAGCTGGCTGAGCCCATGCGCCGTGCCCTTCAGGGGGAAAGCGGCATTGCGATTGCGCTGGATTATCGAGGAGTCATGGTTCTCGCTGCCTACGAGCCCGTTGATCCTCCAAATCTCGGCGTCGTGGCCAAGGTCGATCTTGCTGAGATTCGGGCGCCCTACTTCCAAGCGATGCGGCTCGCTCTTGCTCCCGCCATTGCCGCGATTCTCCTTGGCGCTTGGCTGTTTTCCAGGGTCACACGTCCCATCATGCGGCACGCGGGAGAGACGCAACAGCAGTTCCAAACACTCATAGAGACGATGCAGGATGGATTGGCCGTCCAAGATGACGCCGGCATCCTTCGCTACGTCAACGACCAATTCAGCCGCATGCTAGCACGAGGCTTCGAAGACCTTGTCGGCCAGCCAATTGCAGGTTTCATGACCGAAAAGAGTCAGTCGAAGTACCGTGAGCAGATGCGATTGCGCCGACAAGGGGTTAGCGCAGGCTATGAGCTGACATTCCTGCGCTCTGACGGTATGACGGTGAACACGCTTGTCTCGCCACAACCCATTTTCGATACACGCAATCGCTACCGCGGAAGCTTCGGCGTTATCACGGATATCACGCACCTGAAAGAGATCGAACGCCAACTGCGTCACGAAAAGGAACTGGCTCAACGCTACCTTGATATCGCCGGCGTCATGATCGTCGTACTCGACAGCCGGGGCCGCGTCGAGCTAATGAACCGACGTGGGCTCGAAATCCTGGGATACACCTCCGACCGTGAGTTGCTTGGTAAGTACTGGTTCGAGATCGCCATCCCCGAGGACGTGCGGGCCGCTGTCTGCGCCGAATTCGATCGCCTGATTTCCGGGACCGCGAAATCAGCCGAATACTTTGAAAATGCCATCCTAACGCGAGATGGGAGCAAGCGCGTCATCGCCTGGCGCAATACCACCTTGCGCGACAATGAAGGGAACATCGTCGGAACACTTAGCTCGGGGGAAGACATCACCGAACAGCGCCAAGCCGAAGAGGACCGCATCGCGATAGAGATGCACCTTCGGCAAGGACAGAAGTTGGAATCCATCGGCACGCTGGCCAGCGGCGTTGCGCATGAAATCAACAATCCGCTGACGGGCATGATCAACTATGCCCAGCTCATTCACGATCGAACACAAATGGACACCTTGCGGGACTACGCTCGCGGGATCATCGATGAAGGAAACCGGGTCGCCAAAATCGTCAGCAGCCTTCTTTCGTTTTCCCGCCAGGAAAGCGAGCGCCACAGCCCCGCGCACATCTCCGACATCTTGGATACGACCCTGTCGCTTGTCGGATCCATCCTAAGGAAGGATCAAATTCAACTCACCGTGGACATCCAGCCCGATCTTCCCATGCTCAAGTGCCGATCCCAACAGATCGAACAGGTGCTCATCAATCTACTGACCAATGCGCGCGACGCGCTCAACGAGCGCTATCCAGAGTATCACGGGGACAAGATCCTCACCATCCGTGTAAAGTGCATCGATCGTGAAGACCGAGAGTGGATTCGCGTCATCGTTGAGGATCATGGCGCAGGGATCCCCCCTGATATCATTGAGCGTATTTTCGATCCCTTCTTCTCGACCAAGTCACGAGAAAAGGGAACGGGACTGGGCCTTTCCATCTCCTATGGACTGGTTCGCGATCACCACGGCCAGTTGCTGGTAGAATCCGAGCCGAATGCCTACACTCGTTTCACGATGGATCTGCCCGTTGAGAACGGGTGGTCGTTGGAACCCTGACCAGCCAAGCAGGAGGTTCGATGGCGAAGATTCTGATCGTGGATGACGAGAAAAGCATTCGTACGACGCTTGCTGAATTCATCCGAGAGGAAGGGCACGAAGTTTTCACGGCTGAAGACGCGGCGGAAGCCCTCCGATTGCTCGATGAGCAGCACCCATCGGTCGTGGTCACCGATATCATTCTACCCCGCATGACGGGAGTCGGGCTTCTGAAACAGATCGCCGAGCGTTCACCTGATATCCAAGTCATCATGATCACTGGCGAACCTACTGCCGAAACTGCCGCAGAAGCCGTACGTTTGGGCGCGTTCGACTATCTCTCCAAACCCATTGCGCGCGTCGATTTCAAATCCGCTGTCACCAGCGCGTTGCGCGTCACGGAATTGGCGCAGGAACGCACTCGGCTGGAAGAAGAGAATCGCCGCTACCAAGAGCACCTCGAAGAGGAGGTGTCCAAAAAGACGGGCGCCCTTCGCGAATCCGAGGCGAAGTACCGCGCGGTCGTGGAAAACGCGTCCGAAGCCGTGTTTGTGGCTCAAGATGGAGTCCTGCCCTATGCCAATCCCAGCACAGCTCGTTTGAGCGGCCGCTCACTCGATTCCCTTGGCACGACACCCTTTATCGATTGGGTGCACCCCAATGACCGGGAGCGTGTCTCCGAACGCAACGCATTGCGCCTCTCAGGCGCAGAGGTCTCAGGCACGTACGAGTTCCGGATCGTTCGCCCCAATGGAGACGTTCGATGGCTTGAACTACACCCTGTGTTGATCTCATGGGAAGGCAAGCCGGCCACGCTCAACTTCGCCAGTGATATCACCGATCGAAAAAACCAGGCCGACCTCGAACTGGCCCGGCAACGAAAGATTCAAGAACGTGATGCATCCCTGATTAAGTTGGCCATGGATTCCGTGCTCTATCACGGACCTGACAAAGCAGCCTTGCAAACTATTACCGAAGCCGCCTCGCGAACGCTTGATGTCGAACGCGTCGGCATCTGGCTCTTTAACAATGACGCAAGCCGCCTGTGTTGTGACGATGTGTACGAGCGCTCGAAGGATGCCCATTCGTCCGGAGCGTCGCTGAAACGGGATGCCTACCCGACGTACTTCGACGCCATTCAGCACGAGCGCACCATCGTTGCCTCCGATGCAATCAATGATCCCATTACCACGGATTTCGCGAACGCCTATCTGCGTCCCTTGGGAATTGCCTCCATGATCGACGCGCCTATTTGGCTGGAGGGCAAGTTAGTGGGCGTCGTTTGCCATGAGCACGTGGGACAGGTTCGTCAGTGGGAGCGCGAAGATATCACGTTCGCGAGTTCGATCGCCAACCTGACGGCGCTCGCCTTGGAGGCCATCCACCGGCAACGCGCCGAACGCGAACGCGAGCGTTCGGAGAGCCGCTATCGAAATCTGTTCGACAACTCGCCCATCTCGTTGTGGCAAGAGGACTATTCGGAAACCAAGGCTTATCTGCAGGAGATCGCTTCCAGGGGAATCGACGATCTCGAATCCCATCTTCACGAGCATCCGAAGGACGTTGAAGCGTGTATTCGGCGCATTCGGGTTGTGGATATCAACCAGGCAACGTTGGCGCTTCACGGTGCGACGTCCAAGGAGCAGTTGCTCGCGAATCTATCGGGCGTTATCCCACCCGAGACCCGGCGTGAATTCATCCCCCAGCTGCTCGCCATCTATAACGGGGATACCTCTTTTGAGGGCACGGGAACAGACCAACGGCTCGATGGAAGCATCATTCATGCCGCCATTCGCTGGATTGCGGCGCCTGGATACGAGGAGACGCTCGAACGTGTTCTTGTCTCGAAGAACGATATCACAGCGACCGTGGAAGCCGAACGGTCCTTGCAACAGGCGCTCGACGGGACCATTCGCGCGTTGGGCGCGACCACGGAAACTCGCGATCCGTATACTGCGGGACACCAACGTCAGGTGACGAAGCTTGCCGTGGCCATCGCCCGTGAAATGGGCGTGGACGACTCTATCATTGAGGGCACGCGCGTCGCCGGACTCATGCACGACATCGGCAAGCTCGCCATTCCTGCGGAGATTCTCAGCAAGCCCAGCGCGCTCAACTCGATGGAGCGGTCGCTCATCGAATCCCACCCCGAGGCGGCGTACGAAATCCTCAAGGCAGTCAGTTTCCCATGGCCGATTGCCGACATCGTGATCCAACACCACGAGCGGGTGGATGGCTCGGGATACCCCCGCGGATTGTCGGGAGAAGACATTCGCATCGAGGCGCGCATTCTCGCTGTCGCCGATACCGTCGAGGCGATGGCCTCCCATCGCCCCTATCGACCGGCATTGGGCATCGACCTCGCGCTTGAGGAGATCGAGAAGAATCGAGGCGCCCACTTCGAGCCCGCCGTGGTCGATGCCTGTTTGCGCTTGTTCCAAAACGGGGGCTTCACATTCGAAGATGACGACTAGTCCGCCCGCGTTCGAATGGCCCAGTCCGTGACCGACTCATTGTCTTCCCCGAACTCGAACTCAGCATCGAGCCGTTCTCCCCTCAAGACTCGAGGCAGCCAGTAGGCGTCATCCGCCCACATGCGCGCGTACGGGATATCCGACGTGGGAACCCAGAGGGGTGCGATTTCATCGGTTTCCTCAGGGGTTCCCACCCACTCCGTTGCCACAAACACATGAACATAGTGGTTGAATTCGGGGCGGAAGGGGAATCGAAAGGTGATGTTGGCAACGGCCTGCACTGAAGCCGGTTCCAACCGGACGCGAATCTCCTCGAAGACCTCGCGACGAATGCCCTCTTCCGGGGGTTCGTACGAGGACAGCTTCCCCCCGATGCCGTTGAGCTTCCCCTTTCCGAAGCCGCGCTTCTTCACACCCAGAAGAAGGGACGGCTCGGGGTCATCCCGAAGCAGGAAGCACAAGGTGGCATGAATCATCGGTTCACGGCGCAATGTCACTCGCCTTCACCGCCTCTCGCAGTTCGGCGGCAAGGCGGTCGAGCTCGCGGCGCGGCGGACGGGTGCCATAGTCCTTCGGGAATCGGAGTCCGAACCCATCCCCTCGACATCGAGGGATGACGTGAAGATGAACATGGGCGACCTCTTGTCCGGCCGCTTCGCCATCCCCCACGAACAGGTTGACGCCGTCACACGGTAGGTCGGCCACCCGAAGCGCGCTGGCGAGGCGCCGGGCCACCGTCATCATGCACATCAGATCCTCACCGGAGATCTCGGCCAGGGACTCCGCATGGGCATGGGGAACGACAAGCAAATGCCCCGGGGTCACCGGCTGGATATCGAGAAAGGCGCTCACTCGATCGCCGCGATGCACGAAGCTCGCAGGCGCCTGACCGCCCAATAGCCGGCAGAAGATACACATCGCTTGATCCCCCTTGTAGCAACGATGGTACCGTCTACCATCCGGCTGAGCGAGAGAGTATGATGTCGCGGACGTGCAACTAAAGGATGTGACACTGTGGAACTCGACGCCTTGAAACGAAAATCGAATCAGCTACGGGGCGATGTCCTTCAGACCGTGACCCAGGCCAACTCCGGCCATCCCGGGGGCGCCCTCGGCATGGCCGATCTGCTGACAGCACTCTATTACAAGTACCTGCGGCACGATCCACGCAATCCTCAATGGGAAGACCGGGATCGTTTCGTGTTGTCCAACGGACACGCCTGCCCCATTCTGTATGCGATCCTCGCCGATCAGGGCTACTTCGACCGCGACGAGCTTTGGTCGTTCCGCAAGCTCGGCGGGCTGCTTCAGGGGCACCCGTCGACCGCATGGAACATCCCCGGCGTCGAAGCCTCGAGCGGATCGCTGGGCAACGGCCTGTCAGTGGCCCTCGGCATGGCCTTGGCCGCCAAGAAAGCGGAACGCGATTCCCGCATCTACTGCTTTGTTTCCGATGGCGAGCTTCAAGAGGGTCAGCCCTGGGAAGCGGCCACCGCCGCCGCCCATCACAAGGCCGATAACCTGTGCGTCATGATCGACTGGAACGGATGCCAGATTGATGGCCGCGTGGCCGATGTGATGGATGTCGGCAATCTCGCCGAGAAGTTCCGCGCCTTCGGATGGAACGTCCATGAGATCGACGGCCACGACTACGGCGAAATTATGAATGCCTACGTGTCGTTCCTCGCCGCCAAGGGGTCGGGAAAGCCGACGGCCATCGCCGCGCACACGATCCTCGGGAAGGGCGTCTCGTTCATGGAAGACGTTCCCAAGTGGCACCATGGTGCACTCAACGAGGAACAGATGGCGATCGCGTTCGCCGATCTCGGACTCGATCCTCGGAACTAGCCCTCGCCGCAGGAACGCGTCAACGTCCCTAAGCGGATGTCTGCTTTCGAACCACGAGCGAATCCGACATCGCCACCGCATCGATCACAACGGAATCGCCCTCGGTGATGTCATTGGCAACGATGGCGCGGGCCAACGGATTCTCAACCAATCGCTTCATGGCGCGGGCCAAGGGGCGGGCGCCGTAGTGCGGGTCAAAGCCCTCTTTCGCCAACACGCGTTTGGCTTCCGCTGTCAAGGCGAGTTGAATGGCCTGATCCGCCAGCCGCGCATTGAGGTCGGCGATTTTCAACTCGACGATCTGTTCGATGGCCGATTCCGAGAGCGGATGGAAGATGATGGTCTCGTCGATTCGGTTGAGGAACTCCGGCCGTAGCGCGTCCCGAAGCGCCGCGCGGACCTTTTTGTGAATGGCGTCGTCGCTCTCATCGGTTTGGAAGTGCTCGGATCCGATGTTGGACGTCATGATCAGGATCGTATGGCGGAAGTCGACGGTGCGTCCGTGGCCGTCCGTCAATCGCCCCTCGTCAAGCAACTGCAGCAACAGATTCATCACTTGCGGATGCGCCTTCTCGATTTCGTCGAGAAGGATGACCTGATAAGGGCGGCGGCGTACGGCCTCGGTGAGCTGCCCGCCTTCTTCATACCCCACGTAGCCGGGAGGGGACCCGATGAGCCGGGCGACGGCGTGCCGTTCCATATACTCCGACATGTCCACTCTCAACAACGCGCCATCCGAGCCGAACAAAAAAGACGCCAGCGCCTTGGCCAATTCCGTCTTTCCGACTCCCGTGGGGCCAAGGAAGAGGAAGGTGCCGATGGGGCGGCGAGGATCCGAGAGCCCGGCACGCGAGTGGCGAACGGCCTCGGCGACCGCGCGAACGCCATCGTCTTGGTCGATCACGCGCGCGTGCAGCGCATCTTCCATGGTGACCAATCGCGAGCGTTCCTCTTCCAGCATCCGCTCCGCCGGAATCCCCGTCCATTGGGAGACCAATCCCGCGATCTCCGCCTCGGTAATGGACTCCCCGGTGCCGTCGACGCGCATGCGACTGGCGGCCTCATCCACGAGGTCGATGGCCTTATCCGGGAGAAAACGCTCCGCAAGATAGCGTTCGGACAATCGCGCCGCCGCCTCGATCGCTTCATCCGAAATCGCAATCTCATGATGCTCTTGAAGGCGTTCCCGGAGCCCCTTCAGGATCGAGATCGTCTCCTCGATGGTCGGTTCGCCGACATAGACCTTCTGAAAGCGGCGTTCGAACGCGGAATCCTTCTCGATGTGTTCGCGATATTCGTCCAGCGTCGTCGCACCGATCAGCTGGAACTTCCCCCGAGACAGCGGTTCCTTGAGGATGTTGGACGCATCGATGGCTCCCTCAGCGGCACCCGCGCCCACCAGCGTGTGCAGTTCGTCGACAAAGAGAATGGTCTCACCGGCATGCGCCTCGATCTCCTTGATCACCGCCTTGAGCCGGTCTTCGAACTCGCCTCGGAATTTCGATCCGGCCACCATCGAGGCGATATCGAGAGAGACAAGCTCCTTTCCGACAAGGGTTTCGGCCACATCGTCAGCCACCATGCGCTGGGCAAGTCCCTCGACAAGCGCCGTCTTGCCCACACCGGGCTCGCCGATGAGCACCGGATTGTTCTTACGACGCCGCGACAGGATTTGCTCCATCCGCCGGATCTCGGACTCGCGGCCGATCACGGGGTCAAGCTCGTGGCGCTTGGCCATGTCCGTCAAGTTCGTCGAGTACTTCTTGAGAATCTGATAGCGCTCCTCGGAATCCCGATCCGTCAGGCGTTGTTCGCCTCGGACCTCACGAAGCGAAGAGTAGATGGCCTCCGGCGTAATCTGATGGCGTCCTAACAACCGGCGCATCTGCGGATCCGTCGATCGGCTCATCGCGAGCAGGATGTGGTCGGTTCCGATGAACTCGTCGTGGAGCCGCTCGGCCTCCATCTGGGCGGCCTGGATCACTGCGTCGAGCCGCGGCGTGATGTAGATCTGCCCCGCGACTTGCCCGACAACAGCCGGTTTGTCCGCCAATAGGCCGTCCAGATCCCGCAGCAGGGCGTCGAGATTGATTCCCATGGCCTGCAGAATCTCCCGCCCCACGCCCTCCTTGCTCACCAAGACCATGGCAAGGTGCTCCACATCGAGCTGGTTGTGCTTGTACCGGCTCAGCAGATCTTGAGCATCCCGGAAGAGTTCCTGTGCGCCTTCCGTCATCTTGTCGAAACGAATCATGAGGTCTCCTGTTAGCAGTCAAACCCATTAACTGCTAACAGCAGTGTACGACGGCTGTCCACGGGCGTCAAGCGTCCGGCATTGGAAGGGATTCAAAGGCGCTGTGTCCGTGCCTACAGGTTGACGATCCCCTTGTAGATCATGTTGACGGCGGCATAGAGCAACACGAGGCCGAAGAGTTGCCGGAGCCGCTTCTTGGGAATGCGTTGACCGACGCGCGGCCCGATCTGAGCGCCGATGATGATTCCGAGAATGAGGGGAAGCGCCAATTCGGGGTGCAGCGTCCCCGCCGTCCAGCTCGTGATCGCACTGATGGTGGCGACCGGCACCATGACGAACAGGCTCGTCGCCACGGCGGTGACCATATCAACGCCAAGAAGAACGACCAATGAGGGAACGAAGACGGTTCCTCCGCCGATGCCGAACAGCTTCGTTGCCGTCCCGGCGACCAATCCGAGAAGGGCCACCAAAACGTAGTACCGCGGACCGGACGACCATCCCTTGAGTCGAAGCTTGGTGTCTTTGGGCGTCTTTCCCATCAGCATCATGCCCATGGGGTAAAGCAGGAAGACGCCAAACGCGATCGTGAGCCACGATGGATTCACGTTGCTGATGATAGCCTTGCCCAAGAACACGCCCGCGATCGCCGTCGGCATGAACAACAGGCCGATGCGGAAATCGATCACCTTGCGCCTGAAGTAGGCGATCGACGCCGACAACCCGGTGAAAACCACGCCGGCAACGCTCGTACCGGCCGCATCGGGCTGGGTCGCGACAAACCCGCCCAACAGCAGAAGCGGCGTCATGAAGACGCCGCCGCCCAATCCCAGGATGCTGGCGATGAACCCGATGGCGACGGCCAATGGAAACAGCGTGAAGAACGAACCCCATTCAAACGACAAAACGCACCTCCCTAACACCGGCGCCATTCTACGCGATCCCAGAGCCGCCAACATCTGGCGTTCCTGCAAACATCGATGAAGGAGGTTAGAAGGAGCACATCTAGGAATCCTGCCGCGCACTCAAGGCATGCGCAGGTCAGCTGCTTAACCGATAGATGGCTGGATGAAAGGCAGATAAGTCCGAAATAAGGGGCGACTGATGGGACTCATGAAGCCGTCATGCTAACGTGTTAGGGTTCCTAACAGTAAAAGAGGATCTGTGAACGCACATGAAACGTGACCGGATTTTCGTAAGTTCGGCGGAGTGTCACAGCGCCGCTCTGGGTCGACTGGAAGCTAGAGGGCGCTCGGCCACACGAAAGCGATTCGGTCTGAACGAGCGAGATCGAATGGCGGGTGTGTCTCGAGACATTGACACGCAACGTCTCTGGGAAAGGGGAGCAAGCTGAAACAAACGACAAGCGATACGGATAGACCAACACCACCCGGTGGAACGGCCACGCATCAGAAGCTGCAAGTTGAGAGAGGGGAGCGGCGAACCACACGATACGCGAGCGTTTGCTGGAACCTGCTCCGAATCTTAGGACGAGAACAGGTGCTAGTTCTCCTGGTGCTTGTTTTCGTGTCCCTCGGCCCGACGATGGTCGTCGTCAGGCACGTCACAGGTGCGATCACGCAGGATCCTCCACTCTTCCTCCGCTATGCCCCGGAAGTCCCTGCCCTGGCGGGGTACGGGACGTTCTTGGATTGGAAGCAAATTCCCATGCTTTTTCCTCCAGAGGTGTCCTCCTTCTTCTACGACGGGGAGCTTCGCGAGGGGACAGGCTTCGGATTGAACGGGCTCAACGAAATCTACCGCGTGCTCGTCGCACTCTTGATGATGTTGATCGGGGCAAACGTCCTGCCTCAGACGCGCGCGCTCTACGGCACGCTGTTCGCGCTGCCAACAAGGAAAGGAACCCTCTTCTTGCTCCATGCGGCGACGCTCGCCGTCGTTTGCATCCTCCTGTTCGGATTGACGTTCATTCTCAACGCCGCCGCCATCGCCCTGACGAAGGGCTACGATCCCGACATCTTCGGGCTGGTGTTCAACATCCACGTATTGCTGCTACTCTATGGCGGGTTCTTCGCGTACCTCGGATTAGCATTCGCCGCGCTCTTTCGCCAGCGCAACGTCGCGCTGCTTGCGGGAGTAGCGGCAATCGTGCTGGTGATCACGATTCTTCCGAATGTGCAAAATGCCATGTACTTCACGTACATCACTGAGCATAAGCACGAGATGCGGCTGGCAAAACTGCAGGGAAGCATCCCTGACGACCCGGTGTACCGCACGATCCAGGCACTGTCGCTCGCCCCAGGGACGGCCTATACCCGCTCGATAGCCCTGATGGGCTATGACGTGAAATACCCGCGATCCCCATACTGTCCTGACTGCAATCCAGGAGAGACACGATGGCAGTACTTGAACCGAGTTCGGGTCGCGCTGGCCGCGATGTCGTTTGGACTGATGGCGCTCGGTACCGCCGCCTTCTCGCGGAAGGAGGCCTCGGGATGACGACGATGGCCAGACTGACGGGGCACGTCTTTCGCAAACGGCTTTTCTCTTGGAGAAACGCGGCGTTCCTGTTAGTGGTAATCGGCCTGCTGCTCGCGGGCGCCCTGGATCAGCTGGCGAGCTGGCAACGCCTCAGCACTAGTGGCCTTGCGGCTCCGAGCGGAGAGGAAGCGACGTTCGTCTCGCCCGTGAGCAGCCTGTATCCGGGCTCGGGCCGGCTGAACGTCTGGGATGCAGTGACCGGCACACTTCGGCTGTCCGGGGAGATGCTCGGGGGACCGCTCTTCTTGCTGCGGGCGATGACGCCCCTGCTCGCCTTCTTCCTTTTGCTTGCAGGGCTGTTGTGCGCCTACGACATGGTGAGCCGCGACCTCGAAACGCGGTTGATGGACTCGCTCCTCGGACTACCGGTCGATCGACGCGTGCTCGGGCTGAGCAAAGCCTTCGGGGAGACGCTGGCACTCGTGATGACGCTGGCGGCAGGCTGCATGGCGGCGTTAATCGCGGTTTCCACGATCAACGGCTTGGGGTGGACCCTACAGCAGTTGGCTCGAACGTTCGTCTTCTTGGTCATCCTCGGCGCCTACTGCTTTCTATTCGTGCTCTTGGGCATGTGGATCAGTGCAACCGCACGCTCCTCACAAAAAGCGCTCTGGATCTGCAGTGCCGTTTTCGTATTGGCTCTCGCTGCACACGTGATCACTGAAAGCATGATATCCATCGATCGCGCCAATCTTCCCGAAGTTCCGGATCTTCCCCGTGAGGTTTTCCAGTACTTCGAAGACATCAGAATCAAGGGATTCCCTGAATCCGGTGTGGCTCCTCCAGAGATGGAGCCCTACTTCGCCGAACTCGACGCCTACTCCACGGAGCTAGCAAGCTACATGAGATCCCGATACCGCAACGAGCGCTGGTGGAGCTTCCTGTCTCCGCCTGGACTGCTGATCGAGGTTTCAGGAGTTCTGCTGCAGGATCAGTACTACGACGTTCTCGATGTCTTTTACTCGCCGGAACTCGAGCGGCGGCCGGCATCGCTGGGCGCGTCCCTGCGGCAATCGGTGCCGGAAATCGTCTGGCTCGGCCTACTCTGTCTCGCGCTGATGGCGCTCAACATCCGAACCCTGATCCGGCTGGAGGTCTGAACGTGAACGAATCGATCATCGAAGTTCGAGACTTGGTCAAGCGCGATGGCAAGGTGGCCGTGGTCGCCGGCGTCAACTTCGACGTGCCCCATACGCGGCTGGATAAATGGCAGATGAGTCCGAAATGATGTGTTCTCAATGAGATTCTGGGGGCTATCATGCTAAAGCACATATTTCCTATAATAAAAGTAGAATTTTGAGAATTCATTGAGTGAAGTTTATTCTTCGTGATCACGGTATAATCTTGTAATGAGGTGTTTGTGATACTGAAAAATCATTGACAGAAATACCAAGCGACTATAGGATTTAATCATTCAAACACGCATATAAGGAGGTGAAAATCAATGAAACGACGAATGTGGATTGCCGTGGTGCTGGTCGCGGTGACTGCAGCCGCGCTCTGCATGGTCTCGTTCGCGCACTGTGTCACCAGTGGACAGGAGTGCGGCGGGTTGCCAACATGTGACGGGTATCTCCAGTACTGCAGGGAGGGACTTGCCTGTCCACCGGACTATGAAGTCGAATGGGAGTATTGCGGGTGCTGCTAGCACTCACGACAGCAACTGAACCGAGGAACGTAGCTTTCGATGCAAACGACGGGAGCTGCGCTCCTCTCGTGGAGAGCGTCGGTGAACCATCGTTCAGGTTGTGATCGTGCGCGACCCGAACGGGTGAAATCGAGCAACAGGTGCGTGGCGAAACTCTGACACAGCTCTTGCGTGAAGAGACGACGAAATCGTCACCTCGGAGGAAGGGGAGCGACCTGAAACGAACGACAAATGGCACAGATCCACAAACATCCCTCAGCGAAGCCATCACGCACGAGAAATTGGAGGGTGAGAAAGGAACGCATCGAACCCTGCGATACGCAAGCGTCTGCTGGAACCTGCTCCGAATCCTCGGACGCGGGCGGGTGCTGGTTCTCCTGGCACTCGTATTCGTGCTGCTAGGCCCAGCCATCGTCGTTGTCCGGCACCTGACGGGTTCGATCACTCAGGATCCGCCTCTCTACCTCCGCTACGCCCCAGATGTGACGGTCCTGGCGGAGCACTCGCAGTTCTTGGATTGGAAGCAATTTCCCATGCTTGTGCCGCCAGAGGTGTCCGCCTTCTTCCACGTCGGGGAGCTGATTACCGGTTCGAGCCTCAGCCTGAATGGGCTCAATGAGATCTATCGCGTGCTCGTCGCGCTCTTGATGATGCTGATCGGGGCAAACGTCCTGCCTCAGACGCGCGAACTCTACGGCACGCTGTTCACACTGCCGGCCAGGAAAGGGACCCTCTTCCTGCTCCACGCTGGGACGCTCGCCGTCGTCTGCATCCTCCTTTTCGGAGTCGCATTCGTTCTCAATGCCGCCGCCGTCATCCTGACGAAAGGCTACGATCCGGACATCTTCGGGTTGGTGTTCAACATCCACGTGTTGCTCCTGCTCTATGGCGGGTTCTTCGCCTCCCTCGGATTGGCATTCGCCGCGCTCTTTCGCCGGCGCGGCGTGGCGCTGCTTGCGGGAGTAGTGGCGATCATCCTTGTGATATCGATCCTCCCGAACTTTCGGAATGCCATGTACTTCTCGTACATCACCGAGCATGCACACGAGATGCGGTTGGCAAAGCGCGGAGGCTACCTTCCCGATGACCCGGTGTATCGCACGATCCGGGCATTGACGCTCACCCCGGGAACGTCCTACACCCGCTCGATGGCCCTGATGGGCTACGATGTTAGATTTCCGGAATCTCCATTCTGCCCAGATCCTGAATGCAGTCCGGGAGAGACGCGGTGGCAGTACTTGAACCGGGTTCGGATCGCTCTCGTAGCGATGTCACTGGGGCTGATGGCACTCGGAGCCGCCGCCTTCTCGCGAAAGGAGGTCTCGTAATAATGAGGACAATGATCAAATTGACAGGGCACTTCTTTCGCAAGCGGCTTCTTTCTGGGAGGAACGCGGCGTTTCTATTTGTGATCATCGGAGTGCTGCTGGCGGGCGCCCTGGTTCAGCAGGCGAACCAGCAGCGCCTCAGTAACTACCTCGGATCTCTGGACGGGCAAGAGGAAGGTTTCGTTTTCCCCTTCAGCAGCCTACACCCAGGCTCGGGCCGGCTGAACGCCTGGGAGGCGGTGAACGGCACCCTTCAACTGTCCGAAACGATGCTCGGGGGGGCACTCTTCTTGTTGCGGGCGATGACGCCCCTGCTCGCCTTCTTCCTGTTGCTTGCCGGGCTGCTCTACGCCTACGACATGGTGAGCAGCGACCTCGAGACGCGACTGATGGACTCGCTCCTCGGGCTGCCGGTCGATCGCCGCGCGCTGGGACTGAGCAAGGCCTTCGGAGAAACCTTGGCCCTCGCGCTAACGCTGGCAGTGGGCTGTATGGCGGCGTTGGTCACGGTTTCCGTGATCAGCGGGCTGCAGTGGACCTTACAGCAGATGATCCGCACGATCATCTTTCTGTTGATCCTCGGCGCCTACTGCTTTTTGTTCGTGCTCCTGGGCATGTGGATCAGCGCGATCGCACGCTCCTCACAAAAGGCGCTCTGGATCTGCAGCGCCGTCTTCGTGGCCGTGTTTTCAGTTCACGCCGTTGTCGAAAACGCGGCGTCCCTTGATCGTGCCCATCTCCCCGATTTTCCGGATCTTCCTCGCGAAGTGTCGCAGCATTTCGAAGACGCAAAAATCAGAGGGTACCCTGACTCCGATTGGCTCCCCCCCGAGGTGGAGGCCTACTTCGCCGAACTCGACGCCTACTCCACGGAGCTGGCGGACTTCATGCGATCCCGCTACCGCAACGAACGCTGGTGGAGCTTCCTATCTCCACCCGGACTGCTGATCGAGGTCTCAGGGCCGCTGCTGCAGGACCAGTACTACCACGTGCTCGACGTCTTCTACTCGCCGGAGCACGAGCGGCGTCCGGCATCGCTTGGCGCGTCCCTTCGGCAAGCAGGCCCAGAGATCGTCTGGCTCGGCCTGCTCTGTCTCGCGCTGATGGCGCTCAACATCCGAACCCTCACCCGACTGGAGGTCTGAACGTGAACGAACCGATTATCGAAGTTCGAGACTTGGTCAAGCGCTACGGCAAGGTGGCCGTGGTCGACGGCGTCAACTTCGACGTGCCCGCGTCGACGACGTTTGGCTTGCTCGGCCCCAACGGCGCCGGCAAGACAACGATCGTCAAGATGCTGACCGGCCTGGCGAAGCCGTCCGCCGGGAGGGTTCGCATGTTCTCTCATGACATAGCGAAACGCCCAAATGCGATCAAGCAGCGCTTCGGCCACGTGTACGCCGCCATGGCCTTCTTCCCGGAGCTCAACGGACAGGAGAACCTGGCCTTCTTCGGTCGGTTTTACGGCCTGACGAAGCAGCGACTGCGCGAACGGATCGAGGAGACGTTGCGGTTCGTCAACCTGTGGGATGAGCGGAAGAAACCGGTCGGCGCCTATTCGAGCGGCATGAAGCAACGTCTGGGAATCGCCAAGGCGCTGGTGCACGAACCCGACCTCCTGCTGTTTGACGAGGCGACCAACGGCGTCGACGTCGAAGGCACGGACGATATCCGCAAGCTGATGTTCGACCTCCGCATTCAGGGAAAGACCACCGTGGTGACAAGCCATCGACTCGACGAGATCGAACTTCTTTGCGACGACATCGCGATTCTCGATGAGGGAAAGATCGTTAGGCAGGGAAGCCCCCAGGCCATCCGAGAGGGCTTGAGAGGCGTCCTGTTCAAGTACGTGGTGTCGCGTTCGACCCCGATTCAGGAGGAGTGGTCGCATGTTGCAGCCACCGTGCGCTACATCGGCACGGCCAGTGTGGTCCTTAGCTCGGAAGACGTCCTCGGCGATCTGATCGCCCAGTTTGGCGCTGATGATATCGAAGCCGTCGAGCCGACGTTTGAGGAAGCGTGCCTCTGGATCCTGCAGCACCCGGAGATGAATGGCGTCCCCGTTGGCAGTGCGGAGACCGGCTAGCGGCAAGCCCTTGAGGGTCCCCTTCACGGAAGTAGAGATCAGGACGACGCCAAACAGTCTGCGACGGCATCACTGTCGTCGCAGCGTGAATGTACAACAGGAAACGCCCTAATCTCTAGCTCCTTCTTACTTCCTTTTGCGCAGAAACCTGACTGCCAGGGTTCATCGCCATCGCGCCGCCATCACTTCGCCCAGCGCTACGATGTGGACAGGCGCAATGGGCAGAGGTAGAGTACTGACACACCTAAGGGATCCTCGAGGAGGCGATTCGATGGATGTTCCAACGCGCGAAGGGGCGTACGCGCTGCTCACTGAATTCAACCAAAGCGAGCGCTTGATCAAGCATGCGCTGGCGGTCGAGGCCGTCATGCGCTACATGGCACGCAAGCGCGGAGAGGATGAGGACAAGTGGGGCGTCATCGGACTGATTCACGATCTCGATTACGAACAGTTCCCCGACGAGCATTGCCAGCAAACGGCCCGCATCCTGAGGGAACGCGAGTGGCCCGAAGACTACATCCACGCCGTCGTGTCACATGGATGGGAGCTCTGCACGGATGTCGAGCCGACTCACGAGATGGAGAAGGTGCTCTATGCCATTGACGAACTCACCGGCTTGATTACGGCGTGCGTGCTCGTTCGGCCGTCCAAGAACCTGGAGGATCTCAAGGTTAAATCCGTCAACAAAAAATGGAAGGACAAGTCCTTCGCCGCAGGCGCAGATCGCGATGTCATCCAAAAGGGCATCGACATGTTAGGCATGGAGCGCGCCGAGTTGATCGCCGATGTAATCGAGGGGATGAAGGAGGCGGCCGCCGAGCTAGGACTGGACGGCTCGCTTGCGGAGGATGTGTAGAGAGAATGCCTAGAAAGGACGCTATGTCAGCATCGACCTATCAGCAGGGCCGTTGGGCGCTAGACGACCTCATTCCATCGCCGAGTGGCGCGGAGATGGACGCTGTCTTCGCGGAACTTGAATCGGCGGTCGCGTCGCTCGAATCGCTGCGCGAGACTCTCGCTCCGTCGATCTCCTCGGAAGCGTTCGGCAAGGCGCTCGCGTGTGCCGAGCGCGTCGGCTATCTCGTGCGGCAGCTCAATGGGTATGCGACCCTTTGGCTATCCGAACTCACCAGCCATTCCGATGCCCTCGCGTTTCGCGGCCAGGTCGACAAGGTGCTGGCGGACGCCCAGAACCGAGCCCTCTTCTTCGAGCTGTGGTGGAAGGCGCTCGATGCGGATCAAGCCGAACGTCTCGTTGAAACGGCCGGCGACCTGCGCTATTACCTCGATTCACTGCGCAGGTACGCCCCCTACACCCTGACCGAAGCTGAAGAGAAGATCGTCAATGTGAAGGACGTCAACGGCGTCAACGGCCATCTCACCATCTACGACATGCTGACCAACGACTTCACCTACGATGTCGAACTCGACGGAAAGACGAAGACGGTCACGCGGACCGAAGTGTCGGTGATGGCGCACAGCGCCGATCCGGAGGTTCGGCGCGCCGCCTACCAGGCCCTCAACGCCGTGTTCGCCGAGCACGGCGGCGTTCTCGGCCAACTGTATGCCTATGTCGTCGGCGACTGGAACGCGGAGAACGTCGATTTGCGAGGCATCCCCTCACCCATCTCCGCGCGCAATCTCGCGAACGATCTGCCGGACGAGGTTGTCGATGTGCTTCTCTCCGCATGCCGCAGCAACGCCTCGATCTATCGCCAGTATTTCGGACTCAAGGCCGGTTGGCTGGGGATGGATCGATTGAGGCGATACGACATCTACGCCCCCATAGACGATGTCGAGAAGATGGTGCCGTTCGAAGAGGGTGTGACACAGGTGTTGAATACGCTTCGTGACTTCTCGCCACTCACGGCGGAGTTGGCGGAGAAAGTTCTCGCAGAGCGGCATCTGGATTCCGAAGTGCGCGTGGGCAAGGATACCGGCGCCTTCTGCTATGGGGTGGTTCCGGATAAAACGCCGTGGGTGCTTGTGAACTACAATGGCCGCCTAGACGATGTCTCGACACTGGGCCATGAGCTTGGACATGCCATTCATTCCATGCTGGCGTGCGGCCATTCTCCGTTGACCTTCCACTCCTCCCTTCCCCTGGCCGAGACCGCATCGAACTTTGTCGAGATCCTGCTTCTCAAGCGATGGCTACGAGAGGCGTCCGATCCCGCCGTTCGCCGCGCGTTGCTTGCCAAATTCGTGGACGACTCGTACGGGTCGATCCTACGGCAGGCCTACTTCGTCCTGTTCGAACGAGAGGCCCATCGTCAGATTACCGAGGGTGGAGCGACCGTCGATCAGCTCGCCGATACCTATCTGGCGAATCTGAAGGACCAGTTCGGCGACGCGCTGGACTTGTCCGATGATTTCCGCTGGGAATGGACGAGCATTCCGCACAACTTCCATGTGCCCTTTTACTGCTATGCCTATGCTTTCGGCCTGTTGCTCGTGCTGTCCCTTTATCGGGAATACGAGCGGGACGGCGAGGCATTCGTTCCCAAGTATCTGAACATCCTCTCGTACGGCGGCTCGAAAGCACCGATAGAGATCCTCGATGAGGCGGGCTTCGATATCCGCACCCCCGAATTCTGGCAAGGCGGATTCGATGTCATTGCTGAGATGGTCGACGAGTTGGTCGATCTATCGACCTAAGCCGCGCGAATATCGGCAACCGCCGCATCGACGGCGCGTATGAGATCCACCGTGCGCAAGCGAACGAGGGTCCCTCGTCCGCCTGCATTGATGATCAGTTCGGGATGCTCGGCCGTGGCTTCATCGAGGAAGACGGGAAGCCTCTGCCTTGATCCCAGAGGGCTGATACCGCCCACGCGATACGCCGTCACACGCTCGGCATCTCGGGGAGAGGCCGCGTCCACGTGCTTGTGGCCACTGACCCGTCCGAGCTTGCGCGTGCTGACATTGGCATTTCCGCTGATGAGGGCGAACACGAACGATCCATCGTCCGCGCGGAAGACCAGCGACTTCAAGACGATGGCTTCAGGTTCTCCAACGGCTTCAGCCGCGATCCGCGCGCCCATGCGATCGTAGCGATAGGTCAGCACATCATGGGGAATTTGCGCACGCACAAGCTGCTGAATGCCTCGCGTCGCCATCGCGCCTCCGATGTTCCATCTTGACCTTCTGCCTTGACCCGCGTGCATCGCGTGAGGATTTCCACCCCTCGAAACGCTCTTGATCAATCCTTCGGGCATCTGCCCGACGCAGGCGTTTTCGTTGCTGTGGCAGATTCCTGCATCGTACTCGGCATCTATCCTAGATACCCGCACACGTCCGGACCGATTCGCGTACAAGAACACGATGTCTCTACGCGATCCACTGCAGGTTCCTGGTCGACGCTTGCGGCGTTCTTCGAACCCTGCGCCAGCAACGTGTATCGCGCAGGGATGCTCCCATCGAAGCCCTTCCAACAAATCACCCGGATGCTCGTCAAACTGCAGGTATCTGCCCGCGCAGGCGTTTTCTTTGCTGTAGCAGATTCCTGCATCGTACTCGGCATCTATCCTAGATACCCGCATACGTCCGGACCGATTCGCGTACAAGAACACGATGTCTCTACGCGATCCACTGCAGGTTGCTGGCCGCTGCTTGCAGCGGTTGGCGCATTCATCGCCAGCAACGTGTATCGCGCAGGGATTCTCAGAATCCCTGCGCGCACCCATCCTTCCTCGGCTCCGATCCCCCGACCAAGGTCCCGTTTTCTTCATCGATCCGGATTCCCTGATACCCTCCGAATCCCCGTTCCGCCAGTTCGACGCGATGACCCTTGGCCTCCAACGCAGACTTCACGGATTCGGGAAATCCGGCTTCGAGCTTGACGGTTCCACCATCGGACATGTGGTGCCCCACCGGCGTCGACGATCCATCGTGGCGCACGCGAAGCGCCTCTCCGGCCAGTTGGGGATCCATTCCGAACTCAATGAGATTCAACAACACCTGGAGTTGCCCCTGAGGTTGCATATCCCCGCCCATCACACCGAATGAGAAGACAGGGCGTCCGTTGCGTGTGACGAAGCCAGGCATGATGGTTTGGAAGGGGCGCTTTCCGGGAACCAATGCGTTCGCATGTGCCGGATCGAGATGGAACAAGCATCCGCGGCTTTGAAGCGCGAATCCCAACTCAGCCGGCACATTCCGCGATCCGAAGTCATGAAAGATCGATTGGATAAAGGAAACGGCATTGCCCTCTCCATCGACGACGGTCAAGTAGACGGTATCGCCATGGAGGGATCGAGGATCATCGACCTCGATCTGGACAGCCGCTCGATCGGGATTCAAACGCGAACGCAACCGGTCGGCATACGCATCCGAGAGCAGAGCCTCCACCGGAACGTCGAAGTAATCGGGATCCGCGTACAGCCGTGCACGGTCTTCGTACGCCAATTTCTTCGCTTCGATGAGCAAGTGAATGTAGTCGGCCCCGTTGTGCGCCATGGCGGCAAGATCGTAGGGCTTGAGAATCTGCAGCATTTGCAGCATCGCCAATCCCTGAGGATTTGGCGGAAGTTGCCAGACGTCGAGGCCGCGGAATGGGACGGACACGGGATCGACCCAGGTTGACGTATGCGCGGCGAAGTCGTTGCGGCTGAAGTATCCGCCCATCGCCTCGGAATAGGACACAAGGGCCTCGGCGATCGGACCTCGATAGAACGCGTCCGCTCCATCCCGGGCAATCGTCGCGAGGGTTTCCGCCAATCTTGGATTGCAAAATCGCTCGCCGTCTCGAGGGGCCTTTCCGTCAGGGAGATAGACGGCGGCAGCCCCCGTGTCTTCAGCCAAGGCGGGAGCCGCCCGCTCCCACATCCCCGCAATCACCGGTGTCACGGAGAACCCTGAGGTAGCGCATTCGATCGCCGGCTGCAGGAGCACGTGCATGGGCAATCGGCCGAAGCGTTTGTGAAGGGTGTGCCAACCGTCGACACATCCGGGAATCGACCAAGAGAGAGGACCACGCTCAGGAATGACGGCGTGTCCGCGCTCGCGAATCGCTCGAATGCTGATGCCGCCCGGCGCCCGGCCACTGCCATTGAGCCCGACCAATCGCTGGCTTTCTGCATCCCAAGCGATGGCGAAAACGTCTCCCCCAATGCCGCAGGACATGGGTTCGACCAAGCCGAGCATGGCATTGACGGCGATCGCGGCATCCATGGCCGTCCCGCCGGCCTTCAACACATCAATGCCCGTCTGAACGGCCAACGGCTGGCTGCTCGCCACCATGGCATGCGGCGCGCGGACAGGCGCTTGGGGAGACGGTGAGAACGTCAGGATCGGTCGATCGGCCACGAGGGCTCCTTTCCGAATCTTATGAAATGTCATTCGAGCATACTCGGTTCCACATTCCCTTTCAGGAATCCGGCGAGATGAGTACACTGAATGCGAAAGGGGCGAGGTATGGCCGAAGAGCGCAGGCTGGCACTACGAGAGCTGATCGAACGCCCTGCCGATGTCGCCGAGGTACTCGACGCCCTCTCCAGCGAGCAGGCGACCGATCTCATCCACTGGCTGTTTCTCCGCCACGCGGCCGCCGAACCTCTGGGAGAAATGGATCCGGATGATTCGGCCGAATTGGTCGTTCAACTCGATCGCAAAGAGGCCTCCGAGATCCTGTCGAGGATGGATCCGGACGATGCCGTCGACCTTCTCCTTGAGCTGCCTGAGGATGTCCAAGGCGAACTGCTTTCTCGTTTGAGCCGGTCGGATGCCAAGGTCCTATCCGACCTTCTCGCCTACCCCCCCGATTCGGCGGGAGGCTTGATGACGCCGGAGATCGTTCCGCTCCCGCTCTCCATCACCGTCGAACAGGCCATCGCCCGCCTGCGCCGCCTGATCGAAGACGCCGAGCCCGTGCATTACGCCTATGCCGTCGATGACCGCGGCCACCTTCAGGGCGTGCTGTCTCTGCGGGACATGGCCCTGGCATCGCCCAGCAGCAACTTGAAGGATCTCGTCATCAGAGACGCCATCTCCGTTCCCGTGGATGCCGATGCCGAAGATGTCGCCCGGATCTTCGACAAATACGACTACTCCGCCCTTCCCGTCGTCGACGACGCGCAAGTTCTGCTGGGGGTCATCACATTCGACGACGTCATCGACGTGATCCGCGCGGAGGCGACGGAGGACATCTACGGATTGGCCGGCGTTCCATCCGAAGAAGCCGTCGACAGCTCGTGGAGCCGCTCGCTTCGGCTCCGTCTTCCTTGGCTCTACGTCCGCCTCTTCACCGCCATGGCCGCCGCCGTTGTCGTTGGCCTCTTCGAAGCGACCATTGCCAAAATCGCGGCACTCGCCGTACTGATGGGTATCATCGCCGGACAGGGTGGAAGCGCGGGGATGCAGACCGTGACCATCATCACGCGGGGTATGGCGCTGGGAGAGTTGGATCGCGTCAAGGGATGGAGACTGCTGGTCAAGGAGACGTTGCTGGGCATCGCCAACGGCATTCTCATCGGAGCCACCGTCGGCGCCGTCGCCTACCTGTGGAAGGGGGAATTCCTCCTCGGACTCGCCGTGTTCCTCGCCATGACCCTCAACATGGTGATTGCCGGGGCGTGCGGAGTCGCGATTCCACTGATCGTTCGGCGATTGGGCAAGGATCCCGCTCTCGTGTCAGGTATCTTTCTCACCACGGTGACCGACGTGCTTGGATTCGGACTGATGTTCGTCATCGCCATTTGGCTGCTCCCGGGGGTTTAGGATGAGACAACCGCTTCCCATTTGGTCGGTTCCGCTGCTGCTCGCCCTCGTGGGCATCGTCGCGCTGATCGGCCATCTATCAAGCGCCGTTCTGATCGTGGTGATCGGGCTGACGTTGCTGGTATGCGCCTATGCGATCGTCCTTTCCCGGCGCGGCTCGTCGCCGCGTACGCCGACATCGAATCTGCTGTCACTGTTCCCCGGCCATCTTCTCGTGCTGCTCATCATCGCACTGCTTGAGGAGCCTGGATGGCTCGCGTGGGGATGGACGATCATCCCGGTCGCGACCCTTGCCTACGATTGGGTCGGACGGCGCGAGAATCTCTCTAGCCGGGTTCGGATGTCGATCTCCATCATTCTCTACGGTATACTGTGGGCCGATCTCTTCCTGCTCCTTGAGCGGGCGGTCGTTTTGCATCGGGCGCTTACAGGGAGAGATGAGATCATGATCGCAGCGGGGTTTGGGTTGGTCGGTGCACTCTTCTTCGCGTTGGGTGTTTATCGACATCGTCTCGTTGCCAAGGAGTGATGAAATGAAGAAATGGACTGCGCTCGTTTGCTGTGCGCTATTGCTCGTCGTGGGCCTATCCGGGCTCGCTCAGGAAGTCAGTGGAGAAGGAACATCGTCGTCCGGAGGCGCCATTGGCGGATTCGGAGGCAGCAGCTTGACATCGATGCTCATTCTGTTCGCCGTGTTTGGCGCCATCTTCTACTTCATGCTGATCCGGCCTCAGCGCAAACGCCAAGCCAAGATGAACGAACTGCTCGGTGGGCTCAAACGTGGCGATCACGTGACCACGGCCGGCGGCATCTATGGAGAAATCGACTCCATCGGCGAGCAAGCGATCGTGATCATCCTGGAAGACGGAGCGAAGCTGAAGGTCGCCAAGAGTAGCGTCGTTCAGAAGAGAGAGAAATAAGGGAGATCGTATGGCTCACCACCACTTTACACGGAACGATTGGATTCGTGTCCTTGTCGTCGTCGCCGTCACGGTTGCGGCGTTGTTCTATGTGTATCCGTTCTGGCCGCTCGACAGTGTCGTCAATCTCGGACTTGACCTTCAGGGCGGCGTTCGCATGGTTCTCGAGCCCGATCCCGATCAAGAGATTCTCGGTACTGACAAGACGTATTCAGAGCTTGACGATGAGACGAAAACAACCGTTTTGAATCAGGCCATTTCGATTCTTGATAATCGTGTGAATCAGTATGGGCTGACCAATCCGGAGATTCGTCTGTTTGGTGGCGACCGTATCCTCGTCAATCTCCCCGGCACAACGGATCCGGAAGATGCGCGCCGACTCATCGGCCAAACCGCATTGCTGGAATTCCGCCGCGTTGTCGAGGCGGGCGAAAATCCGTTGGACACCATCTCCCCCACTTCGAGTTCGCAGGAACTTCTTCGCAATCGCGAAGGCGTGCCGTACATCGTCTCGCGAGAGGTCCTGTTGACGGGGGCGGCGCTGGCTGACGCCAATGTCACTACGACAAACCAGATTCAGAGTGCGAGTCAGTATCAAATCCAATTGGAGTTCACCCAGGAAGGCGCTCAACGGTTCGCCGCCATCATGAACCAGATGGATGTCGGCGACTTCCTCGCCATCATCCTGGACGGCACCGTCTACAGCGCGCCGACAATTACCGAATCCATCAAATCGGCGGCCGCTCAGGGTTGGCGAAACGTGATTGATCGAACCACCATCTCAGGAGGCGCCATCGACCGCGATGAGGCACAGATTCTCGCCATCGCCCTGCGTGCCGGCGCACTGCCTGTAGCCATCAAGATTGCCGAGGAGACGACGGTGGGGCCGTCGTTGGGGGCCGATTCCATTCGGCGCGGCATGATGACGATCGTCATCGGCTTCGCGATCATCTTACTCTACATGTTCGCCTTCTACCGCCTGCTTGGCGTCGTCGCCAACCTCGCGTTGATCCTGAACATGCTGATCGTGTTCGCCGCGCTCAGCGCCTTCGGCGCCGTGCTCACGCTGCCGGGAATCGCAGGCATCATCCTGACCATCGGTATGACGGTGGATGCCAACGTCATCATCTTCGAGCGCGTCAAGGAAGAGCGCCGAACCGGCAAGTCGCCTCTGGCTGCGGTTCGGGCGGGATTCGAGAAATCGCTGTCCACGCTGTTCGACGCCAACATTACCACGCTGATCACGGCCTTCATCCTGCTTCTGTTGGGGACAGGACCAATCCGTGGGTTCGCCGTCACATTGGGAATCGGCGTCATCGGGAGCTTGTTCTGTGCCTTGGTCGCCAGCCGGTTGCTGATGGAGAAGATGGGCTTTTCCAACTTCATTCCCGCGAAGGTGATCGAGTCGTAAGAAACCGATGGCTACGATGCCGTCGCAGAGAGCAACAGCTGCATCAGCGCATCATTCGGGGCCACGCGGCCCTGTTTGATGCGCTGATCGAGTTTAACGCCCAATCTCAGCGCGCGCGTAAGCGTCTCTGTCGATCGTTTCTTCGCTTGCGCGATCAATCGCCGGCACAGCCAGTCTTGGAGTCCGGTCATGGAGACGATGTCCGGTTGCGCCTTCCGGTGATCGAGCAGTACACGGATCATCACGAGGCGGCTCAGATGGCGAATGATGCCGCCGACGATGCGTCCCGGATCGTCGCGAAGGCCTTCCAATTCATCCAAGGCCGCCGACAATCGCCCTTCGCCCACACGATCGTAGAACGGGTAAACGGTGGTTTCGGAATGATTGAAGCACAGCTCACGCGCCGTCTGGATGTTCATCGGTTGGGAGCCGGGCCACGCGCGAAGCTTGTCCAGTTCGCGCTTGAGGGACAGCAAATCGTTGCCGCACTCGGAGAGCAAGAGTTGTCCCACCGGAGAGGGAATGTCCAATCCCGAGTCTTGGATCAGTCCCCGCGCCAGCCGTTGCAGCGTCGCGCCCTTCGGCGTTGCGTGCGTCGTCACGGCGTTGAGTCCCTTCGCCGCCTTTAGGATCACGCTCGTCGTGCGCAACGACCCCGCCACCAAGGTCAAGTAGGTGCCTTCAGGTAGCGGTTTTTCAAGGACGGACGCCAAGGCTTTGGCTGATTTCGTCTTTAGCTTTTCAACGCGCCGCACGACGAAGTGCCGGCCTAACGCGAACAAGGAGACTGAGCGCAATTCGATGTCCAACGACGAAACATCGAGTTCGTCAGCGAACATCACGTACCGCTCCATTCCGGCGTCCATAGCGCACAGAGCCGCTGTACGTTCGGCCAATGCGCGTTCGCACAAGAAGGCATCGCCCGTAAAGACTCGCAATTGGAGTTCGCTCACATGAACCTCGCCGACATAGGATAGCACAGAGTGTAGTCGCGGCCCGGAACCGAAACAATGCGCGGGTCGACATTGAAAGAGGAATGGGCGATAGTGTGAACATCGTGGAACCCATCATCATTTACACTGACGGCGCCTGCAGCGGAAACCCCGGCCCAGGAGGCTGGGGCGCCATCCTTATCAGTGGCGCGTTGCGCAAAGAGATCTCCGGAGGAGATCCGGACACCACCAACAACCGGATGGAGTTGATGGCCGCCATAGCCGCCCTACGCGAACTCAAGGGTTCGGGCGCTGTCGAGCTCCACACGGATTCCAAATACGTGAAACAGGGCATCACCGAATGGATCGTCAATTGGAAGGCCAATAACTGGAAGCGACGTTCCGGCAAACGATGGTTGCCGGTCAAGAATGAGGACCTGTGGCGGGAATTGGATGCTTTGGTTGCCCGACATCAGGTGACCTTCCATTGGGTCGAAGGCCACGCCGGGCATCCCGAGAACGAGCGCGCCGACGAACTTGCTCGGGGAGCCATTCCCAAACGCTAAGGACACAGGAGGATGCACATGGCCATCATCGCCAGCCGTGCCGATCTGTTTCCCGAGAACATCGCCGACGTGAAACGCGCCGGTCATCGCCTTCAGTCCATTGACGCCATCGCCCGTGCCGATCTCCGGTCTACCGAGGCCCTCATCTGCCTACTCAGCGATCGGATCGATGCCGCCGTACTCCATCGCGCGCCGCAACTGCGCGTGGTCGCCAATGTCGCGGTGGGGTACGAAAACATCGATGTCGACGCCGCAACTGAGAGAGGCATCCATGTCACCAATACGCCCGATGTATTGACGGAGTCCACGGCCGATCACACCCTTGCCCTGCTCCTTGCTGCCGCGCGAAGGATCGTCGAAGCGGATACGGCGGTCCGCGAGGGACGGTTCCCAACGTGGGGACTTCAGCAGGCGCTTTCAGGCATCGACGTCCATGGCAAGACGTTGGGCATCGTCGGAATGGGCCGCATCGGCGCCGCCGTCGCGCGCCGGGCGCGTCACGGCTTCGGGATGTCCATTCTCTATCACGCGCGCGCTCCGAAACCTGACGTGGAGAACGGCCTCGACGCCCGCTACATGTCGTTGGAACAGCTCCTTGCCTCCAGCGATTTCGTCAGCCTTCACGTTCCATTCACCCCGGAAACGCATCATCTCTTTGATGCTCTGGCGTTCGAGCGGATGAAGTCTTCGGCCATCCTCATCAATGTCGCCCGGGGCGCCGTCGTCGATGAAGCCGCCCTTGCGCAGGCATTGCAGACGGGACAGATCGCGGGCGCGGGTCTGGATGTGTACGAAGATGAGCCGAACGTTCATCCTGAACTTCTCAAGCTCAAGAAGCATGTGGTCTTGGCGCCACACCTTGGAAGCGCCACTGAGGAGACGCGGCGCGCCATGGCCGATCTGGCAATACGCAACGTCCTCGCCGTCTTAGCCGGGAAGCCTCCCCTGACTCCAGTCCCTCCACCGTCGACACACGAACAGCCTAAGATGTGACGTTCTTTCCGGAACGCGTTGAGGTCCTGTCCGTGTTTACCGCTGAGAACGCAGCGACTGCAAAGATCTGAACCACGGCAAACGGCACCGATGAACACGTCGGCCTACTGTCCTTTGCGCCCTCCGCGGTGAACACTCGCCAACAGGCTAGAAACAGCCGAGCTGACACGGACTGATCTGCAGGCCGAGCGTCTCTGCCGCGCAGGCGATGGCCAGTTTGGGAAGTCCGTGTTCGTCAGCGATCCGCCATGCCGAGGCGCAAGGGATCGCCCCTTCAACAGCAGCCCCTCGAAGTGACACAGTGATATCCCCGGGCACGTCATCGAATGTCGTCAAGAGATTCTTTCGCCTGAAGCTCTCATACCCGAACAACCCCAGCTGGCATCGAGAGATGCGAACGTTCAACCGGTCGGCCTCCGCCCCGACTTGCGCGGGCGTCCACTCCCCGTCGGACATCAAGCGAAAGGCAAACGCGCAAGGAAGCCGGGCATCGCGCAGGGCGGACAGTATTGCGGTCTCAAGGTTTATCATCGGATCTCCTCTCTGCATGTCACCATACACGAAGCTGGCGAAGTGAACGAGCTCGGTTGATCGGATACCCTTCTCCTGAACCCGGGAGGTGGGGGCATGTCGCTTTGGATCGGTTTCGCGCTCGCCATCGTCCTGCTGCTCATTCTCTCTAGGCGAGACCTTGGGCTCGGCATGAGTGCGGCAACCGTCACGCTCGCCGCCTTCACCCTCTCCTTCCACGATTTCGGTGCGGCGCTGCTGGCGACAATCAGCGATCCTGCCATCCTTCTACTCGCCGTCGTCGTCGGCACCATCCCCTTGATCGGCGGCCTGATGGAACGATTCGGAGAGATGGATCGGCTGGTTTCGAATCTGAGAATCGGTCTTCGCCCGTTTCTCGTCCTCGCTCCCGCCTTGGTGGGCCTTCTCCCCATGCCGGGAGGAACGCTTCTCTCCGCTCCGATGGTCGAGCGAGGGGCGGGGCATGCGCCCACGGATGTGAAGTCGGCGGTCAACGTCTGGTTTCGGCACACGCTTCTTCCCATCTATCCCCTTGGCGCTGCCGTGATCGCATCGGCGAAGATCGCAGGCTATCAGGTCTATGACGTCATCCCCGCGTTGGTTCCCGTTTTTCTGTTGAGCCTCGGCCTGGGTTGGTTCTTCCTGCTGCGGCGGGTGGATGGACAACTCCCTCGATCCGGGCCGTTCTCAGTGTCCGGGCTGCTGATTCCACTCTCCGTCATCCTGATCGCCCCATTGATCGATCTCACACTCAAATACTCTCTGTCGCTTCCCGTCGCGGAGATTGGAACGGCGGCCGGTGTGCTTGCGAGCCTTGTCCTCGCCATCATCGTCTGCCACCCTCGCGCCAAACAGCTGCGCGATGTGGCCCTCAAGATGAAGCCATGGAAATACGTGGGAATTATCCTCGCCATGTTCGCGTTTCTGGAGGTTTTCCAGGCTTCCGGCTTGCCCGCACACATCGCGCAAATGACGCTGCCGCCCGTCGTTCTATGCGTGGCGATCGGGTTCTCGCTGGGTCTTATCACCGGACGCATTCAAGCGCCGGTTGCCATCGTCGTGCCCATCTACATGTCGACCTACGGAAGCCTATCCCCTCTGGCGTTCGCCGTGACCTTCTATGCCGTGTATCTCGGCTTCTTGCTGACCCCGATTCACCCGTGCGTGTCCGTATCCCTGGAGTACTTCGAGACACCTCTCGCGCAATTCTGGCGTCGATTGGCAGCGCCGGCATTCGTCGGATTGGCTGTTTCCACCGTTGTCGGCCTGTTCGTGCTCTAGAACGTAACGATCGGGGACTGAAACGAACGAAGCATCCATCACCGCTCGGACACACGAATCGATCGAGCCGTCTAGCTGGATAAAGGCCGTGCACTTCCGTTCGCCAAGGCCTGCCACACCCGCGAATCAAAGGGAGCATCGCGCATGCCACAGCCGTGGCTCGTACAAAGCTGGCAACTCCTGAATCCGTTATCAGTAGCGAACAACACGCCGGACAGGCTTTTCATCGGCAACATCATGTGATCATCAGTCAACGAAACACCGATCGAGGTCTCCGTATCGCCAAGCAGCGAGAAGAGCGCTCGCTGATCCTCGATCGGCCACAACACGCCGTCGCCTGCGCCAGGGCCAAGGGTCGCCGTCCCTTCCAGGTGATACTGCTGAGCGATCCGCCGTTCGAACTCGTGACAGCTTTGTCTCAGCATCTGGTTCGAGATGGCATCGTGCGCCAACCGCTCGAAGGCGCCACGGTTCGCAGGAAGCGGCGCGCTCGCCTCAGGACCACAGGTCACCACATACACAAAGACCTGATCGATGGATTGGAGAAGCGCAGCCAGCGTGCGGCTGTGGAACTCCACCCCGTTGATCTTTACGCGCCCGGCGTCGCTGGATGTCACCTGACACGCTCTGTAGAGCGCCTTTGGCCGAACCGTCTGCTCGACCCGCTCAACAAGCACCGTCACCCGCGGCCCAGCTGGAGAATCCGGCTGCATGCGAAGCTGAGCGAGCACAGCTTGGATATCCACCCGCACGCGGAGGTCATCGATCCGTTTTTCATCACTCATCGATCCATTCTCCTCCTTCGATGCCTGCCTGCATTGAGCGCTCCTCGGGCTATGGAAAGGCCATCCGCTCAAGGAAGCGCTGGGTGAATTCCGGATCGGCTGCAAGCTCAATATAGTCCACCTGCTTCACAATGGCGTCCGCGTCCTTCCGCCGCACATCATTCAGCAAGACCATGGCCGCACCACGCGCTGCCGTGTTGCCAACTGCGCGAATGCGATTCACCGGAACATCCGGAAGCAAACCGATCCCGATGGCGCGCTCGGGCGAGAGATAGGCACCAAAGGCGCCGGCGACATAAACACGGTCGAGATCGCTGGGTGAACGACTCGTTGACGCGAGCAGAGTATCGATTCCCGCGCGGATGGCGGCCTTTCCGAGTTGAAGTGCCCGGATGTCCTTCTGGGTGATTGAAATCGGGGCCGCCGCGGATTCAAGCAGGACGCGCGCATCAGCGCCTACTCCATGGCATCGCGTTGCCAGCGGCCCGTTTCCAGGCAGCAATCTCCCGCTGGAATCGATCAATCCGGACTTGCGAAGCTCATGCGCCGCAGCGAGCAACCCGGTTCCACAAAGACCCATGGCCGGCTCCCCATTGATCGTGCTGCACCGTATCGTCCCGCCTTCGATCCGCACATCATCAATCGCTCCCGAAACCGCGCCGACGCCATCGCGGATCGCCGCCCCCTCGAACGCCGGCCCTGCCGCTGTCGAGCACGCGTACATCCGGTCATCGGCGTGCAAAACGATTTCCCCGTTGGTCCCAATGTCCACCAGGAGCTCATACGCGCCGTGGCTTCCAAGTTCGGTCGCCATCACTCCTGCGACAATGTCAGCTCCAATGTAGCTCGAGATGCTTGGGAGTACGAGGACCTCGCCTTCGGGGTGCCCGAGCAACCCCAGCTGCCCAGGAGCATAGACCCTCGAGTCGAGGAAGGCGGGAGTATACGGACTGAGGTCGATGCCCACCGGACTGACGCCGGCGAGGAGATGCAACATGGTCGGATTTCCCGCCACAACTGTTTTAAAGATGCTCGTGACGGAGACCTCGGCGGCCTCGCAGACCCGCTCCACCAGGACATTCAGTTTATCGACAACCGCGTGCTGAAGGCGTGACAGTCCCGCATCCCCGTACTGACGAACGTGTCCGATCCTGGAAATGACATCGGCTCCCCAGGTCCGTTGCGGATTGTAGGCCGTCTCGCTTGCCATCAGGCTCCCCTTTGACAGATCGTACAGATGGACGGCAAGCGTGGTGGTGCCCACATCGATCGCGAGCCCGAGCAGGTGGGAGCTCACCGAACGTGGAACGAGCTGCAGGACATGATTGCCCCGCCTGACAACGTGGAATGTTATTGACTGATTCGCTGGACGGTCTTCGAAGGCTCGCTTCGCGTACGGCGAACATCGAACGGCTTCTCCCAATGCGTTTGCGATCGCCTGGTCGCAGTCCTGCGCAACGTGTTGTTCATGGGGAGAAAGGGATATCTCAAAATCTTCGACCCCGGGTTGAAGCGCTTCTTCCTGATTGACGGGACGCTCCGCCGTCTGTGGCCCACGCTGTAGTTCGGCGATTTCGATCGTCGCGCCATCACGCACCGCGTGCTGGCAAGCCAAGCGCCAGCCCCCTTCGAGTTCGTTTTCCGAAAGTCGCCGTATTCCGGCGGCACTTGGTTCGGGCGCTGTTGAAATGAAGCGAATCTTGCACTTCCCGCACGTTCCCATCGAACCGCAATCCGTTGGGATAGGGACAGCTGCGTAGCGGAGAGCTTCTTCATATGTCTGATTCAGCGCGCCCGACACCCTCCACCCCAAAGGCTGAATCGTGAACTGAAGCTGCTGTGGCGCCTCAGATCTCTCATCCGCCTTTGAACGATCCGGCATGGGCTGTCTCCTTCACTTCATCTACCGCGGGATGTCGCAGCAACGATTCACAAGCGGCTATCCTAGTCGAGTTTTTTCGATTCGGCAACTGCAGGACATAGAGTGATTCTTTTCTCGACGGTATGCGTCGGCGCACACATCGTCTTTCCTCGCGTTAGCCGAGAATAAGATCTCTCCAGCCTCCCTCGCTAGGAGCATCGGCGGCCTCTCACAACGGCTCTGCACGTGCTGACGCTTAACCCTCGTCGCTCCGTACGCCACCTTATCTCAGATGAGCAGCGTCATTCTCAAGGGGGTTCGCCCAGTTTTGCGCGGACAAAAATCGATGCGGAGCCATTCTACGCATTATCCAGATGGCTCACGCTAATAGGTTTTAGGCTCTATTAATTTACGCATGTAAGTGGCTTCAGAACGGCAGTTCCGCGTTTGGATTGCCTCAACAATCGTGCTAGCATGATTCACAGTAGTGCTAGAAACTAGCAGAAGGTAACGGAGGGAGTTGGATCATCAATCCTCACCCATCAGGGGTGTGGCTAGGCGGTCCTCGGAGGCCCAAAGTGAGGAGAAGTCTGAACAAGGAGTGCACGATGAATCGACCCGTGAGGACTGTGACAGCTGCGTTGTTGATAGTGTGTCTCGTCGCGACAACCGGTGTACTGGTGGCGGCACAGGATGATCCGATCAGACTCGGTGTATTCGTCCCGGGACGCCTGGGGGACAGTCCACCGTATGACAGCATGACGGATGCCGCTGAGCGATTCGCATTGCGAAACGACTCGGTGGAGCTTGTACGAATCTTCGAAGCCGGATTTGACCAATCGCAGTGGCCGGAAATGCTTCTGACCTTCGCCGCGTCCGGGAACTACGACGTGATCTATACATCCAATGAATCGATGGGCCCGCTTTGCGCTGAAGTGATTGAGCAGGTCCCTGATGTCAAGTTCATCGTCAACGACGCCTACGTGCTTGGCAACGATCGGATGTTCACAACCTTCTTCAATAATACGCAACAGGCCTACCTGTTTGGGTACATGATGGGCCTGATTTCCATCAGTGAGATGGACAATGTGACGCCTGACAAGAAGGTGGGACTGGTTTTCGGTCAACACTACGTCATGATGGATGACATGATCATCCCCGGAATGGAGGCAGGCGCCCAGGCCGTCGATCCGGAGTTCGAGCTCGTGACAGCCATGCTCGGGAACTGGTACGATGCCGCCAAAGCGGAGCAGCTGACCAACTCCATGGTTGCGCAGGGCGTTGATGTTTTCGGTTCCATCGCTGGAAGCGGAAACGCGGGGGTACTGAGTTCCGCTGTGAACAATGGCCTCTATGTGCTCTGGTATGACAGCGACGGTTATGACAAGGCGCCGGGCACCGTTGTTGCCTCGTTCATTAAGGACAATGGCGCGGCCACCGTCCGCAACCTGGAGAAGCTTGTCGATGGAACGCTCGCTTGGGGCGAGGCCGAAGTGCTCGGGGCGGAACAAGGGTACATTTACGTGGCCCTCCGCGACGCGAGCTATGTCAACAGCCTGCCGGAAGATGTTCGCGCTCAATTTGAAGAGGTCTACCATCAAGTTGTGAGCGGAGAGCTGGAAATCTCAGTGCCGCAGGACGTGTTGGACAAGATCAACGCCGCAGCTCAGTAGAAACGACCAACTGCGGGGTTCATGATATGGCCCCGCAGTTTTCTTCTTACGTTCTTCAACAAAGGAAGCTTTGATGTCGACCAAGTCCTCGGTTCTGTTCGAGATGAAGAACATCCACAAGACCTATGCAGGCAACCATGTCCACGCGAACAAGGGCGTGAACCTCTCTGTGAACAAGGGAGAGATTCACGCCATCGTCGGAGAGAACGGCGCGGGGAAGACGACACTCATGAAGATCCTCTGCGGGTTGGAACACTCTGACGAAGGTGAGATCCGATTCAACGGCGAGCCGGTCATGATTCATTCCGCTCACGATGCGGACCGCCTGGAGATCGGAATGGTTCATCAGCACTTCTGCCTGTTCGATGGCTTCAATGTTGCCGATAACGTCGTGCTCGCCAAGGAGCCCACACGAAGATCCCTTTTCTACGACAAGGATGCGGCAGTGAGGGACGTTGAGGCGTTGGGAGCCAAGTACAACCTCTCCGTAGATCCCAGGGCCTCGATCGCGTCGTTGTCCGTGGGAGAGAAGCAACGCGTGGAAATCCTGCGCATTCTTTACCGGGGATCCAAGCTGTTGGTACTCGACGAACCCACCGCCTTGTTGACCGAGCAAGAGATCAAGGACTTCTTTGTTACGCTGAGGCAGCTCATCACGTTGGGCTACACGATTATCATCATCACGCACAAGCTGGACGAAGTCCTCGACATTTCCGATCGAGTCACTGTGATGCGAAGCGGCGAAGTCGTCGATTGCTGCGTCACGTCAGATTGCACCAAGCAGGGAATCGCACGGATGATGGTCGGGAAGGAAGTTCTGTTGCAGGTGGACAAGCCGGAGGTCGAACCCGGGAAGCCTGTGCTGAAGCTTGAGAAGCTGAGTCTGACCGTTCCGGGATACAACCATCCGCTCTTAAACGAGATCTCTCTGTTGATCCGCGAAGGAGAAATCCTGGGGTTAGCCGGCGTCGCGGGAAATGGCTTGGACGATCTCGAGAACGTGCTGACCGGAATGAACAGCAAGGGCGAGGTCTCGGGAGACGTCCTGTTTCATGGTGAGAACATCACCAATGCCCACCCTTCAAAGCTTCGAGACATGGGCATGGCGTACGTTCCCGCGGACCGGTTGGAGAGGGGAACGAGCGCAGAACTCCATCTCTCGGACAACGTGATCCTCGTCGAGCACCATTCGATGGTGCGCGCAGGCCTTCTCCACGCCAAGGGGATTCTGGACTTCGTGAAGCAGCGTATTCTCAACTACAACATCCGCGGGCGTCGTACGACGCCGGTAGGACACCTGTCGGGGGGCAACATCCAGCGCGTTGTGCTCTCCAGAGAGTTCTCCCGCGATCCCAAGTTACTCGTGATCTCCGAGCCAACCTGGGGGCTGGATATCGTCAGTTCGGAATTCGTCTACCAAAAAATCATCGAGATGCGGAGCCATCGATCGGCCATTCTGCTGATCTCCGCGAACCTCGACGAGGTCCTCGCACTCTCGGACAGAATCGCCGTCATCTATCGGGGAGAGATCGTCGGAATGTTTAAGAACCGGAATCTGGACAGGGAGTCATTGGGCGAATACATGCTCGGCTTGAAGCGTCAGAGTACGGAGGAGATCTTGGACGGAGCTGAAGCATGAGCAACACGGATACACGGGCGAATCAACTTCGCAACGGGCTGGCCACATTTCTTGGGATCATGACTGCGGTCGCGGCATCTCTTGGGGTGGCCGTCGCACTGATTTTCATCCTGTCGAAGGATCCGAGTCGGTCACTGTACTACTACTTCGCCGGCCCATTCATGAACAAGTTCCTGTTCTTCAACATGATCGAGTCAAGCATCCCCATCATCTTTTCAGGGTTGGGCATTGCCGTCGCGTTCAGAAGTGGTGTCACAAACCTTGGAGGAGAGGGCCAGATCTTCGCGGGCGCAATGGTTGCCGTACTTCTAGGTGTCTGGTTTCCGGAACTGCCGGGATTCCTTGGCGCCGTCGTCATCCTGGTTGGAGGACTGACCGTGGGTGCGCTCATCGGCAGCCTTTCCGGATTTCTGCGGATGAAGTGGAATGTGTCCGACCTGCTGACGACCTACCTCATCTCGATGGGGTTGGTGCAGGTCATCAACTACCTCATTCTGGGTCCGTTCAGAGATCCATCAAAGATCAGGATCCAGTCCCTATCGATTCCGAAATCGTACATGCTTCCGCGAATTGCGACGCCATCGTATCTGCATGCAGGGTTGTATATCGCGATCGCGGCCGTGCTCGTCGTTCACGTGCTCATGAAGCACACCCACACGGGATACCACTTGCGTGTCACCGGCTCAAACCGGCAATTTGCACGGTACGGGGGCATTAACATCAAACCGTTCTATGTGTTGCCACTGGCGATTTCGGGGGGATTGATCGGGTTGGGAGGGGCCGTGCAGATCGTTGGGAGATTTCAATCCGGCTTCCTCGACCTGACCGCCGGCCTCGGATGGGCCGGAATCGGCGTCGCCCTGATTGCACGGCGGAATCCGCTAGGCGTGCTACCTGCCGCGCTGTTCTACGTCTATCTGCAGTCCGGCGCCAGAGTAGCGATGATGAACTCAGACGTCACGTATGAGATCGCCGCCATCGTCACGTCCGTCATTTTCTACCTGATTACCGCAGAGGTGACGTTTGCGTTCTTCCGGAGGAGATTGGTCAAATGAACGCCCTAGACATACCTGCGATTACGAGCACCGTTGTCATCATGACCCCCTTCTTGCTTGCCGCCATAGGAGGCGCCTTCTCGGCGATCTCCGGTTTGCTGAACATCGCCCTAGAAGGGTTGATGTTGAATGCCGCGTTCTTCGCGATCGTGTTCACGAACCTGACGGGAAGTCTATTCCTAGGGATTCTAGGGGCCATCGTAACCACGTTGCTGCTCACAGCGCTTTTCGCCACCGTATCGTTCAAGTTCAAGGCGAACATCTTTATCTGCGGCCTGGCAACGAACTTTCTCGCCATTGCATTGTCCATCGTGCTCGCGAACGCGTTTTACGGTGTCACGGGGTCGATCCAATTCCCTGGGATGCCGCGGTTGGTTCCCATCAACATTCCCATCCTGGAGAACATCCCAATCCTGGGCAATATCCTATCCGGGCACAACGCGATTGTGTACGTCTCTTGGCTGCTGTTGGTCGTTGCAGCCGTTGTGATTAACCGGACGCCGTTCGGCATGCGGCTACGGGCCGTCGGGATCAACGAGAAGGCGGCGACAGCCATCGGTATCAATGCAAAGCGCATTCAATTCACGGCGCTTCTCATTTCAGGATTCACCTGCGCGCTGGGGGGAGCCGTCCTATCGCTTACCCTGGGAGCGTTCGTCCCGAACGTGACCTCCGGCCGCGGCTGGATCGCTCTGGTCATCGTGTATCTTGGGAGAATGAAGCCGCTGGGGATCCTGATCGGATCGGTTGTCTTCGGTTTTGTCGATTACATCAGCAATAACCTGCAGGCGACATCGAACATTCCATCCGGACTCTTGCTCTCGCTTCCCTTCTTCGCCACCGTGGCGGCCCTAACGCTTTACTCCATTATAGAGATGACCATGTCAAAGAGGGGGCTGCTCAAGAAGTAGGCGTCCGGCCTCTTTGCGCAAGCTGCGCAGCCATTCGATCGACGCCGCCTTCCTAGCGTGTAGCGTTAGGAGTCAGGAGATCGATCCTCGGTCTCAAGCGCGGGAAGCACATACAGCATGCCTGAGCCAGGGTGTCGCCCAACCGCTGCATCAACTCGGTAGATCTCGCGGAGATTCTCGCGGGTAAGGACCTGTTCAGGATGCCCGGAGCATGCGACGCCTCCGTCGTTTAGCAGCACAACGTCCTCCGCGATTTGGGATGCAAGGGGCAGATCATGAATCGAAAGCAACACCGTCAGTCCGGAAGCCACACGCTCCTTAACAATCGACAGGAAGTTCACTTGGTGCCGCAGGTCCAAGAATGTCGTCGGTTCATCCAGCAGCAGAATCTGCGGTTCCTGGGCAAGCGCCATGGCCAGAAAGACGCGTTGCCCCTCTCCCCCGGACAAGGCTCGCGCCGAACGATTGGCAAGCGACTCCACTTCTGCCCAACGCATCGCACGCTCGATGGCGTTCCGATCCGTTTTGTCCTCCTTGGACCATCGGCGACGGTAAGGGAATCGCCCCATGGCGACGACGTCTCGCACCGTGAAATCGAAGCCGATGGCGCGCTGCTGTTCAACCATCGCCAGGCAGCGCGCGATCTCTCGAGTCGACATTTGAGCAACGTCTCTGCCCCCAAGATGAATGGATCCACGCTTCGGGCGCAGGCTTTTCGCGATTAGCCGGAGGAGCGTGCTCTTGCCGGATCCGTTCGGCCCAATGAGCCCCACAGCTCGGCCAGAGGGCACGGCAAGGCTAATATCGCTCAGCACGGGTTGCTCGGCATCGTAGGCAAACGTGACGCTGTGTACGTCAATCTGCATTACAGCTTCGCCCTTTTCGCTTTCAGCAAGTAGAGGAAGAAAGGCGCGCCAAAGAACGCCGTGATCACACCGACGGGAAGCTCAGCCGGAGCGAAAGCGGTCCGTGCGAGCAGATCCGACCACACCAGGAAGCATCCACCTGCCAGAGCTGCCGCAGGAATCAACCGACGATGATCCGGACCCGTGAGCAACCGCACGATATGCGGAATCGCCAAACCGACAAAGCCGATCGTGCCGGCAAGCGCAACGGAGGACGCGGCAAGCAACGTCGTCAGGAACAACAGCCACCGATAGAGCATCACCGGGTTCACGCCGAGGTGCTGGGCCGTCTCTTCTCCCAGTGCCAAGGCATTGAGGTCCTTCGCAAAGAAGAGAATGGCCACGATGCAGCCGAGTGCCACCGGCGCAAGAACCGTCAACGAGGTCCAATCCGCGCGGCCGAGGCCGCCCATCATCCAGAACAACACGTCTGCCAGCTTCTCGCCCTTGGAACTCAAGAAGACCAGGAAGCTCGTGATCGCGGAGAAGAACGATCCTACAGCCACCCCCGCCAGAATGAGCGTGAGCATCGAACTACGTTGCGTTCCGGGACACGCGAGACCGTAGACAATCGCGACAGCAAGAGAGGCGCCTACGAACGCGCCGACCGGGAGGAGTGCAGCGATCCCTGAGGCGATGAGAATCGTAAGCGCAGCTCCCGTCGACGCGCCGCTGGCGACCCCGAGGACATACGGACTCGCCAGTGGATTGCGAAACAACCCCTGCATGGCCACTCCGGATACCGCTAAACCAGAGCCAACCAGCAGACCCAACAGCACTCGAGGCAACCGAATCTGCCAGAGAATGACCTTCTGGACTGCTGTGAGTGCATGCTCGGCATCCCCCAACAGGGTCGAAACCATGCTTCGAAGCGGAATGCCGACAGGCCCGAGCGCTAGGCCGGCAAACACGGATCCCGCCGTCAGGACTACAAGTCCTGTGAAGAGCCAGCGCATTGCCCGAGGCCTTTTCATTAACTACTCGTCGTCAGTCGGGTGGAGTCCTGCGATCACGGCCCGCAACGCCGCGGCCACGCGTGTCGATGCCACATCGCTGGCGCGAATGCCATAGACTCGCCCCTCTGAGACCGCACGCACCGATTGAAACAAGACGTTTCCGGTGATGTTCTCGACATGCGCGGGGTCGGTGAAGATGACGTCCGGATCCCGGGCAATGATCTCTTCGAAACTGACCTGCGGACTGAAGACCAGCTCGGAGAAGACATTCACTCCACCCGCTCGCAGAATGACTTCACTCTCAATCGAGTCGCCACCTGCAGCATAGGGCGGATCCTGCGCAGTCGAGGCATAGAGGAAAGCTGCTGTCACGCTCGGTTTGCCCAGCACAAGTGATTCAGCCTGAACGATGTCTGTCGCAATTCTGCCAACCAGTAAATCGCCTGCAGAGACCGCGCCCACTGCCTTTGCAATTGTTCGCACTGTGTCAAAGATCGACACGACATCCGTGAGCCAGGGCGTCGTGAGCACGATGACTTCAGCGGCTTCCAGTGCAGGACGTTCTCCGCCCCAGTCGTTTGCCCCGAGAACGAGATCCGGCTCATGTCCAATGATGAGTTCGACGTTGGGCGAGAAGGAGAGTCCTACGGACGGCAGATCTGCAACCTCTAAGGGATTGTCCGCCGATTCAGCAATCGCGACGAGCCGGTCCTCCACACCCAAATCCATGAGAATCTGCGTGTAGAGTGCGTTCAATGAGACGATTCTCTGCGGCTCAGTTTCGATGACGATCTCTTGTCCGCGATCATCGACGACAGAGACCGGGAAGGCAGCACCGCAGAGTGAGACTAAGAGGAGGAGTGCTGAGACTCCGAAGGCAAGCGTTTTTCGTGACATCCAATCGACCCCTTCTTGGGTGGGATGTTACATCCCACTTTGATGACGAAATTCTACCCTGGACATCCTCGAAACGCAATCAGGAACAACTACTCCTGTTTCTGGGAAAGCACACATATGACACGCCATAGCCCTGCAGCACAGACGCTCTCAGTCGCACCTGACACGATGAGGCAAAGCTGTCCCGTATCAACCGATGAAAAAGCCTCGTCCAACCGTACCGCATCTCGGGGAGCGTGGATGCAGACCGGCTCCATGTTGTGAGTGAACGCCCATTCTTCTTTCGTGCGAATCAACAGAATGAGCCCGGAAGCTCCTTCCCGAATCGCCTCATCCCTCAATCTCCAGGCCTCTGGCAGTTGCAGGTGAGCGCGCAACTGAGCAGCGACGCTTACATCATCAATGCGCAAACCATCCAAGGTCAGACGTTGAACGTGAGTCACTCGATCCAGAATCCCGGAGAACGCGCGTTTGCCGCGCGCCGTCAGCTGGCAGCCCGATCGATTCATCCGGATAAATCCAAGAGCTCGCAACTGCTCAAGCTCCAAGCGAACGCTCATCTCGCTCAGCCCCGTGTGATCGGCGATCCGCCGCCGTCCCAAACGCTCGGCACGCAGTACGAATGCAATTCGCAAAGCAGGAATGGAGAATTCCATCGGATCCCTCCTCGATCAAGGTCGGTCTAGTGTACTCGACAGATTGGCGTTCACACGTTCTGATCAAGGCTGAAACGCCTACGACAACAAGCGAGAGAAGGGAGCGGGTTAGATCACAGGCTCGGAGACCCGTCTTCTCGAGCGAATCCATCCGAGGAGACCCGCAAATAGCAGGATGAGGAGCGCGAAGGTGAGGAAGTATGAGCGTTCGATCCCAACGTTTGACGCGAGAATGCCCAGCAGGAGAGGAGAAACCATTCCTCCTAGCGAAACGCATCCAAAGAGGAGTCCGGTCACAGCACCGGATTGCTGCGGATATTCTTCTGAAGCCTTGGCAACAATCAACGGGAAAACGGGGCCAATCCCCAATCCATACGTGCAGGCGAGTACGGCCTTCAACCACACAGATGGAGCGAGGATGAAGGCCAGCAACGAAACGGAGGCCAAGGAAAGACCGGTAATCAGTATCCGCTTGGTGGCAACGCGCTTAATCACCCGACTGGTCACGAGTCTGCTGGAAATCATCCCGACAAGAAAGATGCTGACCGCCGCGCTTGAAAGCCGGACACTGACACCCAATTCGGCGTTGAAATACTCCGCCAGCCAATAGGAAAACCCAAGATCGACACCGACATAGATGAAGATGAGCACGGCCGCAATGACCATATTGGGGTTACGCATGATCGATCGTAGAGGCGTTCTCCGGCTGTGCTTGGCCGCGGAATCCGGAATGCGCACGAAAAACACCGCCATTAGCAAGAGAAAAACAAGGGCCGCCGTCTCCACAAAGGGCCATCGCCACGACAGCCCCCCCGCGATATTGGCCGCGACCAGGAGCGGCGCGATAAAGCTGCCGACGGCGGCAAACAGCGTCTGGAGTGAAAGGTATCTGCCGCGTTGATCCGGATACATGTCAAGCATAATGCTCTGCCCGATGGAACCAATCGGTCCCCCGAACAGGCTGAACACGAACACGCTGGCGCACAGCGCGATGTACCCCGGCGCGAAGCCCACGGAAACAAGCCCGACGCCAAACAACCCGCAGAAGGTGATAAGAATCCGCTTGCGATTGACATAATCCGAGACGATGGCGCCGACGCTGCTGCCAAACAGGCTGCCAAGCGAAAGCAACGTGAACAAGAAACCAGCCTGGGCGTACGAAATGCCCAGGCCCTGAACGATCGCAGGGACGGATGGACCGAGCAGTCCGATGACCATCACCCACAGCAGGTTCGAAGCGAACGACGCGTGCGGCATAGTTTCCGCCCTAGCCGATGTGAGTCATCGCTTGCTTAACGCTCCACCCCTCGTGGACAAGGCCGGACATGGCTTCGATCATCGCCAGCACATTGTCCCGTTGCCAGATATTGCGGCCAATGGCAATCCCGCGGGCTCCGGCCTGCATCGCATAGTAAACATTGGAAATGACTTCTTCATCGCTATCCGATTTCGGACCGCCGAGGATCAGAATCGGAACCGGGCACCCTTCAACAACCTCGTGGAAGGAGTCCGGGTCGCCCGTGTAGTACGTCTTGACGATATCGGCGCCGATTTCCATCGAAGCGCGGGAGGCCAGCTTAACTCCCTTGGGATCCGTTGATTTCAGATCCTTGCCTCGAGCCATCGCTTCCACCATGAGCGGCAACCCAAGGCGTTCGCACTCGTCGGCGACCAAAGAAGCGTTTCGGGTGAACTCGCCCTCGCGTTCGTGCCCAAACTTCACGGTAACGGCTGCTCCGGCCGCGCCGTATTCCACCGCGGCTTGAGGAGATGTGATCATTTCCTCTTCGAACTGACCGCCTAGGACCGTAAATCCGCCCGTCAGGCGTAGCAACAGCGACGTCTGGCGATCCCAAGCATCCGCTGCGGCGCGAGCGAACCCGCGTGTCGTAAGGATGCAGTCCGCGCCGCCCTTGACGCACAATCCGACCAATTCTGAGGGGTTGTTGATCCCTTGCATCGGTCCGGCGATACCACCATGGTCTACAGCAATACAGACGCTGTTTCCCGTCGATTTGTTGAACAGCTGATTCATTCGAATCGTCTTCCCAGTCGTCATGATGATTCCTTTCTATTCCAGCTCGCCCAGTCTGGCGAAGGTTGTCCTGAGTCCTGCGTACGATGCGCGGTAGATGTCGAAGAGGTCATCGTAGGTCTTCTTGTGGCGTAGGTTCGGCTCAAAGACCCGTTCAATCAGAACAGCAACCTCCGCCGCCTCTGCCAGGCTGTCGTAGGCTCCGAGTCCCACGAGAGCGAGACACAGGTCGCCAGCCAACTCCGCGTCCTTCATCACAGGCACGAGGAATCGCTTCCCTGTGATGTCGGCTTTAATCTGAGTCCAGGTAGCGCTCTTGGCTTGCCCCCCTGTGATGCGCACGTCATCGACCCGAAGTCCAATCTCCTCCATCACCGAAAGGATGTCTCGAATCGCGTACCCGATCGACTCGACGACGGCCCGTGTCATTTCGCGTCTTCGGTGATGCATGGTCATCCCAATGAAGGTACCTCTGGCATTCGGATCCCAGATCGGCGCACGCTCTCCCGTCAGGTACGGAAGAAAAATGAGCTTGTTCGACCCAGGAGGAACAGCCGCGATGTCCTCGAACAACGCACTGAAGGAGGCATCCGCCTGCCCGGTCATGTCTTTGAACCACTGAAGCGCTTTGCCGGACGTCGAGACCATTCCTGAGATATTGCGATACCCGTCGATCACGTGATCCACGCACAAAAGTCTCCGATCCGAGATGGTCTGGTCGGTGCAGAGGTTGATGCCTTCCGAGGTTCCAGCGCGATCACACGCTCGTCCTGGTGCTACCGTGCCCGTGCCAATGATCGAGACAATGAAGTCCGGGCCTCCGGCGAACACCGGGACGCCCTCGGGGATGCCGAACCGTTCGGTGGCCGCCGCCATCGTTGCGCCAAGGGCGTCGCCTGGCCGTACGAACCTTGGGAACTTAGCCCAATCCATGTCCAATTGCAGGACCTGTTCTTCGCTCCAGATGTATGCCGCATACCCATCCGCAGGAAGGTAGGTCACCGGATTCCCAGTCAGTAGGTAGCTGATGTATTCCGGACAGCCAAAGAAGTACTTCGTCTCCTCATAAATGCGTGGCTGCGTCCTGAAGAACCACAGGGCTTTGGGAAGATAGAAGGTCGGATCCACATAGAATCCGTTGAGCTCAGAGATCGTCTTCGCTTCCTCTGTGCATCGACGATCCATCCACAGCATCGCGCGATGGAGGGGCCGATCATCTTGGCCCACTGGAATGAGCGTCGGTCCATTGCCGCTGACCACAACCGCCTCGGGCCGCGTTGCGCTCGAAACCCCGAGCTCCTGGCACAGCGAACGGATCGCTGAAACCCAGCCCATGGCGTCCGTCTCATAGTGGACGGCGCTGTCTTTGTCGCTCACGAGATCCAGCGCGCGCTGCCCAATCGCCAACGGGGTCCCATCTAGCTGAAGCAGCGCGCCCTTGAGCGCAGTGGTCCCGATATCGAGCGCGAGGATCATTGTTCCAGCAGCACGCGAAGCGTCTCTGGACTCATCGCGGCCTCAATCCCTTCGGTAATGCTGTCATACCCCACGACCTTTGAGATCAACGGCTTGACATCGACCATGCCATACCCAATCAGCCGTACCGCTTGATGGAAATCGGTCTGCGTGCGGCCTTCGCTGCCTGTGATCAGGCTTTCGTTGCGATGCAACACATTGGCATCCATCGGCAGCGGCATCTCCTCAAGATACGACGTGTAGATATTCAGCCTGCCCGCCTTGGCCAGAGCCGCCAATCCTCCGCTTAGCGCCGCCTGTGCCGGACTCGTCACCACACAGGCATCCACACCAATACCTTCGGTCTCGGATTTGATGATCCCGGACAGATCCTCCTGGGAGGGATCGATCCCTGCGACGGCGCCAAGCTGTGTTGCAACGGCCAACCGCTTCGCATCCGGATCGGAAACGAACACGCGCGCACCCATGGCGCGGGCAACCTGAAGATGAAGCAATCCCATCGGCCCCGCACCTACGATCAGCACGTTCTCTCCAAGCGTCACCTGCAGCTTCTTGAGCGAGCGAATACAGCATGCGACGGGCTCCGTAAATGCCGCCTCTTGCAAGCTCATGCTGTCCGGGAGGGGGTAAGCTTGCATACCGCGCACCGCGATGTACTCTCCGAATCCGCCGAGCACTTGCTGCCCGGGCTTGAATCGATTCGAGCATAAATTGGAGCTGCCAGTCCGGCAGTAGTAGCACTGCCCGCATCGTGTGACAAGGTCCATCGCGACGCGCATTCCGGGAGCAAAATCACCGATCACCTTTGAGCCGACCTCGACAATTTCACCCGAGGCCTCGTGCCCTGGGATAAGGGGATAGTAGATCTTCAAATCCCCTCGATAGAGGCGCTGCTCCAACGTACAGATTCCACAATTCCGGATCTTGACCAGAATCCGGGTATCCGTCATCTTGGGGTCCTCGACCTCCTGGATCATCATCTTCCTCGGCTCGACCAGTACAGCTGCTTTCATTTTGCTCGGCTCCTCTAGCTTCTTAGGCGTTTGCGCCGTCCTATCGCCGGTGAGTCCCGTTAGGGACAGGCGATAGCGTGAAGTCCGTGTCGTCTGTCATTCATCCTGCTGCTTCCTATCCTTCACTTCCCTTCAGCCGGTAGTGCTGCACGATTGAGTAGGCGATCATGGCCACCACCGTGATGATGTACGGAAATGCGAGAATGAAGTCCGCGGGCACATCCATGATCCCCTGAGCGTAGTTCGAGAAGCTTTCGGCAAACCCGAAGACGAGACAGGCGATGAAGATGCCAAGCGGGTTCTTGTTTCCCAAATAGATGGCCACCAGGGCAATCCAGCCGCGCCCGGATGTGATCCCTGGAACGAACGCGCCCATCTGCAGGCTCAAAACCGCACCGGCCAAGCCACAAGTAAACCCGGAAATCAGGATGGCATACATCCCATAACGTCGCGGACTCAGTCCGATGGCTTCAATGGCGCCGGGATTGGAGCCGGTTCCCCGGATCCGAAGTCCGAAGGGTGTTTTGTAGATGACAATGGCCGCAAGAATCACCATCAACCAGCTGATGTAGATCAAGACGTTGTGTCCGATGAAGATGTCTCCGATCACTGGAATCCTTTGGAGCGATGGAATCGAAAGATCCGGCAGCTTTGAGAGGTTGGCGAACCGGATGACGCCCTTGTTTCCAAAGATCTGAAACGCCAGAACAACCGTAAGCCCCTCTGCAAAAAGGTTGGTGGCCAATCCCGTGATGAAGATGTTGGCGCGCAGATTGAGACTGATGAACCCGAACACATAGGCTGCCACGATGCTCGCCAGGATGCCAAGCACGACGCCAAGGAATAAACTCCCCGTTGCAGCGGCAAGGACGACACTGAAGAAGGCGCCGATAAGCATCAACCCCTCCAAGGCGATGTTCAGCATGCCGGCAAGCTCGGTGAACAATCCTCCGATCGCGGCAAGCAGGAAGGGCGCCATGATCCGGATCGTGCTATGCAACATCGGAATGGGGAACGACGTATTGCTCATTTGGTCACCTTCTTCTTCGAATTGAATAGACCGTAAAGCGCTTGCGCCGTGACGAGGAAGAAGATCATCGCGCGTGCAATACTGGCCAACTCAAAAGTGACATCCGAGTGCAGCATGGCGGCGCGAGCGCCGGCATCCAAATAGGCAAAGAATAGGGCCGCCGGGATCACGGCAATGGGGTTGTTCTTCGCGATCAGTGCAACGGCAATGCCGTTCCAGCCGAGACCCGCGGTCACCCCCTTCAGGCCCCGATAATGGGTTCCCATCACGACGATCGCTCCAGCGAGACCGTGGAACCCTCCGCTGATCGCCATCGGCACCATCAAATACTTCTCCACATTGATGCCCGCGTATTTGGCAAACTCCCGATTCAATCCACACATCCTCATCTCGTACCCCCAGTGGGAGCGTTGCATGAAGAAGTAGGTCCCGATGGCAAGGATCGCCGCGAACACGATGCTGATGTCAAGCTTCGACGGCTTGAAGATCCGAAGCAATTGGTACTGCTGTCCGATTCGCGGAGTGGTCAGCATGCTATTCGTCGGGTCATCCAGCGGGCCGGTGACAAGGTAGTTGATGATCAGAATCACGGCGGCAGAGAGAAGGAACGAAGAGATGAGTTGATCCGTTCCCCATTTCATGCCGAAGAACCCCGACAGACCCGCGATGAAAGCCCCCATCAGAATGGCGGCCACGATGGCGGCCGTTCCTCCCACGAATCCAGGCATGTTCGGCAACGCGAGCATGATCACCGTAGCCACAATGGCTCCTGAATAGGCTTGGCCTTCGCCGCCGAGATTGAAGGTCGAGGACTTGAAGGCAACCGCGATTCCAAGTCCGGTGAACATCAGTCCGATCGATTGATTGAGCATATTGCCCAAGTAATAAGCTCTGGTAAACGGACCAATGAAGAAGTAGTAGATGGCTCGGCCCGGCTCGTCGCTGAGAATCAGAATCATAAGAACGACGATGGCAAAAGCAATCGCGATCGTCAGAAAGAGTCCGGTTACGCTGCTCATGAGGCTTGCCACGCGTTGTCTATTCACCGCGCACCCCCGACGGACTCGCTACTGCCACACCCTGAGAATCATCTCGAATCCCGAGCATGTACTCGCCAATGATGTCTTTGGTCACGTCTTCGGTGTTCGCCAAGCGTCCCACAACCCTCCCTCGATACATCACGAGAATGGTGTCCGCCAACCCGAGGATCTCATCAAGATTCGACGAGATGAGCAGAACCGCAGCATCTCGCTTCCGCAGGTCCATCATCTGCTCATAGACGAATTGGCTGCTCGCAATATCCAGCCCCCATGTCGGTTCAGAGAAAAGAATGAAGTTCGATTCCGCGGAGAGTTCGCGCGCAAGAATCATCTTCTGAATGTTCCCTCCGGAGAGGTTGCCGGCACGCATGCCCTCGCCCGCAGAAATCGAAAAATGATCGATCAGCTGGCGAGTAAACTCGCGGATGCCGCGCTGCAGCAAGACGCCGGCCTTCAGGAAATCATGATGCTTCGTCACGATGCAGTTCTCGCGAACCGATGATTGCAGACTCGCGCCCCGATTCAGACGGTCCGCAGGCACGTAAGCAAGACCCGCCTCGCGCAACTGCTCGGCCCCGTACCGCGTCACATCCTCGCCATTGAGGAACATCTTTCCTGAACCCGGATGTCGAAGTCCTCCAATGACGTCCTCGATCTCCGCGAGACCGTTTCCACCGACGCCAGCGATTCCTACGATTTCGCCGGCGCGCACCTTCAGATCGACCCCATCCAAAAGCGGCCGCTGCTGCCCACGGCAACAAATCGTGACGCCCTGCATCTCCAAAATCGTCTCGCCGGGTTCTTTGGCCGGTCGATCCACTTGCAGGAGAATGTCCTTGCCGACCATCAGACGGCTCAGTTCACGCTTGTCCACATCCACCGTGCGCTTGACGGCAACAACCTTTCCCCCGCGCATCACGGTCACACGATCCGACATGTCCATCACTTCCTCGAGCTTGTGGGTGATCAGGATAATCGTCTTACCACGTGAAAGAAGGTTGCGAAGCGTCTCGAACAACCGCTCGATCTCCTGTTCGGTGAGCACCGAGGTCGGCTCGTCCAGGATCAACAGTTCGGCATTCTTGTAGAGCATCTTGATGATCTCCACTTGCTGCATCTGCCCGACTGTCAATTCTTTGACCTTGCGCTTGGGATCAATGCTGAAGCCGTGGTCCTCAATGACTTTGGCCACGTGGCCAATCGCGGATTGGCGATCAATGAAGATGCCACGTTTTCGAGGCTCGGTTCCCAGCACCACGTTCTCCGCGACCGTGAAATCCGGCACGAGCTTGAAGTGTTGATGAACCATTCCAATACCGAGACGGTTCGCGGCGAACGGATCCTTGATCTCAACCCGCTCTCCGCGGAAGAAGGTCTCCCCGGCATCCGGATGCTCCAGTCCATACAGCAGCTTCATCAGCGTTGACTTGCCGGCCCCATTCTCTCCAATAACCGCATGAACCTCATTTTCCTCAATCGAGAGGTCCACGGCGTTATTGGCCAGCACGCCGCTCGTTTGGTACAGCTTCGTAATGCCGTGCATCTGAAGGTATGCCATCTCTCGTCTCCGGGGGCGAACCGAATGAGCGTCGAGCGCCCGCTCCGGTTCGGTTGTTAACGTTGTTTCGACACATCCATCTGTGCCATCAGCCACATCGGCGTGCTGCTCCGCCTGCCTTCTTCTCTAGAACATCCTGCTCGCGCGATCTCGCCTCTCGATCCTAGTAGTACTCCTGTTCGAGGGCATCGAAACGACATACGCTGACACAGAGACCGCAGCCAATGCAAGAATCCAGATCGATCGCCGCTGCATTCTGACCCGCAACCGCAACCGCAACCGCAATCGCCTCATATGCGCACACACGTTCGCAGGCGCCGCACCGCGTGCAGTTCTCCGTCTTCACTCTGGGGATGATACGTTCCGTCACCGCCACCTTACCGTCAGCCTTGCGCGCTTCGATTCGCCGAATCGTCAACCCACGAACGTCATCGAGGCTTGAGATTCCCAGCGCGTCCATTCGTTTCGCCAGACTCTCAATCAGCCTCTGATACTCCTCCAGTCCCTTCATATGTCCGGCCGTACACACGCCGACAAGCGTCGCCCCTGCCATCACGTACTGGAGCACGTCGTCCGCCGTCGTCACGCCGCCGATGCCAATGACCGGCAATCCGGACATCATGGCGACATCCAACGTCATCCGAAGCGTGATCGGCATGATGGCGGGCCCTGTCAGCCCTCCCACGCCTCGCGGTCCACCCAACGCCGGCTGACCGGTTCGTACATCAATGGATAGGGCGGGACCCAGGGCATCGGCGCAAGCGATTCCATCGGCTCCGGATTCCTTGACGCCGATCGACCATTCCTTCGTAATGTGCGCGTAGGTTCCGGATAGCTTGACCACGACCGGAACGTCCACGACTTCCTTGATCATCCGGACCGATGCCTGCATGGGCGCCACATCCGTCAGACTGGGTTCCGGGAAATTCATGCCCGGGAACATGGCCATCAGGATTTCCCCCATGTGCGGGCAGTGGGTTGGAAGCATGATCATGTCCGCGCCGCAGTTCACTGCCGATTCCGCAAGCGATGCGGCTTCTTCAGGCGTGAATCCCGCAAGGTTGGCGATGATCTTTGCGCCGCCTTCTTTCGCGCGCTTGATCCCTTCGGTGAACCAGTACTCACTCGACTTGTCCGAGCCAAAGACCGAATTCACCATCCCGGAGTTGACCGACGAGAAGCAGGGGAGCACATCGTTTGCCGGCTGGGAAACAATGGTCTTGGTGCACGTGCCCCCAACCCCGCTCCTCCCCACTTCGGCCATGACATCTCCATCCCTGCCGTGCACGCCGGCTGGAACAATGATCGGATTTGCGAAGTCCAGGCCACAGAATGCGGTGCGCAGCTTGGCCGCACCCCCGGCCGCTTCGTTGCTGTTCGTGTTCATTCCAGTGGCCTCCTTCACGCCCCATGGGCGCAGTTTCCTGCTACAGATTTACGATACCTGCGTCGGCATCGATTCCGTTTCGCTTCCACAACGCAGCCGCTTGCTCCACGCACGCTTTCTCAACGATCGCCTCATCGACGCGAGTGGACGCCCCATCCTTGACCACGATTTCTCCGTCCACCAGGACGGTGTCTACATCACAACCGCGGAACGTCATCGTAAAGTGAGGGATCACCGCGGCTGGCGTCACAGGAACCGGCGAATCGGGCTTCAGCAGAAGAATGTCCGCACGCTTTCCGGGTTCGAGACTTCCGATTTCCTGCTCCAAACCGAGGGCTTTAGCCGCGTGCCCCAGCGCCAAGTCAAGCGCCTGGAAAGGAGGCAGAAGCGCTGGGTTGGCCCAATGCGCTTTGTGGATGAGGTAGGCGTAGCGGATGTACTCCAGGGTATCCAGCGTGAAGAAGCAATCGTGCCCGAGGCTCACGTTGATGCCCTTCTCCATCATCTCCGGAACCCGTGCCACACCGTTGCCACCGAGCGAGTTCGTCATTGGCGTATGTGCGACATTGACCTGGTTTCGAGCCAGAATCTCGATGTCCGAATCGGTGAGATCGATGCAGTGCGCGGCAACGACGTCCGATCCTAGCAATCCGGCTTCTTCGAGCACCTCAGGGGCCGACTTCCCGTACTTCTCGACAAGAAAGGCCCGCGGGATTTCCGCGATGTGAATCTGAATTCCGCACTGGTACCGATCCGCGATCTTCCTCGCCTTGGACAACGTTGCCGGCGAGTTCGTATACGCGGTGTGCACGCCCAAACGACCCTGAATGCGTCCGTCCTTTGCATCGCCGAGAGACTCCAGCAAGCGGATGTTCTCCTCGAACCCCTTCTCTGCGTACGCAGGGTCCAGTCGATCGGCGATCGGCACCCCTGGAACACGCTCGGTGACCTCATAGCCGATCTGCGCCCGAATCCCAGTTTCTGCAATGGCGCGAACCGAAGCATCCAGAGGGCCGGGCAATGCATTCGGCGCCTCGACCAGGTCACAGACGGTCGTGGTCCCGCTCTTCAGCATTTTCAACGACGCGTATTGCGTGCCGGCGAGAATCCCGTCCACGGTGGTGATGTCTTCCAGCCATTCCCATCCCATCTTCTGGAGCATGTCCCAGAAGCTTCGCAGCTGCGAAACATCCACGGGCTGATTGTGTCCGAGCACGTACGGCATGTGGGTGTGGGTGATGATAAAGCCGGGCATGGCCACGCGGCCTGCAGCGTCGATCACCTGGCGCGCATCCGCGAAACGAGCTTCAAGCTCAGCGGACGGCCCAACCTCTTGAATGCGTCCGTCCTGAACAGCGATCGCACCCGGACCATAGATCGGACCGGCGATCACGTTCGGATGACAGGTCACGACCAATGCATTCTTGATGAGCAGATCAATCATGATTCCCCCGTTCGATGGCTTCGACGATGTCTTCCCGCGTAATCGGAAGACGCTCAAACCGGACACCGACGGCATCCGAGACCGCGTTTGCAAATACGGCGCCCGCAGCGGCCACCGGCGGTTCTCCGGCTCCCTTGGCTCCAAACGGACCCGTGGGATTGTGATCCTCAACCGGGATGGTTGCAGTTGGAATGCGATCCTTGATCGAGGGCAGTGCGTAATCCGCGAAGTTCGCGTTCTGAATGATCCCATCGCGATAGCGAATTTTCTCCATGTGCGCAAATCCAAACCCAATGAGGGAGGCTCCCTCGATTTGTCCCTCCAGCCCGAGGGGGTTGATGACCTTGCCCACATCGTGCGCCGCCAGATGATTCAGCACCTTCACCTGGCCGGTCAGCTTGTCCACGCGCACATCCATTCGATGGGTCCCGTAGTTGTAGGCAATGTACACGTCGCCCTGATGCGTATCGTGGTCGTAGTCCGCATCCGGTGCCTTGGAGAAGGCAAGGTTCATGAGTGGGAACCCTGTCCAGTAGGCGGCCGTCGCGACATCGGGAATGGGAATCCGCGCGTTGTCGTCCATCTTCAGAATCGCGAATCCATCGCGCAGCTCGATGTTCTCGGCGTCCGTCTTCATCATAAGACCGGCCATGGTGACCAGCGATTTCTTGACCTCTTCTGCCGCCTTTAACACGGCCATGCCACCCACCGTGGTGCTGCGCGAGGCCACCGTGGGACCGGAGTCATGCACCCCGTCGGTATCCACCAAACGCACACTGACGCGGTCCAGCGACACGCCGAGGATGGCGGAAGCCAACTGCGCCCAGACGGTACGCGAACCCTGCCCCAACTCGGTCAATCCGATGCCCACCAATACGGAGCCATCCTGGCTCATCTGCACCGAGGCGCCTGTGACGTCCACGCCCTCCGCGCCGTTGGAGATACCCTGGGCGACGCAGGCATAGCCTGTACCATACAGATACCGGTCATCTTCTGTGGTCGGCGCAGAAGTTTCTACGGATTCAGCAATCTTGGTGATCGTCTCCTGCAACCCCACGGATTGCTGATAGACCTGGCCGGTCGCGTTCGCGTCTCCGGCCTTCAATCCGTTCAGACGGCGGATCTCCAGACGATCCATGCCCAGCTTGTCCGCGAGTTCGTCGATCTGTGACTCCGAGGCGAACGTCACTTGGGGCACGCCGAATCCTCGGAACGCGCCGCAATAGGTCTTGTTCGTGTACACGGTCGTGCTCTCGACGAACAGGTTCTCGATAGTGTAGGGACCAGCTGCGTGGATCAGCGTCTTCATCGTGACAAACGGACTCTCAGAGGCATAGGCGCCTCCGTCCAGCAACACGTTGACGTCCCGCGCGACAATCTTGCCGTCCTTGGTGGCGCCCGTCTTACAGCGAATGCGGGCTGCGTGGCGGAGGTTCGATCCAATCATCGATTCCGCGCGTTCGTGCGCGATCATCACCGGGCGATTCAGCCGCAGAGCGGCGATGCACGCCAGCGCCCCAATCTCGGTCGCCACATCGTCCTTGCCACCGAATGAGCCTCCGGTGCTCGCCTGCACGACCTTCACGCTCGACGCCGGAAGGTTTAGGTTTGCGGCAACGTGTCCTCGAATATGGAACGGCGACTGGCACGACGCATACAGGGTGATGCGCCGCCCTGGGACCGCACACACGGTTTCGGGCTCGAGATAGGCGTGATCCTGGTTGGACGTCTCGTACACGCCCTCCACAATCACATCCGCCCCCTCGAACGCGGCAGCCGCATCTCCCTTGATCAACTTCTTGGTGAAGGTGACATTCCCGGTCTCGTGGATCTTGCGCGCATCCGGAGCCAAGGCATCGTCCACAGTCAGGATCGGATCGTAGGGGTTGATGGTCACCGACACCTTCTCGGCAGCGCGTCGCGCGATCTCCGCGCTTTCCGCGATGACCAGCACAACGGACTCGCCGTCATATCGAATCTCATCCGAAGCCAACAACGGCTGGTCAAACGGCGGCAACACGCCGATCAGGTTCGGGCCAGGAATGTCAGCCGCGGTCAAGACATCCACAACGCCAGGCAGCTGGCGTGCGGCGTCGGCATCGATCTTCGTGATCCGGCCCGCAGGCACACCCGCGCGTTTGACCGAGCCGTAGACCATGCCAGGGAACCGGTAGTCGCCGGCGAACTTCGCGCGTCCGGTAATCAACTCCTGTCCGTCGACCTTTCGTACCTTCTTGCCGATGACGTTCATGGCTTCGCTCCGTGTTCCTGGGTTCCCTGCGCCAAGCGCTCGCTTGCTTCGAGCACGCCGTCAACGATCTTTCCGTAGCCGGTGCATCGGCAGAGATTGCCAGACAGGGCGTCCTCGATCTCGTCGATAGTCGGGGAGTCGTTCTCATCCAGCAATGCTTTGGTGCTAAGCACCATGCCTGGGGTACAGAACCCGCATTGCACCGCGCCCACATCCAGGAACGCTTCTTGGATCGGATGCAGTGATCCGTCCGCTCCGGCGACACCTTCGATCGTGAGGACGGTGCGTCCTTCAAGCTTCCCGGCAAGCACCATGCAAGAGTTCACCGGTTTTCCATCCAGCAGAACCGTGCAGGCGCCACACTCGCCCCGTCCACAACCTTCTTTGGTCCCGGTGAGCCCGAGCACATCGCGTAGCACGTCGATCGCGCGCGCATTCGGTTCGACATCGATTTGAACGGCCTGACCATTGCAAATGAAATGAAGGTTCATGTGTCCGCTCCTTTCCGCGCGCTTTCGTCCTGCCGCGCACAGTCCATGAGCGCATCGAAGATCAAGGTCACCGCGAGCTCCTGCCGGTAGGTGGCCGTGGAACGCACATCGTCAATCGGCCGGATCTCCGCCATGATCGGTGCCTTGAGGTCAGCCCACTGAACCGATTGAAGCGTCTTGCCGACAAGCGCGCCTTCAAGCTGCGGGAGGCGCAGGGGAACCGGCGCCACGCTGCCTACGGCCGCACGCATCGCCTGGATCACACCACCCTCAAGCTTCGTGCTGACCGCCGCGTTGACCTGTGAGATGGCTTGCCCATTCCGGTTTCCGATCATCCGGAACGCTGAAATCCATTCACAGGAATCTATCGGGAGATCGATGCATTCAAGGAGTTCACCCGCTTGGAGCACCGTCTGCTTCGGGCCCGTGAAGAAGTCGGCGCTTTCAACGGTCCGTGTCCCGGTCGCTGACCGGAGCACAAAACGCGCCTCCAAACTGAGCAGCGGGGCCAACGTATCTCCGCACGGGGAGGCATTGCAGATGTTGCCGCCAATCGTACCGAGGTTTCGGATCTGCGGGGAGCCAATCGCATGCGCCCCTTGCCGGAGCGCTCGTGGCAAGGCCTCGGAGGCCTCGATCTCGGAAATCGTTGTGCAGGCGCCAATCCAGAGAACGTCTCCATCATCGCTTGGTTGGGTTTCAATTCCGCGCAGGGAGTCGATGGCGCCAATGTCGATCAGCGTCTCGGGATCGCAGAACCCTTCTGCCATGTAGACGCATGCGTCCGTTCCACCCGCTAGGATCATCCCCTGCGAGGATCCCAGGAGTTCCGTTGCCTCCTCGACCGTGCTCGGCTTGAGGTAGTTCATCCGCTCTCCTCTTTCTCGGATATGACGCATTGGATCACTCGCGTGCGTCCTCCGCGATTCCCAGCGCCTCCAGCTTCTCTGCCGTGGGAACACCGTCTGAATCCCAACCTCTCAAGCGGTAGTACTCATCCAACATGGCCTCGAACTTCTCTGCCTCCATCACTGAGGATTGAGACGTCTTGCCGAGGACCGGCTCAAAGCACTTGCCCGGTAGCCTGTCATCGGCCCGGGTCAAGCCCGCCTTCAGGTTGAACAGTTTCTCCAGATTCCAGATCCGCTCTCCAAGCGTCACCAGTTTGTCCCAGCTGAACGCCTGGCCGGTCGCCGCCGCGATGAGCGCCGGATAGGTCTCGTGATCGGTCACAAACTCGTGGAACCGGCAGCTGATCAGTGTGAAGATGGCGTTCACGACGTTCTGATTCTCGATGAGCGCGGCCGCCTTGCCTTCATAGCTCTCCATGTCCATCGCGCCCGCGATTTCCGCGCCAATCGGTGCCCGCTTGTGACACGCGCCTCGATTGGAGGTTGCGTAGGCCAACCCCGTACCCTTCATGCGTCTCGGCATCCAGGCCGCGAATCCGGAGTTCTTCACCTGCATCGCGCGCGCCAAACTGTCGTTGCCCAATTCGAGGGCGGCGCGTCGCGGGCCGTTGGCCAGCAGATCGCCGATGCCCTCGCGCGTACAGATGAGCTCCAGCAATCCGAGCACGGCTTCCGGACACCCAAACTGAAGGTCCAGCCCCGGGGACGTCAGCTTGCCGGCTTCTGCCATCTCCAACGCCCACGCGATGGTGACGCCGGTGGTCAGGCTATCCACCCCGTAGTGTTCGGTCAGCCGATTGGCTTCTGCAAGCAGCTGTGGATCGTTGTTCAGCAGATTGGATCCGAAGGAGAACATCGTCTCGTACTCCGGGCCCCTTCCCCAGAGTTCCTGCCCATCCGTTCCCGAGAATTTGTGCAATCGGCCGCAGTGAATGGGGCACCCGAAGCAAGCGATGCGGCGCGTATAGAAATTCGACTCGTAGTACGGGCCGTCAATCTGCTCTGCCCCTTCGAAGCTTCCGTACGTATGGTTCTTCGTTGGGAGAGCGCCTCGACCGTTCACCAGCGGCATGCCGCCACCGGTTCCGAACCGAGAGAAGATGCCGACCAAGCCATATTCCTCAGCCCGCGCCCCGCGCAATGCATCCATGTTCTGCGCCACCAGTTCGCTGAACCGGGCCGGATCTGCCGTCATCACGGCATGGCTGCCGCGAATCCCGACCGCCTTGATGCGTTTGGAGCCGAAGACGGCACCCGCGCCGCCGCGTCCAAAGGCTCTCGTCTCAGAGAATGCTCCCGCCATGGCCACCGCGCGTTCGCCGGCGGGCCCGATCGACAGGGTGCGATAGTCCGAACCATAGGTCTCTTTGACGTAGGCCTCCGCGGCTTCGGTCGTAGCACCGAGAATGGGAGTCGCAGACTCAAATCGCACCTGATCGTCATCGATCAGCAGAATGCTCCAGTCCTCGGCAGCGCCCTCGAAGATGATGCCGTCCAAGCCGCAGAACTTGACCTCGGGACCCAGGAAGCCGCCGGCATAGGAATTGAGAATGGTTCCGGAAAGCGGCGATTTCGTGACGATGCACGATTGCGCATGCATGGGCGCCGCCGTTCCGGTAAGCGGTCCCACCGTCAGCACGATCTTGTTGGCAGGCGCCAGGGGATCGATCGTCGGATCCACCTCGTCGCAGAGGATGCGGACGCCGGTTCCCATCCCACCAAGGTAGGCGCGCACGCGATCGGAGACGTCCCACACCGATGCGCGTCTGGCGCCTAGATCGATACGGAGCATCCGGTTGAACAGGCTGCTCGTCATGGCGACACCTCCCTGCGCTTCAGGGCTTCGGTGACGCATTCCTTCACGCACGCCGGATCGCCCCCACACAGATCGCACTTCCGCGCTATACCGTCATCCATGCGAATCGCGTGATACGGGCAGACCCGCACACACGCGCTGCATCCGATGCACGTCTCTGCGTCGATCAGGACCCTGCCCTTGGACTCCGTGATCGCGGCCACGGGACACGCCGCGATACAAGGATGGCCTTCGCAATCCTCGAAGCGGCATACGCGAATCTCCGGAACCTCCGGCCAGTTTGGAACGATCTCAATGCGGGAACTCCGCATCCGAACGCTCCCGGACTTGGCCAGCGAGCACGCGATCATGCATCGTTTGCACTCGGTGCATTTGCCAATCTCGATGTCGAATCCCATGACCCGTTCTCCGCTAGGTTCCGAACAACTTCAACGTCGTTCCGACGCCCTTCTCCACCGCCGCGTGGTAGACCTTGTGGCAGAGACAGATATCGTGAATGCCCATGCCGATGGGCGAGTAAAAGATGCGTTGGTCGTCGCTCGTTCGGCCCAGCACGTTGCCGACAAGCACGTCTCCGAAGTCGATGACCCGGTCACGGGTGATCATGTTGTCGTTCAACATGAGGGCGACAATCGGAGTGCCGCGGTGTAGCACGGTCTCGGTGTCATCGACGACGATCATGTCGGAGTTGCTGACCGCCTCGAACTCTTCCTCTTGATACGAGCCCACCGCAGAAAAGAAGCTGCCCGGCTTGAGCCAGGTGTCCTTGACGATCGGTTCGTTGGCCACCGTTACCGTGACGATGATGTCCGCATCGACAACGGCCTCCTCGGCCGTATCCACGGCCACAACATCAATGCCGAATTGCGCGCTCATGTCGATGGCGAACTGCTTGGACGTTTCCATGTTGATGTCGTAGGCGCGCACGGTCTTGATCCCCGGGAGCGCAACCATCAGCGCTTCGAGCTGCGTGCGCCCCTGGACGCCTGCGCCGATCACGGCCACCGATTCCGAATCCTGACGCGCCAGGAGCTTGGCCCCGGCACCAGTGACGGCACCGGTGCGCAGTGCGCTGAGCCAGGTGCAGTCCATGACAGCCAGCGGAAGCCCGTTCCACGAGTCGTTCAGGATGAAGAATCCGGTCGCTCGCGGCAATCCGTGCTTGCGTGGATTCTGCGGGAAGCCGGCAATCCACTTGATGCCGAGGGCTTCGTAGTCGCCACCCACATAGCCGGGCATGGCGTTGCCGCGCCCGCGCTCGATCTCCCCGAGATCCACAACCGTCTTGTAGGGAAGGAGCGTCTTTCCGGCCATATGATGCCGGAACGCGTCCTCGACCGATTCGATCGCAACCGCCATGTCTACGCCGGTTGCGATAACATCCTGCTGATGCAGGTACAGGAATTCGATGTCCTTCACGACCGCTTCTCCTCTCGCTCCTCAACTTCTCGTACGATTCTTTTCAGCTCTTCTTCGACGCCATCCGGCAATGGAGCCACCTCGTGTTCCGCCAGGATCTTGGCGACGGTCTCCTGTGCCTTGGCGACCATGTTCTTCTTGCCGGAAGCTTCCCATCGCTCGCGGATCTGACGGTCGGCCAACTGAGGCATGAAGTGTTCCTGCCGAATGAACTCCATGGTGTGGCGCTGGTTGAGGTAGTGTCCGCCCGGTCCGACCGCCTGTGCGACATGCACGCCCAGGGTGTCCTCGAAGACATCGACGCCCTCGCGGACGCGATAAATGGCGCCGGCGATCTCATTGTCGAGCACCAGGCCTTCCTTGCTGACCGTGAGCGCGCCTTCCATGGTTCCTGGGTAGAAGATCTTGTTCACGCCACCCAAGACAGCCATGGTCATGACCGCCGTCTTCTCGTAGCCCGCCTGGAAGTCCAATTCCTTGGAATCGGTGGCGGACGCCGTTCCTCGACAAGGGATGTCGTAGAAGTGCGCGATCTGGGCGCTCGCCACATTGATCAATCCCATCTCGACAGCACCGATTGCGATGCGGCCCACGCGCATGTCCATGATCGATCCGCAGGTGCCGTACCACACCGGATTGCCGGGATTCGCCAGCTGCAGGATGGTGATCCCGCTGATGACGTCGGCCGTTTGCTGGGCCAACAGGCCGGCAATCGTGACCGGACTGGTCGCGCCGGCTTGCGGTTCGGACGTGACATCGATCGGAATCCCGTACTTGGCGTAGAGCAAGGCACCGTCCATTTGGTCCGCATCGTGATGGAGCGGTGCCACGGGGTTGTCCGTGGTAAAGGTACAGGGCCTGCGCTTCAGTTCATCTTCGCCGCCAGCAACCACGGCGACCATGCGAAGGCAGTCTTCGGCCATGATCCGTTCCCGAGACGTCGCCTTGATCGGCTTGGTTGAGTTCATGATCGACTGCAGATAACCGTTCACGTGGGTCGCCCGGATCGGGATCCCATCGATCTGCGGCATGATGGCGCCGGAGTGCAACAGATGATAGTTCGGCATGGCATCGGCGATCTTGATCAGATCGCCGACATCTTGAAGATTCGTGGGACGCGCCTCGCCGGTCACGCTGTCGTAACAGTTGATGCGGCCGATCATGGGCTCGATGTGTACGCTCGTGGTCGAGACGTGCACGTCGTTGGCTGCATCTCGTGCATAGACCGTGAATGCCGAAGGCGCACGCCGCAAGCATTCCTCGACGATGTAGCCGGGGATGCGGCAGATCAGCGTCTCGTCGTTCACGAATGCTCCGGCCTGGGCCAGCAATCTGCGGGCTTCCTCAGATTTGACCAGCACGCCGGGGTTCATCAGCATCCGAAGTGCGGCTTGATGAATCCGATAGATCTGATCGTCACTGAGAACCTTGAGGGATGGTTGGTATCTCAAAGCGACTCCTCCTTCGTGGTCAAACCAGCGGAACGCCAAGCTTGATGAGTTCGTCCTTCACCTCGTCGTACACGGCGCGATGCTCCGCCGTCGGCGTCAGCGTCGTCAGGTCGTAGAGCTCCTCGAACGGTTGTCCAACAGGCGCGTTCTCCAGATCGAGGTGATCCTTGTAGGTCTCGTAAAGCGCCTCCACGATCGGCGTCACCGCTTCTCGCGTCATGCTGGCCGCGGCATGGGCCACCTCGCAGAACAGCTTGCCCATCAGCGGACTGACGTTGTTGTTCCCAAGCGGTTCGGCAGGCCGGGGCCCGCTGACGTTGCTCCCACTTGTGACCGAAGTCAGCGCGAGCGCCGAGAACTCGCGTGCGTACTGCGCGGAGCCCGGGCGTCCGGACGTCGTGTGGCTGGTGGTCGCAATGATGTTGCTGTTTCGGGCAATCGCTTGATTCGCCAAGCTCGACAAAAACAGCGAATGCTGGTTGGTCTGCTGCTTGTACTTCATGTGCTGCGGACCGATGTGCACGATCTCTCCACCCAACACGATCGATGCGATGAACGAAGCAACGGCCACGATCGACGTGCCCGGCAGACCGCCTCCGTACCCGCCAACCAAGGGTGTAAAAGCCATGTAGATGGGGCAACCGATGGCTCGATAGTAGGCGAGCCGCGTCATGGTGACATCGTCGACCTGAAGCTCCGAGATCAGGACCATGGCCCGCGGATCCGTCGATCGCAGACCCCATTCCTCGTTCGTACAGGCGATCTCGCCGGGCGCCATCACCGCATGCGCGGCAATCGGCATATCCGGACGGCCGGCACGCTGTACGGCTTCTCGAGCCCACCGACCATAGAGGATGGCCATCTGGGTCGCCAGCGCGGAGGTGGGGCGAATCAACTGCCCGTCGACCTCGTTGAGGTAGCCCGGGAAGAAGAGGCAGTCCGCGATCTTCTCCCGGCTGAAAACTTCATTGAGGCGCACGAACATCTCTTCATGCACATTGGCATTGAACGGACCGCAGAAGGTGAACGGCACCCGCACATCCTCGACCTGGCGGTGGTGAATGGTCACGCGGTCCTTGCCCGCCCCCATGTGGATCTGTGGCCGGACGGACTTCAAGGCATCGTCGACCTCGTCTTCCGAGACCTTCACCAACCGGTTGGTGTTCATGCTGAACAGACCCGTATTGATGAATAGCTCTCGACCGGCCTGGAAGCAACGATCCGCCATGTCATCATCGAGATTGACGAAGGTCTTTCCGTCCCAGGTGATCTCGTATTTCTTGCTCAGCTTCATGGCTTGGGTGGCTACCGACTTCATCAGGAAGTCTTTGGCTTCCATGAGGGGGCCGCTTTCGCAGCGTTTCGCGATCTCCTTAAAGTTCACGAGTTCTGGCCTCCCACTTCGCGATCCAGCAGCTGGACGGCCTCGAACGCATCGTTGGCGAATCCGTTGGCGCCGATCTCCTCAGCCCACGCCTGGGTCACCGGCGCGCCGCCAACCAGAATGTAGTAGTTGTCCCGGGTGCCCTTGTTCTTCAGCAGTTCGATCACGTCGCGCTGATAGAGCATGGTGGTGGAAAGCAATGCGGACATGGCAATCACATCGGCGTTGTGCGATTCAGCGGCATCGATGATGCGCGTCGAAGGAACCTCGACGCCAAGGTCATACACCTCGTAGCCGTTGGCTTGCAAGAGCGTCGCGACGACGCTCTTGCCGATGTCGTGAATGTCGCCTTCCACGGTGCCGATCACGACAGTCGCCTTCTTCTCGAGCTTGGCGCCCTGTTCATCCAGCGCCTTCTCAAGCACGGCCACCCCGGCCTTCATCGCGTCCGCGCCGAGCGTCAGCTCAGGCAGGAAGATCTCCATCCGGTCAAACGCCTCGCCCAGTTCGCGAATCGGGCCAGCGAACCCCTTTTCCACAGCCTCGAGCAAATCGAGTCCCGCGGACACAGCTTCCTCTGCAGCGGCAACCGCCGCATCGCTGTCGTAGGTCTCGATGCTCTTTCTCATTGCCTCGTATATGCGTTCAGCATCCGCCATGTGTCGTCCTCCTTGATGCTCCCGACGGGGGGCCTAGCGGTATCCACCCATCGTTAGGGCGAGCATCGCTTTCTCCGTATGCAATCGATTCTCGGCTTCGTCGAAGATGATCGAGCGGCTCGAGTTCAGGACTTCGTCCGTGACCTCCGTATTGCGCGAGATCGGCATGCAGTGCATGACGTTCACGTCCTTCTTGGCCATGTCCACGACCTTTTGATCCACCATCCATTGGTCCTTGAGTTTGGCCTTTTGCTCAATGAATTCCGGATCGCCCTGGAAGTGAGTCTCCAAACCGCGCGCAAAGACCTCAGGCGACACCCAGGAGTAGACGTTGATGAAATCGGCGTCTTTGACGGCTTCTTCGTAGGAGCGAACAATCTCGATACTGCCGCCGGATAGGGCCGCGGCTTCCTGTGCCAATCCACGAATCCTGGGATCCGGATCAAAGCCCTCAGGACAGGCAATGCTCAACGTAAATCCAAGTTTCCCGGCCATCAGCATGTTGGAATTCACCAAGCCCGCCGGAGGATTGGCGGTGCGATAGCCCCAGCACATGGCCATCTTGAGGTTCTTGACCGGCCCCTTCTTCTCCTGCATGGTCAGCACGTCGGCAAACGCCTGGCACGGGTGCTCGACCGGACAAGAGGCGTTGATGACGGGGATGTCCGCGTATTCAACCGCGGAATCCACGCGTTCGCGCCGCATCGCACGATAGGCGATGCCATCGAGATAGCGACTCAGAGTCTTGATCGTGTCTTGCCAATCCTCTTCCGCCGCTTCTCCGACCCAGAGCCGGCTCTGGTCGAGCCACAGCATGTGTCCGCCGAGCTGCATCATCGCGGTTTCGAATGAGATGCTCGTGCGCGTCGAGGGCGATTCGAAGATGCCGCCCAAGCTCTTTCCTTCCAGCAGCTTGTGGGGCTTGCCCTGCTTGAGTGCTTTCTTGAGGTCCCTGGAGACCTCAAGAACCATTTCGATCTGCTCCTTGTCGACATCCGTGATACCGCTGATGGATTTACCCTTGAGATCCTCCATTACGCCCTCCTGCCTTCGTGTAGATAGGTCTTGATTTGATCGATGGACCAGCCCGCCTCAAGGCCGAGATCCTCGATCGTCCGGCCGATACTCCAGAAATCACGATCCAGCAGCCCTTCGGAGAGCGTGATGATCGCGTCGGTGTATGGCGTGGGGACGCCAAACAGCTTGCCCAGGGAGGAGAAGGTGACCAGTCCGTAGGGGATGTCCTCGGTCAGATGACGGACATCCAGACTGAACGGGCCTTCACAAACTTCCAGGAACGGGGTGTGAATGGCGTCGTAGAGCGGGAGCACGAAGTCCTCGCCGTTCGGATTCCACTTCACCATCATGATTTCTTCTTCCAACGTGTACTGCTTCAATCCGATCTTCTCGCCGATTGCCATGCGTTCGCGGTCGATCTTCTCGATGATGCGCACGACGGCGGGCGTATTCTCGGTCTTGCCGAATAGGCAGAATCCAGGCGTCCCCAGTTCGATCTTGGCGGCGTTGCACACCATGGGCGGGGTATGGGTAATCGCGTTGTAGTCGACGAGAATGCTGTCGATCGCGTTCTGTCCGGGACGTAGCGTGTAGCCGTGCTCGGAGGGATAAAGCTCTTCCGCAACCTTGATGACGTGATCGATGTCTTTGCCCGGGAAGGTGGCGATGATCAAGTTCTGGGTTCGATTCTCCAACCGCACTTGGGTATCGCCCTTGCGAGAGGTGCCATACGGCAGCGTATTGCAATCCGCGAGATAGACCTTCTTATCGATCCCCATCTCACGCAGCACCTTGGCCCAGGTGAGCGACGCGCCGCCCTTGCCGAGATACAGGACGACCTGGCCGTCTTCGAGGTGCGGGGCCACCAAACGCGCGTACTCCTCGCATACGAAGTATGGGATGGGGTTCACGATCACCTTCGCGCCCCTCACGGCCTCTGCGATGTCATCCGTCGCGCAGGCCACCGGACCGAATTCTCCGGTCGGTTTGCTGTCGATGTCGAGAATCTCGATGCCGCCCTTTTCCTTGACACCGGCGACCTTCTCAAGATTTCGGGAATAGAGCGCAACCTCGTACCCCATCAGACCGAAATCTGCCGCAGACATGAATCCGCCGCTGCCAGCGCCTAGAACCGCTACCTTCCCCTTACTCACGTGAGCCTTCCTTTCCATCTTGCTTGAGCGCCTTGCGTAGCGCGTCCGTTGCTTCACGATCCACATCCCATCCACCGGCGGCAAACACAACTCCGTACGTCTTCTCCGCGCTTTCGACGGAGATGATTTCGTTGCGCGCATCCTGGCGAACGAGGTCCACGTCGCGATCCAAGGGATCACCCCACCCTCCGCCGCCGGAGGGATAGGAGGTATAGACATCGTCCCGCTTGAGCTGCAGGGATTCCTTCGCCTTGATGACATAGCCATCCGGCGTGCCTTCGTTGATGTAGGCCATGTTCACGGTGCCCGGCTTCCCGCCGAACAGTCCGTAGGGAGGGTTGTCACGTCCGTCACCGAACATGACCAACGTCGGCTCCTCGTCGTACATCTTGATCCGATACTTGGCGCCGCAGCCTCCTCGGAACTCGCCGGCGCCGCAGGAATCGGTGGTAAACTCGTTGAACTCGGTGATGTGGGGATAGTCCATCTCGTTGGTCTCGATGTTTGGCGCGATCAATCCGCCGAGATCGATGCCGTCGCCGATGTAGTGACGCCCGTCCATGCCCTTCATGCCGCCCGCGCCACCAAATCCGTTGAATCCGAACATCACGTAGAATCCGCCATTTCGGGAGTCAATGCCCGTGATTGCTGGGCCATTCCAGCGGTTCCAACCCGCAGGCACGCGGTCCGGCAGCACGTTCGAGAGCGCCTTCCAGCAGGCCTCCAGAATCGCGCACGCCGTATCCAGTGTGCACGACGCGACCGCGGCCGGGAACTCCGGATTCACGACGCTTCCCACTGGCGCGGTAATGTGAATGGGCCGGTACGCGCCCTCATTGTGCGGGATATCCGGCGTGGTTACCGTGGTCAAGAATGAGACGTATGCACAGGTCGCCGTATTGGCCATCGGCGAGTTCACGAATCCCGTCACTTGGGCATCGGAGCCTTCGAAGTCGACCTTGGCTTCGTCACCATCGATCGTGATTGCAACCTTGATCAAAATCGGTTCGTCCTGGAATCCGTCGGAGTCCAGGTAGCTTTCGCCGATGTACGTGCCGTCCGGCAGCTTCTCGATCTCAAGGCGCATGCGCCGTTCGGCGTAGTGGTGAATCTCCTCGATCGTTTCGCGCGTCGTGGCCACACCATACTTCCCGAGCAGTTCGTGGATGCGGCGTTCGGCCACGCGGCAACTCGCGACCATGGCCTTGATGTCGACCCAGAACTCGTCCGGCATGCGGGTATTGATCCGGATCATCTCGACGACATCCATGATCGGCTCTTCGTTCCGATAGAGGCGCACCGGTGGAATGCGGATGCCCTCATGGAAGAGCTCGGTCGCCTTCGGGGAGTAGGAGCCCGGTTCGATGCCGCCGACGTCGCCGTGATGGGCGCGGTTGATGGCGAAGAACTGAAGCGCTCCCTCATAGAAGATGGGCTTGATGATGGTGACATCCGGCAGATGTGTCCCGCCGGTATAGGGATCGTTCATGATGAAGATGTCGCCTTCGTGGATATCATCGCCGAAGTAGGCGGTCGTCGCCTTGACGGCTTCCATCGAAGAGGCCGTGTGGGATGGCACGCCATCGATCTGGGCGACAATGCGGTCTGCCCAATCGCAGATAGCGCAGGAGAAGTCGTGAACTTCAGCAAAGATGGGTGAGATGGACGTGTTGATCATGGTGATGCCCATCTCTTTGTTGATGGTCAGCAGCCGGTTGTAGATGACCGACAGCGTGATCGGATCCGCTGCGCCTTCAAACTCTCGTTTTCTGTCTTCCTCGCGCATCAGCGACCCTCCTCCATGATGACGTTGCCAAATCCATCCACACGCGCACTCCAGCCCGGATGAACGACAACGGTTGTGATCCGCTCCTCAATGATGGCTGGCGCGGGAATGACGTTGCCCGGTCCTAGCTTCGTCCGGTCATAGACCACCGTGTTCACGAAATCGCCTGCGGATTCGAAATAGACCTTCCGCTCACCCTTGATCGCGGCGCCTAGGTCTGGCGTGTCGTCGCGGTCCGCGGAGATGTCGGCCTTGTCCACCGAACCAACCGCGGTGATCCGGAAGTTCATGATCTCAAGGGGCGTTTCAGGTGTCGAATAGGTATAGAGTCGCTCGTGCGCCCGGTGGAAGGCGTCGGCGATCTCACCCACATGCCCGGCGTCGATCTCGCATTCATGCGGAATCTCAACCGTGACCTCGTGGTGCTGTCCGGCATAGCGAATGTCGGCGAACCGCAGCAGCTTGGCTCGTTCTTTTTCCACGCCCTCTTGCAGCAGTTCGGCAAGAGCAACCTCTTCCGCTTCCACTATTGCGACGTTGAAGTTCACCAAGTCGAGTCCGGGAATCTGCCCGGCATACGATCGAACGCTGTCCAGCCGGATATCCGACTCCAGCATGCCGAGCGCGCAGAAGACAGAGGCGGCCTTGGGAACGATGACCGTGCTCGACCCGATTTCCTCCGCGATCTTGCAGGCGTGAATCGAACACGCGCCCCCAGCGCTGATCAGTGCGTATTCGCGAGGATCGTGTCCGCGTTCGACGCTCACAACTTTCGTGGCATCGGCCATGTTCTGGTTGATGATGCTGAAGATGCCGGCGCAGGCGTCCGTCATCGTCATGCCAAGAGGATCGGCAATGCGGGTCTTGACTGCGGTTTCCGCAGCCTGGACATCCACTTCCATCTCGCCACCTAGGAAGAATCCGCTATTCAGGTAGCCAAGCAACAGATTGACGTCGGTGACCGTGGGCTCGGTTCCGCCGAGCCGATAGCAGGCAGGGCCCGGATCGGATCCCGCAGACGCCGGTCCTACCTTTAGCATGCCGCCCTTGTCCAGCCACCCGATGGACCCCCCACCAGCGCCGACGGTGTTGATATCGATCATCGGCTTGGCCACGCGGTATCCGGCGATCTCGCCTTCTGTACTCAAGGTGACGTTCGCGTCGTTGATCAGCGTCACGTCGAAGGAGGTTCCTCCCATGTCCATGAGGATGAGGTTTCGATTGCCAAGCAACTCCGCGAAGTACATGGCGCCGACCGCTCCTGCGGCCGGGCCGGAGAGCAGGGTCGCGGAGGCGTGCCGGATGGCGGTCTCGGCCGTCATGACACCGCCATTCGAGGCCGTAACGTAGAACGCTCGGCGCAAGCCGTCATTGCGAAGTTTTCGCTCGAGATTGGAAAGGTAAACGGTTAGTTTGGGTCCTACATAGGCATTGGCCGCCGTCGTCGACGCGCGTTCGTATTCCCGGATCTGCGGCAACACGTCGGACGAGATCGAGAGGAACACACCGGGCAGTTCCTCTCGAACGATGTCGCGGATGCGCTGCTCGTGTTCCGGATTCAAGAACGAAAAAAGCGTGGCCACCGCAACGGCTTCCACGCCTTCACTCTTGAACACGGCACAGGCGGCACGTACGTCCGCTTCGTCCAGCGGGACGATCACCTTGCCGGAGTAGTCGATACGCTCCTGAACACCGATGCGCAGGTAGCGCGGCACCAACGGCTCCGGCACGGCTAGGAATAGATCCCAGATGTTGTCCTTGTGCGCACGGCGCATCTCGATGGTGTCTCTGAAGCCTTTGGTGCAAATGAGTCCTGTTTTTGCTCCCGTCCCCGTCAGCAACGTGTTGGTTGCCACGGTCGTGCCGTGTGCAAAAAAGTCAAGCTCCCCCAGGAAGTCTTGCAGGGATTGTCCGAATGCCTCAGCGGCTTTATTGATAACGTTGTACAGGCCGATGGAAGGGTCTTTGGGAGTCGAAAGCTCCTTGAAGGTATGCGCAACCCCTGCCTCGTCGATGACAACACAATCCGTGAACGTGCCGCCCGTGTCCACACCCATTCGTAGCCTCATGTGCCTCCTCCGGTGTCCACACCCCGTGTGGTTTCATCCGTTGGCGCAAGAGGATCGACCTGTCATCATGCAGTCGTCTGCCAGTGCGTAATCTGCCCGACATTCCGACCTCGTTCGCCTCCAGAACAGATGGCTCCTCCACATCGCGTGGAGCGAATGAGGAGGAGTCCTCCAAACGACTAAACCATACCATGGCGATGCACTGAAAGGCAAATTGGATCTGCGTTTGAGGAGTTTTGGCGCGAACTGATGAGAGCCTCTCATCCTATGCGAGAGGTAAGGCAGTCAGGCCAGTACAAGACCTCACGGGTTGTGACAGATTCGCCGCTCAAATTGGAGATATTTGTCCGGATCACGGATGGGTGACGCCATCGCGAGTTCAAAACTTAGATCATCATTGCTTCTAGCCACAACGATATAATCCTCCTAATTCGCCAGTTCTCCGATTCCTACATATTGAGACGTTGCTTGTGTTCAACTTCCATCCCTTGTCACTGCTTTTGCCTAAGGCAATAAACGGGATTTCGCTGTTCTGCTCTGACTTCTTGAGCTTGGATTCATAGACTATTGCTGCTAGGATGCAAATGATGTTGATAGTGCAACGCGGATCATCGAAGGGTGATTCAGTAGCTTGATCGATTCAATGAACGGCTCAATGGAGTCCTGCGCATGGTCGATCAACGACAACAAGGAGGCAGTATGAGGCGAATCGGAAGAATCCTAGTGGGCGCACTATTGGTCACGTGTCTTGTTGCGACGGCGGTAGCCGCGTACAACATTGGCATTTTCGTCCCCGGCGTGGTTGCTGGGAGCCCACTGTATGAAGAACTCGTATCTGGCGTCGCGAAGGTCGCCGAAGAGGACAGCAGCGTCACCTACAAGGTCGTCGAGGGTGGTTTTGACCAATCGACATGGGAAGAGGCCGTCGTATCTCTTGCTGCAACCGAAGAATACGACCTCATTCTCACGTCCAACGGCGCCATGCCGTTCGTGGCTCAGCCTGCCGCTGAAGCGTTCCCGGATCAGAAGTTCTTGATCGTGGACGCCATCATCGCGGATCACCCTCAGATGTACACGGTGCTGTACAACCAGATCGAACAAGCCGTGGTCATGGGTTACCTCGCAGGGTTGGTTACGGTCAGCGAGATGGAAGGTGCGACGCCTGATCTGAAGGTTGGATTCATCGCCGGCCAGGAGTACGCGGCGCTGAATAACATGATCAAGCCGGGCTACATTCTCGGCGCGAAGCTCGCGAATCCGGACATCGAAGTGGACTTCCGCGTACTCGGAAACTGGTACGACGCCAACAAGGCCGGCGAGCTCGCCAACAGCATGATCGATGCCGGCGTTGACGTGATCATGACCGCGTGCGGTGGCGCGAACCAGGGCGTCATCACCGCCTGCGAAGAGCGCGGCAAGTACGTTCTGTACTTCGACAAGGACAACTACGAACTCTCCTCGTCCATCATCGGTTGCTCCGCCATTTACCAGGAGCGCGCTGTGTACGAGAACGTCAAGGCGGCCGTCGCCGGCGAACTCGTTTGGGGTGAGTACAAGATCCTCGGTATTGGTGAAGGGTATGTGGACTTCGTCGACTACAATCCTCTCTACGAGGCTGCCGTATCCGCCGACGTGGTTGCCGGCATGAAACTTCTGCTGGACGACCTGCGCGGAACCATCGACACCTGGCTCAAGAGCCAGATGGCCATTCCGGTATTCTGGTAGACGACGACTGTAGAAGAGACTAGAGCACTAGATCTGAACGAACGGGGCGGGCCGCAAAGCCCGCCCCGTTTCCACGTCTTTCTCGGTTGTCGAGTGCGCTCGCTAGAGCTGCTTCAAGCAATCCTCCATGATGCTCAATCCCGTGTCGATCTCTTGGCGATTGATCGTCATGGGAGGAATCAAGCGCAGGGACGACTCTCCGGCACCCATCAGCAGAAGCCCCTTGGAGAACGCGTCGGCGATGAGCTTGTTCCGCGCTTCGCCGGCCGGCGTCTTCTTCTCGTCCTTAACTAGCTCCATGCCGATCATCAGTCCCATCCCGCGGATGTCGCCAATGATCGGGTAACGCTGCTGAAGGGCATCCAATTGCGATCGGAAGTAGTCGCCCTCCACGCGAACGTTCTCCAGAACTCGCTCTTCCTCGATCACCCTCAGAACGGCCTTGGCCGCCTCCATGATGACGGGACCGCCGTTCAGCGTTCCTTCGTGAGCGTTGTCGACCCAATCCATCACCTCTTTGCGGGCCACGGTCGCCGCTGCGGGGAATCCGCTGGCAAAGGCTTTGGACATGGTGATGATGTCGGGCTCGAATCCGAAATGTTGCGAGGCAAACATCTTGCCCGTTCGCCCGTAGCCGGTCTGAACCTCGTCCGCGATGAGGAGAATGCCGTGCTCTTTGGCGAATCCGGTGAGCCGATCGAAGAATTCCTGCGGAGGCACGATGTATCCGCCCGCGCCCTGAACCGGCTCAAGCAGAATGAACGCCGTTTCATCCGGGGCAATGAGCTTCTTGAAGATCACGTCCGTCAGGTAGTTCACGCAATCCAAATTGCAGCTGGGATAGGTCTGATTGAACAGGCAGCGGTAGCAATAGGGATACGGGGTGAATTGACCGATGGGATAAAGCGGGGCGAATCCTCTCCGAGCGGTCAGGTTCGTCGTGGTAAAGCTCATGGCGCCAACCGTTCTGCCGTGGAAGCCATTGATGAATCCGACCCCATAGGCGCGCCGCGAATGCCACTTCGCCATCTTAATGGCGGTGTCGATGGACTCACTGCCGCTGTTGGAGTAGAAGACGCGCTTGGGGAAGTCGCCTGGGGTGGCTTCGAAAAGCATCTCCGCGAGTTCGACTTGCGGGGTGGTGTAGTAGTCGAGGCTGTTCACGAACACCAAGGCATCAAGCTGCTTCTTCACCGCGTCGATCACTTTGGGATGCCGGTGTCCGACGCCCGTGACCCCGATGCCTGAGCCGAAGTCGAGGAACACGTTCCCATCGAGATCTTCGACATAGACGCCTTCAGCCTTGACCCCCACAAGCGGCGCTGTTCGCGTCAGCGATGGAGAGAGCATATCGAGGTCTTTCTCGATGAGCGCTCGTGCCTTCGGGCCGGGTGGCGGAGTTACGATTTTCGGTCCGGTGTAGTTCATGTCACCCCCGTAATGCAGACCAGTTGGTCAGTTCAAGCATGCTAGTTCTCACCCCAACATCTGTCAAGGCGAGACTAACCGCTATCATCCTCAAGGCAACTTGACGAACTCTACGGCGTTCTGCGCAAGAATCCGCAGAAGCGCGTCCGTCAGAATGATGCGCCGTGCGTTACCACCAGGGAGTTGGAAGCTCTGCTGACGAAGGAGCGTCGAGCTAGGTGTCGGATCGCCCCATCGATTGGGTGTAGACGAGTTGAGTGGGATAGGCGATGTTGACGCCGCGCGCTTCGAACGCCTTGAGGATCCCCAAGTTGATATCCTGCTGAACGTCCATGAAGACGTTGTAATCCGCCACCAGGACGTAATACACGGTCTCGAAGATCAACGCGAAATCGCCCATGGATTTGAAGTGACAACGATCGAACCGCACGTCGTGCGCGGACGAGACGATCTCTTCGACCCACGTCGGAATCGCTTCAAGGACCTCCGTCGGCGTCTCGTACGTCACGCCGAATGTGAAGGCAATCCGCCGTTCGAACATGCGCTTGTAGTTGCGCACCCGGCTGGAGAGCAGGTCGCTGTTGGAAAAGATGATTTGCTCCCCCGTCAGGCTACGGACACGCGTCGTCTTCAGGCCGATCTTTTCGACGCTTCCCATCTGTTCGCCCACGATGATGAAATCACCGATGACGAACGGCTTGTCGACGATGATCGAGACGGACGCGAACAGATCGGACAAGATGTTCTGGACGGCCAGTGCAATGGCGATACCACCGATGCCCAATCCGGCGATGAGTGCGGTGACATCGGTATAGAAGTCCAACGCCATGAGAATGACGATGGACCAAATGGCCATCTTGGCGACGAATCCCAGAGCGGACATCGTCGTTGCCATCGACGCATCTTCCGCGAGACGGCGCTGCACGGTTCGTCGAACCCAAAACTCGACGAACGCATTGCCCCAATACCCTGCCTGCAGAAGCAGGGCCACGATGAAGAAGCCGCGGAGCACGCTGTCGGCCGCCGCTGGCAGATCTAGAATCAGCGTGCCCGCATAGAGAGAGACGATGAAGATGAAGATGAATCGGGTTTTCTGCAGGAGATCGACTAGCAGGTCGTCAAATCGAGTCTCGGTCTTCTGCACGACCGGTCTCAACCGGCGAACAGCGGCGCGAAGCACCAATCGGAGCACGACCCCGACAAAGATGAGCAGGCCGAGGGCAATCAACCAACGCGAGATCGTATTGTCCAGAATCGTGGTGTTCAGAAAATCCATGCATCCTCCCTAGACTGATATTGTGCGCCTCCGCCCAGTTTTGAGCAACTAGAACGCAGTCGCATGCGCCCAATGAACCCATCAGCAACGATCCGCCGCATGTCCTCGGCATTCGTGAGCCATGAATCGGAGGCGTGCGGCGAAGAGAAGTGATGGGTGTCCAACGCCCGTTGAGATTTTAGGACAACCATCACCTTTTCAAGAGGGTACGATGATCGCATGAACAAGATCGAGGTTCTGTCCCACGCATCCCCGCTTCATGATGAAGCGCAGCTGAAGGCGCTGAAAACGCGTTTGCTCAATGACCTGCGCGAGACGGCGGATTTCGAGATTCAAGACGTCAGCAAGCCGTCCGGCGAGTGCCTGGCCGTGATCTTGGTCCTCACCGGAGGGGTGGAGCGCGATGTCTTGAAGACGTTGGCCCAGCTTCCATCGCCTTCGATCCTCCTCGCACATGACGGACAGAACTCGCTTCCCGCCTCCTTGGAGATTCTTGCACGGATTCGACGGGATGGCGGCGACGGGCGCATTCTTTTCGGAAATGCCGCCGCTGTCGTTCCCGAACTGCAGCTTGAGCTTGTGCTCGCCAACGCCTGGAACTCGCTTCGCTTCAGCCGGGTCGGCCTGATCGGCGAACCCTCCGAATGGCTGATCGCCTCGGACGTCGACAGCGCATTCCTGAAGGGACGTTTGGCCGTCGATCTGATCAACATCGATATCAAGGCCCTGATGGACAGCATCAGCCAAGCAACAGTCAGCCGGAAGGAACTGGCCGAATTCACACGCGAGGCCAAAGACATCATCGGCCCCGATCCCGAGGCCATCCGCGAAGCGATCTCCGTCTATCGGGGATTGCGCGCGTTGGTGGACGAACATCGATTGGCCGCCTGCAGCGTTCGCTGCTTCGATCTCGTGACCGATCTGCATACCACCGGATGCTACGCGCTCTCCCGCCTCAATGACGATGGCATCCCCGCGGGCTGCGAAGGGGACCTCCAATCCATGTTTTCGCTCTACATGGCATCGCTGTTGTCGGGCCACGTCGCCTTCATGGGAAACGTCGCTTCCGTGGACACCGAGTCCCGTGTTGTGGGAATGGCACACTGCATGTGTCCGCTGTCCATGGCCATGCACTATTCCGTCTATACGCACTTCGAGACCAATCTCGGCATCGGCATCTCCGGCACCTTCCCTGAAGGCGCCTACACCATGTTCCGGCTCGGAGGCGAGCGACTCGATCAGCTGTTCGTTCGCGAAGGCATGTTGGAGAACACCGACTTTCGCAACGATCTTTGCCGAACCCAGATGCAGATACGGATGAATGAGCCGATCGACGAGCTTCTGAAGTCGCCGCTCGGCAACCATCACATCCTCATCCCCGGCCACTACCGCAACGCCATAGAAGCCTTCTGCCACCGACACCTTCAATCCTAGAAGCAACGTTCGCTGGCACACCTCACATGAGAATCGCGAAGCGATTGTCATCGCAACGCATTTCGTTCATTGATGCGTTGCCAGACATTCTACAGTCCTGAATTAGCTTTCAGCAGCTCAGCCGACACAAGGATTGCGTAGCAATCCTTGTACCAATGCAATCTGTTCATTGACGCATTGGCATTCTCGTTGCAGCTCTTATCTAATCGAAAAGAGCTGCCATTGCCCGACACTTACACTCCAAAGTAGCTTTCATCAGCTCATCCAACACAAGGATTGCGTCGATCATTCCCAGAGAAATCGCACCCTTGCGATTTCTCTTAAGGAACTCTCCATTTTAGCTTCAAAGAGTTCCCGCATTCCCATTTGTCCCAATGCGATCCAATTGGTGATGCGTTGGAATGGTGCATCCATCGAAGAACCACTAAGATCATCTCATCCTCAAGGGAGGTAGCCGCCTTGTCCGATCAACGAAAAATGCAAATTGCCGCAGATAATGACACACGCCGTGGGCATTACGCCAATCTCGCCCTCATCTCGCACCGCAAGGAAGAATTCATCATCGACTTCCTGATGCTGGATCCACAAACCCAATCACCCAAAGGCGATCAGGCGATCCTCACCTCTCGCGTCATCGTCAACCCGGGGCACATGAAGCGCCTCCACCAAGCCATTGGCGAGAACCTGCAACGTTACGAGAAGAATTTCGGCACCATTTCTTTGCCGCCGAAGCTAACTTAGGCTCAAAGAAGGAGACCATGAAGCTAGAGTTCGTCGAGCGCTATCGAGACAGCCTCCGAGACGGTCTCGGCCAAGCCTTGCGCGGGGACGATGCCACGCGGCAGATCCTGCGCTATCACGTCGGATTGGAGACCGTAAAGGGGAAGGCGGCCGACGCTATGGGCAAGCTGCTGCGACCCAGCCTCTTGCTCTACGTGGCCGAGGATCTGGGCGCCCATCTCGCCTCCGCCCTGCCTGCCGCCATCGGCCTCGAACTCATTCACAACTTCTCGCTCATCCACGACGATATCGAGGACGGCGATCGTCAGCGCCGCGGCCGCAAGACCGTCTGGACCCTCATCGGCGTTCCCAAGGCCATCAATGCCGGAGACCTGATGATCTCCCTTGCCTTGCAGGAGGCCGACCGGACCTCTGCAGACGCTGTTCGATGCTTGCTCGACGCCATGCGTGATCTCGTGGACGGGCAATCCATGGATCTCGACTTCGAGACACGGTGGGTCACGCCATCCGAATATCGTGCCATGATCCAGCTCAAGACCGGCGCGCTGTTTCGTTGCGCGCTGGAGTTAGCCGGTATCATTGCCGAGGCCGAGCCGGATGTCATCAAGCGACTGGCCTCGTTTGGGGAAGAACTCGGGATGGCCTTCCAAATCCGCGACGACCTGCTCGGCGTCTGGGGCGATGAATCCGACCTCGGACGTCCTGCCGGATCCGACCTCCGCAAGCGAAAGAAGTCCTACCCTCTGGCCGGCGCCTACCAACAAGGCTCTGAAGACGACCGCGCGTTCCTCGAACGTGCCATGAAGTCCGAGCCCGTCGTGGACGCGGACATCGAAAAGATCCTCACGCTGCTCGAGCGCCTTGCCATACGCGCCGACGGCGAAGAACGGATGAAGGCGCATCTCCAGGAAGCCGTCAAGCAAGTTCCCTACATCCCCTTCTCCGAAGACGCCCTCTCCGCTTTCACCGCCCTGTTTGAGGGACTAACCGCCTTCATGACGCCAAGAGCGAAGGCCGAGGATTGACGTGGATGTCATCAGAGCACGCGTTCTCGGGTTCTGCGGCGGCGTGCGCCGCGCGGTCACGCTCATCGAAGGGGCCGCCGAGAGGCACGCTCCCATCTACACCCTGCATGCCATCGTGCACAACGAACACGTCATGAGGCGTCTTGTGGAGAAGGGCGTGCGCCTGGTCGATTCGCTCGCGCAGATTCCGGACGGCGCCACCGTCGCACTCACCGCCCACGGTGCTCCAACGGCCACGATCGCAGCGCTTCGATTGCGCGAGCTGGAGATCCTCGATGCTACCTGTCCCATCGTCAGGGAGGCTCAAGACGTCGTCGTCGCGAATGCCAACGCGCATCGCTTCAGCATCGTCTATGGAGACCGTGAGCATCTTGAAGTGCAGGGCCTATTGTCGCGTGCGCGGGGACTGGCCACCGCCGCCGAGTCATTGGAAGGATTGGAATTCCCCACCGAAGGCCGCCTTGCCATCCTCGCTCAGACGACCAAATCGCCTCAGGCCCTGGCGGTATTTGCCGAGAGCATTCGTGGCTTTCTCGATCCTCGTACAGATGTCATCGTGCAAGACACCACATGCGCCGAACCCACCGCGCGCTACACCGCCGCCCGGGAATTGGCCGCCACCGTTGACGCAATGGTCGTCGTGGGAAGCGAAACCTCGGCCAACACGCGCAACCTGTTTGCAGCCTGTTGCGAAAGCGGCCATCCCGCCCACTTCATCTCGTCCCCGGATGCCATTCGGCCCGATGAGCTAGCCGGGTACGCGCGCATCGGCTTGACCGCGGGGGCATCGACGCCTGATGCCCTAATTGATGACATCGAAGCTCGCTTGCGCCGGCTCTAGAGTCCGATCCATCTTCAATGTTTCTGAGGTAGTGGACTGCGCTCCTTGAATACAGCCTGTAGGACGTATAGTATTAACCGAATATTGGGAACACTCATCTTATATAATGGGAATCATGAAGAATAACAATCCACTCGGAACGCTTGAGAAGTGCGTGCAGATCCTGACCCTATTCGCCGATTCGCCGGTACTCCAGGTCGCCGAGATCGCGGAGGAGATGGGGCAACCCCGCTCCACCGCCTACCGCTACGTCGCCGCACTCAAGGCCCATCTGCTCGTGGAAGAAATGCCCAACGGTCCCGGCTATCGGCTGGGCCCCAAGATCCTCGAACTCGCCGCCACCATGTCCCGACGCCCGCTTCGCGAAGTCGCCAAGCCGTATTTGGAGCGCATCAGCCGAGAGACCGGCGAGACCATCATTCTCTGCGGGTTCCGGGATCACGTGGGAATCTGCTTGGACAAGGTCGAAGGCCATCACGCTCTGCGCGTCGCCTACGAACTCGGCGATACCTATCCCCTTCACGCTAGCGCTACCGGCAAGGCCATCTTCGCGAACCTCGAATCCAAAGAGCGCAAGCGCATCATCCGCGAAGTCGGCTTGGAAGCCTTCACCAAGGCCACGATTACCGATCCTCTGGAACTCGAACGCGACGCCGAACACGTCCGAGAGATCGGCTACTCCGAATCCGACGGAGAAGCCATCGAGGGCACCCGCGGCATTGCCGCTCCCATCTTCTCGTTCTCAGGACGCGTCATCGCCTCCATCGGCGCCTCCGTCCCCACACATCGTAGCGAAGGCGAAGACCGTATCCGCCTCGTCCAACTCCTCACCACCGCCGCCGAGCAAATCACACGAGAGCTGACGACGCAGGAAGTTCAGTCGAATTAGGTAATTTCCCGTATACATGTCTGAGAGCTGCAAGAATCCATGCGGGAAACCGCGCGGTTTGAATCCTCATGCGCATAGCTAATTGCAATATCCATCCTAAAAAGAATTCTATTCTTGCCATAGTGCTCAAGCGACCTAGGAATCAGAATTCAATACCTGCCGCAGCTTCAGTCGACCACCAGAAACCGAAACGTGAAGTCTATTCCGCTTCTGACCAAATACAGTCTTGACCTCGACTGAAGAAGAGACTTGCAGACTTCCCCTGGTTTTCCTCTTTGTTATAGTGTTGGTATGAATTAGCCGGAGATTTCGAAGTGCTAATGAACACCGGGATATGACATGAGTTATATGATTGCATTCGCGAGCCTTGCAGCCTGGCCCATACTCTTATTAGATTGCCGCATAAGTCTCCTCCTTTCAGTCATTTGCTTGTCCCTTGCAATTCACCTTGCGCGCAACGGCAATAGAGTCGGCCCCGCAGTCTGGATTGGGCAGGTTCTTTCCGTAGCAAACATTCTGCTGATCCTTGCGGGAATTGCGATCGGGGTATCCGTTCAGATCTGACAAATGCGGTAATCAAATCTTATAGTTGTTATTCTGAACATGCTTAGTGAATTATGAGATTGACAGCTCGTTTTGCCATCGCTCCTCTTAGTTGTTATTGTCAGTGTAGGCCATATAGGGAGGAGCAAACACTGAGGGGGACAAAGCAAGATGTCTGAAGCATTGAGAAGCTTCTTTGAATCCATCGTCCTATCAAATCCGCACGGAGATCCAGATGCATTTCAAGTCCGACTTAAGTCTGCACTCGATAAGCTAACGGGAGAAATCGACCTAGAATCGGTGGCCATTTTCGAATGCACTAGGGATCACCCTCGCTCATCGGGGAAAACCCTACTTAGCCCAATAGCAATCTCTGGGGGCAGCAGCAACCTTTCATCCGATTTTCCAATCTATATCTCCGATTCGAATCTTCCATCATCAATGTTTTCTCGCAGTCTATCTGGGGCACTTACTGAGCAAATATACGACCACGTTTTCCGCAATCTCTGGACCACAGTCCACAGACAGCAAATCTCCGTTTACTCGCACCCTCTGCCAATTGAATCAACGTCAGCTCTTGTCGCTGCTGTAGTCTATCCCCAAGGAAAAGCGGATTCTTCTGTGTTCAGCGGCTTCCCAGATATTGTGCAACTTCTGAACGAGGTCCTGCGTTACATTGTTGCTGCCAGACTAATTCAACATGCATCAGAGATTCGAGATCTGGCCAGCAAAAGCCTGTTGCTTCATGACCATGAAGCCAGCCAGCTCATTGCTGGAATCGATTGGATATCCCAATCTCTAGGAACAGCTAAGCCTATGGAGGTCCTAACGGATCAGAAACTAGTTGAGTATAGCCATGACCTGTCGAGCTTGACATCGCAACTTCGCTATGTAGGAAGATTAGCCCAGCTGTCTTTTCAGATTCCCCATCCTAGAAGGAATCCAGACTACAATCCGTCATCTCTATTGCACAAGTGGGCTCGAGTGTTCCGATTGGATGCAGCTCAGAAGGAGATCTGCATTGACTATATACACGCTCATAGCGATCACGATACAAAAGTTCCGGTAGATCCTCAGTTATATGAGCAAGCGGTATTCAATCTTATTTCAAATGCCGTCAAGTTTTGCTATCGACGAACTAGAATTTCTCTCTTCTCGAATACAAAGACTACAAACTCCAAGAGCTGTCATGTCACAAGCGTAATCAATTACGGAAACGCAATGAAAGACAAAGAATCACTCTACGCCTTGTTCAGTCGTGGTCCAGTTGGCTCAAGAGAAAGCGGTTTGGGAATTGGATTATACCTAGTTCAGAGCATCGCTAACGCGCATCATGGTTCCATTGAGCACATTGCGAAGGAAATATCACCCCTCAACGTCCCCCTGATTGAGGATTACATCAACAGAGGAGTTGATACGACGTTACGCGCTCAAGCGAGGAATGAACTCTCACGCCTAAAGCAAGAGAGGATCTACTCAATCATCGTATCAGATAAAGGGGGATCGTCTGCACATAGCGAGATCTCGCCGCACCAGCTAGAGTCTCAGATCAGATTACCGACCTGGGAAATCCGTGCGCTACTAACCATGCCCATGGGAGCCAAATCTTGAATATACTTATTTTGGAAGACACAGGGGCATCGTGTTGGCAGATGTCTGACTACCTAACATCAAAAGGATATCAGGTCTTCCAAGCCTCCTCGCCCGAAGAAGGAAATTCCATTCTTTCAGAGCACAGAATAGATTTTCTCATTGTTGATCTTAATCTTGATCCGACTGGATTAACATTTGATCAGACAGAAGAAACTGATTTTGGTTTGCTAACCGGAGCAGTATGGCTCCATCGACAAGTGCTGCCAAAACACCCAAGACTGAGACATCGAACCGTTTTATACTCTGGTTATCTCGACAAGTATTTCGGCACTCCCTTGGAAGAGCAGCTACACGGAATACCTGTTGTATCGAAAGGAGACACTAGCAGCGGAGCTCGCAGGATTCTTCTCAACTTGAACAAGACAAAGCGCCTAGGAATAGACTAATCGAAGTAACATGAAAAACATATCCTAATCCAATCTCACCGGTGATTCCGCAACAAGGTCTGCTGTGGATCTCGGTTGTTAGGGACATCCGCGTTTTGGTTTGAGATCCTCTTGACCGGAATTCGTCAAGACAGGGATCATCTGGAAGGACGACTATGACATATAGAAACGTGCCTCCCGAATGGAGATGGCCTTTCAGGCCTCGGCACATTACTCGCGGATTGTTCGATAGATCAGAAGACTTTGCTGGTTTTGACGGTGTAGGTATCTTCCCAAGAGAGTTTGTTGTCGGTTGGCAAACTGCAACCAGTGACTCACTGGGATTTCCAACAGCTGTGATTGAGTTTTCAACTGACGGAAATCCAGTATGCACTGGCAAACAAGGAATAGAGGAAAGACGGGTAGCTCCCTGCGCTTGCCTTAGATACATGACAGACGATTCGTTGTGCGATGCATTCAACTGCATCGTCTCGGCCACCTTTTGGAATCTTCCCATTGGATATAGTGAGCTGGATATGAAGGAATCACTAGAACGGATATCGTCTGGGAGCGATTCCGAAATCTCTCTTCTTTCTTCACTCCTATTCAGGATCCACACTAGCGGGGAATCAACATACCTAGAGTTCGATTGTCCCTTCCTAGGCTTCACGAAACTCGCGATCCCACTCACATGTGAAGGCAGCGTGGTTGGGGCTCTCATCGTCGGCGGACTTATCCCAAGCGATTCAGTTGAGCGATTGCGAAGTTTGCCCACCAATGATCTAATCAGTCTAGGAGCTCACTACTTCAATCAGTTTGGGGAGAATCTCACAAATAAACTGGAAGAGCTGCGCTGTGCCCAGCAAGCTTGGCTGGAAGATGAAGGCCGATCGTTGTCGAATGATCAGCTTCAGGACATTCGAGAGCGTGCAGCGGCTAGTGCGACAAGTTTTTCACAGTTAATGACGAATGAGATCCAAGTGCTCCGTGAGAGGTTTTTCCGCCGTGAAGTCGACTTCGCAATGAAGAATCTAAAGAAAGAGCTTTCCGATATTTGGAATCACTCTGGAGAAGTAGACTCAAGGAACTTCTGGGAAGCCCTCGGCAGGCAATTGAACGTGTTAACAAATAGCTTCGACTTAGCTGCCAAGGCTGTGTTTGGAGAAGAGATAGCCAGCACTTCTACTGATGGGAATGATGCTCTTCACATGCTTCTAAGTGTCGGCCCCGACGAACATGCATTGGAGCTTCTTTCGGACGTATGGATTGATAACAAGTCGATCGAATCGAATTACCCAAGTGGAGAACCTCTCAATTCCCGAGATCATGCGAAGATATGGAAACATGTTCATGGTTTCAAGTCATCTAGTAATCCGCAACGAGCTCTCATCCGATACTTCCCCTCTCCAATGCTACCTTCAAGTCGTTGCGCAACGATAACTGTTTACAAGCAATCAAACATATGCGACGAGGAAGCAAGGAGGGCATGGGCTCTTGTCGATTCGCAAATCGAATCCTTCTACTCAACAGCACTATCTCATCTGTCCGCACTACTAGCCGCCAAAGCACGGAATGACATTCAAGCATCGCTTCAAGTCATTGGCCATGAAACTGCCCTTCTCACTTCGGGGCTCAAGTGGTTGGCTGAAGGATATCTGTCCAATCCCTCTGCCCAACAGCTCACAAATCGGAAGAAGCTGGTCGAGATTGGAACAGATATTAAAGGGTTTGTGGATCAAGTTATGCACTTGGGCAGGACAGCAAGAATGGTCATCGAAATCCCCGATCCGACATTCGCACCTATCATCCCCTACTCCCAACTGCTGTTCAAGTGGAGAGATACTTACAGACTTGAAGCTGAGGTAAGGGCTCTGCAAATTCTTGTTCCCCATATGAGATCTACGGAAGGTAGAAGAAATCGTGGGGTTCTGCTCCACGGAGACCGACTTCTTCTTGAGCAGTGCGTCTACAATTTGGTTAACAATGCGGTCAAATACTGCTATCCAGGAACGAAGGTTGTGATCGATTCGTGGATTGAGGGACATCCCGTCGGAACGCATCACGTGATCTCTGTCGTGAATTTCGGTGAGCAAATGCCTGAAGGAAACCGGAAGTTCGCGCTGTTCGAAAGACAAACTGAAGGCAACAATGCAAGTAGACCAGATGGATTAGGAGTTGGGCTATTCTTGGCTAGACAAATTGCACGCGCACACGGAGGGGAGATTGAAGCACCGCCCTCAAGATTGGTGTCCAATCTCAACGTTCCTTTGCTAGGTCATTTTCTCGAAATGACCCCCAAAGAGAACGTATTACGCGATGCAGTTAGAACTGAATTGGAACGCCTCAAGTCTAGTGGGATCTACAACCAGGTTGTAGCCCGCGGATCAAAGGGAGAAGTGAAGCTTCCTTCGCCCAGCCAAGAAGTCCTGAGACACCATATCCATCACGCCACCTGGCAGACGGAAGTGAAAGTTATATTACCGCAAGCAAGAAGAAGTTAGAAAGGAGGGTTCATGCACATCTTAGTACTTGAGGATACACAATGGGCGTCCTATTACATGCATGATTCCCTCACTAGCAGAGGCCATCAAGTGTACGTCGCAAGCAGCATTATAGAAGCATTTGAATTGTGGTCGAAGCAAGTGTTTGATCTGCTGATTGTTGATCTAAACCTGGCGGCGGACGGTTTTTCAGAGGAAGAAGAAGATCAGGCACATGATGGATTGCTAACCGGTTGGGTTTGGCTCACAAATCATGTATTCCCATCTGATGAAGAGTATCGTTCGCGAACGATTATTTACTCAGCGTATATCGACTCTCTGCTTGATATTGTAGAGAAGAAATCGCTAGATGGGATTACCCTTGTGCGAAGAGGCGAGGAAGATGAGGTCAATCGAATCATCTCGATAATCGACAAGATAGCTGCTGCGAAAACGCATACACGTGGTGATACACGGCGTGGATAGACTAGCAAATGTCTTCTTGGTCACCATGTTCGTGGTTATAATACTCGTTAGTGGAGGATTAATAGTAGACGCCTTTCTTAGCTACAGCAGAGGTTTGAGAGCAGTAGCTCAGGTCTTAGATGATTCATGGAATATATTTCTAACAAGGATTTCCTCTACTGATATCCCTCAGGAAATTCTCAATCACAAAAAGGAGGTAGAGGCTATTGTCAATGGAACTTTCGAATCCAGGACTATGGGGCTTCTCTTCCAAGTGTATACTGCGGCACTAATATCAGCTGGCGTCTACGTTCTAACGCGATCAAGAAAGGTAGTCGAGACTGCAAAAGAAGAGGTCAAGAACGCTGCCGATCACGCTCAAGAAGCAAAAAAGATTGCAGCCGAAACCACAGCTGCCGCAAAAGAGGCACAAGACCGTATTCGCCTAATCGATCCTGTGCTTCAGGACGCTCTCCAATCTGTGATTGTTCTGGCCAAGGCGCAAGCAGCTGCGAATGATGTGTGGCTTATTAGATCTGACGCTGATCCTCGGCGCAGGGCAACCTATTTTCCCAAGGCAAGAGACTCAGCGCGCTCTCTCCATTTTGAGCTTGACCAAATGGATAGAGCTCATCGAGGGCTTAGCATGCATCAGAGCAATCTCCTGTGGAATCAGGTGACCGCCATGCAGGCTCACCTTCGGGTATTGCCCAAGGAAGTCAAACCAGCCGTGGCAATTATCGAAACGAATGTCTTAAGGTCTCTCGATCTCCTTAGAAAGAAGGATTTTGTCCAGCGGTTCGATGACAGAGTGAAAAAGATCCAAGATTGATCCAAAGTTTTCTCCCAAGCAGACTCTTGAAAAACTCGACCTGGGAAGTGCCTCATGCATTTCGGCGGATTTCGTTGATAGCATTATCAAGCCAAGTAGTAACTTGATCCAGCCAATCATGTGCACTCTTGGATACTACATGCATATACCTTGAGTAGCGAGCGACAGCTACCTTTTCTACCTCTTCTGAATGCCAAGTCAAAATGAGGATTCGGTTCAGAATGCTAGCTCTTCTCATCCTACGTGATTCTCTCACCCATACTAGCGTGCTTATCAGACCTTGCTCGGTCTGCGCAGTAAGATAGTCGGGGAGGCCTTCATGCGAAATGTTGGCATCCGCGATCAAAATCTCGGGAGGATCCACACTCACAACTTTCTCAGCTTCTTTGAGTGAAGCTGCAGTTCTTGCAATATGTCCCCGTGATCGCACAATTACGCTAAGTGAATTAAGATATGCACCTTCATCATCAATTAAAAGAACAGATAATGGATTTTGTGCGCTTGCCTGTTTTCTTCGTTTTCTCAAATAGCACGATCGGGCTAACTCCCTCAATTCACACACCTTCCATCCGGCGAAAAGTATCCTACCATATCTGTATATCCTGAAGAACTCAATAGATTTTCGTTCAAAGAACCATCTTTGGTCTTTGGGGTCATCTTTGGGGTTCTTTGGGGTCACACCTTGTATTCTTTGGGGTCACACCTTGTATTCTGCATAAGCTCATGCTATGGTGATTCATGTCAAGGCCACTCAGAATCCAATATGAAGGCGCTTTGTATCATGTAACCAGTCGAGGGAATGCCCGGCAGGACATCTTTCTAGACGATAAAGACAGGCGCTCTTTTCTTGACTGCCTCGCTCGTATCGTCGATCGCTTCGGTTGGATCTGCCATGCCTATTGCCTAATGACCAACCATTATCACGTATTGATCGAAACACCTAGAGCCAATCTATCTCAAGGCATGCATTTACTGAACAGTATTCAATCACAAGCCTTCAACCGGCGACATAAGAGGGTGGGGCATGTCCTTCAGGGACGCTACAAATCAATTCTGATAGAGAAAGAGAGCCACTTACTGGAAGTTGCTCGCTATGTTGTGCTCAATCCTGTACGTGCAAAGATCGTTCAACATCCCGAGGAATATCCGTGGAGCAGCTACTGTGAGACCGCCGGTGAGTGTACGCCCCTGGGATTCGTGGAAACTAGATGGCTCCTCGCACAGTTCGATTCAACTCATTCGAAAGCTCGTGGAGCATATCGTCGTTTCGTGAAGGAAGGGATCAACGTTTCCCTTTGGGATGAACTGAAAAGCGGCATCGTCCTGGGGTCTGATGAGTTCGCCAAGAAGGCTCAGGAGCTAGCAAGGGATTGGGAATCCCATCCAGAGATTACCAAGAAACAGCAGCATCCTAGCCAACGTCCTTTGAGCAAGATCCTTGAAGGTTGCGAATCCGATCGAGCCCTGAGGAACCAGCTTCTATATGAGGCTGTCATCCATGAAGGACATACCCAAACCGCTGTCGCCAAGCATATAGGCTTGCATCCTGCAACCGTCAGCAGGATTGTTAAGCAAATCAACGAGTCAGGTGAGAACGCATAATACAAGGTTTGACCCTTTTCCTACCCTTTTCCAGATTCTCATCAGGGAACTCTCGTTATCTCCCGAAGGCAATACAAGAATTGACGCCCTAGCAAGCAACCTACGTCATTGCATTTCGATCCTGAAGCCGATCTAGGAAATGATAACCTCGCAAGAAACTAGCCCATGTCACTTCGCCCTGAGGACGATCCGAAAGTTGATGTCCTCACAAGGAACGCGCTCGTGGCAGCGTTCCCGTGCTCAGCAAGCAATCAGCTTCGTGGCAAGGTTTCGGATTAAGGCACCTCCACGGTGAAAAAGATCTGCGAGGGGGCCCAGATTTCCTCCATGCCAAGAGAGTAAGTTCCCGAACCAGCGTAGGTGTGTGTAGCTGTGCCTCGTCCGCTTTGGGTGCTGACCATGACGTGATCGGCGAACCGGTCGCCCCAGGAGATGGAGTACTCGATGCCGAAGCGGCCCCAGTATTCAACGGTGATTTCGCGGCCGTTTAGGCTAACCAGCTCCAGGTGGCAGACGGAGGCGGCAACGTAGATCGACTCCATTGCGCGGACCGTGCCTTTCGAATCGCGGATGGTGATGGAGTACGTCATCGGCGTTTGAGAGCCACTGACTTCGCCATCGATGGGTTGATAGAAATGGGTGTAGTCGGCATCCCACGGTGCCAGGCTGTCCACCCCGTAGGCGGGATCGGCATCGCCCCAATGGATCTCATAGCCCGTTTCAGAGATCCCGGTCACGCGGACCTTCACCCAGCCTTGATTGTCGTCCAGGATTTCCAAGCCAATCGTGACCGCGTCCGGGCCAAATTCGGGGGTCGTACATCCTGCCAAAAACACAAGGATCAGCAGCCAAGCGGTTCGTTTCATCATCCCTCCAAAATCCTTCGGCAAAGTCTAGATCAGAAACGTGCGCCTCATCAACATCCGAATCGATTGCCGCGGCTCGTCCCATCCTCTATCGTCTTCACAGGAGGGCGGAGATGAGCAAGCAAGCTGTCGATGTGCTTTTCGTGCACGGAAACGTATTCACGATGGGGGGATCGGGCGTTGGAGCGATCGAAGATGGCGCGATTGCGATCCGTGGAAGCGAGATCGTCGCTGTCGGGAGAACGGATGAACTCCTCGCTAACTACGAGGCGCCTGAGGTCATCGATACTTCCCCTTTCGCCATTCTGCCGGGCCTGATCGATTGCCATGTCCACACCCCAGAAGCCCTGTTACGCGGCGTCGCTCAGGATGTGCCCGATTACATGGAACGCGCGATGGCACCGTTCTCGCGAGCCCTGACTCCGGAGCTTTGGCTAGCGGGAACGCGGCTCAACGTGATCGAAGGTCTCAAGGCGGGCACGACGACGACCATGGATTTCATCACGCCATACCCCGGTTGGGCCGAGTTCTATGACTCCCTCGGCGTTCGCGCCCAGCTGACGCCCAAGATCAATGGTCTCGCTCCTGATGCGATGTCAACGGCCAAGGGCGGGCTTTACGCGTTCGATAATGCGAAGGGCCGCCGCATGATCAATGCGGCACTCGCGTTCGCCGACCGTTGGCAGGATGAGGCCGACGGTCGCATCACGGTGATGATGGGGCCCCAAGCCCCGGACATGCTGTCTCCGGAACTTCTCCGAGAGATCAAGGATCACGCAGATCGCCGAGGGCTGCGCATCCATATGCACGTGGCACAAGGCGATCGCGAAATCCGCCAGATGGAGATGCGGTACGGCACCCGCTCGATTCCCTTCCTGGAGGATCTCGGCTATCTCGACGAGCACTTGCTGGCCGTTCATCTGACGGAAGCAACCGACGAAGAGGTACGCACGCTCGTTCGGCATGGCGCCAGCATGGCCGTCTGCTCGGGCTGCATCGGCCTGCTCGACGGCATCGTCCCTCCGGCCGCCCTGTTTCGAAGCGAGGGCGGTTATGTGGGTCTGGGCACGGATTCCGCCAGCAGCAACAACTGTATTAACCTGTTCAACGAAATGAAGCTGACGGCCGTGCTGAACAAGGTCAAGGCGAAGCGCCCTGACATCATCCCTGCTTGGCAGGCCTTGCGTATGGCGACGATCGAAGGCGCTCACGCCATCGGGCTCGGGGATCGAATCGGATCGTTGGAGCCCGGAAAGCAGGCCGACCTCATTCTCATCGACCTTCAGGAACTCAATCTCTCCCCAGTCGTGCATGCCCCCGTTCGCAACCTCGTTCCCAACTTGGTCTATTCCGCCTCGGGGCACGAGGTCGATAGCGTGATGGTGGCCGGTCGCTTCCTGATGCGTGGCCGCGAGATTCTGACGGCTAACGAGCGTGGGATTCGGGTCGACGCGCAGGCCGCCTCGGAAGAAGTGATGCGCCGCGTCCTGGCTGACCCAGCCCATCGCAGCCTGTCACTCCTCGATGCCATGAAGGCGGACGACCTCTAGATTTTCCGGCTGTTGTTCCTCATTCACACTGAGCGTGTTATCATCTTGAAAGGTGAGGACATGAAACGATCGTGGGCTGGGCTTCTGTGCGGAATCTTCCTGCTAACCCTCACGGGATGCGAGCTGTTCGAATCGTCGCCGACGCTCACTGCTCTTATTTCGCCTGAACAGGGCATCATCCCCTACACAGCTCAGATCATCGCCTCGGCGCCGCCCGGACACTTCACCTTTGCCTTGCCCGACTCGACGATCGAGCAGACGGAAGGCGTGCTTGATGTCACCATTGATCGACTGGATTGGGAAGCCACCGTGACGTGGACGGATGGGGCGTCAATCCGCTCGACCACTGTCCATGCAATCGGGGTTAACGCGCTTCCCATCATCAACCCCCCACGGATCAACGGCCTTCCCGACCTATGGTATCTTGAGCCAATGGAGCGAACGCTCATCGATTTCACGTTCCGCCCATCAACCATGACAGCACCGCGATCGGGCGTCGACTATGCGGGGGAATGGGACATTGTCGAAATCACGGTAACGTGCTCAAGCAAGGAACTCTGCTACAGCCTCATCCCAGATTCCGTCTTCACTCCGCCCTACGAATCCGGTGAGATTCATGCGCTCCACAACAACGAACTCTTTGAAAATGCGTGCATCGTCTATCCCACATTAACGTTCGAGACAGCGCCAAATGGGCTACCGTACGCACCTGCTGCAGAGCCCGGCTATATCTACGACGGTCCGCGAATCCGCAGCGTCTTTCATGGCGTTGAGATGCCGGCCCAAACCGCCGTGATCCGTGTCATCGTGCGCGATGACTTCGGCCGGACCACATCAGCAGAATTCGATATTCCCGTCGGTGCTATCGGCGACAAGAACCTGACTCCCTATTCCGATTTTATCTTCTACGTCTCGGGGAAAAACGATTCACTGGTCCACTACTCATGGTGCCCTCGTGCCTGCTCTATTCCTTCAGCCAACCGACTTTATTTCCGCGAGCTACGCAATGCCGTGGACTCCGGACGAAGTCTCTGTTCAGATTGCTTCGAGGGTCAGCCCGGTTCATAAGCCACAAGAGGTGAGCCTGTCCGCATGGCTAAGGCAAGAAGACGAGGACGTAGGATTTCCACTCAGGCATCGAATTCAACTGACGCACTGTTCACTTCATCGCCACGTGTACGCCCGCAAAACGAGGGTCGATATCCGGCCTCGATGGCGCCGCCTGCGAATTCCTTCCCTAGCCATCCATCCTTTTGTTTAGGGGCACTTCATCTCGAAGGTCGCGGTGTTGTTCTTCTCGTCCAATTCTTCGATCTGTCGGCCGAAATCGACGGTCGCCGTCGCAATTAACGGACAGGCTTGCTGTCCTGGCGTGCTCCCCGTTGTAATCGTGACCGTGGCCTTGTACGCCTCGCCGGGAGCGAGTGCGGGAATGCCGGTGATGCCGCGAGCATGGTCGGCATCCACGGTCAATCCTGTGGTCTCGGATTTTGCCAATCCCTCATTGATCACGACAATATCGACCGTCGACGTGCACTCGTATTGTTGGCTCGGACTCCATCCGCACACTCGATGCACGGCATCGATACGCACCGAGAGATCGGGAAGCGGGAGCGGATCCGGAGCGCACGCTTCGACGACCAACGTGATGGTTCGATCGAAGGTCAATCCGGAGGGGAAGGCGGTCGAGGGCGCCGATTCCCACATTCCCGTTACCTCGTAGACGCCGACATCAAAGTAGTCGGCTGGAAACTGCACAAACCAGAATACCTCCGCGAGTTGAATGCCCAACTCATGTGACGGAACACACAGCACTTCGGGCGTTAGTGGAATCGGTACTCCATCGATGGTGAGCCTGAAGATGGCCGTCTCGGGTGTCAGATCCTCTCCGCCAAATCCGTGAGAAACCCATGATGGCTCGCATCGGGGAATCGTCTGTATCTCCGCGCCCCCCAAGACGAGAATGCGATTTCCCTCCCCCTCGAATCGCGACGCATCCGCCGACGATGGCCCCAGGATGCCGAACGGCACTTCGGATTTTCCGCAGATCGCAATGGCAGCCGGCACGGTGGTAGGGATGGTTTCTCCATCCACCGTCACTGACATCGTCAAGGTATGGCCATGCACAAACCCCGTCCCGCTTGCGCCGTAAGAGAGATCGACCCACGACCACCAGGTCGAGCAATCGTAGGTGTCGAAAGTGTCGGAGGCCCAGCCTGCCGGCGAGGTCACGGCAACGGTGTCGAACGTTCCCTCACCCGAGAGCAGCAATCCGCACGGAGGTGTCAGCCCGCCCCCCAGATAGGAGAGTCGATACGTATACGTGTCTTGCCCTCCCGACCGCGTCACGCACGCTTCGATGGCGATGGACCCGAATGGGCCCGTGAGAAGTTCGCTGTCCGATGCGATGGCTCCGGGTGGGCAGACGCCCAACGCGGTCATCGCGCCAATCATCACCATCACAAACACACTCCAACCCATCCGCCGCTTCATGACTAACCTCCTTCGTGGCCGCTCCCATGCTAGCGAAAGAGAGCGGGGCATGGCAATTGCCACGCGTTCAGCCATCCTCTTCGAGAAGGGAGATCACCTTCTTGAATTTCCCCGAGGCCTCGAAGGGCAGCGCCTCAACCTGAATCGTGTCGCAGTGAAGATCGGGGTGGATGGTTCGCAGCATAGAGTGCATCAGCCGTTCGACGTCTTCAAATGCGCCGCTTTCAGGAATAACTCGAATCGTCACATGGTCAATGGCATCCTGGACAACCTGAAACCGCCGCAGCAACCAGCGGTCGCTTCCATCCGGTTGCCGAACGCAGGAGGCACGGTAAACGGCGGCACCGATGGCGCGTGGGGAGACGCGGTGCCCGTTTGGGAGACGAATGCAATCATCTTCTCGTCCGCTCAGCAGGCGCATCTTCGGACGGCGGCTTCCGCAGGCACAGACACCATCCGATCTGGGCGGAATCCGCTCAGCTCGATCGCGTATCTCGTAGCGCAGTAGCGGGAACGTCGTATTGAACAGATTGGTGAGTACGACACGGCCTTCTCTTCCGACGAGAGGTTGCCCTTCTTCGTCCACCGTCTCCAAATAACATGCATCGGTGTTGACGTGATAGATGCCGTGGGTTTCAAGGCATTCATCTGCCACCAACCCAATCTCTTCACAGCTATAGAAGTCGGTAACTCGGCAGGAGAAGGCTCGCTCCAACCGAGCTCGGACCGCCGGAAACAACAACTCGCCACGCACCGCCACCAAACGTATCGAACGCAACGGTTGCCGCGTCGAAAGAAGGTCCTCTGCCAGCAGATCGAGTGATGTCGGAGGGCCACTGATCACATGCGGGTTGAACCGCGACAAGAGACCGATCTGCTCCGTGCGGGGCAGCAGCGGCGATAGCCGGAGGATGGAGAACGACCCCCGCCGCTCGTGGACCGTTCCATTTTCTGGAGGAAGCCGGGTGCCGAAATCGGCCACGCGAAGGTTGAGCGGAAGACGCTGGGCACGCCGCCAGCCGAGAGCAATCTGGGCGCTTCGGAAGAGCGCTTCCGACCGCTTCATGTACACCGTGATCGGCATTCCCGAAGAGCCACTCGTCTTGGCGTGCATGAGTGCGCCCATGTTCGCGCGCCGATGAAGCAACCCTTCGGTGGGCACGTCGTGTAACCAGGCTTGCTGAATCAATGGTAGAGACTCGAACGACGCTCCCGCTTCAACGTTCCGCAACTGTCCCGTCGTCTCAAGCAATTGACGATAGGCGAGGCTATTCTCAGCCGCGGAACGCGTCAATCGAGAGAGCAGCTTCTGCACCGTACGTTCGGATTTGTTGAACTGGAATCGCTGAACGAGCATGAACCCTCCCCCTACCCAAGAGGATAGAGAACTGCCCTGGGATTTCCCAGAAGCATCCGCGGCGTGTTGGAGGAGGTCACCCCTCGATCCGAATTCACCTCCCTAGAGACAACCGTAGATATAGACGCCTCGCCGAGCAAGGCTGTCCAAAGCAGGTTTATCCGAGGCATCGAGAGAATTCCCGCAAAGGTAGAGCCAATCGTTGTATCCAATCCCAGGATTGTCCGCCAACGGCTGAAGCGTCTCGATCTCATTGTCGTTGAGCCAAATGCGAAACAAGTCCGGAAGATCGCGCAATGCCGCCACAGAACGAATCGAATTTCGTTCGAGAAGGAGAATCTTCAACTCCAGCAGATTCGCCAAGGCATCGATCTCCGCAAGGCGATTGTCATTGAGATTGAGCTGCGCCAGCTGCGTGAGGTTTCTCAATGGATCAATGGACTGAATGCGGTTTCCACTGAGGTTCAGTTCCATAAGATGGATGAGCTTCGTAAGGGGCGACAGATCCTCGATCTCATTGTTCTCCAGCTCCAACTCGCGAAGCCGTACGCCCTCTTCCGTGCCCAGATGCGCAAGGGGTTCAAGATTAGAAATGCGGTTCCCGCCCAGGCGCAGTGCCTCAAGATGGGCGAGCTCGGCCAGAGGATGCAGATCGACAATCACATTCCGAGAGAGTGAGAGCGTGGTCAGTTGATGAAGCTCGGCAAGCGGGCCAAGATCCGCGATCGCGTTGTCGCGAAGATCGAGCTCGACTAGATTCGTGCAAAATTGCAGCCCCTCAAGCGATGCGATCCCTCGACCGCTGGCCACAAGGCGATCCACAGCATCCAAATGATAGTCATAGAGGCTGCCTGAGGGCATGGCGATTGCCTCCCTCACAGCGGCTTCCAGCTCTGAATCTGCGAACTGAACAACGCCCGCCATGGCGAAGAGGGAGGCCACCATCACCCATCCGATCAGTGCGCTCGCCGTTCGCATTCCACACCTCGCCTCGTCTCAGATCGACGCCTTCAGTATAGACGGCCCCGCCTCAAGCAGCCGATTGCACGTTCTCACATCTGTCGATTTGAAGACTAGATACCGCCATTCACGATGTCCTCGACCGCGACCCGCAAACGCCCTGTTGAAACAAGTTCGGCACCGGTGCCCATATATGCACGTCAAATCGCTCCCAATCTTCGTTTCCTCCGACCAGGACTTCACCCTCGCGGACGATGACAACGCCGGTACACGCAGCCGCGGAGAGCGGCCTGACCAGCAGGCATAGCACGATCAGGATTCCTGTGCATATCAAACCTCTTTGATTGAGTCAAGAAGCATCGCTCCATCAACTGTACGTGGGCCGTCCGCGCCGTACAATAACGATACACACAGAACCTGGAGTTCCACCCATGCGTCTACGACTTCACCAGATTAAGGTCCGTTTGGAGTACGAAAAGCCGGACATCACAGCCGCCGTCGCCAAGATCCTGGGGTGCCCGGAGAGCGAGCTCGCCCGCCTCACACTGCTCAGACGTTCGATCGACGCACGAGGACACGCCAAGCCCCGGTTCGTTCTCTCGGTTGACGTCGACTACCTGGGAGACGCCGAGCCTCCCTTCGCGCCAGGACGCGTCGTCCTTGCACCGCAAGAACCAACGCCCCTCTCGCGAGCAACGGTATCTCGCCCCCGTCGACGCCCTGTCGTTGTGGGTGCAGGGCCCGCCGGACTGCTGGCGGCCTTGACGCTCGCCGAAGCGGGCTGGAAGCCCTTGCTCATTGAGCGAGGGGCGGACGTTCGCGTTCGCCGTCATCAAGTTGAGACGTTCTGGCAAGAAGGTGCCCTCGATCCGGAGAGCAACGTGCTCTACGGAGAAGGCGGCGCCGGTCTCTTCTCGGACGGCAAGTTAACGTCCCGTTCGAAGGACCGCGGAGCCGTTCGACAGTTATATGAGCTACTGGTCGCCTGCGGCGCCTCGTCCGACATCCTGATCGATGCCGAGCCCCATCTTGGAAGCGACGCCCTTAGCCACATCATCCCGGCCCTTCGCGAGCGGATCGGCGAACTGGACGGCGAGGTTCGTTTCCATTCCGCCCTGGAGGCCCTCTATATCGAGAAGGGCGCCTTGCGCGGCTTTCGTCTATCGGGAGAAACCGAGGTTGAGACGGATCGGTGTTTCTTGGCCACCGGACACAGCGCCCGCGACATCTATGCCGTGCTGGCTGAAAACGGCGTCTCGCTGGCCGCCAAACCCTTTGCCGTTGGCATCCGTGCTGAGATGCCGCAGAGCCGCCTTAATGTCGCGCAATACGGACATTGGGCCACTCATCCCAAATTGCGAGCCGCCAGTTTCAAGTTGACGCGAAAACCAGGCAAGACCACGCGAGCGTGTTACAGCTTCTGCACCTGTCCCGGCGGAACGGTGATGGCGTGTGCTTCTTCTGCAGGGCAGCTGACGACCAATGGAATGAGCTATTCGGGACGATCCAAGCCATTCGGCAATGCCGCGATGCTCGTTCCCGTCGGCCCGGATGACTTCGGTTCAAGCGATGCGCACCCTCCCTTGGCCGGAATCGCCTATCAAGAGACGATGGAACGCGCCGCCTTCGCCGCCGGAGGCAACGACTACAGCCTCCCTGCTCAAGCCTTCGGCGATTTTCTTCGCAGCCGTCCATCGACCCAGCTTCCCGACGCTCGTTCATGCACCCGCGCCGTTCCCGCCAACTTGATCGAGCTGCTTCCGGAGGAGGTCGCCGACACCCTTCAACGCGTCCTCCCGCGGATGCTGAAAGAGCTCAACGGCATCCGACCTGAAGACGTTCTTCTGTACGGCGTCGAGACGCGCAGCTCCAGCCCGGTGCGCATCGTACGTGATCCTTCGACACGGCAATCCCCCTCCCTTCGCGGCCTCTATCCCATCGGCGAAGGATCGGGCTACACCGGCGGCATCGTCAGCTCTGCACTTGACGGGATGGCTTCGGCAACGCATGCAATCACGGAAGGCGTTGCTTAAAAACGGCAACGCATGCGATCGCGGAACGAGTCGATCGGCAAAAGAAGAATGGAGCCTCTCCCATCTCACACGGAAGATGCCCTTCGTTTGAGGCTCAGTACCAAATGGAAATACTGATGTACGGAGCGATGTAAAAAAGACCTACATCGAACACGATAAACTGTTCCCCATCGGCAATCGACAGAGGATACGAGAGGCCGAACTCGATATAGGGAATGACGAGCAAGACGGTTCCCCATCCCCAGTAGGTGTTGAAACGATCCGGCTGCAATCCGCCTTCGGAGGTGTAGTTGCGCCGGCTGAATCCAAGACCGAGATTAAGCCCCTGAGTCCGATAGATCTCGCCGTCGTCGTTGTATTTGACGGAACCGAATGTCGGAAGACTCAATCCGAATAATTGATCCGGCTCCATCTCTTGCGCCATTCCCATCACTCCGGCGCAGCCAATCACTGCCCAAGAGAGTAAAACAACGATTCCAACCCTGATCATTTTCTGCCCCATATGTAACGACCTCCTTGCATCTAGGATACCTGTTTGAACTTCATGGCAACAGCCCCCTCGCCAATGCCTTGACCCCGTCTTCGATCCGCAGTACGGTCGTTTCATCGCTCGGGTCAATCGCAATGGATCGGAGGATCATGAAACGCAGTTTTGTCAGCCTGGTTTTTTGTACGTTCGTCATCGTGACCGTGCCGCTCGCAGCTCAGACCTTCGGCCTGTCGGTATGCGACTATGAACCTCCGGAAAGCCGGGTCGTCGACCTCGGCCTACAAGGCACCTTCAATTGGTACGACGGTCCGTTTGTCGATGATCGAAACCGCGCCATCTCGGCAAGCCTTGTCTCCGAATTTACCAGCCTGTACGCCGCTCCGGCATCGGGATGGTCGATTGATGGACGTTCTGAGGTCCGATTGGACGGTACAACATGGCGCGCCGAGATCGCGGGAGCCGGAAGTCTGAGCAGCTACTTCAGCGACGATCTGTTCGGCGTTGGCGCAATCGGGCTCGATGCCGCATCGGAATCCGGGCTCGAGGTGGATCTCACCGGCGGCGTGGGAAAAGGCCGCTTCCGCGATGTCACGCCGTTGGCTCAAGCCAACGAAATCCAAAACACCTTGCTCGATCTCGGCGAGTTGTTTGCCCCCATTGGCGACGAAGCCCTGCTTGACCTCGCTCAAATCCTCGGCGAAGTGGGCACCTCCGACGCGTCCAAGGTCGTCGAGCTTTCGGAGCGGCTGCTTGCCACGGAGCTTGTCCCGGGAGATCAACTTGGCGTACGGGGGCTCCTGGCGGTCGAGGAGATCCTCGATTCGTACGACGAAACCCGGCTCTGCGGGTACGACCTCGAAGCCCGCGTCGGTGTCGTTGCCCGATTTCTTCCCGAGTTCAACCTCTCCACGACAACGATCCTGCAAGCGCGCTACGCGGCGGTACCGACGCCGGTGTCGCGCGTTCGCACGAGCATGGAAGCCAAGTTTCGGTTGAGCGATCCCTCGGAGTTCATCGCCTTTGGCGATGCCTCGTACTCACACCGGCTTCCGGATGGATGGACCGGGCGGCTTGACTATCGCCTCGTCTATGATCGCGAATGGACGGTCGTCGGGCTTTCGGCCATCAGCCACTCGCTGTTCGGAAGCCTCACGACGCAGGTCTTCGGCGCCGCCGGCCTCAGCCTGGTTGCCCACGCTCAGTACAAGACAGGGGACGAGGAGCTGACGTTAACGCTGTCGCTTTATCTGGAGGCGGATCTCTTCTGATGGCGAATCCGTTGGTCGTCCGCGCCGAGGATTTGGTCAAGACGTTTGGCAAGCGAACGGCGCTCAATCACCTCGATTTGGCTGTGAAGCAGGGCCAGCTCTACGGGCTCGCCGGTCCGAATGGAGCGGGCAAGACAACGCTCATTCGCACCCTGTGCGGACTCATTCGGCCGGATCACGGCGCCGCCTATCTGTTGGGCTGGCAGATGCCGAGCACCCGCGTTCGCTCGCAGTTGGGCTATATGCCGCAGGATTTCGCGGTGTATGACGATCTGAGCGTGCTACAGAATTTGGAGTTTTTCGGCGAGCTCTACGGATTGCGACGCGCGGAAGTGCATCGGCGAGCGGACGAACTGCTCGATCTCGTACAACTCAGCGATCGGCGGCGCGATCGGGTCGGGTCGTTCTCAGGCGGTATGCGGCGACGCGTTTCTTTGGCCATCAGCCTTTTGCACAAGCCGCGGTTGGTGTTCTTGGACGAACCGACGGCCGGCGTCGACCCGAAATTGCGGCGCAACTTCTGGGATTACTTCAACGCGCTGGCTGATGGGGGCGTGACGATGGTCGTCACCACCCATCTCGTCGAAGAAGCCTTGCGCTGCCACATGGTGGGCTTCTTGATGGACGGCAGCCTCCTCACCGAAGGCACGCCCGAAGGCATCTTGGCGCAGACGGATGCGGCCAATCTCGATGACGCCTTCATCCGGCTTCAAGAACGGGGCGAGGAGGACCGGACATGACTAGTTTCGCGGTCGCACGCAATGTACTTCGCCGGATCGTTCGCGATGTCCGAACGCTCGCGTTGATCGTTATCTTGCCGCTGTTTTTCGTGTTGTTGTACGGCAATTCGTTCTCGGGCACGTATTCAGGCCTTCGCATCGCCATCGTCAATGAGGACAACGGATTGGCGTCCGTCCGCACGGCCGAATACGGCCGGATCACGACCTCCGTCGATCTGGGGCAGGTCTTCATCGACTCCCTTGATCCCAAGGTCTTTGAGGTGGAGATCATGAATGACGCCGAGTCGGCGTTGGCCCGCGTTGGGGACGGCGTGTGGGCGGCGCTCGTGTTTCCCAAGTCCTTTTCGCACTCCGTGGTCAACGAAGCCGTTCGGATCGGCGGCGGACGGGAGATCCAGATTCGCGGATTCACGGCTACGCTGCTTCCGAGTCAACCGATCAACAGCCCGATGACGGTTCTAAGCATTGACGATTCCAATCCCCTGATCGCCAGCGCCGTCTCCGAGGCCTTGAATACGGCCTTCGCCGCCTCACTGGAAACGGAACAACCGTCACTGACCGCAGATGCCCTGCTCGATATTCAGACGCTTCACGACGGGCGCATTCGCATGCTCGACTTCACGGCCCCCGGCATCATCGGCTTTGCCATGACGTTGATCACCGTCATGCTGACGGCCATGTCCGTGGTCCGCGAACGCACGGGAGGCACGCTCACACGCATCATGATCGCGCCGGTAAGCACGTGGCAAGTGACCCTCGGCTACACACTGGCCTTTAGCTTCATCGCCATCTTTCAGAGCGCTGAACTGTTTCTCGCCTCTGCGTTGTTCTTCGATATTCGGTTCGTGGGAAGTCCCGGCGTTGTCGCCCTCATCGTGCTCCTGTTCGCCATCGGACTGCAGGGCATTGCGACGCTGATCTCCACCCTGTCCAAGAACGAGGCGCAGGCCATGCAATTCGTTCTGTTTCTGCTGATTCCTTCCATCATGGTGAGCGGCGTGTTCTGGCCCTTGGAATCGATGCCGGCCAGCATCCGGCCGCTGTCGTACGCCATCCCTCTCACCTACGCCAACTCGGCGCTGCGAAAGGTGATGCTGACAGGACACGACATTGCGTCCTTGCGCTTCGAGTTGACCGTCCTCGGCGCCATTGCCCTCGGCACTCTCGTGCTCAGCGTGCTCAGCATGCGGCGGCAGGCCTACCGGGCCTAACCATCGGCAAAGTCGCTTTGCCTGTTCGACAAACGCTGTCAGCGTCCGCGCGTCAAGAAGCCGCGCTTCCAACTCACGAGCAATGCGGGAATGAGGGTGAACGAACTGATCGCGCTGATGAGCATGGTCAGCGAAACCAGGATGCCGACATTCGCCAACCCACGGAAGCTGGAGAACAGGAGAACGGCGAACCCAAGCCCGACGACCAGCATGTTGTAAGCGATCGCCTTTCCTTCCGTTCTCATCGTCGTCTCAAACCCCACGTCGATCGATGCGCCATCACGAACCTCGCGTCGGAATCGTTGGGTGAGGTGAATGGCGTAGTCGATGCCGACGCCGATGGCTGTGCTGGCCACCATCAACGAGGCCAGGTCAAGCGGCATGCCCGTGATCGCCATGATCCCGAAGTTCACGATCACCGTCATCAGCAGCGGGAGGATGCAGATGAGTCCGGCGATCACCGATTTCATCAACACGGCGACGATCACCGCCGCCGCCGCGGCGCTGATGAGCAAGCTAAGCGCCTGCGAGGCCGGCATCTTCTCAAACAAAGAAACGAATGCACGCAGAACGTCCACTTGTTCGACATCGGCGGACACGGTGGCGGAGGCGATCAGTGCTTGAACGCGCTCGACCACGCCGGCCATTTGCTCCGTACTCTCCAGCTTCGTCCGAGCGACGATTTGTCCGCTTGAGAAATCCGACCGCGCGAATTGGCCGAGATCCCCGCCCTGGAAGGTAAAGAGCAATAGCAGCTGAGCGACCACGCGCTGATCATCCGGAATCACCGCATAGGCCGGATCGTCGCTGTGGAAGGTCTGATTCATCTCTCGGACGATGTCGGTGAGCGATGCCGTCGTCTCCACGCCCTCTATCGCATCCAACTGCTCCTGTAACGTGAGCATGGCCCCGAGAACCCGGGGATCCTTCAGTCCATCCCGCCGCCCGGTGTCGATCTCGATGCCAACCTGCATGCTGCCGCCGAAATACTCGTCCACAACCCTCATGGAGACAACGACCGGATGCTCCATTCCCAGGAACTTCTGCGGAACCGTCTCCACCTTCACCTGGGGAATCAAAGCTAGGCAACCCAGCACGAGCGCCGCCCCTCCCACCAAAATCCACCGGCGGTGCCGAAGAATGGGGCGCGCGGACCGTCCCAACCAGCGGCCCAATCGATTGGTCGCATAGGATGCAGGCACCCGCGCGGGATCGAACCGCGTCAACATCGCCGGAATCCAGAGGATGGAAAGCACCATCGCCGCCAGAACGGCCAATGCAATGAACGCACCGAACACGCGTTGAGCGGAGATGAGCGAGCTAAGCAGGGAAAGGAAGCCCACCGCCGTTGTCAGCGAGGTCATGACAACGGGAGTTCGCATCACGGCCATGGTTCGGAGAATGATGGCGCGATGGCTGCCTCCCTGAGCGGCCTCTTCATAGTATTGATTGAGAATGTGAATGCCGTCGGCGATGCCGATGGCGATCGTCATGATGGGAAGGGCGATGGCAAACGGCGTGAAGTCCTGCCGGGCGAGCGCCATCGCGCCGACGGCCCAAACCACGCTCATGCCCACAACGGGCATGGCCAGCAGAATTCCCTGCCGGTTTCGGAAGCTGAGATAGAGAATGCCAATGACGACAAGCATCACGATCGGCATAAGGACCACGAGATCGCGCAGCATGCTCTCCGACATCGCCCGATGCATGGCCGGCAAGCCGGCGACTGAGACGCGCTCGGGGCCGGCGTAGGTCGCCGCCATCTCTTCAACCGTTCCCGCGATGGCAATGCGATCCGCCGACGGCTTCAGTCGCAAGACGATGGCCACAGCCTCCCCATCTTCGCTACTGAGGATACCGGCGGAGCGGGACGTCGAGAGCAGTCGGCGGGCATAGGCATCCATCTCTTCTTGGGTCTGGGGAATCTCGGCCGCCGCACTGGAGACCGTGATTTGAGTCTCTTCGCCTTCGATGATTTGAAGGGTCGTGGGGCCCAGGATTTCATCGACGCCCGGAAGGTCATCCAGCGCGTCCTCAAGGGCCTCAATCCGCGCAATGACCTCGGATTGGAAGACCGAATCCTGCGCTTCGATCGTGACAATGAGAATCTCTTGGGATCCGTACCGCTCCTCTGCCTTATCCAATGCCGCGACCGCGGGATCGTCCTGATCAAGGAAGCTCTTGAAATCCACTTCGACGCCAAGGAAGGGCATGGCGGCGGCAAATCCAAGCGTCACGAGGCCGGCCAAGACAAAGACACGTCGGGGATGGTCGATGATCCATTCCGTGATGCGATTCATGGAGGGTCTCCTTCCTCGGTTTCGGTCGAATGCGTCGCGAGTTTGACCCGGCCACGCTCGGTTAGGACGCCTTCAAGATACAGCTGCATGACGGTTCGAACGACGGACGGAAGATCTCGATGGCCTTCAAGCATCACTTTCGGTGTCAGAACCGACCGCACAACGCCGATGAAGAGGAAGAGCCAGTTGTCCAAGTCCAAATCGGGGCGAATGTCGCCATCGGCTTGCGCCAGTGGAATGAGCGCGGCGAGCCGTTGGAGCCGTTTCCATCGCGCCCGATCGATTTTCTCCCAAAGCGCAGGGGAAAGGCTCTCCAAACGGGACATCACGTGCAGTTGGACGTGCGGCATGAACCGCGCGATGGAGGTGAACGCACCTTGGATGCGCAGCAACGGCGGCGTGGACTGATCGAGGATGCGGTCCAATTCCGACAAGCCGCTTTCAAGGAACGACATGACAACGGCTTCGACCAGCTCATCCTTGCACGAGAAGGCACGATAGAGCGTTTTCTTGCTTATCTGCGCACGCGCAGCGACAGCATCGGTTGTCACGGCGCGCAGACCGCTCTCGAGCAGGATGTCCCTTCCCACGGTCACAATTCGATGCCGCGTCGTCTGCGTGTCAGGCATGTTGATCCTTTAGATACTTGAATAGTATTTCTAGTATCCTAGCCGACGACTTTCGCGGCGTCAAGACAACAGCTCATTGGGGGTAGGAAGATGATTAAGAACGATGCGAGGGTTCAGAGAATCAAATTCTCCACCCTCACTCTCTGAACCCTCTTTGCAGCACACGTCGCCGCGCATCAGGAGGTCGCTAGTTCTATCCTATTTTATCTCACATTGTCACGTTCGTCAATATATGACAACTCGATCAAACTCGCCCCTCTCAAAACTGGACGCCCCCAGCCCTTGCCCGCACACTGGGGGCATGGACTTCCGAATCGATCGATCGGCGCTGAGCGTTCCGATCTTGCTGGAGACGCGTCACGAACTCGCCGTCATCAAACCGGCGGGGATGGCCTCCCAATTGACTCGCGATCCAAAGGGAACGTCGCTTCTTTCTCAGCTTCAGCAGGCGCTGCCCGCTGGAGTCACCGCGAAGCTCCCCCATCGATTGGATCGCGTGACACACGGCATCGTAGTCGCCGCCACGTCTCAGCACGCCATCGCCTTTCACAATCAGCAGTTGCGCGATCGGCGTTGGGACAAGATCTATGCCGCGCGCTGCCTCGCACCCAGCCAACGAAGCCTGGAGTCCCTCGTGGGAATGCACAAGCTGCATCTCCGGCCTCAAGGCGGGCGGACCCGCGTCGTCCGAAGCGGCGGAAAGCCCGCACTCACGGAAATCCTCACCGCTTCCCCCGTTCCGCTGGATTCGGGAGAGATCCACGTTCTCCTGAAACTGCACACGGGCCGTTTTCACCAGATTCGAGCCACGCTCGCACACTTGGATTGCCCCTTGACCGACGATTGGATCTACGGTTCGTCGCCTGGACGTGGCAAAGAACGATTCTACTTGGAGCACATCGCCCTGCGCTTCGTTCCGTACGAGTCGCCCGACCCCGTCGTGCTTCACTGGGCTGATCCGTCTCGCGAACCCATCGATCCTTCTCTGCTTTCGCACCTGGATGCACACCTGTCACGATGGGAGAATGAGGGAGCCATTCGATTTGGAGGACGCGATGCCGAGGAACGTTGAGATCAAAGCCCGAGTCCATGATTTCGCTGGGCTCAAACGAAAAGCTGAAGCACTCGCCGATGCACCCGTGAAGGTGCTCGATCAGCTGGACACCTTCTACATCACGCCAAGAGGCAGGCTGAAGCTCCGCGTGCTTGGACCGGACTGTTGCGAACTCATTCAGTACGCGCGCGCGGATGAATCGACGGCCAAAACTTCGACCTACGAGATCGTTCGTTCCGACGACCCAGCGGCCTTCTCCAGGATCTTGGAATCCGCCCTTCCCATCCGAGGCGTCGTCACCAAGCGCCGCCACCTCTATCTCGTCGGTCCCACGCGCATCCACCTCGATGAGGTCGAGGGACTTGGCACGTTCATGGAGCTTGAGGTCGTCTTGTCGAAGGGGCAAACCCCGGAGTACGGTGAGGCGATCGCCAACGACCTGATGATGAAGCTCGGCATCCAAGATGATGATTTGATCTCCGGCGCCTACATCGACTTATTGGAGACCCCGGCATGAAGCTAACGCATCACGAAAAAGCTGATGAGTTTCTGGATATCGCCTTTGAGCCCCTGTGCGCGGACGAAGCGCGCAACAACCTCATCGTCGGCATCGCTGCCGCCGTCCGTGATGGACGCCGGTATGGCGACGAAGCGCCCCTCTTCGTGACCGTGACCGAGGGTCCTGCGCTCGTCGCCGCCGCCATTCGCACGCCTCCCTACAACATGATCCTCCAGTGCGATGACGCCCGCCCGGAGGCGCTTATCTTGATCGCCGATTACCTGCTGACCATCGACCATCCACTTCCCGGCGTCAACGGCACGCTTGAAACCACCGAGGCCTTTAGCCGTTTGTGGGAAGAACGAACCGGAGCCTCCTCAATCGTGGGAACACAGCAGCGAATCTACAAATTGACGAAGGTTTCGCCGCCCTCTCTAGTCCCCGGCCTCGCTCGGTGGGCAGAGGAACGCGACGTTTCGCTATTGGCAACGTGGTTTCTCGACTTTCATCATGAAGCCGTTCCCCAAGATCCACCACCCGATCCCGAGAAAAGTGTGCGCCGCTTCATCGACCGCCAACAGCTGCTGGTGTGGGAGGATCGCGCCCTCGTCTCCATGGTGGGCTGTCCCCGAGAGACTCCGCACGGCGCGACGATCGGCCCGGTCTACACGCCGCCCGAGCATCGTGGCCGGGGATATGCCTCGGCCTGCGTGGCCGCCATGAGCCAGCATCTCTTGGATAGGGGAAAGGCGTTTTGTACCTTGTACACCGACCTTGCCAACCCGACATCGAACAAGATCTATCAGAACATTGGTTACCGGCCCGTGGTCGATTGCGCCATGGTCACATTCGAAGGACCTGCGGACACGCACTGAGGAGACGGTATGGTTGTCTGTGCTGCGGATACGAAGACGAAAATCGTTTGCACCATGGGACCCGCCACACAGGACCTTTCCATCCTTCGCCAGTTGATCTGCGAAGGCATGGATGTCGCGCGCATCAACTTCTCGCACGGCACCCACGCTGAACATGCGGCCATGATTCGCCTCGTGCGAGAAGCCGCCGATCTGGAGAGCGCGGTCGTCGCCGTGATGGCCGATCTACAAGGCCCAAAACTGCGAATCGGCACACTGGCCGAACCCCTTCAATTGGATGTCGATCAATGGGTCGCCTTGACCTGCGAACCTGCCGATGGCGGTCATCGCGTGCTTCCGCTCCCCCATCCCGAGATCATCGCAGGAGCCAACGTCGGACAGCGTCTTCTGTTGGATGACGGACTGATCGAGCTCGAAATCCGTGAGGTTCGCAATCGAACGATCATCTGCCGCGTCATCGTCGGTGGACGCTTGAGTTCACGAAAGGGCGTCGCCGTTCCCGACGGCGTGATCGAAATCTCAGCCATGACGGAGAAGGATCGAACAGACGCCATGTTCGCGGTCGCCCAAGGCGTCGACTTCCTCGCCCTATCGTTCGTTCGCTCGCCTGACGATGTCGCCGCCCTGCGTACGCTCTTGAAGGACACCGGAAACGGCGCTGAGACCATTCACATCATCGCCAAGATCGAATCACGTCACGCCGTCGACCGGTTCGCTGAGATCCTTCCTCACGTCGACGCCGTCATGGTCGCCAGAGGGGATCTCGGCGTGGAGTTGTCGCCCCAAGTGGTTCCGCTGCGTCAAAAGGAGATCATCCGTTACTGCAATCGCATGGGAACGCCCGTCATTACAGCGACCCAGATGCTGCAATCGATGATCGAGAACCCGCGCCCCACGCGGGCGGAATCGAGCGATGTCGCCAACGCCATTCTCGATGGCACGGACGCCGTCATGCTGTCTGCGGAAACCGCGGTCGGCCGGTATCCCGTCGCAACGGTTCGAATGATTCGAGAGATCTCCACAGTGGTTGAGCACGGCATACCCCAGCGCGCCAATGATGCGATCGACCACATCCACCCCGTCACCGACGCCATCTCCGAGGCAACCGTCAACATCGCGACGTCGTTGGGGTCGAAACTCATTGCGACCTCGACGTGGACCGGCTATACGGCCCGTCAAATCGCGCGGCAACGTCCGCAGCAAGCCATTGTCGCCTTTACCCCCCATGCGCACGTACTGCGTCAACTCGCCCTGGTGTGGGGGGTCTCCCCTCAGCTCGTTCCCGCCTTTGACTCCACCGATCAACTCATCACCACCCTTTCTGAAGCCCTTCTACAGTCCGGCGATGCCGCTGCCGGAGACCAAATTGTTCTGACGGGAGGCATTCCGGTCGGGGGCGGGAAAACGAATTTCATCAAGGTTCAGACCCTGCCTTAGCCCACGAACCGAAGCCGTTTGCTTGTGGTTGACATTTGTAGACGACCGGTCTATTATGACTTTATGGTCCAAATAGACAGACCGCAAACAAGAGCGCTCTTGCTGGAGAAGGGCGCCGCACTCATCCATCGGCAAGGGTACCACCATACGGGTATCCAGCAGATTGTCGACGCCGCCGGCGTGCCCAAGGGATCCTTCTATTTCTATTTCAAGAGCAAGCAGGCATTCGGCCTCGCCGTCATCGACGGATTCTCGGCCAGCTATCGCGCGCTTGCGGAGCGTCATCTCGTGGACCCTTCCCTCCCGCCATTGGAGCGGCTCAAGGCGTTCTACGGCGCCTTCCGTGACTTCTTCGTCTCATCGAATTGCGGGCTCGGGTGCCCCGTCGGCAACCTGACGCTCGAATTGGCGGACACAGACGATGTCTTTCGATCCCGGCTCAATGCAGCGTGGGACGGGATGATCGCGCCCATTCGCGATCTGCTCATCGCCGCTCAAGGCGCCGGCGAACTATCGACGTCCCTCGATCCCGACGATTGGGCCTTGTTCCTGGTCAGCGGATGGGAAGGCGCCATTGCGGCCATGAAGACCCGAAAGGACATCGGGCCGCTTGAGGTCTTCGAGAAATTGACGCTTGCAGCCCTAACGTCGTTTCCTGGCCCAACGTCGGTATCCGACACAACGCGGAAAACGGACCCAAATACATCAAGAAACGCCAACCCCTAAGGAGGAATCATGGCACGAGTCGTACATTTCGAGATTCCGGCAGACGACCCGCAACGCGCAAGCACATTCTACAAAGCCGTGTTCGGATGGGACACCCAGAAGTGGGATGGGCCCATGGACTATTGGATGATGATGACGGGAGATCAGGAAGCCCCTGGAATCAATGGAGGGTTGGTCAAGAAAACGGACGGAAACCCGATAGTTGTCAACACGATCGATGTCGAGGATTTGGATGCCACCATCTCCAAGATCGAAGCCAACGGGGGATCGATCACCGTTCCGAAGATGCCGGTTCCCGGCGTCGGTTGGATGGCCTACTTCAAAGATACGGAAGGCAACCTCCACGGCATCATGCAATCGGACGCATCAGCGGGCTAAAGAAGATGTCGAAGGAGCGAAGATCAGGGATGCTCCTGGGTTCGCTCCTTCACCCAACCGAAAATCTCGTAGAGGATCTTGATGGCGGCGAACGAGGTCATATCCGACGGGTCAAGCGGAGGACTGACTTCGACAAGGTCGAAAGCGCGAACGGGCAGCATTCGAAAGACGGCCTCCAGAAGGCGGAGCAGGTCGCGCGTCGACACGCCGGCCGCTTCCGGAGTCCCCGTTCCCGGGGCATAGGCTGGGTCGAGCGCATCAATGTCCAAGGAGACATAGACGGCGGGCAGGCCGCGAAAGCGGGGCAGAACCCGCGACAGCACCGCGTCGGCCCCCTCGTCGGTAATGACTCGGGCGGGCTCGATATGGATCGACGGGTGCTCGGCGAGGAACGCTCGCTCGTCGCCCAACCACGAACGGATTCCGATAAAGGCGCTGTAATCGGGCGAAAACCCAGGGAGTTCGAGCACTCGGCGGCCTGTACAGGCGTGAGAGAATCGAGAGCCTTCGAAACGATCCATCAGGTCAAGATGGGCGTCGAATTGAAGGTAACCGATGGGCCCCGTCAATGTTTGCGCGTGCGATCGAGCAATGGGAAGGGTGATGGAATGATCTCCGCCGAGAGCGATCGAGAACGGAAACGCCTGCGCGCGCCGAGCGATGGCGGCGATTCGCGCGTCCATCGTCTCCCAGTCGGGATGGGGCTCCACATCGCCCAGATCGACCACCGCAAGTCCGGACAAGGCGCCACCCTGTTCGGTATAGGGCGCGACATGCGGCGTCAGCGACCGGATGCGCTGCGGCGCCTCAGCGGCGCCCAATCGGAAACTTGCCCCTCCATCGTACGGAACGCCGAAAACGGCGAGGTCCGCGACAGAGGGATCTCCGGTCAATCCGCTCCATGGAGCGCGGTGCGCGGGACGATCCTGTGTCTTGCCCATGCCCGTATTCTAGCCAGCGGCCGCACATCGTCCATACCGGAAGGGATAACGGGAAAGAAGACGGTAACGAAGTTGTCACGATTCCCCTCAGAAGGTAGGGTAGATTAAGGAAGCGTCACGCGATGTTTCGCAGAAGCTTCGCAAAAGAAGACGTGTACGAGGGAGGTCTAGTGTTTTTCTCACATTCAGCTCGAAACAAACTGATCCTGGTATGCAGCCTGCTCATTCTATTCAGCGTGGCCGCAGCCGCCGCAGGAACATTCCGGGTCGCGATGCAACCCCCGACGCGGATCGACCCGGCGATCATCGATTCGGATTCAGAGATTGCCATCGCCAATGCCGTCTATGATTACCTCATCGACGTCAATGCCAGCAATGGGATTGAGTACCGTCTTGCCGAGGACGTCCTGATCAGCGAAGACGGCCTCACGTATACGATCATCCTTGAGGATGGCGTACGGTTTCACGATGGAAGTCCGTTGGTCCCCGGTGATGTCGTATGGACCTTCGATCGGTTGAGGGATCCTGACAATGGATTCCCGACGGCATCGCTCTATGCCAACATCGAATCGATCGACGTGGTCGGATCGGATCGGGTCGCCTTTACGCTCCATGAGACCAACCCCTTCTTCTTGTACGACCTCGCGGACAACCATGCCCTCATTCTGAAGCGTGGGACATCGGACTTCAGCACATTCAACGGGACAGGACCGTTCATCGTCGAAGACTATCGCCCCGACGACCGCATTCTGATGACGGCCAACGACGCGTACTTCATCGAAGGGCTTCCTGGATTGGACGCCTTGCAGTTCATCTTCTTTGCGGATTCGGTGGCCGCTGTCGACGCCCTACGCGGCGGACAAATCGATATGGCCTGGCGTATGCCGGTCACGCAATACGTGTCCCTTCAGGGCGAACCCGGCCTGATCACCCTCGACGTTCCCACCAACGGATTTGACTTGGTGCGTCTGAGAGCCGATCAGGCTCCCGGTGATAACCCTCTCGTCATTCAGGCCCTGAAGCATGCGACCGATCGCGAGTCGATCTTCCAACTCGTCCAGCTTGGCGCAGGCTCGATCGGCTACGACACCCCTATTGGCCCGTTGTACGAAGGGTTCTTTGATCCTTCCGTTGAACCGCTTCCTTTCGATTTGGATCGGGCAAGGACGCTGCTGGCGCAAGCCGGCTATGCCGACGGGCTGTCCATTGATCTGTACGCTCCCGATACGGGCGATCGACCGCAGCTCGCCGTCGTTTTGAAGGAGCAATGGGCGCACGTGGGCGTTGACGTCAACGTGATCATCGAGCCCGAGAGCATCTATTTCGGCGAGAATCACTGGATGGACGTCAGCCTCGGCATTACGAACTGGGGGTCGCGCCCCTATCCGCAGTTCTACCTGAACGTCATGCTTGCCTGCGACGCCGCGTGGAACGAGGCGCGTTTCTGCAACTCAGAGTTCGACGCGCTCATCCGCGTCGCGGGCTCCACGTTGGACGCCGCCGCGCGCCAAGCCGCCTATTCCCAGATTCAGCAGATCTTGGTTGCTGAGGGACCGGTGATCATTCCCTACTTCTGGCCTCAAGTCGCCGCGTACAGCAACCAGTTCGCCGGATTGGAACTCAAGGCGTTCGCCGGACGAACCGATTTCCGAACGGTGTTCGCACAATAGATCATCCGCTGGGCCGGGCGTACGCCCGGCCCACGCACTCACAAAGGACACGTCTTGCCGCACTCTCGTCGACGGCCCTCCTTCAGACTTCTCCGCGAACTCTATCGACGTCCGGCATCCGCGATCGGCACCAGCCTCGTCATTCTCTTTTTCGTGCTCGCCCTCATTGGGCCATGGATCACGCCGTACGGCCCAACCCAACAAATCGCATCGGACGCCCGTCAAGGCCCCTCCTGGAATCATTGGTTCGGCACCGACATGCTCGGCCGCGACATCTTTAGCCGGATCATTCATGGATCTCGCAGCATTCTCTCTTTGACCGGGGTTGGCGCACTCATCGCCGTCTTCATCGGAACGGCCGTCGGCCTCATCAGCGGCTATCGGGGCGGCTGGTTGGACGAAATCATCATGCGCCTTTTCGACAGCCTGCTAGCAATTCCCGCACTGCTGCTGGCCCTTGTTCTCCTCGGCGCCGTCGGACAATCTCAATCCAGTGTTCTCATTGTCATCGCCGTGGTCTACGTGCCCATTGTCGCCCGCGTGGTCCGTTCCGAGGTGCTTTCGATCAAATCGCTCGGGTACATCGAAGCCGCACGCCTCCGCGGAGAGACGCTTCCCTACCTTCTCGTCCGTGAGATCCTGCCCGCCGTTCTGCCCGCCCTGTCCGTGGAGGCCGCCCTTCGATTCTCCTATGGCATCTTCCTTGTCGCCTCACTCGGGTATTTGGGCGTGGGCGTTCAACCCCCGACACCGGATTGGGGATTGATGGTCAAGGAAGCGCGAACCACCGTTCGATTGACTCCCTGGGCCCTCTATTTCCCCGCCGGCGCCATCTCGTTGTTGGTCATCACCGTCAACTTGGCAGCAGATGGACTCAAGTCCGCGCTCCGATCGTCCAATCGGGCGTTGTCCCCGCGCGCAAGACATCGCATCGTGAAGGAGCGTGCCGTTCGCACCGGAACCGATGTTGAGCGATCTGAGGAGGCCACGCTGACAGCTCATCGCATGACGGCGTCTTATCTCGTTCGCGGACAGTGGCTCGATGCCTTGCGAGAGATCACGTTGACGATTCGCCCAGGAGAAACGCTCGGAGTGGTCGGGGAAAGCGGATCCGGGAAATCGACGTTGGCCCTCGCCATCGTTCAGTACTTGAGCGCCAATGGCGCCGTCCGCCAGGGCGTATTGCGCTACCGCGGCGCCTCTTTATTGGGGCGTTCTCGACGATCGCTTCGCGATCTGCGCCGAACGGAGATCTCACTCATTCCCCAGAATCCGATGGCTTCCCTCAACCCATCCATGCGAATCGGCAAGCAACTCGCTGAAGCCGTCAAGCGATCGCCGTCCGCTGGGAAAGAAACGTTGGGTTCCCAAATCGAACAGCTGCTGACCACGGTCCGCATCGGTGACGCCAAACGCGTCATGCGTCAGTATCCGCACCAGCTGAGCGGCGGGATGCAACAGCGCGTTGTCATCGCCATGGCGCTGGCGGCCGACCCGCGCTTCCTCATTCTTGACGAGCCGACTACGGGACTCGATGTGACTACAGAGGCCGCCATCCTTGACCTGGTTTCGGATTTGCTCGCGGAGGAGAGCCGTTCGGCCCTCTACATTTCCCATGACCTCGGTGTCGTGTCCCGCGTCTCCGATCGGCTCGCCGTCCTTTATGCCGGAGACTTGCTGGAGACCGGCCCCGTCCGGGACGTGTTCTCAACGCCTCAGCATCCCTATACCGCCGACCTTCTGAACAGCATTCCGCATCTGTCAACCCATCGCACCTCTGAGCTGACATCGATGCGTGGGAGCATTCCATCCTTATCCCAACTTCCCTCCGGCTGCGTGTTCGCCCCCCGCTGCCCGCTGGCGACGGACGCGTGCGCGGAACGCCCCCCGCTGGAGTCCCTGGGTACGTCACGTTCGGTTCGATGCCATCATTGGGCGCGCGTTCCCGGAATGCAGGCCGACGCATTCGGAGCACGCCGGCCCCGCCATGCCGTCGGCGCGCCGTCGCGCGATCCCGTACTCGCGCTTACAGAGCTTCGCGCGTCGTTTCCCGTCCGGCGTTCGCTCCGAGATTTCGCGCGCCGTGTGCCGAGGAAGGCTGTTCACGCCGTCCGTGGTGTCGACGCCACCGTGATGGCCGGTCGAACGCTGGGCGTGGTCGGGGAAAGCGGCAGCGGAAAGACGACGCTTGCACGGACCGTTCTCGGCCTCACTCCACCTTCGGGCGGTCACATTCTGCTTCGCGACCGTCCATTGCCCGCCGAGCTGCACCGCCGCCGTCAAGTCGACCTGAAGGAGCTTCAGGCAGTATCTCAGAACCCCGATCAGGCCCTGAATCCGCACATGTCCATTGGGACCGCGCTTCGCCGGCAGCTCACTCGATTGAACCGTCCCCCGCGACGCGAACTCCAATCCCTCTTGGCCGAGCTCCTCGTTCAGGTGGGGTTGTCATCGGATTACGAAGGCCGGCTTCCATCTCAACTGTCAGGCGGGGAGAAACAACGCGTCGCCATTGCCAGAGCGATGGCCGCGCACCCAGATGTCGTGTTGTGTGACGAAGCCACCTCGTCGCTCGACGTCTCCGTCCAAGCCCGCATCCTCAACCTTCTCAACCGCCTGCAAACCGACCGCCAGACGGCCTATGTCTTCATCACCCACGATCTCGCCGTCGTCGCTCACTTGGCCCATGAGATCGCCGTCATGTACCTCGGCCAACTGATGGAGGTCGGGGCAACATCGCATGTCCTTCGTCCGCCCTTCCATCCCTATACTGAGGCCTTGTTGTCCGCATTTCCGTCCCACGACATCTCGGATCGCGATCCCATCCGTTTGTCCGGAGAGATTCCAAGCCCGGTGACCCCGCCCTCTGGGTGCCCTTTTCATACGCGATGTCCGCGCTCGCTCGGCGCGGTGTGCGCGACAGACGCTCCGCCATGGCAAACGAACGAGACGGGACACGCCATCTATTGTCACATTCCGCGGGAGGAATTGAACTCAGTCCAACGCCCTCTGGTTTCTGATGCGCAGGAAGGGAGGCTGCGATGAGCCGATATGTGCTTCGCCGGATGGGGTTTCTGCTTCTGACCCTGTTGTTGACGTCGATCATCGTGTTCTCCATCACCCAGTTCTTGCCGGGCGATGTCGCCCGCATCCTCATGCCGCGAGACGCCTCTGAAGAGGCCATCGCCGCCAAACGTACCGAGCTCGGATTGGATCGTTCGCCCCTTGTTCAGTATGGAGCGTGGGCGGGGGGCTTCCTCACCGGAGATTGGGGAACCTCCTATGCATGGGAGATTCCCGTCCGTTCGCGCGTCATTGAGGCACTCCGGAACTCGCTGATGCTCGCCGCGGTGGCACTCGCCCTTGCCCTCCCCGTCTCCATGGGCTTGGGGGTGTGGGCGGGATTGTCCGAGCATCGCCTGCCGGATCAGTTGATCAGTCTGTTCAGCCTCTCGCTGGTCGGGCTTCCGGAGTTCGTCACCGGCGTCTTGCTGATCGAATGGCTGGCCCATCGGTGGAAATGGTTTCCCGCCATTTCCTCGATCGCTCCGGACACCTCATTTATCGACGCGCTGCCCTATCTCATCTTGCCCGCCACAACGGCCACCTTCGTTCTCCTCGCCTATATCGTGCGCTTGACGCGGGCCGAAATCGTCGAGCAACTCCACCGCCCGTACGTCCGTACCGCCGTTCTCAAGGGATTGTCGTGGCCCACCGTCGTTCTCAGACATGTGCTGCGCAATGCCCTACTGCCGACCATCACGGTGATCGCCATCAGCATCGGCTGGCTGATCGGAGGGATTATCGTGATTGAAAACGTCTTCAATTTCCCGGGATTGGGCCGGTTGCTGCTTTCCGCCATCGATAATCGCGACTTCCCGCTCTTGCAAGCCATCACCATGATCGTCGTCGTGGGAGTCATGTTGGCCAACTTCGCGGCCGACTTGCTTTACGCTGCATTGGATCCACGCATTCGCTATGAATAGGCGCACCCCACCCGAAGAACGACCGAGGGCGAGTGGGACTACGTCGATCCAGAGATGAAAACGATCACGCCGAGGAGTGCGGCGGCACCTGGTATGATCTGAATATCCCGCTGTGGAGGTCGAGAATCGATGGCATGGATTCGAACGATTGACCCGGCCGATGCCGATGACGAGCTTCGTAACGTTTACGCCCGAGTGCTGGGGGAACGCGGCAAACTATCCAATATCCTTGCCGTACACAGCCTGCGCCCGGCCACCTTGCAGGCCCATATGGACCTGTATCTCTCCATTCTGTTCAGTCCCGCCGGTCTGTCTCGTGAAGAACGCGAGATGATCGCCGTCGTCGTCTCGGCAGCCAATGCTTGTCCCTATTGCATTCAGCATCATGCCGCAGCGCTTCAGCACTATTGGAAGGATGAGGAGAAACTCGCCCGCTTTGTGAAGGACTTTCGCTCGATTGAACTGACGCCTCGCATGCAGGCGGCACTTGACTATGCGCAGACCTTAACAGCGACTCCCCATGCAGTATGTCAAGACGATGTGGTCCGTCTCCGTGAATCGGGGATGGAGGATGCGGAGATTCTACTGATCAACCTCATTGTCAGTTACTTCAATTTCGTCAATCGCATCGCACTCGGTCTTGGCGTCGAATTCAACGACGATGAGGTCTGCGGGTATGAGTACTAGCCGCTGGGAGACCTCAACGGATTTCTCCCAAAGGAGGAGGGCCCCACACCGTGGGGCCCTCAAGCGGTTCCTTCTCCACCCGGAGGCCGATGGTTGCACCCAACGCGGTTTGCGCTACGTTGTGTGAAGAGGACTACTTCTTGTCAATGGTCTTCGCACCCCAATCCGCGACAGCCCACGTCCGGCACGCCTGCTGTTGACTCCGGCCTGCCGAAGCGTGGGGATTTCCTACGAATCTCACTAGAGGGAATGTACAAGAATGCGTCTCGGCGCTGGCACTCGCCATCGCCTCGCTCACAGGGCAGAAAACAAAAGTCGCTTTCGGCAGCCCGGCCATCCTAGGTCCTCCCGTAGATCCGTGACTTTGCGTCCTTGACTTTCGCCAAGTTTGCCGTTTTTCGTTTCGGTAGATCGAGTATAGCATATCCTTGGTCCTTGTGTGACCAAGGCAGCATGTGATAATGAAGGGGTGCCCGATGCTCTTCCCACTGAAAGGATGGCATGAATCGCCTCACGCTGGAAACGATCGATCATGTGATTGAATGGGACACCTCCAGTGATGTGTCTCAACTGGACCTCGGCGCCGTCCGTTTCGCCGATCCGTTCGCCTTGCAGATCCTCCGGCTTCTGCTGCTGGAACACGCGGATCGCGGGCACCCTCTTGACATTGTCTGGCCGACATCAGCATCCGTACGCCGGTGGATGTATGCGATGGGCGTCGATGCCGGCCGCACCGGAATGACGGACACCCATTCCCCACGAAACTCGGAAAGCACGCTGCAGCCCATCACGCGAATTGAAGACGAAGCCGCGATTGGGCGAGTCGTCGATGGGTTCCATCACCGGTTGACCGAGCGCTATCCGCTCACCGAATCATCTCGCCGTGCGTTAGTCTCCGTCATGATCGAACTCTTTCAGAACATTCCTCATCACGGAAACGCGACAGGCACCGTCCCCGATCCTCACGGTATTGCCGCGATGCAGGATTATGAAGACTCCATCTTCCTCGCTGTCGCCGATCGCGGCATCGGGTTATCCAGAAGCCTCGGACTGCGGCCGGGCTATGAAGGAATCACGGATACCCAAGCGGTTGACGATATTTTCCACCGCGGCATCTCACGCTTCGAGGATCCGGGCCGCGGCGGAGAGCTTCGCCGGATCGCCGATCTCGTTCGTTCCTGGGACGGCGTTTTCGCGCTCCGATCCGGGCGCGCCCTATACTATTTCGATCCTCATGGCGGCGATACCTACGATGTTCCGGCGTTTCCCGGGGTGCAGTTGGGGCTTCGATTGCCTCGCCGGGTTCTTTTTTAGCCGCTTGCAGTCCGAAAGGGGTTCCTGTTCAATGACGGCTATGATGATCGAACGGTTTCACATCGCTCAATTCGGCACGCGCCTCGGAACGCGCATGGAGGGAGAAGCGGCGCGCGCGAAACTCTCCACGCTCCTACGCTCACTGCCCGAACGCGGCCAGGTTCGCGTATCCTTAGAAGGACTCGATGTTTTATCCACATCGTTCTCTGACGAACTGATCGGACGAACGCTTCACCAGATGACGATCGGAGAATTCGGCGCCCGCACGATGGTTCTTGAGTCTCCGTCACTGGAACTTGCCGACGGCGTTGATGTCAAGCTGGCTCAGCGTCAGCTGGCGATGCTGTGTCTCATCAACGGAAATTGGTGCCTCATCGGCGCACACACGCCGGTGATGAAGGAAACGCTTCGCCCCATCATTGAAAAGGGGCGAACGACGTCCAAGGAACTGGCTGCCGAACTCCATTTACAAATGAATGCCTGTGTCAATCGTGTCGCCCGGTTGGCCAAACTTCTCTTGATTCGAAGGGAACAAATCGGGACCAGCGGACCCCAGGCCATTTATGCCATCGAATCCATTCTCGACGGTTGACGGCCGCTTATTCATTCCGTACACTTCTCCACGTGTACGGACATGTTCTTAGAGATACGTGAACCCATCGATACGCTTGTGACCTACCGCCGCGGGGCCCCGCACCCCCTCTTACGAGCCTTTCGATGGAAGGACCGCCGGTATGACGTGACCCAGACGAATCTGGTCCACCCCAAGCGCGTAGGCGATGTCGTGCATTTGTGCTACGCCGTCAGTTGTGGGAGTGATCACTTTGACATCCGCTTCGATCCCGCCAGGCATCAGTGGCGTTTGGAGGCCATCGACACGTCACGCTGACCTTGAGCCCTCGCATCATCGCATCATCATGCACCTCGATATGGACAGCTACTTCGCGTCCATTGAACAACAAGCGAATCCCGCCTTGAGAGGCAAGGCGATCGGTATCACCGGACGTCCGACCGAAAAATCGATCGTCGTCGCCAGTTCACGAGAATCGAAGCGCTACGGCGTGAAAGCGGGCATGACCGCGTGGGAAGCGAAGAAGCTGTGTCCTGACCTCCTGCTGGTCCCCGGTCACGGCATTCGCTATCGAGAGATCACCAAGCAGTTCCTCAAGATTCTTGAAACCTTCACCCCCATCATCGAGGTCTTCAGTGTCGATGAAGTTTTCATGAACGTCACGCAGGAAGCCAACCGTCACGGAGGTCCGGTTCCTATGGCCTGCGCCATCAAGGATGTATTTCGCACGTCTCTTGGCGAGTGCATCACGGCGACCATCGGCATCGCCTCCAGCAAGACGTTCGCCAAGCTGATCGCCTCACAGAACAAGCCGGATGGCATCGGCTTCCTCGATCCGGAGGAGTTGCCCGAACTGTTGGAGACGACGCCGGTTGCCAAGGTCTGCGGCATCGGTCCGCGTATCGAAAAACGGCTCCACCGAATGGGCGTTCGCACGCTGGCTGAGCTCGGCGAGACCCCGGAGAACCTCCTACGCCGGGAGTTCGGCATCTACGGCCGCTTCCTCAAGGCGGTCGGGTGTGGCTACGACCCTCATCCCGTCTCTCCCTTTACCCAGGTTTCGGACGTCAAGTCGATCGGCCACTCGCGTTCCCTTCGCCCCGATCTCCGTCCGTTGGAATCCGCGCTCCTTGTCTTGCGCGGATTATGCGACCGCGTCGGATGGCGAATGCGCAGAGCGGGATACGTCGGGCGCACCGTACATTGTTGGTATCGCTCTCTCAGTCTCACTCAGTTCGGAGGGAAGCAAACGACTCTCCCCCTGCCCACGGACGATGGCCACGATATCTACCTCGCCTGCCTGGACGTCCTGAATCGAATGCCGTCGCGGCCCGAGGAGGTATCCAAGATCGGGGTGTCGGTCAGCCAGCTGCAAGAAAAGGCAAAGACCCCCATTCCCCTATTCGCCGCCGACCGCCGCCGCGGTCGATTGAACGACGCCATCGATATCGTCCGTGCCCGATTCGGCGAAGCATCCATTCGCACGGCCGATGTTCTACTCTTCAAGCCCATTCCCGATCATGTCAGCGGTTTCACGATGACCCAAGACGAGTGGGAAGACTGACATCGACAGCGATCTTCCAGGATTGGCGGTTATACCGCTGATGCCCCGGTACACTTTCGCCATGTTCGACCGTACGCAACGCGATCTCTTTGATGACGCCGCTCCGGCGTATGACAGCGCTCGTCCCGGCTATCCGGCGCCGCTGATCGAAAGCCTGATCGAACACTCTCAGTTGCCGGACCGTGCGAACATCCTGGAAATCGGCTGCGGAACCGGACAGTTAACACGCTCCCTGGCGCCGTATGGATACACAATCACGGCGGTCGAATTGGGGGGGAACCTCGCCGAGCGCGCGGCAGCCAACCTCGCTTATTACACAAACGTACGCATCGTTCACGCCGACTTCGAAACCTGGGTTCCCGATATCTCGTCGATCGATCTCGTTGTCTCCGCACAGGCCTTTCATTGGCTGGATCCCGAAATCTGTCTTCCAAAAATCGCGCAGCTTCTGAAGCCTACGGGAACCCTCGCCGTGATCTACAACCTGTTCCCCGGAGGCGAGGGTCCCCTTTACGAAGCGATCGACCGTATCTACCAACGGGTCTATCCTCGCTCAGGAGAGAGAGCATCGTCCTCTCTTGCAGACCGCGTCTCCCAAACGGTGCAGGCCATCTCTAGGGGAGGCGTTTTCCGACCGCCAACCCAGTGGCAACAACGCTGGACCATGTCCTACACGGCTCAACGCTATTTGAGATTACTCGAGACGTTCTCGGATCACCGAGCGTTGCCGGATGAGACGCGGCGGCGGCTCTTCCAAGAAGTGCAGCTGGCCATCCAGCGGCATGGCGGAATCATCAAGCGGCCGCTGGTCGCCACGCTCTTTGCGTACAACCTCACTGGATGAGCAGACCCTCTCTTACGGAATCAGCCACAGCAAACCGATTCGTACAAATCGAGAATGGCCTTTCCATCGATTTGTTGCGAACAGTGACCAAAATCCCAACTGTTCATAAGTTTCAATCTTGACTGAACACATTGATCGTCGTATACTGCGCCCTTCACGATCGAAGGAGTACGAATGACACACGTGAGCACCGAGTTGCACCAGTTTATCGAACGCTCCGCGGAGTTGATGGAAGAGCACGGCTTCCCCCGCATGGCGGGGCGGGTCATAGGCGCCCTTCTGATCAGCATTCCACCGCAACTGTCCCATGATGAATTGGCTGAGCTTCTCCAAGCAAGCAAGGGGTCCATTAGCATGTCGACGCAGCTACTGATGCGCCTTAATCTCGTCGAGCGCGTTACCCTGCCAGGACAACGACGAAGCTACTACCGTCTGCGCGAGAACTTGTGGCACGACTTCCTCACGGATATCGCTCAGCACGTTCAACGTGAACGCACCGTTGTGCTTCAGGGGCTCGCCGTCCTCAAGAATGAACCGGTTGAGACAAAACGAAGACTCATAGAGATGCTGGTGATCTCTGATTTTATGCAGGAAGAGTGGTCGGGCTTGTTGGATCGCTGGGAGACTCGACGGCACGAGTTGCTCGAGGCACGTATCGCCGAACTGTCATCGCCTGCCGGAAAGGACAAGAAATGACTAAGAACTTAGGAATGGTGTGCCTGGGAGTTGTGTTCGCGCTCGGCACCGCACTCGCCGCTTTCGCACAGGAAACGCCGCCGATGATCGAGGTTCTCCTCGTCGACGGCACCAAAACGTTTACCTCAACCATGAAGGTTGCCGGCACCATTGGCGCACTCCGTCAGATGGGCCTTTTTGAGATCTCAGTGCGGCTGTCCGATTCGACATCGGATTTCGACGATCCGTTGTATGGCATCGACCTGGAATCGGATGAAGGGCCGTTCGACCTGGTTCTATTTTTGCCCAGAGGCCTCGATACGAAATCGAATGTCAATATCTGGTTGGTGAGTCGCGGGCTGGGCGCCTTGTCTCCGTTCGTACGCGGCGCCGTCGACCTGGTCTCGACCGTGGTCGATCAAGTGTTCGCCGGCTCCGGACAGACCACTGATGTGTCCGAAGACCTGTGGCCAAGCTTTCTGTGGTCACTCTATGACTCGAAGGGATGGATGAAATGAATCGATTGATTCGCTTTGCGGTCGATCACCCCATTTGGACGATCGCCGCAACGCTTGTGCTTGCCGCCGGGCTCTTCTGGCCCATGACAAACCTGCAAACGGAGACGGACTTCCGCGAGTTTCTGAAAGATGACGATCCCATCATCGTGCTGATGGATGAAGCCGAAGAACGTTATGGCCGATCGTGGGGCATCATGGTCATGCTGTTCAATGAGGACGGGATCTTCAACCAGACAACGCTTCAGAAGATTGAACAAATGACCGATCAATTCGAGGCGATCCCTGGCATCAAGACGATCTCCACTCCGCTGAACTCCCAGACGATTGTTGGCACCGAGACCGCGCTTAGCGTTCGCAAGGCAGCCCCTGGTGGCGCAACGCCTGAGACCCCCGAGGAGATGGAGATCTTCCGTTCAAGACTGATGGCTGATGAGAACCTCATCGGCGGCGTCGTCAGCGAGAGTGGCCAAGCCGCGCTCATCAACCTCGAGCTCGAAGTGGGGGCAGACGAATATGGCATTACACCGGATGTTGTCGCCATTGTTGATGCAAATCGAGGAAACAACGACGAGTTTTACATCTACGGAGACGCCTACTACGACAGCATCATGGCTGAGGAGATGGAGGGCGATACGTCTCTACTCTTCCCGCTCGCGCTCCTCGTCATGGTCTTCCTCCTATTTGCCAGCTTCATGACCATTCGGGGCATTCTCATCCCGGTTGCCATCGTTTTACTTTCCGTTGTCGTTGCGATGGGTGCAATGTCTCTGTTCGGCATGCCCATGACTATGATGTCGTTCATTGCTCCGATCATGCTTCTGGCAATCGGCATCGCTGACGCCATCCATGTACTCAACCGTTACAACGAGGAAGTGACACGGTTTGGGGACAAACTGGATCCCAAAAACGGCCTCTCCAAGAAAGAACGGAAAGCTGTGAAACGAGAGGTTATCCTCAATACCATGCAAGAGATGAAGGGCCCGGTCGTCATGACGTCGCTTACGACAGCCACCGGATTCCTCTCACTACTGGCAGCCTATCTCGTTCCTCAGCAGCATCTCGGGATTGTTGTTGCAGTTGGAGTGGTCGCTGCAATGGTGTTCTCGCTCGTATTGATCCCTGCAGTTCTCGCATTACTGAAGCGGCCGAGGGTTCGCAACATTAACAAGGGGCTGCGCCCACTCACGCGCGTACTACTCGCCTTCGAGCGCACAATCAATCGACACCGACGCCTTGTACTGGTCCTCGCAGTCATCATCCTCGCCGTCATGGCGGTCGGAGTTCCGAACCTCCGAGTCGAGACATCGAATGAGGAATTCCTTGGCAAGGATCATGAGGCTATCAAGATTCTCGATTTCGTTGGGGAGTACTTCTCCGGCGAAGTCAGTGTCATGGTCGAATTCGATACCGGTGTCCGAGATGGATTGAAGGACCCCGAAGTGCTCAATGCCATGTTGGAGTTAGAGGAGTTCTTGCTCGCCAACGGCGTTAACAAGACCTTCTCGCTCACGACACTCGTTCGCCAGATGAACCAGAAGTTCAATGCCGATGATCCCGCCTTCTATGCCATCCCGGACCAAAGAAGCATCATTTCGCAGCTCCTGCTCCTATTCACCTTTCAGGGAGGGGATCTCGGAGATATGGCCCTAGGAGACTTTTCTGCAGGAACAGTCACCGGCATGTATCAAATGGGGTCCTCCGCAAACGTCTCACGGCTCGCGGAGCTGGTTCAGGAGTACTTGGATGAGATGTTCCCAGCCGATAGCGATCTGCAGGTCCGGATGGTCGGCACCACAGTGCTGATGAACCGCATGTTCACCCAAATGACACAAAGCCAGATGGCCGGTCTTGTGACGACGATCGCCGCAGTCGCCCTCCTCGTCATGCTGTTCATGGGATCGGTCGTAGCTGGCCTCATTGCCGCGATTCCCCTCATCCTAACCGTCACCTTCTCCATGGGGATCATGGCCTACACCGGACAACCCCTCGATATCATGACGCTGATGGTTTCCGTCGTTGCGGTTGGAATCGGCGTGGACTATTCGATCCACTTCATTTCGCGCTTCCGCAGTGAATACCGCAAGGATCAGAAGGCGGAGCGCGCACTACAAGCGACGATCCAGACGACCGGACGTGGGATCACGTACAACGCCCTCACCGTAGCGTTGGGATTCTTCATCCTTATCTTCGCATCGTTCAAGGGCATCCGGACCTTCGGTTGGCAGATTGCCTTGACGATGGGCGTGAGCGCGCTTTCAGCGATCTCGATTATCCCGGCCATCCTCGTGCAATGGAAACCGAAATTCCTGTCACGCGCAGCCTGGGAACGGTCGGGGGCTTCAAAAAAGAACGTATCAAACTAACCAGGGTATATCAATTGAAGGAGGCATGGAATGATTCGTAAATGCGTTGCACTAGGAATGACGTTGGCCGCACTCGCCCTAATCGGGTTCGGAACGTTCGCGCAAACTGCAGATGAAATTCTTGATTGGGTGGACGCCGAAGCGGACGCCCTCGCCGAAGGCAGCATGGTGTCGATCATTCGGTTCGACAACGTCTATGGCGACGGCACGACCGGATCCAATCTGTTCGGTTCGCTGGCCATCCCCGATCACTCACTCATCTACTTCATCGAGCCTGCCGATGTAGCTGGGACGATCTTTCTGACGATCGATTCGGAGGATGACGACGAAGACGCGCGGCTTTGGCTTTACCTGCCGTTCATCGGAATCGCCAAAGAACTCGTCTCCGAAGAAGAGCGAGGAGGCAGTTTCGCTGGAAGTGCGTTGTCCTACTCCGATCTTGGAGATCGCGAAGGACGCGCCGACTACGACGCCGTCCTGCTCGGGGAAGAGGATGTCATCATCGGCGATGTGACGAGGACAGCCTACGTGATCGAGTCGACGGCCAAGCCGGACGCCGATGTGGACAACCCGCGATCGATCCTTTGGATTGATAAGGAATTCCTCATCATGCTGAAGTTGGAGTCCTACAACGATCTCGGCAATCTTGACAGCACGATGGATGTGTTGGTCCTCGGCGAGTTCGAGGGCAAGTTGACCGCCCACGAGATGCTGGCTGAGAATCATTCCGACGGCAGTACGACGACGATCACGATTCTTGAACAGCGACGTCCGGATTCGGAGATCGCCGCAGATACCTTCTTGCCGGATAACTTGTCGGAACTCGATCCCGCACTCTGGGGGTTCGACCAAGAATAGCACCCTCACACCGCGGTTCGATCGAACCGCGGCTTCGAAGGCAGAGGCTGCTGCCTCCGTGGAAGCAGCAGGCTCCCTCTACCCCCGTTTTCCGAGACCGGGCCGCCCCCCGCGGCCCGGTTTCATTCCTCATTCCTCCTTAAGAAAGCGACGCGCATGAGCAATCGCAGATGTCAGACGTTCCTGCGCCCAGTTCTCCAACTGTAGACGAGGGATAGCAAGAATCCAAGCGACGATCGACAGTTCGCGCACCATGTCCAACGCCGTCAGATGGACGTTCAACGCACAGGGGAGCTTCCGAATGGACGAATACCCTTCAACAAAGGCCTGCTGAAGCGCTTCATAATCCGGCCGGCGGCGAAGCGCGTTTAAGACGGTCGCCACATCGTAGGCATAGTGTCCTTTCCGTACGCACTCAAAATCGATCGCACCAACAGCGTCATGATCAAACAGATAGTTGGCGTGGTGAAGGTCTCCATGAATGACGCCGTATGTGGATGTGCCGGTGCCTAGGGATCTCAACCTCGCCTGAATTGGGCCAAGGGTGTCGAGCAACAACCTCGTCTCGTCATCCGCGTAGTGCGTTTTCAACGTCGATCGAGAAACCATCGCATCGATGGCGTCCATCGGACCGATCTCATCCGTCAGCTCGTCCGGCCAGCGAAATGTCTCCGCATGACGGTGCAATCGGGCGGAGAATTCGCCAACAGAACGGAGCTGATCCACGGACGGTTCGTCCTCGAATTGCCCCACGACCCAGCGGAAAAGAACGCAGGCGCGAAACCCCGAGAGCCCCTGAATGGAGATGCTTCGGAAGAGGTCGCCCGAACGCGTCATGACGGGTTCGGGAACGCGCAAATCAGTATCTCTGGCCAAGGCGACCAACCACAACAATTCGCGCATGAGCGCGGAGTGATCGCGCTCAGGATCACAGATTCGAAGCGCCCAGCGTCCCTCCTCGCTTTGAACGCGAAAAACGACGTTCGCACGTTGTCCGAGGAAGCGCAGCTCGGCGTCCTCCAATCCGTACGTCTTCAGCGCCTTGCGCGCCAAGGGTTCGTACTTCGCCACGAGCTCCGGCTCTTCCCTTGGGTCCCTTCGATGCACCACGGCCTCCTTCAGCTAGGCTACTCATCTCGATGCCTTTGCGCAACGCATCCTTGAGACTCAATGGCGTCACTGTTTTGCGGTCATCGCACGAGATCGCTACCATCATCGCCGGTATCGCTTCAAGGAGACAACATGCACACTGAGATGGCGCAATATTACGACCTCATCTACGCATTCAAGGATTACCATGCCGAAGCGGACGCGATCAAAGCGTGCATTCTTCGTCACAACGCTACGCCCGATCAGCGGCTCCTCGATGTCGCCTGCGGAACGGGCCGGCACGTGGAGCATCTATCAGCCTCGTTTCATGCTGAAGGCCTCGACCTGTCCCCCGAACTCCTAGAGCTTGCCAAACGACGGAACCCTGGAATCCCGTTTCACTGCAGCGATATGCGAACGTTCGATCTGTCCGATCGATTCGATGTCATCACCTGCCTCTTCAGCGCGATCGGGTACATGGCGTCGATCGCGGATCTCAAGCTGGCGCTCTCCACCATGGCGAATCATCTCAGGTCGAACGGCCTACTTATCATTGAGCCGTGGCTTACCCCCGAGATGTGGAAGCCGGGAACCGTCCACGCCCTGCTTGTCGACGAGCCCGAACTCAAAATCGCCCGCATCAACACGAGCGAGACGCGGAACGGGCGGTCGGTGTTCGACCTGCATCATTTGATCGGAACGCCAGAAGGAACCCGCCATGTCGTCGAACACCACGAGATGGGGCTGTTCACGGTTCAGGACATGACATCGGCATTCGAAGCAGCGGGGCTCGATGTAACCCATGATCCAAAGGGAATCACCGGACGCGGGTTGTATCTTGGCGTGAGGCCCCATGAGTAAGACCACGCCAGTGTATCGCGCAGCCACGCCGGCCGACCTCGACGCCCTTCTCCAGCTTCGCCTCGCCATGTTTGAGGCCATGGGAATCGTAGGCCCTGAGTTGGATGCCGCGATCGAACCGATGCGCGCCTACTTCGCGGAGCAGCTTCCGTCAGGCAACTTCCGTGCGTGGCTTGCCGATGTCGATGGAGTGCCGATTGCCAGCATCGGATGGGTCATTCACAGCACCCCGCCGTCCCCCTTCAATCCCACAGGCAAGCACGCCTATCTCATGAACCTGATCACCTTGCCCGCCTATCGAAGACAGGGCATCGCTCGAAAGCTCATGCACCTCGCCCTCGACATCATCCAAAAGGAGGGCATCTCCAACGTCAGCCTTCATGCATCGCCCGAAGGCCGCGCCTTGTACGAAGAGCTTGGATTCAGTCTCCGAACCCGTGAAGACAATCCGATTATGGAACTCACCCTTCGAAACGCCAACGGCAACTAGCCCCCGATGATCAAGAACTTTGCCTCCACCGAACCGCGCCGCCTCATCCAGACCGAGGATCGACCGGCGACTAGCTAGCGAATGTCGAACCCTTCTTTGAAGTAATCGGTGCGATAGACGAAGAGTGACTCCTCGTCATCTCCGGCATAGAGGCCGAGAAACTCCGCGCCGCGTGCATACAACGTCATCGCGCCCATATTCCCAGAGAGCCGGTACCGCGACACCTGAAGGTCTCCCCCATCAAACGAGATGACGCCATCGTCGAGCTGTTCGATGCGTAGTTCGGGAAGCCCCTCTTCATCATCGTTCTGACTGTTGGGTGGACCGCCGAACACGAGCGTTTCCAGGGTAACCGGTTCCAAGGATTCGCGCAGTTGATACAACAGGGGGATCATCGCGTAGGTGCTGAAGGTTCCCAAGATGAACGTCCGCGTCCGGTCGATGGGGAGTTCGCGAACCTCATCCTTTGAGCGGATCACGGCAAGATCCGGGTTGAACTCCGCCTGAAACTGCCGGTCGAACCCAAGCGGAGCGTCGAAGGTGGCCGCGTATTCGGACGGCTCCAGTCGCTCATCGAACTGCAACGTCTGATCGAAGGCCAGCGTGATCGTGGCGATCAATGCCTTGAACCAAAACTTGCCTTCCGCCCGCAAGGACACGCCCTCTGCGTCGCGCTCGATCCGGAAGGCTTCCTCGCCAAACGGACGATCATCGCCCACCATGACCAAGGTTCCGGAAAGTGGAAGGTTGAGCGAATCCAAGGACGGCGCACGGGGAGCGACGACTTCGGCAGGGGGCTCAACGGGCGGCGGTTCCGCCGTCGCCGGTTCTTGAGCAGGCTCCGGCTCAATCCAGGCATCGGGAAGGCGCTTTACCTCGACGTCGGCCAAGCGCGCACCCGAATCCGGCGACGTCAACTGAAGAAGGAGCAACAGGCCGCCCACAAGAAGAACGGGAACGCCAAGACTCGCCCCGATGATCCACTTCGTTCTTCGTTTCACGCCACCACACTCCTTGTCCACAGTGTGTGACTCCCGAATGAAGCCCCTGTGAGGAGCCTGTGGCCGCCCCGCGAAGACGCCTCGATGTGTGTGGCGATCGCGCCGCACTCCGGCTAGGATACGACATCATGAGTGAAGGACCCTATCGCGTCATCGATCGATCGACATGGCCACGTCGGGAACAGTTCGAGATGTTCCTTCAGTTTGGCTTTCCGTACTTCAGCATCACGGCGGATGTCGACATCACCGCCTATCGTGAGCGCTTGCCCAAAGGAGGACGGTTTACCATCGGCCTCGTGTACGCCATTGCCGCTGCCGCCAATGCAGTGCCCGAGTTCCGTCAACGCATCCGGAACGATGAGGTCGTTGAGTTTGAAACCGTTCACCCCTCGATCATCGTCCTGAACGATGACGAAGCGTTTCGGTTCGTTAATTTCCCGTTCGCTCCGGACTTCGATACCTTTGCCGCGGATGCGCCTCAACGGATCGAAGATGCGAGAACGGCTCCATCGATGTACAGCCTCGACGACCAAGACGACTTCCTCTTTCTAACCGGCCTTCCGTGGATCAACTTCTCAGGCGTCTTTCATGCCGCGCCGACACATGCCCCCGATTCCGTACCGCGGATCGCGTGGGGGAAGTACAAGACAGAAGGCGCCCGCATTCTTTTGCCGTTGAACGTTCAGGTCCACCATGCGTTGATCGACGGCGTACATGTGGGGCGGTTCTATGCCGAAGTCCAAAAGATCATGGATGATGCGCATCAATGGCTGCCCCCTCGCGACGCGATGTCGCGTGAGCGCACCTAGACTTCGGCAAGCAAATCGTAGTCGTTCGATCCGACGATACGGGCCTCGACCATGCGCCCAACGTCAAGATCCTCGCCGGAAACGAATGTCACGCTGTCCACATCAGGGGCTTGAAACCGCGTGCGGCCGACCCAAAGGTCATCCTCTTCCGTCGGCTCGTCGAGCAGAAGGTCCATCGTACGGCCGATCTGGGCCTCGTTCATCTCGAAGGCGATGTCTTGCTGTGCCAGCATGAGTCGGCGAATGCGCTCTCCCACAACGGTGTCTGAAAGGTGGTCCGAGAAATCATGGGCCGCGGTTCCCGCTTCTCTTGAATAGGCGAAGGCCCCCAGATGCTCGAAGCGGAGTTCTCGAACCAACGCCAGCAACTCCTCGAATTGGGCGTCCGTCTCGCCAGGGAATCCGACGATAAAGGTCGTCCGAATGGCGATGCCGGGGATTCTCTTTCTCAGCCGCTCGATCAGCTTCAGGCAATCGTCACGTGAGACTCCGCGCCCCATGCGACGGAGAACGTCGTCGTTGAGATGCTGTAACGGGAGATCGACGTACGGACACAGTTTCTTGTTGGACGCGTACTCGTCGATAAGTTCATCGGAGAAATGCGCGGGGTGCGTATAGAGCAGCCTCAACCACGCCGGTCCCTCAATCTCCGCCAGGTCTCGCAAGAGCTGATGCACCGGAATCCCGTCTTCACGGTCGCGCCCGTAGGACGTCGTGTCCTGCCCGATGATGACAAGCTCCTGTGCGCCCATGGCCGCAAGATTGTGGGCTTCCTCACGAATCACCTGTGGCGGACGGCTGCGGAACGGACCGCGAATCAGCGGAATCGTGCAGTACGTACAGCCGTTGTCACAGCCATCCGAAATGCGCAGATACGCGGAGTGCGGAGGCGTCAAGAGAAGCCGCGCTTCGTCATCGGAGTCTGTCACCGCCAATCCACAAGCACGTAGAATCTCATCATCCGAGTGGAGTCCGACCACAACATCGACATCCGGCAGCTCGGAACGAATGCGCCCAGCATCCCGTTCAGCGAGACATCCCATGACGATCAACCGCCTGCCTCCGGCTTGCCGCTTGACGTGTCCATAGTCTCGGATCGTCTGCAACGACTCGTCCACAGCAGGCCCGATAAATCCGCACGTATTGATGATGAGAATATCGGCTTCCTCGGGCGCGGCGCCGACCATGGCTCCTGCGGTTGCCAAGCGTCCCAGCAAACGTTCGGAGTCCACGAGATTCTTGGCGCAACCAAGGCTGGCCAAGTGAACCTTCGGATGGGTCATCGTACGTTCAGTCATCATCTCACGTCCTCGTCCTGCTGGGATGATACTCGTCCGCCCTGGGAAACGGAACTCTTAAAAGCCTGTAGCGGTTTCACCAAGTGAATATCCTCCGGCTCTGCAGCCAGTAGTTCGGGATGGGGGGACGGCGTCACAACGAAGCCTCGGCTCGTGTAGAACCCAACCGCAGATCCGGACGGTGTCGCGGAAACGTAGATGTGAGACGCTCCGGATTCAATGGCCAAGCGTTCCACGTCGGCGTAGAGACGTGATCCAATGCCCTGGCAGCGATAGCCATGGCTCACGTGAAGCCACGCCAGGTGGGCCATCGTGTCCGTCAGGCGAGGAACGAGTGCCGTCATCCCCGCAAGACGCTGCCCTTCCAACGCCCCCCAGAGGATGCCTCCCAGAGCGATGATGTCCTTAACATACCGAATCTTGGCTGAGAATGAATGGTCGCCGCCGTTCTCGTGCCATGGCGGGGTATCCCACTGAACGTCCATCCGCTGCAGAGACCCGGCCTCCATTCGATACCCCACACGGATGGTTTCTGTGCGATCGAGGTCGCGAATGCGTTCGACCTCTTCCGGTTTCAGTTGGCGATAACTCATCAACGTCATTTCTCATTCTCCGGAACCAAAAGGCCTAAATCCAGACATGCCCTGGAAAGAAACGCCCGCTGCAGCTAGACTATTCCAATATGGAATACTCATCAGAGAGAACCCGATCAAGAGGATTTCCGGTGGAGTACGCACTGATCGGATTCTTGATCGAAGAGTCATCGCACGGCTACGCCCTGCGAAACCGGATCTCGAAGGGGCTGGGGCCGCTGTGGCACATTGCGTCCAGCCAACTCTACCACGTGCTGCATCGATTGGAGCACCGTGGGGAGATCCGCCGGTCAAGCGCAGCATCGCCGGGAGGGCCGGAACGATCGATCTATCATGTCACCGAGAATGGTCGCCGCAGCTTCTGGGCATGGGCCCGTGCTCCGATCGCCATCATGCGCGATGTCCGCGTCGAATTTCCGGCCAAGCTCTACTTTCTACGAAAGCTCGATCCGGCGGGTGTCGCGGGGTTGCTGGAGGCGCAGCTTACATCAATCGATTCAATGCGGGACCATTTGAATGACTGTCAGCGGGTCGAAAGCGATGATCCCGAACTCAACGCCGCGTGGAAAGCCTTTCAGTCTTCGACATTGGATAACTTCACCGATTGGATTCGCTCCTATCGAGAATCTCTTGCTCAACATAAAGGAGTCCTATCATGAAATGCCGTTGGATCGCCTTGGGATTAATCGTGCTGTGGTCGGTCGGGTGCATTGCCCAGGAAGCGACACGAATCGTCGATCAAGCGGGCTATACCGTATCCGTTCCGTCTACCGCATCGAGAATCGCCAGCGTCTACGGGATTGGAACCTACACCGTTTATGCCCTAGGCGGAGAGGACCGCCTTGCGTTGGCCTTTTACGTCGGCGTGAAGACCGTGGCCAGTGCATCGGACGTTCTTCTGAGATGGGAGCCACGGCTTTCGGAGATCTTGGGTTTCGGCGATCCCAATGTTGAAGAACTCGTCTCATTGAGAACGGATCTTGTGCTTGCCGATGCCTCGCGTCACTTGGATGTCGCCGAACAGTTGCGCGATCTCGGTGTTCCCGTCGTTCTTTATCGTGTGGAAACGCCTGAAGCCTTGATCGAGTCCGTGATCTTGACCGGGCAGGTTCTAGGACCGGAATCGGCCACCCTCGCATCAGAATGGATCGCGGACTACGATCGCGTCGTTGTCTCGATTTCCGAGGATACGGCATCGCTCGCTGAGGCTGAAAAAGCGCGCGTGCTGTTTCTTGGAACCAGTTTGTCAACCGTTGCCGGCGGGGATATGTACCAAACCTCCCTCATCCGTGCGGCCGGCGGTCGAAGCGTTACCGCCGAGCTAACCGGCTCTTGGAACGAAGTCAATCTTGAGCAGATCCTTCGCTGGAACCCTGATGTCATCGTCATTCCCCCCTATGGTCCCGTTCAGCCGTCCGCCATCCTGGAGAACGCTGACTGGCAGGCCTTGGATGCCGTGAAGACCGGCCGCGTGTATCGGATGCCGCGCCTGGTCGCTCCGATGGATACGCCCGTTCCCGAATCGCTGCTGGGCATTGCCTGGTTGGCGTCGACGCTTTATCCAGAACGCGTTCGATTGGATCTCGCAGCTGAAGTTGCCGGTTTCTACGAGAAATACTATCGATTCCCGCTCACCCAGGATGAGATCGGCAGGATCGCTCAGTGATCGCATTCTCGCGGAAACCTCCCGTATGGGTCCTGGGGTTGATCCCCCTGGCAGCATTCGCCATCGCCCTTTGGGTAGGGCGATTCGGCGTTCATTGGGGAGATACGTTCCGCGTGCTGTTCGGCCTTGAGGGGCCTTCAGACGTGTTTCGGGCCTTGATCTTGAGAGTCCGGCTTCCCAGGGTACTGGCCGCCGCCTGCGTCGGCGCCAATCTGTCCGTGGTTGGGGCAAGCTTTCAGGGACTGTTCCGAAATCCGCTCGTTGACTCCCGCATTCTGGGCGTGAGTTCGGGGGCGGCTTTTGGGGCCGCACTTGCGCTCTCTTTCACCAGCCACAGCTTGTGGGTTCAAGCAGGCGCCTACACCTTCGCCCTCGCCGCCATTGGGCTGGTCATGATGATCGGCATGCGCTTCGGATCATCCGCATTGGTCTTGGTCATCGGCGGCATCCTCATCGGCGCACTCTTCAATTCGTTCCTTGGCCTGATCAAATACGTCGCCGATCCCCTCAGCACATTGCCGACAATCACCTATTGGTTGCTTGGCGGGCTGAACGGAACACAATGGTCCGACCTTCCTCTTCTGCTAACCGTGTCCGGCCTGGGATTGAACTTCTTCATCTTGCTTCGATGGCGGCTCAACCTCCTCACGATGTCCGACACCGAGGCTCAGGCCCTCGGGGTTCGCATCCGGGGCGTGCGAAACGCAATCGTCGCTGTCGGCACGCTCATGATTGCCGCATCCGTCGCCTTGGCAGGAACCATCGGCTGGGTCGGCTTGGTGATCCCTCATGTCGCGCGCGCCTGGGTGGGACCGGACCACGGCCGCCTCATTCCGGTTTCCGCGATGTTGGGTGCGACCACCGTCATTCTCTTGGATGCTGTGGCGCGCACAGCGCTTCCCTCTGAGATTCCCCTTGGGATCCTCACGGGGTTGCTGGGGGTGCCCGCCTTCCTCGTCCTCTTCTTGCGCTTTCTGCGCGCGCGCGGAGAAGCGACATGAGGATCGAATGTCGCGACCTTGCCTATGCCTATACCCCGGCACAGGAGATTCTTCAGTCGGTCTCGCTGACATGGGGAACCGGCCAAATCGTATTCATCCTGGGCTCCAATGGGTCCGGAAAAACAACGCTGCTTGAGTGTCTGTCCGGGTTGCGTCCACCCCTGAGAGGCCATGTCGCCCTGGACGGCCACGACTTGAGCGATCTTCCTCCTCGGACTCGCGCCCAGATGATCGGACTGGTCCCGCAGTTGCATGAGCCGATCTTCGAGTTCACCGTGGAGCAGGCCGTCCTCATGGGACGTGCACCTCATTTGGGGCTCTTCGAGCGTCCTGGAAGCAACGATCGTGCCGCTGTTCGTGAAGCGATCGCTGCAGTCGGCATTCACCATCTGAGGCATCGCCCGTACACACAAATCAGCGGCGGAGAACGTCAGCTCGCCCTCATCGCGCGAGGATTGGCCCAGGGCGCCGGATGCCTGCTGATGGACGAGCCGGTCGCACACCTGGACCCGCATCATCAACACGATGTCATGGCCTCGGTTCGCGCCTTAACCGAACGCGGGCTGTCGTTTGCCGTGACCTCTCACCTTCCCAACCACGCACTGCTGTACGCCGATTGGACGGCCTTTCTCATCGAGGGATCCGTTCAGATTCAAGGCCCTCCGCGATCGACCATTACCGAAGCGAGCCTGCAGGCGACGTATCGAATGGCATTCGAGATTATTGAAGGCGCATCGGGCTCCCGCGCCATCCTTCCGAGACAGTAGGCCCTCTTCTCGTGCGTTCAGTCGGTTGCCGGACCACGCTCCGGCTTCACCACCGAGCGAAGCCAGGCGCGACTCATCAAGAGTCCGATCGAGGCCAAGCCAGAGACAATGTTGCTCACCGACATGCCAATCCAAATCCCGTCCGATCCCAACTTGAGCGGGAAGGCAAACACGTAGGCCAGGGGAATGCGCAACGCCCAGAGTCGGAGGATGCCGATGATCATGGGAGGAACATTGTGTCCTGATCCGCGGTAAACGGCTTCGGCCACGAAGAATACGCCTAAGAACGGCATCCCGATGGCGAACAGTTCGATAAAACGAGCGCCCTCCCGGATCACGGCGGCATCTCCAGGGATGAACGTGGATACCAGCGCCGTTCGCAGCAACCACAGCAGCCCCGCCTCGACCACAAGAATCGTGAACATCGCCGACAGCCCGGTTCGCATCAAGGTTCGCGCCCGGTCCTTCATCCCGGCGCCAAGCGCTTGTCCGACGGTCGTCGTCAGTCCGATTCCCATGCTGTCGGTGATGATGAAAAGAATGCCGAAGATGCGATCCGCAATCCCGTATCCCGCCAGAGCGGATTCCGCGTTGTCCAAGCGCCCGATCACCGCCATGAGCACAACATACCCAAAGGCCACGGTCGAGGAGCCGATGCCGGCGGGCAATCCAATGCGCAAGGCGCGAACGATCCAGGCCCATCGGAGCCGAAGCGCCGACCGATCGAGATGAAGAACACCCTGTCCGCGGGCAAAGAGGATGATGAAGATTCCCATTGCCACCGCCTGGGAGATCACGGTGGCATAGGCCGCGCCAAGAATGCCCAACTGCGGAAACGGCCCCCACCCCAGCACAAGCAGCGGGTCAAGAATCAAATTGATGGTGATACCGACGCCATTGACCAGAAGCGGCGTCACCGTGTTTCCGGTAGCGGAATAGGCGTTGTAGAACAGACCGGGGAGCACCATGGTCGGCAGGCCAAGGAAGATCACGGAGAGATACCGGCCGGCCTCATGCGCAACCGCGCTCTGTTGGACCAGAAGCCGCAACATGATCGGAGTCAGGAGGTAGCCGACGACACCGAGAATCACGCCCCCCAGAACTGCGAGGGTAAACAACTGATTCATCGCATGCCGGGCCTCATCAGACCGGTTCGCGCCGATGTATTGCGCAACCAACGCACTGACCGCGGCGCCCCCGAATCCGGCGATAAAGGAGATGATGAACCACACAAAGGGCCAAGAAACCTGTATGCCCGCCATCACGGTACCGGCGTGATCCGTCGGCAACCTCCCAATCCAAAAGGCGTCGGCAAGGTTGTAGAACGTAAACAGCAAGGACGAGACGATAGCCGGGCCGCCGATCTTCGCCATGGTGCGAAGCGGCGGACCGGACAAAATTTCCTCTCGCCCCGGGATGGGGAAGATGCGTTTTCTCATGGGGAACCTCGACAGATGAAGACCAGAAGACCAGGCCGACGGACATCCGGACGCGAGCGGAGACTATACCGCAGAATTCATCTGAATTCAGGGGGACTTCCCAATAGAAGAGCTGAGTTCGCACATCGACTCAGCCGGAAAGCGGAGCGCCTTCCACCGACAAGAGGTCGGCTAGTTCACGTCAACCACGAGCTCGGCCGAGGCCATCGCCCCAGCATCATCGATCACGTACAGCGTGACCACATACGTGCCGGATCGGTCGTACACGTGGGAATAGACGCCGCCGCTCGCCGGTCCGCCCGCACTGTAGACGCCGTCTCCGAAGTTCCAGGCCACATGGACGATCACACCCTCGGGCGATGCGTCGGTGGACTCATCACGAAACAGAACGGGTTCCCCAACTCGAGCGGCGCGTGTCTCCATTGTGAAGGCGGCCTGCGGCGCGAGATTGAGTACCTCGATCTCGATGGACATGCGTTCGGAGTCCAACCCATCGTCATCCGTGACGGTCAGTTCCACTCGATAGGTTCCCGGCCTCTCATAGACATACGTCGGATTGGCTTCGATTGAGGTGGCGCCATCGCCGAAGCTCCACCTCCAGGACACCACTGTGCCATCCGGATCCGTCGAGAGATCCGAAAACCGGATCTCGCTCCCCTCGATCAGAGCCTCATCGCCCGCACTGAAGTTCGCATTCGGCGCGCGATTCAACACCTCAAGCATGATCGCTTCAGAAGTGCTCGTTTCGCCGGCCGAGTTGGTGATTCGAACGCGGATCGGCACGGTGCCGTCTTGGTCAAATGAGACGGTGCGGCTTGCCTCGGTAGACGTTGTTTCGAACACGCCGTTGCCATCCAAATCCCAGTCATAGCTCACCACCTCGCCATCTCCGGGAAGCGATTCCGAGGCATCGAGGGTCACCGGGAAGGCGGTCATGACGGATGTCGGAGACGCGGAAAGCACGGCCAGCAACGAGGGCGTTTGCACCCCTCCGACATCGCCAAGCCAGACCGTTGAAACGATTTCTCCTGTCCCACCATGAAGATCGAATTCAAGGGACGTTTGACCGGGCGAACCGCCGCCCACATTTCCACTGTCCAGATCCAATCGAACGCCAGCCCACGATGTCAATCCGACGAGCGTCATCACGGCAAATAGAAAGAGTCCTCGCTTCATGTCCATCACTCCTCAGACATCGTCAGTATCAGCGCGCGCTGTGATAGAACAGCGGCTGGGTTGTGGCCGTTTTGTGAGTTCGCCGCCCGTTCTCTCGCCCGCCTTCGACGGTGTCCTCGGCGCGTTCTTCGCACTTTTCGCCCCAGCTCCCCGGCTTAAGCAGGCGAGATGATCCAACACATACCGCTCGGCGGTCGTTGTACAAAGCAGGAAACGAATCGCCGGATTGAACGACAGGCGGGAGCCGAGGAAAGGAGGCGTATCCATCCCTACTCAACCTTCCTGACGGAGACACGGACTGGAGGTTGATGCATCTCAACACACGCCGCATGCTGTCGATATTCGCCGTGGCGAACCTCATGCAAACGCAAAGGAGGCCGTTCGCTTGGACATCTCAGAACTCTACGAAGCATCTCAAGAGGGACTGTTCCGCTACGCTATGGCGCTCTCTCATCATCTCGACCGAGCCGACGACCTCATCCAAGAGACCTTTGTTCGTGCGTTGCAGCATGCGACCACGCTGGAACGGTTGAACCGGTTTCAGCGGGAGGCCTGGCTGAAACGCGTGTTGCGCAACCGCTTCCTCGATGAAGAGAGGACACGCAAACGCCGCGCGCAACTGCTGCGAAAGCTCATCACATCCACCGCCACGCACACACGCCCTGTGGACGCGACAACGTACGATGCGCTGCTCGATCTCGTTCCCGCCGCTCATCGGAATCTGTTCGAGAAGCGGTACCTTCTCGGTATGTCGAGCGTGGAAATCGGCGCGGCTCTTGGCATTTCCGCCGGGACCGTTCGTTACCGTCTTCACCTCTGCATTCAATGCCTGAGAACCCAACTCTCTCAACATCGAAAAGGAGAATCATGGGACCCAAAACAACCATCCGAAACGTAAACATCCTGGACTTACGCCGAACCCGAGAGGAGACGTTCTCCCGCATCGGGCGGCTGCGAAACATCAACATGCTGCTGGTCTCACCGGAAACCGCCCCCTATCTGACGGGCATTCCGGCAACCAATCTCAATGCCGTCGTTGAGGTTCCCGTTGACGCCGAGCTGAAGACGACCCTGAGCGAACTGACGCTCAACGCGGACTATCTCTCCAGCCTTTCGCGCCCGGTCTTTCTTCTCGTCTGCGGTCGCATCTACGTGGATTCCGATGTCTCCGCCGACTTGATCGCAAGCAAAATCGAGGGTCTCGCCGTGTTGGGCAAGCTGTTCTGCCCGGAATCGATCGCCGGTATTCTCCAAGCCAAAGCGACACTGATGCTGGGAAAAACGATTCGCTATGCCGACGACGCCCGGCTCGTTTCTTCCTCTCTCTCTTTGGATAAGGGGACCTTGGAGTCCTTGGATGATGGAACCTACCTCGTGGTCGGCCGGTCGCTTCGCGTGGTTGAGGATCTTCCCCAGGGACTGTTCGAAAAGAAGATCCGCCGCCTCCATGTGGAGGGAAGCATCCTTTGTCGGCAGGACATCTCCATCGCCTTGAAGTCAAGGCTCGATGCATCGAGGCCGTTCACCCTCATTCCTTCCGGCCACCGCTTGATCGAAGGAAACCTCCCCTTGGATTCGCTCAGCCTGGGAACCTTGCAAAGGAAAAAGCTGTTTGTCCTGGGAGACATCCTCTTGGGTGAAGATGTCACTGCCTCCGCATTGGACCGCGCCATCGAACGGATGGCGGCGATGGGCATCATCATCTGCCCGGAGAAGCTCAAGGACACCGTGCGTGGCCTATGCGATATGTTGGAGAATCGCACGATCCTAACGCAGGGGAAACTCTGGTACGTCGATACGGATCGCCAGCTTCGTCCGGACGCCTTTCATTCCATCGACAAGAAGATCACGATCGTCGTTCGCGGAACGCTGACCCTGTCCCCGGATGTCTCTCCTTCGCTCTTTTTGGAGCATGTCGAGAAGATCCACAATCTCGGAGATATCGTTTGCCATGCCGAGCAGCGATCCGCCGTCGAAGAGCGGTTGGGAATCCGGGAAGGAAGCATTTCGGAACCGCGCGCGCAGAACGATGTCGAGAGGGAAAACGAGGGCCCGGTGTTGGGTCCTTCCAACCTGCTCGTCCTCTAGCTGCACGTCGGGGTCGCCGCGACGGATTCGGCGACCCCGCGCGATGATCGAGGTCAGCTCGCCTCCAGCACGCACCACTCCAATTCGGTCTCGGCTACGGGAAGTGCGTCGATGCCCTGCTCCGCCAGGACCACGCCCTTCGGGGTCGGTTCGGCACGTGCACAAAGGGCGTTTTGAACGTCGACCGTCCATCCTGCCTGATGCCAATCCGCGAGAACGTGGTCCCGCAGCATGGTCTTTTCCAAGCCGAAGGTGAGAAGGACGCCGAGGTTGGCACAGTCAGTAGGCGAAAAGAAGTGAGAGATGGCGAGAAATCGGCCATGTACGATGCGGCGAAGCTCACACATCAGACCGCCCGGGTTCTCGATGTTGGGAATACCTAGATTCGTCGTCAGCGTCGGGAGGCTGCGATCTCGAAACGGCGTCCGTCGCGCATCGAACGCCAGTAAACTCACTCGGGAATCAAGTCCTTGATGGGCCAACCATGCGCGGTTCCGACGCAACACCCGGGGGCTGAAGTCCGTCGCCACAATCGGAGCCGTCACGTCGCGGGCCAAGCGTTCAACCAGATAGCAACGGCCGGAAGCCAAGTCTACGATCGGTTCAGACGCCTCAGCGAGCGCATCGACCACCCACTCCATCTGGGCGTTCCAGGCATTTCGGTACTGATTGGTGTAAAGGTTGGGAAGGGCATGATCAAAGGCTTGCCTCGCTTGTTCCCACTCTGCCTGCTCCTCATGGACCATGCCTCGGAAGAAGGCATCGGCCGCCCCCAATGAAGCAAGCGGCGCCTCCATCAAGCGCCGATACAAGGCCTCGTTCTGCCCCAGCACCTGTGAAAAACGTTGCTCGTTCTTCTCCCACAAGTCATTGCGCGGAAGATCCGGCGTCAGGAACAGGCCGATACCTTCACGAACCGGATACTCTGCCGAACAGTCACGGCAGGACGCGATCGCTTCGAGAATCCGATCGGCCGTCTCAAGCGAAATCGCCCACGCCAACCGTCCATGGCACGCCGGACAGGCCAACCATTCCTTCAGAATCGCATGCATCGGGCCTCCTCATGTCATCCCAAGTCGTTTCACCGCCACAGCATACTACGCCCCTACGATGGGAAAGAACGATGATGTCGCTCTTACGGGTTCGAGAAGGGACCGCAGCCAACAAAGGAAATGAGATCTGAGCGATGAGATGATGCCAGCTTTTTCAACGACCGGCGGGGTTGCGCTCCATGACCAGGCCGAAGAGGATAGCCAATCCCGCGCCAACTCCGATACCCACCGGAAGGCTCTTGAGGGCGATTCCAAGCGCGATGCCCACTGCCACACCCAAGAGAATGCCGATGGGGAACCGCCGTTGCCTCTGTCGATCGCTCATGATCGGAGTATAGCGGGCGGGGTTGCGCGGAAAAAGGAGCCCCATCGTCACTACGATGGGGCATTTATTCGACTAATCGCTTCGGCTGGTAATCTCCACAAGGTGGTAGCCGAACTGCGTCGATACGGGGCCATGCACTTCGCCCACCGCATCGTTAAAGACGACGCGATCGAACTCAGGCACCATTTGCCCCTGCCCGAATTCGCCCAGGTCTCCACCTGAAGACCCGGAAGGACACTTCGAATACTCAGCGGCCAGTTGGCCAAAATCCTCGCCGTTTTCGATTCGGGTTTTGAGTTCGCTACAAAGCTCCTCGGATTCCACCAAAATGTGCCGTGCCGTCGCTCGTGCCATGGATGTCACCTTTCGTCAGCTGAGTTGGTCGTTCTGCACGAATGGTATCCTGGGGACGTCCCCAAATCATGGACGAGGTCGGAACCCCACAGCCGTGCGTTCCCGATTACAGCGCGCCTTCCAGCTCGAGTAAGGCGCGTTTTCTCCACAAGCCGCCACCATAGCCCGTTAGCCGCCCGTTTTTTCCGATCACGCGGTGGCAGGGAACGAGAATGGCGATCCGATTATCGCCATTCGCTCGTGCGACCGCGCGTACGGCGGCCGGTTGCCCGATCGCGATGGCTTGTTGTTGATACGAGCGCGTTTCTCCGAAGGGGATGCCCCGCAAACTCTCCCAAGCTTTCTGCTGGAAATCCGTCCCCGATGTCACGAGCGGAACTGTAAACGTTCGCCGGCGTCCATTGAAGTACTCGGCCAGCTCGTCTTGCAAGGGCGCAAAGTACGGACTGTCCCCAGGGAGAACCTCCGCATGGAATCGCGTCTGAATCCGGCTCAGTTGCGTTTCCAACATCCGTCGATCTGCAAATTCCAGCAAGCAGATGCCCTCGGATGTGGCTCCCGCCAGCATGGGCCCCAAGGGCGTTAGCACGCGGCGAATGGGGATAATGCTCCGTTGGTCGCTCTGGCTCGGAGCGAACCCTGTTGATTTCTTGAACGACTCAACGAATCCGCTGAGCGAGTCATAGCCCGAAGAGAACGCCGTTTGCCCCACGGTGTCACCAACTCGAATCCGTCCGAACGCATGGGACAATCGATGCATCCGGCTATACGCGTGAAAGGTCATGCCGTGGTTCTTCTGAAACCAGCGCCGGACGCGAAGCGGGTCAAGTCCTCGTTCTCGAAGGTCCCGGTCCTTGAGTCGTAGCGATGGAGATGCGTGAACCTCATCCAATAGCGGCTCAAGCCATTCCGGAACTTTGCCCAGCGGACGCATCGGCTCGCAGAGCTTGCAAGGACGATATCCGTGTTGAAGCGCATCGCTTGTGGTTGCGAAGTATTCGACATTCTCAGGCTTCGGCTTTCTCGCATGGCAGGTTGGCCGGCAGAAAATACCGGTGGTTCGAACGCCGGCAAAGAAGACGCCCTCGAATCGTGAATCCCGTTCCACCAGCGCCGTATAGAGCGTTTGCGAATCCGGCAATGTTCGTTTGTTCACGCGATCTAATCCCCTTCAACGAGTGATGTCGTACTGTAGACGTCCGCCCGCCCTGCAACAACCGGAATCTGAGCATGCATGTTCTCGATTTCTGAACATCTTCTGAATGTGATCCCACGATCAGGCGCAACGTCTTGATCTGGAGGCACCTCCAGACGCCCTTCTTGACCTAAAGACATTCTTCAGTAGGATGAACGATCAAGGGGGATGCTCAAATCACATGAACCGGGTGCGTTGTTTTTCATTGATCATTGCCATGTGTTGGATAGTGGGCGCAACAGGCGCCGGCCAAATCGCGCCGCAAGCTGCGGATACGTGGCCGGATCTCTCCGGCGATTGGGCCATGATCCAAATTCTCGTCGCCACCGCCGACTTACCGATCGTCGGGACGATCCACATCGATACCCTTGTCGGCGCCATGACGCAGATCACCCAAACAGAGTCGCTGCTTCTTCTGCGTGATCGCTATTGTTTTACGGATGCGAAGCCCTCGACGATGCTGTTTCGAACGGATATTGCCGATATCGTCATGCAATCGATCCTCCCTCCAGCGCGGACGGCAGAGCTGAGCCGCTTGGATTGTGACATTTGCTTCCACCACGAGTGGCATACCGAGATTCGGGGCGCCGTCCTTGAGAATCCGGAAACCGACGCCCTTCCCACCGACTCGGAGGACCCTCGCGTCATCGACCTCGAAGGCGACGGCCACCCCGGCATGACGATTCAGGCATCCATCCTCGGACTCTTCACGGGCGAAGGCTATGCCGTCCAACGCTATCGATATCGGCTTGATGGCACGGTTCTCAATGCCGATACCATCATCGGAACGATCGATTGGACGTCCGAGCAAACCGTTCTCGCGGCCACCAATCCGCTGTTCATGGAATCCTTTACCGATGGCACGCATCCGGATCCGACGTTCCACCGGTTTGTGATGGTCCGCACCGACGCATCCTGGACGTGCGAAACGCTACGCGAACGCCTTCCCGAATTGCTCGCTCTGCTTGACGACGGCTAGCGAACAGGGGATGAACAGACTAGAGGGCCATCGTGAGGAGCAACGTCCCCAGCGCCAGCGTAATGCCGCCACCGATAAGCAAGCTCACGCTCACCGGAGTGAGAAGGGGAATCCGAACGCCGACAGTCGCTTCAACTCCGACGCCATCGGAGGCATCGTCGTTCATGATCACAAGAAGAGACTCTTCAGCATCCACCGCCCATTCCAGTTGCAGCGGCCCCACGCCATCAGCTGAGAGCGTCCAAAACGGCTGCTCCGCAGGTGACGCAAGGGTCTCCCGCGCCTCATTCATCCGATAGGTAAGGAAAACGCCTTCAGCAGTGGAAGATTCGTCCATGACGGCATACGGCACCCCACCCAAATACGTCTCAACGGCATCGGAGGAAGCAATCCCGATGAACAGACCGTCCCGGAGATTCGACGCGTTGACTCGCAACGTCGCGATCTCTCCCAACTCGACCGGGCTCTGCGGAAGATCGGGCAGACCATCCATGCCCGCAGGCCCCGCGACAAGTGCATAGCCATCCACCTCGATGTGCAGTTTTGGCGTATGAATGAATCCTTCCGCATCGGACAAGATCGCATCCGTCCAATACAGGCTTCCTCCGGCAAACAGCAAAGGGAGCGCGATAACAACGCCAGCCAATCCCAGGATTCCCAGCATCCATCGAAGCATGCCCCCTCCTTTCTCGGCTCCTCACCAGCATAGCACGTTGATTCGCGCCCAAGCTACAGGCGCGTTGCATGGCACGTGATCGCCGGATACCGTTGGCATGAGGGAGGTGTCTCATGGGCATCCTTGAAGGCAAGAACGGGTTGATCTTCGGTGTGGCAAACGAACGAAGCATCGCATGGCATATTGCACAACACGCAGCTGAACACGGCGCAACGTGTGCCTTCTCCCATCTTCCGGGTGAGAAAATGGAGGCGCGTGTTCGAAAAACGTTGGGCAAGGGCGGCTTGGATGAGGCCTGGCTGCACCCGTGCGATGTCAGTTCGGATGACGATCTGGACGCGCTGTTCGAAGCCTATGGGAAGGATCATGGGGCCCTGGATTTCGTCGTTCACTCCGTCGCCTATGCCGATCGTGAGTACTTGAAGCCAGGAACCTTCGTCGATACCCCGCGAGACGTCTTTGCTCAATCCCTCGATATCTCCGCCTACACCCTCATCGCCATCTCTCGCCGCGCGATTCCCTTCATGAAACCGGGGGGATCGATTCTCGCGCTCACCTACTACGGCGCTGAAAAAGCAGCGGCCGGATACAACGTGATGGGCGTTGCCAAGTCGGCGTTGGAATCTACGGCCCGCTACCTGGCCGCTGAACTCGGGGAACGCGGCATTCGCGTCAACAGTCTGTCCGCCGGACCCGTGCGCACGCTATCGTCGATGGCGGTCGGCGGGATTGACACCATCTTGAAAAAGGTCGAGGCGAGCGCCCCGCTTCGCCGAAACATTGAGACCGCGGAAGTCGGGAAATCGGCCGTCTATCTTCTCTCCGACCTTTCTTCAGGCGTCACCGGCGAAACCCATCATGTGGATGCCGGTTACAACGCCATTGTGACCTAGGTTCGAATCGTCGAGTCGCCCTCCTCACGAGCTTTCGTTGCAAAGGGGCGAGAAACTTCGCGCGTCGCGCACCCACAGGCGGACCGCCGCCTGTGGGTGCGGAGTCTACTTCCGTGAAGGTGCGGGAATCCCCGGGAAATGAGAATGGATCAGCGTATCAAGCCGCTGCAGTCGGTCCAACAGGCGCTCCAGCTTGGGGAAGTCGGGCGCGTCAGGCTGCGCCCCACGGAGTGTTTCCCCAATCCGCTGGGCAAGATCGCACACCATGGCATGTACGCCATGCTCCAGTTTCTCGGCCGCCTCCGGCGTCATCCCCGCCGTCGCTCCGTCAATGTAGCCGTCGACCCAGTTCCGCAGATCGTCGAGGGCTTCACGCGCTCCGGGGCGGACAATGGCAGCATCGTCGGAGAATAGGCGATTCAGCACCGAAATGAGTTTGTGCAACCTCTCATCCAAGCGAAGGAGCCTGGCCTGGATAGATGGCCTATCGCTGGAACCGGTCGGCGTTTCAAATGCATCGAGAAGGTCTTCGATCAACTCCACCAACTGCTCGAGCGCGTCCTCAAGTTGCTCGGCACGAGGCGCCTCCAAGGCACTTAGCTCTCCCTCAAGCCGTTGAAGAATATCGGAGAGCTGCTCCAGGGTCGTTTCGGCCCACTCGCGCTTCGGCGCATCCTTCATCTGTGCGAAACCGGAGGCAGCCAGCGCCACCACCAGACCTAACACAAGCAGCCCCGGCAGCAGTGGTTGTAACAGACGGTCTTTCATGTTGGTCTCCTTTGCCCGCCACGGTTGTGCCGCATGGCGAGGCGCTGTGAGCCTAGGGGGCAAGGCACCAACGTCGAACCGAGAGCACATCAACGGGCGGTCAATTCGTTGTGACCCGCTTGTCGACCCTGCCGATGCCTCCTACTCTTGTTGTGTGAAACGTCGTCGCTGGTCGAATCGAAAGAGCCTGTTTTTCCTCGCGCTCGCTCTGTGCGTCCTGTTCGGACTCTGCTGGGCATTGGCGGTCAACGCCTATCGGGACGTGGTTCGTGAAGCCTTCGAGGAACGTAGTCTCGCGTACGTCCAAGCCTTTGCATCGTCTTCTCTTCCGTGGATCGACCCGATTCAACCAACGATGTTGGAAGCGGCCGCCCGATTTCTGTTGGTCGGAAGCGCACATTACGTGCAAATCCTTGTCGCCGACGAACTCGTCATCGAAGAGCGAACGGCCCTCGCCACGGACTGGGAGCTTCCCTTGCCGGATTCCCCGGCACCATCAACACTCAAGACCACGCACGTCGATCAACGCGCGGTCCTCGACGTGATCGTCCCGCTTCCTAGATCGGCCGCAGCCCCAAGCGGCGCTGTCCGCATTGGCATCGACCTGGCCGCCGTTCATCTTCGCGTCCGATCGGTATCTCTCTGGGCCGGAGTGGTCGCTCTGGGTCTGGCAACGTCGATCCTCGCGGTCTTTGCGTGGGTTCAGAGGAAGCGGATGATGTTGGGAGACCGCGCCGAGACCCGTACGCCCGAGCTCGGTCATGAAGGAGCCCTCTCCATCGGGCAATTGGAGATCGATCCAACGGTGAGGCAGGTTCGATTTCAGGGACACCTCGTTCGCTTGACGCCCAAGCAATATGCACTCGTCGCTTGTTTGGCCCGTGAGCCGGGTCGCGTGTACTCGGACCATGACATCGTGGATGAAGTCTGGCAGACATCCGCGTACGCGGATTCAAAGGATGTCAAGCAGTACGTTTATCTTGTAAGGCAGCGTCTGTCGGCGATCGACCCGGCAGGCAAGCATGTCATCGAAACGGTTCCCGGCTTCGGCTATCGGCTGCTTCCGGACCCCATTGATCAGGAATTGACCGCCTCGTGATTGCGATACCGGAGGACCATGAGCAAGGATGGCCGAGACAAGAGAAGAGAAGGGAGAGGAGCATGAGAAACACTGCACGCGGAATCCTCATGGCACTGTTTGGGCTATCGATGGCTTGGGCAAGCGTGGCTAGCGAAACGCTTCCGCTCGAAACGCGTCTGAACACATTCGCCCGTCAACTGCAATTGGCCATGACCCTGAGCAGCGTCGCCATCCATTCCCCTTCCCTTCAAGACCTTCATACGAATGCCCAGTTGTTGATCAACTTCATCGAAGGCGTTGGAGGAAGGCACTTCGTCCGCCCCGAAGGGGACCTGGCCGAGCCCGATGGATTGTCCCACGAGTTCTCGGTCATTCGGCAACACGTCGAGCGTACCGAGCTCTCAGCGGAAGCAAGGTCTATCGCGTTCACCGCCGCGAAAAACGTGCGCACCTACCTCGATTTTGCGTTATCGGCTGCACTCCGGTGCATCGATCAACGCAGACGCGAGCTGGCCACTCTCGACATGATGCAATCCTATGCCTTCCTCGCGGCCGCGTACGGCGAACCGTGCGATGTCCCCTATGTCCCCGCCTTGTGGACGCTCCTAACGGTGTTCGATCTGGACAACGCCGCACCCCGGGAAGATGGTTAGCCGCCTTGCCATCATGCGAGTGCTGACACCCAAACATCGAACAACTCCTTGTGCGTGTGCTAGAGAGCTCCGCGCTCTTCTGTGATTCCTCCGCTCAAATGCTGACATCACGCCGATCTCGGCGTGATCCGTTGATTCGCTACGTCTGATTGTGTTGGATATGGTGAATTCGCTGGTTATGCTGTCTCTAATCCTAGACTATGGATATCAAGGAGATGCGATGAGCAATACTAAAATGGGCAGAGTATTGAAGAGTGTCTTGGCGGGCGTTCTCACGCTCCTCATTGTGTCGCTTGTCGCGCATGCTGAACTCATCGAGATTCAGCCGGGACAGTCAATTCAAACCGCGCTTCGAACGGCCTCCGATCAAGCGACTCTTCGATTGCTGCCAGGCGTTCATACCGAAAACGTCCATATCAGCCGTTCCGTTCGCTTGGTCGGAGATCTCGATGCTCCCGACTCCGTCATCCTGGAGAGCCGGATGGCGGGGCCCGTCATAACCATCACAGACGCCGACAGCAACCAGCAGATCATGCTCGAAGGGATGACAGTACGGGGCGCTTCCGGTTTTCTCCCGGATGGCATCCTCCACCTGGGAGCCGCGTCCGTGACCTGCAAGAAACTGATCATCGAAAACTGTCGTGGAAACGGAATATCCGTAGGAAGTGATGGACAGATGCACATCGAAGACTGCGTGATTCGTGCCAATGGCCGCTATGGCATCGACGTGCAGTCCGAAGGCGCGCAGGTTTCCGGGATGCGCAATTTGCTCAATGAGAACGGCGCGGATCTCGGCGGGTATGCGAATCCCAGCCTGAGGGTTCCGCTGGTCGCCGAAGTCCCCGACCTGTGGGTCGCTCGTGTCCCGGAAGACTACGCGTCCTTGCAGGAAGCCATCGATGCGGTGCAAGCCGGTGGAAACGTGAAATTGGCAGAGGGCGAGTTCCCTGCGGGAGTCACGATCTGGAAGAACGTCTCCATCTCCGGCACCTACTCCACAAAGACGATACTTCGACCAAACAGGCAAGGAAGCGTTCTCCTGTCGATGCTCGCCTCAGCGCATCACGTCTCTCTCGATCGCCTAACGCTTCAGGTAGCTGAGATGAATCCAATCTCCGTCTATGGCGGAGCCGATCTCTCGCTTGAGAAGGTTTCGATCCTCGGCGAGCGAACGGTCAATCAAGATCCCATCATCCAAGTTCGGCCGGGGCATCTTCACGCTCACGACTGTGTTTTCGCGGATATTGGAGGCATCGCCATCGAAGCGCAGTCCGACTCAACCCTCCTCCTTCAGCGTTGCAAGTTTCGTGGCAATTACCGCGATCTTGTCCTCACAGGCGTTGAACTCGCCTCCATTACAGCCAACTTTCGCGATACGCGCGAGCGATCCGTTTTCATCACCGATTCAACCTGTCACATGGAAGGCTGTCATTTTGAGAACGGTTTGTTCGGTGTGACTGCCATCGGAAGCACGCTGTCTCTTTCGAACTGTCACTTCAGTCAAATGACCAACACCGGGATGACCTTGTTGTCTGAAACAGATGCCTTCCTTGAGAATTGTTCGGCAAGCGGAAGTTCTGACAACATCATCATTGGAGACAATGCGACCGTTGAGATCCTCTCCAGTGCAATCAGGGGGGCGACCCACACAGGGCTCATCGCCGCAGGCAGCGCCATGGTAAACATCGATGATTGCCGGTTCGAGAACAACGGCGTCGCGGGTCTCATCCTGCATCAGAGCGCTCATGCCGAGCTTGTCGATAGCGTCATCCGCAGCAATGGCTGGTCACCTCCGGTTGATCCCCTTGTTTCCACTCAGTCCGCTGGAATCGGTGTGTTCATGAACGCCTCTTGCAACTTAACATCGGTCAGTGTCCTCGGAAATGCGTCCTCGGGGATGCTCGTGAGTCCAGAAAACCCTTACCAGGATCTCTTGGAAGAAGGTGCATATCACGTCGATTCTGAAACAGGGCCCCACGTTTTGGCCACCGATTGTACATTCTCGGGCAATTCAGAAGACGGCGTGCTCGTTTCCTCCTCTGGTACCCTTGTGCTGAACACCTGCAGTTTCACATCCAATGGCCAGACAGGCATTTATCTGTTGGGCGTCACCTGCAGGTGGACGGGAAGTTGGGAAAGTGGAATGGACTATCACTGCAATGCTGTTGAAGGTATCCAGGCGTCACTCACCGCCTGTGATCTACGCAGCAACGTCATCAGCGGCCTGATGCTTGAGGGAGGGGCTGCGGCAACACTCACCGCCTCTTCACTTGCTCAAAACGGCATCGGCCTGATCATGGATCTAGAGGCAACGCTCCATCTGACGGCGTGCGACATCGTCGAGAATACGCGCTACGGTCTCTCATTCTACTCCGAACGGTGTCAAGACGGTTTTTGCTCAGATCCCCCCAAGCGAGACCGCCTGATCGGATTTGGCAACAGCATCCCCGGCCCCAACGACCCGAAAGGCAACGGCTTAGGCGCCTTCACATCCTCCCCTGTGGAGTATCTCTTAGCTCCATCTGAATCTAAGGGGAAATAGGAGAGGGGCGGCGGATCCGCCCCTCTGAACGTGCTCTACTCGTAGCGCAATGCGTCGACAACAGGTAGTCGTGACGCACGCCAAGCCGGCCACAATCCCGCGAACGCTCCAAGTGCAAATGAACCAAGCAACGTTGCCAGTATGAGAATCGGACTTGCCACCACGACCATGTCAATACTGAAGAAGTTCCCGATAAGCGAAGATGCAATGGAACTAAGGCCCAGGCCAAGTATCGTACCCACGACACCGCCCACGAGCCCCATGAGTCCCGACTCGATCAGGAAGATCGTCCACACATGCGCGTTTTTCGCACCGACCGCTTTCATGACGCCGATCTCCTTGGTACGTTCAAGGACGGATGTGAACATCGTGTTCATCACGCCGACACCACCCACAAGCAAAGAGATCCCGGCAATGCCCGCAAGAAACGCACTGATTGTGGATGTCATGGTTCCGATGGCTTCGGAGATATCCGTGTAGGTAATCGCCGAGATTTCGGATCCACGATCATTCAACGCCGTTTCCGCTACATCGGCAACCTCATCGACATCGTAATTGGGGTTCGTTCGCACCAGGGTGACAAGAACGTCGTCAGCGGGGCCCCAAAGAAGATCCATGGTTCCATAGGGAACGCTAATCGTGTCTCCATCAGACCCGCCGCTGAACTGCATTCCAAAGCCGCCGCCGTCCGACGAACTCTCGTCCTCCTCTGGAGGAGCCATGATTCCGATAATCGTGACATCCAATTCTGCATCGCCGTCTCCCGCGATCAGAATGGTGTCACCAACATCCACGCCGAGCCGCTGAGAAATCTCATAATCGAGAACAGCTACGTCTACATCCCCAGGTTCGAAGAGTCGCCCACCAGGAAGCACCTCGAGTTCTCCAGTAAACGACTCGAACTCCGTCATCAGCTCAGGCGATAGACCCGAGACAGGAAGGAATCCTTGAAGAACCTCACCATCTGCATCGGGCTGCCCCTGAACAAATCCCGTTCGTTCTCGCACCGCCGCCGCGACCTTGACTCCGTCAATGGAACGCAGGAGTTCGAGATCGAGCGCGTACTCCTCGGCACCACCGCCGTGATTTCCACCTCCTGGCCCCCCCATAAAAGCATCCTCGTTCACGACAATGAACGTATCGACCCCGAAGACGCCAGAGACTTGCTCTTTGATCGTTCGATCAAACCCCAGGCCGATCGAAATCAACGCCACAACCGCCGTGATCCCGATGAATACGCCGATAACCGTTAGCCAACTACGCATCTTGCGATGGATGATGCTTCGCAACGCGAGTCCAAAGAAGTCGCTCAACTTACGCATGGGATTCACCTGCCGACATCACAGAATTACTCGAGACACATCCATCGCGCAATCGAATAACGCGATCGGCAATTTCGGCTGCTTCAGGATCATGCGTAACGATAATCACCGTTTTGCCGTCTCTGGCACTAAGTTGCTTCAGCAGATCGAGGATCGATTGTCCGCTTTCCGTGTCCAGATTCCCCGTTGGCTCATCCGCCAAGATGATCTCCGGAGCGTTGGCCAACGACCGTGCCACAGCCACTCGTTGACGTTCTCCACCAGAGAGTTCACTCGGCTTGTGCCTAATTCGATCGGCGAGACCAACCCTCTCCAGAAGATCCTTTGCTTTGTGGTGTCTCTCAGATTTCCCAATTCCCTGGAAGATCATCGGTAGTTCAACATTCTGCAACGCAGATAACGTTTGGATTAAATTGAACGTCTGGAACACGAATCCAACCTTCTGCCCGCGGAACGTTACCAATTGGTGCTCTTTCATGTCCTTCAGATCGGCGCCATCAATCCTAGCAACGCCATTGGTTGGCACATCGAGTGCGCCAAGGATGTGCATCAGCGTGGACTTTCCCGAGCCCGAGGGCCCCATGATGGCCACAACCTCACCCTTCGCAATCTCCAAATCAAGGCCACGGAGTGCTCGCACGGTGGTTTTCCCGAGCTGGTACTCCTTGGTGACCCCACTCATTGTCATCAACGGCATAGCTAGCCCTCGCCTTCAACGTGCGTGTACTCGATGAGCTCCATGCGGAAGGTCTCTGTCCACACATCATCCCGCAGTTCCTCTGCCACAATCCGCGGAGAAATATAGACGGGATGGGTTAGCGCAAAGGCAATGGTCATCCGTGATGTCTCATCATCAACGTCAACCAACGTCCCCTCGAGGCACCAAACGCCTGCGATTTCCGTTCCTACGATGCTCTCAAACGAGCCGCCACCAGGAAGCAGATAATCTTGCCCTTCCTGAAGACGGTCGCGTTGATCCATCAGCGCATTCAGTGAGGAGAAGTCGGCATCGTGCCCCCCTCCCGATGAGACCTGAGCAGATCCGAAGATGAAGCCGAATCCCGTAGCTAGTTCGTCTTCTTTGCCCGTTTGCTCGGTCACCATGCGAACGGTGTAGCGATCCTCTCCATAGGCAGTCACTGTCAGTTCCAGAATCTGGGATTCCGTCATGTCTTCCGCGGTCACGTTATAAAGCATCGTCGTCGTTCCCAGCGGGAAGACATCGAGATCGGATTGTGCCATCGCGTTCACACCCGTCATGAGTAAAGCCAATCCCAACAGTCCTGTAAACGTTCGTTTCATCATTCCTCCTTAGCGTCTATCCTAGTGTTCGTTTGTGTCGTTCTCATGGTCGAAAGATGCCAACTGTATGAGCTTAATAATACACTCATTTACTAAACGGTCAATGGCTACCCGTCAATCGGAATATCGACATCGGATTCATCCAGCGATGCTTCGAGCCGCCGTAAAGCTGTTTCTAATGTATGCAATCGGGTGCCCAACTCCGCGACACGCGCCTGCAGATCTCGAAGCGACGCCGTATTCTGAGCGACTGCCGCTTCCGCAACATCAGCCTTGTGAAGCGCTTCTTCAAGTTGGGCGTGTACGTCGTTCGCACGCTGCCGGAAATCGCTACACCCGAACAACGCCGAGGCCATCCCGACCACAAGAAGCGCTGCCATCCCACGTCTAACCATCCGCATCGTTCGCTCCTTCAGCATTGTTCCGTCCTCTGAATTGGCTTCGGTAGAGCGACGCGTAAGCGCCCTCATTGGCCAGCAATTCGTCATGGCCTCCACGCTCGACAATTCGTCCGTCTTCGATGACAACAATCAGATCTGCCTTGCGAATCGTAGATAGCCGGTGCGCAATGACAAAGCTCGTCCGTCCCTTCATAAGCTCCAACAACGCAGATTGGATCTGAAGCTCGGTGCGGGTATCCACTGAGCTAGTCGCTTCATCGAGCACGAGGATGCGAGGGTCCGCCAGAATGGCGCGTGCAATGGAGATCAGCTGACGCTGCCCTTCCGATACATTGGCTCCTCGTTCGGATAGTACCGTATTGTAGCCGTCCGGAAGCCGTTGGATGAAGTCATGGGCATTGGCCAGTGTCGCAGCTTCGATGACCTCCTCATCCGTAGCATCCAATCGCCCGTATCGGATGTTCTCCATCACGGACTCGGCAAACAAAAACGACTGTTGAAGCACGATTCCAAGTTGCCGGCGAAGCGACACCTTGTGCACTGCGCGAATGTCAACGCCGTCGATCTCGATGCTCCCTTGATCGATATCGTAGAACCGCGTCAGCAGATTGACGATCGTCGTTTTTCCCGCCCCCGTCGGCCCCACAAGCGCAACCATCTGTCCGGGCCGCGCCTCCAGATCAATCGCTTTCAGTACGGGGACATCGGGGACATAGCCGAAATCCACGGCATCGAATACCACATGCCCCTGAATCTGCTCCAACTCGCATGCCTCAGCGGCATCTTCAAGATCCGGTACGGTATCCAGCACGGTGAAGATCCGCTCCGCGCCGGCCAAGGCTGCTTGGACCTGGTTGTACAGATCGCCCAATTGACGTAACGGCTGAGCAAACCGCCTTGAGTAGGTGACGAAGGTGGCGATCAGTCCGATGCTGGCGAGACCTTTGATGGTCAGCCATCCGCCAATGCCGGCGACCACGGCCACATTGGCATTGGATAGCACGCCCATCATGGGCATGACGAGCAAGGCGTAGCTCATCGCCCGGATTCCCACATCGCGCACCGCCCCATTCGCCCGATCGAACGCCCCCAAGACTCGCTCCTCTTGGCCGAAGGCCAAGACCACGCGTTGCCCGCTGTACGTCTCTTCAAGCGTGCCGTTGAGTGTTCCGAGGTTCGATTGATAGGCGCGGAATGCGTGTCGCGTCTTCTTCCCGACCAGAGCGACCAAGCCCATCATCAGGGGAAGGAAGAGCATGGAGGCAAGGGCCAACCATGGGCTGAGCAGGAACATGACAATCAAGATACCAATCAACGTCAGCAGTCCTGAGAACAGTTGGGTAATGTTCTGACTCAAGACGCGGCTGATGGCATCCATGTCATTGGTCAGCCGACTCATCAGTTCTCCCGAAGTCCGGCTGTCATGAAACGCTAGCGAGAGTCTCTGGATGTGTGCGAACAGTTCGGCGCGAATCGAACGCATTGCTCGCTGCGCTGTCGTCGCAATAAGGACGCCCTGCCCTGTGTTGGCGCCCCAGGCAACGAGGTACGAGGCCAGCATGATGAGAACGATCCGCAAGAGCGATGCGAGAGGCGCCCGCGTAACCAGTTGATCAATGGCAACTCCCATCAGATACGGACCCAACAACGCCACCGCCGTACCAAAGATGGCCAGCGCGAAGACGAGGCCGAGCGTCGCTCGATAGGGGCGAAGGTAGCCCAACAGCCGCCGCGTCGTCCCGCGTACGTTCCTTGCCTTCTCATACCTCAGACCGTGCCCGCGCCCGGGACGCATCAGATTGCGGGGACGATTCGGAGGGGACGAAGCGTTGCCTATCGATCTAGACATCCGATCCCACCTCCTCTTCGGTCACATTGGCCATCGGGAGATCGCCCAACTGCGAGCGATAGATCTCTCGATAGATCTCACTGCTGCCGAGAAGCTCGCGGTGATCCCCCATCGACTCGATTCGCCCCTTGTCAAGGACCATGATCTTGTCGGCGAGCAGAACGGTACTGATCCGTTGGGCCACAATGAATCGCGTCGTCGTATGCGCTGAACTGGAGATCAGTCGATCCAGTGCATCCTGCAACTTGACCTCTGTCTCGATATCAACAGCGCTGGTGGAATCGTCCAGAATGAGCACCTTCGGCTGGACGAGCAAGGCGCGGGCAATCGCAATGCGCTGTCTCTGTCCGCCCGAAAGCGTGATGCCCCGCTGTCCCACCACTGTGTCGTACCCCTCAGGGAATGCGTCGATGAAGTCGGCGGCTTGCGCCGCGCGGGCCGCCACTCGAATCGCCTCATCCGATGCGTCAGCAGCGCCATAGGCAATGTTCTCGCGAATGCTCCCACTGAATAAAACAGCCTCTTGCAAGGCGATTCCCACGTGGGATCGCAGCGAGTGAAGCTCAAGATCGCGAAGATCGATCCCATCAAATCGAATGGTGCCCGCCGTGACGTCGTAGAATCGAGGGATAAGATGGATCAAGGACGATTTTCCCGATCCCGTGGCCCCGAGAATGGCGATCGTCTCCCCAGGCTCCGCCGTGAACGTCACGTCGCGCAACACCGGCTCTCCTCCCCCAGCGCTGTAGCCGAATGAGACGTTGTCGAACTCGATCTTCCCTCTCGGTGATGTCAGGACTTGAGGGTTCGGCCGCTGTTGGACATGGGCATCGGACTCCAAAACCTCAAGGATCCGGCTGGCCGACGCATCGGCCGCCGCAATCGGCGCCAACATACCGGCCAGCATCATGAGCGGAAAGAGGGCAAAGGAGAGGTAGTTGACGGATGCGACGATTTTTCCCACCGTCATGTCTCCCGCCACCGTCGCCGTGCCGCCGAACCAAATGATCCCCGCCACTCCCAGGTTCAGGATGAGGGTCATCGTCGGTATGAGAACGGCCACCAGTCGCATGACGCGAATGTTGATGGTCATCAGTCCGATGTTGGCCTCATCGAAGCGTTCGACTTCGCGGCCCTCGCGCACGAAGGCCTTGACCACGCGAACGCCAGCCAGGTTCTCCTGGAGAACCGTATTCAATCGGTCCAGCTTTTTCTGAACCCAGAGATACAACGGCCGCACCTTGCGAGCAAACCATGTAATAAAGATCAAAATGATGGGAATGAAGGCCGCCATCATCAATGCCAACTTGGGGCTCGTCAAGACCAACAAGACGGATGCGCCGATCGCCCAGATCGGCGCACGCGTAAGAATGCGCAAGAACATCATCACGATCATCTGTGCCATATGGATGTCGGAGGTCGACCGAGTCATCAAATTGCCTGTTCGAAGCGTGTCGAGATTTCCGAATGAGAACGACTGCACCTTACGAACCAGTTCGGACCGCAGGTCGTGCGCGAAATTCTGGGAAACACGGACGGACAAGTAGTTGTTTCCTAAGGCAAACAAGGCTGAGAGCAGAGCAGCGCCCAGCATGATCAAGGCCGTCGTCCAGATGACGCGCATGTCGCCCGTGGCGATTCCCTGATCGATGATCCGCTGGGTGAGCCGAGGGATAAGCAAATCTGAGGCCACCATGCCCAAGAGCAGGATCAAGGCCACGATGGCATACCCGCGATAGGGCTTAACGAATCGATACAGCTTGAAGATTGAGGTCACGCGTCATCCTCCCCTTCATCCCGGAGAAAACGTTCGAGGTGATGCGAATGAGGGTCGTCCGGCGCATAGTGATCGTGCAGCTTGATCAATAACTGTTTCAGCGTCGCCTGTTCTTCGGGCGTATAGATGGCATTGATTTCGTCTTCCATCTCGCGAAAGACACGCTGCGTCTCCCGGCGCAGCTTCACGGCCTTGCCCGAGGCATACACGCGGATAATCCGCTGGTCGGCGTCATCTCGCTTGCGCTCAATCCAACCGTCTCTCTCCATTCGCTGAAGCATGTGCGTCACAGAGGCAGGACTGATGTGCATCAATCGCGCAAGATCGCGCTGTGATAGACCGTTGCGATGAAGCAGATGAATGAGCGCAAATCCTTGTCCGCGGTGCATTCCGATGCTCTCCATATGCTCACGAATTCGATGTCCCGTCATTCGACACACCTGCGCGAGCAACTGTCCAACTGTCGTTTGCGGTTTAGAGCGTTTGGGCGTTCCCATTGCACGGCCTTCCAATCATTTATTACTTAACGATTAACTAGTTAACAATACATCGAACCTTCGTTCGCGTCAAGAGTTATCCCCTGAGTGTGAAGCTCGTGCGTCGCTTATCCCGCCAACGACACCACAAGAACCCCAAGAAAAATCAGGCCGATGCCGGCCAACGCAGATCGCGAGGGACGTTCCCGAAGGAGAAGGAGGGAGTAGAGAAAAGCGAACAGAAGCGTCGACCCCCGAAGGGGTGAGATCAGACTGGCTGGCGCCAGATTTAAGGCGTGCAACCAGAGCAGCCACCCCAAGAACGCGCCGGCGATCGAAGATAAGGCCACAAAGAAGATGCCCCTTCGTTCGATGCGTCGAGGAATCCTTGGACGCAGCAGCGGTAACAGCACCGACATGCCCACAGCGCCAGAAAGCGCGAACACGAGCAGCAAGGTTTCCGGCGTCATCCCACTGTTGAGCGCCAATTTAGCCGGCACCGTCTCTGACACGCCCCATAGCACTCCCGTAATCACAGCGTAGAGCGCGCCCAGACCGGCTCGCTGATGAGAGTCCGGAGATTTCCGCGCGAGCAGCGCCGCTCCTGCAATGACCAAAGCAGCGGATGCGAAAGTCTGCCACAACAAGGGCTCTCCCAGGAGGAGGACGGCGCTGAATACGCCCCACAACGGCGCCGTGCTGGACAGGGTCGTCGTTTGATAGGCTGAGGTTCGTTCCATGGCCAGCAAATAAAAGACCCCGCCGAACGCCGAATCGACGACACCGGCAAGCGCCGCCCATCCCACCGCCGTCCATCCGGGGAAAGAAAGATGCCCCGTCAAGGCGCCATACCCAAAGGCAAAGACGCTGACTAAACTCCACCGCGCCAGGGTATAGGTCAGAACATCCATATAGCGAACGCCCGGCTTGGCCGATGTCATGCCGATCGCCCAAGCTGCGGCGGCTGAAAGTGCAAGAAGAATGGCAAGCGTTGGCATGGTCCTCCTCAGGGGAGCAAGTCCGCGGGAGTGTACGGACTCGACATCCGCGCAACAATGAGCGCCGTCACCCGAGGTTTCGCTGGGGAAGACATCTTCCGCGTGCAAATAGTGTATAATTTCACTTAACTATTCGCCCTGAGGAGGACCTCACGTGATTGCGATGAGAATGCATCTCCGCCGTTCAATGTCACCGATCGTGTGGACCCTTGCCACCGTTGTCGTTCTCTTGACGATGAGTTCCATAGCGGTGTTCGCTGCCGAAGATCTTGTATCCTCTCTTCATTCGGAACTCATTCCAGACGAAGGCACGGAAACACCGTATGGAATTCCGCTTTCCTTGTCTTCTCTGCCCGAGTTTGTCGGTTGGTGGTACACCCTCGTTCCCCTCGTTGAAACGGATGCCGTTTACATCGATGCCCTCAGCTCGCTAGTGGCCCCATGTTGCGACGACAACCTCGCCATTCGTTGTTGTTGCGAGAACGACGAAGGGCAAGCGTGCAACCTCATTCGAAGCGGAAAGGGACTGGCCGCCCATCTGATCTATACCCTGAATTACGGAACCGAACAGGTTCGCAGCAGCGTGTTGGAGTGGTTCCAATTCGCGCGTCCCGACTACACCATCGCCGTCGAAATGGTCAATCGAAAGATCGACCCGATGGCCTATGGATTGACCGTTGAGGGATCATGCTATCGTGGACTCTGCAACACGCCCATTTCTCAAGGGGGCTGTGGTGGGATGAAAGAACTCATCGAACCGGCCATCGCCTCCTCATCCGGAAGCTAGCGGCAACTCCGATCCACAGGAGTCTGTTGTATCTCGCTCCCGAGGGTGCCCCCTCGGGAGCGCTCCTTTTGGGATCGTCCGATGGGTCGCTCGCCGTTCCGGAAGTAGAATGATCGCATGAGATCGAACCACGTCGACGTTTGGGTCCTAGGAACCGCTCAGGATGCCGGAATTCCTCAACTTGGCTGCTCCTGCACCCATTGCGCAGCAGCGCGGCGCGATCCGTTGCACGAGCGGATAGGCGCATCGCTGGCCGTCGTTGACCGGATGGAAGGGAGGTTCTGGCTGGTTGATGCGTCGCCGCATATCGGCCGTCAGCTGGATGGGCTGCGTTCTCAATTCGCAGACGTCGAGTTTTCGGGCCTCCTCCTGACCCACGCGCACATCGGCCATTATCTAGGATTGGCTTTCTTGGGAAGAGAAGCGCTCAATTCGTGCCTGCTGCCCGTATGGTGCACACCGCGCATGGCCGCGTTTTTGAAGCACAATCAGCCTTGGCGGCAGCTTGTGTCGCTTGAGAACATCGAGATCCACGAGGTCTCCCCTGGAAACCCCATCCCACTCAGCGAGCATGTGACCGCCCTTCCTATCAGCGTTCCTCATCGAGATGAACTGTCCGATACCGTCGCGTGGAGGCTCCGAGGAGCGGAGGCTTCGTTGGTCTATTGCCCGGACATCGATGCCTGGGAAGGCGAGATCCTTCATTGGATTCGCGAATGTGATATTGCTCTGCTCGATGGCACCTTCTTCACGTCAGACGAGCTTCCCACCCGCGATCGCAGGGAGATCCCGCATCCCCCCATCGAGGACGCCGTCGAACGGTTGGATACCCTGGGGACGATCATCCGCTTCATCCATTTCAATCATTCCAATCGCCTTCTCGGAGATCCCGAAGCGCTAACTTGGCTTCAGAAAAAGGAATTCGACATCAGCCACCGCGGAGATCGTTGGAGATTGGCATAAGAGGGCGCAGGTGACGAACCGTCAGTCGAAAGCTGTGGGGCCTGAACCGCGGTCGCACATTGGAAGGTCGCGATTGGAACGGAACACGCCCCAGTGCCCGACGTGCCGGGCCTAGGGAGCTGCGGACAGCAACCGATAAATGCACTTCGTGACGCCGCCGGGGCGAGGGATCGTCTTCTCCAAGGCCATCCCCAGCCGTTCCGCCACCCTCGCTGAGCGACGATTGTCCGGATCGATGATGGCGATCAGCGAAGAGTGCCCCAGTTCGTTGAAGGCGTGATCCGCCAAGCATGCGGCGGCCTCGGTCGCATAGCCGGACCCCCATGCGGCTGGAAGGAAGAAATACGAGAGCTCGATCTCGCTAACCCCTTCAACGTCTTTGGCAAGCAAACCGCACTTGCCGATCCAATCTCCCGTATTTCCCAAGCACACGGACCACCAACGATCTCCCTCTTCCGCGAATACAGCCTCAGGATCGGTGGCGATCTCAATCGTAAAGTCGCGGATGCGTTGCGGGTCCTTAGGGCCGCCCAGGTGCTCGGTGACGCGTGGATCGCTCCATAGTTCAACGATCTTCTCGGCGTCGTTAATCTCAATAGGGCGAAGGTTCAGCCGTTTCGTCTTCATCGCGCGCTCCTCTGATGAATGGGTTTCCCAACGGATCTTCGGCGGAAACCGCTGGATCGGATAAGGTTACACGATGTCCACGACGCACGATGAGTATGCTTGGCTCGATGAGCTGAACCCACAACAGCGAGAGGCCGTCACCTATGGAGACGGCCCCCTCTTGGTGGTTGCCGGCGCGGGAACGGGCAAGACGAAAACCCTCGCCTATCGCGTCGCCTACCTCATCTCGCAGGGAATGGATCCTTCCCGGATCTTGCTGCTGACCTTCACACGCCGCGCCGCCCAAGAGATGCTCCGCCGCGCCTCCGGCATCGTCACACGCGGCACGCCGGGGACCGGACGCGTTTGGGGTGGAACGTTCCACGCCATTGCCAATCGCTTGCTTCGGTTGTATCACGAGTCCGCCGGCCTGAGGCAGGATTTCACGGTCATGGATCAAGGCGATGCTGAGGATCTGCTCAATCTCATCCGCCACGATCTCGGGTTGCACAAGATGGAAAAGCGATTCCCTCGCAAGCGAACGTGCCTGTCCATCTATTCCCGCTGCGTCAACGCTTCAGAGGACCTCGAGCTTGTGCTTCAAAGCGAATATCCATGGTGTCAGGAATGGAAGGACGAGCTTCGCGAACTCTTCAAGCTCTATGTCACTCGAAAACAAGAAAACAACGTACTCGATTTCGACGATCTTCTCCTGTATTGGGTTCATCTGCTCTCGACACCCGCGCTCGCCACGGAAATCTCGGGCCGCTTTGACTATGTCTTGGTCGATGAGTACCAAGACACCAACCGGATGCAAGCTCAGATTCTGGGAGGCATGTGCACTGAACATGACAACATCATGGTCGTCGGAGACGATGCCCAATCGATCTACCGATTTAGGGGGGCCACGGTTCGAAACATGCTTGACTTCCCCAAGCAATTCGCCGGGACCACGGTTCTCACCCTTGAGCAGAACTACCGCTCCGTCATGCCGATCCTCGATACGGCAAATCTCCTGATTTCGGAGGCCGAAGACCAGTACACCAAGGAATTGTGGTCGGAACGCTCATCTCAGCAGCGCCCCAAACTGGTCACCTGCAAGGACGAAGGCGAGCAAGACGAATTCCTGATCGAACGCATTCTCCAACACTATGAAGAGGGCATTCCGCTCAAGGAGCAAGCGGTCCTGTTTCGCGCCGCCTACCTTTCCACATCGCTCGAATTGGAGCTGACGCGACACAACATTCCCTACCACAAGTACGGCGGGCTGAAGTTCATGGAAGCCGCCCACGTGAAGGACCTTATCGCCATCTTGCGCTTACTGGAGAATCCTCGCGATGAGATGGCCTGGTTTCGCGTTCTCCTGTTGATGGACGGAATCGGCCCGTCCACAGCCGCCAAAATCCTCGATCATGTCCTCGCCAATGGTGGAGACCCCCAGGCCATCGGCTCGTTCAAAGCACCGCCCGCCGCTCGGGACGAACTTCGCGCCTTCACCCAGATGATTGAAGATCTCCTACCCATGGGCATCAACGAACCGGCGATTCAAATCGAGCGGATTCGAAAGTTTTACGACAGCCTCTTGAAAAAGACCTATGACAATGCGAGCGTTCGCGTGCGGGATCTTGTCAGCCTGGAGCAAATCGCCTCAGGATACGCGTCACGGCGAAAGTTCCTCGTCGACTTGCAGTTGGATCCTCCCTCGGCCACCGCCGACCTCGCCGGCCCTCCGTCGCGCGATGAGGACTACCTCATCCTATCGACCATCCATTCCGCGAAGGGCTGCGAATGGGATGTCGTCTACCTCATTCATGCGACCGACGGATTTCTTCCCTCAGACATGTCCGCGGGCTCCGAAGAAGAGTTGGAGGAGGAGCGGCGGCTCGCCTACGTTGCCTTGACGCGAGCCAGAGACTTTCTCTACGTCAGCCGCCCACTGCGGTACTACCACCGTTGGTATGGGCTTTCCAGCCCACACTCCTACATGCAGCTCTGCCGGTTCTTTTCCCGCCATGTGGTGCCCTCCATGGAGACCGTCAATCTGTCCCGGCAACAGCCGAGGCGAAATGACATGGAATCCTTCAGCGAACCGCCGATGGATATCTCCGAACGCATCCGTCAGATGTGGGATGACGGCGAGGTGCCTGTGTAGACCCTTCGATCACTTTCTCGCTTTTCGGTATCATCGCCACCATCATGTCTGAGACGCAACTCGGTCCCGCCTATCGCATCGAAACCGAGCGCCTGGTCTTAAGGTGCTGGGAGCCGCGTGACGCTCAGCTGCTCAAGGATGCCATCGACCTCAGCCTTGAGCACTTGCGCGAATGGATGCCGTGGGCCGAGCACGAACCCGAGCCTTTGGATGTCAAGATCAAGCGCTTGCGGCAATTCCGCGCATTCTTCGATCTCGATAAAGATTACATCTACGCCATCTTTGATCGTGATGAATCGCTCGTCATCGGCGGATCGGGCCTGCACACACGTCGAGGAGACAATGCCCGCGAGATTGGCTATTGGATTCGCGCCGATCACATCAACCTCGGCTATGCCACCGAAGCCTCGGCAGCCTTGACCAAGGTCGCGTTCGAGGTTGATGGCATGGATCGCGTGGAAATCCACTGCAGTCCGAAGAATCTTGCCAGTTCATCCGTCCCCCAAAAACTTGGTTTCGTTCACGAAGCCACCCTGCGCCGGAGGGGCCCCATCAAGGACGGACAGCCCGTGGATTCGATGATCTGGTCGATGCACGCGTCCGATTATCCTCTCCAAGCGCCCGCGCGTACGGAGGTTCGCGCGTACGACGCATTCGGAGAGGTGCTCATTGACGAGCGCCGGGCAGCGAGCTCCCCTGAATGAAGACCGGGGAACATCCCCCTTTACAAGGACATCCCCCGGTGCGCCTTTTGGCTGGCATTCTTCCTTAGGATCGACAGCAGGGCTGGGACGCTGACCGTGTGCAGGGGTCCAGCTTCACAGCCAACTGATCGATCATGGCGCGGATCGAATCGGTGTTTCCTTCCGCTTTGATGAGTCGCTCGATTTCCCGTTGCATACGGCGGTAGGCGTGTCGCCGCTGTTCAACCCGACGGAGCTCACGTGCGAAGTCGCGCTTCATCATCCGCTCCTTGCCGATCAAATGCGATAGTTGATTCAGTTCATAGGTGTTGTTCATGTGTCCTCCTTCGCTCGTTCGTCTTCTCGTTCAGAACGATCCCCGCGTATAAACGCCTGAAGCGACTGGATGGATGCGTCAAGGCCTTCGGTTCGCACGCCGTAGCGTTGTCCGGGGCCTTTGCCTTTTCCTTCGATGTGAATGGAGACAAGCCCCGCGAGACGAAGCGCTGACAGGTGATGAATCACCGTAGGCATCCTGAGTCGAAGCCGTTTCGTGAGTTCAGCCATCGTCATAGGGTCATGATGCAAATAGCGGAGGATTCGCAACCGAGTGGGGTCAGCCAGAGCCTTGAGTGAGTTTCGAAGGGCATCCGGCACCGGATCTCCAGGAACGAGCGAATCGTTCGCTGGGCGTGCTCCGAACGCCAACAGTCGATGTCCAGCTCCCAGGGCGTGCGTCTGAACCAGGGGGTTGATCCAGTAACTGGGAACAAGTGTCAATCGCTCCATGTTGGAGGCGTCTTCATAGCGAATGCCTTGGGTGATTTCTTCGAGGAAATCAAGGGTGCGCATGGCGTCGGCTTTTTCCATCGCCACCCTCAGCGCCATCTCCAATTTCGAGGCAATCCGCTTTTCCTCTTCAGCGAAAAACACATCGTAATACGCACGAAGGCCCACAAGATAGTCTTCGCCGAATTGCTCGGCTTGCGCCCATGTTTCCAAGATCCGTTCAAGGTCCTCGCGCTTTGGGAACTTGTGCTTCGCGCCTCGTTTCGATCGCACCTCAGCCAGTTGCTCCACATCCGCCGCCGACCACGCACCACGCGCTGCAATGGCGAGAAGAAACTGCCGCTCCTCGATCTGCCCCTCTTGGCATGGGACGGGGGTCAGTGCGACAAGCCGTTCCTTCGCGGGTATGTTTGACAGCGCGTTCAGAGACTGTTCGGCGTTCTTGGGCGCCTTCATCTCGTGAACCCACGGCGCTGGAACGCCAAGTACCGAAACGGCAGTGTCCATGACATTCCGATCCTTGGGCGCTAGGCGCGCCCGCATTCCAGAGGCCCAGGAGCTTCTCACGCCAAAACGCTTGGGATTCGACAGAACGGCATAGCTGATGAAAAAATCATAGGCCGTTCCGCAATCCCATTCGAGAATCGGGCGCACATCGTGTTGTGGTGTCGTCATGCCATGTTCCGTAGACCATTATCTAAGTTAGATAAATATATAACATAGATCGATGTCTAAGTCAAGAGGATCGTGCGGCTGTCGTAAGCGAGGGATGTCCAAACGCAAAGCATTACCTTGAATAGACGCGCGCAGCAGAAGTGAACGCCGATACGCGATGAGAGGGAACTCCTGGGAAGCTCTCGACCCGCAGTCGCTCGCCCGGGAGAAGCTCAACCAATACGGTTCCGTAGACATGCTGGGGGTAGATTTCAACGAAGATATCCGGCGCGGCGGCTCTCAGGATGCCGGCCCAGGGCTCCCCTGTCGATGTGACGATGTATTGCGAACCCACAAGCTCGTACTTCACGAGACCTGTCTCCGGGGTCACCAGGGCAGGGTGCGGATTGGGATTTCCGATCGCATGTTGCGCCGTTCGTCCGTCGTAGCTTCCAAGGGAGATGAAGAGAACGGACGGATCGATGGGGTCCGGAGCGATGGCCAAGTGAGTACTCCAATACCCCACTTGCTGATTGGGTGCCACGGATCCGCCTATAGGCGAAGCTCCCGCATACCCGTTGGTCCCTTCGACAAACCAGTTTCCCAAGAGAGTCCCAGGGACGTCATGATCGATCTTTCCTCCTAGAGTGTCGAGTTTCACGGTACTGTTTACAGGTCCGTAGCTGAAGAAGGGGGAAGAAAGAGGGTCACCGAAGCAGAATCTCTAGGTAACAACCAAGA
>JANQGM010000033.1 GCA_028277345.1 Candidatus Bipolaricaulota bacterium | reverse complement strand
GATGGTATCGTCGACTGCGAACGGCCCTGCGGATGCGGTCTTGACGACCTCGATCTGCGGGGTCTGGCCGAAGACTACGGTTTCGTCGTCCTCGTCCGTGACCTGGGACTGATCGGGCGCTGTGCCGGTGACGACGGCTGTATTCTCCAGTGAGCCGGCATCGACGTTGGTTTGGGTCGCCACGTGCGGCGCTGTGCCGCTGGTCGATGCTCCCGGAGCCAGCGTGGTGGATCCGAGGGAGATAGAGCCCAGCTTGTCGTCGTCGAGGCTGACGCCGGTCAGCGTAACATTGCCGGTGTTGGTGACGACGTAGGTGTAGGTGATGGTGTCGCCGACACCGAACGGGCCGTCGGACGCGGTCTTGACGACCTCAATCTGCGGGGTCTGACCGAAGCTGACGGTTTCATCATCGTCGTCTGAGACCTGGGACTGATCGGGTGCGGTTCCTGTGGCTGTGGCCAGGTTGGTGAGGGTCCCTGCGTCGATGTCTTGTTGGGTGACGACATGGGAACCGGTGCCTCCCGTCCATTCGCCAGGAGCGAGCAGGCTTGTACTCAAACTGATCGAACCCAACTTGTCATCGTCGAGGCTGATGTTGGTCAGTGTCACATTGCCGGTGTTGGTGACGACATAGAGATAGGTTATCGACTCGCCGACGGCGAAGGGGCCGGCGGAGGCGGTTTTGACGACCTCGATCTGAGGCGTCTGACCGAAGACCACGACTTCGTCGTCCTCGTCCGTGACCTGGGATTGATCGGGTGCTGAGCCAGTGGCTGTGGCCGTGTTCTCCAGTGAGCCGGCATCGACGTTGGTTTGGGTGACCTCGTGGGTAGCCTGTCCGCTGGTCGATGCTCCCGGAGCCAGCGTGGTGGCTCCAAGGGTGATGGCGCCCAGCTTGTCATCGTCGAGGCTGACGTCGGTCAGCGTAACGTTGCCGGTGTTGGTGACGACGTAGGTGTAGACGATGGTGTCGTCGACGGCGAAGGGCCCGTCGGACGCGGTTTTGACGACCTCGATCTGAGGCGTCTGGCCGAAGACCACGGTTTCATCATCCTCATCCGAGACCTGGGATTGGTCGGGTGCCGTGCCGGTAGCCGTGGCCGTGTTCTCCAGTGAGCCGGCATCGACGTTGGCTTGGATGACCTCGTGAGAGGCTTGTCCGCTGGTCGATGCTCCCGGAGCCAGCGTGGCGGCTCCAAGGGTGATGGCGCCCAGCTTGTCGTCGTCAAGGCTGACGCCGGTCAGCGTGACATTGCCGGTGTTGGTGACGACGTAGGTGTAAGTGATGGTGTCGCCGACGGCGAAGGGGCCGTCGGACGCGGTTTTGACGACCTCGATCTGAGGCGTCTGGCCGAAGACCACGGTTTCATCATCCTCATCCGAGACCTGGGACTGGTCGGGGGCCATGCCGGTAGCCGTGGCTGTATTCTCCAGCGAGCCGGTATCGACGTTGGCTTGAGTCACAACGTGGGATGCCGTGCCGCTCGTCGAATCACCGGGCGAAAGGGTCGTTTCGCCCAATGTGACGGCGCCCAGCTTGTCATCGTCGAGGCTGACGTCGGTCAGCGTGACGTTGCCGGTGTTGGTGACGACGTAGGTGTAGACGATGGTGTCGCCGACGACGAAGGGGCCATCGGCCGCGGTCTTGACGACCTCGATCTGAGGCGTCTGACCGAAGCTGACGGTTTCATCATCCTCATCCGTGACCTGAGACTGATCGGGTGCCGTGCCGGTGGCCGTGGCCGTGTTCTCCAACGATCCGGCATCGACATTGGCTTGGGTGACCACATGGATCGCTTGCCCGCTGGTCGATGCGCCCGGAGCCAGCGTGGCGGCTCCGAGGGTGATGGCGCCCAGTTTGTCATCAACGAGACTGACGTTGGTGAGCGTGACATTGCCGGAATTCGACACAACATAGCTATACGTGATGGTGTCGCCGACAGCGAACGGCCCATCAGACGCTGTCTTTACCACATCGATCAGCGGAGTTTGCGCGAATTCCACGGTCTCGTCGTCCGTATCCGTCACGGGAGGTCCGGAAGGTGGCGTGCCTGCGACCGAGGCGATATTGACGATGGATCCCGAATCGACATCGCCTTGGGTGACGACATGCGACGCTTGCCCTGTCGCGGTTTCGCTTGGAGCCAAGCTCACCTCCGACAGTGCGATCGTCCCGAGGATGTCATCCGTCAAGCTGATGTTCGTCAGTGTGACGCTACCCGTATTGGTGACGACGTAGGTGTAGGTGATGGTGTCGCCGACAGCAAACGGACCGTTGGAGGCCGCTTTCTGGACGTCGATGAGAGGAACCTGTCCGAAACTGACGGTTTCGTCGTCCTCATCGGTCACGATCGTTTGATCCGGGGCTGTTCCGCTGACCGTGGCGACGTTCACGATGCTTCCGGCATCCACATCCAATTGTGTCACCAGATGGGGGGCTGTCCCCGAGGTGACATCGCCAGGCGCCAGAACCGTATCCTCCAAGCTGATCGATCCGAGAACGTCATCCACGAGGGCGACGTTCGAGAGCGTAACGTTACCGGTATTGGTGACGACGTAGGTATAGATGATGGTGTCGCCGACGCCATAGGCGCCGTCCGCCGCCGTCTTCACGACCTGAATCTGCGGTGTTTGTCCGAAATCGACGATCTCGTCCTCGTTATCCGTCACCGGAGGGCCTGCCGGCGGCGTCCCCGTCGCGGTTGCGACGTTGATCAGCGTGCCGGCGTCGATGTCCGATTGCGTCACGACATGCGAGGCCGTCCCGGACGTGGACGCACTGGGTGCCAGCGTGGTTGTCCCCAGCGCGATGGGGCCGAGAATGTCATCGGATACGGCAACATTCGTTAAGGTGACGTTGCCGGTATTGGTGACGACGTAGGTATAAAGGAGGGTATCGCCGACGGCGAACGGACCGGAGGATGCCGTTTTGATGACGGTAATCTGTGGCTCGTGACCGAAATCGACGACTTCGTCGTCTGTATCCGACACCGTGGACTGATCGGGCGCTGTGCCTTCCACAGTCGCTGTGTTCGCCAGAGATCCGGCGTCCACATTCGCTTGCGTCACCTGGTGAGGCGCGGTTCCCGTCGTTGATGCGCCAGGCGCCAAGGTGGTCGTTGTCAGGCTGATGGCGCCCAGCTTGTCGTCCGACAAGCTGATCGTTGTCAGCGTGACGTTGCCCGTGTTCGTCACCTCATAGCTGTACGTGATCACATCGTCGACGGTGAAGGGGCCGCCGAGTGCCGTTTTCACGACATCGATCTGCGGCGTTTGGCCAAACAGAACGGTTTCATCATCCGTATCGGAAATGGGGCCGCCGACCGGGGGGTGTCCTTCGGCTGTCGCCACATTCACGATGGAGCCCGCATCCACATCGGCTTGGGTGACCGTATGGGTGGCGGAGCCGGTGGTCGATGCTCCTGGGGTCAAGCTTGTGGCTCCCAGCAAGATGGTTCCCAGGACGTCGTCATCCAGCGTGATCGAGGTCAAGGAAACATCGCCCGTGTTGGTGACCACATAGTCATAGACGATGTCATCGCCGACAACGAACGGGCCGGTGGCGGCGGTCTTGACAACTTCAATACCGGGGTTGTACGTCAAGGCAACGGTTTCGGTATCCGAATCGTCAACGGGTTCGCCGACGTGAGGCGTTCCCGACGCCGTGGCCACATTGATCATCGGGCCGGGAAGATTATTTTCGATGACCAGGTGAGTGGCTTGATAAATCCACGTCTCCGTGATTTCAAGCACATTGTCTCCATCGTCGCCACTGATGGGCCCGGAGATCGTTCCGAGTACGTCATCGTCAAGCGTGACGCTGTAAAGGTCGACGTCGCCGGTGTTCTTGACGGAGTAGGTATACGTGATCGTTTCGCCGACATTCGCGAAGGCGACGTCCGCCGTCTTCACAAGGTCGATGGCGGGATGCGAGATCAGCGTTGTGGTCGAATCGCAATCTTCGATGGGATCTCCATCGAGATCGACCCCTTCGATGCACACGGTATTGACCAATTCGTGAGGATCGGAGGCTTGGGCAACCCGGGACCCGATATAGGTCCACGTCTCTCCCGACTCGAGCCATCCATCGCCGTCATCGCCGGAAGGGCCGGACAAGACGACGCCCAACGAGTCAATCACCGTTGTGATATCGATTGGCGAGCTATCGGAGGTCGGATCGTGTTGTGCCGTAATGGTATAGGTAACCGTATCGCCGTCTGCGGCGGCGGCCGGATTGCCTGTCTTCTCCACCACGAGAACCGGTTCATGCCGGACGATGGTGGTCGTATCGCCGCAATCGCTGACGGTATCGCCATCCAAGTCGACGCCATCCACGCACACTTCATTGATCAAGTTCTCGGGGTCGGTCGGAAGCACATCGCGGGAGCCGGTGTAGGTCCAAACTTCACCATCTTCGAGCCAACCATCACCGTCGTCTCCAGACGGTCCGGTGAGAACGATGTTCAAGGAATCAAAAACGCTTGTGACGTTGATCGGGGAGTTGTCCGAGGTCGGGGCATGTTGAACGGTAATCATGTAGGCGATGGTGTTGCCCACATTGGCGATCGCAGGCACCCCCGCCTTCTCAACCAGCAGGACGGGTTCGTGTTCGATCGTGGTCGATGTCGAACCGCAATCCGACACGGCGTCGCCGTCGAGATCGAGCCCCTCGACGCACACTTCATTGATCAGGTCGGTCGGATCATCGGGGAGGACCTCTCGTGATCCAGTATAGGTCCACGTTTCGTTGACCTCGAGAAGGCCGTCGCCATCGTCGCCCGTGGGGCCTGACAGCGAAATCCCCAGCGAGTCGTCGACGGATGTGATGTCGATGGGCGAGCCGTCCGAGCTGGGAGCATGTTCCACAGTGATCGTGTAATCGATCGTATCGCCAACCTGAGCCGTCGTTGGGTTCCCCGATTTCTGAACCTGGAGAACGGGCTCATGCTCGACCGTGGTGGTGGTGGAGTCACAGTCGGTGACCGCCTCTCCGTCGAGGTCGAGACCATTCGCACAGAAGGTATTGACGAGATCCGTCGGATCGTCGGCGAGAACGATGCGGCTTCCGGTATAGGTCCATGTTTCGTTGGCCTCGAGAAGGCCGTCGCCATCGTCTCCGGTCGGACCGGCCAATGCAATGCCAAGCGAGTCCGTGATCTCGATGATATCGATCGGAGAGCCGTCGGAAGAGCCGTGATGTTGGACGGTGATCGTGTAGTCGATCGTATCGCCAACCTGAGCCGTCGTCGGATCGCCCGATTTCTGAACGAGCAATGCAGGATGGTGATCGATGGTCGTCGTCGTATCGTCGCAATCGGACACGGAATCGCCATCGAGGTCTTCGCCCTCGACGCACACGTTGTTGACCAGGTTGCTCGGATCATCGGGCAAGACTTCGCGTGAGCCGGTGTAGGTCCAGGTTTCTCCGCCTTCGAGGAGGGCGTCTCCGTCATCGCCTGTCGGCCCTGCAAGGGAGATCCCCAGCGAATCAATCACGCTGGTGATGTCGACTGGCGAGCCATCGGACGCCTGCGCGTGAGTGACGGTGATGGTGTAGTTAACCGTGTCTCCGACGGTCGCGGTGGCGACGTCGGCTGATTTCTCAACCGTGATCACGGGAGCGTGCGGCACGGTGGTGGTGTGGGTATCGCAGTCCGAAATCACGTCTTCATCGATATCTGTGCCTTCGACGCAGACTTCGTTGATCAGATCATGCGGATCGTCCGCTTGGATCGTATAGGCGGCTTCATAGGTCCAGGTTTCGCCGTCTTCCAGGAAATCATCTTGGTCGCCGCCCGATTTGCCGGTCAGGGTGGCGTTGCCGGCGATCGAGTCGGTGACCGTGAGGTTGCCGACAGGGGATCCGTCGCTTGTCACGGCGTGGGTGACGCTGAAGGTGTAGGTTACGGTGTCACCGATGTTGGCGTTGGACGGCCCACTCTTTTCGATGGTGAGTTGGGGGTTAAAGGACGGGCAGGAGAACTGGAGATAAAGCTCGATCTCATTCTCTTCATCCTCTGCTGTGAGGAATTGCGAGGTACCGTTGCCAAACCAGACGGTGACTTCACATTCGATACCCCCAACGATGATGAAGTCGCTAACCGCCGTTCCGATAAAGACGGCGTCCGCGCAGCCGTTTTGGTTGGGTCCTGATGGATAGTCACAGGGATCGTCACCGTTGGGCGTTTCGTCATGCGTGAAGGGAATGGTGACGTCGATGCTCGACTGGGTGAGCCGCGGATCGTTGAACTCGATGGTGATGACGAGATCTCCGGTCTCAAGTACGTCACCTCGGATCGGGAAATTGAGGTGCGTGAAATAACCGATCACAACGGGCGAACCGGGACCAAGCGAACTGATTTGTACGGCGTCGAAGTCATAGCCGCTTCGGCCCGAACCGGAGGCAGGCGTCCCCCATCGAATGGATGTCGTGCCTTCTCCATCGGCTGAGCCACCGCCCTCTATTTCCGTATTCTCCCAGACTCCGCTGACATTGACGACCTGGAGGTTTTGTCCCCAGACCAGCCCAACGGAGAGGAGCAGAAGTACGGAGACGAGCAGGGCCACGAAGGCAGACTTGCCCCCTGGAAGGAAGGTATTGGTGCTGGCGTTCAATCCCGCTTTTGCTCGATTGGACGCTGTCGACTCTCGTCTCGTTCTAGCCATGCTCACCTCTCTTTCATCTCTTTTATCTGCCTCACGGAATTTCTGTTGATGCCAACGCGTTGCTGTGGTGTCGTGCCTACGCATGATGGCCCCCTAATACACCGAAAGCTCTTCAGGGAGCTCGAGTTCACGCAGATCGACAAGCTGGAGGGCGGCGCCCTCGATCATCTCGAATTGGAAATAGATGACGTCTTCTGAAAGGTAAGACAGCTCAACCACAAACTCGTAGTGGCCCGGCTCAAGCTGGAACCGAATGGGTTCGTCCGGGTTGTGTTCGACGATGACGGGCAGCGCATCGACTCGATCTCCAGTTTCAGCATCAAGAGCGTACACCTTGACCGATCTGAACATCTCGATGAGCCACGCATTGCCGTCGATAACTTTGAAATTGAATGTATTCGTGTCCTTGGCGACTCCGAGGGATGCAAAGAGGAGCAACGCCAGGGTTAGGACGAACAGCCGCTGTCCTATCCGCGAGGTTGCCCGTGTGATCCTCGAGGCGCGTGAATGCTGCAGACCGCGTTGACGGTCACTTCCCCCCCATGTCCAGCGCCCGGTGTGTTTTGCCTGCTCCGTCATGTCATCCTCCTTCGGAGCTGGCAACCCGGCTGCCTCGCGAACCCGGTGGGTTCGCCCGCGCGTGGCCGCGCGTCCTGAGGTCCGTGGTTTTGCGTCCCATCCTCACGAATGGTTTGCCTTTGCAGACTCAGTGCATGTTTATGATAGCGATAATTGCTGACTTGTAAACCCTTAACCATTGGGAACTTCCTCGCGCTGACGGTCCTGAATCATCAAGGCGCGTTCAACGGCTTCCTGGGTGACGTATTCCTCTTCCAACAGGATGTCCCCAAGCAATTTGTCTGTGAATTTCGATTTCTGGAGTTCGAGGCCTTTGCAGAGATCGGCGTGACTGAGGACGCCGATATCGACGAGGATTTCGCCCAAGCGTTTGTCGCTCTCGAAATAATCTTCGAGAATCGACAGAATGACGGCGCTACGGCTCTTGCGTTCTCGCCGTCCCTTGGCGTCTACCTGGCTCATGAGGTAGGCGTCTTCGTTGTTGTAGTAGATCGTTGTCTGCATTCCTCGTCTCCTCCCGCGTGCATACCCCTAAAAAGGTGGCCGGGTTCCCAGAGGGTCTCCCTGGCAACCCGGCCACCCTACGAGCTAAGGCTCGTGAAGGTCCGTTGGCTTTGCGTCCCACCTTTTCAGGTAGTTTGCCTTTTCAGGACCGTGCTTTCTGCTTCTGCTTTCGTCCTCTTCTCCCCGGACAACAACAGAGTGACCGGGTTTCCAGAGTCTTCCCTGGCAACCCGGCCACCCTACGAGCTTGCTCGTGAAGGTCCGTTGGCTTTGCGCCCCACCCTTTCAGATGGTTTGCCTTTTTCAGGACCATGAACTAATTGTGACAACTATATCAACGTTGTATTCGGATGTCAACAGGTTCGCAAGGTATCTGGAGATTGAATTTACGTCAGCGTTTCCGTGTATACTTCGCTTCGCACTTGCGTTGCAGGTAGAGGAAAGCGGGGCGTATACTGGCCTCATGAGCGATGCGTCCAAGCAAACTCCCATGATGAAGCAGTACTGGCGATTCAAGGCTGAGACCCCGGATGCCATCCTCTTTTTTCATCTCGGCGATTTCTATGAGACGTTTTTTGAGGACGCGAAGGTCGTCGCCCGGGAGTTGGATATCGTACTTACGGCGCGAAATGGCCATCCGATGGCGGGTGTCCCGATTCGCCGTGGGGAGGCTTATATGCAGCAACTGCTGCAACGCGGATACAAGGTCGCCGTGTGTGAACAGGTCGAGGACCCCAAGAAGTCCAAGGGGCTCGTGAAGCGGGATATCGTCCGCATCATCACGCCGGGAACGGTCCTTGAGGACGGACTTCTCGATGCCGGTGTCAACAACTATCTGGCCGCCGTTGACTGTATCGATGCCGACGGTCCTTTCGGACTTGCGTTCCTGGATCTTTCCACGGGTGAGTTCATCCATACAACAACGCGCTTCCTCCACGAACTTGAGGACGAGTTGATGCGGCGCGCGCCATCCGAGGTTCTGTTGCCTGAGGATCGTTCGTTGCCGACGGAACAGGCCACGGAGCTATTCGTCACGCATGTGGATGAAGCGACCTATCGCGTCCGTGGCGGGGATCAGCTTCTGCTGGGCGACGATGAGCCGGGCTTGCGCGCCGCCGGCGCCCTGAGAGCGTACGTCGAGGTCACGCAGAAAACGGCGCTCATCCACCTCCGGCCGCTCGCGGCGTATGTGCTGTCCGATCAGATGGATCTCGATCCCTTCACGGTCAGCAGTTTGGAATTGGTCAAGCCGTTGCGCGAGGGCCAAGAGCGCGGCACGTTGTTGCATGTTCTGAATGCGGCGGCGACGAGCATGGGACGCCGCCGGTTGCGACGGATGATCCTCTCGCCGCTGACGCGCCGCGATCGTATTGAGGCGCGATTGGATGCGGTAACGGCACTGCATCAGCAGGTGATGGTTCGACAACGCCTTCGCGGGGGGTTGAGCGGCATTCATGACCTGGAGCGGTTGATCGGAAAACTGGGCGCGAAACGGATGCGGCCGACCGATCTTCAGGCTCTGTTGATGTCTCTTTCGGCGGTGAGCGGCTTGGCGGAGGGATTCGACGCGTCGGCGGATGGCGGCGATAACGGTCGACTGGTTGCCATTCGTGACGAACTGGCTCGTCAGGAAACGGATGAGTTGTCCCAGTTGTTCGAGGGGATGTTGGTGGACCAGCCGCCGATCGATCCAAGGGATGGAGGCTTGATCCGTTCAGGGTATGACGCCGAGTTGGACGCCATTCGTGACGAGGCGCGAACGATCCGCGGACAGCTCACGTCGTTGGAGGCTGCTGAGCGGGAAGCCACGGGCATCTCCAAGCTGAAGGTCGGCTACAGCCGGGTCTTTGGGTATTACATCGAAGTGACGCGCTCGAATTTGGACAAGGTGCCGGATCGCTATGTCCGTCGCCAAACGCTGGCCAATGCCGAGCGTTTCGTTACAGACGAACTGCGCGGGTTCGAAGAACGAATTTCGCACCTGGATGAACGTGCTGTGGCCCTGGAACACGAGCTGTTTGAGGGCGCCTTGGCGAGGTTGGCGGAGGCCATTCCCGGGCTCCAGGCCCTGGCGGATGCGGTATCCGAATTGGACGTCTACCTGGCATTGGCCGAGATTGCGCACCAGCACAACTACGTGCGTCCGACGTTCACGGAGGAGCACATCCTGAAGGTTCGCGAGGGACGGCATCCTGTGGTCGAGCGCTTGGAAGCCTTCGTGCCCAATGATTTGGAGTTGGGGGACGATCGTGATCTTGTGATCCTCACCGGCCCCAATATGGCGGGAAAATCGGTCTTCTTGAGGCAAAACGCGCTAATCAGCTTGATGGCGCAAATGGGCTCCTTCGTCCCTGCAACAGAGGCCGTCCTCCCCATCGTCGATCGTATCTTCGCCCGAGTCGGCGCCTCGGACATGCTTGTCGAGGGAATCAGCACCTTCATGATGGAGATGCTCGAGGTGTCGGCGATCCTTCAGCGTGCAACCCCGCGGAGCTTGATCATCCTGGATGAAATGGGACGTGGAACGAGCACCTACGATGGCGTGTCCATCGCCTGGGCTGTGGCGCGGGAGCTGGCGACGCGCGTCCGCGCGAAAACGTTGTTCGCGACCCATTACCAAGAACTGACGCGGCTTGCCGAGGACGTTCTCAATGTCGAGAACCTTCATGTCTCTGTGAAGGAAGTCGGCAAGGACGTCGTTTTTCTGCATCGCGTGATCAAGGGAACGGCGCGTGGGAGCTACGGCGTGCATGTGGCGCGGTTGGCGGGACTTCCGCCTCATGTGACCGAGGCGGCGGACGCCATCCTCGATCAGTTGCTTCACGATGCTCCGCTTTCCAAGCTCGGGCACGCGGACGCACTGGCGGAGCCGGTTCCTCTGTTCGGCGCCGAGGATCACCCCGTGGTGCAGCGGCTCCGGAAGATCGACCCCAATACGTTGACGCCCCTGGAGAGCCTTCAGTTGCTTGACGAGCTCAAGCGTCAGGTTGAGTGAGCGACGTGTCCGATCCTTCGAGTCCTCGCCACATTCCCGTCCTGGTTGATGACGTCGTTCAAGCGCTGTCTCCGCTGGCCGGAAAAACGATTGTCGACGGCACACTGGGACTGGGCGGACATGCGCAGGCCTTGCTGGAGGCGGATGCCTCCGTCCGTCTCCTGGGTATCGACCGGGATCGCCAGGCCTTGTCGCTTGCGGGCCAGCGGCTGGCGGCCTATGCGGATCGCCTGAGCCTGATTCACGGCAACTTTCGAGAGCTCGCGCATCATCTCGATCGGCTGGAGATTCGCTACGTCGACGGTGTGCTCCTGGATATCGGCGTGTCCTCCCTCCATTTGGACGAAAGCACGCGAGGCTTCAGTTTTCGAAGAGACGGCCCCCTCGACATGCGCATGGATCGCTCGATGGGGCAAACGGCCGCCGAGTGGTTGAGCGAGGTCTCGGAATCGGCACTTGTCGATGTCATCTACCGATTGGGGGAAGAGCGGTATGCGCGGCGTATCGCCGGCGCGATTATCCGGGCCAGGGCGGTGGAGCCGTTGCTGACGACGGGGCAGCTCGCGGAGATAATCCGCCGGGCGGTTCCCGCGAAGTACGATTATCGACGTCTGGATCCGGCCACCCGGACCTTCCAAGCCATCCGCATGCATCTCAACGATGAACTGGGCGCCTTGGAGACGGCCTTGAGCGAGGGGTTTGCGCGATTGTGCTCCGGCGGCAGGTTGGTCGTCATCAGCTTCCACTCCTTGGAGGATCGTCTCGTCAAGCACTTCTTCCGGGAGAAAGCGAAGGCCTGCATTTGCCCTCCCGATTTCCCGGATTGCATTTGCGACAAGCAAATCGAAGCGCGTGTTCTAACGCCGCGACCGCGAACGGCGAGTGCTGAGGAAGTCGACGCGAATCCGCGAGCAAGAAGTGCCAAACTCCGCGCCGCCGAGCGTCTAGTGTAGCCATTTCTCTTGCGACATCCGTCCCCCTTGACGTCTCTGAAACTGGGTATGCTTGGGCGGTGAAAACGATGTGGAGTCGACGACGATCCTCACGATGGCCCGTGGACGCTGATCGCCGGCGCAGCACCCTTTCTCGATTTGCGATGCTGGGCGGCATTCTGTCTGCGGGCGCGATTGCCGCGCTGTGTTTCCTGTACCTTTGGCAAGGGAATCGGTTGCAGGCGTTGACGGCGGCGACAGAAGAGGCGCGCATCCAATTGGAGGCGGAGCGTGAGATCAACCGCATTCTCACGATTCGGATCGAAGAGGCCTTCTCGCTGGAGCGGATCGCACGAATTGCGAGAGATCAACTCGGCATGTCGGAACCGACGGTTATTCGCTATGTACCCTACACCTCCTCCGGCTCGGACTGATCGAACGGTGCGCAACCGTGGTCGCGCGATGCTCGCCGTTTTCGCGATTCTGTTGGCCGTCATCATCGGGCGGTTCGTGCAGCTTCAGGTTCTCCAGCACGGCTACTGGTCGAATCGAGCCAAGGCCTCCCAAGAGCGCACGATCGAGCTCCCTCCTCAGCGTGGAGCCATTCTCGATCGAAACGGCGATATCTTGGCCATGGATGTCAAGGCGATGGCGATCGCCGTTGACGGCATCAATATCACCGAGCCTGAGGTTGCGATCACGATTCTGAGCCAGGAATTGACGCTCTCGCGAACGGACATCGAAGCCAAGGTCAGGCGAGCGTCGTATTTCACGTGGATTGACCGGACCGTGGATTTCGATACTGCCCAGCGCATTCGCCGCCGCGCGAGCGAGGCGGCGGTGTACGGGCTTGTCTTCATCGACACGTGGAAGCGCTGGTATCCCCAAGGGCAGCTTGCATCGAACCTGATCGGATTTGTCGGTACGGACGGCGATGGGCTCGAAGGATTGGAGCTTGCCTACGACCATCGTCTCCAGGGCATCGCCCAAGTGGTGCGCGTACTCGAAGGCGCCGATGGCCGGACTTATGACATTGAGATCGTTGAACCGGGCGCTCCGGGCGAAGACCTGCAGTTGAGTCTCGATGCAGGGCTGCAATTCATTTGCGAAGAAGAAATACGCGCCGGAGTGAGCCGATTCAGCGCCTTGGGCGGCATGATCGTTTTGCTTGACCCGCACACCGGCCAGGTCCTTGCCATGGGGCAGGACAAGGGCTATGACCTGAATGCGTTCGGAACATCGACCGCCGAAGCGCGCCGAAACCTTTCGGTCACGCACCTGTTCGAGCCGGGCTCGATTTTCAAGGTGTTTACCGGCCTCGCGGCGCTGGAGCACGGCGTTGTCTCGCCGCTGGATACCTTCGACGGCAACGACGGCATCGATGTATCCGGACACGTCATGCACAACGCCGACAACGTGTCCTATGGGTCGGTTTCCTTTGGCGAGATCATCGAGCATTCGATCAATACGGGCATGATCCGCGTGGCTCAACGGCTTGGGGAGGATGAGTTTCATCGCTTCTTGGAGGCGCTTGGGTTCGGGGAACCGACAGGCATCGAACTGCCCGGTGAAGAGGCCGGCATTCTACGATCCGTCGATCAATGGTCCGGACTTGCATTGGCGGCGACGTCGATCGGACAGTCGGTGGCCGTCACCGCCATCCAGTTGACGCGCGCCATGGGCGTGGTGGCAACGGACGGCGTCCTTCGAACGCCGAGTCTGGTGTTGTCCGAATCCGCGAACGAGCGTGAAGGGGCGCGCGTTTGCTCGGCGGATACGGCGCGTACGATGCTTTCGCTCATGCGAACCGTCGTTGAAACGGGAACGGGCACCTGGGCCGAGGTCGAGGGCTTTGCCGTGGCGGGAAAAACGGGGACGGCTCAGAAGGCGGTGCCTGGACGAGGCTATGTCGATGGAAAGGACACGTCCTTGTTTTGCGGCGTGATCACCGCGCCGTCGCCGGACTTCGTTCTCCTCGTTGTGTTGGATGAAGTGCAGTCCGGCTCGACATCGGGAGGCTATACGGCCGGACAGATCTTTCAGCGTGCGGCGGCGCGCATCATTGCGCACGAGCGCCTGACCCCGTTCTAGTCAGCGGCGCAGGTGGATGGCGAGCATGGAGAGGTCGGCTTGAGAGACGCCGGGAACGCGGCACGCTTGACCGAACGAGGACGGCTGAACGCGTTGTAGCAGGTCGCGGCCTTCGATCGAAAGGTTGGACAAGGCAAGAAAATCGAAGCCCTCGGGGATAACGAGGGTTTCCAACCGTCGGAGGCGCTGGATTTCGCGGTCTTGCTGAGTCAGGTAGCCCGCGTATTTTCCCTCGATTTCAGCTTCCTGGACCACAGCGCTGTCCAATGACGAGACATCCATTAGATCGGAGACTCCAATGTTGGGCCGCCGAAGAAGCTCAAAGAGGCTGGCGCCATTGTGGGTCAATCGAGCGCTTCCGCGCTGTTCCAGGTGTTCGTTGACGGCGTGAGAGGGGCCGACGCGAGTGTCGTGAAGTTCTGCTAGCAGGCGGTCGAGGGCGCGCTGGCGGCGAACGACGGTTGCGTATCGATCATCGGGCAGCAGGCCGATGGCATGGCCGTCGTGGGAGAGACGCAGATCGGCGTTTCCCTCACGAAGCGTGATTCGATATTCGGCTCTCGACGGCAACATGCGATAGGGTTCGGTGATTCCCTTGGTCACGAGATCATCGATCAGAACGCCGATAAAGGCCTGCCCACGTGACAGCACGAACGGCGTATCGTCGCGGAGACGGCGCACCGCATTGATTCCGGCCATGATCCCTTGGGCGGCCGCTTCCTCATAGCCGGTGGTGCCGTTGATTTGGCCGGCGAAGTAGAGGCCGCGGATGCGCTCGCTTTCGAGGGTCGGGCGCAAATGGAGCGGCTCGATGAATCCGTATTCGATGTTGTAGCCGTAACGTTCGATATGGGCCTTCTCCAGGCCGCGTATGGAACGGACGATACGCTGTTGGACCTGAGGCGAGAAGGCCGTGTAGATGCCCTGAAGATACACCTCCGTGCTGTCGGTTCCCTCCGGCTCGAGGAACACCTTGTGACTTGTCCTGTCCGGGAACTTGACGATCTTCGTTTCCAACGACGGACAGTGTCTCGGACCCTCTCCCGCGATCAGTCCGTTGTAATTCGAGCTTTCCTCAAGCGATTCCCGGATGACGCGATGCGTCTCCTCATTGGTGTGCGAGACGTATACCGGAAGATTGGGGGGCAGCGTTCGAGGGGGAGACCAAAAGGAGAAGGCCAGAGGCGTTTCGCTGGTATCCTGACGTTCCAGACCGGAGACATCCATCGAGTCTCGGTGAATCCGGGGCGGCGTGCCCGTCTTCAGCCGCGTCAATGCATAGCCGAGTTCCTCTAGCGCATCGGCCAGCGCGCAAGAGGCGGGTTCGCCCGCCCTCCCCGCTGAATAGCCGACATCGCCAAGCAGGACGCGTCCGCGCAGAAAGGTTCCAACGGCGATGATGACGGCCTTGGCGCGAACCTCAAGGCCTTCACGAAGGGATACGCCGCGAATCTCGTCGTTCTCAACGTACAGATGGACGACCATTCCCTCGATGATGGATAGGTTTTCCGCGTTCTCGAGCGTCGCCTTCCAGAGCCGTTTGTACAGGCCCCGATCCGCTTGCGCGCGGCGAACCTGCATGGCGGCGCCCTTGCTCGTGTTGAGCATGCGGATGTGGATCATCGACTCATCGGTGATGCGCGCCATCGCGCCGCCGAGCGCGTCGATCTCCCGAACGAGCTGAGACTTGCCGGGTCCGCCGATAGCGGGATTGCATGGCATTTTTCCGATCTCATCCAGGTTGATGGTAAGCAACGCCGTCGAGGCTCCGAGGCGGCTGGCGGCAAGAGCGGCCTCACAGCCAGCATGCCCGGCCCCGACGACGACGATGTCATAGTCGTGCATGCGATCTGTTCCTAGTCTTCCTTCTTGGGCTGCAACCAGTTGAACAACTCAATGGGAACGGGGAAGACGATGGTTGACGCGTTCTCCGCCGAGATGTCGTTGAGCGTCTGGAGGTAGCGAAGTTGCAGCGCGGAAGGGTTGCGCTCGATGATGGCCGCGGCTTCGCCCAGTTTTGTGGCGGCCTGCAACTCACCCTCGGCATTGATGACCTTGGCGCGGCGATCGCGTTCGGCTTCGGCCTGGCGGGCGATGGCGCGCTGCATGTCTGACGGCAACTTGACATCCTTGATCTCCATGTTGGTGACCTTGATGCCCCAGGGATCCGTCTGCTCATCGACGATCTGCTGAAGCTGCATATTGATGCGCTCGCGTTCGCCAAGCACTTGGTCAAGCTCGAAGCCGCCCAACACGCTTCGCAACGTTGTCATGGCGATTTGACGGGTGGCTTCCATGAAGTTCTGCACTTGAACAACGGCATCGGAGGGGTCCAGAACGCGGAAGAACAACACCGCATTCACTTGGGTCGAGACGTTGTCCTTGGTGATCACCTCTTGGGGAGGAACGTCGAGCGTAATGGTGCGCAGACTGACTTTCACCATCTTGTCGATCACGGGAATGATGAGGAAGATTCCCGGACCCTTGGCGCCGACAAGCCGACCCAAACGGAAGATAACACCGCGTTCGTATTCCCGAACGATCTTGATCGCGTTGGCCAAAAATAGGACGACGATGACAACGATGGCTCCAATTCCTGGAAGCATAATTCCTCCTCGAGTTCATTCACTGGGAATGATGGTAGGGCGCGCTCTGAGGGTTGTCAATTGTGATTCACGGGTTCATGCTTCGTATACTTTGCGCGAGGTGAAAGATGACTCGTCGTCCGATGATTGCCGGGAACTGGAAGATGAACAAGACGCCTGCTGAGACGCGCGCGTTCATCGAGGCACTGCTGCCTCAGGTCGATGCGGAGTTGGCGTGCGACCTGCTGGTGATTCCTCCCTATACGAGCCTCGACCTCGCCGGCCGATTGCTGGCGGACACGGGGGTGAGGCTGGGTGCGCAGGATCTGCATACTTCGCCATCGGGGGCCTTCACGGGCGCGATCTCCGCAGGCATGCTCGACGCATGTGGATGTGCCTACGTGCTTGTCGGCCATTCGGAACGGCGACATGTCTTCGGAGATTCGGATGCGACGGTTAATGCCAAACTCCGTGCCGCCATCGCTGGAGGATTGACGCCGATCTTCTGTGTCGGAGAGCGGTCGGAGCAACGCGCCGCCGAGCAGACGACGGCTGTGCTCGCGCATCAGTTGACCGAGGGGTTCGCGGAGGTCGCCGCAACCGAAGCATCCGACGTACTCATCGCCTATGAGCCGGTCTGGGCGATTGGAACCGGCGAAACGGCAAGTCCGGATCAGGCGCAAGACGCGATTCGCTTTATCCGAAACTGGGTGGCGGATCAGTACACGGCATCGCTCGCCGAGGGGATGCGCATTCTCTACGGCGGAAGCGTCAAGCCGAACAATGCCGCCGAGCTTCAGCGGCAACCCGACATCGATGGCGCACTGGTGGGGGGCGCGTCGTTGGAGCCCGAGTCCTTCCTTCAGATCGTTCAGGCTGCGGGTCGCGGAGCGAGTTGATGTTTAAGACGGTGGCCAACCAAATCACCATTGCCCGAGTCTTCTCGGTGCCCCTTCTCATGTATCTGATTCTGTCCGATTCGGCGTGGGGGCGCTTGTTTGCTGTGATTCTCTTCTTCCTCGCGGCGGTCTCGGATGCCGTTGACGGCTATATCGCGCGCAGCTTCAAGCAAACGTCCGTGTTCGGCCAATTCGCGGATCCGATCGCCGATAAGTTGCTCATCAGCGGCGCCCTGATCGCCTTTGTCCAACTGGGCGAGTTGTCGGCAGCCGCGGTCATGGCGCTGATTGCGAGAGAGTTCTTGGTGACGGGATTGCGAATCGTCGCCATCCATGAGGGACAGATCATTTCCGCCAGTATCCTGGGGAAGCTCAAGACGATTTCCCACGTTGTTCTCGTTTTGGTCGTGCTGGCCAGTCGAACGTTCGATCTCGGCACAGCAGGCGGAATCGCGAAGACATGGGCGCTGGTGCTTGCGATTGCGCTCTCCGTCATCTCGGGTGTCGAGTATTTCTACCGATCGCGCCGACTGTTCGCCTAAGCGCGTTTGTCGCCTTTTTTCGTGATCTACCCTCCGTTCGCGGGGAACGATGGCCTGCATGACGCCGGGCGAATCCTCGGATACTTCAGGGGATATGAAACGACGAACTCGATGGCAGGGCGTTGCCCTGCTCGTGCTTTGCGTGATCTGCCTGTCGATGCCTGCGGCAGGGAGTTCTCCCGATTTGCAACTTGACCTGTCGCCGGCGCCGATCGCCCGAGGCGAAACCCTGACCCTCATGCTCGCTGTCGTCAATTCGGCGACAAGTCCCCTCGACAATACGACCCTCTACGTCCCGCTTCCCGTTGGCATTGACCAGTGGGGCGCCGAGGTGCGTGTGGATGGCGGCGCATGGGACGCCTATCCGGCCAATGGATTGATCGATCTCTCACCGATTCATGCCAACGGAACGATGGACATCGAGCTTCGGATGGACCTTGAGCAAGCCTCGTCGGCGACGCTCAGTGTCACAGCGCAGCTCCTCGATGCGACCGGCATTCTCGCCAGCATCACCGGCGCGGTGAACGTGTTGCCCAATGTGGATGCAGGTCCCGATCTCATTGTCGATTTGGGATCAGCGGTTTCGCTCATCGATGCCTCGGCGTCGGACGGCGGCGGAGGTATCGCGAGCTACACTTGGTCGGACCTCGGAGTGGGAGGCGCCTTCAACGATCCGGCCGTTCTTCATCCGACCTACACTCCTCCCGCGATCAGTGGTGTCGTTGAGCTGACGCTAACGGTGACGGATTCTGATGGCGGAACATCGAGCGATTCGCTGCGTGTCCGTGTGAATGCGCCTCCTCTCCTGGATGCGGGTACCGATCTTGAGGCAGAAGAAGGCGCGAGAATCGCGTTGGGAGGGGCCTCGGTTTCGGATCCCGACGGCTGGATCTCGGAAATGCGTTGGGATGACGGCGGCGCCAGCGGCGCATTTCTGCCGTCGAACGATGTCATGGATCCCGTCTATCTCGTGCCCTCCACCCCGGGATGCGAGGACGAACGCGTTCGCTTGACGTTGACGGTGACGGATGATTGGGGAGCGACGTCCACGGACGGCATCGATGTTGTGGTGCGCAATGTCAACGCGGCCCCCACGCTTCATCTCCCCGATTCTATGGATGTAACCGCGGGAGCGCGGGTGGACCTCGCAGCCATTGCTCAGGACAGCGACGGCTGGATTGCGCATCAGGCGTGGGAGCAGATCGAGGGGATTCCTGTCGAGCTTTCCGAAGGATCGCTGCCTCAGGAGGTGTCGTTCGACGCTCCGGCTGTCGCCGAACCCCTCGAACTGTGGTTTCGGTTTCGTGCCACGGACAATTGTGGAGACGACGTTTGGGACGATGTCCTCGTCATCGTAAGCCCGATGGATGCTCCGACGGCATCCCCTCCGAGCGAGACCGGATCGATCACCGTTCAGATCGATCTCTTCGACGAGAGGGGATTTCCCCTGTCACCGTTCGATACGCCCCAGGAAGGACAGGTGCTGACGGTTCGGGTAACAGTATTGAATTCGGGGGGATCGCCACTTTCCCGATTGTCGGCTTGGTTGAATGAGGAGGCGCGCCTCCCGCTTGACAGTCCGACGCTTGCGCCGTGGTCGCGAACGCGCGGAAGCGCGGAATGGAAGGTTCCATGGAGCGATGACGGAAGCCCACATGTCGTGGACGTCGTGGTGACGGGACAGGATGACGCCGAGCGCACCGTTCGTGGGACGGATCGTTTTCAATTTCAAACTCCAAGATCAGCGGAAACCGACCTGCTTCAGCTTGAGGTGACGCTTTCAGCGGCTTTGGCAACTGTCGGCGAGCGCGTGGACTACCGGTATGTGTTGCGGAATGCGGGAAGTCAGGAGCTGGAGGGTCTTTCGCTGGTCGATGATCGCTTCGGCCAGATCCCCCTCCTCTCGTCGCGCCTGCTGCCCGGGCAAGCGCGCGAAGCCGTCGTGACGTACATCGTGCTGGACTCCGATCTTCCGGGACCGCTGGTGAATCGCGCCGAATTGACGGGCTTTACGTCCGCCGGCCGCCGGCTGAACGCAGATGCGACTGTGTCATTGAAGCTTGCCGGAGGTGGAGAAAGTGGTGGGGACATCGACGGAGGCGGAGGGGCGGCAGCATCGACAGGCGCGCCTCGACTTGTGATCAGCGAGGTTGCATGGGCGGGGAATCCGCGCGATGGAACGCGCGAGTGGATTGAGTTGGCCAACCTCGGAGGATCGTCCGTCGACCTTTCGGGCTGGCAGTTGGCTTGGTACGAGAAGGGCGTGGGCATTCCTCCGGCCGCTTACTGGCAACGCATCGATCTGTCCGGTGTAATCGACCCGATGTCATCCCGGGAAAACGGCTCCGAGGTCCATTTCACGGACCTTGGTGACGGGCTTTGGGCGGTCTCCGACCCGCGATGGGCCGATGAGGGAGCGACGGACGGGTTCTTCGTCTTGGAACGCGGGCACGATGATGCCATCGAGAATCTTACCGCCGATGCGGTGTACGGAGATCGAACGACACCATTCTTCGAGCTTCCGGATCATGGCGCCGTTCTTATGCTGATGGACCCGAGCGGAATGGTCGTGGATTCAGCCAATGCGCAGTACCCGAGCCGGATGGGATGGCCGGCAGGCGATGCCATGAGCGGGGCGACGATGGAACGGATCGATCTCTGGCGCGGGGATTACGACGGCAACTGGCAGACATCGCCAAGCATCCTGACGTATGGGAAAGATGCATGGGGGCACCGCATTGCGGGAACCCCGGGGCAGCCCAACGCGCTCTCCATCGAACGCCTGCTGGATGAGGCCGGCCAGAGGATGTCGTCCGTTGCGTCTCACGAGACGATCTCGGTTTCCATTCCCGGTGCGACGGCGTCCGAGCGGCCATCGATTCTGATGACGGCGGGGCCTGGCGGGGCTGGAGGAGGCGGAACGGTGTCCGTTCCTGAGCTATCCATCATCCGAGGCGGGGACGAACTGAGAATCGAGACATCGCTCGATGAGAATGCTGAAGGCGCCTTCTTCATCTGGATCAGCCTTGAGAATGCGACGACCTTCGTGTTGCCGTTGGTGCCGTCGTCTATGCGCCGATGATCTTGACCAGGACTCTCTTTTTTCGCCGTCCATCGAACTCACCCTAGAAGGTTTGTTCCCAGGGCCCGAAATCCAATTGGGCGTTCGTGATGGCGATCATGACGCTTCGCCCCATGATTTGCCGCTTGAGATGGCCGTCTCCATATGTCTTCTCCGGTGAGGTTGTGATCGTGCCGGTCGATGGCCCATGCGGGGCGAGGTCTTCGAGCGAGCGTTCGTCGTCGCGGTGGAGCCCCGGTTCGTCGTCATTGATGAAGACGGATGCCGTGATGTGCATGGCATTGACGCGGCACAATCCCTCCTGGATGCCGCTCTCCCGTACGGCGGCCTGCACATCGCGTGTGATGTTGATGAACGCCCTTCGCGTTGGAACCTGAAACCACACTTCTTGGCGATGGCTTCGCATCATCCCTCCTGTCAGCTGCGAGATGGGGAACAGTGTAGCCCTTCGCAGTGACAAAGGGAGTTCTTTCGCCCAGGTGAGGCGACTAGAATCTGAAGGCGAGGCAACATGAGAAACGTTCGAACCATCTTCTACTATCTGGGCGTCATTCTGATCGCCTTCTCGGTTCTTCAGGCGGCGCCATTGGTGATGAGCGCCATCTATAACGAGACGGTCGAATTTCCTGTGCGGATTTACGCGATCCCCGCCCTCCTCAGCCTTGGTTTGGGGTTGGTTTTCGTCCTACTCCTCAAGCCGCACGCCATGACGACGCGGCTGTCGATGGCTGTGGGCACGCTGGGCTGGCTGGCCTTGTCACTGCTTGGCGCAGTTCCCTATTGGCTCGCATTGGACGTGCCGTACCTCGATGCGGTGTACGAGGCCGCCAGCGGGCTCACGACCACCGGGGCCACTGTCTTCACGGGGCTGCAATGGTTGCCCAAGAGCATCCTGTTTTGGCGAGCGCTGACCCAGTGGATCGGCGGGCTGGGCATCTTCACGCTCTTGCTGTTCGCGGTTCGAGAATCCGGGGCGCGGCATGGGTTGATGGTGGCCGAAGCGCACAAGGCGGCGACGGCGCGGTTTTCCCCCGGTGTCTTTGGATCCCTGCGCATCCTTTGGACGATTTACATTGGATTGACCGTGTTGTGCGGGGTTGCGCTGTGGGTTGAGGGGTTGTCGTTGTTCGAGGCCTCAACGCATGCCTTGACGACGCTGTCCACCGGCGGATTCTCAATCTACGATGCGAGCATCGGGCACTTCGCTCAAGCCGGATACCCGCATGCAGTGGCGATCGAATATACGATTCTCGGCTTCATGTTTCTCGGAGGCACCAGCTTCTTGGTGTTCTGGAATCTGATGCGGCGTCGGTGGCGGGCGGTGGCCGGCCACACGGAAACCCTGATCTGGATCGGATTGCTCGTCGTTTTCACAGGCCTTGTCGCATTGGCTGATCGTGCGCGCGTAACTGACGTTGGCTGGCATACGCACATTCGTCATTCCCTCTTCCATGTGGTATCCGTGGCCACGACATCGGGATTCACGCTTCACGACTTCTCGGCGAGTTGGATCAGCGCGGGAACGCAGCAAGCGCTGTTTCTCCTGATGTTGGTCGGCGGGTGTGTGGGATCAACGGCGGGGGGGCTGAAGGTGTACCGGGTGTCGGTTCTTGGAAAACTGCTGCGCCACCGGTTGAGAACACTCCGTGCGTCTCAACGGGAAATTCTGCCGCTTCGCATGGGAGGGCGTCGATTGGAGCCGGTTGAGATCGAGCGGGCGGTCGCTGTTTCTGTGGCATGGGGGGCGTTCTTGGGAATCGGATGGATGGCAACGACCCTCATTGGGAATCTCGAAGGATGGGGCTCGCTGTCAGCGATGGCCTCGGCACTGGGCAATGTGGGACCACACTATTTGCAACCCGATGTGACTGAATCGCTGAGCCATTGGCTCAAGCTGATCTACGCGCTGGCGATGATCGCCGGGCGACTGGAGATCCTTCCGCTCTTGCTCTTGTTTACGCGGAAGACGTGGAGGTAGGGGATGAGAATCTTAATCGCGGGAGCAGGCATCACGGGGCGCCGTCTGGCCAGTCAGCTGTCCAAGGGGCGTCATGACGTGACCTTGGTCGACCTGAATCGTGACTTGTGCGAAGTGGCCAGCTCACAGTTGGGGGTTTCGGCCATTTGTGGGAATGCGACGGACATCGCGGTGCTGGAGGAGGCGGAGATTGCGCGAGCGGACGTTGCCGTTGCCCTGATGCGCGAGTCGGCGGACAACCTCGCCTTTGCCCTGCTCTCTCAAAGCGCCGGTGTGCGCCGGATCATCTCGCGTATGCGGAACCCCAAATACCGTGAGGCCTTCGAGTTGGCCGGCGTGACGACGATCGTCGATGTGGCCGGGCTCTACTTGGACCAGATGACGCTGGAAATCGAGCACCCTCAAGTTCAGCAGATCGCGTCCGTCGCGGCGGGGCAGGGGCTCATCGTCTTTGTCACGATCGAAGAAGGCTCCTATGCCTCGGGACATACGCTGGATGAGCTTCGGTCGGATCGACGTTTCCCCGTCGGCTGCGTGGTCAGTGGGCTGCATCGCGCGTCATCGGAGAAGCTGATCTTTCCGACGGGGCGAGACCGGATTCTTCCCGGCGATCGATTGCTTCTAGTCGGTTCGCTTGAAGGGCTGACGCGGGTCGCGGACCTGATGGGATCTCGCTCGTCGTTGCTCAATCTCTTTCGCTCGACCAAGGACAAGCGGCAAATCGAAGACGTGCACGCGCGAATCGATGCCATGCTTGAGCCTGGAGATCGACCCGCTTCGGATGATGCGACATCAGACGCCTAGTCTACAGTGAGGGCGGTCCAAGCGCTCGGCGGTTCGACGCTTGAGAAGACGAGGTGCAGAAGGATCTCATCCCGATTCCCTTCGGGATAGACGAGAAGCGCAAGCTCCAATTGGTCGGGATTCGAAAAGCCATTGCGATCGCGAAGCAGCGGCGAGAAGACCAGGCCCTGATTTCGAATGGCGCCATCCGCTTGCCGCAACGCATGCGCCAACGACCAGAAGACATCGACCTCGATCGTTTCAGAAGCCGCTTGGAGGCGGAGCCGGCCATCGCCAGCGAAGAGCGCGAAGGTGGCCGGCAGGCGGGCATCACCGATCGCGGTGTCGCCATGAATCAGCTGATCCATCCAAAGATTGGGCGCGGTTTCCAGAGGCAGGTCAAAGGCAATGGCGGTTTCAAGGCTGAGTGGGAACTCCTCGGGGACGGTCCACGATGCGTCAGGTCGAAGCGACACAACCAGGGCGCCGTTCCCAGTCTCAGGGTCCAGTTGAAGCAGGCCTTCTCCTGAGATCCGTTTCACGGCGGATCCATCGTATGAGAAGGCGTCGGGATGCGGGCCGATCAGCCAGGGGGCGTCAGCGATGAGCTCAGGGATGTGCATCGGCGTCGGCCGGCGCATCAGAAGGCCAACCCCAACAATCGCAAGCGCGGAGGCGAGAGCGACCCATCCTAAGATACGAAGCGGAGACATGCGAGGCTCCTCTCTGCTCGCTGGCTAGGGGACGACCGTAAAGGCGACGTCGAAGACTTCGATTGCGTTGAAGTGACCGCGTACGAAGTAGCGACCGGGTGGCAGCAAAGAGAGGTCCAACGAGTACAGCCGCCAGTCGCCTTGGGAAACGACATCCTCGACCTGCTGGCTGAAGGTGGCTGACGCGTTCGACCATTCGATGTCAAACAACTCGCCCGATTGGGCTCGCGTGACATGAACGATCAAATAGGCGGTGCCATCGGATGCCGAAAACCGTGAGGCTTCGTTCCGTCCGACAAATCCGCCGCGCTTCTCATCGACGCTCTTGTAGAGCCCATAGCGGAGCTCGCGAGTATAGGCCTCCGACAGCGATGCGGTCACGGTTTCGGCAATCTGAGACGCCGCTGAGGCGAGCAAGGAATCGAATCCGCCAAACGCCGTGTCGATCGGAAGGGTGATGGCATCAGCGCCGGACGCATCGATCGATCGCTCGATCAGCCCTGTGGAGGTATTGACGATCGTGATTTGGGACAGGATCTGGACGGAGTAGCGGGTTCCCGCCCCCTCTTGCGCGCAGGCGCCGTTCTCCCAAGACAGGCAAACGGTGGCTGCGTCGGCGCGCGTGTCGACGGCGAAAACGGTGCCGGTCACCAGCTTGCTGACGCCGGTTAGCGACCCGATCTCAATGGCGGTATCCGCATTGATCAACCCGGCATCGGACATCATCTGTTCGGCCAGTAGCGAATCAAGCTGGGCGCGCGAGAACACGTTGATCCCCGGCGCATTGACGAGGGCTCCTTCGATGCGTCCGCGAATGGTCTCATCAGCTCCCTCCCATGTTGAGCCGTTCTTCAAGCTGAGCACCGCGAGGTCAAGGCGATCGGTGGCGATGATGGCACGCTGCGACGGTTCAGGAATCAAGAAGAACATGAGCGATGCGACTAGCACCACGAGGACGGCGACGCCGACAAGCATGGCAGTGGAATCGTTCATGGAGCCCCTCCTCTTTCATTGTTCATCTCAGAATAGACCGAGGACTGCGCGGATTCAACCGTTGGCCAGGCGAGCACGCAGCATGGCGGCGGCGGCGGCGCAGGCGTCGTGGTTGGCGCGTTGAAGGTCTTCGGAGGCCAGATAGGTGCAAACGAACGTTCCCGCGAACACATCGCCCGCACCCGTTGAATCGACGGAGGCAAGGGCTTCGATCGCTTGGACATCACGCTGTGTAGCGCTCCAGCCGATGGCTCCCTTGTTCCCTCGCGTCAAGGCGCCGAGGGGGAAACGGGCGGATAGCGCGTCGACCATGGCCTCGGGATCCTCTTGCCCGCTCAGCACGCTCCCTTCAGATTCATTGGGAAACAGCCAGGTGGTGTTGGGAAGAAGCGAGAGAAAGGCCGCCGCCCCCATCGAACGGAGAAGGTTGGCGGGCGGTGGGTCGACGGAAACGGAGACCGAGCGTTGTGTCGCGATGTCAAGGGCTCGAAACGCGGCGGGGCGTTGGTGCGGCGATAGAAGCGCGTAACCTGAGACGTGAAGGTGTTCGATGTGGGCTGGAAAGTGTTCATCGACCCATCGATCGGTCAGCCCGTCGTTGGCTCCTCGAGCACATACCATGTTGCGCTCTCCTCCCTGTTGATACGCGAGTACCGCGCCTGACGGCCGTTCTCGATCTCGAAAGAGGCGGGCGTCAATGTTGTGTTGCTGGAGCGATGCTTCGAGGAGATCTCCAACCAAGTCGCGGCCAACCGATCCCACGAAGACGACGTGCGCGCCCATTTCGGCCGCCGTGCGGGCGAACGTGCCCGCCGAACCTCCTGGTTGGACGGTGACGACATCACGGGCCTCGTCTCCTGGCTCAACCCGCGAGGTAACGTTCGCATGAATGTCCAGATTGAGATCGCCGAGAACGAGGAGGTGGCTCATTCGGGTTTGCGCAAGCTGGCGACTGCATCGGCCATGGCCTTGACGCGTTCAACATCCACGGGCGCATCGACGCGACAGTCCTCCTTGAGGACCGTCCCAACGATGAAGCCGTCGGCTTCGCGATAGGTGGCAACATTGTCGATTCGAACGCCGCTTCCGATCAGAACGGGCAGCGATGTGACCGCCTTGACGGCTTGAAGATCATCGGGAGACGTTCGCCGTCCGGTTCCGATACCTGACACGATCAGCGCATCCGGATGATTGCGTTCCGCATCCAACGCGGCTTCCTCCAGCGACGTGAGATGGGCGGCATGCTTCACGTGGATATCGGCCAGCAGGAGCGTGTCCGTGCCTAGGTCACGCTTGAGCCAATGTAAGTCGCGCGCTTGCCCTTCCACCATTCCTTGGTCCGTGAAGGCGACGCCGCAGAAGACGTTGACCCGGACGAACGAGGCGCCGGTGGCTGCGGCGATGGCTAAGGCAGCGAGGCCATCATTGCGAAGAACGTTGACGCCGATGGGAAGGTGCGCGCGTTCCATCAGCGTGTGCACAACGGTGGCCATCATGGCGACGGTTTCCACCGGAGCGGTCTTGGCATACGGAGCGTCGGAGAGGTTCTCGACAAAGATGGCATCGACACCGCCGCTTTCCAGCGCATAGAGATCGCGAAGCGCGGCATCGACGATAGGTTTGGTTCCAGTGCGGCGGTATCCGACACTTCCGGCCAGGGGTGGCAGATGGAGCATCCCAATGAGGGGTTTGTTCGTGAAAAAGGAATCCATGATGCGGTGAGGATAGCGCGTCGATCCGCGATTGCCAACCACAAACCGACGCCGTCTAGTCGGTCACCCAGATTGTCACTGCATAGGATTCGATGGGTGTGTCCGGCTCCCAGGGCCTTCGGTACTCGAAGACGAGGGCAATCGTGCCCGGCCGCATGGCACGATACCGGAAGCAGTACGTTCCAGCCCCTCCGACGGGCTGGTGGTCGTTGGGCTGAACGTCGCCTTCCTTCTCGATATCAAGCGGAGATCCGGCGAAGGAGGCCGGCTCGATCCTCGCCCACTCGTAACCGGTCGAGGCATTCCCTTCGAGTTCGATGCGCAGGAGCTCGCCAACCGTCATGCGTTGAATCGTTCCGCCGTCCGATTCGTCCAAGACGAGCGTGAGCATTGAACACCCGCTCAAGACAAGCAATCCGACGGCCAGTAGGCTGAAGCAACCCTGTTTCATTCGACGCATCGTCATCACCCTGATCCAGTGTAGCCTTCGTTGTCGGTCGGACCAACTACTTCGATGACGAGGCCAGCGTTGCGGGGAGATGAATGACGATGGGATCCGAACGATACATGGCGGGCCGTTGCCCGATTTCCCATCCGGGGCTGGTCGGCTCCAGGTAATAGTAGAGGTGCCCATTCCAAAGATAGGCCGTCAAGGCGCTCGGATTGGGCGGCGTGACGCGGATGCCCACGGCCATGTGCTGTTCTTCGAGATAGGCGAGCAGAACGACGTCAAAACCCAGCAGCTTGACCAGCGCCGCTGTCAGGATAGCCGCATCCTCGCAGTCTCCATGTTGATCGACCAGCATCTCAACGGGATACCGGGGATATTCGCAGGGCTCGCTGGCATAGGGGATGGACTGAACGAGTGCGATGACGAGGTTCAGACGGTCCCACACAGTGAGTTCTGCGGACAGCGTCTCCAATTTCTCGATGAACGATGCCAACACGGCGTCGTCTCTCGGGTCACTGGCATAGCGAGAATAGTCGGATACGTTGAGCATCCGTGCTGTGGCTTGTTGTTGAAGGTAGGCGGAGGCAGGGAAGTCGAAATCCAGACTCCACCATCGGCCCGCATATTGCCACCGATAGGTTCGATGGAGAGACGAGGCCTCTGCGACGAGGCTAAACGAGATCGAGGACATCAGAACAGCGAGAACAACGATCGTACGTAACGTGCGCGAAACACCACCCGGAGTTGGGAACACGTAGCCGCCTCCTTGGTTTGAGTACCGATGTCTTCGGCAAAGAGAGTTGGAGCGAGTCTACGCGCACGTTGTCAACCGCCAGTGAAAGAAAAATGGAGATCCCATGTGCGATTTCGCGCATGCTCACATCACATCAGAGATGTGACGACCGGCGAGAGTCCGGCGACTATCAGGGACTTCTTCTACAGAAGCTCTTCGATGAGATCGGGTTGCACGAAGTTGATGTGCCCCTTGTAGTAGATGACGCCGCGTTGGTCGATCAAATACGCGGTTGGGATGACGGAGACCCCATAGGCTTCCTTGGTGGGGCGGTTGTTCAAGTCGGCCTCCCGCAAGGCAACGAAATCGGTAAATCCGTGTTGCTCAAGGTACTGCCATTCTCCCTCGACGTTGCGGTTGATGGTGATCGTGATGACGACGAGGCCGCGATCTGAATAGGTTTCCCGAAGCGATTCCAGATGTGGCAGGGAGGCCTGGCACGCCGAGCATGAACTGGACCAAAACTCGATCAAGACAGGGCGGCCGAGAAAATCGGACAGAGAGACCAGCTCTCCGCTTCGGTTGGGAAGCGAGAAGCCGGGTGCGCGTTCACCTGTTCGGTTGCCGATCGAGATATTGAGAGGAACGACGACGGGCGCCGGCGTCGTTTGAATCGGCGTCTGCTCTGGGGTCTCTTGAGCCGATGGAAGGGGAGACGACAGATCCACAGTTTGAGTCGCGATATGGGAGGCGCCGGCGTCATCTCTCACAAGAAGCGTAATCGTGTAGGTCTTGATCGCTGGGAATGTGTGCGTTTTCGTTACGCCAGATCCCGAGAAACCATCCCCATAGATCCATTGATAGGCGACGATCGATCCGTCCGGATCATGCGATCTCGAGGCATCGAGAACGAGCGTTGTTTGCGACCCGTCCGGGGAAGCGCTGACTTCAAAAACGGCAACGGGCGGTGTATTGGCGACGGCCGCCGCACTGAAGAGCAGGCCTAGGGCGACGAGTAGTCCCAGGATTCTCAGATGTTTCACGGATTTCTCCTCTCATCCTGCGAGCCCCCATCCTCCTCGGCGAGGGGATTGTACACGAAATTGAGGACGAAGAAGTCCACTTCTTCTCGCGCCTTCAGCCGAAGTTCGATAGGATGTTGATATGATCAGGGAAATCGTTGCTAAGACGATCCTTTCGCGTGTCTCCCAAGTGGACACCATCTTCGGATTGGATTATGGGATGAACCTGTATCGTGGGTGCCAGCATCGGTGTATCTATTGCGATTCGCGCAGCCGCTGCTACGGCATCGATCGTTTCGACAGCGAGGTGTTGGTCAAATCCAATGCGATCGACCTGCTGCGCGACGCGCTGAGCCGCAAGCGCAAGATCGGCATCATCGGGACAGGGTCGATGAACGATCCTTACATGCCGGTCGAACGTGAGGTGGGACTTACTCGGCGGGCGCTAGAAACGATCGCCGACTATGGGTTTGGCGTGCACGTGATCACGAAATCGGACCTTGTCCTGCGCGACATCGACGTTCTGAAGCGGATCGCGCGCGTATCGGCGGCCGTGTCCTTCACCATCACGACGATAGAGGATGATCTGGCGCGCCGCGTCGAACCGCAGGCGCCCCCGTCGTCATCGCGCCTTCGCGCGATGAAGGCATTGAGTGATGCGGGGATCGAAACTCGGGTTTCCCTGATGCCGACCTTGCCATTTATTGAAGACAACTGGAACAATGTATCGGCCATTATCGAGGCCGCCCACCAGCACGGTGCGCGGGTCGTCATTCCATGGTTCGGCATGTCCATGCGTGACCGGCAGCGGGAGTACTTCTATCGGCAATTGGATCAGCTGTTTCCGGGACTGAAGCAGCGATATCAACGCACGTATGGAGCCGACTACTCCTGTCCGTCTCCCCATGCTGACGATCTTTATGCGCGCTCCCATGCGCTGTGTGAACGGTTGGGTCTCGCGACGCGGGTGATGCCGCGGCTCGCTCCGAGTGCTGAGCCACTGTCGCTCTTCGATCCGCCGCTTTGATCCTGGGGTGGGCTGCAGTAGAGTAGGCCATGGACAGGGTCCCCTATTCTAGATTGGCGCAACACTACGATGAAGGGTGGGGTGGCTTCGCTGAATCCAGTCTCGGATTCGTGCAGTCTTCACTCGTGCAGTACGGCATTGATTCGGGTCGGATTCTGGAACTCGCCTGTGGAACAGGCATCCTCGCCCGACGCCTTGCTGAATGTGGCTATCACGTGCACGGCGTCGATCGTTCAGCGGAGATGATTTCGATCGCCAGGGAAAAGTGCCGCGAAAACACGGATGCCGTTTTCTCTGTGGGAGACATGCGCGAGCTGCATTCCGATGTCCACCACGATCTCGATGTCGTGCTTTGTTTCTTTGACTCTGTCAATTACCTGATGAATGAGCGCGACATCGAAACCGTGCTGACCTTTGTCTCAAAGGCGCTCCGGCCGGGCGCCGTATTTATTTTCGACTTCAATCGTCCCGTCGTCTATGCGGCCCATGACGGCGAAACGATGGTTCGTAAGCTTGATTCGGGCACGCTGCAGATGGAATTGGGCTACAGCACGGACGACCGAATCGCGACCACGGTTTTTCGATTCCCGAACGGAGACGTCGAAACGCACTTCCAGCGCGCCTTGGAGTTGGAGGATTTAGCGCCCCTTCTTGAGGAGTTGGCACTGCCGATCACGGCATGCTATTCGGATTTCACCCGCCGCCCGGTATCAGCGATCTCCGAACGGCTGATCTGCATTTGCCGGAAAGAATCCGCCACCTAACCTAGCGCAATTGCCGCTGACCGATAGGGCTCGAAGGTAAACATCCTTCCGGACGTTGTCTTTGGAGTCTCCGTACTCCTCGACGTCATCGGTTTAGGCGACCGACACAACGCAACCCCTCTCGATGGGTGAAGGGCTAGCACGCAACAGCAAACGCGTCATCCCGTGCTACAGCCACGTGACCGGACGCAGCAGTGGAACAGTTGTGGAGGCGCACGCGCTTGCGAGGGGAGGGCCAGGCGATGGCGGCGGCTTCGTCATCGCCTGGTCTCTCGGTGCTCATGCAGGAAGCCTTGGCCCGCGAGGCCGCTTATTCGTCTTCGGGGGCGGCCGGGGCTTCCGGCGGATCGAGCGCCTGAATGCGTGCTTTTAGTTCCGGATCGTCATCCAATTGCACCAAGGCCTCGCGATAGGTGGTCAAGGCGAGTTCCAGATACTCATCCATTTGGGCTTGGAGTTGAATGATCTCTTCCTGTTGGCTTGGGGTGAGGGATTCATGCCCTTCGATGCCCAGTTTCTTCGATCGGGCTTCTTCCATCAGCGTTTCATAGACCGAGCCGATCACATACTCCAAATAGGGATCGTCCGTACCCCCGGTATCCCGGAGCTCCAAGAAAGCGGCGAGGGAGGCCTCGGCGTCCCCACTCTGTAGAATTCGAAAGGCGTTCAGCATGGGATCTTCGATCACGATGATTGCCTCTGGGCGCGTGGCGTTAACCCACGCGCTAAAGCTTTCTGCGCGAACATTGGATTCGTAGTCGTCGCGCACTTGGTCAACGGCTTCCTCAAACGACGTCGTCGCTGCGGCCTGATAGTCCATGACCAAAATGATGTGATATCCGTACTGTGTGGTTACGATGTCCGAACGTTCGCCCACAGGCGTGCTGAACGCGGCGATCTCAAACGGTTCGACCATCTGGCCGCGTCCGAACCAGTTCAGATCGCCGCCGCGAGAGCCTGAACCCGGATCGATCGAATGTTCACGGGCAAGCTCGGAAAAATCCGCGCCGGCGTCCAACTCAGAGAGGAGTTGTTGTGCCAAGTCTTCGGTCTCAACAAGGATATGTGATGCGCGGACCTGTTCGGGCGTGTCATAGTTCGCGCGATGCTCTTCGAAGAAGTCAAGAAGCTCTTCATCCGAGGCCTGGATGTCGCCGGCCAGATGGGCTTGGACTGCGTTGATCTCCATTTCTTCACGAACCGACTGTTTTGCGTAATCGATGAACTGGTCGTAGGTGAGGCCTCCGGTTTGCAGGCCGGGAACGCCTCCTGTGTCGAACGAGGCTCGGAACTCGTCATCTGAAAGACTGAGCATTGAGAGAAAGTCCGTGTACTGACTCTGGAACCTCTCTTGGGCGGCCTCATCCGATATCGCAAGTCCATTTTGTTCGAGGACTTCGGTGACGAGTGCCCGGGTGGTCGCCAACTCAAGGGCTTCATCCTCGATGCGAAGCTCGAAAAGGCGACCTTGGGCGCCTCCCAACAAGGCGCGGACGTCTTGCCCAAACTGAGAGTAAATCTGCTGATAGCGCGAGAGAACCTGCTGTTTGGAGCGCTCGAAAGCGTTGGCCAACACACGCACGCTGTTCACTGTGGCGATGATCTCCTCGTCAGGACTCGACTCGTCCTCAGCACTGACATCGGAAGGCGTCGTCTCCGTTTCAGGGGTCGACTCCGGCGAGTGCGAAGCGACGGGGTCGTCGTCTGTGCCGGCCACAGGCGGTGTCTCTTGGCGGCAGCCGGAGAGAAGAAGTAGCCCAAGGATAATAACTGTGAAGAGGATGACCGTTGAACGAATGCGCATAACCGCCTCCTTAGCGTGCCCAAAGGATACGATCCGATGGGACAGAAGCAAAGCCTGCTTGTCAGCGAAGCCCAGAGGCGTTTGCGGCAGGCGCCCTAAAAGGGAGAGGAACGCCTAGCGTGCGCGCCATGGCGTTCCTCTTGACGAATCCTGCGGAGGTTGGTGCAGGTCCTTTACCGTACGCCGGACGTGTGAAGGAGCCATGATCACGATTTGTGCCCTCGGTGATCATGGCGTGGTTCCGATGTGAGCGCTTTCACGATAGGGCGGTCGCTTGTGCAAGCAAGCTCCTTTTTCAGCCGGTTTTCGGCGATGAACGCTATGAAGGCTCTGTCAGGAGCTTGTGAAGCCGGGGGTGCGGCGTTCAGTATGAGCTCATGCCTTAGAGTTGACGGCTGTCATAGGCCCAATGGAGCAAGGCTTGGCGTTGTCTTGGACGGCACGACGCATCCCCGGGCATGCAGTGGTTCTGGAGTTGAGCGATGTGGCGCCGCATGGATCGCCATCGTACCATTTGACGCTCGTCGTCTTCGCACCGCCTGCCCAAATAGTAGCGACAATACCATTGAAACCAACCGCGCGGATCGTCGGGGTGAATCCATCCCTTGGCCTGCCATGCCTGCAGGTTTTGCGAGGCGAGAACGCCGAAGCAATTCATCGACGGATCGGGGTGTTTCGGAGACAACTTCGCTTTGGTGAACCAACTTGGCGGAAATTCGGAGCGGCAGTCGGTCAAGTACTTGCCTCCGAAAACGCCCAATTCGAGCATGTTCTGAGGCGTCAAATCGGGATTAAACCGTGGCGAAAAGGCCGCCCCCTCACGTTCCGTCAACGTGTAGTGGAAGTTGCGTTGCATGCGGTCATGAACGCGAATGACCGTGGGCCGCGCGCGTGTGTACTGATGTGAAGACCTCATGCCTCCACCCTAACGAAGCTGACGGTGCGAAGCAAGGAACGATTCTTCGTGTCCCATGGGATCGGTGGCTAGGCGTCCCTGTGGGAGGGCGTGGCTGTCCTGGCGTGGGTCTCTTAAATTGGAATACTGGTATCAAATTACTTGTATATCGGTTCGCGATGCGATACCGTTGCGGAGAGGTGATGAACGTGCGTCGATTACGGATTCTTTCTCTGGGAATGGCCCTATTCATAATGGTTGCCGCAATTTCAGGCTGTGCGTTGTTCAACGGAGCGCCGATTGCCAGTTTCAACGTATCCCCGACAACGGGCCCCGCGCCTCTGTTGATCGAGGTCAATGGGGCGTCTTCGATTGATCCTGAAGGGGATGTACTTACCTTCAATTGGGATTTTGGGGACGGTTCGTTCGGATCGGGCGTTTCGGCGACCCATACCTACACGAACGAAGGACAGTTCACGATTCGCTTGACTGTGACGGACTCACAGGGGAAGCAGTCGAGTACGGCGCAAACGATCTGGGTGATCGAGCCGAGCAACCTTCCTGAGGCGAGCTTTACAGCCTCCCCGTCTTCTGGAGGAACCCCGCTGACGGTTGCGTTTAATGCCGCTGCGTCGAGCGATCCCAATGGAACGATCTCGACCTACATCTGGACGTACGGCGATGGAAGTACGGGATCCGGGGTCTCCGTGATCCATACCTATGCTGCCGAAGGAACCTATACGGCAACGCTGACAGTGACGGATAACGAGGGTTTCTCGGACACGATGAGCATGCTGATCGTTGTTATCGACGGCGGACAGGGTGGATGTAACTAGCAGCCTCCTTAAGACGTGAAGAAGGCTCCGATGTCGGAGCCTTCTTCTGAGGTGATCGGACGTTTAGTGGCGCGGTCCTCCTCGCGGTGGGCCGCCCTGGCCTTTCTCCGCGCCTTCGCCCCCACGGTTCTCGCCAGGTTCGGGGAGTCCGAGTGCTTCGATCAGCGCATCCTCGCTGATTCCGAGCGTCTCGGCAGCCGCGGCTAGATCGGGACGGCCTTGCCCGGGATCGCCGAGCGCTGCCAGGAGATCGTCTTCAGAGATTCCCAAGACTCCGGCCGCGGCAGCGAAGTCAATGGCGGGACGCTCCTCGCTGCGATCCTTGGGCCCCTCTCCCTCGCGTTGCCCATCCCTTTCGGCGGAAACGCCGAGTGCTTCGAGGAGTGCGTCCTCGGGAACTCCGAAATTGGCAGCAATGGCCGCGAAATCGGGACGGCCGCTTCCGGGTTCTCCGAAGGCACTTTGCAAAGCGCCTTCGTCCAAACCGAGCGCTGCCGCGGCGCCGGCGATATCCAAGACGGGAGGTTCATGGCCCTCTCCGCCTCCCATTCCTCCGGGTTGAGAAAAAGCGGCCATGGAGAATGCGCTTACGATGGCGATCAGCAGGCCAAGTGTCTTTCGTCCATTCGTTTTCATGGTATGTCATCCTTTCCGTGCAAGATGCGAAAGCATGACGCTGGAAGATGAACCCACGATGAATGCTCAGAAAGCCATCATGCAATCTCCATTCCGTCGATTCAGAGTAAGGCGTAGCCATTCCGGACATCGGCTGGCACTTGGCAGAGCGAGCCGCGGATGCCGGAAGGCGCGGGCCGAGGGCTGGAAGGGGGCATCGGCCTTTTGGGGAGATGTCTGGAGATGTCTAAGGAGCGGTCTCAGAGTTTGAAGGGAGCAAGGCTTCTAGCTCGAGAATCTTGGAGTCGATGGCAGGGTCGTTCCCCAGCGATGCCTGTGCTTCCCGGAATGCATGCAACGCCTTCTCGCGATAGGCGGCGATGATTTCGGCATCGCCCTCAACTACTTTTCCATCATCCAGTGTGGATGCCTTCTGCTCGTAGAAGGTGGCCAGGACGAAAGGGAGGTGCGCATCTTCGACGGAGCCGGCATCGCGCTCGGCTTCGAGAACGGCGATGGCTTCATCCAAATCCGTCATCTGAATGACCATCGCGCCGAGAAGTGGATCGCTGAAGACGAGCTCTGTTGCGTTGTACAGTTCCTCATACCATGTTTCGGCGCGTTCGCGTGCGATGCTCTCGCGTAGGGCATCGCGGACATCGGATTCGACACTGGAGAGGTCCAGATCGCCGGGACCTGTGTAGGTCATGGCGAATTCCGACTTGTGCTCTTCGAAATAGGCGGCCACGTCGTCACCGGTGAGGTCGATGGCCCCTGCCACGGCTTCTTGAACGGCCATCGCCAATAGCTGATGTTCAATGTAGCGTGTCACATCGGCTCGGAACGTGACCAAGTCAAGTCCTTGGTCTGCCAAGAATTGCTCAAGTTCCGCTTCGGTCCAGCCACGGCTTGACAGGAATTCTCCGTATTGCCGGTCAAATTCCGCACGCACGTCGCTTTCGTTAAGCGTGATATTTCGGCGATTCGCCTCGTCTTGGGTAAGAATGAGTTGGATGAGCTGGAGCGCGGCTTCAGCTTCGATTCCCAATTCGAACATCCGGCCATCCGCTCCGGCCAGAACGGTCAACAGATCCATCCCGAACTGGGCATACGTTTGAGCGTATTGATTGAGCAGGGAATTCTTGGCGTTCTCAAAGTCGTCGACATAAGCAGGAACGCCGCCTACGGTGACAACGACAGGCCGTTCCGGATCGATCTTATTGACGTTGCTTGCGCTCGCTTGCGCATCCTCAGCCGATGCGAGGGGCGTGTCGCTTGAGGAGGTCGATTCCGGCGAAGGAGATGGCGAAGAGCATCCGACCAGAAGGAGCATGAGAACCATCAGCAGGTGAATAACGAGCCATGAGCGATTGCGCATCGTGACCTCCTTTGTGAGTCAAGCTTACGAATTCGTAGGAGGGATTGAAAGCAACGCTCCAAGGGAGCGGATGGAACTTGCAGTTGAACCCAAATTATGCTATTAATGCATCAGAATGATATCAAATTGATATCGATAATCAGAAATGCTAGGAGTCCGTATGTCAAACAAGCTTGCGCTAAGTATCGGAATCCGCCCTATCGGCCGGTTGAATGTGTCAGTTGATGAAGGCGAGGTCCTCATTCACCTGGAACCGGCTTCCGACGAGTCATGAAGGGGTTGATGTGAGCGAATCCGAGAGGATCACGATCGGGCTGGGCGTTGTCGATTTAGGGCAGATCGATCGGCTGATTGACAAGGGCTTGTTCGCGACGCGAAGCGAGTTCATCCGCGCTGCTGTGCGATCGCACTTGGGGCAATACAGGGATGATGTCGTTCAAACGGGATTCAAGAAATCGTTCGTGATCGGCGTCATGAGGCTCGATGCCCATGACCTGGAGGATTCTCTTTCCGAAGGGAAGGTTCTGGATTTGCACATTGTCGGCGGGTTGACGCTGGGTAAGGACATCAGCCCTGAGCTGGCGCGCAAGGCCATTCGATCCATTTCGATCTACGGATCGTTTCATGCAAGCGATACGGTTAAGGCGGCATTGCAGGACCGAACGAAGTAGTGGCGCCTCTGCGCTGGAAGCGGGGCCGTGCTGTACATCTCTGGTTCCAACCGTTCGACTGCAGGGTTCTTTCTGTGCAAGCACAACATCTTGCAGGACTTGACGTCGTGCCAACGACGAATCGGCTACTCTAGGGGCACGACAACAGAAAGGAACGAACATGAAGCGGCTAACGATTATTGGTGGTGGAAATCTCGGAACGGCAATCGCTCGGGGCTTGACAGCATCGGGGTTCCTTGAGCCGGACAGAATCCATCTCACGAAACGAACGGAAGATGGAGCCCCCGCTTTGCGCGAACACGGATTTCGCGTGGGGCGCGACAATGTGGTTGCGATCCGTGAGGCAGAGTACGTCCTCATTGCCGTACGTCCCAAGCAATTGGATGCGGTGCTCGATGAAATCTCAGCCGCAGTGGATCCGAAAGTGCACACGATTGTGTCAACGGTTTCGGATGTGACGATCGCAAGCATTCGCGCGCGCCTATCCGAGAATGTGTCCATTCTTCGAGCCATGCCCAATGTCGGCGTGGCCGTCGGCGCCTCCATGACATGCTTGGCCTGTGAACCGGCCACACCGAGTTCCGTCAGGCAAGGTATCTCGGAGTTGTTCTCCACGCTGGGACGCGTGGAATTCATCGAAGAAGAGCAAATGACTCCGGCAACGGCGCTCTGTGCCTGCGGGATTGCCTTCTTCCTTCGCGCCATCCGGGCGGCGTCTCAGGGCGGTGTGCAAGTCGGCTTCCATGCTGACGAAGCGATTCGGCTTGCAGCGCAGACCGCCAAGGGAGCGGCCGAACTCATCCTCGCGTCAGGGAGTCATCCCGAAGAGCTCATTGATACTGTGACGACGCCATTGGGGATTACCATTGCCGGTCTCAACGAGATGGAGCACCGTGGATTCGGATCGGCGTTGATCCGGGGTATTGTCACCTCCGCGGATCGAGCCAACGGGCTCTATCGGCGCAGTGACGGATGAGGGCGCGGCTGGAGGATCGTCGATGGGCCCGCGAGATGGCGACGGTCCAAGCGATGATTGGCATCTACTGTCGGCACACGCATCGCACACAGGGGCTGTGTGATTCCTGTCGAGAGTTGTGGGCCTATGCGCGAACGCGCATTGACGCGTGTTCTCATGGGACGGACAAGCCAACCTGCCGCTGTTGTTCGATTCACTGCTACGATGGCGCCCATCGCGCAGCCATTCGTTCAGTGATGTGGATGGCGGGGCCGCGCATGTTGTTTCATCATCCACTTCTTGCCCTTCACCATGGTCTTCGTGAGTGGATGTGCAGGCGCAATCGAGGCTAGCTGGTGGCCAGTTTCCCAAGATGATGCAACAGCGCGGCGCCGGTTCGAATTCCGTTGAAGAAGCGCTTGAGCTCCAGATTCTCATTCGGCGCATGATTGGCCTCATCCGGGTTGGCATAGGGAATTGTGAACGAGGGGATGCCGAGAATCTGGGTGAAAACGTAGTCAGGCAGCGTTCCACCGAGTGCGGGGATGAGTAGAGGGACTTCCCCTTGAGCTTCGACAATGGCGTCGTGAAGCGGGAGGGCGAAGGGTGAGTCCAACGGGGTCTTGGAGGGTTCCATTCCTCCCATCGGCACAAACTCCACACTAGGCGCATGGGCCTGAACATGGCGACGGACCTTCTGAAGAACCCCATCGCACGATTGGTTTCCCACCAGTCGAATATCGCATTTAGCAATGGCTTCGTGAGGGAGCATCGTCTTCCCTCCGGGTCCACCATAGCCGCCGTGGAGCCCATTGATCGTCAGTGTCGGCCAAACGGCAAGCCGGTCGGCGATGGCGCGCTCTTGGGGCGCATCGAGACGAGCCAACCCAAGCTCACGTCTGATCTTCTCGGGATCGTATGGCAGGCGGTCCAAGGCAGTGCGTTCGCGTACCGTGGGCTTGGTGACGCCGTCGTAAAACCCCTCGATCGTGATCTCTCCATCCACGTTCTTCATGCTGGACAGAAGGTGAACGAGCGTCCAAAGGGGATTGGGAGCCACGCCTCCCCAGTTGCCGGAGTGAAGATCACGATTGGCCCCATGTGCCCGGAGCTCGAAGCTGGCGACACCGCGAACGCCGAAGACGATGCAGGACTGGCCATTCTCGTGGACCGGCCCATCCGACGTGATGGCCAGATCGGCTCGCAACGAAGCCGCATGATCTCGTACAAAGGAGGCGATGTGCGGGCTCCCTACCTCCTCTTCGCCTTCCAGCAGGACGATCACGTTGCAGGGCAACCGCTCGTTGCACGTCAAGATCGCTTCAAGCGCAAGGAGGTTGGCGAAGTGCTGGCCCTTGTTATCCCCGGCGCCACGGGCATAGATGCGCCCGTCTCTCACAGTGGGCTCGAAGGGCGGCGAGATCCACGCTTCAAGAGGATCAGGAGGTTGAACATCGTAATGACCGTACAGCAGTACGGTGGGTCGGTCGGAATGCTCAGCGCGCCGGCCGAGGATCATTGGGTGTCCGGGGTGGAAACGGCTTCGGTCGCCAATCCAATGGTCGCGAGGAGGTCGACCAAGTAGTTCGCCGTTTCATCGACCCCGATGTGGTGAGCACTGATGCTCGGTTGCCGTAGGTAGTCAAACAATCGTTCGAGATAGTCGCTCTTGCATTGGTCGATATGGTCGAATACGCGGGCTAGATCGCTCATGTCGTCCTCCCAGGTGCGATGATCGTGAACGCGGCGATGGTTCGCAATGCAGGCCATGCTCAGGGCCTCAACGTAGCTCGTGCTGTGCGCCGCTTGGCAGAACGATCGGGATACGGTTGAATGAGGCGCAGGAGGTGGAGGGGCATGACAATCCAAACGTGGAGGCGTACAACTCGCCTCTGGGCATTCATGATTATGGTGGGCCTTGGGCTGTCTGTCGGGAGTCCTGGAGAGCAGGCTGATCCAGGGCGTTCGTACGAGACGGTCGTCGAACCGTTTGAAGTTCCCGGTCCGACGGGAAATCGCATCTATGGGCAATTGAGAAGGCCTGTTGCAAACCTAGGGTCGGGGCAACGGTTCCCCGCCGTTATCCTTGTCCCCGGGGGCATTAATCCCGGTCGCATGGAAGTCTTCGGGCGTGATGCGCGGATGCTGGCTGAGGCGGGACTGATTGTCGTCTGCTTCAATGCCGAAGGGAGAATGGACTCGATTGCAAACGATGACCTGCGATCCGAAGGAGACGAAGACTACAACGGCTTTCGGCATCAAGACGGGTTGGCGGCGGTCATCCGATTCATCGCAGATCTTGACAGCGTCGATTCGAACAACATCGGTGTGAAGAGCCAGTCGTATGGGATCACCATGGCGGCGGGGTGCCTGGGTAGGTATCCGGAGCTTCCCGTGCGCTACCTCATCGATGGGGAGGGCCCGTCTGACAGCTTTGTGACGTGCCATGGGGCACGTTTCCTCGCGGGCGATCTCCAGAAACCAACGACCGTGGAGACCCTTTTCGGGCGGTTGCCCATTTGGCAAGATGATTCTCCTGAGAATCTAGCGTGGTGGGAAGAGCGTGAGGCCGTCTGCTTTATCGGGGGTTTCCGCGGCCAGTACCTGCGCCTTCAAGCGACCTGGGATCATGCTCAACCGCCGGACACCCTCGCCGACATGGTGTTGTACCATCATCCGGAGGGATGGTTGGGAGGTGGTCCGGCATGGTGGCACAATAAGCATGCCGCGGACATGATCACTGCCGCCGTGGCGGGCGGCGTACCCTGGGTGCGCGTCAATCTCGATCCCCAGAGAAACCCAGTCAACGCCGTCTACGATGCTGGTGCTCCTCCAGCCTTTCTCCCAGGAAGACTGGCCGATCAGCCCTGGGCGGTGCGTGCGATTCTCGATCGTGCGGGAGTGACGAACTAGACGAGCGCCTACTCTCGTTTTTGCTTGAGCCGAACACGTTCAAGCGATTCCTTGAAGGATTGAAGCTCCGCTTTGCTCGCTTTCTTCTTGGGAGCGCTGAGCGTGAGGGCATCGGCAATGATGAATAGGGCGCCTCCAAGAGCAGCCAAGCCTGCCGCCCAGATGATGACGTCGATGCGATGATAAAACGAGATGATCAGTTGTGGATGGAAGATCCATCCCGCAAGCGCGCCGATCCCCGCTCCCGTTGTGAAGGCAACGGGAAGCTGTATCGCGGACTTCCAGCCCGGCGTGAGACGAGCGAGCACGATTCCCGGGATGAGGCCGCATGCATAGAAGAGAAGACTTACATGGATCGGCATGATCCCGATGATTAGAACGCCGCATGCAACCCCAAAGAACGCAGAAATGGCGAGAGCAATAATCATGTTGCCTCCCTTCAGCTTGACTGAGGATATGACCCATTAACCTAGAAAACAAAGACCCTCATCGCCGAAAGAAACGGCCCGACCGTTCACGCGCAATCCGAGTTGCTTCAGCAGCGGAAACTATCCACGCTCTCGCAGATCCTCGCATACACGTCCCGAAGGCTCAGTCCTCGGAGGGAGGCCCGGCCCTGGACCTCGGAGCCGTTCGATAGGCAGGGATTCCGTACTTCATGCTGAGCTGAGGGATGCGCGATGATCCGAGCAAATGCTTCAAGCTGAGGCATGATCGCGATGCAGAGAAGGCCGCAGGCGAAGCCAAACACAAACGTTAGCGCGAGTGCAAGATTCATGATGACTTCCTCCAGTACTTCCGCCCAGCTCGATACCAGATTTTGCAGCGCTGGCAATACAGAGTCACACCATCATCAACAAGATGGCTCTTCCGGGCGTTGAGTCCTCCGTCGACGGTTCGTGCGGAGTAGCGAGTTGTTGACCAGGTCCATGAATGAGCGACGTCGGAGAGCTGAACCTGGGATAGCCGACGTTTGCAACTTGGACAAATCCCAACTCGAACGAAGAACCTCTCCATCCTTTGAATCGGCTGTGATCGAAGGCGATCATTTGTTGTCATTAATGTGAGGATACATCGCCGGTCGATTTCGGCAAACCGAGCTTTAGATCAGGGTGAGGACAATCGGCTTCGCTCATGAGGAATCCCATACTTCATACTGAGCTGAGGGATGCGCGGCGATCCGAGCAATGCCTCAAATTCCGGCATGAGATGCGGATGATACTGGCGGATCCGACGACGGATGTCGTCTGCGTTTCCCTCCCAGCTCGCGAAAACCGCCGCCTTCTCAACGAGATCCACATCATCCTTCGGCACGTCGGCGGGGCGGTTCGGATAGCGGAAGAGGGTTGCGTGTCGCGTACGTTCCCAGTCGAGAAGGGCCTCAAACGCATCAGGGATCAGCTCCTCGTGAAGTACGGAAACGGCAACAGCTGAAACCACTTCACACTCCCAGTCCGTGTGCCCGGATTCGAATGTGGCGTCCGAAAGGGAATAAAGCGAGCCCGTGAGTCCAAGATAGAGGCCGAGGGCATCCGGATGTCTCTCAGTAAGAACAAGCTTTCCGTTATGGGTTGTTTTTGCGATGTGCAAATCGTCGATGTGACCTAGAAAAGCGACGGCATGAGCCGCCTCACGCATGGCGTACACCCATGAGATCCCGTGCGTCGAACGACGAGGTTCGAGACGCTGCAATCCAGTAACGGTCGAGGCATGGTAGACGAGGTGTTTCTGGGCGGTCATTAGATCGAGGCGTTCTCGTGCCAGTAGCTCCATCGGCCCGAGAACCATAGCCGACAACGCTCGCAGTAACGAGGTGTCGCGTTCTTGGTGTTGTGCGAATTCGGAGCGGGGCGATTCCGGAGAAGCCGCGCGGTCCATCGATCCATGGAATAGGACCAGTCGGCCGCGATCTCCGGCAATGGCTTGGAGATCAACCGATCCCCACACGATGGACACCGATGTCCAGCGACGAGAATTTGTTTCAGAAGTGTCAGACGACGAGTTCGCAGGTCATCGGAAGGTGTCATAGATCGAAGCATACCCTACGTGAAGGGGATAAAGGAAGAGGCGAAAGCGGCGGATGTGCCGTCCGCCGCTTTCGTGATGTGCCTAACTCTCGTGAATGAACGCGTCAATATCCGATTTGAAAGCAGATAGCGAATCGATATCCAAGTAGAACATATGCCCGGCTTCGTAGTACTTCGTGACAATGTTCTTGCGAATCTCGGGATCGACGTTCATGTGGCTGATCATGTACTCGGTCGCAAAGGTCGGCGTGGCTAAATCGTAGTAGCCCTGGCCAACGAAGACCTTCATGTGCGGGTTTTTGGCCAGGGCCGAACGAAGGATCTCTCCTGTCGCTGGCATCATCCCCTTCTCCCATTCCCACTTCTGGTTGACATCGAAACTCAAGGTTTCGTAAACGAGATCGGTTTCAATCCCCAACTCCGTCCGGGCATAGTGATTCATGACAGCGGTGTAGGGGGGAGTGATCGCCACGAGTGACGGATCGAACTCAGGCTGAGCGGTCGCATCGGATGCTTCCATCCCCTTGAATCGCGAATCGAGTCGTCCGACGCTTCGTCGTTGCCCTCGTAGCAATTCCTTACAGAATCGATGAATGTTGATTCTCAGATTCGTTCCCTGAACGTACGTTTCCTGCAGACCCGTGTAATCGGCTAGTGCTTGAGCGACGTTTGCTCGATTCACGTCGCTCAGCTGATCCCCTTTGGTCAATGCACAGGTGAGTTCGGTCTCCGAGAAGGCGCGCACTCGATTCATCAAGTCCTCAAGCGATAATGCCTGGAGTTCATCCGGCAATTTCTTGTGATACCATGCTGTCGCGGCGTAGGTGGGAACGAACAGCTGAAAAGGAAGATCGTTGGATTCCACGAAGCGAATCGATAGGAAGTCGAGAACGGTAGAAATCAGAACAATCCCGTTGAAGGCGATGCCTCGATCGACGAGATGCCCCGAAAGGGCGGCGGCGCGGGTCGTCCCATAGCTTTCCCCAGCGAGATAGAGGGGCGACATCCATCGTCGATACCGGGTGAGGTAGAGGCGGATGAATTCCCCGACGGATTCGATATCGCCTTTGTAACTCATGAACTTCTTGTCCAACTCCTCTTTGGCGGCGCGTGAATAGCCCGTTCCAACGGGGTCGATGAATACCAGATCCGTACGATCGAGCCAGGTATGGACGTTGTTTTCATACCGAAACGGCGGAGACGGCATCCATCCCTCGGGCTCCATTACCACTCGTTTGGGGCCAAGCGCGCCCATATGAAGCCAAACGGAAGCGGACCCCGGTCCTCCATTGAACACAAACGTCAGAGGACGCGTTGAAGGATCGTCAACGTTGGCTAGCTCATAGGCGGTAAAGAAAAGCTCGGCTTCGGTCTCTCCGAACACATCCACAAGAGGCATGGCCCCGGATCGCGCCGTATAGTGGATGGTCTTCCCGCCAAGGTCAATCTCATGCTGAGTTTCGACAGGTTCGATCCCCAGTAAGGTTCTCACCTTTTCTTTGGGGTCGGCGTTGGATTGAGCGGTTTGCGCTGCCTTGTCATCAGCCATCGAAGCACACTCCTTGGGATCTCTGATGCGCCCATTGTACTGAAGAAGCCGATAGGGTTAGGCACTCGCTGAATCATCGCCAGGCGTTTTCTCCCCGCGAGAGAGGGTCTCTTCCAGGTGAGCGATCGAGGGGATGAAGAGGGCCAGCATGCAGACCGCGAAGACGATGACGCCTCCGCCAATGTACCAGCTCCGAATGCCAATCCACCCCACAACCGGGCCGACCACGGCGAGGCTGATCGGGTAAACGCCCTGCGCAACGCTATTCATCAGTGTAAACACGCGTCCCTGCATGCCGGCGGGAACAACCGCCTGCGCAAGGGCCACCATGGGGCCGTTGTATAGCGCGTTGAGGAGTCCGTTGGCGACCATGGCGGCGACAGCGACCGGAAAGAGATGAGACGGCGTGGCTCCTAACACCACCAGCGCCAATCCTTGTAGACCGCCACCTACATACGTAGTGACGACCTTGCGGCGAAATCCGCCCCAAACGGAAAGCAAGAAGCCTCCAGCGATAAGCCCGATGCCAGACGCCGATTGCAGCCAGCCGAGATGAAGGGCCGTTCCGCTGAAGTGCTGTGTTACCAGCAGTGGGAGGAGAACAAACACGGATTGATGATGAAGTTCATCAATCCGGCCAAGGCAACAATGTAGAAGACGCCGCGATGCATCCATACCCATTGACATGCAATCATGATGGAGGTCCTGAGCCGTTCTCGCCCGGCAGTCGTGGTCGGCTCAGGTTGCGGAATGCGCAAGAACAAAAGGGGAAGGAGCGCGAAGATGGCGGTTCCGACATCGATGAGCATGACACCGTGAACGGGAAGAAGGCTGATCAGAAGGGCTCCCAACAGAGGTCCCGTGACATGGAGAGCCCCGTTCATGCTTTGATTGAGGCCGGCGATCCGCGTCAGAGCATGCTCCGGCACAAGCATCGTTGTGGATGCCGTAATCGCAGGACCATGAAAGGCGCCACCAATGGCTCGGGCAACGATCACCACGTAGACATGCCAAATCTGCATCTTCTCGGTCCAGAACAGGTAGGCTAATAGAAGCGAAACCAGGGCGATGAAGGTATCGGCGAGAAGAATGGTGAGTCGACGATTCCACCGATCGACATAGGCGCCTGCGATTGGCCCAAGGAGGACAGTTGGCAGAATCAATCCCAAGGTGGCTGTGGCTAAGACTTGGGCTGAGCCAGTTTCCTGAGTCAGCCACCACACCAAGGCGAAACCTCCAGCGCGGCTTCCAATCCACGAGAGCTGCTGGCCGATCCAAATGGTGAAGAAGCGTTTTGCCCACCCGTTCTCAGTCATTGCGGTACTCCTCTGTGGGATGAGTGTAGGTGACTGTAAAACCTCTCACACGCATGGCAGCTTCTTTGCCTGCGAGACAGTAGAGGAGAGAAGGGCCTCATCGGTTCGCGGTCGAGGGTGCCCCGCGTCGCTCATACCTCTGCAGGGATGCCTTATAGGGAGGCTTCGATGGTTACCATAAAGATCGTCGAACCCCTGCCGTCGATAGAAGGCGAGAGCGGACTCATTATGGGGAACCACCGATGTGCGCAGAGATCGTATTCCGTGATCGCGTGTCCACGACCGAGCGGCCTCCATCAATTCAGTCCCAACGCCGCGGGATTGCCATGCTTCGGACACGATGAGCTCCTGAATGTATACGTACGTTCGCGGGACCAGAACGGGGAGGTTCTTGGTTTCCCGGATGGGAAACTCGATGAATCCCACCAGTCGCCCTTGGCATTCAGCGACCCACATCTGCGATGCTTCATCGTCGAAGATGGATTCGACGCGCAGGCTTGGCACTGAGCTTCTCCGGAACACCGTGGGTTGAAGCTCCGTGTTAAACGTATTCTGCTCATCAAGCAACCGACGAATGCCGGCAACGTCGTTTGCGATTGCCTTTCGGATTCTCACGATCTGCCTCCGTCATTTTCGTGATCTGAAGCCGCTCGCTGCGCGTGTTGGCCGTCGATCCCGCGGCGAGGTATGGTAAACTGTGGATGTAGCTGGAGTCAGTACGAAGCGAGGTAGGGGGGAACCATGAATCTCGTTCCGAACGTCAAGGAAGAATTCGGTCCGACGCCGTCCGGGGACCGGAGGCCGTCGTATGACCCCGAGATCAGCAAGCTGTTCTTTTTCGTCTGTCTCATCATTCCCGTCATGCTCATTGTGGCGCTCTTCTTCTACCGCGATCCCTTCAGCTTCTGGCATACGCCGTTTAGCCGGTTCGGCCAAATCCTGACCGAAGAGGGACGAGGCAATCTGCTCTCTCGCCTCGTTTTTTCCGCGGGATTGATCGCCAGTGGCGTCGCCATCTTGCTGATTGGAGTTCGCTATGTGGTCAATCGGGCACTCCGGAATCGATCGGTGAAAGCGTTTCTCGCGTTCGTTGGGAGCATCGGTTTCTTCGTTGCCATCACGCCGAATGACTTGAACCATCTCTGGCATTCGATCGGCATGGGCATCTTGTTTGGAACGATGTTCTTCTTTGCCCTCTTCTTCCTGGTTGAGTTGCGGTCGTCGATTCCGCACTGGGTGTTCTATTGGAATACGTTTCTGTTGCTGGCATCCGTTCTCTCCTATGCGGGGCTGTTTTTCATCGACTCCGAGTTCAAGCAAATGGCTCAGAAGGGGTGCGTGATCGGCCTCTTGCTGGTGATGGAAAAGGCGATCACGATTGCTCCCGAAGGGTTTGAGTGGCGGGCGGCCATTCAAGCGATGCGCAGCAAGACGGATTGATCGCGATGCTCCATCCACGATGGCTACGGACTGAATGCAGGCTGTCGAAGACTATGGAAAGAGCGGGATACGGACTCTTCAGCTGGCAGGAGGTCGGCTCTCTAGCCTATCCAAGGGGCTGTGACAATCAGGGTGAAAAGGCCGACGAGTAAGCCGATGACCGCGACGATCCCCGAGATCTTGAAATAGAGACGGAGCCGATCCATTGCTTCGTTCAATTTCGTCGCTTCTCCGAATTCAGCAGCCTGTCCGACAAGCGACGCCGAGTGAAACAGCAGGAAGGCTGTCCATAGCGTGATCCAGAGATAGAAGACGGTCCACCACTGAAAGATGAGGCTTGTGATCGAGCTGATGATCGTGAGAATGGCGAGAAACTTCATCCATCCGCTTCCTCGAGCGAGATTCCGGGCGGCTGCCTTCACGATCTCACGGGAGCGCCGTTCCTCAAGGGTTTCTTTGGGAACGGAAGCTGGCTGTTGATTCATGAGTCCTCCTAGGTTCGCATGATCGAGTTTTCACATTTCCTTATGATACTATGTATGGAAATCGATCGAAAAGAGCGGAAACACCCTCTGTCACGACGAGTCGGCCTGAACGGAGTCAATCGTGTTGAAGTATTTACTCAAGCGCACCTTGCTTGCTTTTTTGATCATTTCCTGGGCCGCCTTCTTCAATTTCGTGATTATGCTAATCCTGCCGGGCGATTTCTTCACGCCGATGAAAATCGGTATCGCCTTGGCCGGGCTGCCGGTTGACGAGACCCACGAGGCCTTGGGTGAGGCCTATGGTCTGAACAAACATTGGACGGTGCAATTCGTGAGATGGTACGGACGGGTTCTGTTCCGTGGGGATTTCGGATACTCGCTCTATTTGCAGGCCCCCATTCGCAACGAGTTCTTCCGAATGGGCGGTCCGATCACCAACACGCTGCTGATCTCGGGCGTTGCCGTTCTCATTGCCTGGCTTGTCGCCATTCCCGTGGGCATGGTGTCGGCATCGCGACGTGGGGCGTGGCTCTATGGGGCTGTCAATGTGATTGGCATGCCCATGCTGGCCATGCCGGGTTTTTACATGGCGGGCGCCTTCTTGGCCTTCTACGGCCGCGTCGGAGATTCCCTCATGGCTCGCTCTACAATGTGGGGACTCTGCGGTTATGCGTATGCGGGATGTTCCATGTCGTGGGGGAAATTCGTGAGTTGTGTCCTGCATATGCTCCCGCTATGGATCATGGTTGGAATTCCGGTCTTTGTCGTGGCCGTCAAGGTATTTCGATCCAGCATTCGGGAGACGCTTGGAGAGAACTACATCGTCACCGCCCGCGGGAAAGGGCTTCGCGGGACGCGCATCTATCGCAAACACATTCTTCGCAATGCCTTGAATCCGCTGATCAGCACCATCGGAATGATGCTGCCCACGGTGCTTGTCAATGCGTTTCTGGTAAGCAGTATGTTCGGTATACGCACCTACGGGAATTGGGTCTATCGAGCGGTTTCGCATCAGGATCCCGCGTTGTTGGGGGCGACCATGCTCTTTTACTCGGTTGTGCTGGTTGTGGGCAATCTCTTGGCCGACCTTGGCCTCGCGATTGCCGATCCCCGCATTCGTTACGGATAGGCGAATTCAGAATCCGAGTGTGCCGAAGACAACCCAGGCGACGCCGAGGGCCAACACGGTATTGAAGACGGTGGCTGCACCGTACACCACGAGCGGTCGCCACCCCATCTTGCCAAGCTCCCGGACAGAGAGTTCAAGGCCGATGGAGAAGAAGGCCATCGCAAACGCCCATTTGGAGAGCGTCTTCAAGGCGCTGACGATCTCAGTGCTGAAGATGCCAAACGACGCTAGGATGGAGACGAACACGAAGCCCAAGACGAACTTCGGGAAGCGGTGCCAGATCATGAAGGCGCTCGGTTTCTCGTCCGGCTTCTTCTCGACACGAACGATAAAATAAAGCGCGAGGAGGAAGGTGGCGATGCCGATCAGCGCGTTCTGGGACATCTTCACCACGGTCGCGACGGCTTGAGCTGACTCTCCATGGATAGTGCCGGCGCCGACGACGGCGGCCGTCGTGTCGATATTGCCACCAAACCACGCTCCCGCAATATCAGCGGGCAGGCCGAGGGCTTGAGCAATCCACGGCATGGCGACCATCAGCGGAATGGCTGTGAAGATGACGAGGGCGGTGACGTAGGTGATCTCTTTCTTTTTCGCCACGACGGCGCCTGCGGCGGCGATGGCGGCGGAAACGCCGCAGATGGAAACAGCGGACGCCATGACCGCTTTTAGCTGTTCGTTGACTCGGAGCTTGGTGCCGATCCACCAGGTGAAGAAGAAGACGGACGTCACCATGATGAGGGCCTGAATCAGCCCGCCAGCGCCTTGGCTGAGTATCTGAGTGATGTCCAGCCGCGCGCCCATGAGGATAAGGCCGATCTTGAGAAACAGCTCCGTCTTCATGGCCGGTTCGAGGGTGGCATGCGTGCGAGTGGCGCGCAGGATCCCGTTGACGAGCAAGCCCAGCGCCACGGCGATGAGCGGGTACTCCAACGGGTTTTTCCCAAGCCCTTGTCCCTTGAACCAGGCTGAGATTCCCGCGTCCAGCTCCGCGATCACGATCGCCGCGATGCCGATCATAACCAAGCCAATCCACAAGCCGAGGCGCTTGGAAGCGTTTGGTCGATCGATCATGCGAACACCCCAAACAGCGGCCACGGAATCGAGGTGATAGAGAACAGGAAAACGACGAGGACGATCGCCAATCCAATGATCACGGAGATCCAATCCTCGCCTAGTGTGCGATACGCAAGTTGGTTCTTTGTTTCTTTGTCCTGCTGCATCCCACTCCTTCAGTTCATAGATTCACGTCCTCTTGACGTATTTGATGATGCATCATCAAGCAACTAATTGCGATAATCAACCCGTTTCGTACTGAAACATGTATGGGTGTGTTTGATATAGGAAATAATTAAAATAATGATATATTCATCGGTTATATAATAAATATAAAGAAATCATGGAACTGTTTCTGCTAAAATATGTGTCACATGGTGATCGATGATGTATACTCCTGACATCTAATCTTAAGGATGGTGAAGTATGCTCAGAAGCCGAAGAATGATGGTCGCGATGGCGGCATTGTTGGTCATTGCAGTTGGGATTTCAGCATTTGGCGGAAATCGCAGTGTTTGGAATGCTCGTTCGCTGGGTTTCCGCACAGGCTGGTCGAACAGTGAGCGGTATAATAACGGGAACAATGCAATAAACTCGATGGCTCGAAATCGTTACAGCCGGGATACCAGCCTGACTACTACCCAGCATCGCCGAAACATTGCACAAGAAATCGATGATCGGGATGACTGGGATCGATATCGATTGATTTCTTTTCCTTCTGGCGGCGTGGGTGTGCCGACGCCTTCACAGATCTACAGAAACCACACTAGTTCGATGTCGCGTAGTCAGCGTAGGAGATACGTGAGGAATTACACAAATGCAATGAAGTCTACGCTTCCTGGCGTGACGGAGGACATCTAGTTCGATAGTTGCTGCGTTTGAGCATTTTATAGTTGGGGCAGATGAAAACCTCATTTCATCTGCCCCAATCTACGATCTGACGGCGGATCCAATTATCGCTCGAAGTGTTATCAACTTCTTCTAAATCCATGATGAAGCGAAACGGAAGTTTGGTATCTGCATAGACGTGAGTTTATAACCAGTGCGCTAGCCGAATCTTCTCTTCAAGAATGCGGTTATCGGTCAACGCCTCAGGGCGAACGATCCATCGAGGAACGATAGGATGCATCTGGAAGTCCTGTTTCAGAAGAAGATCGCTGTTTCCAGTGATGTGCAGCATGACGGCATCGCTGCTGGCGATGGCGCCTGTGCGGACAGCGTGTCGCAGCGATGCGGCGGCAACGCTGGCGGCGGGACCGATCGGAAGGCCCTCCGAACGCAGGAAGAGGTCGGCGGCCTCTCGTGCTTCGGCATTGGAGATCGCGTAGGTCCGGCCGTTGGTCGCGGTCAGTGCATCGCGAACTCCTCCGGGAACATCGTAGGGCGGCGTCCGGTTCGCTAGAACGTGGGCGTCGATTCGCTCGATTCGCTCAAGCTGTTCTTCGACGTGGTCATCGGGCCGAATGGGAGTTCCCTTGGACCATGCGTCATGGATGGGCGTGAAGGGCGCGTTTTGTGAGAGATGCAGCGTCGGCAAGTGGTCTCCAAGGCCTGCGTCAAGCAAGCGCTGTGTGGCTTCCCACGTTGCAATCGCGCCGGTTCCGCTTCCGATTGCCTGCACGTAGTGGTCGGGCAGGGCGTTCAGCGTTCTTGCGTATTCCAGAATGGCCGTGGACATGCCGTCTCGTCGGGCGACATTGCGTGCGCCACCTTCATTGGCCACCCCCAGTACCGTTCCGATTCGAGCAGCTTCTCGAATGGCGGTCGCGTAGTCATCGCACGCTTCAAGGGCGATCAAACAGACGGCATCCGTTGGCGGGCAAGGAATGGACAGTTGTGGCACAGCACGTTCGGGAACGACGATGATGACGGGGTAATCAAGCTGGATCGCGGCATAGGCGAAGGCGCGTGCCGTGTTTCCTGCTGAAGCGAGGATCAAGGCGTCGATCCCGTGCTCGCGGTAATAGAGCATCGTTGGAATGGCCTCGAAGTCCTTGAAGGATCCCGTGGGGTTGGCGGCGCCAATGGACGGCGCGTAGCCGCTGAAGGCGATGGCCAGATTCGACAGCCCCAACGCATCCGCCAATCCCACGGAGCGATAGACCGATGATCCTATAGGGATTTGGCACGCTTTCGACGGGGGAATCCAATCCTGAAAGGCGAACAAGTCGGGTCGATCATGAGGATCGAACGTAACTGAAGCATGACGCGAGCGCAGCAACGCATCACATCGATCGCAGTGAAGGCGTGGAGGATCGTACGTCGCACCGCATCCTGTGCAGATCAAGTCAAAGGGCACGCTTGTCATGTTGTTCTCCACGCTCCAAAAGAAGGACCGACGTCTTTGGGACATCGGCGATCGTACGCACTCCACAAGTATGCTTGGCTCAGGACCGATGCGCAATTGCCGCCCGAGCGGCTGCTTTCGCATCCCCTCGATGCCCGGGCAGCAATGCGGCAGTTCAGGATTCGTCAGTCTCTGTCGTCCCAATCTCCGATGGGGTGGGGCGGGCCAGTCCCGGCGGAGGTCCAAGCGTCTCAACGAACGCGATGGCCAAGCGCGGATCCTCCACGAGAACCTTCTTCAGAATGGCGGCGACGCTCGGTCGTTTGAGCATTAAGACTCCACACCTTGGTCAGCTGCGGTGTCTGATTCGGCAAAGCCTTCTCGCATCTTGGTGTCGGCTTGAACGTTCTTCATGCGATAGTAGTCCATGATTCCTAGGTTGCCTTCGCGAAACGCCTCGGCCATGGCACGCGGAATCTCGGCTTCCGCCTCCACAACGAGCGCGCGGCGCTCTCGAACCAGAGCGGACATTTCCTGCTCTCGGGCCACGGCCATTGCGCGCCGCTCTTCGGCCTTGGCCCTCGCTACCTTCAGATCGGCCTCGGCTTGGTCGGTTTGCAGTTGCGCGCCGATGTTCTTCCCGACATCGACATCGGCGATATCGATGGATAGAAGCTCGAAGGCGGTCCCGGCGTCCAGTCCCTTCTCAAGGACGAGTTTGGAGATATTGTCAGGATTCTCCAATACGCCCTTGTGTGAGGAAGCGGATCCGATGGCGGAAACGATGCCTTCGCCGACACGAGCGATGACGGTCTCTTCGGTCGCACCACCGACGAGCCGCTCAATGTTGGCGCGAACGGTCACCTTGGCGATGGCGAAGAGCTGAATGCCGTCAGCTGCGACGGCGCCCACACGCGGGGTTTCAATCACGCGGGGATTGACGGACATTGCGACCGCGTCGTACACGTCGCGACCGGCCAAGTCAATGGCAGCGGCGCGCTGAAAATCAAGCTCGATGCTGGCCTTGTCGGCGCTGATCAGCGCCCGCGCCACGCGTTCGACGTTTCCACCGGCAAGATAGTGGGCTTCCAGGTCTGAGACCGAGAGCCTTAGCCCTGCTTTCCATGCGGCGATCATGGGGAGAATGACGCGATGAGGATTGACCTTCCTCAAGCGCATTCCGATCAGCGTGATGGGACCGATAGGGACACCGGCCGCCAGCGCCGATACCCAGAGTCCAAGCGGAACAAAGTAAAAGAACAACCAAATGAATAGCAGTGCTGCAACCGCAATCACGATGTAGCCAATCATGCCCATACTACCCCTCCTTCGACGGCGTATGCCGATGGACGACCCGCCGGTAACCCTGATCGATGATGACAACGATGGGCGTGCCCTTTGGCAAGTGCCCTTCTTCGCAGATGACATCCGTTCGTTCGCCTGAGAACTCGCCCACACCGATGGGGCGCAAGTCCGTTACAGCAGTTCCGCTTCGGCCAACCCAGGACACAACGTTGCGATTCGAGACCTCTTGTCCGAAGACACGTCCTGAAATGGCCGTGGATAGAATCATACCTCCCAAACGTAGACGGGATTTGGGAAGGCGCGTGAGTAGAACAATCCCAAGCACAAGACTCGCCACCACGCTTATGGTGACGATGGCGACGGCTTGAAGCGTCTGCGCCGGCGATGTCAATGGGCCGACCATGGCGGAATAAAAACCAAAGCCGATCAACACCAAGCCAAGGAGCCCTGTCAAACCGAAGTCCACGGCGGTGAAGACGAAGATCTCTAAGAGAACGGCGATTACACCGCCAAGCAGGAACGCGATAGATTCCCAGCCGGCAAACCCTACAAGAATGTGAGCCCAGAAGAAGGCGCCCAAGCAGAGGATTCCAATAAGGCCGGGAACGCCGAATCCAGGGGCAAGCATTTCGACAATCAGGCCTAGCAGTCCGAGGCCGATCAGAATGCCGGCTAGAATGGGCGATGTCAGAAGATCTACGGCGCGGTCGAACCAGCGTACCTCCAACCGCTCGATATCCACGTATCCCTGCTCAGTGAGCCAGGCGTCGATCGAAGGGACCTCGCCCTCCGAGTAGCCCCAGGTTGCGGCATCTGAGGAACTCAGAGTGAGCAGCTTCCCTGCCTCGATCAGACTGGGAATAATGATGTCGCGATCGACCATGGCCTCGGCGACCTCAGGCGGACGCCCGGTAATCTCCGCAGACGCTCTGAACAGCGTTCGAATGGCAGAAATGGTTTTCTCGGATGCCTCGCGAAATTCGTTATCGACCTGCACGACGGGCGTCGCTGCACCCAGGACGCCTCCTGGAGCAAACAGGATGGTGTCGCAGGCCAAGGCGAGCATCGCGCCGGCGGATAGCGCTTCAGCATCGACATAGGCGACGGTTGGAAACTCGACCTCAAGGAGCAAGCGCCGCGCCTCAACGGCCGAATCGAGCAGCCCTCCCGGCGTCGCGAAGGTGAGCACAAGGACAGATGCACCGGCCTGGCTTGCTGTGTCGATTCCTCGCTGTAGATAAGACACGGTCCAAGGGCCGATGTCACGATTCATGGTAAGAATCCAAGCGTCTTGCGCCCCAGCGAGCAGGGTGAATACGACGACGAAGAGAAGGGTAAGTGCGGATAAACGCTTCATTATGAATTCATTCTAGTACGAGGAACGGTTGTCGACAAGACGCATGAGCACCGCCTTCTTGTTGAACAAAGGACGCTGCTGCGGATATTCGTGTCCGGTCCCTTAGGAACCTGGCCGGTCAATGTGAAAAGATCATGAAAAAGGGGTAGTCCACTCCAAATGGGGAGACGCCATGGCCTCTCCACGCTACGCTGGATCGGAGCTTGATTGGAGATAGTGGTATGCTGCGGGAAAGAAGGACGCGTGTGGCAGCTGAGTCCAAAGAACAGGACAGGAAAAGGACGTGACGTTGATCGACACAAAGCCCTGGATGGAGAGGAGCAAGGCCTTGGTGCTTCTCGCGCTTTTCGTGTGCTTGGTTGGATGTGGCGACACATCAGGCCGTCGTGACGTTGAGGATGATCGAGCCGCGCACTCAGTGGGTTCGATCGAAGAAACACTAGTCGCGCGGGGAGGTGCGTTTATGTCCGCGGTTACGACCGAGAAGCTCAGAGCGGACTTCTACCCTCCCCAATGGCTCACGGGCAGTGAAACCGTACATCGGGATACCGAACGCTTTCCTTTGTGGGCACAGGATCAATACACGGTTTGCGTCTACTGGCAACAGGCCTATGTGAAGCAGGCGATCAACAGCGATCGTCGACCGGGTAGATCGTCAGTTTATGTCCAGATCGTGGGCAAAGCGTGGGGGTGGATTCTTGTCGGAGAGGATGATGCGCACATTCTGGAACTATCACATCAACACGACAACCTCGATGAGCCTGAACGCCTTGTCAGCGCATGGAGCGATCCCCAGGTTGGCGAAGGCGCGAGTGAAGCCAGGGCCGATGCCTCGGGAAGCTGACTCCCCTCGCGTATCCGAGGAGCTTCAGGATCGACCATCGGTTGTCCCACTGTCTTCACGCGTTGGCGCGCAGATCGCACGTAGAATACCCGGCTTAGTCTTCGCGCTTTTCGGCAGACAAGCGAATCTCTGGGGGGCTCTGAAGATGGCGCTTGACGGCGCAACGCTCAGCTGATTTCACACACGCTCCCACATACTTATCGGGAAATGAATGAGGAAGCGAAACTGAAATCTCAATCTGCTCGATGAGTTTCGTTTCCGGGTTGCGGTCGGCTTCCATCGTGAGTTCGATGCCCTCTGTCGAGATGTCTCGGCCCTGGCAAAACGCAAGGACGTAGGTGCCGGCGCACGTCGCCAAGGATGCAAGAAACAAGTCAAAGGGGCTTGGGGCGGCCCCTTCTCCGCCTGCGGTTGTGGGTTGATCGGTTTCGATTGCCATTCCACGATACTCGGCGCGAACGCGCTTCCCGCCAGGGAATGTGACTTTCATGGAGTCTCCTTGCTGTAATCGTTCCATGGGCGTGTATTGTCCGATGCTCAAGGTCCGCATTCAATGTCAGCGGCTCTTTCAGATCGACGATCGTGTGTGCACTTGGCCGCGCCGGCCCTTCACGCATCTCCATGCAACGAGAGGTGCGGAGTGGAGTAGGGCACGGCGATCGGAAGGCTCGTGGCATTCCATTGATCCATCGGGAAGTGGGATCATCGCGGCGGACGCGGGCTACACAAACGTTCGTGTTATCGGTAGATCCTTGATGGATATCTTTTTGGTTCAACGAGTATCACGACTGGCTTACGAGCTTAGCGCTTCGTGTACCACGATGTCTCGTAGATCTCCGGATTCGTTCGCTCAAGTTCTCTCCGCCGCAATCTTCGATTGCGCTCTTTCCGGATTCGATAGATGATGTAGGCGATCGCGACAAGGACTAACGGAATCGCCACGAACAGTGCATGTGCCTGGAAATACGCTGCAACATCGCCTTCTGTCATTTTCGTTTCCTTCCTTTCAAGAGCGCTCAAGGTGATAAGCATAGCATACATGTGGATCGATGAGAACGAAGGAGCAGCCATTCGCGAAGGAAAGGCCTGGGCCGAGGGTTCCGAAAGTCAGCCTTCGCCTTCGGGTGGCGAAGGCGAACGTCCCATCGACACCTTCGACATGCTCCGCTCCAAAGAGACAATCCAGACGCGCCAATGGGACTGAGTGAACCACATGGCGCTGATTATGCGACATACTCAAACTAGACTAAGAAGAGACGCGAAGGAGGGATCGCATGAGCGATAAACGAAATCGGTGTGGCGGCAGTGTCATGGGCGGGTTCTGGTTCGCAGGCTGGCTATTTACGATTGGATTCGCCCAGCTTGTCTGGTGGAAGGTCATCCTGGGTCTCGTCGTTTGGCCCTATTATTTGGCGGTTGTGTTGAGATAACGGCGCCGTTTTAAGAACAAGGTGTTGCGAGGAGTGGGGATATCCCTGCTCCTCGTTGTCTATGGGTGCTCCCCGTGCTCAGTAGATGATGTTGACGCCGCGATGTCTCAGTTCGCGGATGAGGCTGTTCGATGGCGAGCCCTCTGTTTGGTCGAAGGGAACGCCAACCAGCGTCAGACTCTTTAGATTCGTCAGCGACGACAGCGGGCTGAGATCGGCAATGGGATTGAAGCTGAGATCCAGCACGCGCAAGTTCGTCATGGTTGCCAGGTCACTTACATGACTGAGTTGGTTTCGAGACACGTTGAGACTGGTTAGTTGTGTTTTCGCAGTCAACGCGGCGACCTCGTTCAGTCCGTTGTTCTGAAGGGACAGGACCGTCACCGAAGAGGGAATCTGAAACCTGCTCAACGAAAGATCGGAGGCTGGCAGGCTCCCATCCAGGTTGAGAGAGCGAAGGGCTGGGAACGATTCCAAATCGGACGGATCGTCAATGGATCCGTATTGAATCGATAGCTCGGAAAGCGATGGCACGGCACGCGCCAACTCAGCAAGCTCACTCAGTCTATAGCCGTGAAGCTGCAACACGCTAAGCGCTCGGCAGTTTGAGAGCAACGCCGGGTCAAAAGTCAGGTGCCCGGACAGCGGTTGCCCGCTGCTCAGAAGCAACGACTGAAGCTGTGTCAGCTGGACGAGGGGGGAAAGCTCCGTCGAGGGCCGAACAAAGGCGACAAGACGGCGTAGTCTGGGGAGCGATCTTAATGGGGAGAGGTCCTCAATGAGGTTCCCTGCCGAAAGGCTTTCGAGCGAGGTCAAGTCCCGCAGTGGGCCGATCGTGACGATCCGATTTCCGTGCAGGGCTAGAGACGTGAGGTTCTGCAGTTCAGATAGGGGCGATACATCGGAAATCCGATTCCCGTAGAGCGTGAGGCTCTGCAACGACGTCAAGCCCTTCAGCGGCGTTAAATCAGAGATCTCGTTCTCATGCAGTTGCAGGTAGGCGAGATTCACGAATGCTTCGAGCCCGCGCAACGACTGAATGCCCATTCTCCCGGCGAGCAGCATTGTCAGCGTCTCAGCCGCCTCGCTAGAGATGGATGCATGGGCGCCGAGGCCGAGCGCTGACTGAATCGCCGTTCGAAGCGCTGGGTCTGGAATCGTGACATTGCCGGCACAGGCGATCGATGCGACGGCAATCCAAACGATGGCTAACAGATAAAGATGTGATAGCACCCTCCGCGTCATAACCTCACCCCACTTGAGTGTACGCTTGCGCAAGCGACGCCTTTGAACCAAATGTCTGTCATTGACCACCCATGCAGGAGGACGAAAGGCGAACTAGGTCCCTGCGGTAAAGGGCACGGAAAGTGAGGACACGGATGATGAAGGTTCTGCAGAGACTCAACGGGACGCCGTTCGGGCCGGAGACGTTGACGATCCACTCAGACATCCTGGAGCAAGACCGCCGGATCTACGTACAGCAGCCTGCCAGCTATTCGTACGCAACGGGGAGACACTATCCGCTGCTGGTTGTCCTGGATGGCGAATGGATCTTCGAGCTGGCCCGTGCGCACGTTCAATTCTTCTCGCAGTATCAGGCCATCGATATGGCGCTTCCGGAGATGTTCGTTGTGGGGATCGAGAACATCGACCGAGATCCGGACTACGTTCCTACCCCCGATCCCTCTGAGGATCCCATCTTCCCAACGGCGGGACACACGGATCGGTTTCTTAGATTTCTACGCGATGAGTTATTCCCGCTGCTGGAACGAGAGTATCGCCTTGCGGACAGCCGCGCCGTTGTGGGATGGTCGTTCGGCGGCCTGTGCGCGCTGCATTCGGCCTTGACCCAGCCTGAGCTTTTCCAAGCCTATCTCTGTATCGGGCCCGCCGTTTGGTGGGACGATGAGCGGGTGATCAAGCAGTTCGAAGGCGCGTCATTTGAGTGTCCCAAGCGACTGGTGATTACGCTGGGGGCGGATGAAAATCCCGGCTCCGAGGACGTGAACCCTGGCTCGGTTTATACCTCCACCAAGGCGCTGGTGAAGAACTTGCACGAGCGCCCGATTCCTGACTTGACGGTCACGCACCTCGAGTTCGAGGGCGAAGGACACAGTTGGTCGATTCCCACTGCGCTGAGCCGTGGGCTTCGCGCCTTGTTTCCCAACTACCGCATGCAACTCGGAGAGGAGACAACGCTGGAAGACATCGAGGCGTACTATGCGGCCCTATCTTCTGCGTGGGGATTTGACGCGATACCTCCCGGGTCCGTCCTCCTGAGACACGCCCTGGCGTTGAGGGAATCCGGAAAACTGGATCGAGCCATCGACGTGCTCGATTGGTATCTTCAGCGCAATGCCGGTGAATCGCTCATTCACGGCTACAAAGGCATCTTCTCTATGGATCAGGGACGGCCAAGCGATGCAGCCGAGTGCCTGCGAACAGCGATTTGCATCGAGAACCAGCAACCGGTTCCCAACCATGTCTATCTACGGGGCTTCGAGAAGCGACTGCGAGAAGCGAAACGGCTGGCTTCCGGCGGATGAAGCGGACCATCGTCCGGATAGCGGAAAGGCGCTGTCCGTGTGAAGCGGCCGTTTGGACGGAACAAACGAGTTCCCTCGCCCTACAGCTTCAACCGCCCTTTCTGTTGGATGGCCGTCGCGCTCAGCCGCAGAACACTTGCATCCGATTGGCGAATGGGCACGTCGGCTTCAGCACAACGATGGTGAGGACGTCCGCCCGCGGGAGGCCAAGCGCTCGATGATCCGAATGAACGCAGCACGTGATCAAGGGGGCGACTCCTCTCGGCGCGGCTAGTAGGCCCATAGCCGAACGCCGATGATGCCCCAATAGCCCAAGTAGGCCGTTATCCCAACGCAACAGAGTGAGAGCGCAAGGGCGTAGATACGCGCAAACGGCTTCACGGTTCGGGAGAAACTGCGAATGGCGAACAGGAGGCTCAGTGCGGAAAGAAGCGCGAATCCCCACGTGGCGATGCAAAACAGGACATTGGCCGCCGTCTTTTGCCCAAGCAGCGCAAGCGAGCGCTCGGCCTGCATGCCCACAAGCGTGAACGCGACAATGAGGACGAGAACGGCAGCGAGAGGCGCCACGCGCATTCGAAGATAGGACGATCGCTTACCGCGTCCGGAGATTCGCTTGACCAGATCGATGGGGATCCACACCAGCGCATATCCGAGGCTGGATAGCATGATGACCCATGCCGCGGCAAAGAGGCCGCCATGCAGCCACGGCATCCACCCCGGCGTTTTCTCGTAGAAGTCGCTTCCTTGGATCAGCGCCATCGACTCTCCGGGCATGGGAAGAAAAGCGACGGAAGGGGCCCGGCCGTGCTCGTGGCGGAAGAGTTGCGTGGTCACCGGGCTGAGCAGCGTATCGTCTCCGAAGAAGACGTTGCGTACGCGCACGCCGTCTCCTTCGATCTCAACAACCATGTAGTTGAGGATCCCATCGATCCAAGTGGAAAAAGGCTGAGGCGGATTGCGCCATCGATAGGTTCCGGCGATCTCGTCGAAGGCTTGAGAAGGGAGGTTCGTTGCCAATGATGTATCGAGTGTCGGCGGCTCCGCATCGCCCACGGCATGATCCCTTAGGGTATTCCAGAGCCGCGTGAGAACGGCCTCCGAGGTGGCGTCCCATGTGTTCGTCAGCAGGACACAACCGATGCCCAGTTCGCGGCAGTAGCCATAGGCTCCGGCGAAGCCCATGATTGAACCGAAGTGGCTATACCAACGGAATCCTTTCCGGCTTGAGACCCCCAAACCGAGACCGGCTGTTCCGCGGAGTCCAGCGAGCGTCCCGGGATCCGTGGCCGATGTCTCCATTCGATCGATCAGTTTCGACGGGAGTGCCTGCACATCCTCAATCCGTCCGCGATTGAGCATGACTTGGACAAATTGCGAGAGCTCCGCGATGGAGGTGTTGAGCGACCCGGCCGGACGGGAATACGTTTGCCAGAATGGAACCTCCCTGCCGCCGGCACGATAGCCCTGCGCCAAGTGCGATGAGCGGTCCGAAATCCAGTCGAACGTGGCGTGTGTCATGCCGATAGGATCAAGGATCTCAGACTTTACGTAGTCTTCGAACCGCTTGTCCGTGAGCACTTCGATGATGATTCCGGATATCATGTATCCGGCGCTGGAATAGGATTGATACTGCCCCGGTCTCCAGCGAAGCTTCAGATAGTTCTCGCTGACTTGGAGTCCTTCCAACAGAGGAGGGCCGGGTTCCTCACTCAAGTAATAATCATTGAAATGAGGATCGCGCAGTCCCGAGGTGTGCTCCAGCAGATGAACGACACGCAAGGGATGTGACGGCTCCCAGGGGTTCTCGATCTCAAGGTCGGGGAGGATCGAGCTCACCGGGTCCCACAGATCAAGTTTTCCTTCTTCGACCAAGTTAAGAACGGCCAGGGCCACGAAGCTCTTTGAGATTGAGCCGGCCCGGAAGAGCGTCTGAGGGTCGACGGGGAGGCCGCGCTCGATGTCCGCCATGCCGATGCAATGGAGGTAGAGGGTCCCGTCGCTTGAGATGATGGCGGCGGCGGCTCCCGGAATGCCATGGTCCTCAAGGAGCTGCTCGAGCGATACAGTGAGGGATTCGTACTCCATCATGCTGGGCAACGCGACGTTGTCTGATACGTCCGAACGGCCGTGAAGGGACAACAGGGCAAGCGCGAGGAACACCATCAGGCAGGTGGAGACTCGGACTGCCGATTTCGGATGAGACGTGGGCTCGTGGATCATGTGAACTCCTTTGCGCGTTCTGAGCGCTTTGCCATTGCCCACGCAAGCAGGCGCGACTCGAACGACTTCACATCGCCGCTTGCTTGAGCCATGGAGGTCACTGGTATGTTTCAGAAACGCAGGCTTAGGTTCAGAGTTCTCTCTCAGAGGAGCAGCTCGCGCTGCTGGGCCTCAATCGAATTATCGTCGGCCAGGTGCCTTGGCAGCCGATGAATGCTCAAGAGAACGCCCACTGAAAGCTTGTGCCGGGATTAGGCCGTTCCATGCGCATTCGGGGCTCTGAACCTCTGCTTCAATCATCGGGCTTGATTCTCCGGCCGTTTTCGTGTGTAGTAGAAGTGGCTTGATCATGCATGAGCTAGGCAAGCTGACGAATGGGGGAGGAGCGGTGCCGAGCAAAGGGCTGGTTGTACTACTTGCGGTGTTGAGCATCAGTGTGTTGTGCTCGGGGCTTTCCATTTCCGGTTTCTTCATGCACGAGACCTACTTCGATTTTGAGAATGGCGGATTCGAAGGTTTCATCTTTGATACTGAGATCGGCATCGAGCTGAGCTTCAGCCAATGGACGACGGGCCTATTCATCGATTTGGAATCCGACGGTTGGGAGGATCTGGAAATCTTTTCTGCCGGATCGCTCGGTGCGTTCGATATCTTCTCGTGGTTCGAGTTCTATGCCATCGGTGGCGGCAACCTCATGCCTGGCGAGATGGTGCAGACCTGGGATACCGTTGTGCAGCTAGAGCTTGGCGGGGTGAACCTATGGGGCGTGTTCGCCATGCTGGTTGGGGATTCCGGTGTGTTGCACGATTCGGGCACTGGCTCGGCCTTTGGTTTCCACGCCCAAGAAGGCGTTGTCGATATCTACGGAGAAGTTAGCTTCAATCTTCACCCTTTCGTTCCTTGGGTCGTATGGAACGGAATGGACGTCGTCCTCAGCAGGCTTCAGGGTTGCACTCTCATCATGCTTGAGGATGTTACGTGTGCGATGACCTTTACGAACGCCGATGTATTTGTCCTGTTCCCGATTGGCTGTGCGGACGTGGGAACACGATTGACCTTCGATCCCCTTGGCTTCAGAGCTTTTCACGTTTGGACAGAGGATCTGAGGACCCCATTTACCTGGCTCACCATCGAGCTAGTTGATATCTGGTACATGAAAAACGAGAAAATCTTCGATATCTCTTTGGGCTTCAACTTGGGAGAAGCTTGGTGCATCACACCGTATCTTGGAATCGATCAGTCGGCAGCATCCGTGACTGCAATTCGTCTTGATGGCTTGGGGCTTGTGTGTCAGCTGGGAGATGTCACCTTCATTGCATCCGCTCTGGGCAATCAAACCGACTTCTACATTGGTGAAGACGTTCGCATCCATCAGGCTAATCAAGGATTCTCTCACGGGTACCCGCTATTCTTCGACTGCATCAAACCCATGTATGGAACTGAGTTTGCTGTCGGGATCGAAACGGGAGGCGAAAGCTGCTGCTCGACTAACCGACTTGGCGTGTACGCCTACTTCGGTCCTTCCACCGGTTCGCCACTGTTCGACCTGCGAGAATTCCGGTTTCTTTACACGCATGAAATCACGGAAAAACTTGCTTGGTCGTTAGAAGCCTTTGCAGATTACGACGAGTTCGAAGGAATCGAATTGACCCTCTATTACACGTGGGGAGATGTCAAGATCGTCAGCGCTGACGAGTCGTGCTGTATCTTTGTTCACTAGTCACTCGCTGTATTGGATTTCCGATTCGAGGAGTGGCTTGGTCAGTCGTAGGACAGTCGGCCTCATGAGGCGGGTGCGCGGCCAGTAATCATGCGCGACGAACCCATATCGTTCATAGAGCCGGCGTGCGCCATCGTTTTTGCGTGCCACGTCGATCGCGAAGTGCGAGGAGCCGCTTTTCTGCCCACATGCTTCCATTGCAGCGAGGAGCCGGTAGCCGATGCCCTGTCCACGAAAGGTGTCGTCGACGGAGAGAAACTCCACATAGAAGTCGCCATCGTTATAGGTGTGCAGAAAGCGCATCATCGGAGCGATCATTGCGTAGATGAGTGAGATGCGGAGGCGGCTGCGTCCGGCCAGTCGATCGACCACTGATTTATCGAATCCTCGATACTGCTCGGCCGTATAGCCGGAGATCATCCCCACAATCTGGTCGCTTGCTTCAGCGAACAGGGCCGTTTCGTAGGAAAGGTCGTGATTCGGCTCCAAGTAGGCCGAGGAGACGATCTCCTCAAACCGCCTGCCAAACATCTTGCGGAATCCGCCCTCTGCTGCGAGATTCATGTAGCGTGCGAAGTGCACGCCTTCATCACGGCTTGGGCGAGCCGGTCGAATGGAGATCTCTGGACGATTCATGTCGGAGAGTCTAGCCCAGGTTGGGCCGTGGCTTCAATCGGATGTTGCTTAGGCCTCGTTGCTTGAGGCGGCCTTCCTACCTGTCCCCAGGGCAATGGCATAGGATTCAGCCAGCCACCTCTCCCAGATCTTCTTGGGGAGGGGTTCTTCAACTGTGAACCGGGTGGTCACCCAGCCCGTCTTACCCACCTCGAAGCGTTCTGGCTCGGCGTCGGCCAGCTCCTGTGCCTGGGGCAGCGAATCGTTCAGCTTGAACATTGCCTTGAAGCCCACGCCCTTTGGGCCGGGACCGATGAACAGGAAGCTGCCCTTGCCTGTCTTGAACGAGCTCTGATTGCAGGACGTTCCCTTGGCGACCTCTGGAAAGTCAGCGGCGGCTTTTCGGATCGCTTCAGTAGGGTCTGGGGTATGGGGCATGATGAAAAGAGTCTAACAGAACGATGGTGAGAATCGGAGACTCAGGCATGTGCAAGTTCTAGATCCTCAAGCAAGCGGAGCGTACTATGCGTGAGGGAGAGCGAGTATGAATCCAAACATCCTTATTCGAGAAGAGACAAGCGCAGATATCGATGCGATCACCGAGGTGACGGCGGCTGCCTTTCGTACGTTGGAGATCAGCGATGATACTGAGCACCTCATGATTCTTGGGTTGCGCGAAGCCGGAGCGCTGACGCTGTCGTTGGTCGCAGAGCTGGATGGGCGCCTGATCGGACACGTTGCCTTTTCTCCGGTGAGCTTATCGGATGGAACGGCGAACTGGTTCGGCCTCGGTCCCGTGTCCGTGTCGCCGGAGCATCATCGGCAGGGTGTGGGGTCAGCTCTGATTCGCGAAGGGCTGTCGCGCCTGAAAGCCATGAAGGCGTCCGGATGCTGTGTGGTCGGACATCCTGAGTACTACGGACGATTCGGGTTCGAGCACGTCGATGGACTCAGTGTTGAAGATGTGCCGAGGGAGGCGTTCTTCGCGCTCTCTTTTGCGGGAGAGTTGCCTTGTGGGACGGTGTCGCTTCACGATGCCTTCTTCACAACGAAACAGGACTGAGAGGACTCCAATGGAAGGCACAAAACGAAGCGCGATCAAGCCCGGCTTAGAAGTTGAGATCGTCCAGAAGCACCACCAGCGATGCGGACAGCTCACCCGCGGGGTCGTGAAAGACATTCTGACGAACTCGGCCAGTCATCCGCATGGGATCAAGGTTCGCCTGGAAACCGGCGAAGTCGGGCGAGTGAGGAGAATTCCGTAACTAACTCATAGTTCCCCCTTCTCCGAGTGCGAACAAAAGACAAGACCCGATTGCATCCTGCTTGGCGAAATTGATACGAAATGGCCTAATCTATTCGCCTGCCGCCTCAATGATCGTGATTGGATCTCGAACCCATGCCTCGCTTGTGCTGCTCAACAGCCAGTTTCTATCGACTAGGCCGATAGTTCCCCCAACGAAGATGACGTAGCCTGCCTTGTCGGATGTCCGAGGTGAGAAATCAACTCTCATTCCATGCCGGTTGAATGATTCAAGCAGCATCGATGTTGGGCCATAGCCAAACACACTAGCGCAGATTCTTGATAGCGGGGCATGCGTGGAGTTGAGTTCAGATCCCTCGCTGAGCTTGAGCGAGGACTTGAGGGCATACGCCTGCGTGAATTCACGACAGGCCCCTACGATCTTGACTGGGCCAACCGTCGCGATCGCGCTGTTCAAGGTCTTCGCGTTTGTCCAGTCGATCGAGAAATAGGGTCCGCTCAGATACGCCTTGGCGCCTATCCTGAAACCATGCTGCTGCATGAACGCGGAGAAGTTCGAAGAACCACACGCCCGAGCGGTGGCTTCGACGACCTCGGGCGGGATGAAAATCCTAGGTTCTGCGCAGGCCTTGGCAAAGGCCTCCTCTGCCCAGTTCGAGGTCGCCAGCGTTTTGCTCTTCCAGGTCCCGATGCGAATGGGCCAGGCCGTCCATGATTCGGGAGTTGGGCCACTGGCTCGAAAGGGGCGCGCTGATGCCAGTTCATGATTGGGCGAAGGAAAATGGCCGCTCGGCGCGTACTTCTCGTTGCTGAGCCCGATATGATAGGGCTCTGAGGCTGCCAGCACGCTCCGAGGTGTCGGTATTGCGCCGCGCGGCATCTTCTCGTTCATTCTCCTACCCAAAGATCTGGCTCAGATAGTCGGAGTCACTCGCCCTATGCCGGCCCCAGGTATTCCAGAGAGTTGTTGAGCGTGGATCCCGAAATCTTGAAGGATTGCGCCGGTCCTTTGGGATCATAGCGGAAAAGGCCGCTGTACGTGTTGTCATGTCCGGCTTCGACCCAGACCTTCATCTGCACGATGTCGCCAGTCTGAATAGCAGGGTCTTCGCATTTCTCGGAGAGGTTCATCGTCCTCGTCTGGGCGATCGGGAAATTGTGATGATTCGCTTTGTCCGAATAGTGAGGGATTCCAGGGCCCCGATAGAGCGCATGAATGTCCACCACAAAGCCGCCATCGTTTTTGAGCTTGAGTTTACTGACCGTGGGTAGCTCTGAGAGGATTGTCACCGGATTTCGAACCCATGCCTCATAGGTCATATTGAGCATCGACTGTTCGTCGATGATCCCAATCGATTTCCAGGTGAACATAGCATAGCACATGCCAGTAGGCATTCCCTTGGGGACGCTGACCTTGACCCCCTGATCCTTGAATAACTTCTCCAAGTCCGCAAGATTCCCGTAGCCGCATAAGCTCACACAGTGATCTTCTTCGAGACCTGACGGGTAGCCATACAATGCCCACCCGTTCTTCCCAGACTTGACATGACCGTGCGTATGGTCTTGGAGGTCGTCCGCCCCAATGCCGATCTTCACGGGGCCATGACTGAAGATGGCGCTTTGCAAGGTCGACGCATCAGTCCAATTGACCGTGCGAAACGGTCCGTCAAAGACAGTGCCTCCTGTGATGGCGAGGCCTTCATCATGCATCGTCTTCAAAACACCGTAAATAGAGGCTCCCTCCAGATACCCGTGTTGGCTTGCCCAGCCAATCAGGGTCGATTCAGAAATATAGATATACGGGAGCGCAGTAATCTTCGCGAAAGCTTCCTCAGCGGAAACGCAATCATCATGCTTGTTGTTGCCCCAATATGACAGCTTGGTGGGCCACGCCAGATAGCTTTGCGGTAGCGATATGCTTGGATCTGGAACGTGTGGGTTTGCTGCTGCAAGCGCCCAACGAGGCGATGGAATTGCCCCTCGTGGCATTCGTTGTGTCGAATTACCGGTATCTGCCATGATGTCCTCCTTGTGGAGTTTAGAACCGTGACGGACAGTCTTCACCAACCCATGCAGGACATTCCACTGTCGATGAGGTCAGTTCAACACCCGTCTGCGCAGACACGTCCGGCGAAATGAATGGGCAGCAGGTTTGCGTCTGCGTACCTGAAGATGACTACATGAAATCACCACGTCGCTAGCGACAACTACTCCAATCTTACAGTAATATATCTCCAATTCCTAATTTAAATGAAACAGATCTGCAAATCCGGAGATCCGCACAACGTGCGAAGTGGACGAAACTTGATGGCTGAAGCTCAGAATGTCTGTTGAGTGTGATGGTGTTTTGCGCAATTGATTCAAGCCTGGCTTCGTGTCAATAGGGCTGCACATCTTGGCGAAAGCTAAAAAGGCTTGAGCATTCCGTATATCAAGCGGTTGATCCATCGCGGGCAGACGATTTTGCGAGCGCTGATCATGGAAACGAGAGCCGATTCACACTGTGGGTTGATCTGGGTAGGATCTGTGAAGGGAGCGATCATGGCAAAGAAAAAAGACGAGTTGATTCCCTACGATCAGGTGTCACCGGGCTATGAGGCCGTGTATACCGGCGAAACCTCTTCGAAAACCGTCCGGGAGAGCGAGATGGTGAGCACGCTCTACTCGGATGAGGACGGCAACCTCATTAGCCAATGGTCCATGATTCCTTGGACCTTTCCGGATGAGGAAGGGCGATGGAACGAAGATGCATGGGACGATACCGTTGTGCATCTGAACGTCATGCAGGCTGAGTTGGGACCGCTGTCCGATGGCATCCGTCTGCTTCGCTGTCACATTTCCGGATTGGTCCCCTGTGATAGTGGTCTTCCGGCGACCATCGACGAGCTTCTGTTTGCCATTGCCCGGGGAGGCCTGGAGTCCTCCTCATTCAAGAACGGATGTCTGTGCTCGGGACTCGGAATCCAGCCCAAAACCAGCCAGCCGGGGCAACTGGAGAGCTTGCGAACGATTCATGCTGTGATCAACGCGTATCTTTCCGGGGAACCAAGCAAAGGCGTGCTAAAGGCGTACCCTAAGGCAGCGGGATTTGTTGTTCGAACCTACGAATGGCTCGGCGCAGTTGCGGATTTGAACACACTCCAGAGGAAGATGCTGGATCGTGTGCTTCTGAACCTCAGCGTCTTCACCGAGTTCGGATACACGGGAACGGATCCGCAATCGCTATTGGAGGCCTCCACAAACCAGGACTTGGAGGCCATGGGGCAGGACGTGTTCTACGGCAAGAATGGGCGCGGTCCACGTCTCGATGCAGAAATCTCCGAACTCGCGGAGTTGCCGACCCTCAGACCCTGGGATCCAACCGCCTATCGTGAGGCGCTTGACGAGTTGGTTGAGGATGAGGGGAAGCAGGAACTGTACAAGACCTGCTGCCATATCGCATCGGGAATTCATACAGCCTCCGACTGTCATCACAACACCTTTCGCTACATCGAAAGCTGGATTCACGGTATTGGAACCGGGCGATTGGAGATTCCGACACGCAATACGCACAGTGAAAAGAAACGGTTGGGTCAGTTGTTGTTTGGCTATGCACTCGGACTGGACAAGTGGTTGCTGCGTGTGCCCCTGCAGTTCCTTCTCCTGGATCTCGGGCACATCGATCTTGGGTTCGACCCACGAAACAGCATCGTGCGGGTGTACGCCTGTTTGGGCGAGGAACATACCCCGGTCAAGGAATGGCTGGCGGCCTGCCTTTGGTACACGCTCATTTACAACCAACAGGGCGGACTCATTGGATCCTGGACATCCAGCCACACGAACCTCATTCAGCGAGGCGAAGAGTTAGGAGTTACCGCTCATGAATGGATCGATTTTGTCCTTCAGAAAGAGGGATAGAGACGGGCTTTGTGGCTTCTTGCTCGCACCGAACGGGTGATGAGCTATGCCTGTCGACTCAAGCACCTTCCTTCAATAGATCGACGACCAGGCGATGGGCGGCGGCGACGGCGGGGAAGCAGACCGTCTGAGGAATGTCGGAATTCATGAGTTCGTTGCGCGCCTCTTCTTGCGTCAAGTCGATGCCGGTGAGTTCTCGACAGCTGATGGTATCCATCTCAGCCTCGAAACGCTTGCGAAACTCTTCGGCCAGGCCAATGACGCCCATCATCCCTTCCATCGACTCGCCGCGATCCTTGATCAGGCCGATCGCCATCACGGCGCCCACGACTGCGCCACAGACACTGCCCGTGTTCCCAATTCCACCAGCAAAGGCGTAGGCAATCTTTGGTATGACGTTCTCATCCACTTCCAGGTCAAACTCCTGACAGGTTGCCAGAAGTACGGATTCTGAACACACGAGGCCGTTCATCATATGCTCCGTCGCCCGGTTGGTTTCCATCCTCCACGTCCTTTCCTGCGTTGCGACGTTTGCTACCAAATGAGGCGCTTGATAGTACGTCGGTACGTGACGTGAAATGGTTCAATACGATGCTTATCACCGAATGCTGGTTTGGCCGGCTACAGCAGCTTCACAATGCTGATCTGGAAGAGCTTGTTGTCAAACCAGTTCTCATTCGTTCGCTGCGTCGCCCAAAGAAAACTACCATCCCAAGCAAGATCCCACGTGCCTTCGCTGCACGCGTGAATGTAGCCCAGGACGTTGCCTTGAGGTGAGATTCGTTGGATGCCCTTGCCGCCAGGGATCCAGAAGGCGGATCCATCCCACGCGATTCCGCCGCCTCCACCTTGGAGCGTGATCCGGTTGATCTCTTGGCCGGACCGATTGACGCGATAGATCGTCGGGCTCGTCCATCCCATGATGCAGAGGGCTTCGCCATCCCATGTGATACCTTTGGCTCCGCCGGTGGTATCCGGAATCAGGAAGCTTGAAAGGACCTGCCCATTCGTGGTCATCTGGTAGACCTTCTTTTCGGCGAAGTCGTTGATCCACAGGTGCGTGCCGTCGAACGTCATTCCCCATGCCTGCGGCCCCGGATACTGCCACTGGTTGAGGATGCCGCCGGATTCGGGATGAAGCCGGTAGACGTTGCCCCACAGTGTGGCCGTCCAAATCGCTTCGCCATCCCAGGCCACGCTCCACGTAAGCCCGAGACCGTTGCCGATCCGGTTGATCACCTTTCGGGTTGCATCTTCAAGTGGATAGACGTAGGGGAACTGATCGAGCAGGGGATCGCTTGGCGTGTAGCCCAGGTTGTAGGGTCTTAGATCGGCCAACAGGAAGTTGATTGAGGTGGGCGCCGTCTTGAAGGACTGGATCGGATATTGCTGCCCGGCCTGGCAGCGCACGTCCTGGCCGTTGCCGGAGAATACCGTGCTGCCATCCAGATTGAGCGAATTGCTACCTTCGCCGCACTGGATGCCCGTGGAGTTGTTCTCAATTCGGCAGGCCTCGGCCACGAGGGTTCCGTGGTTATCCACCGAAAGCCCGGCAGCGGCGTTGTTCGAAATGATGCACGTCTCAACGCGGGCTGTTGACGCATCGACGTGAATGCCATGGGTGCCCGAATCCGCTATATAACAGTCGCGTATGGTCGCGTCATTGTACTGCTCCATGGCGATGCCGTTGTAGCCGTTCTGATAGATTCGGGCGCGCTCGATAGTTGGCTTGCAGTACGACTCAAGATAGATGCCTTCCCAATTGTTCCACCGCACGATGACGTCCGACACGGCCGGGCTTGAGTTCCACATGTTCAATCCCTGCTGCGCGAACTCGAAGATGGCAAAGCGAATCTCCGTTTGAGCGGAAGCATTGACCAAGCGAAGCATGCTCCAGTCGCCGTTTCGTGGCTGCACGGCATCCGACGTGAACCAGACGGGATCGTTGGCCGTACCCAGCACGCGAAGCGTTCCTTCCACACGCATGGAGAGCCTGCCGCCGGGATTTGTGTAGCCGCGATAAGGCGTGAACCTCACCTTTGTGCCCGGTGTGATCGTCAGCGACACGCCCGCGGGAACGAAGACTGAGCTGGTCACGAGGATGTCGCCTTCCCACTCCTCATGCTGGTGGATCGTGCCGCCGACCTGGCGACCCAGTCCGTGGCTCGGAGTGCTCGGTTGGCCATAGTGCGCCGAAATGTCATAGGGGAAAGTGTTTGTGGCGCCTTGCCCAGGGATATCGAATCGTAAGCTGCCCTTGTTCGGGAACGCGCCGGCGGGAAGTGCACTCACCCAAGGGGTCGTCCCGATCAACAGACCAGACGGATTCTGGGAAATTGGCGCATTTGGACGCACAACCGGATTCCCATTCCCGCCCTCCATGGCAATCTCGGCATTGTCAACGTACATCTTCCATCCACCCCAGGTGGGGAACGAATCAAGCTTCACGATCACCACGCCAAGATTCGAGTCCCAATCGACCGAAGTGATCTGGGTACCAAGCGAGAGAATGGACGTTGCGGCAATCGCTGCACCGACAACAGCCAACAGGAGTAGAGCACGTCGAGTCATCATGAGACTAGCCTAGCGAAGCGAGTGGACGTCGTCAAACGGGAAGCGATGAGGGTGAACTCGCGATACACTGTCACCATGAACAGGCAAAAGCTCATGCAGGTGGTGGACAACCTAAACCTCGATTCGGACACGTTCATTGTCGTTGGATCGGGAGTCCTGGCAGCACTCGAACTGCGCGAGGCTGGCGATGTCGACATCATCGTTTCACCTGAGACCTTTCAGCGATTCGAAGCGAATCCTGCATGGCAGAGGAAGACCTTCGACGACGGAACCTATGCACTAGCGTGTGGCGACTGTGAGATCATGCTGGATTGGGATAGCCCCGATCGGCGACCGAATCTTTCGGATTTGAAGGGGGATGAGATCGTGATTGATGGCATCCCGTTTATCTCTCCATCCCGACTACTTGCGTGGAAGGAAAGGGTAAGAAGGTCCAAGGATCTGAAGGACATCGAGATTCTCAGAGATTACCTCGGCTGATTCGCCGAAATAGAGTGTCTAAATCCGGTCGTAGGCTCGAAGGTAGAGAAGGTGTTCGAGGGTGATGATGCCTTTCCATTGGCGTGCGGCGATAGGCCAGGTCTCCGGGTAGTTGCCAAACCATGTCCAGGTCGGATTCCAGCACCCTTCCTCAGTCTGTTGATCGATCAGCCAGTCGAGGTAGGCTTCGCTGATGTCTCGGATCTGGGATGCCCCAATCGAGGTTGGAGTGGGTGCGGCACGCAGAGGCGTCAGGCAATAGGTCGACCATTTCTCAGGATCTCGCTCGACAACGCGGGGGACATCATGCACCAGGCGTTCCACGAGAAGGTCGCGCATGGGTCCTGGCAGACCGGGAACTTGAGACAGATAGAGGAAGTATTCGAGGTCGCTTCCACCTCCACTCCCGAGTGTGCCGAGCTCAGTGATGGTTTGGGTGAGTGAATCCATGACCTCAGCGAGGAGTTCTGTAGGGACCAGTGCTGCGTAGTGGTGCAGTAATGCGACGATAAGGGCGCGCGGAATGACTCGGAAATCATCGAACGTCTTGGCGAGGCTGTCGCCCTCGTCGTGCCACCACGGGGCATGAGGGTGTTCGTTGACATCGTCAGCGACCGGGTGCCAGGTTAGTGTCTTGAGGTCGAGCGTCTTCATCAGATAGTCGATGGCGGGCGGAACGAGGTCTTCCTCGGCATCCGGCTCGACTTCCGCTAACGTTCGCAGGGCGTAGGCGGTGTGCAGGGGATAGGACGAGGGTGCCTGGCTGTCCGGTTCAAGTCCATGACCGAACCCACCATCCGAGTTGCGGAACCCTTCCAGAGCAGTGGCAACGGCCTCTCCGGCCCCATCCTCAAAATGAAACTCGAAGAGGGTACGCTCCAGGGGGCGTGCTTGGTTCAGCATGAACTGCTTCGCCCGTTCGTATCCCTGCTCGGTGAGACGCTTCATGAATTCTCCCACGTGTGCTGCCTGCCATTGTCCCTGGCTGGGAAGGTGGAACTTATGAGCAGAAAACCATATTTAGCGATCTGGAGATTTGAAGCTTCGAACGCTAAATCTGCTCCAGCAAATGCCAAAACAAAGACCTGATCACAAACGTTGTGTGCCGATCCTCTTGGCGCAAAGGGGACATAGAATACCAACTTATTTCAGCTGTTTCCGCATAACAAGTTTCTGCTCTGTTTCATGATGCACAGCAAAACCGCTTTTTCGATACAGCTCGGCAGGCCCCATGAAATCCTGAGCTTCATCTATGAATTCTTTGTTCGGATATGCCTCCACAAAGTCAAAACCATCTTGAGCCGCATCTTTACAGACACGCTCCACAAAACGCTTGGCGATGCCCTTTCTCTGCATCTTCGGTGCGATCGCAAAGCAGAATATGGATTTCACTTTTATGCTCAAGGAGGATTCCTCCGTAGGTATGGAACCCATAAATCGACGCCAGCAGTAGCATTTCAGGCAATCCGCTTTCGTATTGGCGTTGCACCATCCCACGATGTCATCACCACAAAAGGCGAGATAGCCCTGTATGTTGTTTCCCCTGATATATCGGATTGTCCAATCCCTTCTTTTCTCCAGCGAGAAGAAATCTTTGCCTTCAGAGTCATCGTTGCACCACCACACACAGTAGCATTTGTGTTCATCCATATTGTCAGCGTGCGGTGTCGAATCAAAAAAGTGTACATACGCTTCCGCTAGGGCAGGTGTCAATTTGCGTATCTCGATATTCATTCTTACCCCTCTTTTAATGCGTTTAACGTTTATCCCCTGACCTGCTAGGTACTAGTAGCATTTACAGAGTCAGGCCGTTGTTTCTGGATTTTAGAAGCTATTTCGCTTGCGATCACGCTAATGGTTGAGTAGCGAAGCTCCTGATGCGCTCAAACGACTTGCAGAAATGATACTGCCGTACAGCTTAGATTCTCTGGTTGCGTGTCCTTGTCCTGTACGTCTGAGAACAGGCTGCGAAGACTTGATCGAGTGACTGAGCGGAGTGAAGGAGCCAAAGCTCATGACTCATCTGCAGCTAATGCTGAAATCAAAGACCTACCTACGAAACATGACCCTGAAACTGGTCCTCATGTATCCCGGCATATAAAGCTGGATGCAATCCAATTTCTGTCAGTCGTCTAATCAACGCTGAGAGTATATAGTATATAGGGTCAGGCCTTTATTTTTGAATGCGAGAAGCTTCTCTACCTGCAATCACGCTGATAGTCGAGTAGTGCAATCCCAGATGCTCCCCAACTGCTTGTAGAGTGTAGTGATACTGCCGCACGGCTTCGTAGATTTTCTGGTTGCGAGTTTTCTTGTCCTGTACATCTGAGAATAGGCTGTCAAGACTTGGTCGAGCAACATCAAGCTCTTTGCGGAGTATATGTGGATCGGTTGGTAGGCTATGAAGAAGGGGCTCGATTCGCTCTACGAAATTGTCGCTTCCAAGTACGCTTCCCGAACGCAGACGATCCCAAACTTCAATGCCTCTCCCCTCGCTCACGAAGCGCTTGTATGCGCGTACGGCAGGCTCTTGTTGCTCGTCAAATTGCGAGAGAATCCAGTCTACAGTGAGAAAGTCTGGTGACTGATCTTCTCCGGTTGTTGCTCGATAGCTGCTCCACAACCAGTCGCGTGCTGAGCGAACGATCTTGGCACGAACTGGGTTCAAGACGATGTACCTGGCCAGCTCAAGAAGGTGCGATTCTTTTTCAACGAGAATGGCTTTAAAGCGTCCTTGAAAAACGTGACCGGATCTCTTGTGCCTACGATTGAAGCTTTGGGTGTAGATCCCGTTGAGCAACTGCATCCCTCTTGACAAATTGGGACTAGGTGTTTCGATCAAAAGGTGATAGTGGTTGTCCATCAGGCAATACGCGTGACAGATCCAGGCATATCGGGACACTACCTTCTCAAGGGTTTTCAGGAAGAGGAGGCGATCCTGATCATTGCTGTAGATCTGGTTTCGAGCATTGCCATGAGAGGTGATGTGATAAAGCGCTCCTTCGTATTCGATTCGCAATGGTCGAGCCATGTTGAGATCAGTCTAGCAGATAGATATTCAAAAATAAAGGCCTGACCCCGAAGGGGGTTTGTGTCCCCCCGATTCCCCAGGCTTGAAATGGGGTTTGTGTCCCCCGATTCCCAGAAGAGATGATATTGAAGAAGTGAGTTTAGTATTATATCTCCGGAATCCTCAGGGAAGCGACGAAAAAAGGACTAAAGGAGTTCCAACATGGCGAACGCGAAACGGAAGATGCATCCGAAAAAGGACACATCAAGGCCGGAAACGAAACGCTCCGGGCTGCTTGGGCGGAAATCTGCTGCCACAGTAGTCGCAATTGCGGCGATGGCCGTTGCTGCAATCTCTGTGGGCTTCCAAGTGTACGATGGAGTATGCACTCGCAGACATGAGAGGCTCTCTGTACGCCCATTCCTGCAACTCTCTGTTTTTGCATCGCCAGGTCCTGATGACGATTTTGGTGTAGGGATCTACCTCAAGAACGACGGTCTGGGAACAGCGCTCGCTCCCGGCTTCGTAATCGATCTTGATGGCACGGAGATAGGCCCTGAGGCGCTTATTCTCGTTCTGGAACACATGCTCCAGGAGCATTCAATTGCGAAAGAGAATGTTGTCACAGCGAGAGCGCTTCCACACGCTATTGCGCCAGGCGAGGTGTATACAATCGTTCATTTGCCAAGTGAATACGCTGATATTGAGGTCCAGCGGAAATTCTACGCACTGTTCACCGAGCCTACCTACACCATCTCATACGAGTCTCTGTATGGAGAGAGATGGGAGTACGATATTGAGGCTCCTGTGATTCGCACTTCAACTGAACTGACTGGCGATATTGGAGATGGGTAGAGGAGTTGCGCAATCTCCTCCATTTCTTCGTGGACTTTCTGGAGAACATACCTGACTTTCATGTCAGCTCAGAAGTAGCCAGGTATGTGTCCTTGAGTGCCTGCGGGCAATTACTCAACGCGGAGGGCGAAGAATCCAGCGGCGATGAGGCAGAGTGCGATCCACAGGAAGCCTGTCGCGAAGAAGTCGTAGGTCCTCTTTGTGTGAGTGTTCTCGCAGTACACAGGCTGCGTATGAGGAAGAACGGATAGATCGATTACTCGTATAGCAGAAGGAGCGCCGCCTTCCGGATCGAGAAGAATCAGCATCACTCGACGCCTTCCGGACGTTCTTGTGATTTGTGCGTGATCAACGCGCGAACCGATGGCGTCCGTGTTCCCATCTCCATCCAAGTCCCAGCAGAATCTGCTGTCCGGAATGGGCATATCGTGTGTCGATATCGTTGCAACAAGATTCACGCGTTCATTGAGGAAAAGAGAATCCGCTGATGGAGGTTCACAAGAGGCATTCAATGTAGGTCTCTCCACAATGATTCTGAGGCTTATGGCTTCGTGACTAACAGGCTTCCCAGTGCAAGGACGTACATAACCGCCTATTGAAACGATGATGGCTAGTAGAAGCACAGTCAGCAAGAAGTTGCTCAATGTCTTGAGACGCATGATACCGTCCTCCTTCTCTTCCAATCGGAAAAGGGCAATGACTCGTGAAGGGATTATAAGAGAAATTTAGACATATGTCTAGACATATGTCCATTTCAAAACGGCCGCAGTTGTCACGTCCAGGGGGTCTTCGTAAACTGAGGCATGAGTTCGGCCAATGACCTGAAAGACCGCGAATCCTTAGAGGAAGCAGCAAAGATGGTCTCTTTTGAAGAGGCGGCTAGCTTCATCCGCCAGGCCAAGGACTCAGTTGGTCCCGCACTCCTCGTCTATCGATCCAAGGTGATCAATTTCTCAAGAGAGAGACTGTCTCGTGAGCTTGGGGTCTCGTCGAAAACGATCTACCGCTGGGAACGTTCCGAAGCAATGCCGAATCCTCTTGCATGCGACCGGCTTGCCAGGCTGCAGTCTTCAGGAAAATGGTTCATCGAGTTCTTCAAGAAGTACATGCAAGAGCAGGGCAAAGCGTAGGTTCTCCAACCTGTACGGAAAGACTTAGATGCTCGGCCTGAACTCCTAATCTTCTATAAACCGAAATGGATTATGTATCTACTGATTCAGGTTCTCTCCGGGAGTGAATGTCAGAAATCAAGCTCTAATCACTAAAAACTCTAGCCTGCTTTAGCGAACACCAAGATCAAAGACCTGCCCCCGAAACACTCGCATGCGATCGGCTTGCCAGACTTCAGTCTGGAGAGCGATGGTTCATCGAGTGCTTCAAGGAATACATTTGGGAGCGAAGCAAAGAGTAGATTCGAAATCTCGCGCCTCTTGTGGCGAAATTCCTGAGCACAGATTTGATTCCTTCAATTCTCCGTAATGAGAAGGGAATATGTCTCCCGATTCTGTCGGAACAATGGAACCGAAGGTCATGACCTCTTCTTCACCAATGCCGAAATCGAAGACCTGCCCCCGATGCCATTGCCGGTATGCTCTTCTTTCCGATTTGCCCATCTAGCTGAACCTCACTACACTCATCGCACTACAGGATGTGATACGAAGGGGGCCTATTGCGTCGAGGTCTATTTGCTAGATCTGGTAGGAGGAACATCCTAGAACTCCTCAGATTAGCCAAGGAGAGCTTTGTTGTGGTGGCTGGAGGTCTTGAGGCGGAGATCTGGGCAAACCGCACGGTAGCCCGAGCGCTCCGGCGCGCAGCCGCAAGGGGAGTTTCCCTTCGGTTGATTGTTGGCCCTGATGCAAACACAGAGTCCCTGAGAATGCTTCATTCAGTTTCACGAGCAATTCACCGCCTACAGCGGCACCCTGACATCCAGTTCGAGATTGCAGACTCAGCACATGTCCGGTATGAGGGCGAACACGTGCCGGGCGAGCCAACTCCCGAGAATGTAGTCTCGTACAACAACAGAGAAGTCGCTGAGATTCTCATTGCGTATGCAGATGAGCTCTTGGAGACAAGTGGAGTGGATGAAGGGCGATGAGACAGGCCACGAAGGCGACCCTGGGACTACTTGGCATCACGGTTCTGATGGTTGTTGTTAGATTCTTCATCAAGCACGCGGCTCCCGAGTTCGCATTCATCTTCGCGGCAGTCGCAAACACCGGGATAGCAGGTAGTGCAGCCGTGTCTGCCGTTAGGGGAGTAGCAGATCCGAGGAGACTCCTTGCAGTCCTCGCAGTTGGGATGGTCTTTCTTGTCCTTTCATTCGCGTTCCTGCACTGTGAGAACGGCCTGGTTGACGAGAGCCAACGCGATCCAGTCCATTCGTTCGAGGCAGCGCTCTACTTCAGCGTGATTACAACCACTTCGGTTGGATACGGTGATCTTCATCCGAGAGCAGAGAATTCGGGGAGACTGCTTACGGCACTTCAGGCCGTTCTGGGCTACTTGTACCTGGCCCTCTTCGTCGGGCTATTCATCCAGCTGCGACGCTGGGATAGCCGCGAAGTGAGGATAGAGCGAAGTGACACCGAGTTGCTGAGGAGAGTCAATCGCGACTTCAAGAGGCTTGGGCTACGCACTGCAAGTCGTGATGTGCCTGATGCTCAGGCGATCATGGGACGCCTGAGCAGAAATGAGGGATGACTGCAGTTCTCTATTGCAGCGACTGATCCGGAAGGAGGGTCAATTGTGAACGGTGCTGAGCTGAAGCCTCAGAAGGTTACCAAGCCTATCTCACTCCTGGCAGCTCTCCTGGCAGGGCTGGTCCTCGTGAATGGAGCTTTCCTTGGCGCAGCGGTATCACTAGTCTGTCCAGTCTCGGAATGGTGTTGACACATCAGACCTCCTCGTGATGTTGTTTGCCGACGGCTCCCCAGAAGATCTCGGCAGGCGTTCGTCCTTTAGT
>JANQGM010000015.1 GCA_028277345.1 Candidatus Bipolaricaulota bacterium | reverse complement strand
ACTGATAGCGAGCCAAGCAGTGAGCGCGCAGCAGCGGCTCGTCAGCCAGGATCTCCGCTGCCGGGCCGTCGGCCGCGATTTGTCCTCCGTCGAAGATCACGACGCGATCGCAGAGAGCCTTCACCAGGTCCATGTCATGAGAGACGATGATCTTCGTCATCTCGAGGCTCCCTAGCGTGTCGATGAGTTCCCACTTTCCGCGCGGGTCAAGACTGGCGCTGGGCTCGTCCAGAACCAAGATCTCGGGACTCATGGACAGCACGGTCGCGATGGCGACACGCTTCTTCTGGCCGATGCTCATGTGATGGGGCACGCGATCCTCGAAACCTTCCATGCCGACGCAGGCGAGCGCACGCGTTACGCGCTGCTTGACCTCGTTTGGGTCAAGCCCCATGTTCAACGGTCCGAAGGCCACATCATCATAGACCGTAGGCATGAACAGCTGGTCGTCGGGATCCTGGAACACGATTCCAACATGCTTCCGGACCGCCTCGACACATCCTTTCTCCACGCGCTGTCCCATCACGGTGACCGTCCCATTGCCGTTCTCGCTCAGGAAGATGCCGTTGAGATGAAGCACGAATGTTGTCTTTCCCGAGCCATTGGGGCCGGTCAGCGCCACGCATTCTCCCCGAGCAATATCAAGTGTGATGCCCTTCAGGGCCTCGACGCCTCCCGAGTACCCATATCGGAGATCCTTGATCCGTATGGCGTGTTCAGTCAATTTACCCTCCCATCGCCAGGCCAACGAGATTGATGGCCACTCCAAAGGCAACCGGGATGCAAGTCTTGATGATGTCACTCGATCCCATCTGAAACGAAACGGTCGTCTCCAGGGTTCCGTTGTATCCACGGGAGGCCATGGCGTGGTAGACGCGGCCAGCACGTTCATAGCTCCTAATGAAGAGCATTCCCAGGACCTTGGCCAGGGTCGTTAAGGTCTGCAGGTTGGTTCGCTTGACGAATCCTCGTGACGCCAACGACCGCGACATGCCTGAGTACTCATTGATGAGCACGAAGATGTAGCGGTAGGTGAACATCAGCAACTGGATGACCTTGTTAGGAACCCGCAGCTGCTCCAACGCTTTCAGCGTCGTCTCGAACTTCATCGTTCCTAGCGTGCATAGCACCAAAAGGACGGCAGCCATTGCACGAGAGGCAATCAGGATCGCCCGTTCGATGCCATCGGCAGTAATCGTCAGAAAACCCCAGCTGCCGATTTCCCGCTCCCCTTCGTGCGTGAGGAGAATGACCAGGCAGAGGGTGAACACGAACGGAACAACCACCATCAGACGTTTGAGCACAAACCGGGCCGGCAATCGAGACATCAGCACAGCGATCACAGCGAGAGCCAATCCGGCAAGCGCCATGAAGACGTTCGTGACGACGACGACGGCAAGGATGAGAAAGACCATCCCAACTACTTTGGCTCTTGGATCCCACCGATGAATCGGGGAGTTCAACTCCCCATGCTTATCAATCTTCGGATACTCGATCGCTGGCCCTCCTCCCCTGTCGCCTCTGATTGACGAGCAATAGCGCGATGCCAAAAGCCCCGATCAGATAGCCGAATCCGGCAGCCATGCGAGAGATCAGAGGAAGTCCAAGCCCATCTCCACTCGCTGTCTCTACGCTTCCCAGCGCAACCGTGGCGCGGTGGCCACTGTGGCTTGCGCTGATTCTCAGCTCTCCCTCCATGTCCCCAGGCGCGAATCGGAATTTCCCATCCTGATCCGTCTTCCCTTCAACGAACACGGTGCCATCCGGAAGATAGACAGCCACGTCGGCCTCGCGTGCCACGCTGCCACCTTCGAACGCGGCCAGCACCTCGATCTCCGACGGCTCGTAGGTCAAAAACATGCGGTGCGCGTGCGCCGTCAAAGGCGTCGCCAGGCACAGCATCACCAGGCCGATGACCACCATGGGCATGAATCCCTTCACTTGTTTCACCCGAGCACCTCCTTCGATCGGTCCCTCAGCAGAATCTCCGGCTTCACCTTGGCCACGAATTGCGCGAACGCGCCGGTGACCACGGCTTCGATGGCCAGGATGACCATGTGCGGTACCACCACGTAGGTGAGTAGCCACCCAGGATTCTCGCCCATCGTGAGGAGCGCAAGGAACAGGAGCACGGTGGAGAGCGCGATCGCCAACCCGCCAGCCAATCCACCGAAAAGCAAGTACTTCGCGTTGAGTTTCAGGCGTGTTCCAACCCGGAAAACCGCATAGGCTGCTAAGGCAGGGAATCCCATCGTCACGGTGTTAACGCCGATCGTTGTCAAGCCGCCGTGTTGGAATAACAGCGATTGCAACGTTAGCGCCACGAAGATGCTCGGCACCGCACGCCAGCCGAGGAGAACACCTGCCAACCCCGTAAGGATGAAGTGGACGCTGGTCGGTCCGACCGGGATATGGATCAAGGAGGCAACGAAAACGGCGGACGTCACCACCGCCATTTTCGGCACGTCGCTTACGTCGGTCTTCTTGGCCAGCGCGTAGGTCACTGCCGCGCCGGCGATGGCATATCCCGCGGCCCAGGTTTGCGGCGGCAAGACCCCATCGGATATGTGCATCTACGACTCCTCTCGTGCATCTGGCTTGTTTCTGTTCTGCCGTGGTTATCCCTCTGCTCCGAACGACGATTCTGACTCAAGGAGTGCAGCTCCCGCTTCAGTGAATGTCCATCCCGAAGGCGTTTGTAAACTGACGCATCCTCCGGAGCACGAGCATCCCGAGTGCTCCATCTCGCACTCCGAAACAAGCGGCTTGATGTACCCACGTTCGTGCATCTCGGAGAGTAGCTGCTCAACAAGCGGGCTGCTCAGGCCCGTTCGGCGAGAGATTTCTCCCACTTCGTAAGCGCCAAACTCGGACAGTGCTTTCAGGACCTCTTCATACATGGGTGTCGACCTCCCTCACGTGGAACGAAGATCTCCCGCCCGGCCTCTTGGCTTAATGAACCCGAGAACGATCGTTACAACGAGCAGCCAGGCATACAGCGTGAGCATTGCCTGAAGGCCCGAGAGCCCGAGTGCTTGGCCGCCACTGAACAGGAGGACGGCGACCAGCAGTCCGAGGATCATCGGATAGGAGATTCCGAACAGCATCCATCGCCATCCGGCTTGAACCTTGATCATCAACATGGCCGCAATGCAGGGCGGATACAGCGCCATGAACAGCATCATCGCTGCTGCATGAAGAGACGTCCATCCCGTCTCTTGATCGAGGATCTTCGTCTCCAGCATTGCATCGCTATCCGTGGTGGCTCCGCCTGACTTGTAGATGCTTCCGAGTGTTGCTACAACGCTCTCCTTGGCGGCAAACGCGCCGAGTAGTCCGATGTTGATCCGCCAGTTGAACCCAGCCAGACGGGTTACCGGCTCGATGGCAATGGCGATTCGGCCAAGAATGCTCCCCTCCATCTGCGCCTGGTGGCGATCGGATCGCAGTGCTTGCACGCCACGCTCGAAGGTTGTGAAGGCTTTGCCAGCAGCGGCCGCATCCCCATCGTAGACTTCATTTCCGCGGCGCTGTACGTTCCCTGTTCGAACCAGCGAAAAGAAGAAGGGGTCGACGGCTTCCCAACTCGTGTAGAAGCCGGCAACGAGAGCCTCACGTGCAGCCTCCGGAGTCCTTTCGTACTCAGCAAAGAAGGCGGCTAGTGCATTCCGGTATGCCGTATGATACGCGTCGAATGCAGCAATCTCCTCGTCGGTAAGCTCAACGCGACCACGGCTGGCAATCTTGAATAGCTCCGGGTTCTCTTCGAACCTGGCTCGCTCCATCACGCGTTGCGCGTCGTCGTCTGTGATGGACCGCCTTGCCTGCTTAAGTTCACTAGAGAACGTGGAGTACGATGTGGCTCCCTCATCGGTGGTAATCCAGGCTACATAAGGGTTCTCGGCTCCAAGGTCTGATCGCATGTCAGCAAAGAGGACGTTCATACCGGCTTCCAGGGACGCTCTTTGTGCGTCCCCGAGTCCCGGGAGGTTCATCAGTGCGAACAGCGCGATCATGACGACGAGGACGACTGTCGTAATCTTCTTGACGAAGATCCACAAGCGCTCGGCCACGCGGCGTAGCACGTTTTGTGGCGTCGGTAGGTGATAGACCGGAAGTTCCAAGACGAAGGGCGCACTCGGGCGGTGTTTCAGGACGGTCAGACTCAGGATCTTGCTCACTGAAAGCGCGAAGAGAAGCGTGATCGTTGACATGATAAACATCATGAGTCCGCTGACCTGACGGAAGAATAGGCCAATGAGCAGCAGGTAAAAGGGGATCTTTGCCAGGCAGTTCATCATTGGCACAACCAGCATCGTTGTCATTCGAGCCCGCTCATCCTTGATACCACGACAAGCCATCACCCCGGGGATCGCGCATCCTCCGACGAATAAGCCCCCAAGCATCAACGGTAATGCCGATTGTCCATGAAGCCCGAAGGGACGAAACAACCGATCAAGCACGAACGCGATTCGAGCCATGTACCCGGTATCCTCGAGAATCGCCACCAGAGCGAAGAGAATGGCGAAGATCGGAACGTAGTTCAAAACTGCCAGAATCCCGCTCAATGACCAATCCACGAGATCGCGCACCCACGGATCGAACAGAAGGCCTTCGGGGGGAAGTATGCTGAGGATGGCCCCCTTGATTGACGAAAGCACTGGCCACCAGTAGTTGGTCAGGTTGTAGCCTTGGACAATGGCCAACTGGTAGATGGCGAACAGAATTCCGGCTAGCAGGAGCGGGCCGACGTATCGGTTGCAGACGAAGCGATCGATCCAGTCCGTCAACGTTCGACTTGGCGCCTTGGCGCGCGACACACAGGCCGCCGCCACGCGGTCCGCCGCCTGGTAGCGCTGCTTGGCGATGATCTTCTCCGGACCCCGTCCGTTTGCTCCGGCGATCGCCTCGCGCTGCGCATTGGCAAGTCGCGCAATCTCGTCTCTTTTGGATGCCGACAGGTCCGAATTCACCATTCGGTTCCTTTCCTCCATCATGATTCACTCAATCGGTAATCGCGCGCTGTAGTTGTTCCTTTTAGCAATTGCTGTACTTCAGGATCGCCTTCAAGCAGTTTGACGGCCAACCAGCGTGACGGGTACTGTGTTACCAGATCAGCCTCAGCCTGAATAGACCGCTCGAGCTCCTCAATGGCCGGCTCGAGCCCCTCTCCATAGTCAACGCGATAGCTCGATCGGCGCGCAGAAGGCTGCGTACAGGTTTCCCACAGCACCTCGCGCAGGCGATGTCTTCCCGACCCTCGATTGCTGACGGTCGGCACGACAGGAACTCCCAGCTGCGCCGACAGCCCTTCGGCATCGATCTCGATACCCCGTCCCTTCGCGATGTCCATCATATTGAGTGCGATGATGAGCGGGCGCTCCATCTCGAGAAGCTGGAACGTGAGGTAGAGATTCCGCTCAAGATTCGCCGCATCGACAACGTTAAGCACCACAGCTGGACGCTCGTCGAGGAGAAAGTCGCGCGCGACGCGCTCTTCGAGGGAGTATGACGTCAGGCTGTAGGTTCCGGGCAGATCGACCAGGGTGATTCGCGTTCCGCGATGGGCAAATGAGCCGGTACGCTTTTCCACCGTCACTCCTGGGTAGTTCGCCACAAACTGCCGTGCGCCGGTTAAGGCGTTGAACGTCGTTGACTTCCCGGCGTTGGGTTGGCCGGCCACGGCGACTGTAAATGTTCGATCACTACTTGCTTTTCGGCTCACAGCAGCTCGACCTCCACATCCTTTGCCTCCGCATGGCGGATGGATACGTGATAGCCGCGAACCAGAAGGTCAATGGGGTCGACAAGTGGTGCGTTCCGGACAATCTTCACGACGGTCCCTTCGACGAATCCCATATCCAGAAGGCGTTGGCCGGTGGCGCCGCTTGCTGTGACATCGAGCACGCGTGCTTCTTGCCCGGCCTTCAGATCGTTGAGCGTCATCGAAGCCTCCACCCGCGCCGACGACGCCGGCGGCTTCTGCAATCTCGGGCTCCATCATCGTTTCGTCCGCACGCAGGCCTGTTGCACGCATGGATGTGCACCCGGTGAGCCAGATCGGACTCAATGGCAACGCGTGTATCTCCGACAGCCACGAGAACAGGGCAGCGTCGCCCGGTGACCAGCACCTCGACTTTGGAGCCAAGTGAGAGCCCGACATCCGTCAAGCGTCTCTCGGTCTCTTCGCCTCCGGAAACCGAGACGATCTGTCCTCTGCCACCTGCTGGCACATCTGCGAGCAGCGCTGTCGCCTGATCTTGTGCGTTCATGGCTCCCTCGTTTCCTGCCGAGTCTCTCTACGGTTCCAACTGCAGATTCCGGGCCTGTATCGGCCCGGAATCCGCAGCGTTCATTCATCGGCTACGGCAACTCGTTGATGTCGTAAACTTTGAACGTCAAACAAGCACCGATCTCCTGTCCCATGCCCATGTAGTCCGGCCCTTCGAGTAGGGCGACGAAGCCCCACCAGCCACTCCACGGGAAGCTGTAGCTGAAGACGCCGTTCGCGTCTGTGATAATCTGCTGGCCCGGGAACTCTCCGCCGGGCAGGTCCTGCGCCGCAACGCTCGGCAAGGCGCCCTTGAATGGGGTCGAATTCACGAACTCAACTTCGATCTCGGCGTACGGAACCGGCTCGCCGTCCATCAGAACGACACCCGTGAACACATTTCCAACCCACAGCGGGCTTGGCGCCGTCAGCGGCAGGATCTCGGCCTTTAGCCCTACCGGCTCGTTCCAATCCGTCGGAAGTCCGCCCGCGTTGACGATGGTCTTCGAGTACTGCGTGATATAGCCGTCCTCGATGGGGTCGAAGTACGGCCCCGGAGCCAAGTAGAAGATGAAGTCTCCCAAACCGCGCGCGCGGTATTCGATCTGGTAGGCATCAACGCTGATGTCGCCATGCTCGAACTTGAATGCTTCGAGCTGGTCGGTTAGGTTGATGCGGTTTCCTTTGTTGACGACACCAAACTCTACTGGGGCAGCCATATCCATGCTTGTCGGGTCTCCTTCGCCACCAGCGTGGTGTCCCGAATCATCGGCATGGATCGCCCCGGTTGGGTGCGTGAAGATCAGTTGAATCAGCAGGTCTCGGCTGTCGCCGTCGGCGAGAAAGTCATCCGAGGGAAGGATCAGCTGGTAGTGCGCAAAGGCTGCCAGGCTCATCACCAGGACAACCGCCGTGACGAGTGTCGTCAGTTTGCCCATTCGGTTCATTCGTATCTCCTTGTGCTACGTTGATCAAGATTCGCGATTACGTATCCGTGCGACGTTGAACTCTGTGCACATCACCTCCGAGTTAAGGAGTCGTAAATCTCATCGACGATCTACTCGCCCTGAGGCGAACGCGAGTGCGTTGCCGAGCGGAATCCGATGGAGAGGTACAGGCCGCAGACAGCAACGAGCAGAAGCACAGCAATCACAGCGAGGAGCGCCGCAATGACCCAAAGCGGGGCCGTGTAGTCCGGCGCGCTAGCCCCCGCGCTGCCAGAGGAAGGCGCCCACGCTGATGGAAGCGTTGCTGCAGGTGACCACGCCGGAATACCGGTCGACGTGGGAGCTACGACCGTTGGCACAGCAGCCTCAGTCGTCGTCGCCGGGTTGGATGCGGAAGGGCTTGGCGCCGTTGTTGTTGGCGCGGGGCTCGGCTCCGGTTCCTCAGCCGTCTCGCTGTCCGGATAGAGACCCTCCTTTGTGACCACGTGGCCGGGGCCAGCGTCGAAGACGACATAGTAGGGTCGAACCTCGGGGATCGGAATGCTCTCTACATAGCTGTACTCACTCAGCTCTCCTTCCCAGAGGCTGTTTCCGTCCTTATCCTCCAGTCGCAGACCACTTCCGGCAGCACTGGATCCGTCGGAGAAGCCGCCTTCCACATAGATGGTTCCATCCTCGTTGTCTTCGAGATACAAGATCGGCGTATGCGCAAGACTGGTCAAACTGACCATGGCCAACAGCAACAGCATGCCGAGTGCGATCGTGACCGCCAGATGCGGCCGGTGTTTCGAGCAACCTTCGGTCTTCACATCTACCTCCGTCTTCTCAATCCGGCGTAGTCGTTCGTGGGGTGAGCCTCGTGCTTGGAAGTGTTAGACCTGTATAACAATCAGGCAAAAAACAACATCCTCCATGCGGCTCGCTGAGAATGCACTCCGGCCGGATTCTCATCAGTCCGCTTGTGCCTCGAAGATCAACCTTTCTCCAAACCGACATTCCATAGAGCCTCACAGTGCATCCGCTCAGATTCATACTCATCGTATTCCGCTCTCGGACATGATCGATTGTTAGTTGGCGCAAACAATAGTATCTTGTCGCTTGTTCTGAGTCAACTGCAAGGAAGGGTATCGCCGATGGTTTGCTTTTGCTGGAGCTACTTGTCACACCAATGAGGAATGATCAGGAAGACCGAAGAGGAGAATACCTGGTTTTTTCTGAGTTCCTACCCCAATGGGGGAAGGGAGAACCACAGTTGAGGATTTTAGTTAGCACGACAGCGACATACGCATGGGGGTCCTGCTCAAGTGTGAGCGCCGCCGAACACCTAGGTTGGGAAAAGGCTGAGGGGGTTAGGAAAGATGCATGATGAGATGGAGGTCAACCTAGGGAATCTGCTTCTGTCCCTCGCAGATGCGATGGAACTCGCGAATCCGGCCATGGCGTCTCACAGCATCCGGGTGGCGTTCATCGCTTGGGAAGTTGCTCGTTGTGCTGAGATGCAAGCAGGAGATATTGAAGATGTGTTCATTGCCGCATTGCTTCACGACCTGGGCGCCCTGTCGGTTGAGGAGAAGGCGCGGCTCCACGAGGAGGAGCTGAATACGGAGGCTCACTGTATCAAGGGAGCTTGGCTCTTGAGCCGGGTCGGGTTTCTTCACCACCTGGCACCACTTGTTCTTCACCATCATGACCAGTACAACACACACGCGAGATTCGAGCGAACCGTTCAATCGAGATTGGCGCAAATCATCCATCTTGCGGACAAGGTCGAACGCGCTGTTAATCGAGGAACCTATATCCTACATCAGTACGACCGGCTTCGAGACATGGCAAAAGGCCAAGCTGGGAAAGCGCTTGATCCTCAGGTCGTGGATGTATTTATGACAGTGTCAACTCGCGAAGATTTCTGGTTGGACCTAGAGTCCCCGAGACTTTATTCGCTATTGTTGCGTCGCGGTCCCTGCCGGGGGCAGGCACAACAGGTTACGATCCCCGAACTCAAGCAAGTCTCCGAGCTGTTTCGCGATATCATTGACTTTCGATCGAGATTCACGGCAACCCATTCCTTTGGCGTAGCCCGAAGCGCAAAGCTGATCGCGAAAGCTCTTGACCTATCCGAGTTCGAAGTTGAACTGATGGAGGTCGCGGGCAATGTACACGATCTAGGGAAACTAGCTCTCCCCAACGCGGTTCTCGAGAAGCCGGAGGAGCTGTCAGAAGCCGAGTATTGGTTGGTAAAAAAACACGTCTACCTCACGTACACGGTCCTCAGTACGATTGGAGGGCTCAGGCAGCTGCCGGAGTGGGCGGGGTTTCACCATGAGCGGCTTGATGGTACGGGGTACCCGTTCCATCTCGGGCAAGAAAGGTTGGACACAGGCGCTCGAATCATGGCCGTGGCTGATGTTTTTACGGCTCTGGAGGAGGATCGACCGTACCGGAAAGGATTGAGGAGTGATAAGATCGTAGCCACGCTTGCTCAGATGGCGACGGAGAATAAGCTTGATGGAAAGATCGTTCAAATTCTAGTGGACAGCATTGAAAAGATCCGGGAAGAGGTGGACGAGCAACGAGCGGATTTGCGGGACTTCTATGATTCGCAGTTCACGTCGTTGCCTACGTTCGCTGAGACGGAAGGTAATCTGGGGTAACACCGTTCGCATTCAACGCTGACAGCTTAGCGAAGCCAACCTCCGGCATTTGCGACCACGAGAGCGTCGAACTCTCAGGACGATCCCACAGTTGTCGAGTTGGCTAACTCAGACATATCTGCTTCTCCAGTTGCATAGTGGCGGGGTATCTCATGGGACGCGAGAGCACGTTACTTTGACGGATGAAGGCTGTGTTCGCGAAGCGTTTTGCCATCGCCGACAAGGAAAACATACGTCCTCTGAGCCTAGAACTTGTCAGCGAATTCGTTCGGGGAAGAGAACGTCAAGTAAGTAACGATTCCATTGTAGATCGCTTTGGCGATGGTGTTTTGATATGTGGGATCCAGGAGCTTCTCCCGCTCAGCCCGATTCGAGAGAAATCCGATTTCGATCAATGCAGCCGGCATCTCCGCTCGGTGAAGGTAGAGATCCTGTGAACGGACACCGCGGTCTCGAGCCCCGGTTGCGTTGGTGACGGCATCCTGAAGGATTTCGGCCCATTGCCACGCGGCTGCATCCTGAGCCACTTGGTCTGAGACCAGCGTCTCAATGCCCGAAGCATCCGATACCGTGCTGGCGTTACTTTGAATGGAGAGATACAGCGCGGCATCCGAGTCATTGGCAAGGCCAATGCGGTCCTCCAGTGACACGCTGATGTCTAGCGTTCGCGTCATGTGTACGCCGATGCGTGGGTCGGTGTCGAGGAATTCCGCAACCTGCTTCATCACGGCCAGATTCAGATCCGCTTCGTGAACATCGCCGTAGACGGCCCCAGGGTCTCGTCCTCCATGACCTGCATCAAGGACAACAATGGTGGATGGAGAGGGTCCCCGCGATCGCATTCCGTGATTTCCGAGGAGCAGAAACGCGCCAGTGGCCACGGCGGCGATGACGACAACGACGATGCTCATCAAGATCCAACGTCTTCTCATGGGGTGAGTATGACAAACAGAGGCTCGCCGGTCGAGTCCGTAGTTCTCGGCACCAGGAGACCGTATACTGCGAAGACCATCCAAGAGGAGGAACTTCATGAGCACCCCTGAGGTTGACAAAACGAAGGCGCATCAATACTTTTCCGTGTCCTGCTTCAACGATACGTGGGGCTACATCGACAAGGAGAATCGGACTCCCGAAGACGATGAAGCAATGCTTCAGCTGACGATGGCCTCGGCTTGGCATTGGTCTCAACGCGAGGATTGCCAGCCGTCGAACTTGGCGATGTCGTATTGGCAGATTGCCCGCGTCCAAGCGTTGATCGGCCGAGGCGACGAAGCCGTCCGATATGGGAAGCTCTGCATGGACCTGACCGAACGAGAGGTCAAGGACCCGTTTTCCCTGGGCTATGCCTACGAAGCCATGGCGCGCGCGGAAGGCGTCGCCGGGGATACGAGTGCCATGCACGAGTGGCTTGCGAAGGCCAAGGAAGCGGCTGAAGGGGTCGAGGACGACGGCGCCAAGAAGATGTTGCTGGACGACCTTGCCACCATCACCTAGCTGCTTCATGAAGGATACGGCGCGGCAGAGGGGCAATTCCTCTGCCGTTTCTCATGGAGAGGCAATGGCGACAGCCGGATGGGGTTGACCACAAGGTCTCGAAGGTGACGAACCGATAAGGAGATTGACGGGAGAACGGCGTCGAAAAGGCCGAATCCATACACCAATTCGCGGTTGGATCGCAGCGCCTTGTCACCTTGGATGAGAAGCTGTGCTCGCTCAGGGCTTCGGAGAGAGATGGCTCCGTTTCATCCAGCGGATTCCCATCATTGCAACCATAAGCTGGCATCCTCCGAACGACCCGAACGTGGATCCCGACACCCGTGATGGAAGAGCGCGTCACCTCATGGTTGTCAGCGGGAATTGAGATGATCGAATCCGGATCGGTGGTCAGGTCAGGCGCACACGATCACTCCGCGTGGAGTTGGCGGACTAGAAGCACACGTCGCCGGTACAGATTTGCCCGGTATCGCCAGTTTGGGAGGGGAGCAATGAGACATTCCCCCATTGTGCGCGTACCGCAATTCGAATGACAGACGTATCGTTTCCAAGAGGTAGCCATGATCCTGTCATCATCCATCCACATTCGGGGAGTGAAAGGGCCAAGGACAAGCTTTTGAACGCGTCGAACGCACGCTCGAAGGACACGGTGCTTGTGAGGATGACGGTTCCAAGGTCAACGGTCGAAGACAGATGGACCTGAGTGATCATGGGAGCGATGGCATCCGACCCCAGTGTGATATCCAAGTTCAGCGCCGGCTTGACCAGAATTCCACTTGTGGAGAGCACGCCCGTTAGCTGAGGGTTCAGCACGATGTCTTGGCGGGGATCCGGTCCGGCGACCGTGGACGACACCGTGAGACCGAGTTCGGCAAGGACAGTGGGCGTGCCGTTGACGAGAATCCATGCTGGGGGTGCCGCACGCCCGTAAACGGCGAAGGTTGAAACGTCTTGTCGTTGATCGAAGTCGGCATGAAGCGAGAGCCAATCGCGTTGAAGGGAAAGCGCGGCCCCGAATGCTGAGGGTGTCAGATTGAGCGGCGAGGCTTCCAGCCACGCAGAACCCGCGATCTCTTTGAATCCGAGGGCCCCATCGATTCGCGTTTGAATCGCTGCGAATGAGAAATCGACGAAGGAGGCTTCGGCGCGAAGAGCCCAGGAGGAAATCGCATCCGCCGGCTCGGTAGCCAAGGTCTCGGCGGCGGCTCCGCACAGCACAACGACAAGGATTAGTCCGACCGCTCGGTGCGCGTTCATGATGGTGTGACCACTCCCCTCAATGAACCAGACGGTATCTGGAGAGCCTGGTCAGCACAATCCCGTTTGTCTCCTGATCTGAACGAGCATTGGTCCTCAACGCGGGCATTCAGGGAGGTTGCAGAATGCAGAAAGACAACACCGGGAGCGGGTGAGAGTCAAGTCAGTGTGGTGTCGGCGTGCAGATGAAGCCTACAGGCCGGACCCTTGGTGGAGGGCCCGGCCGACACGTTGTTGCTTTCTAGGTCCAGAGTACAAAGACCAAACCGAGGACAGCGAAGACGATGACTTGATAGAGCGTGAACAACAGCCACGCGCCACGTGGAGAGCCTTCAAACGTCCCTGTAGTCAGGGTGGCGGTTGATCCGATTCCGAGATAGAGAATGGCTCCCATCAACACGCCTTGCCACCACAGCGCGATGGACAATCCGGCGATGAGCGCGGCAAGAAGATAAGAGGAGACGAGCCCCGCGATGAGTGGGAGAATGTACATAGTTCCACTGCTTTGGACCTCGTCCGGTGCCTTGCCGATGGCGCGCAACCAGACCTTCCCAAACAACGGGCCGTACCATAGCGCGCCAAAGGCCATGTTGAAGATTCCTCCAACGATGACGGCGATCCAGTTCACCTCTGTGAAGAACCCCATATGAACCTCCTTTTCACCCTCGCACGCTAGCACAGTCCAGTGTCGAAGACAACCGCTCGACGCAGGTCGTCGATAGGATTCAAGATTGACTTCGCCGTGTGAATTGGAGTTAGATGTCAGGGATGGCGGATTTCCGCCCCATGAACGCTCGCTCGCGACTCTCGGAGCCGACCCCATGCGAGAGTATTTTCGTCGAAGAAGGTGATCGGAATCGTACGAAAGGACGTCCTACAAGGTCGATGGACGGAACTGCTCAGGGCCTTGCAGGCCATCTCCACGGCGCCGACAGCGTCGGCTGGAGCCCATGCATTGCTTAACCTTATCCTTGCCATGACCGGCAACGACTGTGGCTATGTGTTGCTTTGCGATCCTCGTTTGAGCGATGAGGTGTACATGAGCGAAGGCCTCACGGACGAAGACGATGCGCAGATTCACCGCGATCTGAAGACCTGGTTCTCTGGCGCGGCATCCGGACGATCGATCGATGCATGGAAGCGTCCGATGTCGGAGCGAGGCTTCGACGGAATTCCGTTGGTTCTCAAGGGACGGTGGCTGGGTTTCCTGGGCTGGGCCGCTGTCGAGGATCTCACTGGAGCGTTCGGATCGATGTGGTCTCACGTGACCGCGGCGTTGACCTCAGCGGTGGATGGCCTCTGCGTCAAGGAAAGTTTGCAGCGCCAGCTCTTGCATGTCGATACGCTCCGCGATATCAGTTCGCTTCTCGCCAAATCCGTTGGGCTGTCTGAATCTCTGGAACTGGTTCTATTTGCAAGCATGAAGGCGGTTTCAGCTGAGGCGGCGTCGGTGCTTGTCTTGACTGATGACAAGGCGTCGTTTCGTTTTTTTCACACCGCCGGTTCGGCCAAGCTCCGGCTTGGCGAGCGAACGTTTAGCGCTGACGAAGGGATCGCGGGGCGCGTCCTGGCGTCGCGTCAGGCTGAGATTGTTGAGGACACGGCAGAGGATACGCAGTTTTATGGGCGGATCGATGCAGACACCGGATTTCGTACGCGCAATCTTATCGCCGTTCCGCTGATTGCGGGGAACGAACCGATCGGCGTGCTGGAAGTTCTCAATCGTGCGGACGGAGAAGCCTTTACTGTGGCCGATCGATTGCTCTTGGATTCCATCGCCGACCCAATTGCCTACGCGATCCGCAATGCATCCGTCTTTGACCGTGTGATCGAAAGCTACTGCCTGCGGCGAGGCGGGGCGGCGAGTTGCGATGGATGTCCTCAGCCGCTCGATTCATGGGCGCCGTGTCTGGCGTATCGGAGCCGAGTCAGCTAAGGCATGCGTCGAGATAAGATGAGCCGGTCTCTCGTTCGCCGCTTGTCCAGCTATCTCGCCGTGGATCGCCGCAACGCGCTTGCGTCGGGGGTGCAGCTCCCCGATCGCTTCGTTGGATCCGCGCTTCTTGCCGACATTTCCGGCTTCACGCCACTGACTGAAGCGCTGGTCGATCATCTTGGACCGCGGCGCGGCGTTGACGAACTGACACAGATTCTTAATACGGTCTACACCGATCTCGTTTCCCATGTCCACCGGCATGGCGGAAGCGTGGTGTGTTTCATCGGAGACGCGCTCATTGCCTGCTTCACTGACGATCTTGGGCATCGGGCCACCGCGTGCGCGCTGCACATGCAGCGCACGATGCGGCAGTATCGGGGTATGCCCGCACCCCACGGAGGGCGGATGGCGTTGGCGATGAAGGCGGCGATCTCATCAGGAACCCTGCGGCGGTTCCTGGTGGGGGATCCGGACATTCGCCGAATGGACGTGTTGGCTGGAGAACCGGTGGACCGCCTCTCCGAAGCCGAGCATATGGCTCGACCGGGCGATGTCATCGTATCTTCTGAAGTCGCCGACAACTTGATGCTGAACCTCATTCTGGATGAATGGCGTGAGGGATTGGGCGTGGTCGCGGGGCTAAGAGAGCCGCCCGCGCTTGTTGAAAGCAAGGAAGGGACGGCGCCGGATTCCGTCGATCGGCTGAGGCCGTTCTTGCACGCCGACGTTCATGCGCGGCTTACATCCGGGCAAGGGGATTTCCTTTCCGAGCTGCGCCCCATCGCAGCCATTTTCCTCAAGTTCTCGGGCCTCCTTTACGACGATGATGAGGCAGTCGGCGGCAAACTGGATGCCTATACCGCGTGGGTGCAATCCGTTGTCCGGCGCTATGGCGGCCATGTACTGCTGCTCACTACGGCGGATAAAGGAAGCCACTTGTACGCTGTGTTCGGTGCGCTGCAGGCACATGAAGACGACGGCCAGCGAGCGGTTGCCGCTGCGGTGGCCTTGCAGGACATCCCTGACCATCTGGCCTTCATTCGCGACGTGCAGATCGGCGTGAGCTACGGACGCGCCCGCGTAGGCGCCTATGGGGGCGAGGGGCGAAGGACGTACGGAGCCATTGGGGATGCCGTCAATCTGGCCGCCCGGTTGATGGGAGTCTGTCCTCCAGGAGAGATCCGTTGCAGCGAGGCCGTTGCCGAAGCGGCACGTCGACAGTGGGTGTTTGAAACCCTTGACGCCGTTCAGCTGAAGGGGATGAGCCAACCGCAGCCGGTCTTTCGCCCCACCCAGCCGCTGATGAGCCGGTCGCAAGACCACGCCTCCGTCTTGGTCGGGCGAGAGCAGGAGCTTGGCCGTCTCCTCGCGGCATTGAACGATACGAAGGCGGGCGCTCGCTGCATCCGCTTCCTCGAAGGGGAAGCGGGAATTGGGAAGAGCCGGTTGGTTGACGAGGTGGTGCGCCTCGGTCGTGAAGACGGGTTTTCGATTCTCTTCGGAGCAGGCGACGGCATCGAACATCACTCGCCCTACCACGCCTGGCGTGCCATCGCCACCGACCTTTTCGATCTTGATCACGTGCCGACGCAGGACTGGCCAACTGCGATTCGCAACCGCATGGCCTCGTGGGATCCCGAACTCGTGGATCGTGCGCCATTGCTCAATGACGTGCTGTCGACGTGCCTTCCGGAAACGCCGACCACCTCAGGGTTGAATCCTGAGGTGCGGCGAGAGGGTCTGGCCGCTTTGGTTGGGGAGCTGTTGACGTGCGCCACAACGACACATCCGTTGATCCTCATTCTGGATGACGCGCATTGGTTGGATTCCCTTTCCTGGGATCTGACGATCTCTGTGGCGAGACGTCTGGCCCGGCACCCTGCTCTCATCCTTCTCACGCATCGACCATTTGGCGAACTTGAACCGTCTGAAGCCACCCGCCTTTCGCAACTAAGAGGCGCCGTGCGCATGCTCTTGGGGCCGATCCCTGGAGACGCCATCCTGCAAGTGGCGGCAGAGCACCTCTCGCTTCCCGCTGAGTCACTCCCGGAGGCTGTCGGCCGCCTTCTGGTGGAGCGAGCCGAGGGGATTCCCTTCTATGCGCGGGAGCTGATTCGTGCCTTGCACGACACCGGCGCCATTCGCATTTCTGAGGGGAGTTGCGAGCTTGTGGATGATGGCGTAGCGCTTTCCGACCGTATTCCGAACAGCTTGGAGGGTGTCGTTCTATCTCGTCTCGATCGGCTTCCATCCGAGGAACAGCTGACGCTTAAGGTTGCTTCCGTTGTGGGGCGCAGCTTCTTGTTGCGAGCGGTTGGGACGATTCATCCGGTCGGCGAGAGTTACGAGCAGCTTCGGACCCAGCTTGATGACGCGACGGAACGCCGACTAACGGTGATCGAGATGGAGGATCCGGAGATCGGCTACGCTTTCCAGCATATCGTCACCCAGCAGGTGACCTACGATACCTTGCTCTTCGAGCAACGCAGGCGGCTGCATCATCGCGCGGCGGAATGGCTGGAAGACGAGCACGCAGAAAACCTGATTCCTCACTATCCGCGTCTCGTCTTTCATTGGAATCGCGCCGAACAGTTGGAGGCGGAGCTGAACTACTGCCGGTTGGCAGGAGAGCGTGCGGCGAAACAGTATGCGAATGCCGAGGCCGACATGTACTTGTCCCGCGCTTTGGAGATTCTGGAGCAGTCCGGCGCAGCAACGGCCGAGCGCGAACGCTATGACGTCTTGAAACGGCGCGTGCGCGTCCGAGCCATCTTGGGGAAGGTGGAGGAGGAGCGCGCCGATCTCACCGAACTGCTTGCATTCGCTGAAGCGGATGCGTCCGTATCCGGTCGGGGCGACATCTTGATCGAATGGGCGGACTTCCACAATCGGTGCGGCCAATTCCAAGATGCGGCGGACTGCGGGAACGAGGCGCTGGCGATCATGCGGAAAGCGGGCGTTTCCTCCGGCGAGGCGCGGGCGCTTTCTCAGATCGGAAAGACGTACGAAGAGCAGGGAGACTTCCCAAAAGCTCGTGACGCTGTTGAGCGCGCACGCGCCATCTTCGAGCGGTCCGGGGATGTCAACGGACGCGCCGGATGCCTCAAGGCGCTGGGCATCATCCACGCACGCTTGGGCGATTTCCCTCTGGCCACAGAACATTTCGAACGAGCCCGGGAACTGTATGCGGAGATCAACGATCGGAAGGGCGAGGCGGATAGCCTTGGCAATCTCGGGGCACTCAACTTCTTCCTCGGGGAGTACGAGAAGTGCATTGAGTTTACCGAGCAAGCCCAACCGATGTTCGAAGAGATGGGAAACCTCTCAGGCTCTGCTCGTTGTCTCTCGAATCTCGGGAACTCGTACCAAGCCTTGGGGGCATTCGCTGAATCCCTCGAATCGCACGAACGTGCGCTTGTGCTCTACGAGCAGCTTGAGGACGAAAACAGCTGCGCGGATTCACTATCTGACATCGGTAATGCGCTTCATGCGATGGGTGTCGGTGGATACGCAGAACTCATCGTAATCCCTTGTGGGGACAATGAGATGCTGAAACGGGCTCGGATGTACCACAAGGAAGCCCTCGCCATTCGGAAGCGGATTGGAAGTCGCTCTGGAGAGGCGATCTCTCAATTCAATCTTGGTTCCGTGTATCTGAGTCTTGGGGATACGGAATCGGCGAGGTCGTACTTTGAGAAGGCGCAGACAAATGCCGTTGAATTAGGTCTTGCTTCGATCGCAGCACGTTCGTTGGCGGCGCTTGCGCGCGCGAATCTCAGGGCAGGAGACGTAGCCGTTGCCTTGACACAATCTGAGCAGGCAATGGACGCGCTGAGCGATCAAACCCTGGCCGATGCGGATGAACTCCATTTCACCCGCTACCTCGTCTTGCTGGAAGGAGGGCACCCCGCCAAAGCGAGGGAGCACCTGTCGGTTGCCTACGAGTCGTTGAAGAAGCAGTTCTCGATGATCGAAAGTCCGCAACACAAGAGGCAGTTCAAGGCGATGTACCAAGCCGTACGCTATGCGTATGTGAAGAGCGCGACGTTCCCAGGGTGAGAACGTCGCGCAGAAAGCAGCATATCGGCGGCTAGAAGAACTTCACGGACGCCGCCCCTGGCGGGTCGACCGGCAAATGAGGCAGGTTGTACCATTTGCCAGCGACGAACTGATCCTTGTGGATCTGGAACGTCACCACCGAATTGCCGGGGATGATGTAGTTCACTTCAGCGCCATTGGCTTCCCAACCTTCGCCGGTGCCCGCTCTCAAGGACACTGAGGATATCTCCACTCCGTCCGCGCTGGTGATGTCGCCGGTACGGAAGTAGAAGGCGGATTCCGGAATGGGAACGCCATCGAGAGTGAGTTGACCGAACACGGCGAGTCCTTCAATCCCTGAATCCAGCATAACCTCCGTGATCACGGTTGAATTCACGATGACGCTGTCCGAGGCGCTGCATCCCGTATCGCGGGTGACGGTGACCGTGTATTCCCCCGGTCGATCGATCGATACCGTGTCCATCGTTGAGATCAGGTCTCCGGACTCGTTCGTCCATTTCACCGCATATCCGCCGCCCGGATTCTCGATGATCGCGGTGATCGAAACCTGAGGGAGGTCGTTGGTCAGCAGGTGATCGGGGCCTGCATCGACCGAAGGCGAGGCAATATCCTGATTGAGCGTGATTGAGGTAGACGATGCGCACCCATTGGCGCCGGTTACGGTGACCGTGTAGGTGCCGGGTTGCGTCGCCTGGATCAGGGGCGCCGTTCCTACGATGTTGCCGGACGGGCCGACCCATTCGACGTGATAGGGTGGACGGCCGCTGGACACGTTGGCGGTCAGTTCAATCGCTTCGATGGCGCAGGTCAGTGTGCTGCTGCCACGGATGTCCACCACAGGGGCGCCGGCATCCTCGGTGACGATCACGGTGCCGGTGGCCGAACAGCCGTTGGCTCCGGTGACCTGCACGGAATACGTGCCGGGTTGTGAGACATAGAGTTCGGAAGCCGTGCCTACAGGGCTTCCGGACGGGTCTCGCCACGTGTAGGCATAGGGAAGCTGTCCGTTTGATGCCAGTGCTGTCAACTTGACTTGTTGGACAGCGCAGGACAATTCGCCGTCGACAATCGCTTGGATCCGAGGGGCTTGCAGGTCCTGCGCCACTGTGACTGTATCCGACGATGTGCAGCCATTGGCGCCCGTGACGGTGACGGTATAGGTGCCGGGCTGGCTCACGAGCAGGCAACTCTCGCATCCAACGACACCCATGCCGGATCGGCTCCATTCGATTGCATAGGGTTGCCAGCCTCCCGAAATTGACGCTTCCAGCAGGACTTCATCGTCTCCACACGAGAGTCCGCCATCGACGTTTGCACGAACCACGGGAGCGTTCTCGTCGGACGTGACCGCGATGGACTTGCTAACGCCGCATCCATCTGCTCCGGCGATCGATACCGTATAGATGCCCGGCTCGGACACTTGAATCATCGGACCGGTTCCGATAACGGGGCCGCCATCCTTGACCCATTGAATGACGCAGGGTTGGCACGTAGATCGCGTCGGGCAGAACTCGGCGGTCAAGGTCGCGACGGGGTTTGCACACGAGAGCACTTGATCCGAACAGGTTGTGATGTCCGGCTGGCAGGTTGCCGCCGGTGCGCAGCGGGGCGTTGACGTACAGCTGGAGACGGGAGCACAGGGCGTTGCGCACGGTCCTGTTGAGGGAGCGCCCATCGCCTTCAGTACGTCGGTGCTGTCACCACAGTGAAGGCCGCAAACGTCGTTGACAGGCAAGGCGCACTGCCAAGGGGATGTCATCAGGGGGTACCAGTCCATCGGAGCAAGGTAGGGCGTGTCGCCGATGCCGTCGCAGTCGACATCCCGGCCGCCATAATCCGCCCAGTAGTTGCCGATGGCTGCGCATGACCATCGGTTTCGCCCGGCTGGGTCATAGCCATGGCGTCCGTTGTCAATAAACGTGTTCTTGGAAATGGCGGTATCCCGCGTGCCAATGACCAGGTCGACGCCGTAATGGTTCATGGCGATCAAGTTTCCAACGATGCCGTTGTCGCGTGAGCTCTCGAACAGAATGCCGCGCTCGTTGCGCATCAGATGGCACTCCTGAACCGATCCATTGGATACGGAATAGAAGCGGATACCCGCCTCGGACGCCCCTTCCACAATGCAGTTTCGGATGACGAAGTGTGCGGACGTGTATTCCACATTGATCCCATAGCTGGCTCCGGAGGCGACGATATGATGCCCCTCAATGACATAGGGATCGTATTGTGAGCCGGAGCCCGAAACGACGCCGTTCTCACAGGTGAAGTCCGAGTTGCCATAAATGTAGATGGCCTCGTGAAGCTCCCAGCAGCCTTCGGTCCCGCAGGACTGTGCACCGGCGGCAAGCGAGCCGGCTCCCAGAATCAGGAGGCTGACGACGATCCCAATCCATTGACTCCAACGTGCGTTCTGCGTGCGCATGACATCCCCTTTGCCCCCATGATTCCCGGAAATGAATTCCCTTCGAAACTTCAGTGTAGTGATTCAAGCGGATGAAGTCGGTAATCCGCGTTACTTGAGGGTTTGGGGGCAAAGGACTCTCAGTTGTTGAACGTGGATGCCGTGCGATGGCTAAGCACGCACCGCGTTGGACAGATCCTCTCTTCGCTTGCCGAGTTCGTATTCCCGGATATTTCCGAGCGTGGTTTTGACGATGTTCGCTTGGGCGTCCTGGGTCAGTGAACCCTGATGGCCCGTGACCATGACGTTGCCAAAGGTGGTCAAGCGCGCCAGCGTGTCGTCGTCGATATGGCTATCGGAGAAGTTCCAGTAGAAGTACTTGGCCTCCTCTTCGTAGACATCGAGCCCGGCGTAGCTCCCTCGGCCTGTTTTCAGCCCCTCCAGCAAGGCCTCAGTATCGATCAAACCGCCGCGCGCCGTGTTGATGATCATGACGCCGGGCTTCATCTTGGCGATGGATGCCGCATTGATAAGATGGAGAGTCTCCGGAGTCAGCGCACAATGCAGGTTGATGATGTCGGATTCCGTCAATAGGTCTTCCAAATCAACGTAGTGAACGCCGAGCCGGTGGATGAGATCCTGTTTGGGCGTCCGGCTGTGGGCCAATAGATGACAGCCAAATCCATGAAGGATGTCCAGTGTGCACGCGCCGATCTTGCCTGTCCCGATGACGCCGGCCGTCTTTCCATGTATGTCGAACCCGACCAAGCCATCGAGCGAGAAATTGCTGTCGCGAATCCGGATATGAGCGCGGTGCGTCCGGCGATTGAGCGCCAGCATCAAGGCGACAGCGTGCTCGGCGACGGCATAGGGCGAATAGGCGGGAACGCGGACTACGCTGATATCGAACCGCTCGCAGGCCGCCAAATCGACGTTGTTGTATCCCGCGCAACGCAACGCAATCATGCCGACCCCCAACTCGTGGAGCGCTTCGACGACCTCCGCGTCGAAGCAATCATTGGCACTGGCCACGACGACGGGAAAGCCGGTCGCCAGCGGGGCGGTGTCGGCGCTGAGCGGAACGAGAAAGAAATGCAGGGCAAAACCATGAACGTTCTGTTGGCGATAAAGCTGATTGCGATAGGGGCTGGCGGAGAAGAAGGCGACGCGGAGTCCGGTTTCGGCATCGCGCGCGCAATCGTGCGACGGCTGAAGTCTCTCGCGCCAGATGCCCGGACATCGAGGTGAGGAGCGCCTTGGCCAGGGACGTTTCCGTTTCCAGCAGGCCTTCGAAATCATCGTATCCAAGTGTGAGGACCTCGCATCGGCTGCAGGCGTGCAACGTGGCGGATCGGGTCCGATCTCCAAAGAGGCCCATTTCTCCCGCGATATCGCCGCGGCGAAGCACGGTCACCTCGATGGAAGGACAGTCGTCAACATCCTTAAGAGAACGTCGACATCGCCGCCGTCGATGATGAACATGCGATCGCCCAGTTCTCCCTCTCGGCACAGGATATCGCCGGCGTCGAAGGCCACGGGCTGGATCCTCTTGTGCACGGCGAGAAGCGCGGCCTCGTCCAACCCGGAAAACAAGCGGATGCGTTGAAGCAGTTCGTACATGAATCCCCCGTATGGCGTGATGGATCGGGTGAGGGGTCCTCACCGCGTTCGACTCTAACACGAGCGTGTTTCTTGGCACAAGGCGCGGCTAGGGAACGGGGTCGTAGCCTCCCGGATGCAGGGGATGGCACTTCAGAATTCGCTTCAGTGCGAGCCAGAGCCCCCTGAGGCCGTGTTTCTCGATCGCCTGAATCGCATAACTGGAACAGGTGGGATAGAAGCGACACCGTTTGGGCAAGAGCGGCGAGATGACGACTTGGTAGACGCGAATCGGGATGATGAGCGCTTTTCGAAGCATGCATCCATTCTAGCCTCGATGGCTGCTCTTGACAATTAGCAGTCGATATAGTAGACTGCCAATTAGCAGATACATAACGAGACTGCTAAGACATGATACCTGAGGAGGTACCAACGATGATGAGGAGACTTCCAGCAGTACGACGCGGCCCGTTCCTTCTCGAGAGCAACCTATCCCGACTGGTCGACGAGATGTTTACCGACTTTCATCGCATTGGATTCGATATATCGTCGAGCTTGGGACGAACGGATGTCTATGAACGCGACCAGGCCTTGATCTTTGAGACCGAGCTCCCTGGGGTCAAGAAGGACGAGATTGCCATCAAGGTGGAGGACGATCAGCTGATCGTCAGCGGCGAGGTCAAGCGAAACGACGAGATCGACAAGGAAAATTATTTCCGCCTGGGGCGTCGATATGGGCGATTCCAGCGATGCTTCCCGCTCCCTGCGGACCTCATCCAGAAGGATGGAATCAAGGCGCGCTTTGAGGACGGCATCTTGTCCGTCACGGCGCCCATGAAGGAGTCGATCAAGGAGAAGGAGAAGCCGATTGAGATTGCGGTCGAGTAGGACCGCCTGCCAGCCGGAAGCGGCTCCGTACTACGGAGCCGCTTTTTGTTTGCTAGTCGAGATAGCCGTTGGTGAGGGGGAACCACCGCCCGTTCCCAAAGGATTTCGGTGAGATCTTGATACCGGGAGGCAATTGGGCGCGCTTGTACTCGTTCTGACGCAGACGGCGGAAAATGTCATCAAGCAGTGCCGCGTCGACGCCGTCCTCAAGAAGACGGGCTTTGGATGCATTTCCCTCCACAATGCGCTTGAGGAGGGGATCCAAGATCTCATACGCGGGGAGATCGTCGTCGTCGCGTTGATGGGGGCGCAATTCCGCAGACGGAGGTTTGGTGAGAACCCGTGTAGGGATGAGGTCGCCGTAGCTTTTCGCCAGCGCGATCACTTGATGCTTGTAGAGGTCGGCGATGGGGGCGAGGGCGCCAACCGTGTCCCCGTAGAGCGTGTTGTAGCCCATTGCGATTTCGGACTTGTTTCCCGGGCACAAAACGAGTGCGTTGTCCTGATTGGCGAGCGCCATGAGGATGGTGCCGCGAAGCCGAGGTTGAAGGTTCTCATCGACAAGCCCGCTCGGTCGTTTGGGAAGGATCGTACGTAGGCTTTCCAGCGGGTCTGACACATCGACGATCTGAAACGAGACGCCGAGCCGTTCAGCCGTCGCCTTCGCGTCTTCTCCGCTTTCGGTTGACGAGAATTCCGTGGGCATGTAGATGCAGCGAACGTTGTCAGATCCCAGGGCTTCGCTGGCGAGCGCTGCGACGACGGCGGAGTCAATCCCTCCCGAGAGGCCGATCAGCACGCGCTCGAAACCGTTCTTGCCGACGTAGTCGCGAATGCCGAGTTCCAGTGCCTCTCGAATATCTTCGATCTCGGATGGATGGGAGGTGCGTTGGGGCGCGGAGTGTGCGAGATCGATGACATAAAGGCCCTCGCGAAATCGCGGAGCACTGAAGAGTTGGCGTCCCTTGCTGTCGAAGGCGAAGCTTCCGCCGTCAAACACCACCTCATCTTGCCCACCGACGAGATTGACGTAGATCAACCCGACGCCGTTCTCTTTGGTGCGGCGGGCCGCCAGCTTGGTGCGAATCCCGGGTTTCCTCAGATAGTAGGGGGACGCGGATAGATTGATGATCCATTCGGCGCCAAGGCTTGCTTGGAGGTCGGTGGGGCCGTCATCGATCCACAAGTCCTCGCAAATATTGATCCCGAGTGTCATCCCCCCGAAGTCGTGGACGGCGGTTCCCTCCCCTGGCGTGAAGTATCGCTTCTCGCGGTAAATGTCGTAGGCGGGAAGATGCTGCTTGTCGACCGTGCCGAGCAATTGGCCGTCTTCAAAGAAATAGGCCCGGTTAAACAGGTCGATTGAAGCGCCATCGGAGAGGGAAGAGGTGTTGTCGCGATTGGCGGGATCATGGCGCGAGCGGGTATCGATTCCACCGACGATGACGCCGACGCCGGAGGAGGCGTCGCGAATGCGGGCGATGGCCTGCTGACAGGCGTCGATGAAGCCGTCTCGCCAGAACAGGTCGTACGGAGAGTACCCGCATACGGCCAGTTCCGGAAAGACAATGAGGTCGCATCCAGCGGCTTTGGCTTCTTCGATGATCTCCACGATACGCGTTGTGTTGGCCTCAATGGCCCCCACGTGCGCGTTGATCTGGCCGATTCCCACTCTCATGGCATGATTATGGTCGCGTCGGCAACAGGGGTCAATCAAGGAGAGATCCTCTCCCTCGCGTCCCGATCTGCGCGGCGTCTAGGATGCCGAACGCTGTGGGGCGTCGGACCGCGATACGAGGGCTCGAAGCGCCGACGTCTCCGGTTCCCCAAGCCGATCAAAGGCTCCTGGCTTCAACGAGCCCAGGGCGCATGTTCCGACAGCAACGCGGCGAAGGCGAGTGATCTGAAGATCGAAATAACGGCACAGCCGCTTGATTTCGTGTTTCTTCCCTTCGGTAAGAACGAGCCGAAGATGGGGGGGCTTTCCTTCGAGGCGGGCGGAGACGGCCTTCAAGCGATCGCCATCATCGAGGATGCCGGCCTCCATGCCGCGAAGGACGGCCTTCAGCCGGGGAGGTTCGGGAAACCGCGTCGTCCAAACGTGGTAGATCTTCTCGATTTCGTAGCGAGGATGGCTGAGGTGGTTGAGAAGCTCACCGTCATTGGTCACGAGCAGCAGGCCTTCGGCGTCACGATCGAGCCGTCCGGCCCACGAATAGCCCATGAACCCCTCGGCTCGCAGCACGCGTCCAACCGTGTTCCCTTCGTGCGGATCGTCGTGGCTGCACAACATGCCGCCAGGCTTATGAAATCGATAGACGCGCCGTTCAGGCGGATGCAGCGAAAGCGAATGTCCGCGCAAGGTGAGCTGGGCAACGTCCGATGGATCGATCAGCTGATAGGGATCGGAACGAGGCGTTCCGTTGATCTCAACTTCGTTCGCGCTGATCAGCTCCTGCGCCTTTCGACGAGAGACGCCCGCGTGTTTCTGAATGAGGGCGAACAACTTGATCTTGTGCGCTGAGGCATCCATAGTGCATAGGCATACGCAACGGCGCGTGTTCGCGCAAGTCCGTCGTCCTGGTTCACTTTTTTGTGCATACTTATGAAAATCATCCAATCGCCATCATGACGTTCACAATTGAGCAGCACGCCCTTGGAGATCGCGGCATGAGGAACTTCGTTCGAGTTCCTTGGGTCCTGTTTCGTGGAGATCCCCATTGGACGCCGCCTCTCAACGCGGAATTTCTCGGGAATCGTCTGTTGGGGATGCAGGGGCTTTTTACGGCGGATCACCCCTATCATCGCGAGGCGGAGGTTGCGCACTTCGTCGCACGGCGAGGGGATCAGCTGCTTGGTAGGGTCTCCGCGGCCATCAACCATCGATACAACCGCTATCACGAGACACATCTCGGTTTCTTCGGGTTCTTCGACGTCTGCCAGGAGTATGCGGTCGCCGAGGCGCTTCTGACGCAGGCGAGGGATTGGGTGACGGCCAAGGGCATGACGTCGTTGCGTGGGCCGGGCGGCTACTCGAATGCCACGCACGAAGCCCATCAAGCCGTTCTAATCGACGGATTCAATGAGCCGCCGACCGTCGAACTGACACACAATCCGCCGTTTTACGCCGACTACTTGGAGCGCTACGGCTTTGCGAAGGCCAAGGATTATCACGCCTACAAGATCCACCTCGTTCCGCCCTCCGAGCGATTGATCCGGATCGCCAAGGCGGTTCAGAAACGCCGGAACGTGGAGACGCGCGTCGTCGATATGACGCAACTTCGGTCCGAAGTCGATCGAATCGTGCAGATTTACAACGAGGCGTGGTCCCACAATTGGGGCTTTCTCCCGCTGTTGGAGAAGGATGCGGATGCAATGGCCGATAGCTTAAAGCTGGTGATCGATCCTGGCTTGATGCGATTTGCCTATGTCAATGGAGAACTGGCCAGCGTGCTGGGGGCCTTACCCGATCCCTACATTCCACTTCGCCCGACCTGGAGCCGGTGGCGGGATACCGACCTCATGCGCGCGTTTCGGCTCTTTCGCAAGCGCCGCCACATTCCCGTGATGCGGCTGATGTTCTTTGGCGTTCGCCCGCGCTTTCGCAAGCTGGGCATCGATGCCATTCTCTATCAGCAAGTCCAGGCCTATGCCGTCGAGAATGGCTACAAGATCTGCGAGCCGTCGATGCTGCTGGAGGATAACGATCTGATCCTGCGCGCCTCGACTTCCATGCAGGGAGAACGGTACAAGACGTGGCGCGTGTATGAGATGCCGCTTTAGATCGGGGTGTCAGAGGGTTGCGGTCAGGGCCCGGCGTGTGCGCCAGGCCCCAACCTGTGCCGAGGAGGCACAAGCCTCCATGTCCCTCATTTAGTCACCCGTTCCGAAGCGGAAGGTGATGCGGAAATGCCATTTTCCATCCGAGCCGAAGTACCAGTACCAACCGCTGGACGGCACACCGAAGTGCCATTCGCCATTCATCCAATACCAGGTGGCTCCCGGATAGCCGAAAAACGGCGGATAGAACGGGTTGTATCCGGGCGTGGACGGTGGCGTTGGCTGAGTCGGCGGGGTATAGCCATAGGACGAGACGATGGTGAATGACGTCCAATCGGTCACGTAATCGGGAACTGGGATGATCCCCATGATTTGCGCCTGAATCTGGCTGGTCGCGGACTGCGGATTATTGCCGGCCAATGGGAAGGGTTCGTAGTACGACGACGGCGTCAGGCCCAGATCGATGGGGCTGGCCAGGATTTGCAGTTGCTCCGTCCCGGTGGGAGGGGCGACGGTAAATCGATAGTTTCCGTCAGGGAGCGAATGCGTCCCCGCCGATACATAGTTCCCCTGCGAATAGGCATTGGGGAAGATCAACCGTACGACGCCGTCCGGCTGAATATCGTAGATATAGATGTAGGCGGGCTGCGATACCGTGAAATAGATCGTGGCGGATTCGCCGATGACGTACGTGGTTTTGTCGGTCCAGACACTCACCGAAAGCGGCTGCGGCGTGGGCGTTGGAATGATTCCCAATGGCGCGGGCGTGCCCTGGGCAAACGCCAGCGCGGAGGCAGCAACCAGACCGATCATCAGAACGAGGACACTGCGCATGGCGATGGTTTTCATCGTGATCACCTCGGGGAATCTACACGTGCCCAGGGTGTCGGTTTCACGACGTGCAGTGACGAGTTTCGCTAGGCAATCTTGCGAACGACGACGTGAAGGTGTTCCGTGCAATCGCGATACGCGGGTGATGTCGCCGTCTCCGGAACCAACCGGCTGACAGTGTCGTAGGCATCCGGATTCTCTTCGGCCAGGCGAGTGACGGGGCCGCGGGCCCCTGACGCGAATCCCTCGACACCGGCCCGGCATTCCACTGCGAATCCGGCCTCGCGAAGCTCACGCAACGCCTGGGGCGGCGGCAGAAAGGCGGATTCCGTAAAGACGACTTGTTCGCCTGATTTGATATACGTGCTTAGGAACTGGCGGGGTGAGGCGTCATCCGCATACCAGTCCGGGAACTCGGTCAATCCTCCGCGAAGAACGCCCCATGGATTGATGAATCCGACGATGGCGGGAGCACCCGGCTTGAGGATGCGCAGCAGTTCCGCAAGGGCGCTGGCGCGATCGGTTGAATCGACCAGGTGATACATGGGGCCTAGCAGAAGGGCGGCATCGAGGCTTTCGTCCTCGAACATGGGAAGGGCGCGGGCATCGGCGGCATGAACGGCTTCAGGATGGAGATTCAGCTCCGATAGCTTTGCACGGGCGAAGGCAGCATTTTTCTCCGAGAGATCGACGAGCGTGACGCGGTAGCCGAGACGTAGCAACTCGATCGTATAGCGGCCCGGCCCTCCGCCGATATCGGCGATATGGCCTGAGGACGGAAAGTACTCCTCGATCAAGCGGAGCGTAGTCAGCAGTTCGAATCGGGGATAAGGCTTCTCCAGCCGGCTCCATTCTTCTTGGACCTGCTCGTTGTAGTACTGCCTGACAATTTCGCTCATGGCGCCTCCCGTCAGAAGCCTACGCGGGCGTGCGGTGAGGAGCAAGATCACTCTGTTGCCGAGGTTGCGTCCCCCGGGTACCGTGTTCCCATGAAAGTCATCGGATTGGCTGGAAAGGCGGGCAGCGGCAAATCGGCGATTGCCCGCCATTTGGCGTCGCGCGGGGGCATCGAATGGATCGATCTCGACCGCATTGCCTGGGGGACTTATCCGAAGGGATCCGATGTCTATGCCCGACTGATCCAGGCGTTTGGCGGGGACATCTTGAACGATGCTCTGGAGATCGATCGATCGGCCTTGGGGCGGCTTGTCTTTTCGTCGGCTGCGAATCGGGACACGCTGGATGCCATCGTTCATCCGGCGGTTGCAGAGGCACTTGAGCGGTTGATCGTTCGCTATCGGGCTGAGGGAACGCGTGTGCTGTTGGTTGAAGGCGCCCTACTGGCGAGTTCTGCCTACGTCGATCGCCGTGTCTTTGATCAGATCCTATGGCTTGAAGCCTCCGAAACCGAGCGGCTGCGTCGTCTCGACGCCATGGGACGCGCGAGCCATGGGAGCCGAAACCGGGATATCGCTCCTTCGGGGGATGTCCGGGCGATCGAGGCGGATGGATCCGTTCAGCAGGTGGCCGACCGAGTCATGGAGGCCGTCTTCTCCAGCTAGCGAGTCACCGGTCACGCGCCGCTAACGCGCGTTGCGTCGCTCGCGATCGCCAAGCCAGCCATCCCGTGCGCACCAATTCCCCAATCGTCATCGCCAAGAGCGCGACGTACACGCCTCGGAGGCGGCCCCATCGAACGCCGATGAAAAGAATGGCCGACGTCACCACGAGATACAGGATGACGGCTTCGGTGATGGCATTGGTGCGCTTGTGATGCATGACAATGCCCTGATACCAAGACTGAACTGCGCTCAATCCCGGAAGAAGGACGGCGAACCACAATCCGGCTTGAGCCAAGGTTAGAAGTTGTTCAGGCAGTCCCGTGATGGAGCCGAACCACATCGATCCAAGCGGTGTGGCCGCGATGAGCACGATCCCCGCCGTCATCACGCCTGCCAGGCCCAAGGTGAACCGGCGCAATGCCGGATAGGCGCCTCGGCGCTCCATCATCGCAATAACCACTTCGGAATACGCGACCCCACCGGACCGGAACAAGAACGTCAAACTCGTGATGACGGGAAGCACGGCGAGCGAGTTCAAGGGATCGAGCATCCGGCTGACGCCGGCCGTGAAGATCGGACGTGCGCCCAAGAAGATGATCGAGGTGAGCGAGAGCGGGACGTAGAACCGCAGGAATCCGGCATACGAAAACGGCGCGTGCTCGGTCGAACGCTCGGGGAGCTGAGAGCGCAGAACGGGGCGAACGCGCCATCCGACGTACGCGGCTTCCGTCAGCACGCTGCAGATTACGGCAATCGTCGCGATCGCCGTCCCCTGAAGGGTTCCGATGGCGTATCCCACCGCCAAGGCCGTACAGATGGCCAGCAGGCGAACGATGGTTCCCAATCCGACAGTCAGCGAGTGGCCGAAGCGGATCAACACGCCTTGATTGAATCGGCGGTAGGCGATGGCCCATGTCCAGGGGAGCATGAGCATAAGGCCGATGCGTCCGGGTTCGATAATGGGTTCAGGCGCCAGCAGAACATGCCGGGCGATGAGGCCGTAGAGCGGTGTGAAGGCGATCAGGGCATGGAGCCCCGTCATGGCGGCGCTGAGCACGTGCATGAAGCGCCGGACGGCGCGGTAGGTTTCCCAATCCGAACAGAGTGCTGTCGATGCCGCCAGCAACATGATAATCGGCGCCTCGATGAGCAGGGCAAGCGGGAAGACAAGGCTTCCATAGGCGGCGAGATGAATCTCGGGATCGATCAGCCGGCTGAGCACGATATTGATGGCGGGGAGTTCGAGCCCCATCAACAGCCAACTGGCCGCGAGCGGCCACCAGGTCTTAAAAATCCCTCGGGACGTCACCCTGTCTGGCGTCGAACGCATGGAGCCTCCTGTCAGTAGCGCGAGCCGAATGGTGCGCGCCGAAGGGGACAAGTTCAATGCATGGCGGCCGAACACAGTAGGGTCACGGTTGACGCAAACGTGGACTCCATCTATCCTCAGCGAGTTCACAGGAGGAGGGTTATGGGTCCATTTCAAACGCCGTGGCTGACGTTCTTTGCGTGGATTGTTATCGGAGGCAGCATCCTGCTGGCGATCGCCTGGTCCGTGTTCGGATTTCGTCGTGAGGAGGATCGATGAGCGACACCGCGATCTATGTCCTTGTCTTGACCGTGTACATGCTGCTGCTCGTGGGCATTGGCGTTCTGACCTCGCGCCGAATGCGCAACTCGGAGGACTTTTATCTTGGAGGACGATCCGTCGGCCCCTGGGTGACCTCGCTGTCCTTCGTCGCCGCCTATTTCTCGTCGGTCGTCATCATCGGTGGAGGCGCATTTGGCTATCGCTTCGGAATGTCGACGTTGTGGATCGGGGCATCCAATGTGCTCATCGGCATCGCCCTCGTCTGGATGGTGCTCGGACGGCGGATTCGCCTGTTCACGGAGCGCTTGGGCACGATGACGGTGCCCGGCTTCCTCGCCGAACGCTTTAAGGCCAAGGAAGCGCGCGTTTTCGCCGCTTTCGTCATCGCCTTGTTTCTGATCATCTACAACGTCAGTATTCTGAAAGGGATGGGGCATGCGTTTGAGGGGCTGATGGGGATTCCCTACATCTGGGCCGTCCTGCTTTCGGGCGTCATCATCATCCTCTATGTGTCCTTGGGCGGATACCTGGCTGTGGTGTGGACGGGCTTCTTTCAGGCTTGGGTGATGGGACTGGGGCTGATTTTGTTGACGTTCGCGGCGCTTCGTGCGGTTGGAGGACTGACCGAAGCCAATGTTGCGCTACGGACAATGAGTCCCGGATTGGTGAATACGCCCGGTGAGTGGGGTTGGGCGGGGATGATCTCCTATGCGATGATCGTCAGTTTCGGCGTCTGGGGCATGCCGCAGCTGATGGTGCGCTTCTATTCCATCAAGTCCGTTTCCGTGCTCCGTGTGGGAACGGTGGTGGCGACGATCGGGGGAAGTATGGCCGTTCTTCCTTTTTTGAACGGCGCGATCGCCCGTGTCCTTCACCCGGAACTCGCCACGGCGGATCTGGCCATCCCAACGCTGACCAAGGCCGTCCTCTCACCCTGGGGCGGCGCCGTCTTCTTGGCAGGCGTTATCGCTGCCGGGATGTCGACCTTCGCGTCCGTCCTCATCATCACGTCCGGCGCCGTGGTGCGCGATGTGGTTCAGAAAGGGCTGGGGCGCGAGCTGAGCGAACGGCAGACGGTTCGATACAGCCGTTGGGTCAGCGCGCTTGTCGGCGTTGTGAGCCTTGCCATTGCCTTGCGTCCGCCGGCACTGGTGCTCGTCTTGACCGCCTTCTCGTGGGCGGCCATTGCGTCAACCTGCCTCTGGCCGATGCTGTTTGGGTTGTACTGGAAGCGGGCGACGCGGTGGGGCGTTCTGGCATCCATGGGATGCGGGCTGGCGGCAGCGCTCATTTGGATTGGGATCGGATCGCCCTTTGGTTTGCATGGATTCATCCCCGGCATCGTGATCAGCCTCGTCGCGATGGTCGCCGTTAGTTTAGTGACCGAGCGCTTACCTGACGAGCACCTCGACCGGGTCTGGGGAGATGGATAATTCTGCGAGACGATTACTTGTCAGGGCGAGTGGATGGCAGTAGAGTGCGACGTTCGTTGGACGTCGTGCAGGAACTCGTATCGTAGCGTTCGAGGACCCCTGGCTCCGTGTGCTCGATCGATCTGCCTCGATGACACATCCAGCAGCAAAGGAGGCGAGCGAGTATGGCGGAACGTGAAACCGGCACCGTGAAGTGGTTTAACGATTCCAAAGGCTTTGGTTTCATCACACGTGAGAATGGGACGGACGTCTTCGTCCATTTCACGTCGATCCGAGGTGAAGGTTATCGATCGCTGGACGACGGCCAGCAGGTAGAGTTTGACGTTGTCGAAGGTGACAAGGGATTACAGGCACAGGACGTCGTTGCCGTATAGCACGATGATCCATCGATGGGATCCGCCGCGGGCACGAACTGGCAGCGGACGTTTTTCTCAGCGCGTGTCTTGCTCTAGTGTGTCCAGTCTCGGAATGGTGTTGACACATCAGACCTCCTCGTGATGTTGTTTGCCGACGGCTCCCCAGAAGATCTCGGCAGGCGTTCGTCCTTTAGT
>JANQGM010000007.1 GCA_028277345.1 Candidatus Bipolaricaulota bacterium | reverse complement strand
GTGGGGCGAACGTCGGTTCGAGAAGCGCTGGCGGCCCTTCGTCTGATGGGCGTGGTCGAAACGCGCGTCGGGGATGGCAGCTATGTAGCTGCCATCGCGGGCGGCAACGTCCATTCGGACGTTGCTGGGGAGATTGCCAAGGCAATCTCACTCTCAACGGAGGCTGCGCAATTACAGGAAGCGCGGGCGGTGTTCGAGTCGGGCATGGTGCTCTTGACGGCGGCGCGGTGGAATCGAGGGAAAGCTGAACGTTTCGAGCAGCTTCTGTCCGACATGGATGGTGCGGCGGATGACGAACGTTATGAAGATTACATTCATCTGCATCGCGAGTTTCACCTTGCCCTTGCCCAAGCCACCGACAATAGCATTGTTGAACAGACCGAACGACGTTTCCTTGAATCCATGGATCACGAGGGATGGAGAGACATGGAGCGTCAATCCTACCTTCCCAACCGGAAGGATTACCTAACTTGGTCAGCGGATGAACACCGCGCCATCCTGGAAGCTATCCAGTCAGGCGATGGTGCGACGGCTGCAGAACGCATTCACAACCACTATGCGCGTCACGAAGGGGAAGAGAATGAACTGTAAAACGCCGCTTGATGTCGTGGGCAAGCAACTCCCTCGCAAAGACGGAATTGCCAGAGTCACAGGGCAGGAGAAATACACAGTTGATATCTCTCTCCCGCGGATGCTGCATGGACGCATTCTGTCCAGTCCGTATGCCCATGCGAAGATCGTCTCCATCGATACGTCAGCGGCAGAAGCAATGGGCGCGGTTGTCTTGACGTTCGCTGATGTTCCAAAGAAGAGATACAACGAGCGGATCATCACGATCCCACCCGTTCTGCACAAGGACCACTACGTGTTGGCCGACAAGGTTCGCCGCATGGGCGAAGCGGTGGCCGCGGTAGCCGCCGAAACGGAGGAACTGGCTGAACGTGCGGTTCGAGCCACCGTCGTCGAGTACGAGGTTCTCCCGGCGATGACGAACGCGGAAGAGGCCATGAAGCCCGGAGCTCCCGCCATCTACGACGATGTGCTCTTTGGCGAGACGGTGGAGCCGATCGTCAACAACGTGGCCTGCACGCGCGATGTGGACGAAGGCGATGCTGAAGCCGCGCTTGCCGAAGCCGATGTCATTGTCGAAGGGTCCTTCGTGCTGCCTAAAGTCTATCACGCACAGATGGAGACGAAATCGTGCGTCTGTCGCCCCGAACCCGACGGAGGATTGACCGTGTGGCCGACGACGCAATCGATCCACAACGTCCGCATCCTGCTTGGGGAAATCTTCAGCATTCCTCTCTCCAAGATCGACGTCAAACGGGTTCCGATTGGGGGAACCTTCGGATCGAGCATTCAGATGAACGCGCCCATTCCCATCTGCGCGGCGCTTGCGCTCAAGGCGGGACGCCCCGTCAAACTCGTGACGACGCGGGAAGAGGACGTGCACGATCACACGCGATACGGCGCTACCATCGATCTGAAGCTGGCCGCCAAGAGCGATGGAACGCTGACCGCGGCAGACATGAAGGTCGTCGCCGACATCGGTGCGCACAACATTCAGGCTTACAGCTTCCTGGGCGTTTCCATCGGGTGGCTGGTCAGCCTGTACAAGATTCCCAACATCCGCTATCGCGGCACTGCCGTATACACCAACAAAGCACTGTCGTGTGCCATGCAGGGATTCGGCAATCCGCAGGTGACCTTCGCCGCCGAGCAATTGATGGACATGTTGGCGGAGAAGCTGGATCGCGACCCCATCGATCTGCGCATGCAGAACTACATCGGATTGGGCGACACGTTCTGGGGACAAGGCCCCTTGGTGAAGTCGATCGTTCACTCGGACGGAGTGCCCGAACTCATGAAAAAAGGCGCCGAGCTGATCGGTTGGGATCGGCGCAACAAACCGGGATTGGCGGGATCGGAGAGACTCCGTCGCGGCATCGGCGTGGGACGGGGCTTTCACACCAGCTCGGCGGGCGCGCCTCAGCCCGGCGATGTCATTGACTTCTCGGGCGCGATGGTCAAGGTGAACATCGATGGATCGATCGATGTCGTCACGGCACTGATGGACCACGGCGGCGGCACCCACGAAGCGATCGCCAAGTTGGTGGGCGAAGCGCTCTGCGTGCCATTCGATCACGTCAATGTCGTTCCCGTGGGAACGCAGACCACGGTCTACGATTGCGTGACCCATGCGACGCGCGGTGTGTACGCGGGCGGCGGAGCCGCCGTGAAGGCGGCGACCTCACTGCGACGCGAAATCCTGGAAACGGCGGCCAAGTACTTGAACGTCTATCCGGATGCCCTCGACATGAAGATCGATGTGTCAGCCGGGCAGGCGGTTATTTTCTCCCCCGCCATCGACTGCTGCCGCATGACGCTGGAAGAGCTGGCCAAACGGTGTTGGATGGAATCGTGGAAAACGCTGGCTTCCGTCGAATCCTATCGCCCCACCAACTGTCCGCCCGCCTATGTGTCCGTTTTCCTCGAGGTCGAGGTGGATACCTGGACCGGAGTCGTGAAGACGGTGAATGCAGTGATGGGTTCGGACTGCGGCACGGTTGTGAATCCATCGATGGCCATTGGGCAACTTGAGGGCGGACTGTCCAAGGGCGTGGGGTACGCGCTGTACGAAGGGTGCGAATGGGACGGCGACGGTCAATTGACATCGCGAGGATTCTGGTTGGACGACAAGATCGCCGCGTTCGGCGAGAGCCCGCCGATCGAGAACCTCCAGTGCTTCTTTGCCGATACCTACGAGCCGACGGGGCCGTTTGGGGCCAAGGGGATCGGGGAGGCGGCGATGAACCCAGTGGCCGCCGCGTACGCCAATGCCATTGCCAATGCGGTTGGGGTGCGATTCTTCGAGTTGCCGATCACGCCTGAACGCGTCCTGAGTGCTCTAGACAAGCACTCAGGAGTGGAAGACGCGACAACAAGCGGGCTTCTCCATGACCAACCCAACGACCGACAGGGGGTTCGATCATGACCGAATCCAAGAACCGAATGCGAAACACGCACATCCTAACGAACGGATTCAACTACCTTCGCCCAACGACAGTTGCCGATGCCGTTGCGGCTCTTGCGGAGGCCCCCAATGCAACCCTGTTGGCCGGCGGAACCAATTTACTTGTGGACATGAAGTTGGAAACGGCGTCTCCCGAAACGGTTATCGATCTCTCACAATTGCATGAATTGCATGGCTGGCATGCCGGTGAGACCGGGCTGAATCTGGGCGCGCTGACGCGGATTCGCGATCTGGCCGTTTCCAAGGACTTGTGGACTTCTCATACCTGCCTGGCAGAGGCCGCGGCAGCGTTCGGTTCCACCCAGATCATGATGATGGGGACGCTGGGAGGCAATCTCGCCAACGGCTCGCCGGCGTCGGACACCGTGCCTGCGCTCGTTGTTCTGGGCGCGGAAGCCTCTCTAGCCGGCCCGAAGGGCGAACGACACGCTCTCGTCGCGGATCTACTGGAAGGACCTGGAAAGGTAGCCCTTGACGACGGCGAGTTGATTCGCAGCCTCCGGCTGCCGACATCTCCCGGGGCGATAGGATCAGCGTTCTTGAAGCTGTCTCGCGTACGCGCGGACCTAGCCAAGGTCTTGGTTGCCGTGCGACTGGTGCGCGATGGCGATCGGATCGTGAATGCTCGGATCGCCTTGGGTTCCGTCGGACCGACGGTCGTTCGTGCCAAGAAAGCATCGTCAATGCTGCGGGATCAGCGCTTCTCAGGAGATCTCGTTCTCAATGCTGCGCGGGTAGCCGCCGAGGAGATCAGCCCGATTGATGACGTGCGATCGACGGCGCTTTATCGGAGGCGAGCGACCCTCGCCTTGGTCCATGATGCACTCCAGACGGCTTGGGAGCGTGCGGGAGACTCGGACTGGTCTCCGCCGATGGCTACGGTGAAGGTGGGCGAGACCGAGCCTCCGCCGCAGCTTCGCGCAGCCAACGTTTCTTCGGATGCGCTGACGAAAATTCATCTCACGGTCAATGGCGAGAGCATGGAGCTTGATGTCGCTCCGAACGAGTTGCTCCTTAACGTACTGCGAGAACGGTTGGAGTTGACGGGATCCAAATATGGTTGCGGCATTGGCGAGTGCGGTGCCTGCACGATCTGGCTGAATGGAGCGCCCGTCCTTGGCTGCCTTGTCTTGGCCGTTGCAGCGGATGGGGGCGCCGTTCGTACGATCGAAGGCCTGGCGGGTCCAAACGGTCAGCTCGATCCGATTCAAGAGGCGTTCATCGAAGAAAACGCGTTTCAATGCGGATACTGCACGCCGGGCATGCTCATGATGACGCGAAAGCTGCTGGACGAAACTCCGGCTCCCAGCGAGGCAGATGTGCGCGATTACCTCAAGGGCAATCACTGTCGGTGTACTGGCTATGCCAGTATTGTGCGCGCGATACAGCGCGCCTCTGGGGAGGTGGAAGGATGACCCTCCCCAGCAATACTGGCATAGCACGGAGAAATCTCGAAAGCACGATTTCTCCTCGATCCGGACGAAACAACGCCTTGATCTTGGGACGACACTCTGTCAAGCAACCGGAAGACATCGTGCGCGCTGTTGGCTACGCTTCGCGTAGCTTGCGAGAACACTCTGACTCGAGCGTTCTCGGAACGACTGGGGAGGCGGAAGTATGATCCTCCCCAGCAATCCTCGCGTAGCACGGAGAAACCGCGAAAGCGCGGTTTCTCCTCGTTCCAGACGATGCAACGATCAGCTCTTGAGACGACATCCTACGGTGCAATCGTGTGACATCGTTGGCTACGCTTCGCGTAGCTTGCGAGAACGCTCTGATTCGAGCGTCCTCGTGACAGATGGGGAGGAGGCCTGATGCTGCCGATGTTTGATTATCTGAAGCCTCGTTCTCTGGACGACGCATTAGCCCTGATCGCGACGACGCCCAAAGCCTTTCCCATTGCGGGAGGGACCAATCTACTCGTCGATGTGAGATCGGGGAAGGTGCAACCCGAGGCGTTGGTGGAGGTGGGATTCCTGGATGAGCTCTGTGGCATCCGCAAAGAGGGAGGCGAAATCGTCATCGGAGCGGGCACAACGATTGCCGAGCTCTTGTCCGACCCGATGATCGAATCTCAATTGCCCGTGCTGCATGCCGCGAGCACGACGTTCGCCAATACGTTGATTCGAAATCGCGCGACGATCGGTGGGAATCTCGCCAATAACGCGCCATGCGCGGACACAGCGCCAGCCTTGCTCGTCCTTGACGCGTCGGTTGAGTTGGCCAGCGTGCGCGGCAAGCGATCTATCAAGCTGGAGGAGTTCCTGACGAGTCCGTTTGAGACGGTGCGTGCGGTCGACGAATTGATCCTCGCGGTGCGGGTTTCCGTTCCGCCGAGGGCGGCGATCGGCCGTTTCCGCAAGATGGGACTTCGCAAGATTTCCTGCATGGCCAAGGTGGATGTCGCCGTTCTGCTGGATTTCAATTCCGAAGGGATCTGTGTGGATGCACGGATCGCCATGGGCGCCGCCTCGCCGGTGGCTCGCCGAGCGGTGGACGCCGAAGCCACGCTCGTGGGCAACCCTCTGCACCCCGAGCGAATTCGGCGTGCGGCGGATCAGACAGCCCAGGCCGCCGTGCCTCGCCCCGGATCGGAATACAAACAACAGGTGGTTCGCAGCATGGTGACGAAACTACTTGACGACATTGCTAGAGAAGGCGGTGATCGACGTGGCTGATCCCATCACAATCACATTGAGGGTCAATACCCGCGTTCACAACATCGGTGTAGAGCCCCGTGCGACGCTGCTTCACACGCTTCGCGAGCTGGGTCACACCGACGTCAAGAACGGCTGTGAGATCGGCGAGTGTGGCGCATGTGCGGTTCTGCTCAATGGAGAGCCGGTCAACAGCTGCATGGTCTTGGCCGTTCAGGCCGATGGAGCCACGATCACGACAAACGCCGGTCTCGGGACGATGGAGAAGCCCCACCTCATCCAGGCCGCGTTTGCGGATGCGGGCGCTGTGCAATGCGGGTTTTGCACCCCCGGCATGGTGATTGCGACCAAAGCCCTGTTGGACAGAAATCCGAATCCGTCGGAGCACGAGATTCGTGAAGCTCTATCCGGCAACCTCTGTCGATGCACGGGGTATGGGCAAATTGTCGATGGGGTCAAGCTTGCGGCAAAACGACTCGCTTCCTCGCGTCAAACCGGAGGTGCCTCATGCTAGAGCATGTCACGCCAAAACCACTGCCTGATGTCGATCTGCCAACGCTCAAGCAGGTGGGAAAACCTCTTCGGCGGGTGGATGCGTTGGGGAAGGCGGTGGGGGCGACAGTGTATGCCGCCGACTTCGCGATGCCCAACATGCTGCATGCGAAGGTGTTTCGAAGCCCGTTTCCCAGTGCGCGTATTGCCAAACTCGATGTCGAAACGGCCCGAGCGTTGCCAGGCGTTGCGTGCGTGATGACGGGAGAGGACACCCATGGGGCCAAGCTCAACACCGATCTTCCCGGTCAAACGGGACGCGCGGCGCGCGCAGGCTCAGACGCGCCGGTTCTTGCCTCGGATATCGTGCGCTATGTGGGAGAGCCGATCGCCTTGGTTGCCGCGGAGTCGATCGCCATCGCTGAACAGGCGCTCCGATTGATCGAGGTTGAGTTCGAGGAGCTTCCCGCCGTCTTCGATCCCGAAGACGCGTTGAGACCGGACGCACCCATCCTGTTCGAGCCCGACAATGTCGTGGCCAAGTATGCCATTCGAAAGGGCGATCTCGCGGCAGGCATGGCGGATGCGGACCTCGTCGTCGAGAACACGTTTACGATGCCGTTCATCGAACATGCCTATCTGGAGCCGGATGCCGGTGTCGCGTGGGTGGATGAGCAAGGCGTGATCAACATCCGCGTGTGTACGCAGGTGGTCGAACACTTCCGTTCCATCGCCCGTGCCCTGAACGTCCCCCAGAATAAGATTCGCATTCGCGGAACGATGGTGGGCGGTGGGTTTGGCTCCAAGGAAGATGTCACGGTCGAAATCTTCCTCGCCTTCTTGGCGCGCGAAACCGGTCGTCCGGTGAAGCTCGAGTACACGCGTGAAGAAGCGTTCGCGGCGACCTCGAAGCGGCATCCGTTCGTTGTGACCCACCGAACCGGGGTGAAGAAGGATGGCCGAATTACGGCATCCGAAATCAAGATGGTGGCGGACTCCGGCGCCTACCCCTATTTGACGCCCTATGTGCTGCTGTATGCGACGGGCATGGCGGCAGGGCCCTACAAGGTCGACAACCTGCACGTCGACAGCGTTGCTGCAGCGACAAATCAGACGTTTACCAGCGCGTTCCGGGGATTCGGCGGTCCGCAGGCGGCGCTGGGGTACGAGCAACAGATGGACGAGATCGCCAAGACCCTCGGCCTCGATTCGCTCGAGGTCCGGCGAATCAACTACCTTAAGAGGGGCGAGACGACGACGACGGGACAGGAAGTGAAATCCGCCGCGTGGTCGGAGGAATGTGCAACCCGTGCCGTTCACGCACTGGGAGACAGGGCACCATCCACGGAAACGCGCCGAATTGGCCGAGGCATGGCCTCCTACTTCCAGTCTTATGGACGCATCATGTGGTTCCACGATACCTCTCAGGCGTGGGTGGGATTGGAGCAGGACGGTACCGTCGTCTTGCGGTGCGGCGTCCCCGACATTGGCGCTGGGCAATCGAACAGCATTTGCCAGATTGCGGCCGAGCTGTTGGGCGTCCCGTTGGAACGTGTCACCATCTATTCGACCGACTCCGCAGTGACCCCCTTGGCGGGGACCTCGACGGCAACTCGGCAGCTGTACATGTCGGGGAACGCTGTGACATTGGCGTGCAACGAAATACGATCGCGATTGCTCAAACGTGCGTCCGAATCCTTAGGTGTCGCAGAAGAAGCGCTGGATCTCGGCGAGTCGCGCGTTTTTGCGATCTCGGATTCATCAAAAGCAATCGATCTGCCGGATCTGGCCAAACTGTGTGCCTCCGAAGGCATCGGCCTGTCACATCTCGCACAGTTTAATGCGCCTTTCACGGACGGCCTCGATCCCGAGACCGGGCAAGGCGACATCTGGCCTGACTTCACGTTCGGTGCGCATGCCGTCGAACTTGCAGTAGATACCGAAACGGGTGAAATCGAGCTGCTCAAGTCCGCAGCCTGTCATGATGTCGGGCGTGCAATCAATCCAGCGGCGGTGCGTGGACAGATCTGTGGGGGCAGCCATCAGGGACTTGGGTACGCGCTGATGGAGGACTTCGAGCTCAAGGACGGCTACATTCAGACCCCGTCCTTCGCCGAGTACTTGATTCCGACGGTGCTCGACTTCCCGACCACCGACGCCATCATCCTGGAATCGGGAACCGGAGTGGGACCCTTCGGAGCCAAAGGGATCGGAGAGCCCGCCCTGACTCCGGCGGCACCGGCGGTCGCCAATGCAGTGGCCGACGCCTTGGGCGTTCGCATTCATGATCTCCCATTGACCCCCAAGCGAATTCTGGATGCCGTTCAGCGGTCCGGCCGAAAAGATGACGGGACGGCGGAATGACCGGGCGCATCATGACGGGAAATGAGGCGGTTGCTCGGGGCGCGTTGCGTGCCGGCGTGAAGGTGGCAACCGGCTATCCGGGAACCCCATCGACGGGGTGCATCGCGCATCTTCTCACCCTGGATCTGCCGAAGCGGCACGTGGAGTGGTCGACGAACGAGAAGGTGGCCTTCGAGATCGCCTCGGGCGCCGCATGGGCCGGACACCGCGCCCTGTGTACGATGAAGATGTCGGGAGTCAATGTCGCTTATGACGCCTTGATCTCCATCGCCTACTCCGGGACGAATGGAGGCCTGGTCATCTACGTGGCCGACGATCCGGGCGTGAGCGCGGGAATGCCGGAGCAAGACTCGCGTGGATTCGCCCTGATGTCATATCTTCCCATGCTGGAGCCAGCCACCCCAGCCGAAGCCTATGAACTCGTGCAGCGAGCCTTCGATGTGTCTGAAGTAACGGGAGCCCCCGTCTTCCTGCGAACCACGACGGCAATTGCTCTGGGACATGCAGAAGTCGATGCCGAATCCCCCAGAGCGCCCGCGGAGATCGAGCCGATTCTGGAGAAGGACATCACCCGCTATACCAAGGCCGGATCGAAGATCTGCAAGGACCAGCATCAGGCGTCGATCGATCGATTAGTGAGGTCCGGCGAGTACGTTCAGTCGATGGGACTGAACCGTCTAACGCTTGCATCGTCGGAGGGCGGCACGGGGATCGTGTGCGTCGGCGCGGTCAATGCCTATCTTCCCGAGGCGCTTGAACGCGTTTCGATGGACGCGATCTCGTTGCTGGAGGTCCGGACGACGGTGCCGTTCCCGTGGGACGAAACGCAGCGACTCCTTGAGCATTGCGAACAGATCTTGGTCTTGGAGGAGTTGGAGGCGCATGCGGAGCGAGCCGTCAGTGTTGCCGCCCAGCAAAGTGGATTCTCCGGCGCGATTATCGGCAAGATGAACGGCCCGCTTTCGCCGATCGGCGAAGTGGGCGTGACAGAGATTCTCGCCGGCTTGAACGCGGCAGGACTTGTCCTTCCACAGGGTTCAAGTGAGTCGGTGTCTCAAAGCAACGCCGAAGGCGTTGCCATCCTCCCGGCGAAAAGGCCGATTACGGTTTGTGCGGGGTGTCCGCACCGGGGCACCTACTTGGCCGTCGATGCCGCCATCCAACGCGCCGGATTCACCAAGGACGACGTGATGGTGACCGGCGATATCGGATGCACGATTTTGGGCATGAATCCTCCCTTTGACCTCTTGTGGAACGAGGTGTCGATGGGAAGCAGCATCAGCCTTGCCCAGGGCTACGTTCACGCGGGTGTGAGAACGCCCGTTATCGCAACGATGGGAGATTCCACCTTTTTCCACGGCGGCATTCCCGGCCTCGTGAACGCCATCCAGCATCAAGTTCCGATGACCCTCGTGGTCATGGACAACGGCTGGACCTGCATGACGGGGATGCAAGTGAATCCGGGCACGCACGATGGATTCCAGGGGGGCGGCCGACGCGTCGATCTTGAAGCTGTCATTCGAGGACTGGGTCCCGATCACATGCATGTCGTCGATCCGTTCGATTTGGAGGCAACGACGGATGCGGTGCATTTGGGTCTCCAAAGCGACGGGGTGACCGTGGTCTTGGCGCAGCGCGAATGTGCCATACAGTCGAGCCGTCGAAAGGTTCGCGTGGGAACGACGACGATTGATGCAGAGGCGTGCATCTTGTGCAAACGGTGCCTCAACGTCACCGGCTGCCCGGCGCTTCAGATTCGAGAATCCGAATCCGGAAGTCCATCGATGCACATCGACTTCAGCCAATGTACAGGATGCGGGCTGTGTGCCTCGTTCTGTCCGACAGGGGCCATCACACACACGGTTGCTTCCAAGGAGTCATCATGAAGACCTGCGACATGGTGCTTGTCGGAGTGGGCGGGCAGGGCATTGTGACCTTGGGAGACCTGTTGGCCCGTGCCGCCTGCGCCGCCGATGTTCCCATCGCGTTTGTACCGACGAAGGGAATGGCGCAGCGCGGAGGCTTCGTCAAGGTCGAGGTGCGCCTCGGGCGGGCAGGCGGGGGCGCGCGCATCCAAGAGGGCCGCGCCGACGTCATCGTCGGCATGGAACGATCGGAAGTCCTCAAGGGAGTGCGCTTCCTTCGCCCGGGAGCCCACGCGGTGCTGTATGACCACGTTTGGGAGCCCACGGGCGTGATGCTGGGGGTCGATGCCTATCCCGCCCGCGATCGCGTGCTTGCCGAGCTTTCGGATCGGGCGGGCCGCGTGGTGGTTCTGGATCCCGAAAGGCGTCCGCGGCTTGGCGGACAGCCTGCAGCCGCAAATATCTTCACCTTGGGCGCACTGAGCGGATGTGCTCCCGTTCGAGAGGCCCTGGATCCGCGGATGATCGAAAGCGTAGTGGTTCAGCGTTGGCCGAAGGCGACTGAGACCAACCTTGCCGCCTTTCACGCCGGACTGCAAATGGGAAGGGAAGCCCCCGATCACGGGTTCTCCCAGTTCGCTCGAAAGGCCCCCTCGTGAACTGGGGAGACGCGCTCTTTCGCCCCCGTCGCATCGGCGTTGTCGGCTCGGTCGGAGAGGGCAAGATCGGGCGTATTCTCATCGATCAACTCTGCGACGGTGGATTCGAGCGAGTGGTGGCCGTCAACCCCAAGGCGCAGGGCGTGGAGACGCATAACGTCCCTGGAATACAGTCGTTTCGCGAGTGGGATGATGCGCGGGACGCCATTGATCTTGCCGTCATTGCCAGCCCCGCGAGTACGGTCGCGGAGGTGGTTCGAGATGCCGGAGCCGCCGGCGTTTGCGCCGCCGTCATCATTACGGCCGGATTTTCGGAATCCGGCAACGCCTCCGAGGAACGAGCTCTTCTCCGTGCTGCAAAGGAATCCGGCATTCGGTTGGTGGGACCCAATTGCGCGGGGATCGTGAATACGAAGCACCGGCTGTTCCCGACGTTGGAAACCCGGCCTCCGTCCGGCGACGTTGCCTTCATCTCTCAGAGCGGGGCGCTTGGGGGCGCCGTGCTTTCATGGGCGGAGGAACAGGACGTCGGCTTTTCCAAGTTCGTGAGCTATGGAAATGCGGCCGACTTGACGGAGGTCGACCTCCTCGAGTTGCTGAGAGAGGACGAGGAGACGCGGGTGGTGGCCTTGTACATCGAGACCGTGTCCGATGGACGGCGTTTTATGAAGGCGGCTTGCGCACTGACTGCCGAGAAGCCGTTGATCGTCATCAAATCCGGGCGTTCGGAATCCGGAGGCCGGGCGACTCAATCCCACACGGGCTCCATGGCGGGTGCGGATGCCGTTTATGACGCAGCCTTGAAGCAATGTGGCGCCATTCGCGTGTCTGGAATCGAAGAGATGTTCGATGTGTGCCGGGGATTCACGATGCTCCCACCGGTTCGAGGGAGCCGGGTGGCCATTGTGACGAATTCCGGAGGCCCTGGCGTCTTGGCAACGGATACCGCTGAAGCGAGAGGCCTTTGCATCGAGGGACCTTCGGATCGCCTCCGGGCGGACCTGGTCGAGCGATTGCCCGGCTTCTATAGCATGGGCAATCCGTTCGATTTGACGGTCCAGGGAACCGAAGCCGAGTATCGGGAGACCCTCGTCAGTGCACTTGCCGAATACGATGCGGCGGTAGCCTTGAACGTCAATACGCCGTATTTGGATTCTGCGCCGCTTGCGCGTGGAATTGTCGAGGCGGCGGAGAAAGCGGACAAGCCGATCGCCGCCAGCTTCATGGCCGGACGTCCGGCGCAGGCTGCGCTCCCGGTGTTGAAACGCGGCGGCGTGCCCAATTTCGCCACCGGAGAACGTGCAGTGACTGTGTTCGCCCACTTGCGGGACTTCGAAACCTGGCGAAGCACACCGCGTACAGCGGCGACAGACCGCGGCACGGAAACCGGGACTTCCGAACTTCTTCCTTGGAATGCGCGGCCCACGGAACCGGAGGCGATGGCTTGGTTGCGTGCGATGGGGTTTCCTGTCATCCCTCACCGGTTTGCAACATCGGCCGATGACGCCGTGGAGGCCGCGCGATCTCTAGATTCCTGCGTGGCGATGAAGATCGTTTCCTCGCTGGTCCTGCATAAAACGGATGTGGGTGGCGTGCAGTTGAACCTGCGATCCGAAAGCGAGATCCGTTCCGCGTACGACAAGATCCAAGGATTGGTGCCTTCAGGCGCCATGGACGGCGTCTTGATCTCCCCGATGCTGTGTCATCCGGTTGAGGCCATTGTCGGGCTTTCTCAGGATCCGCAGTTCGGTCCTGTTGTGGCTGTTGGGCTTGGCGGCATCTATACCGAGGTGTTTCAGGATATTCAGTTGCGTGTGGCCCCCATCTTCAAGGACGAAGCGCACGAAATGATCGAGCGGCTAAGAGGGATCGCTCTGTTGAAGGGAGCGCGTGGCGGCGTACTGCGGGATCTTGACGCCCTGGCCGACGTGGTTTCGCGCGTTTCCGAACTGCCATTTCAGTACGCCGGTCTTGTTGAATTGGACCTGAACCCGGTGTTTCTTCAGGAGCGTGGGTGCCTGATTGGAGATGTTCGAGTGATCCCCAATCTCGGGGGAGGATCAACAAAGGAGCGATCGATCGCATGAGCAACCGTCTGCAGAAACAGCGTGGACTGGATTCCATCAAACCGTATGTGCCGGGCAAGCCGATTGAAGACGTGAAGCGCGAATACGGTCTCGAGGATGTCATCAAGCTGGCGTCGAACGAGAATCCCCTTGGCGTGGCGCCCAACGCCCTGGCCGCCATGCAGGAGGCGCTGTCCGCCTTGAATCATTATCCCGACGGCGCCAGCTTCGAGTTCCGAACGGCCCTGTCCGAACACTTCCAGGTTGCGTTCGATCAAGTGTGCGTTGGAAACGGCGCCGATGACCTCATCCTCGAGCTTTCCATGGCGTACCTTGAGGATGGCGACGAAGTCCTCGTCAGCCGGTCTTCGTTTCCCATGTACGACATCTACTCGACGGCCATGCGCGCCGCGATAGTCAAGACGCCGCTGACCCCACAGCATGGACTCGACCTCGATGCGATGGCAAATGCGATCACCGACCGCACAAAGATCGTCTATGTCTGCAATCCCAACAATCCGACAGGAACGATCGTTCGAGCGGCAGCGCTGGACGCTTTCCTCAAGCGCGTGCCCGAGCGCGTTCTCGTCGTGCTCGATGAGGCCTACGTGGAAATGGTGGATGCCGACGATTTTCCCGATTCGTTGAGCTATGTGCGCGAAGAGAGGCCCAACATCTTCGTGTTGCGGACGTTCTCCAAAGTCTATGGATTGGCTGGGATTCGCATTGGCTATGGATTTGCACATCCGGACATCATCTCGACGCTGTTTCGCATCAAGCCGCCGTTCAACGTTAATGTGTTGGCGCAGGCGGCGGGCATTGCCGCCTTGACGGATCGAGAATTCGTGTCGCGATCCGTCTCGGAGAACAAGGCGGGACGAGAACTTATCACCCGCGGATTGACGGAGCTGGGCCTTTCCTATGCCGAATCGCACACCAACTTCGTGTTGCTTCGCGTGGGGTCGGAAGCGGCCGCGGTTCAACAAGCCCTGTTGGAGCGGGGCGTCATCGTGCGCCCTTGCGGTGGCTATGACCTGCCGGAGTTCCTTCGCGTCTCAATTGGCACGGAGGCTCAGAATCGCCGGTTCTTAGATACGTTGGCCGAGTTCCTTCCATCGGCCTGAAATTCGCCGCGCGCTTCAATGGGCATGATCTGACGCGCGGCCAATGACGGCGATGTTGCGAAGGGCGCTCAAACGGGATGCGGTGGGTTGCGACGGGACGCAGCTAGTCCTCGACGACGTTGCCCATACCCCACAAGTGTCCGGTGTGAACGGGTTTGCCCATTAATTTTAGGTAGGTATAGAGTTGGGCCTTGTGGGATTCCAGGTGTCGAAGCATGTCCAGCAAGCGTAGTCCGAGGACGCGAGGCGTCGGATTCCAGGGCGCGGTGACGGCCTTTGACACCAGATCGTCTTCTGTCGCGAGATCGATCATGGACAACGCGACGCGTTTATCCTCGGCGAGCGCGTTTCGAGCCGCTTCCACGCTCTCTGCCGGACGATACGCGTCGGCTGTAGGGAGCTCCTGCCCTTCGGGAACCTGGTCATAATCGACGTCTCCGGCATCGCCCCACGTTCCCGTAACGAATCCCTTGCACCAAATGCCGCAGGACACGGTGATGTGGCGAAGCAGTTGCGCTACCGTCCACCAGTTTTCGCCACGATCGGGTTTCCAGCTCAACTCCGCATCGTCGACCATCGCGATCAAGGCATCGGTGACGGCATACGTGTCCTCAATTTGAGATTTCAGAAGCGTTTTATATCCCATAGCATCTCCTTGGTGATGAATCTTTAGGTTCCTCGTTCCATCCGAACGGCCAGAACCGGAGGGATCTCCGGATAATGGTCCCAGGATAGCACATGGCGGGCATCGGCGTTCTCCCGGAATGCCGTTTCTTCGAGTCCTGTGATGGCGAATCCGGCGGCGAGAAACGGGGCCAACAGATCTTGAAGCGACCGATGGAAGTAAGTTTGCGGGACCGGCTGGCCGGGGATCCCAATCCCCTGGGCCGAGTACGATGTCAGGTAGCGAACGGCCTTCACCGACCGGGTGATCCTCAGTTTGCCCTCCCGGTCCTCATGTTCCATGCAAAGACGGGAATCGGGGTTGTTGAAGCAGGGGTGCATGATCGAGAACACGAATCGTCCGCCCGGTTTCAACAACTTGGGCAGGCATGAAGCGAGGACCGAGATGTCGGACATATCCATCAAGGCCATATTGGAGACAGCGGCATCGAACGATCCTGTCCCCAACGCGAGGAGATCGCTTTCACGCGTGGCATCGGTGACGTGGTAACGAATGCGCTCAGCATGCGCGGAGCTCAATTCGCGGGCGCATTCGATGAATGGGAACGAGAAATCAAAGGCTGTGACCTGTGCGCCGAGATCGGCGAGGCGACGAGAAAAGGCGCCGTTCCCGCAGGCGATATCCAAGACGCGCGCTTCAGGAGCAATGTCAAGCAGCCGCTCAACGGGCGGAGCAACGAGCTGGAGGTGGAAGTCATTGCCTTCGCCGAATCGATCGGACCACCATCGCGCGTTCGTCTCCCATGCCTTTCGAACTGAAGAGGACTCACATGTCATGAGGCTGTCTCCTCCTGCATACGCCGGGCTTTCTCCATCCACTGTTCCCGCGAGATGTGTAGCACATAATGCGGGACGGGGACGGCGCCCGGATGAGGGCTTCCTTCGTTGGAGAACTCGCCTTCGGCGATCGTCTCCATGCCCGCGCCCCTCTGCATGCGGACCGATGCGATGTTGCTTCGATTGGGGGTGCCACGAACAATCTGCGTCTCCGGATGGGTGAAGGCGTAGTCGATCAACGCCGTCCACAGTTCGGAGCCGTACCCCACACCCCAATGGTCGGGATGGAGCTTGATGTCGGGCTCACAGATTCCGTTTTCATCCGGGATACCGAGCTTCGTCTGGCCGATGCGTTCTCCGGTTCGACGATCCTCAACGATGAGGCGCGATCCGAATTCTCCGCCTCCGTCCCGTTCGATCTGGGATTGAACCTCTTCGACGTCAATCAATAGGCCGCGTGGATAGCCCACGCACTTCATGACATCCGGAGATGTCCACAGGCTGTGGATGTAGTCGGCATCCTCTGCTGTAGCCTGTCGAATGGCCAAGCGATCGGTCATCAGGAAGTACTGAATCAATCGATGCTCCTTTGCTCAACGACCGTTCCTTCAGTATTCGAGACGAGGCGAGCGAATGCAAGGTGGCCTTTCTACAGGAGCAGGCCTAAGGTGTGATACTCCAGACGCTTTGTGAATCCGAGTTCCTCCGCGGCTGCTCCCAATGCCGGCATCCAAGAAGCAGCTGAAAACTGGACGCGGAGTGTCGGACTCAGCTGAGCAACGGAGTGTAGGGCTTGGCCGAGCATATAGGGCGCCAAGTCCGCATGTTCAGGGTCTAGCTGCGCCCAGATGGATGAGGTTCCCTTGCTTCCCAGGAGGGTTTGATAGCCAAAGTGTCCGACGATCGTATCTGCGATGCGAAAGACGCGACGATGCTCTTTTCGCTTTTGCAGTTTGTCCATCATTGGATCGATAAGACGGTCCAAGGCAGGGGGCTTGTATCGTCCTGGCTCCACAGGTTCGTATTGGCGAATCGATTTAGGTGTAATTCGGCCTGCGAGAGCGTATCGCTGTTGCCAATCGAATCGGTCCAGCTTGGATTCGAAGTATCCGGCTGGTCGATGGGCTGCGCTACCTTCAAATGGCGGTGTCAGGTTGTACTCGATCTGACTGTTGTAGTGCTCGAAGCCCAGACTTTTGTACAGGGAATAGGCGGGAACGTTGCGGTCGATGACGCTGAGAACGATGTGTTTGCCTCCCTTCTCCCGGATGAGGTCCAGGGTTTTCGTTAGTAGCTTCCGCGCCAAGCCGCGCCTCCTGAATTCGGGAAGAACGCCGACCGTACCGATGCCCCAGGTGTTTGTCGATCCGTGCCGGTGGGCAATGACGACGGCGCCGATTTGGCCATTCTCCTCCCAGAGATAGCCGCGGAGGACATCTCGCATCGGCTTGGAAACGAGTTGCCCGATGCGGATCAGTGGCCAGACTCGCTTCAGCGATCGAATGGTGCGAGAAATGTTCTCTTCCTCGTCAGCCTGTATGCTCCATTCCGGATTTTCGGGGTATTGGAAGGTCTGTACCAGCATATTGCCCAACGGAAGAAGGTCTCCGGGCAGCTTCAACTCTCGCAAGGTCATCGTCGCTCTCCTTTTCTCCTCACCTCGTGGGTGCCGTGTCGGCGCGCCTCGGTTCACGCGACTCCCTGAGACACAACGTGCAAGATTAGCGAATCGGGGTCATTGGGTGCGGGCTGAATGTCCCACGCGGTTGCGGTCAGCGACCGGAGGAAGCGAAGGTCGTGGCTGACGAGGAGCAGGGCTCCCGCAAAATCAGCAAGCGCCGCTTCGAGACACTCGATGGACGGCAGGTCCATGTGGTTGGTGGGTTCATCGAGAACGAGAAGGCTGGGGCGGTCGCTCATGCGGGCCGCCAGCATCAACTTGCGGATTTCGCCGGGGCTTGGGAGGCGGCTATCCAACAACTGGCTGGGGTCCGATCCCAACCGGCTTACCCACTGCATGAGCTCGCCCAGAGCGGCGCCTCGGAACTGCTTGACCTGTTCGAGAATCCTCGTTGACTCCTCTGCGTCGACCTCTTGGGGAAGGTAGACGAGATCGCTGGGGGGCAGGTCGATCTGCCCGACCAGATGTCGCAGCAGCGTTGACTTCCCCGTCCCGTTGGCGCCGATGAGCGCGATTCGATCGGACGGCTGCACCATGAGGGGAGGGGTGAGAAGCGTTCGCGATTCGCCCAGAGAGACGCGGCCTTCAGGAAGCCGAACGAGCGCATTCCGGGACGATTGTTGTCCGGCAAGCGGGACGCCGGTTGCCCGTTGCTTTCGCACGATGAGAGAGGATTCTCGCTCAGAGGCCTGGCGGATGCGCCCTTCCAACTGACGCATGCCCTTTCCTCCTCCGCTGTCGGCGACGCGCAAACGATCGATCTTCTCCTTGGCATCGTGATCCTTGCGGGAGATGCCGCGCTTGCTTCGTGCCCGATCCGCCTTCTGCTGGTGTCGTCGTCGCGAGTCGACCTCTCGGGCGAGTCGGCGTTGCTCCTTGGCCAACCGCGTTTTCTGTTCGATGACGAATTGATTGTCGTCCTCGAGACTGGACTTCGCGGTGGTGTAGCCGCCCGATCGAAGGTCCAGATGTGGCGGCTCAACGAAGAGGCAGTGGGTACACAAGGTATCCAAGAGATCGCGGTCGTGACTGACGAGTAGGCCAATCCCACGGTACGATTGCAGCGCCCGAACGATGATGGCGTTAGCGGTGGCATCCAGGTGGTTGGTCGGCTCGTCGACGGCCCATAGAGAGGGACGCGCCCAAAGACTGACAGCGAGTTGGGCTCGCTTGCGCTCACCGTGGCTCAGGGACGGCCACCGAGAGAGAAAATCATCGTCAACCTCCAGGTGTCCGCGAATGCGGTAGGCTTCCCCTTCCACGGAATCGAGCAAATCTCGCAATCCGCTCGGCGGCGAGTCGGTCCGCTGGGGGCAATACGCGGTATCGTCAGGTCGATGGATGTGACCCTGCGATGTGGAGAGTAAGCCGCTGGCCAATTGAAGCAATGTGCTCTTCCCGGCTCCGTTGGGACCGATGATACCGGTCCATCCTTCGGATACACCGAAATCTACGGACTGAAACAACTCGACAGGAGAGCCGGGATACGAGAATGAGACTTGTCGAAACACTAAAGAAGCCATGGAACCGCCCTTTCGGGATACAACGTCGCTGCACGGGCCGTCGCCCGTCTTCAACCCTTCTCGGCAGCTAGTTGTCAGTCATCCGTGACTCCTCCTTCAACGCTGATTCTATGGGTGATTGGGTTCAATGTCGAGTGCATACCCTATCTTCGCCAGTTCGGCTCTGCGGATGTCCTTCGATAGATCCCGTGATCTCGTTGCATCCAATCGAAGGCAACCCATTCGCGACGAATGGTGGCGTAATCGGGATGATGGCGCGATATCAACGCATTGATCTCCGACTCGTCGTAGGTTCGAGTGGGATCGACGTAGTCGAGCAACCAGCGCAGAACGACCCGCCGCTTCTTGAGTTTCACGGGCAACTGGACAATGCGTTCCCCCTTGAGAAACGTCTGCAAAACTCTCTGTTCTTCCGCTGTCCAATCCGAAACCATGCCTCATTCTAAGGGATTCGCTCGCCAAGGATGGGAGTAGGCACAATCGAAGAGGTGAGAACATGGACGTACACGCGATGCGAACAGGGTTTCTTGGAACCCTCATTCTCCTGGTGATCGTAATTATTTTTGCTCCGCCGGCGCAGAGTTCGGAATCCGTGGCCGACGAGCACGCTCCCCTTTCCCACGTATTCACACGCGGACAATGCCAGGGCGAGGGAGACGTGTGGTTCACGATTGCCCCGGCCGATCCCTCGCAGTTGAGCCATATCTTCCCCTTGGGCTTGATGACGGGAGCGCATGTGACGCCTGTCGATCATCAGTACTACTATTGGGCCACTCACGATGTTCCGCCGGACGCGTATCCGGTTGTTGCACCTGCGGATGGCGTCGTCGTGCAAGTTGATTTCATGCATGACGACTATCGGATCATCATGGAGCATTCCTGTGATGTGTACACGATCTGGATTCATCTGGAAGTGTTGTCCGGCCCGCTCGCCCATCTTCACGGAACCCTGAGATCCAACCGACATGCATTCGAACGTATTCCTGTCTCTGCCGGCGATGTGATCGCCTTGGACGGAGGAACGCCAGGATTCGATTTCTCGGTCTACGATCAGCGCGTCGTCCTGCCGGGATTCCTTCGCCCTGAGAGCTATCGAGCAGAGCCGTGGAAGATTCACACCGTTGATCCATTCGAGTATTTCGTCGAGCCCGTACGGAGCCAATTGCTGGCCAAGAACGTACGCCAAGTGGACCCTCTAGTCTGTCCAGTCTCGGAATGGTGTTGACACATCAGACCTCCTCGTGATGTTGTTTGCCGACGGCTCCCCAGAAGATCTCGGCAGGCGTTCGTCCT
>JANQGM010000036.1 GCA_028277345.1 Candidatus Bipolaricaulota bacterium | reverse complement strand
TCTTGGTTGTTACCTAGAGATTCTGCTTCGGTGACCCTCTTTCTTCCCCCTTCTTCAGCTACGGACCTGTAAACAGTACCGTGAAACTCGACACTCTAGTGCTTGACGCTTAAGAGGATGGCGCACCGCTCTGGCATTGCAACGCGTTATTGGAGCTTGTGAAGCGCGTGGACCGTACGTGAGGTCACGGTCCGCGCGCTTCACCCTCCTCAGCATCTACCAATCGACGAAGAAACCGAGCTTCCAGACAACGGTTGCCGCTCCCTCGACATCGATTTCCAACCCCATGTTGAACTCAAATTGGGGCGATAGCTCGAGCTCGAGGTTGGCGTCGAATTTCGAGACGTCGAACAGGTTGAGTCCCGCTTCGAGGAAGAAGACGGACATCTCAAAACTCAACGGGCCGCAACAGGCATCTTCTGTGGATTCAAGCGTGTAGACCTCGAAATACTCTGTGCTGGAAAGCTTCCCAGGCTTTGAGCTTTCTGCCCAGTACGTGATGCCTGTGAAGGTTACGGTACCGAAATCGCACGACACGGCGATGCCGTCCAAGTGAATGCTCCCAATCGACAGGGGAGACGAGGAATCTACAGAGATGTAGAAGTCGACGCACGCATCGGCGCCGAAATCAAAAGCGGGACTGATAACGACACCCTTGGTTTGAAGCGTATAGCGGACCTCGGCGCCCATGGTCAACCACGGAATGTTGGGAACGACAAGGCCGGTGACGCCTGCCTTGAAGTGCTCAAACCCTTCGCATCCGATTCGTAATTCGGATGAAACCTCGCCGCAACAGAAGGGAAAATCGATGCTGATGGTGGCGTCATCCCACGGGAAATCGCAGATATCGTCGTTGTCCCCGAAATCAAGATCCACATCGATATCGACAAGGCCGGCCGATGAGGACGCCGTGAACGAGAGGAACGTGTCACTGTCTTCTAATGTCAGTTGTGCGCCAAAGAGAACCCCGGCAAATGGCACGCTGATCGTGGCGACCAATGAGCCGAACGTTCCATCAGGATTGAAGTCGACAGCACCCGTTAAGGTGAAGGCACCGAGAATGCCGGTTGTCGAGAAATCCTGATCAACCCATCCTTCTTCGTCGAGAACGGTGGCGGAGCCGAAGGTCCAGTCCCCGATGCTGTAATTAACCTTCAGCGTGGTATCCAGTTCCAGGGCATCGGCGAAGCTTGCCTCTTGAGGGTCGATTTCAAAATCGATCTCCCACGTTCCGCTAAGCTGCTGGCTTGCAGCGAGCCATCCCCACCCAACGACGAAAATGAGGCCAAGTGCGAGCACGTGTCTCATCATTGACCACCCTCCTTGCCACGGTTTCACTATGACGTGGGACGCAGGATCTTCAGTGTGGGGCTCGATGTTCTCGAACCTTCAGACGAGCCGCGTCCTTGTTCACAATCCAATGAAAAGAGTATTGGGGAGAAGATGGGGGTTCGGTAGCGCGTCCAGGGTGAAAAGGGGACGAATAGGTGAATCAAAAAGGTGCTGTACGCCCGAGAGGACTCGAACCTCTGACCTTCGCAGCCGCAGTGCGACGCTCTAATCCGCTGAGCTACGGGCGCGTGCGAACTCATTTGCCTCAGGGCAAATGAGTTCGGGCAAGTTTGAGCATTGCTCAAACATTGCCGTTGGTTGCGCATACAACGCGGCAGGTGATTCTACACCCTTGATGAGTAAATAGAAATGTACTATAGCTCATCAAACAGGAGATTTTGCGCAGCCAAATCTCCAGACGAACACATCGTTTTGGCGATGTGTTCGCGTTCGCATCAACAACTGCGGAGGGACGGGGATTCGAACCCCGAGGGCGTTGCCGCCTTACCGCTTTTCGAGAGCGGCTCCTTGCCGTTCGGTCATCCCTCCGTGTGGAATGGTAGAGCGTCCTTCCCGATCGATCAAGGCGCGCGGGCGACGCGGGACAGATCATCCATGAAAAGAAGGCGGGGAGGCAATGAAAAAAGGAGTCCGAGCGCCCTGCGCCGGACTCCAAAATCAGCTAGGTCGACGACTGGCCTGTGCGAAGCAGGAAGAACAAGGCGACCAATGCGGCGGCGCCAAGGAGTCCAAGCCACCAAGGAAACGCGGCGGGTTCGTCGTCCATGACGACATCGGGAGTAATCGTATTCCAGATCGGCGTCTCATCGCCGCTGGAGGTGACGGGAATCGTCATATCGCAATCGTCACAAGCGGCGTCGATGATTAGCGGCGCTGCGGCCAGGATCTCTGGAGCTGACAAGAAATGATCGCCCATCCATTCCCTGGGAACAGGTTGGAGGCTTCGTCCACCCAACGCCAGCGCGCGAAGCGCAGTGATGGGAATCTTGACGGATTTCCCGCCAACGGACAGGGTTAATTCTTCATCGATACCACGAAACGCGGAATACGGACCGATCACAACGCCGGTCAGGGTTTCGATAACGAGCCGTGGGAAATCAACGGAGATCTGACGAATCGACGAGAGAGGGATATCGTACTGTTGCATCGGGCCGATGACGGTGACCTCATCGGGAGAACGCAGCTGGATGACGGGGGCGAGGCCGGAGATGACCCCGTCCGCGATGTTCCCAAGATTGGTAAGAATCGTTGTGTCCGCGGCCGTGCCTGTAACCGCCGTCCCCGCTAGAACGGCGCACAACAGGATCCCTGGAAGAAGGAACGTCTTTCGCGTTCGATTCATGATTCGCGCCTCCTCATTCGTGCGAACTGCTGTTGGACCATACCCTTTCCGGCTTAGCAATGTCAACGTCGTACACAGTGGCCGATGGCACATCTTGGCCAACTGCCACTTAGGCATACCCGCTGTCTCGGAAATCGTTTCCTCTCAAGCCATTGCTCCGAAGTCCGTTCTAACCCCATTCTGTGCGTGCCTTCGATTCTTCCTTAGGATCAACGGGTTCTAGCCGACGGGAGTAAGAAGGGCGTGCCGCTTGATGGGTGGGAGTGTCGTACCTGGTCAGCCGACGGAGGCCAAGGTACCTCGGATTACAGACAGCTGTCTCGATCGAAGTGGACGCGTTGGAGATGTGTTCCGATGAATCGTGGTTATTCTCGACCCATTGGGACAAGTGCACCATCTAGGGCACATGATGAGCAAGGGGGTGATCCCATGACAAACGCACCGTTTGTCGATGTCGGCGATCTGCAGGCACTGGATTCTTCAACGCCCCTTTTTTGGGGAGGTCGAAGCGCTCGCAGGGCCGTTCAGATCCGGCTTGACAGGCATTGTGAGGGTGTGATAAGATCCTCCGAACGCAGGATGGGGTGGGGTTGCCATTCCATTGGTCATTGACAGAGACTATTGGGGGTGTTGCGTGATGCAATGCCCATGTAGGATTTGCTTGAATCTTGTGATGAGGCATAGACTGAACCATGAGATTCAAATCGAAGCCAAAGGCACGTAACCTTGAATAAAACTGTGAGGGCTTCGTTGAGGGAGGTGGTAGGGCTCTAGAACCTAGGGTGTCCCTATTAATGATGAAAAAGGCAAAAGAATCTGCGGGTAACTCCCGCAAAAACAAACGTACAAGCGAAATCTTTGGCCCAAAAGGAGGTACGACGTTGAAAAAGCAACTAGGTGTTGCAAGTGTCGTAACGCTGCTTGTTGTGACACTGTTCACCCTTTCTGCATTTGCGACGGACGCACAGATGTATTTCTCGTCCGACAAGAACGGTCAGAACCGGGTGACGAATATTCAAGAAGGTGACGAAGTCTGGATTGTCGTCATTGACAATGACCAGAACATTGATTGTGATATCCGCGACAAGATGTCGCCGGACCTGAAGATCATGGATCCCAAGACCGGTGCCTACATCGTCTGGGACTACAACCCGGATTTTGATGTAGATACCGATTTCACGGGTGACTATCTGGAAGAAAC
>JANQGM010000040.1 GCA_028277345.1 Candidatus Bipolaricaulota bacterium | reverse complement strand
CCTCCCAGGTTTCTTGCTGGATCCCTGAGAGTACAGTTTCGGTGGCTCTCTCTTTTCTCCTTACTTCCGTTCTCCACCTGTAAACACTACTGCGGAATGCGACAATCTAGAGGGATGGAGTGTAGCTGGTCACCTGAATCGTTCCAGGGATAGGGTCGGATTCGAACGCGGCCACTTCACTCCACACCTCAATCACTCATGGACCGGATTGAATCTGAAATCGTCCCGTAAGGTCTATCTGCAACACCTTATAACCACACAGCAGTGCGGCGCACGGTTACGACGATCTTGTAACGGTATGGTCACACTCCGACACCTTCATTCGTCCTGATGAGAGGAAGCCAAGTAGATACTTAGCCTGTCTGGTTCCCAGCGAATTCTCTTCCCTTCTTCTAGCTCTTCTTGATAGGCGCGGACCACAGCAACTCCAAGGGGTGACAGCCTCCACTGGCAATTGCGGTACGGACGGTGCTTCCAACCCCCTGGTACAAACTCAATCTCGAAGATTTCTCCATCTCGAAAGATCTTAGCAGTTCTTGATCCGCTAAGAGGGAAAAGGACATCGTGAACTATCTCTCCTGACGCGCTCCTGGCAATCGCGTCTGTCCAGTATCGCTCTATCCCTGTTTGCTCGATTCTAGTAAGCAGTCCTTTCTTGGTAAGGCTACTCAGGGCTCGGTAGATCGACGCACCATGGATCCCCAGCCTTCTAGCTTCGAATTTGACGGATATTACCCAAGGAGCAACCAAGAACAGCCTGAGAAGAATCCTCCTCTCAACCGCTCCGAGTTTCTTACCGCGGAGCAATTCGGGTCCGTTTTGCATGTCGAAAAATAACACTACGTGCACACAGAGCGCAAGAACACGGAATTGTTCGATGAAGATCCGTTGAGACTAGGCAGACCGACTCTCAGACTGGTCCCGAAAGCATCCAATCTTCAAGGAAGGCAGCATATGCCTCGTAAGGCTGAGACAAACGGTGGTTTTGTCAGGACGACAGCCCCTTGCGCTTCGAGAAGAACTCACGGTAAGTCTCTTCGCTTTATGTCCTTCGCTCTTAGCAAGTCTCAGCTGTACAAGCGGCTCTACGATGTCACCCTTGGCTTTACATTTCTTCTATGGTCAAGATTCTTGGACTACGGATTGAGTCCATGGATGCCGATTGCCGCTACTTTTGCATATGCAGTTTGTGCTCTTCTCCAATCGCGAGATACTGAACACAGGTGATCCCAAGCCCTTGAGTAGTCATCGACATCATTTCCTTTGCCCTAGAAGAGATTGCTTCTAGCAATGCCAATCTTCCCCGTAGACCTGTACTCAACAACCCACAAACATGACAGCAGCATTCGGCACGATGGAGTCTCAAGCTTCTCGATCTAAGCAGAACGTCTCGGAAATCAGCCCCCCGGCAACTCGGTATTCGCTTGAGTTGCTTGTGAGTTTGCCTCGACTAGTGGCCGCAAACTCTGGGGGTTCTCGACCTTCGGAATGAAATTCGCCAGAGGAAGGCCACTTCGTGACCTCACTGTGGCGAATACGCCCGAAGGGCCTGCCTGCGCTGACGCGCAGGGACGAGTTTGCCGACTACGTCGCCAAACATCGTGCGCTAACCCCAAGGTAAAAGCAAGAACGGGATCAGGCCAAAGCCCAATCCCGCTCTTGCTTCTACGCCCGAAGGGACTCGAACCCCCAACCCCCGGTTCCGAAGACCGGTGCTCTATCCAGTTGAGCTACGGGCGCATGCGAACTCAAGGCCTTAATGGTCTTGAGTTCGGAGTTCTTGTCGAAGCTAACACGTCACTCACCGGACGTTTGCCGCAGGCAAACTCCGACGAACGCGTAGCGTTCGCGTTGGGAGGAGCGACGGGATTCGAACCCGCGACCCCCAGGACCACAACCTGGTGCGCTAACCGACTGCGCCACGCTCCCCATGTTGGTATGTCGGATTGTACCACAGTAACTAGCGTACAATCGAGCGAACAGTATAGCGAAGGAGAATGATAGAATCACAACTTGTAGATAGGTCGGAAGACAACTCCAGAGACTCTCGCAATTAACCCTGCTTCAGTTGGGACAGCTGATCTGCTTCTAATTGGACAGTTTTTCCGTCTTGGAAGACGATCGCGTATTGACCAAGACGCTCTTTCTCTTGAAGCGCATGGCTAACCGCCTTGCGCAGGGTCTCTTGCGCTTGCCTTGCTCTTCTCTGTGTTCTAGTCATGGGTATCTCCTCGCAATCCTCCCTCTCTAATGACTCGTGCACTGCAGTCCACGATGAATCAGACTACAACGGATAGGTCCTCATGAGCAATCGATTGAACACGAAGCCACCTCATCCTACGTCGAGCACTTCCCTGCCAATGTTTCTACAAGAGAACAGCGATGAGCCCTGAGCCTATGATTCACATCGTTTAAGCTTCCGTCACTCGTTCGAGTGATCTCGTCGTGACCTCAAGTAGACAAGCTATCTGTTCCCAATCTCACGGGATGCGGCTTCCAATACGCGCCAGGCTAGGTCATGGACGAAAATCGTCTTGCTGTCCCCAAGGAATGAACTCATGGATCCCGCGTAGACGCTTCCATTGAACTCTTGATCGAACTGCGAGAGTTCGTTCAGAATGGCGTTGATGTCGTCTTGCGAGGCGAGGGTATACGTATACAGGGTGAGGTTCACGGTGAACGTGAAAGGGGCTCCGGCGGGTGCCGAGATTCCGGATGGAACGGGGATCAGCACGAGCGAGAGGGGATACTGGATGACGTTGGTCCACAGACTCTCCTCAAGGCCGAACGAGAAATCACCTTCCTTTGCATAGGCCTCGTTCGTGTAGATGCGGATTGACATTCCCGGTTCGAGCATGAAGCTCTCGGGGAATGTGAAGGCATGCTGCCGTTTGCTCTGGTTGTATAGGGTCCAGCCGAGTAGGTCTTGCTCAAGCTCTCCGAAGTTCTTGATCTGAACGTACTCGTTGCCGTCGTCTTCGAAATGAGCTCCCTCGTACACGATGCACTCAATGCGTACATCGGGAGCGGGCTCTTCTGCCTCTTCAGCTTCCTGATCGGCGTCGTCTTCCTCGTGTTCGATGCACGTGCTGCAACAGCCGGCGCCGCAAGCGGTGTAGGTGCAGCGATTGATCTCCTCTCCCTCACCCACTGCGTCGTTCAAGAGGATGGCCGTGTCGGGTCGCGCGGCTGCATCGCCCCGGAGAAATGATGCGACCAACTGCACGTCGGGCGATTGAGTAAATCGTTTCAGTTCGTCGTGCAAGATCGCAAGTTCTTCCAGTTCTTCGTCGGGCAATCGACTTAAATCGACATCATCCGAGCCGTTCCACCCGCTAAGCGCGATGCCGTAGGGAAGCGATGCGTCCCCTCCGCCATAGGTGAAGGTGCGTTCGTAGGATAGGTTGTTGGCGGCGTCCCGCAAGACGACGGTTGCGCCGTATTGCTTGCCGGGTTCGATCGGTATCTGCGAGGTTGATGTATAAATCCGGGGTTGCGTTGCTCGAATGAATGAGGAGGTTGGCGTAATGCGCAACGAAATCCGTTGTCCATTGACGATCTCATAGGCTTCCCAGTCCCCTTCGAATGTCATCGAGGTCGGGAATTCCGAGTACTGTATCCCTACGTAGAAAACGATGGCAGGAAGTCCGGTCGACGAATCCAGAACAACTTCGGTGCCCCAGTCGATCTCTTTCCATTCGATGGCGAGTGCTCCGAGAGATGCGGTGAAGAGAACCATGACAGATACAAACAGCTTCCTACACACAAGAGCCTCCTTGCAATGACAGATAGAGAACACGGATCGATCCCGGTCGTTCTTAGCATCTACACGCGGAGTCTATGCGGGGTTCCATCTCTGCTGCAAGGGGCTCTGTTTTCGCTTCGCGAACCCAGACAGATCGAAGCGTCCGAGCGACAGAAAGGGAAAAGCTGAACCAGATTTCGGATTCGTAACCTGAACTGAAACGTATACGTCCGATCAGGATGGCTCGACGATGCTATGCATCCTTGAGCTTGCGAGTTTCCACCGATAGAAGCGAGAAACTCGGTCCTATGTGCGAGTTCCGCTTCGCGAAACTCAACAGATTCTTTCCGCCAGAGCATCGAAAAAGCATAAGATGAAATGCGTCCGAGTGTCCCAAAACGGCAAGGGCAGGATTCTGAACCTGGGAACTGTCCGCATAGCGGCCAGTTCCTGCGAGTTTGCTGGCGCAAACTCTGCAGGTCGAGCCCGAGGGCAAAGCAACAGCGGGACCATGGGAAAGGATCAGAAGGATCGCGGACTTGTAACCTGGGCTACTCGTCATGATGAGAAGGCTGACGAGTAGCTTGTGAGTTCGCTTCGCGAACTCAGACAGATCGAAGCGTCCGAACATACAGAAAGGGAAGGGCTGAACCAGATTTCGGATTCGTAACCTTGGCAACGCTTCGCGTTGCAGCGATCTTGCTTCGCAAGCTCTGCAGGTTGAACCTGCGGGCAAAGCAAACGCGGGACCACTCGGTCCCGCGTTTGCTTTACGCCCGACAGGATTCGAACCTGTGACCTTCTGCGCCGGAGGCAGACGCTCTCATCCACTGAGCTACGGGCGCGTGGCAACGCTACGCGTTGCTTGTGAGTTTGAGCATAGCTCAAACGTCATGTTGGGTCCATGTTCGCAGTTGCAGTTGGTTCGTACGAGTCAGCTTCGCGAAACATCGTGTTGGATAAGCTCTTGAGCTTGCGTTCTGCTAGAACCTCCGATGAACCAAATAGCGTACGGCATTAATGCATACAGAGGGGAAACGCTGCTACGATCCAGCGCGAGTTTGAGCTACGCTCAAACTCGTCCCAACTCAAACCCTTGAAGCCAAAAACCGGCCGGATGTTTGCCGAAGGCAAACTCCGACGAACGAGATAGCGTACGGCATCAATGCACACAGAGGGGAAACGCTGCTACGTTGTCCAGCACGATGTTTGAGCTTTGCTCAAACTCGTCCCAACTCAAACCTTTGGTTTGAGTTGGCATTGGCGGAGAGGGCGAGATTCGAACTCGCGGAGGAGCGTGAACCCCTCGCCGGTTTAGCAAACCGGTGTCTTGGACCACTTGACTACCTCTCCAAACGAACGAATTCTACTAGCGAACCAGAGTCGAATCAAAGGAGAAAGTCAACTCAGCGTGGTGCTTTGTATCAGTGTTGTTTGCTGGCATAAGCGGGATTCCACATGGGCGGAAACTCATAGATGCTATCCCACTCGGATGTTTGCCGTAGGCAAACTCCGACGAACGGAATGCAGGGCAATCAATAGGTTGAGAAAGGAAAAGCGATGCTTCGCATCGCGGCGTAGGTGCGGAGGGGGCGGGATTCGAACCCGCGAGACCAGAGGCCTGCCAGTTTTCAAGACTGGTGGTTTCGTCCGCTCACCCACCCCTCCTGTTGGACTCGATTATACGCGCTCGCCGGGCTTAGGAAACGGTCGGCCGCTCGATGGTGCCTCCGCCCAACAGATGATCTCCGTCGTAGAGTACGGCCAGTTGCCCCGGCGTGATGGCGCGCTGTGGGGCGGCGAAGTCAACGCGGAAGCGATGGTTATCAAGCCGCCGGAAGATTGCGGGCACGGCGGGGGATCGGTACCGAATCTTGACATTGACGGGGGAGCCGTCTTCGGGCGCCTTCCCCGTGAGATAGCTGGCTTCATAGGCCGTGAGTTCGCGACGAAGCAGGGCGTCATCCGGTCCGACGATGAGCGCATTCCTCGATGGATCGATGTCGATCACGAACAGGGGCTGACTGGCGGCGATGCCCAGTCCGCGCCGTTGACCTACAGTGAAGTTGGGAAGCCCATTGTGGGTGCCGAGCTGTGCCCCTGCTATGTCTAGGATGGGTCCGGGAGCAAAGGCCTCCGGAGGGAATAGGAACGAGGTCTCCCCGGCGACGGCGAAGCAAAGGTCCTGGGATTCGGGAAGCTGAGCCGCCGTCAGTTCGGCGCGTTGGGCGATGTCGTAGACCTCGGCCTTGGTCAGTTCTCCAACCGGGAACTCGAGGTGCGCGAGGTCCTCCTGGCTGAGGCCGTACAGGAAATAGGTTTGATCCTTGTTCGGATCTGCACCGCGTGCGAGGGTGTAGGATCCATCCTCAAGCTGAACCTTGCGAACGTGATGTCCGGTGACCACGACGTCGAATCCGCCTTCGCGCGCGACGCGGAGCGCATAGCCGAAGCGCAGATGCCGATTGCACCGGCCACAGGGATTGGGCGTCTCCCCTCGCCCATAGCGGGCGACATAGTCCGTGAGAACCTTCTCGTGGAACTCCTGGCTCGCGTCGACTTCTCGATGCGGAATGCCGACTTCTTGAGCGGCCAGCGCGGCGGTATCCAAGGCGCAGCATTTGGTCTTCCCCGCGTAATCGGGAGCGCCGGGAAACGACCAGAACCAGAAGGTGATCGAGGAAACATCATCGCCGCGCTCCTTGAGTAGGAAGGCGGCAACGGTGCTGTCGACGCCTCCGCTGAGGCAGACAAGCGAACGGCGGGGATTCATTTAGCCGTCTTCACCATCCAAGGGGACCACGCACAGAAACTCGAAGATCCCGTCGCCTCGGTTGACGAATTGATGTTCCTCGTTCGGGGGTACGAAGGCGAAATCTCCAGCGGAGACCGCGACTTCGCCATCGGCATGCACGACGGCGCCTTCGCCCGATAGCACGTAGACTTCGTGCTCCCACGGGTGGGTGTGATAGGGGCTGCATCCGCCAGTCCCAACGGTGAACCGACGCATGGAAAAGTTGGGGGCGTTGTCATTGGGCCCAACGAGGACGCGCTTCTCAACGTGCTTGACCTTCTTCCCGTCGTGATAAACGCGGGGTTCAACGTTCATACTTTGTCCGACCTTGATCATGGATGCTCCTTCCTCGAACCGTAATTCCTAGAGCGGAGAGACGATCAGCGGGACCAACATTTCATCGGCCGTCAGTCCTCCGTGCATGCCGCGCAATGTCACCCCATCGGGATAGGCTTGATCGATGCCGGCGGATCCCGTGCTCAGTACAGCGAGTTGCCCGATCCGGTTGCCAATCTCAGGATGCGGTTGTCCGCGGCCGAGCAAACCGGATGCAACGAGTTCATGGGAATCGAGGCAAATGAGGCCGTCGCGACGTGCTTCCACGAAAGCTTCGCGAATGACCTCCTGACCCCCATCTCGTGTGAACAGGTAGGAAGCGCGGGGTTCGCCGACAGGTAACATGAGCAACGCGCGGCCGACATCAACAACGGCATCAAGTGGGATATAGTCGGAGGGCTGCATGGTGACGAACCCGTGATCGGCTGTGACGATGAACAACGTGTCGTCCGCATGCCCGATGAGCTCTCGCCGAATGGCCTCATCAATCGCACAGAATTCGGCGGTATAGGATTCGGAATCCGGGCCGAGAACGTGCGCTGTTGTGTCCAAACTCGGCCAATAAAGGGAAAGGAACGTCTTCCCTGTCGCTTGACTGAGCAAATGGCGCGTCTTGACCAACATGTCCGGAAAGCTGACGGCGGAATGAATCACGGAGCAGCCGCGGTACAGGGCGGTCGAGAGTCCGCTGGAGGCGATGTGGTGGGGCAGCAGAGCATGGGCGGAAACGCCCTTCTCAACCAGTCGTCCATGAAGCGTGGGCCCCGGAATCAACGTTTCGGGGTCCAATCCCAACGCAAATGCCGAGTCCGGACGGGAGTTGCCGTGGGAGGTAAAGCGAATCATGTTGGTGATGGCGGCGATTTCGCTCAGATAGAGGCGGTAGCCGATCATGCCATGCTCCAGCGGAGACAGTCCCGTTCCCAGCGACGTGAGTGCGGAAACGGTGGTGGATGGATAGACGGAGGTCAGCGGAATCAGCCGCCCTTTTTCTCCAAGGCGCCTGATCGCGCTTTCAGGCATACACTCAAAAAGCGATTGCGCCTTGCGGTAGCCGAATCCATCCAAGACGAGAAGCACGATCTTGTCATAGGCATCCACGGCAGCGTTCAAGGCTGTCAGGGAGGCCCCAGCTTCTGTTGTCCCCAGGGCTGTCTCGATCATGCCCGGGATATTGGATATGCAAAAGTCCGCATAGTCCGGAAACACGACATCCAGGCCACGCTGAAACGGATTCTCACGCTCCATATGGCGTTGCTCGATCGCGTGCGCATTCATAGATGGGGATTATACGGGGCAGCCGGAGAAAGCGAAATCGCGACGAGAATCCAATCCCAAGGCCGGCGGCGGTCAACTGGCTGTTCAGGACGTGCGCGATGACCCCCGACAAGGAGACGGATGGGATGGGCGTTGTCGCGTTAATCGGTTTGATAGGTAATGACAGTAATCGACATCACGTTCGTTGGGTTGCTCCGGGTGGTGCACAGCGAACGCGAGACCGTGTCACCTCCTTGTGGACTGCGGCGGAAGTGTCCGGTGTCCGCTAGCACGGCGCGCTTGAGGAACGGGCAACCGCCTCTGGATTCGCCCCTTCCGCCGCGATCCCGCCTCAGCAACCGTATTGCGCTTGATTGCGGCATGCCCTTTGGTGAGAATAGGGCGCTTTTCGACCCTGTGTAGAGGGCCGATGAGCGAGGAAAGTGTCTGAAATTCGCACTTCCCGCTCGAGGAGGGACATGTCCCCGGAGACGTCGGCTGATCGGCCGAACGCGGTGTTGAGTCAATTGCAGGCGAACTACCCCGGGATCTTTGTGCCCTCGGATCAGGCGTTTTCCTCCATCCATCGCGGAGACCGAATCTTTATCGGTACGGGGTGCGGCTATCCTCAATCTCTGGTCAGTGAGTTGGTGACGTACACACAGACGCATCCCAAGGCCTTCTTTGATGCCGAAGTGTTGCATGTCTGGACGCTGGGCGTCAATCCCTATTTGGGCGACGATGTCAAACGCAACTTCCGCTTGAATTCGTTCTTTGTCAGTGGGCCGACACGGGATGCAGTCAATGAGGGCTCCGCCGATTACACGCCGATGTTTCTTTCCCAAGTTCCCGGGCTCCTGTCCAGCGGCGTCATTCCCATTGACGTCGCCTTGGTGCAAACGTCGCTGCCCGACGATCACGGTTACGTCAGCCTGGGCATCAGTGTCGACATTGTACGAACGGCTGTCGATTGCGCGCGAACGGTGATTTGCCAGATCAATCCATCGATGCCGCGAACGCATGGGGATAGCTTTGTGCATCTTTCTGAGATCGATTACGCGCTTTTCGTTGACGAGCCCTTGCTGGAATACTCGGCCGATGTCCCCGATGACGTCGCGGACCGGATTGGCGGGTACGTCTCTCGCTTGGTGGAAGATGGCGCGACAATTCAAGTGGGCTATGGCCGCATTCCCGATGCGATCTTGGCTCGGTTGAGCGAGAAGAAGCACCTCGGAGTGCATACTGAGCTGATCAGCGATGGCATTGTCGACCTCATGCGAACCGGTGTGATCGATAATACGCAGAAGTCTGTGGACCGCCACAAAACGGTGGCTGCGTTTTGTATGGGGTCCCGGGACACCTACGCGTATTTGGACGACAACCCGGCCATTGCCTTTCGCGCCGTTGACTACACGAATAACCCCGCCGTGATCAGCCGCATCCGAAAGATGACGGCCATCAATTCCGCGTTGGAGATTGACCTCACGGGACAAGCGACGGCGGAATCACTGGGCGCTGCCGTCTACAGCGGTGTGGGCGGTCAGCCGGACTTCATGCGTGGAGCCGTGCTGGCGCCTGAGGGCAAATCGGTGCTCGTGCTTCCCTCAACGGCACGAAACGGTGACGTATCGAGAATCGTTCCTCAGTTGGGGGCGAGCGCGGGCGTGACGCTGACGAGAAGCGATGTGCACTATGTGGTCACGGAATACGGTATCGCTTATCTACATGGCAAGAACCTGCGCGAACGGGCCATGGAGCTTATCCGCATTGCACATCCCTCGTTCCGTGCCGAGTTGCTGAGGCAGGCCAAGGCGAGAAACCTGATCTATGCGGATCAAGCCTTTGTCCCCGGAAAGCGAGGCGAGTATCCGGAGTCCCTCGAAACCTACCGTACGGTGAGGAGCGGGCTTGAGATCTTGTTGCGGCCGGTTCGTATTTCCGACGAGCCGTTGCTCAAGGACTTCTTCTATTCGCTCTCCGATCGCTCGGTGTATCAGCGGTTTATCTCCGCCCGCAAGGACATGCCGCACGAACGGCTTCAGGAGTTCGTGGTGATCGATTATTCGATGGAGATGGTGATCCTGGCCATCGAAGAGGCAGAGAGCGTTCGTACGGTTGTCGGCGTGGCGCAGTATGGAATCGAACCCGAATCGCACACCGCTGAGGTGGCCTTGGTCGTTCGAGACGATTATCAGAAGCGCGGAATTGGAACTGAACTGCTGGACTATGTGACACTGTTGGCCAAACGGGCGGGATTATTGGGATTTCGCGCCGAGGTGCTGGTGGACAATCTGACCATGATGCATTTATTCGAATCGGCCGGATTCACCATTGAGAAGAAACGAGGTGCTGGCGTCTATGAGCTGCGAATGCTGTTCTGACAGGGCGAGCGAGCGGGCGGCTGACATGAAACGTCTCTTCGAACCCCGCAGTATTGCCGTCTTTGGGGCATCCGCGAATGCGGCGAAGATCGGCTATCGCATTGTCGAGAACCTCCAGATCGGCGGCTATGAGGGAACGATCATTCCGATTAACCCCAAGGGCGGCGAGGTGCTCGGACTGCCCATGGTCTCGTCTCTCGATGGGGCCGACGTGGACATCGATGTCGCCGTTGTCGCGATTCCCGCGCGATTCGTGTTCGATGCAGTCGTGGAATGCGGTCGCAAAGGCGTGAAGCACGTGGTAATCATCAGCTCGGGGTTCTCCGAAATCGGGAACTTGGACGAGGAGAACCGGATCGTCGACGAAGCCCGCAAGTACGGTATGCGCATCCTTGGGCCCAACGTGTTCGGCGTCTATTCCGATGTCGCGTCGATGAACGCGACCTTCGGTCCCAGCGGCATTCTTCCTGGCCATGTTGCCATCGTGACGCAGAGCGGCGCGCTTGGGATCGCCATGATCGGTAAGACAGCGGCCGAATCCCTTGGGCTCTCGGCTGTCGTGTCGGTGGGAAATAAGTCCGATGTGGATGAAGCCGATTTGCTGGAGTATTTGGGAAGGGATGACCGGACGCGCGTCATCCTGCTCTATATCGAAGGCGTCAAAAACGGGGATCGCCTCGAGCAGACGTTGCGTTGGGTCACGCGCCGCAAGCACGTCGTCGTCATCAAATCCGGACGATCCAAACGCGGCGCGATGGCGGCGGCCTCGCATACGGGATCGCTGGCCGGCGCGGATGAGGTCTTCGACGCCGTCATGAAACAGTGCGGTGCGTTGAGGGCGGAAAGCGTGCAAGACGCTTTCCATTGGGTGCAATACCTGGCGACGGCGCCGACACCGGACGGCAAGGACGCTGTGATCGTTACCAACGGCGGCGGCATCGGCGTCATGGCCACTGATGCATGCGAGAAACACGATGTGGCCCTGTTCGACGATCAGAAGTGCCTGCACGATGCCTTCGCTCCGGTGATGCCGGACTTCGGCTCATCCAAGAATCCGGTCGACTTGACGGGACAGGCCTCGGCCGACGATTACCAGAAGGCCTTGGACGCTGCGCTCGTCGAGCCCCGCATGCACTCGGTGATCGCCCTGTACTGTGAAACCGCTCTCTTTGACACCGAGCAGTTCGGCGAACTGTTACGAGAAACCTATGCCCGCTACCAGGAGAAAAAACCGATTGTGTTCACACTGTTCGGCGGGGCGAAAATCGAAGCGCTTGTGCGCGAGTTGCGCGCTGAGGGCATTCCCGTCTTTGCCAATGTCTATGAAGCAGTGTCGTGCTTGGGCGTTCTTTATCGGTCATGGCGGGTTCATCGGGCCCCGGCACTCGATCCGTCCGCTCCCGCGCTTCCGACAGCGCCAATCCGGGAGATCTTGGCGGAGGCGGGGCGTGAAGGCCGCGGGTTCCTGCTGGCGGACGAGGCAGCCGCTGTCGCGAAATCACTTGGGATGACCATGCCGCGTTCGACGGTTGCCGGAAATCTGAGGGATGCCGTCGAAGCGGCGGAGACGATCGGCTATCCCGTCGTCCTGAAGGTGGTTTCCAAAGATATCATTCACAAATCCGATGCCGGTGGCGTGGCACTTGACTTGGAATCGAAGGATGAGGTCATCGACGCCTATCAGGCGATCCTGCGATCCTGTCGGGCATACAAGCGGGACGCCAAGATCGAGGGCGTCGAAGTCGCTGAGATGGTGCGATCAGGGGTCGAGATCATCATCGGCGCCCGGCAAGATCCCTCATTCGGCCCCACAGTGATGGCGGGACTGGGCGGTATCTATGTGGAAGTCATGAAGGACGTTGCCTTCCGGGCGGCACCGGTGGACCGGGCGATGGCGTTGCAGATGCTGGCAGAACTGCGATCCTTTCCCTTGTTGCTCGGCGTACGCGGTGAGGCGCGGAAGGATATGGACGCCGTTGCCGACGTCATTGTCACCCTGAGTCATCTGGTGGACCAATGTAGAGAACTGACGGATATCGAGATTAATCCACTCGTTGCCTACGATCTTGGAGACGGGGCGATGGCGGTGGATGTCCGCATCTTGTTTCAGAACACCGAGGAGGTGAGGTAGCGTGAAATCGATCATCGTGGCCTCGACGCGCGAAGACGCGGGAAAGACAAGCACAGTCATAGCACTGGCACGGTTGCTGGGCAAGCGGTTCGGGTACCTCAAGCCGCTTGGTGACCGATTCCTCTACCGTAAGAAACGTCTGTGGGATTACGATGCCTCGTTGTTGACGCAGCTGTTCGGGTTGGGAGAAGAGCCGGAGACGATCAGCATCGGTTTCGATCACTCCAAGCTTCGTTACATGTACGATCGGACGTCCATCTTCTCTGAGTACAACCGCATTCTTGAACAGGTGGGCGCGGATCGGGAGGCCGTATTCGTGGAATGCGGAAAGGATCTTGCCTACGGTGCGTCCGTTTGCCTCGATCCCCTCACCATCTCGCATGAAACAGGCGCGCCCGTCATCATTCTTGCGTCAGGGGGAGAGAACGAGATCGCGGACGATCTTGCCTTCATCCATCGGTTTGTCACGCATGATGAAGCGACGATCGGCGGTGTGATCATCAACAAGGTCGTCCAGATGGAGGATTTCTGCGACGTGCATCTTCCTGAGATCGAGAAGCTCGGCGTCAACGTGCTTGGCGTGCTTCCCCATCGGGCCGAATTCTCCACCCTCTCGCTGGCGACGGTGGCGGATAAGCTGTTCGCCAAGGTGTTGGCCGGCGAATCCGGGCTTTCGAATCGGGTGCGATCCGTCGTGGTCGGCGCGATGTCGGTGGGAGCGGCGCTTGTCGATCCGCATATCAGCGATCCGGATAAGCTGGTTATCACCAGCGGGGACCGCTCGGACATGATCCTGGCCATGATGGAGACCGAAGGAACGGCGGGCATCGTCTTGACCAATGACATCATTCCTCCGGCCAATATCGTGGCCAAGGCGGCGGATCAAGGGATTCCATTGCTGTTGGTCTCAGGGGATACCTATTCGACGGCACTGCAAGTCGAGCGGATTCGACCGCTGCTTCGCACTGAAGATGAAGCGCAAATCGACAAGCTGACAGCGATGATCTCCGATCATGTGGATATCGGCGCCATTCGCGCTCTGCTGTAACTTGTCAACGGGTGTGTGGCGGATCGGATGAAAGAAGCGAGCTGCACGTGGAGTGTGCCTAGCTCGCTTCGATGGTATGAAAGCTAACGGAGGTTAGCTCTTGTTCTCTTCGCGTTCCAAGTACTGGAGAATGGCGTCAACGACCAGATAGTTGATCGAGCGATCGCGCTTGTCACCTAACTGGATCAGCCGTTCGACCGGTTTTTCTTCCATCTTCCTTTGAGGGATATAGATGGAGAGTTTATCCAGGATTTCTTTGCTGGCCACGGAGTTCACCCCCTCCTGTTTTGTCTGAGTCAATGTGGGACGATGTCTTCTCATCGCCCCAAATTAACGATTAATGAAAGAATACCCCGTAATGCGACGTGTTCTATGGATAAACCTGGAAACGATTATGAAAGAAACATGCAAAACTCGATGGGCGCTTTTCTTGGCCCGATGGGGATGAAGTACAATGCGGCAGTGCGGGGGAAGAAAGGAGAACGTGCCTTGAAAATCCGGAGTCTAATAGGACTTGGGCTTGCCATCCTGCTTGCCGTTGGGATCGCCGGATGTGCGTGGCTCAACCCGACGACGGCTGTGCTACGCGTATCCGACCGAAGCGGCGTCGTTCCGTTTCGCGTGACCTACGATGCAAGCGCATCGGATGCTAGGGGTGGCGTTGATTCGGTGCATTGGTCATTTGGCGATGGTGGCGAGAGCGTTAGCTCAGCCGGCGCCTACACCTATCACCATGCCGGGTCGTACGAGATCGCGCTAACGGTGCGTGGCGTCGATGGGTCGATCGACCGCGTCGTGGAGATCGTTGAGGTCGCGCCCGCCTTCTGGACCGCGGACGAGAATCTTGGCGTGATTTACAAGTTAAGCCCTGACGGTCAGCTTCTACATACGATCGCCTCCCCCGCACCTCAACCGAGAGGCTTGGCGCTATCCAAGCGAGGGGAGGTTTGGTCGCTCCATGTTGTGTGCATGGGCGGTGGATTCCAACGGCTGTTTGAACTTGATCCGGAAACCGGCGAGGTCCTCGCCGAACGCTCGGCGCCGGCGCAGAGCCCGGGCGGACTCGCCCTCGCGCCTCAGCTTCCCTCCGTGCTCTGGCATGTCGATCGGATGAGCCGGAAAATCTACGAACTGGATGCGGGGTCGGGCGGGGTTCTCAATAGCTATGGAGCCAGCTACTTTCAAGCGGCGCCTCATCATCTGGATGCCGTGTTCTTGTATGCGCCGACAGGCATGGCGTGGGCGGAAGGTCCGGCGGAATCCGGTTCGATTTGGGTGCTTGAGGAGACGTCGATGATCCTGTACCAACTGACGATCGTCCCCTCTGTCGGGCTCTTCTCCGGAACGCAGCTGGAGATTCAAGCCGAAAGTATATCGATCTCTGAGGATCTGCGTCCGGTGTCCGGATTGGAGTGGTACGACGGCTTCTTTTGGGTTGTCGAGCGCCATCGGCATCGGATCACACAAGTCAATCCAGAGACCGGCCAACGAACCGGCGTTTTTGTTCCCGGAGGTCCGGGAGCGGCTCTGTCCGGATTGGCCATACAACGGTAGAAGCCCCGGAAGAAAAGGATGGCGTGAAATGACACAGATGAGCGACCTTCAAACGACGCTGTTCTATAACGGAGATATTTACGGGTACCCACAGGCGAACGCGCTCCTTGTCGAGCGGGATCGAATCCGCTCGATTGGACGATACGACGAGTTGCGCGCGGGACTCTTGGACGGCCATCTGATCGATCTGAATGGTGGCTGTTTGCTTCCCGGGTTTATCGATGCCCACATCCATCTTATCCATACCGGGTTGGTTGAGAGCGGCTGGCGCATCGACTTGGCCAATCGGTCGCGGGCTGAGGTCCTTGAGATCCTTGCGCAAGCCGCGACGGCTCGAGATGGAGAGTGGGTCGTCGGTTATGGATGGGATGAATCGACGTGGGTGGATCGAGCCTATTTGACGATGGAGGAATTGGATCGAATCTCTCCGCACGCGCCGTTGATGGCGATCCGGCTGGATGGCCATCTGTTGACCGTCAATCGAAAGGGCATGGAGCGCATTCCTGCGGCGGCGCCGGATGCGCTCATCGATCGAAAGCGTGGCTTGTTGCGAGAAGGCGCCGTGTCCGCGCTCGTCAACACCGTGAAGCCGGATCGGCGCGCGATGTCCGATGCGCTTGATGCGGTCGCCGGACTTTGCCATCGGTTGGGCATCACCTCCGTTCATACCATGTCCCGGCTCGAGCATTTCGAAGCGATGATGATGGAACGGTCGGATCGCAAGCTACGCATCACGATCTGTCCGGAGGTGGCCTCCTTCGAGAAGCTCAGCGCTGTTGGGCTGAAGACAGGCTATGGGGATCCGTGGCTACGGTTCGGAGGGATCAAGATTTTCGCCGATGGATCCATCGGCGCCGCCAATGCGGCGGTTTCGGAGCCCTTCCTTTCCGGAGGCTTGGGGGAACTCAATCATGAGACGGAGACGCTTTGCCAGTGGGTTCAGAAAGCGGATCGATCGGGCTGGCAAACGATCATTCACGCGATCGGCGATCGCGCCATCGAGCAGGTGATCGGCGTGCACGAGGCATTGGGGACGGATGCCTCGTTGCGCCACCGCATCGAGCATTTCGAGTTGCCCCAGCGGCCCCAGCTTGAGCGAGTGAAGTCGGCAGGCCTGCATCTGAGCATGCAGCCGAACTTCACGGCTAATTGGTCGGGGTCCGACAGCCTGTATGTCGACCGGCTTGGTACGAAGAGGGACCAGTTGAGCAACCCGCTCCGGCTCATTCACGATCTGGAGATCCCGCTGGCCTTTGGATCGGACGGCATGCCGCCGTCCCCGTTGTACGGACTCCATGGAGCGACCCAGGGAGCCTATCCTGAGCAGCGGCTGACGCTGGAAGAAGCCCTCGCGCGCTATACCGAGGGCGGCGCTTACTTCGGATTCAGCGAGACGGAAACGGGGCGATTGGCACCCGGAATGAAGGCCGATCTCGTCGTCTTGGACGAGCATCCGTTGGAGCACCCGGCGGCGATTGCCGAACGCACGGTGATGATGACCGTTGTTGATGGAGAGATTGTCTATACGAACGGTGAAACCCGAACTGAGGGAAGGGAGTAGGCGACGCACATGCCAAGAATCGGAGTCTTGACCAGCGGCGGCGATGCGCCGGGAATGAACGCCGCGATTCGCGCCACGGTGCGCTGCGGAACGGATGCCGGATTCACGATGCTGGGAATTGCCCGTGGTTATGCGGGGTTGATCGAGGGGGACGTTCTTCCGCTCGATAATCGAGCCGTCGGCGGCATCATTGAGCGCGGCGGCACCATGCTACGCAGTGCGCGATCTCCCGAGTTCATGGAGTCCTCCGGTCAGCAGAGGGCGCTGGCGACGCTCCAGCAACACTCGATTGATGGGCTCATTGTCATCGGGGGCAACGGGTCGTTGCGTGGCGCGCAGTGGCTTAACGAGCAGGGCGTGCCGACCGTTGGGATGCCCGCCTCGATCGACAACGATATCCCCGGCTCGCGCATGGCCATCGGCGTCGACAGCGCGCTAAACACGGTGGTCGATTGCCTGAATCGCCTTCGCGATACGGCGGTTGCCCACGAGCGCGCGTTCGTCGTTGAAGTGATGGGCAGAAAATCAGGCTACATCGCTCTGATGGGCGGGCTTGCCGGTGGAGCTGAGATCATTCTACTGCCCGAGCATCCTGTTTCTCTCGATCGAGTCGCCGACATCGTCAAGCGGGGTTTGGACCTGGGGAAGCGCCATTCCATCATCGTTGTCGCCGAAGGGTTTTCGCCGAAGGGCTCGACGATGGCCTCGGTCTCTCCGGCGCGAGCGATCGCCACCCGCCTGAGCGAGCTCGGCCTGGTTGAAACACGGCTGACGATTCTCGGGCACCTGCAGCGAGGGGGATCGCCCACCGCCTTCGACCGGATCTTGGCCAGTCGCTTCGGGCGCGCTTCTGTCAGCGCATTCCTTGAGAACGATCCAGCGGTAATGCTGAGCTACGACGGATGTGGTATCGTTCCGCGTCCGTTCTCCACGCTTGACGCACCCTGCGAGAACGTCGATCAAGCGATCCTGGATCTCGCCGACACGGTCGCCCACTAGCCGCCGACGGCTATTCGACAGTCACTGTCTTGGCAAGATTTCGGGGTTGGTCGACATCGGTTCCGCGCCAAACGGCCGTGTGATAGGCGAGGAGCTGCAGCGGAATCGTGAATAAGATCGGCCGGGATATGCCGCCGACGTGTGGAACGGGAAGAATGTGGTCGGCCAAGCGGGTAATGGCGGGATCCTCTGGCGCATCCGTGACCGCGAGAACCTTCCCGTTGCGTGCCTTGACCTCTTCCATATTGGAGAGCACTTTCTCAAAGGCAACGTCCTTCGACAACAAGAAGACAACGGGTGTTGCCTCATCGATGAGCGCGATGGGGCCATGCTTCATTTCGCCGGCCGGATACCCCTCGGCATGGATGTACGAGATTTCCTTGAGCTTCAGTGCGCCCTCCAAGGCGATGGGGTAGAGATCGCCGCGTGCGAGAAAGAGGACATCCGATGCGTGGTGGATCTTCTCCGCAATCGCACGGATGGCGGCCTCTTGCTGCAGGCATTCGGTGACGCGGCCCGGGAGCAGGTCCAGTCGATTGAGCTCCTCATCGAGTTCATGCGCAGGAAGGGTGTCTTGGCCCAGGTGAAGACCGAGAAGTCCCAACGCGGCGATTTGAGCGGTAAACGTCTTTGTCGCAGCGACGCCGATCTCAATTCCCGCGCGTGTATAGACTGAGCCATCGGCTTCCCGGTCGATGGTTGACTGCTCGTTGTTCACGAGGGCGACGACTTGCGCGCCCGACTCCTTGGCGCGGCGAAGCGCCATCAGCGTGTCAATGGTTTCTCCGGATTGGGACACGGCGATCACGAGCGAGCGCTCGGAGAGATGGGGGTTCCTCATTCGGAACTCTGACGCAATCATCGCTTGAATGGGAACGTTCAATGATTGCTCCCACAGGTACTCGGCGGCGAGACTGGCGTGGTAGGCGGTGCCGCACGAGATGAGGTAGATGTGGTCGTACGGCGCGAGGGGTACGCTGAGAATGGCGTGATCCAGCGTTCCGCCGTGCGTCTTCTCTCGAATGGTTTCGCCAACCGACCGGTCTTGCTCGTGAATTTCCTTGAGCATGAAGTGCTTGTATCCGCTCTTCTGGATCGATACCTGATCGGCCTGCACGCGATGCGGGGTGCGTTGAACATCGTGGCCCTCAAAATCGACGATGCGGACCGTATGTTGGGTGAGTTCGGCCAACTCGTCATCAGCCAGAAACATGACCGACTCCGCTTTGCCGAGCAGCGCGGGAATATCGGACGCGACATAGGTTGCAGCATCGGATTGCCCGATAACAAGGGGGCTGCCGCGGCGTGCAGTGACGATTCGATCCGGCGTGTGGCGGCACAAAACGGCAAGGGCGAAGGCGCCTTCGGCTCTCTGTACAGCCTTTGAAACGGCGGAGAGCAAGTCACCCTCGAAATACTTCTCAATCAGGTGCGCGAGGATTTCGGTGTCGGTCTCTGACTGGAACGCATGGCCTTCGGAGAGGAGTTCCTCGCGGAGGGCGAGGTAGTTTTCGATGATGCCATTGTGAATGATGGCGATGGATTCATGGCAATCGAAATGAGGGTGCGCATTGGCTTCCGTGGGTGCGCCATGTGTGGCCCACCGCGTGTGACCGATCCCGATGGTCGCCGATAGGTCTCGCGAGGCAACCGAGGTTCTAAGATCCTTGACCTTACCTGCGCGGCGAACCCGGAGGAGCTCGGCATTGGCAGTGGCAATAACGGCGATACCGGCTGAGTCATAGCCTCGGTATTCCAAGCGCGATAGTCCCTCCAGAAGGTAGGGGACGACGGGATCGTTCCCGATGGTTCCGATGATTCCACACACAAGTAACCTCCTCAATCTTCGGGAAGTGTAGCCGATTGTGCAAAACGCGCCAATGCAAGCGGCAATTGCCGATGAGTGCACAAGAGGCTATACTTCAACGTCATTCATTGGTAGATCGAATCTAAGGAGCATGGCATGCGTGAAGTCGTCATCAAAGCGTTACTTGTCGACCCCTCGAACAACTCGCCAGTGGTATTGCTGAAGGACCGAGATTCCAGAAAGGCTCTGCCGATTTGGATTGGCGATTCCGAAGCGATTTCGATTGCCTTTGGTCTCCAGAGCGAGGATTTTCCCCGCCCATTGACGCACGTTCTGATGAAGGAAATGGTCGAAAACCTGGACGCCAAGATTGATAAAGTCATCATTAAGGACTATCAGGACAGCGTGTACTTCGCGTCGGTCTACGTCCGCGATTCACATGGCGATGTGATGGAATTCGATGCGCGTCCCTCCGATTCTCTTGCGCTTTCGCTTCGATCGGGGTGTCAGATTTTCGTTGCCGATGAGGTTTTCGATTCAGAAGCGATTGAGTCTCCCTTTGCTGAGGAAGATGAGTTCCACGAATTCGTAGAGGACGATCTCAACCTCGGCGAGTTTCGACGCTGGCGGGAAGAAGTCACCGAGCGCGAACACGATTCCGAGGACGCTTAACCACGGACGTTTTCGACGCCGATTTGCGGGGGTGGGATAACCTCGGATTCGGTTAATCCTTGGTCGACGGTTAGAAGCTGGACAAGCAATGTCGCGCTCCGCTGGCCGTTCTCAAACACGATGACCTTCTGAATGAGATAGGTATCGCGGTCAATCCAAACCATCCGAACGAGATTGGCGGTCGACGCATTGCGAACCTCAAGAATGTAGCTGCTGGGCAGCGTTCCCTGACTTTCCGGTTCAATGGTTTGAGCGATTCGCAATGAAAGCATGGGATGTTCTTCGGCGTCATCCGGGCAAAGGGAAAGGCAAAGCGAGTAGGCTTGAGACGGAAATCCAAGTCCTGAGAATACGTTTTCTGTTTCAAGGGGAGGCTCGCTGAAGGAGTCGAATCCCGTCATGTGTGATGCAAATGAGAACCCAGAAAAGCCGGCGATATTTTGAAGAATGCGAACGTCCGTCTTGCCGGCCAGCCAATCGGCACGGATTTGACCGACATCGAAGATTCCCAATCCAACGGCAACGAGAGGAAGCCCCGGCCAACGCTTGCTGACCACAATGTCCTCGCTTGGCAAGTAGTGAAAGAGCTGATCGTTCTGAACCGTGAAGGTCTCATCTCGCACGGCGGCGATGAACAGCTCCTCATCGGCATCTTGGGGCGGAACGTATCGCATGGAAAGCAACGAAGGCGGTCCCTTGATATAGCGAACCTTCATTCGTACGTTCTCAGCCGGTTGATATTCGCTTGTGACCTGAAGCGTTGCCTCAAGGTCTTGGATTCGGTTGAACGCGTTCTCGACACGCCACATGAGGCCGTCGACCTCAGTTGGCGGATGCTCATCCAAGAGATACTGGTCCACGGCCGCAACCGTGACAATGAGCGCAACAAAGGCGCCGATAGCAAGAAGAACCCCAGTTTGACTGTTCATCGAGGAGCATTATAATCCCCTTCAGATGGGCATTCAATAGAGTTTTCAGCGAATGGGACAGGGAGATTGGAGGCTCGTGGTGGAACTCCGGAAACTGCAGGATGCAGAGGTTGCAAAGCGAACCGTGCTGGTTCGAGTGGATTACAACGTGCCGCTGAACGATGGTCGCGTACTTGACGATCGGCGAATCCAGGCATCGCTGCCCACCCTCCGATGGCTACGAGAACAGGGCGCCATATCGGTCGTCATGTCGCATTTGGGACGTCCGGAAGGGCGGGTCGTTGACGCACTCCGGCTCGATCCTGTGGCCGACGTCCTATCTGGGTTATTGGGCGCTCCAGTACGGAAGCTTGATGACTGTATTGGCGTGTCGGTCGCCGAAGCCATCGCGGCGAGCGCCCCTGGCGATGTTCTTCTTCTAGAGAACCTGCGGTTCTATCGCGAGGAGACAACCAACGAACCGGCGTTTACCCATCAATTGGCCGATCTCGCCGACCTGTTTGTGAACGATGCCTTTGCGACAATGCATCGCGCCCATGCATCGACCGTCGGTGTTGCCGATCATCTGCCGGCCTACGCCGGCTTCCTCGTTCAAAAGGAAATCGACGCGCTAACCCCGCTAATCGCTTCTCCGGATCGCCCTTATGCAGCCATCGTGGGAGGGAAGAAGGCACAGAGCAAGCTGGGGCCTTTGCACGATCTGGCCGCGCAGGTCGATGAAATCATGATCGGCGGCGGCGTGGCCATGACGTTCCTGCATGCGCTGGGCATCGACGTCGGCGCCTCGGTGGTCGATCACAAGGTGCTGGACGAGGTTCAAGAAATCCGCCGAATCGCGGAACGTGAGGGGACGGCCATTTACCTCCCCATCGATGTGGTCGCGGCACCCGAGCTTTCGAACGAGGGTGACGCCGAAATCTACCCTGTCAACGAAATCCCGGCAGGATGGCACGGGTTCGATATTGGGCCCCAGACGGTCGAGGCCTTTGGCCAACGCATCACCGAGGCGAAAACCATCGTGTGGACAGGACCGATGGGCGCCTATGAGTTCCCGGCTTTTTCTGAAGGAACGCGGTGCATCGGGGCTGTGATTGCCCGGGGAGACGCCTACAGCGTCATCGGAGGCGGAGAAACCGGCGAAGCGATGGAGCGATTCGGCTTTGCAGATCAGGCCTCATATATCTCAACAGGGGGTGGCGCTTGCCTCGCGCTTTTGAGGGGCAAGACAATGTCAGCGCTTGAAGCGCTTCGCGTCTGATGTTGACGAACTCCATCTGCGGGTATAATGCAGGTGTTGCGGGCATAGCTCAGTGGTAGAGCATCAGCTTCCCAAGCTGAGGGTCGCGGGTTCGAATCCCGTTGCCCGCTTTTGGTTCGAAACGTCGGTTGTCTCGGTTTTCCCGTAAAGGAAACGATATGCAGGACGCCCAACAATCCGCTGCACAGGTGTCACTCGATGCGCTTCGGCCGCGTGTGCTTTCCTGCACTCAGTGCCCGCTTGCCGAAACGCGTTCGAATGTGGTGTTCGGCGAAGGGAACCCCGACGCCGATGTGCTATTGATCGGCGAAGGTCCTGGGGAAGTCGAAGATCAAACCGGCCGACCGTTCGTCGGCCCGGCGGGACAGAAGCTGGATGACGTGCTGGCCTCCGTCAACATTGCGCGAGAGACGGTCTACATTGGCAATATCGTGAAGTGCCGGCCTCCCGGAAACCGCGTGCCGAATCGAGCGGAGATGGAAGCGTGCTTTCCGTACCTCGAATCGCAGATTGCCTTCATCAAGCCGGCGCTGATCGTGACGCTGGGGAATACGTCAACGCAGTGGCTGATGCCGGATATCCCCGGAATCACGAAGTCACATGGCAGTTTCTACTCGTGGCGTGGGGGCATCTTGCTTTTCCCGATGTTTCATCCCAGTTATCTGTTGCGTAACCCGTCGCGCGAGAAGGGGAGTCCGAAATACTTGACCTGGTTGGATATACAGAAAGTGAGTAAATGGATCGATGAGTACCGACGAGCTAAAGACGCATGACGAACAAGCCGCCTTTGTCGAGGAGTCCCTCGTGAAAGCGGAAGCGCTTCGAAAGAAGAAGGAATTCGGAGAAGCGATTTCCATCTTGGTTGAGGCCCTGCGCTACGGCATTGAGAAGGCCAAGATCTACTATCGGCTCGGCAATGTCTATGTTGACGGTGACGATCTGGCTCGGGCGGAATACGCCTACAATCGCGCGTTGGAGATGGATCCGAACTACGTCAATGCCATGCACAATCTGGCCGTCGTCTACCGCCGCCAGAAGAAGATGTCGTTGTACGTCAAGACCTACAAGAAATCCCAGCGACTGGCCATCAAGAAGCCACACAAAACCTCGTTCAATGCCGAGGAGAAGAAGCGGCTTCGTGGCTTGAGTGGAAAAGTCTTTCTATGGTTGCTGAGCGGACTCGCGTTGATCGTCCTCGTTGTTTGGCTAGTGACGCGCTGATCGCTCCACTGCCCTTTGGTTGGCCTGTTTGACGCAATCAGAGCGATTTCGTATAGTCTGGATCGCGATTATCGAAGGATTTCAAAAAAGAGAGGACTCCGTTGTCAAAGAAACGAATCTACGAAATTGCTCGCGAACTAGAGATTTCGAGTAAGGAACTGATTGCCAAACTTGAGGAAATGGGAATGCCGGGTCTCAAGGCGGCCAATTCCGTAGAGGATGAAGAATATGCGCTGATCGTGCACCTCTATGAAGACGAGGGCGCTCCCGCGGAGACCGAAGCGAAGGCTGAGCCGGCTGAGGCCGAGCCGGCGCCCACTGCCGACGCCTCTTCGACGCCGGAAGTTGCTGTCTCAGCGTCCGCGAAGGGGTCCGCACCTCCCTCTACTTCGGTGAGCGGCGACTTGCGTCCGCCCATTGTCTCAGTCCTCGGACATATCGACCACGGGAAGACGACGCTCTTGGACGCCATTCGAGAATCGCACTTGGCCTCCAAAGAAGCGGGAGGGATCACCCAAGGGATTGCCGCTTACCAAGCCGAATTGAACGGCAGAAAAATCACGTTCGTCGATACCCCCGGGCACAAGGCCTTCACGGGCATGCGCGCGAGGGGCGCTCAGGTGACCGACATTGCCATTCTGGTTGTGGCGGCCGATGACGGAGTGATGGCCCAGACGGTTGAAGCCATCGATCATATCAAGGCGGCCGGAGTGCCGATGATCGTTGCCATCAACAAGATCGACAAAGCCAACGCCGACATCAGCAAAGTCATCAATGACCTGGCCCAGCATGGTCTCATGCCCGAAGCTTGGGGCGGAGACACCATCACGGTTGAAGTGTCCGCGCTAGCCGGCCAGAACATCGACGAACTCCTGGAGATGATTCTCCTGGTCGCGGAAATGGGCGATCTTCGCGCGGACGCCAAAGGGGAACTGGAAGCTGCCATCATCGAATCGCACCTGGCGACCGGTCAGGGACCTGTTGCCACGGCGATCATTCGCAATGGCACCTTGCGCACCAAGGACTGGGTTGTCGCCGGCACGGCGTACGGCCGCGTCAAGGCGCTCATCGATGATGCTGGCCATCGCGTGAATGAAGCCACGCCTGGGGAAGCCGTTTCGGTCCTCGGCTTCTGTGAAGTGCCCGAAGTCGGCATGCAGATCGAACGCGTCAAGAACCAGGGACAAGCGAAGAAACAGGCGCAAGAAGCCGGACGCGCCAAGCGCCCGCAGGCCGCACCGAAGGCGCGGACCCTGGATGACCTCTTTGCCGAGCAGGTCGAGGTCGCCAAGCTCAAGGTGATCTTGAAGGCGGCATCAACCGGCGGGCTGGAAGCCGCGCGCCGCGAAATCGCAGGATTGGATGTCGAGGGAATCGAAGTGGAGATTCTGCTTTCCGGTGTCGGAGGCATTTCCGAGTCCGATATTGTTCTGGCCTCGACGGTCCAGGAGGAGTGCATGGCTGTCGGATTTGGCGTCAGCGCTGATTCAAAGGCCGTCAAGTTGGCGGAACGCGAAGGCATTCCGCTGCTTCTGTACGACATCATTTACGATCTGGTGGACGAGATCGAAAGTGCGCTGAAGCGCCAACTCGGACCGGCCTACGTCGAAACCTCGCTTGGCATTGCTGAGGTTCGCGACACTTTCAAGGCGCCGTCGGGCGTGATCGCCGGCTGTTACGTCGCGGATGGACGCGTCGAACGACGCGGGCAGGTTCGCGTGATGCGCAATGGCTCGGAGATCTTCGTCGGCGAGATTGCGTCGCTTCGCCGCTTCGAAGACGATGTGCGCGAAGTTCAGGCGGACCGGGAGTGCGGCATTCGAATCCGGGATTTCAACGACGTGCAGATTGGCGACCGCCTCGAGATATTCGTGCTTGAAGAGGTTGAGCGCTAGCTTCGTATGAATGCAGGGATCCTCACGATTCGCTGCCGGTTACACGCTGTCGATTCGATCAAACGGAAGCGTTCGATCGTCAAACGCATGCTCGCCGATGTGCAGCGGCATGGGATTGCGTTTGCTGCTTGCGAGGTGGGGGATCAAGACGATTTGCAGCACATGGCGATTCGCATTGCCCACCTCTCTAACGACGCGGCGTACTCCGATTCGGCGCTTCGAAAACTGCAGTCCAAATTGGATCGTGGCGATGGATACGAGGTGGAGGAAGCGGTACTGGAGATCCTATGACTGGCAAACGCAAGCTGGCTCGAATGCAGGAAGAGATCCAGCGTGAATTGGCAGCGATCGTGGAGTTCGAAAGCCGAGATCCCATCGTTCGGGACGCTTTTCCTACGGTCATGGATGTGAAGCTGTCGGTTGACGCCAGGCACGCGAGGGTCTACGTGGCGGCGGGGACCGAGATCGATTCCATGGAGTTCGAGCGCGCGCTTCAGAAAGACCAAGGATTCTATCGTTCCGAGCTCGCGCACCGTCTCTCGGTTCGCCATACCCCGGAATTGCAGTTCATCGTCGATCATACGGTGGAGCGATCGTTGCGGCTGGAAAAGCTGCTCAGTGATGAAAACGATTCTCAGGCAAACTAAACGCTCTTTCGTTCTCATGGGCCGCGCTCCCCGGATCCTCGGGAGCACGTTTCTCTTCAGTACGGTCATCCACCTCTCGACGCTCAGAGCCGATCTGCTTGATATCGCCGACCCGTGGTGGGTCGTCACGGTCGGCCTCGTCCTTCTCCTGTCTCCCGTGTATCACGCCTACGTCCTATCCGCAGTTGAGAATGTGGCTGCCGATCGTTCGGACCATTGGAGGAACATCCCGTTGGAAACCTTTGGGCCGCTGGTGGTCGGGGAATTGATGGTCAATGCCGCCGTCATCCTCGGCGGCGCGCTCTTTCTGTTGCCCGGCATTTACATCGGGCTTCGCGCCATCTACTACAAACAAGCGATCGTTCTATACAAGGACCGCCCGTTGGTGGCGCTTCAGCGCAGCTTTCAGCTGACGCCGGATTGGAGGCATTTGGGACAATTGTTGGCTGTTCTTGGTGTCGCGTACTGCATCCCACTGGGCGTGGATTTGCTGCTTCGCCCCGCAGTTTCTGGGTGGTGGATCCATCTCGTGTCCATTGCCGTATCCACAGGATTCCTGGCCTTCGTTAACATTGCCGTCACACTCTTTTTCCTGGAACGAGTCCATGAACGTGGCGCATTGAAAGGAACCTCCGATGAATACTGATCTGTCGATCGCCCGGTCGGTCACTCCGAAGCCCATTGGCGATATCGCCACGTCCTACGGCCTGAGGCCGGACGAGCTGTGGATGTACGGACGAACGAAAGCCAAGGTCCTACATTCGGCATTGGATGCTCGTCGATCCGTTCCCAACGGGAAATACATCGATGTGACAGCCATTACACCGACGCCGTTGGGCGAAGGCAAGACAACGACGACCATCGGCCTGCTTCAAGGACTTGGAAAGCGTGGCCGGCGGGCCATGGCGTGCATTCGCCAACCGTCGCAAGGTCCGACGTTTGGGATTAAGGGTGGCGCGGCTGGGGGAGGCCATGCTCAAGTCATCCCCATGGAGGAGTTCAACCTGCATTTGACGGGAGATATGCATGCCATCAGCGCCGCGCACAACTTGATTGCGGCTGCACTGGATGCGCGGCTGATGCACGAGCGGGATTTCTCCGATGCGGGGTGGTCGGCTCGCGGATTGGAACGGCTCGATATCGATCCGTACACGATCGGGTGGCGGCGCGTACTGGACGTCAACGACCGGGCCTTGCGCCACATTACGGTGGGGTTGGGCGCCAAGCAGGATGGAATGCCCAGGCAATCCGGATTTGACATCACGGCGGCTTCGGAATTGATGGCCTGCTTGGCGCTTGCCGACGATCTTTCCGATTTGCGAGCGCGGATCGGGCGCATCGTGCTGGGGTTCAGCCGATGTGGAACGCCGGTGACTGCCGATGACGTGGGCGTCGCAGGGGCGGCTACGGTTCTGATGAAGGACGCCATCCATCCGACACTGCTCCAGACCCTGGAAGGACAGGGGGTTTTCGTTCACGCGGGTCCGTTTGCCAACATTGCCCATGGGAATTCATCGATCATCGCCGATCGAATGGCATTGAAGCTGGCCGACTATGTGGTGACGGAATCGGGGTTCGGCGCCGACATTGGAATGGAGAAATTCTTCGACATCAAATGCCGGGCCAGCGGGCTTGTTCCCAATGCCGTGGTTTTGGTGGCCACCATCCGTTCGCTCAAAATGCATGGCGGCGGACCGAACGTATCGGCAGGCAAGCCGCTTCCTGCGGAATATGAGATCGAAAACCTGCCCCTGCTTGAGTGCGGATGCGCCAATGTCTTGCGCCATATCGAGATTGCACGGCTGTACGGCATCCCCGTCGTCGTCGCCATCAACGCGTTCCCATCCGACACAGAGGCGGAGCATGAACTGGTTCGCCGCGCCACAGCGGAATCCGGCGCCTATGCGTCGGTCGTCTCCGACCACTGGGCTCAAGGAGGCGCAGGCGCTGTGGACCTTGCGGAGGCGGTTGAAGCTGCGTGCGAAGAACGTGCCGATTTCCAGTTCCTCTATCCACTGGATCTGCCTTTGGAACAGAAAATTGAAACGATTGCGCGCCGTGTCTATGGCGCAGACGGCATCGCACTCAGTGCGACGGCGGTGCGTCAGCTGGCGCGATACGAGGACCTTGGATATGGCCGTTTGCCGATCTGTATGGCGAAAACGCCGCTTTCGATCTCTCATGATCCGTCGTTGAAGGGCGTTCCTTCGGGCTTCGAGCTGCCGATTCGCGAGGTGCGGGCCAGCCTGGGAGCGGGGTTCATCTATCCGCTGTGCGGCGCCGTTCGAACCATGCCCGGACTTCCCGCCCGTCCCGCCTTCTTCGAGATCGACCTCGATGACGAAGGCAACGTGACAGGCCTCAGCTGACGGGGAGTTGCGGGGCCATTCTTCGGATTTGTATAGTCAGTTCGCCATGACTGATCCGCATCGCATCGCCATTGATCCGATCTACGCAGAGCATCCGTTTGCGCTTGAGATCCTCGTGCGCCTCCAAGAGGCGGGGCATGATGCCGTTCTTATTGGTGGTGTGGTTCGCGACGGCCTGCAAGTCCAGATGGGGCGGCAGGTGACCTATCCGCCTCAGGATATCGACATTGCGACATCCGCAATGCCTGAGGAGATCCGAGCGGTGTTCCCCGATCGAACCATCCTTGGCGTGGGTGAGGCATTCGGAGTGCTGTTGATTGTAGGCCCATGCGATCGGACCTACGAAGTGGCCACCTTTCGTGTGGAATCCGAATATGATGGCCGGTGGCCCGCCAACGTCCGGCTTGTTCGTGACCTCGCCTCGGATGTGAATCGCAGGGACCTGACGATCAATGGTCTGGCGGCGTCGGCGGACGGCGTGGTGATCGATCTCGTCAACGGAATCCAGGACCTGCGTGACCGCCGTGTGACGACGATCGGCGACCCGGACATTCGGTTTGGCGAAGACTACCTGCGGATGATGCGTGCCGTCCGATTCGCCTGCCGGGTCGACGGGAAAATCGATGCAGCGACCGCCCTCGCCATTCGTGAACACGCCCCCTCGATTGCCGCTATTTCAGCCGAGCGAATCGGTGAAGAACTCCTGCGGATTCTGGAGACACCACACGCTTCCCGAGGGATCATGCTCCTCGATGATCTCGGGCTGTTGGCCCTTATCCTCCCTGAGTTGACGGCGTGTCACGGTGTGGAGCAGCCAGAGGAGTATCACCCCGAAGGCGATGTGTATGTGCATACATTGGTGGCCCTGAAGGTGGCGGATGGATTCATCCGCGATCCGATCGTCAAGCTTGCTGTGTTGCTCCACGACATTGGCAAGCCGGTGGCGCTGGAGCGCAATGAGGGCGTAAACATGGGCGGTCACTGCGCCATCGGAGCCCGGATGGCCAAGGCGGTGGGGCGGCGGCTTCGATTGAGCAATCAGCAAGCCGATCGGCTCGCCTACCTCGTTCGGCAGCACATGCGAATCGCCGACTTCCCGGTCATGGGACGCGGAAAGCAGGTGCGCTTTCTCAGTGAGGGCGAGTGTCCGGATGGCGGGAACATCCGGGATCGGTATCCCCTGTTCTTCCAACTCCTTCAAGTCATGGTCGCCGACTGTGAAGCGAGCGCGCATCGTTCGTCGGGATGGGCGCCGATTCTGCGGGAGGCCATTCGCGTCGCCGATCATGTGGATCACGTCTGCGGACTGAAAAAAGCACGATCGCTTCTTGATGGACATGATCTGACAGAATTGGGGTTGCCGCCGGGGCCGCGAACCGGCCAGATCTTGGATCATGTGCACGACCGAATCCTTGCAGGCTTCATCATGACGCGTGGGGAGGCGCTTGAGCTCGCCCGCGCGCTGATCGCCCAATCGCCCCTTGCCGAAGATGAGACGATCGGGTCCTAGCCAGAGGACATTCGGCCCGTCTTGCTCCACGTCTTCCACCTAGACTCTTGAGTGATCAAAGCTGCTGTAGCCGTAAGACGCGAGGGCGGGGGAACGCATGGGGAAGCCTCTTAGTATCAGCCGAGACTTGAATCTCAACCTGGAAGATCTTATTGGCCAGTGCATTGCCATTCTTGGCATTCGCGGGTCGGGGAAATCCAATACCGCCGGCGTGATCTTCGAAGAGCTGCTTCAGAACAACTATCCCCTTTCGATCGTTGATATTGAAGGCGAGTACTTCGGATTGAAAGAGAAATACGAAGTGCTGGTGGTCGGCACGGGAGAGGGTGTTGAGATCGAGATTGACGCCCACTGCGCCGCCGAGATCGCGCAGGTTAGCATGGAACAGAATGTTCCCGTTGTGTTGGACCTCAGCGGATTCCTCTCCGAAGAACGAACCGAGCTGCTCAAGGCGTACCTTTCAGCGCTGTGGAATCTGGCGGGCACGTTCCGCAAGCCCTACATGATTGGAATCGAAGAGGCGCACGAGTTCATTCCTCAAGGCGTCAAGAACGAGCTCAAAGAGATGATTGCCCGCATCGCTCTCCGCGGCCGCAAGCGTGGCTTGGGAGGCATTGTCGTCTCTCAGCGCTCGGCCAAGGTGGACAAGGATGTGCTGAGCCAAGCCGGCATGCTGTTCTTGCATCGCGTCGTCCATGAAGTGGACATGCGCGTTTACAGCGAGCTGTTGCCGTGGCGTAAGACCGAGGTTAAGGAGATCATCAACTCGTTGGACACCGGAGACTGCATCTACGTGAATGGTGACAACATCCTTCCGATCTACGTTCGAGAGCGCTCAACCTTTCACGCCGGATTCACGCCGTCGTTGGAGGTCGTGCAATCGCCTGAACTCCGTAGCGTCTCGGCGTCCATCATCGATACGATTGAAAAGGCACGGGAAGGCAAGGGCGCCAAATCGGCCACCGAGAAGCTGGAGGAGCGCATCGAACAATTGGAGCGGATGTTGGACTCCAAGGATGAGCGCATCTCCGAACTGGAAGAAGTGGCCCGAACACTGGGATACATCAAGCTTGAGATTCCCGCGCTCGTTCGGGAGGGGCACCCTGCGGAGAGCTTGCCCGAGAAAACGCAACGCGTGGCACAGAGTTTGCCGATTGTCATTGCCGAAGATGCCGTCGATATCACGGATTCCATCACGATTCCGTCCATCCCGGTTCCGGAACCGGTGTCAATGGCGAATCGACAGGAAGACGATAGTGATGAGGCGGTCGATCGCGACTTGCCTCCTGCAGTGGCTCAACACATGGAGAGGCTGGTCGCGCGATTCGGTCGAGCAGGGACACTCCACCGCCGAGTTCTCGCCTTTTTGATTGAGCATGCGCCAGGATCCTATTCTGCACATCAGATTGCGGCATGGACTCGTTGCCCCCAAGAATTGATCGAGGACGATCCTCCGTACGAATTCCTGCATGCCGGGTTGATCCTTCGCGAGCGAAGAACCTCGGGAACCCTTTATCGAAGTGCATTGAGAGCCTACGTGAATCGTGAGTTCAAGGTCTTTCAACCGGATATCGGCGAGCGCGGCCTTCATCGCGTCACCGGATTACTGCGCGACCGGCTGGCGGTCATCGTCTAAATGGCAGTAATTGTCGATTTGCGCAATCCCTGTTGTAGTCTGAATTGACTGCTTTCCCCTTTTCTGCTATAGTCTCACGTAAGGAGGCGTGGATGAAGATCAAAATCGCTGGTCGTCATACTGACGCAAGCCCGGCTCTTCGAGACTATGTCATCGAAAAAACGGAAGCTCTTGAACGGTTCTTTGATCGGATTATCAGTGTCGATGTTGTCCTTTCTGTTGAGAAAGAAAGGCAGATCGCGGACTTTCACGCGCACCTAACCAACAAGAAACGAATCAACGCACGCGAAGAATCGACCGACATGTACGCGTCGATCGACAAAGCCATCGATCGTTTGAAACGCCAGTTGGTGAAGTTTAAAGATCAACTGCAAGAAGTGAAGGATCGATCAGGTGCTAGTATCAAGACGGATGAGGAAGAGGAATCCTCTTCTGACAAGCGAATCATTCGATCGGAAACCTACTTCCAGAAGCCGATGACGGTGGAGGAAGCAGCCCTTCAATTGGAGGCAATCGAGAAAGAGTTTCTAGTCTTCATCGATGTTGAGACGGATCAAATCGCCATAATCTATCGACGGAGAGATGGGAACTTTGGATTGATCGAGCCACGACGGTAACACGACGGGGGACGGGGTAGGGCGTGGTCAAAGTACTATCGCTATTCTCGGGGAGTTTGGCGAGCCGAGTTGCGGCTCGCCTTGTCGAACGTCACCCCGATGTGGAGTCGATGCAACTGTTGCATTTCCGGTCACCCTTCTCGCGTGAATGCGAGGAATTGCGGCCCATTGTCAAGTCGGAATGGCCGCGGATGACCTTCCGCACGCAGTCCATCAAGAAGGAATATCAAGATCTCATCGAACTCACTGACTGCGGTGAGTTTTCTCTTTCGGGGAGTTGCAGCAATTGTCAATACTTGCTGATGAGCAAAGCTGCACGCTATATGGAGCGTATCGACGCGGACTACTTGGTGACCGGATGGGTTCCGGGATCGCATGGAATGACGCTGGACGAAGGGGCGGCCATTGCGAGGACGGTCGGCTTGACGGGGCGCCTGTTGCATCCTCTGTCTCAGGTCAACCCACTTGAGCTTCCCGAGAATCTTGCGTCCTGGACGAAAGCACGAAGCCGGCGGAAATCACCGGACAGTACGATGCTACGGCTTTCCGAATGGGCTGACGCGCTGGAGCTTGTTCCCAGTGATCCGATGGCCTCGCCGTGTCGATGCAAGCTGACGACGCCGGGATTCGGAGAGCGTGTTGCTTCACTGTTCCGAGAGAAGGTGGTCACGCTCAATTCGATGTGCCTGCTTGACTTTCCCATGTACCTGAAGGTGGAGCCGGATCTTCAAATTGTGCTCGCCTTCGATGAGATGGAGAAGCGAGAGCTTCAGAATTTCTACTTGCCCAAGGACCTGCGCGTCTATCCGTCCACGCCGCATGGTCCCATGACCCTGCTGCGAACGGCATGGGATGCGAAGTCTGCAGCAGAGAAGCGGGAGATTGTGGAGTTTGTCGCGCGGCTCACAGCAACCTATACCGAGCTTGAAGGACAGGGAACGGTGCCCGTCTATTGCCGGCTTGAGTGCGAAGACGAACGGCAATTGCTCAACGTCGAGCCGTTTGACTCCATTGAAGCCTTTGAGGCGCGCGAGGATGTGGAGCACATCCCCCTCGAGCTGCCTTCTCAACGTGTCGTTGTCACATGAAACCAGCTTGAAATCATTGCCTCGAAGGACTACCCTCTGAACGAGACAAAAGCAGTGAACGTTGCACGTGAAGTGAGATTGTGAGATGAAACGATGGCTGATCCCCAGTGGGAGTGGGGATTCTATGCCATTTTGATGCTTTTAGTGCGGGGCGTGCATCAGAGAAACACGTTCGAGAGCGGGTCTACGCATAGGGGGAACACGAAACAGCGAACGGCAAAGGATTATCTCCAACTCTTCGTGAGCGGAGATGAAGGCTAAATCAGCGCAGCCCAGGCGCGCTGTCGGTGGTGGCGGATCCAGCAGTGATCGACATCCTCTACCGCGAGAATGAACCAACAAAACGAGGTGAGATGTGATTTCGGGTGACGACATCAAACGCGTCAAACTTCAGCTAGCCCCCCCCTCGGTGATCTTGAATTGGTCACATGGGGAGATTACGGAATCCGAAACGATCAACTATCGAACTCACCGCGCAGAACGTGGCGGGTTATATGCCGAAGAGATTTTCGGACCGGCCAATGACTACGAATGCGCCTGCGGGAAATACAAAGGGAAGAAATACGAAGGCATTACGTGCGAGAAGTGTCACGTTCTCGTCACGGATTCATCCGTTCGCCGCGTCAACATGGGGCACATTCAACTGGCGAGCCCCGTCGTCCATTTCTGGTTTCTCAAAGGTGTATCCAGCTTGCTCAGCCGCTTGCTCGGCATGAAAAAGCGCGAGCTGCAACGCATTGCCTACTACGAGACCGAGCCGATGGAAGAAGCCCTTTACCTTGTAACGACATCGGAGTCCAAGGAAGTTCGTCCCGGAGAGAGTCTCTATTCATCGGAATACAACGTGCTTTCTCAGGCCTTCAGCTTCGAGGTGGAGCCGGCCTATTACGTTGAAGATGCGCCGCGCATTCCGGCTGAAGAAGCGGGCCGCGTGACGATCGAAGATCGACAGCTGACGAACGGCGAAACGTTCGTGTCCCTCATTGTGGGCTCCGTGGAATATCCGTTGATCGGCGATGTCGATCTGATGGTGGAAGAGGGAGATGAAGTCGAGGAAGGAACGATCCTCGCCGAGCGTCCTGTCGACGAACTCTGTTCTCAAACCGCGTTCGAGATGCTGGCCGACCGCTATGGCGGCGCCATCAAGGGCGAAGTCCTGGATCGTGAAATCCTTGACTCACTGATCTTTATTGTCACGCGAATCAAGAATCGCGAGCTCCCGCTTGAGTTGGGAACCCACCTTTCGTATCTTGAGAAACGGGCCTATGAGCGTATCTACCCCGACGGATTCATCGCCGAGACGGGGGCGGCCGGACTCAAGGGGCTCCTGGAAGCGCTTGACATGCATGAACTGCATCGGTCGTTGTCCGAACGATTGAACCGCGAGACCGCGGCCGGCAATCGCCGCCGCATTATCCGGCGGCTCGAAGTTGTCGATCAGATCCGTCAATCCGGCAATAACGCCCAAGACATGATCCTTGAGGTCATTCCGATCCTTCCCCCGGACTTGCGACCGATGATTCAGCTGGAAGGTGGCAAATTCGCGACCACGGACCTGAATGACCTGTATCGTCGAATTATCAATCGCAACAACCGACTGAAGAAGCTCATCGACATGGGGGCGCCGGAGGTCATCCTTCGAAACGAGCGCCGCATGTTGCAGGAAGCTGTCGATGCATTGATTCACAATGAGAAGAAAGAAAGTCCCATTCGCGGCCGCGACAATCGGCCGCTGAAATCGTTGTCCGAACGCATTCACGGCAAACACGGACGGCTGCGACGCAACCTGTTGGGACGCCGCGTCGACTACTCCGGACGAGCCGTCATCGTCGTCGATCCCACGCTGAAGCTGCATCAGTGTGGACTGCCGAAGAAGATGGCGCTCGAACTGTTCAAGCCTTTTATTCTCCATTATCTGGAGACGACGACGTTCTCGGATTTCGATGAGATCAAGAATCGTGCGCTCATGGGTGAAATGCCCGAGGTATGGGATATCTTGGATAAATTGATCAAATCGCATCCCGTGCTGCTCAATCGCGCGCCGACCTTGCATCGTCTTTCGATGCAGGCCTTCGAGCCCGTTCTGGTGGACGGCGAGGCCATTCACATCCACCCGCTGATCTGCCCTCCCTACAATGCGGACTTCGATGGCGACCAGATGGCCGTTCATTTGCCGCTCTCCGAAGAGGCGATTCGCGAGGCGCGAGAGTTGATGGCGGCACCGCGGAATATCCTGTCTCCGTCGGATGGTGAACCGATCAGTCTACCGACGCAAGACCCGGTCTATGCCTATTACTATCTGACCCTTGAGGTTGAGGATGGAAAGGGCTCAGGCAAGGCGTTCCGCGACCTCGATGAGGCGCGAAAGGCCTATGAAGAAGGCATCCTCGAGATTCACAGTCCGGTCCGCATCCGAATGGACGGAAAGATCGTCGAGACGACGCTTGGGCGCGCGGAACTGAATCGCATCTTTCCCGAATCGGTGCGTGATTACAACAAGGTGATGACGCGACGCGCCATCCGCCGCGTGATCCGCTCGTGCTATCACGAATACGGTTGGCAACGCGCAGCCGAAGTCCTGGACGATCTCAAGGACCTTGGCTTCAAGTATGCGACCCAAGCCGGGTTGACCATTTCACTCAAGGACTGTCTGATCCCGGACGTGAAAGAAGACATCGTTCGCGAATCGCAGGCTGCGGTGCTGCGAATCGAAACCTTGTTCCGCATGGGATTGGCGACGGATGATGAGCGCCGAATGGCCGTGATTCGAATCTGGCGTCGAACGGTTGACGAGGTTGAACACGCGACCATGGACAACTTGAAGACCCACCGCTTTAACCCGGTGTACGGCATCGTCACCTCGGGCGCGCGCGGTGGACCGGATCAGGTCAAACAGCTGTGCGGGATGCGCGGACCCATGGCCGGTCCGTCGGGAGACATCATCGAGCGACCCGTTATTTCCAACTTCCGTGAAGGATTGGACATGATGGAGTACTTCATCTCCACGCATGGCGGGCGCAAGGGTGCTGCCGATACTGCCTTGAAGACGGCGGATTCGGGGTATCTGACGCGCCGATTGGTTGATGCGTCGTCCGACACGATCATTTCCGAGCTCGATTGCGGAACCGCTCAGGGAATTGACATCGATCCGCTGTGGTTCAGCAAGACGGAAGTCATGGAAGCCGTTGACGAGCGCATCTATGGGCGTGTCACCGCCGAGCCGGTTGTGGATCCTGCCTCCGGAGAGATCTTGGTCGATGCCAATCAGTGGATCTCACAAGATGTCGCCGACCATCTTGGCAAGCTGGAGTGCGAACTTTCGCTCAAGAAGCCTGCCGAGAAGGCGCGCGTCATCGGAACGAAGAGCGTGACCGAAATCAAGCACCCCAAGACGAACCGCGTGCTCATCAAGGCCGACGAACTGTTGACGCCTCGTCATATCGAGGTGTTGGAGGATGGCGGCGTGAAGACGGTGCGCGTGCGACCGCGAATTACCATTCGCTCGCCCATGACGTGCGAGACGGCCAACGGGATTTGCCAGCTCTGCTACGGATTCGATATGAGCAATCACCAGCCGGTGACGCTTGGAACCGCCGTCGGCGTGATCGCGGCGCAGTCGGTTGGCGAGCCCGGTACCCAGCTGACGATGCGAACGTTCCACACAGGCGGTGTCGCCGGTGATGATATCACTCAGGGATTGCCCCGAGCCGAGGAACTGTTCGAAGCCCGGAAGACGATGAAGTCCGGCGAAGCCGGCATTTCTCCGCTGGATGGCTACATCACCAACATCACCCCCACGGCGACCGGAGATGATCAGGTTGAAGTCACCGGAGAAACCCGAACAGCTAAGATTCCCGTCGACATCCTCCGCGCAGAGGCCGAGCAACAGGTCGATCTCGATGCCTTGATCGACGCCACGAGTCCCTGTGTGGGTGAGCTGTACGTTCTCGAGCATGAGGACGGCTCACAGGAACTGTTCATCATCGATACATCGTCGGGTGATCGTTCGTATCCGCTTCCGGTGGCCGCCGAGGCCAAGGTGGCCAATGGCGATCGTATTTCCGAAGGTGATGCCCTGACCGAGCGATTCAATATCGAGGGGCTCATCGCCGATCGAAGCGGCATCGTCGAGCTCCCGGAGGGCGAGGAACGCACCTTGGTGATCACCGATGAAGATGGCGAGCGCTCCGAATTCGAGATTCCTTTTGGCGCGCGCCTCATGGTCGAAGCGGGCGCACAGGTCAAGGACGGCGACCAACTGACATCGAAGTCGAAACCGGTTTTCGTCGCGGCCGAAGGGGAAGGTACGGTTGAGGTGCTCCCGGATCGAATCCTCATCTACAACCCGGATGGCGGAAACCTGCGATTACCGCTGACCTCGGACCTGCGTGTAACGAAACGCCATGGGGCAACCGTGAAATCGGGCGAGCAGGTTCTCGCGCTCGAAATCGCTCATCAGGGCGAGGTCGTTGTCGAATCGATCTCCAAGCGCAAGGGGATCGCAACGGTGCATATCCAACCGAAGAGTATCGTCAAGATTGACAAAGCCATTACCGTCAAGGTCGGAGATAAGGTCGAAGAGGGTGACCTGCTCACCAAGGGGGTCGTGGCGCCGCATACGCTTTTGGAAGCCGCCGGCGTCCAGAAGGCGCGCCAGTATCTGCTCAATGAGATCCACAAGGTCTACAAGCAGCAGGGTGTTGACATCAACGACAAGCATCTGGAAGTCATCATCCGCCAGATCCTCAACAATGTTCGCATTATCGACCGAGGAGACGCGCGGTTCCTGTTGGGCGATCTTGTGACTCTGGAGGAGTTCCGCAAGGAGATCCGTGAGTTGACGGCATGGAATCAAGAGGCCGATCGCTTGCGGAAGGATGTTATGAACGCGCCATTGGCGGAGGACATCGCCGCCGGCGGACACCTGATTGCCACGGTCGGCGATCCGTTAACCCAAACCTTGATCGCCCGCGCGGCCAAGCTGGGTATCGAGCAAGTGTATGTGACGCACGGCGAGGAAGCAGTCGAAGTTCCGTTGATCGAAAAGCGCTATCCGGATGGTGAGCGCGAACTGTTGCGAATATCGAGAGCCGCCCTGCAGACCAAGGGCTGGCTGTCCGCCGCCTCCTTCCAACGGACGACGAAGGTTTTGTCCGAAGCCGCGCTTCGTGGTGAGGTTGACGAGCTTAGCGGCTTGAAGCCAAGCATCATTGTCGGGAAGCGGATTCCATCGGGAACGGGATTCCATATCCCGGGCTTGGCCGAAGATCTTCTGGCAGACGACGTGGACGATATCCTCGCGCCGGAGGCTGCCTACGTGCCGGATGATGAGACTGCATCCGAGGTTGAATGAGCTGTACCCAGGTTCTATAATCCGATCCAATTCTTAGGAGAGACTATGCCGACGATTAATCAACTGATCCGAATGGGGAGGAAGCCGAAGCGCAAGAAAAGCAAGGCTCCTCAACTCGATTCTTGTCCACAACGCCGTGGCGTTTGTACACGTGTGTATACGCGTACGCCCAAGAAGCCGAACTCCGCCCTTCGCAAAGTGGCGCGCGTTCGCCTCAGCAATGGCAGAGAAGTGACCGCCTATATCGGAGGCGAAGGTCACAACCTGCAGGAACACTCCATGGTGCTGGTGCGCGGTGGTCGTGTAAAGGATCTCCCCGGCGTTCGCTATCACATCGTTCGGGGAACCCTCGACTCCGAGGGTGTTGACGGTCGTCAGCAAGGGCGCTCGAAGTATGGCGCCAAGAAGAGCTAGGAGAGCTTGATGAAACTACCCGGTCGAACAGTGCAGCCTGACATGAAGTACGGGAGCCAACTTCTCTCCAAGCTGATCAACTACGTCATGCTTGAAGGAAAGAAGTCGGCGGCCCAGCGGATCGTCTATGATGCGTTGGCCCTCGTCGAAGAGCGAAGCGAGCAAACGGCGCTTGAGGTATTTAACGAAGCGTTAGCCAATTGCTCTCCCCGGTTGGAAGTGCGTACCCGCCGAGTCGGTGGTGCCAACTATCAGGTTCCCTACGAGGTTCCCCAGGATCGTCAGATTGCGCTTGCCCTTCGGTGGCTGGTGGACGCAGCGCGCATGCGTGGCGAGAACACGATGGCCGAACGGCTGGCGGGTGAAATCTCGGAAGGCGCACGCAAGGAAGGCAAAGCGTACAACAAACGTCTCGACGCCCATCGTATGGCCGAGGCAAACAAGGCGTTCGCGCACTATCGCTGGTAGCACATCGCGAAGCGAATTCATGTTGACCCTTCTCTCCTTTGGGAAGGGTTTGACATGGAAAAGAGGACGTCATGGATGCCAAGGTGAGTCTCGATAAAGTCCGCAATATCGGCATTATGGCGCACATCGATGCCGGGAAGACGACGACCACCGAGCGCATCCTCTTTTACACCGGCCAGATCCACAAAATGGGTGAAGTCCATGAGGGCGACACCGAGATGGACTGGATGATCCAGGAACGCGAGCGTGGCATCACCATTACGTCGGCAGCAACAACGTGTTCCTGGCAGGATCATCGCATCAACATCATCGATACCCCGGGCCACGTGGATTTCACGGCCGAGGTGGAGCGATCCCTCCGTGTTCTTGACGGAGGGGTTGTCGTCTTCTCGGGCGTTGAAATGGTCGAATCCCAGTCTGAAACGGTGTGGCGACAAGCCGATCGCTATCACATTCCCCGCATCGCTTTCGTGAACAAACTAGATCGTGTTGAAGCCAGCTTCTCGGGAACGTGGCAGATGATCGAAGATCGGTTGGGCGTTTGCACCGTTCCGTTGGTGCTCCCCATTCGAAACGAAGATCGTCGGCTCGAAGGATTGGTCGACCTGATCGAGCGGCGCTACCTTGTCTGGGATCAAGAGACGCAGGGCGCCCAGTTTGAGGTTCGAGAGATTCCCGCCGATGTCGTCGACGATGCGGAACGGCTTCGCGAACTGGCCATCGAGCGTGTCGCCGAGCTGGACGATGCGATCATGGAGAAGTTCCTCGCTGAGGAAGACGTCTCACCGGCTGATTTTCATGCGGCGCTTCGACGTGGATGCATTGAAGAAGGGATCATTCCCGTGGTTGGAGGATCCGCTTTTGCCAACATCGGTATTCAGCTGTTGATGGATGCCGTCATTCGCTACCTGCCGTCGCCGATCGACGTTCCCGCCATCCAAAGCGTGGATTCCGAGGACGTTCGCCACGCCTCCGTGGATGAACCCTTCTCTGCCCTCGCGTTTAAGGTGGTTGCGGATCGATACGCTGGGCGGCTTGTGTTCATTCGCGTCTATTCCGGGGTCCTCGAATCAGGCGGCCATGCGTTCGATGTCTCCACGGGGAAGGGGATGCGAATCTCGAAGATTTTCCGCATGCATGCGGACCAGCGGCTACCGTTGACTCAGGCGGAAGCCGGCGACATCGTGGCCATCGTAGGGTCGCAGGATATCGCGACGGGCGATACGTTGGCAGCCAAGTCAGATCCCATTTTGTTGGAGAAGATCGAGTTTCCGGATCCCGTTGTCTTCATTGCCGTCGAGCCACGAACCGAAGCCGAATTCGACGATCTGTTGAAGGCGCTGGGAACATTGGCCAATGAGGATCCGACCTTCCATGTGCGAACCGATGAAGCGACCAATCAAACGATTCTTGCCGGCATGGGAGAGCTGCACTTGGAGGTTCTCATCCGTCGCTTGCGTGATGAATTCAGCATGCAAGTTCATGTTGGGAAGCCTCAGGTCGCGTATCGAGAGACGTTGAATGCTCCCATCGAGGTAGAAGATCGGTTCGATAAACAAGCGGCCGGCAAGGGACAGTTCGCGCATGTGCGCCTAAAGCTAGAGCCACTCCCGCGTGGAGGTGGGTTTGCATTCGATTGCGCCGCCCCTACCGAGGAGATTCCAAAAGAGTATCGAAGCCCCATAGAAAGCGCACTTCGGGGCACATTGACAAATGGGCCTGTGGCCGGTTATCCTCTGGCCGATATTGGGGCCACCTTAATTGGTGGGTCTTTTCATCCAGTTGACTCGTCTGAACTGGCGTTTCGGGCAGCAACAGCTGGCGCGCTGCACCGAGCGTACAGTGAGGGTGTGTTTGAACTTCTAGAGCCGATCATGGAAGGCGAAGTGATCACACCGGCGGATTATCTGGGTGAGGTGATGGAGGACCTGGCTCGCAGGCGAGGGGAAATCCAGGAGCTCCAGCAGCGGGAAACCGTGCAGATACTGCGGGTTTCGGTTCCGCTGGCGGAGACCTTCGGATATGCCACGCGGCTGCGTTCTTTAACCCAGGGGAGGGCAACGTACTCATTGCGTGTGGAACGCTATGATCTCGTTCCCGAAGGTTTGAAAGAGAAGATCATAAAGAGCAGAGGATATTAAAAATGGCAAGAGAGAAAATTCGTATCAAACTGCGGGGATATGACCACGAGCTCGTCGACAGCTCGATCCGCAAAATCGTTGATTCGGCCAAGGAAACGCGTGCCAAAATCTCCGGCCCCATTCCTCTGCCCACTCAGCGGCGGATCTACACTGTGTTGCGATCGCCGCATATTGACAAGCGGTCGATGGAACACTTCGAGCGTCGGATTCATACCCGGCTCCTGGATATCAAAGAGCCGACCTCGGAGACGATCAATTCATTGATGGATATCGAGCTACCTACGGGAATCGATATCGAAATCAAGCTCTAGGCGGAGGTTGGCAGATCATGGCTCGCGGAATTCTAGGCCGTAAAATCGGTATGACTCAGCTATTCGTTGAGGATCAAGCAGTCGGCGCAACCGTCATTGAGACGAAGCCGTGTTCGATCGTCCAGATCAAGACGGTGGAAACCGATGGATACAATGCGCTCCAACTCGCCTATGATGAAGTCAAAGAATCGAAAGTGACACGCCCCATGGCCGGACATTTCGGCAAGGCGGGCGTGGCTCCTCATCGTCACGTCTTCGAACTGCGCATTGACAACCCGGAAGACTATTCCGTGGGCGACACGTTGAACGTGGACCATTTTGAAGAGGGAGAGAAGATTGATATTGCCGGCGCCTCCAAAGGACGTGGCTTTCAGGGCGTCGTCAAACGATGGAACTTCGCCGGGGGACCCAAAACACACGGGTCCCATTTTCATCGCCGTCCGGGGTCCGTCGGCAACTGTGTAAAGCCGGGACGCGTTATCAAGGGCAAGAAGCTCCCCGGTCAGATGGGATCACGCCGCATTACCGTGCGGGCGCTTCAAGTGCTTCGTGTCGATCCGGAACGCAACCTTCTGATTGTTAAGGGGAGCACGCCGGGCGCTCGCGGAGCCATTCTTGAATTGGGGAAACGCCATGGCTGAAGCAAAACTCTATACCTACGAAGGCTCGGGCGCCCCGCAGACGACGTCATTGGACGAGCGCATGTTTGCGGCGCCTGTGAATGAAGACCTGTTGTATCGCGTGGTCCGCATGCAGATGGGCAATCGCCGACAGGGAACGCACTCCACCAAGACGCGTGGAGAAGTGAGCGGTGGCGGACGCAAACCGTGGCGCCAGAAAGGAACGGGCCGCGCGCGTGCCGGTTCTCGTCGTTCCCCGGTCTGGGTTGGCGGTGGCACGATCTTCGGTCCCAAACCGCGATCCTACGAGTCCAAGCTTACAAAGAAGATGAAACTGGGCGCACTGGCTGCCGCCCTTTCTGACCGTGCAAGTTCCGGTAACGTTGCCCTTGTCGATCAGCTTCCGTTTGACGCGCCGAAAACGAAGAGCGCTGTCGAACTGCTGAACCGTATGGAGCTTTCCGGCAAGACGCTGATTGTCGTCGCGACGGACGAATACACGCGAGCGGTCAAGAAATCGTTTACCAACCTCCCCCATGCGAAGTGCATCGCCTGCGGGGGGGTTAACGTTTATGACATTCTTCGCCACGATCACCTTCTCATGACGACGAAGGCCGTAGACGAATTGACGGAGAGGTTTTAGCCATGGCAAGGTTCGATCATCACGAGGACGTTCTGCTCGCTCCCATTCTGACTGAAGAGACGTGGCAGAGGATGGAGGAGCGGAAGTATTCGTTCCGCGTGGCGCTTGGTGCGAACAAGATTCAGATTCGGAAGGCTGTCGAGGCCCTTTTTGACGTCAAGGTCGAGAAGGTATGGACAGCCAACCGCAAGGGCAAGCCGCGACGAGAGCGCTTGAGCCAGCAACACGGCCGGACGGCCCGCTGGCGAAAGGCAATCGTGCGATTGGCGCCCGGCGACCGAATCGACCTCATGGGAGGCTAGACATGACGCTGAAACGATTTAATCCCACGTCCCCGGGACGTCGCCATGCCGAGCTTCCGGACTTCTCGGAATTGACGAAAGTCGCGCCCGAGAAGAGCCTGCTTCGGCCGATCACCAAGACGGGTGGACGCAACAACCAGGGACGCATTACGTCTCGATTCCGCGGTGGAGGGCACAAGCGCCGCTATCGCGTTATTGATTTCACGCGAGGCAAGGACGGCATCCCGGCGCGCGTGGCCACGCGCGAATACGATCCCAATCGATCGGCATGGATCACGCTGCTGCATTATGTGGATGGCGAGAAGCGCTACATTGTCGCTCCGGTGGAGCTTGAGATCGGTGCCATGGTGGAATCCGGTGAGAATGCCGAGGTTCGCGTCGGCAACTCGATGCCGCTGGCGCGCATTCCTCTGGGAGCGATCATCCACAACTTGGAATTCAGTCCAGGCAGTGGCGGGAAGATCGCTCGCTCGGCCGGTACATCGGCCAAGTTGATTGGCAAGGAAGGCAAACGGGCGCACATTCGCCTCCCCTCGGGGGAAGTGCGAATCTTCAGCACCTCGTGCCGGGCGACGATCGGCGAAGTCTCGAATCCCGATCACAAAAACGTCAAGCATGGTAAAGCAGGACGCGTACGCCATCTGGGCCGGAAGCCGCATGTGCGTGGTGTGGCCATGAACCCGGTCGATCACCCGCATGGCGGTGGTGAGGGTCGGGCGCGCGTCGGTCGCCCGCAGGTTTCTCCGACGGGTGTGTTCGCCAAGGGTGGACGCACGCGCAAGAAGAGGAAGAAGAGCACGGCCTTGATCGTGCGACGGGCCGGCAAGGGTCGACGTTAGGAGAGAGTATGCCCAGATCGACGAATAAAGGACCGTTTGTCAAGGAGAGCCTTCTCAAGAAGGTTCAGCGTGCCAAGCGCGGAGAGATCGAAGAGATTATCACTTGGTCTCGTTCCTCCATGATCATTCCTGACATGGTGGGGCTGACGATCAAGGTTCACAACGGGAAGGTTCACGTTCCCGTTTACATCGTGGAGAACATGGTCGGACACAAGCTGGGCGAGTTCTCGCCGACGCGTACGTTCCGCGGCCATGGTGGAATGAAGAAAAAGCGGGCTCCTGGCCTGACGTAGGGAGAACGAAACATGGAAGCACGAGCTGTTGCCAAGTACGTACGCCTGTCCACTCGAAAGGCTCGATTGGTGATCGATGTCATTCGAGGGAAGAACGTCAATGACGCCTTGCGTATCGTGCAGCTGTCGAGCAAGAAGGCGGCACGACCTATCCGCAAAGCGCTAGAGTCCGCCATTGCCAACGCCGAGAATAATTTCGACGTCAATGTGGACGATCTGTATGTGGTCAAGGCAACCGCAGACATGGGCCGGGCACTGCGCCGGCTTCGTCCCCGTGCGTACGGCCGAGCCGATATCATCCGCCGTCCGACGAGCCACATCACCATCGTGGTCGGCGATAGGGAGAGTGAATAATGGGCCAGAAGATCCATCCGGTGGGTTTTCGCGTTGGGGTCAACCGAAAATGGGTTTCCAATTGGTATAACCCCGCACTGGCCCCGGAGTATATTGCCGAGGACAAGCACATTCGCGACCTGGTTACGGAGCGCTATCGCCGCGCCTCGGTATCCGAAATCAATATCGAACGTTCGAAAGAGGATCGCGTCTCGATCGTCATCCGATCGGCGCGCCCCGGCATCATCATTGGCCGCGGCGGCTCGGAGATCGAGTTGCTTCAGGCGGCACTTGAAGATCTGACCGGTCGCCGCGTGAAGGTGTCGATTCAAGAGATCGAGCGCCCTGATTTGGAAGCGCGATTGGTTGCTCAGGATGTCGCCATCCAGATCGAGAATCGAACGGCACCAGCCCGCGCGATGAAAGAGGCCATGCGCCGCGTCATGGGCGCCGGCGCCGGCGGCGTGAAATTCAAGGTCAGCGGACGCTTGGGAGGGGCAGACATCGCCCGCTCCATCACTATGAAGGAAGGACGTATTCCGCTCCAGACCTTGCGCGCTGACATCGACTACGGATTGGTCGAAGCGCGCACGAAATACGGAAACATCGGCGTGAAGGTTTGGATCTTCCGCGGCGAGCATCCGCACAAGAGTCAACGGGAAGAGGTGAACTAGCATGGCACTCCTGTTCCCGAAACGAACCAAACATCGAAAGACGCATCGTGGGAAGCGCCGCGGGAAGGCCACGCGTGGACAGTACATCGCCTTCGGCGAGTATGGCATTCAATCGATGGAAGCCGCTTGGATTACGGGCGCACAGATTGAGGCTTGCCGAACGACGATCGCGCGAACCACCCAGCGTGGCGCACGCATCTGGATTCGCATTTTCCCGGACAAGCCGATTACGAAACACCCCGCGGAAGCGCGCATGGGGAAGGGGAAGGGTCCCGTCGATCACTGGGTGGCCGTGGTGCGCCCCGGGACGATCCTGTTCGAGATCTCCGGATTGGCTCCGGAGCAGGCGAAGCGGGTTCATGAGCTGGTGAGTCACAAGCTTCCCATCCGTACGAAACTGAAAAAGCGAATTGTTCTTGGAGGAGAGGTATGAAGGCTGCGGAATTGCGCGAGTTGACGCCTGATGAGCTTGTGCAGAGAGAATTGGAGCTCAAGCGAAAGCTCTTTAATCTGCGATTCCAGCGTGCGTCCGGAGAGCTCGACAACAGTGCGGAATTGAAGAAGACGCGGAAGGATATTGCGCGGGTGATGACGCTACTCGCTGAGCGCAAGCTGGGGGCGAGCGACGCATGAAGAAGATCAAGATTGGACAGGTAGTCAGCGACAAGATGACGCAGACGATCGTCGTGCGTGTGGAGGAGCGAAAGGTCCACAAGCAGTACCGCAAGCACGTCAGTCGCCACGTCAAGTTTCATGCGCATGATCCCCAGGAAGCCGCTGGGATCGGCGACACCGTGAAGATCGAAGAGTGCCGTCCGCTGAGCCGGCTCAAGCGATGGCGATTGATCGAAGTGATCAAGAAGGCGGAGGTCTAGCCATGATTCAGATGCAAACGATGCTGAAGGTGGCGGATAACTCCGGCGCAAAGATGGTGCGTTGCATCAACGTGCTCGGCCCTTCGAATCGCCGGCAAGGCGTGATTGGCGACATCGTCGTTGCTTCGGTTCGCAAGCGGCTGCCCAACAGCGACATCGAGAAGGGTGAGATCGTGCGAGGCGTCATCGTGCGGACCCGTCGCGCGCATCGCCGCAAAGACGGGACGTTCGTGCGATTCGATGACAACGCGGTCGTGCTTATCAACCAAGCCGGCGAGCCGATTGGTACGCGTGTGTTTGGTCCGGTGGCGCGTGAATTGCGAGATAAGAAGATGATGCGGATCATTTCGCTCGCACCCGAAGTCCTATAGGAGAGAGCGATCATGAGGAAAATCAAGAAAGGTGATCGAGTCCAGGTTCTCGCCGGAAACGACCGAGGCAAAGTCGGTCGCGTCTTGGCGGTCTATCCTGAACGTGACCGAGCGATTGTCGAGAACGTGCACATGATCACCAAGCATCAGCGAGCGACACAGAACCTGCGTCAGCCGGGCATTGTCCAGCGGGAGGGAACGATCAACCTATCCAACCTTCTTCCGATCTGTCCGGAATGTGACGAGCCGACGCGCGTCGGATTCGCAGAAGTCGATGGAAAGAAAATGCGGCGCTGCAAGCAGTGCGGGGAGAATTTCGAATAATCATGTTGCGCGAACGTTACGAGACAGAGATTGCTCCGAAACTGAAGGATGAGCTGGAACTCTCCAACGTCATGGAGATTCCGCGAATCGTCAAAGTTACCGTGAACATGGGTGTCGGCGACAAGGACAACCCCAAGGTGCTGGAGGGCGCGGTCAACAACCTGACCAAGCTGACCGGTCAGAAGCCGATCATCACCAAGGCCAAGAAATCGATCTCCGATTTCAAGCTCGTTCAGGGAGATCCGATTGGCTGCAAAGTCACCCTGCGTCGCGATCAGGCGTACGAGTTCCTGAACCGGCTGTTCAATGCTGTGTTGCCAGGTATCCGTGACTTTCGCGGCTTGTCCTCGTCGGCGTTCGACGGACGCGGTAACTATACGTTGGGCTTGAGGGAGCAGCTTTCGTTCCCGGAAGTCAACTATAACGAGGTCGTCAAGACACAAGGGATGGATATTACGATCGTCACGACGGCGCGAACGGACCGTGAGGGGTATGCCCTGCTCAAGGCACTGGGCTTCCCATTTAACGATTAAGAAGGGGGCGACATGGCACGAACATCATTGATTGTGAAGAGCAAGCGATCGCCGAAATTCAGTTCGCGGGGATACAATCGATGTTCCCTTTGTGGGCGCCCTCATGCCTACATTCGCGATTTCGGCATTTGCCGACTCTGTTTTCGGAAGCTTGCCCATCGCGGGGAAATCCCGGGCGTAAAGAAGGCGAGTTGGTAAGATGATTCCTTATCCGATTGGAGACATGCTCACCCGGATCCGAAATGCGAATTCGCGTTTTCATCCGTCCGTATCCATGCCTCATTCCAAGATGAAGGAAGCGGTTGCCCGCATCCTTGAGGCTGAGGGGTACATCGAAGGTTACGAAGTTGTTGCACTGGATCCTCAGCCTGAACTGAAGATCCAACTGAAATATCAGGGAGATCGATCGGACACGGTTTGCGCCATCAGCTCGATTCAGCTGGTCAGCAAACCGAGCCGCCGAGTGTATGTTGGAAAAGATTCGATCCCGCGGCCGTTGGGTGGAATGGGCATCAGCATCATTTCGACCTCGCAAGGGATTATCTCCGGCAAGGACGCTCAGCTGCGCGGAATCGGCGGCGAAGTTCTTTGTGAAGTTTGGTAGGGAGAATCGAAGATGTCTAAAGTAGGCAAAGTACCTATTGCGATCCCCGACGGTGTAAAGATCTCCGTCGGTCCCGACTCGTTTGCCGTTGAAGGCAAGCACGGTCGTTTGGAGCAGACATTCCGATCCGACATGGTTCAGATCGCCGTCGATGGCGCAGAGGCAACTGTCACACGTCTTAAGGAAGGCAAAGAATACCGGGCTTTTCATGGACTGTACCGTAGCTTGCTGGCGAACATGGTGTACGGAGTGTCGCAACGTTGGGAGAAGACGTTATTGGTCCGCGGATTGGGCTACCGAGCTCGACTCCAGGGGAATACCTTGATCATGGACTTGGGCTACTCCAATCCGATGGAGTATGACTTGCCCAAGGACGTCGAGGTCGAAGTGCCGAATCCGAATGAGATCATCGTCCGGGGCGCCGACAAGCAGGTTGTCGGCCACGTGGCGGCGAGAATCCGCAAATATCGGAAGCCCAACGTTTATGACGGCAAGGGCATTCGCTATCAAAACGAGCAGGTCATCCAGAAGGCAGGAAAACTGGGTGGACCTGGTGCGGCATAGGGAGAGTGAGATTCATGGCAAGGTTTAATCGTGCCGCGGAGCGCATCAAACGACACAAGCGCATTCGGAAGAAAGTTTCCGGAACCAACGCTCGTCCGCGCCTGTGCATCGCGAAGACGCTTCGGCATCTCTATGCACAGATCATTGACGACGAAGCCCGAGTCACCGTGCTGCAGGCATCGACGCTTGAGCCCGGGTTCCGAGACGAACATCGAGGAGCCAATATCGCGACGGCTGAGAAACTCGGCGCCGTCTTGGCGGAACGCGCGAAAGAGCAGGGTGTCGAGACTGTTGTCTTCGACCGCGGCGGTCACATGTATCACGGCGTCATCAAGGCTTTTGCCGACGCCTGTCGCAAAGGGGGACTGCAGTTTTGAGAAATCGCCAACAACGCAATCCGCGGCATCAACGTATTCAAGACGAATTCGAGAACGAAATTATCGATATCCGACGTGTCAGTAAGGTTACCAAGGGTGGACGTAACTTGAGATTTCGCGTGACGATGGTCGTCGGTGACGGCAAGGGACGGGTAGGGGTCGGCATCGGTAGTACGACCGAGATCCCGCGTGCGATCCAACAGGCCATTCGCGACGCCAAGAAAAGCCTCGTGAAGGTCAATATGGACGGCGGAACGATCCCTCACGAAGTGATCGGCAAGTTCAAGGCGGGCAATGTCCTTCTCAAACCGGCCTATCCTGGAACGGGCGTGATCGCGGGAACAACCGTCGGCGCGATCTGCCGTCTGGCCGGCATCAAGGATGTCTTGACCAAGTCCATCGGAACGACGAACCCCTTGACCTTGTCCAGGGCTGCATTGAAGGGGCTGTCGCAGCTTCGAAGCCGTCAAGAGATCGAGCAGCTTCGCGGTATTGGTGAAGCTCCGAAGCAGGAGGTCGAAGATGCGGCTTGAAGATCTGCGCCCTACAAAGGGAGCCAAGCATCGAAAGAAGCGCGTGGGCCGCGGCTACGGCTCCGGGCTTGGGGGTCATGAGTCCGGCCGTGGAACGAAGGGGCAGAACTCTCGCTCCGGCGGCGGAACGCGATTGGGATATGAGGGCGGTCAGACACCGATTTGGATGCGCTTCCCGAAGCGTGGATTCAAGAATTTCACGCGCGTGGAATACGCGTGCGTGAACGTCGACACCCTGAACAATCTGTTCGATGCGAATGATGAGATTACACCGGAACGCCTTCGTGAAGGCGGGCTGGTGAAGGGAAAGATTGAGCGCGTCAAGATCCTCGGTCGAGGAGAGCTGACCAAGCCGCTGGTGATTCGAGCGCATCGATTCGCTGCTGAAGCGGTTCGCAAGATTGAAGATGCTGGTGGAAAGGCCGAGGTGATTTAGGCATGTGGGAGAAGTTCGCGAGTCTGTTCAAGGTTCCGGAACTGCGCAAGCGAATCCTATTCACACTGGGTGCGATCATCATTATTCGCTTGGGGACGCATATTTCCGTTCCCGGCGTAAACTTGAACGCCATCGGCGCCTTCGAAGAGGGCGGACTTCTCGATTTCTTGAACCTGTTCACCGGTGGCGCCTTGCAGCGATTCTCGCTGTTCGCGCTCGGTGTTACGCCCTACATCAATGCGTCGATTATCTTCAGCCTGCTGACATCGGTCATTCCGAAGCTTAAAGAGCTCCAGCAGCAGGGGCGAGAAGGTCGGCGCAAGATCACCGCCTATACACGCTATGCGACCGTTGGTTTGGCGATCGTTCAAGGCATCGCTTTCTCATCGATCATTCGCCAAGCGTTCCCTGTCGATGCGACGATTTGGTTTTATGCAACGACGATTGTGACGTTGACAACGGGCACCATCTTCTTGATGTGGCTCGGTGAGCGCATTACTGAGAACGGAATCGGAAACGGCATCAGCTTGATCATCATGATCAGCATTCTGTCCCGTTTCCCCGCAAACCTGCGAACGCTCTGGATTGAGATCTCGACGGGCTCCACGCCCGCCTACTGGGGATTGGCGTTTATCGTACTTCTGGTCGTTGTGGTGGCAGGGATGACGATGGTGCAACAAGGACAGCGCAAGATCTCCATCCAGTACGCCAAGCGGACGATGGGGCGGCGCATCTACGGTGGGCATTCGTCTCACCTGCCGCTGCGTGTGAATCAATCAGGTGTTATCCCCGTCATCTTCTCGACCGCCCTGTTGACGTTTCCCATCACCATTTTCCAAGCCTTGAATTGGCAGGCGGGACAGGCCTATTTCTACCAGGGAAGCATCTTGTACATCGTCTGTTACGTGCTGTTGATCTTCTTCTTCACGTACTTCTACAGCTCGATCGTGTTCGATCCGAATGATGTTGCCAAGAACATCCGCGAAGCCGGTGGCTTCATTCCCGGCGTTCGTCCCGGAAAGCCGACTGCCGAGTACATCACCGGCATTCTCGGGCGCATGCTCCTCGTCGGAGCGATGTTCTTGTCCGCAGTCGCCGTTCTACCGTTTGTGCTATCGTCGTTGAGCGGTTCCCAGGCGATGTTCCTGATCGGCGGAACCTCACTCCTGATTGTCGTAGGTGTGGGCATTGACACGATCATGCAGATTGAGACGCACCTGGTGATGCGCCACTACGAGTCGCTTACCAAGTCCGGCGGACTGCTGGGACGGAGAGGCTAATGGCGCTGACGCACATCGTCCTGCTCGGTCCTCCAGGGGCCGGCAAGGGGACGCAAGCGAAGCAGATCATCGAGAAGCTTGGTGTGGTGCATTTGTCGACGGGCGATATTCTGCGCGATGAAGTGGGGCGCGAAACGGAGCTTGGGACGACGGCCAAGGGCTTCATGGACCGGGGGGAACTGGTCCCCGATCAGTTGATCATCGACATGATTCGAGGACGAATCGAAGCGGCATCGTCGGGGTTTCTGTTGGACGGATTCCCGAGAACGACGGCTCAAGCCGAGGCATTGAGCCAATTCGCGACAATCGATGTCGTCTTGAACATCACGCTTCACCGAGATGAAGTGGTTCGACGTCTGACCGGTCGACGCGTGTGCCGGTCATGCGGGAAGATCTATAACCTCACCTTCAATCTCAAAGAGGGGCAAACCGCGTGTGAAGCGTGCGGCGGCGAACTCTACCAGCGAGATGACGACAAGACCGATGTCATCGAAAACCGCTACGATGTTTACGAGACCTCGACCGCTCCGTTGATTGAGTATTACACGAAGCAAAACGTTCTGCGTACGCTCGACGGTTCACTTGGATCCGAGCGCGTATTCGCGGAGATCATTGATATTCTGACCGCATGATTGCGCTGAAATCACCGACCGAAGTGTCTGTCTTGCGCGAGAACGGACAGACACTGTCCCGGATTCTGACTGCATTATGCCGAGAGGTTCAACCGGGACGTCCGACGCTCTATTTCGATGAGATGGCGGAATCGCTCATTCGGGAAGCAGGCGGCATTCCCTCGTTCAAGGGATATCACGGCTACCCGGCCACCATCAATGCGTCGATCAATGAGGAAGTGGTGCACGGCATCCCCTCCTCCGAGCGCACGCTCTCTGAGGGCGATGTGTTCTCGATCGATATCGGATTGATGCGTGACGGCATGCACGTCGACATGGCGACAACGTTGCCTGTCGGCGACGTGGATGACGTTGCTCGCCGGTTGTTGGATGTTGGCGAGCGCAGCTTGTGGGAAGGAATTGAACAAGTTAAGATTGGAAACCGTTTGTCCGATGTTTCGTACGCGATCGGAAGCTATGTCGAAGAGGCGGGCTTCTACGTCGTCAAGGAATACGTCGGACATGGAATCGGGAAAGCCTTGCACGAGGATCCACAGATTCCCAACTACGGTCCACCTGGTCATGGCGTTCGCCTACGGCCGGGAATGGCATTGGCGATTGAGCCGATGATCAAGCTCGATGCGTTGCCAACGCAGGTGCTTGATGACCGCTGGACCGTCGTCACCGGATCGGGTGGATTGTCTGTGCATTTTGAGCATACGATTGTGCTGACAGAAGACGGAGCAATCGTCGTAACGCTAGGAGGTGACGAAAAGACGTAGTGGCCACTAACGAGAAGCAACGTGGAGGGAAGAAAGACGTACTACGGGTTCGTGGTGAAGTGATCGAATCCCTACCCAGTTCCACCTTCCGGGTGAAGCTGGAGAACGACCATGTCGTACTGTGTCATATTTCGGGACGAATACGCAAGCACTATATCCGTATCCTTACAGGAGATCGCGTCATTGTCGAATTCTCTCCCTACGATCTGACCAAGGGAAGGATCGTGTATCGTGAATCGTAACCACTACGCTTGGACATTATGAAAGTTCGAGCTTCAGTTAAGAAGATGTGCGCCAAATGTAAGGTCATCCGGCGTGAGGGGCGAGTGCGCGTCATCTGTCGGAATCCTAAGCATAAGCAGCGGCAAGGGTAGGGGGAACATCAATGGCGCGAATTGCAGGTGTTAATCTGCCGAATAACAAGCGAGTCGAGATCGCGTTGACGTATATCTACGGGATCGGAACATCGCGTGCGGCTGAAATCATTGAGAAGTCAGGGATGTCTCCCGACGTTCGTGTGAAGGATCTCACCGAAAACGAGGTCAACAATCTGCGACGTGAGGTTGAGCAGTTCATGGTCGAGGGTGACTTGCGGCGACGTATTCATGCAAGCATCCAGCGACTCAAGGACATCAACGCCTACCGCGGCACACGACATCAGAGGCGCCTACCGGCGCGCGGACAGCGGACTCGGGCCAACGCTCGAACGTGGAAAGGACCACGTCCGGCGAAGGCGGGTAAGAAGAGGTAGCGGCTATGGCAAAAAACGTGAAGCTCGAACGAGCCCAGGTCCACATCCATGCGACGTTCAACAACACGATCATCACGATCACGGATATGAACGGGCATCCGGTGATGTGGAAGACGCCGGGCGTCGTCGGATACAAAGGCTCCCGAAAGGGCACCCCGTACGCCGCTCAGATCGCTGCTGAGTCCTTGTCTCGAGAGATGAAGGATGTTGGAATCCGGTCGGTTGCCGTGTTCGTCAAGGGAACGGGCTCAGGCCGACAGTCTGTCATTCAGACGATCAAGTCTTCAGGGATCCGCGTTGAAGAAGTCAAGAACGTCACACCGGTTTCCCATAGCAAGGGGAGACGATAATGGGTCGAGAAGCTGGACCAAAATGCAAACAATGCCGTCGCGAAGGCGAGAAGCTCTTCTTAAAGGGCGATCGTTGCTATTCGCGTAATTGCGCGATGAACTCGCACTCCCGGCCTCCGGGAGAGGGATCGAAGAAACGCCGCCCACGACGAAGTCAGTATCAAATTCACCTTCGTGAGAAGCAGAAAGCACGACGCATTTATGGTGTGCGCGAGCGGCAGTTCCGCAGTTATGTGGCCGAGGCCAAACGCAAGAAGGGCGTGACGGGCGAAGCCCTACTGACGCTCCTGGAACGTCGATTTGACAACCTGGTCTATCGCGCGGGCTTTGCATCTTCCCGGCAGCAGGCACGGCAGATGATCGTTCACGGACATCTTGAGCTGAATGGCCGAGCGACCAACGTTCCGTCCGCATTGCTGCGAGATGGCGACATGGTCTCCATCAAGGAAGGCCGCCGAAGCCGCCTGAAGGCGATTGTCGAAGCCAATCAAGGACGCGAGATCCCGACGTGGCTGGAAGCCAACGCCGATGCGATGAAGTTTCAATTGGTCTCAACGCCGAATGTGGAGCAGATGGGTCTCTCTATCGCTACCAACTTGATCGTTGAGTTCTACTCCCGCTAGGAGGCGCGCATGGACGAGCTTGTCTTCCCACAGAACATCAAAGTTGAGGAGTTGACGGACACGACCGGGAAGATCTCGATCGAGCCGTTGGAGCGCGGATTCGCGACGACGTTGGGAAATTCCCTACGCCGCGTGCTGTTATCCGCGATCCCCGGCGCGGCCGTAGTGCGCGTTCGCTTCTTTGGGAAATATCACGAATACGACACCATCGATGGCGTTCGAGAGGATGTATTGTCGATCATCCTGAACTTCAAGAGCCTCGCGCTCCGAATGAAGGGCGATGAATTGCAGCGGCTGACCCTCGCCAAGAAGGGCGCGGGCGATGTGACGGCCGCCGATATCGAGACGCCGCCAGAGGTGGACATCATCAATCCCGATCTTCACATCGCGACCTTGAACAAGGGCGGCGAATTGGAAGTGGAGCTGGAAGTCGAGACGGGGTTTGGCTATGTCGCCTCCGAGATGAACAGTCTTGAGGATTCGCCGATCTCGGTGATCCCGATCGATGCCGACTTCTCTCCCGTCCGTCGGGTCAATTTCCACTCGGAAGAGACTCGCGTCGGAGGAAAGACGGGGTATGAGCGTCTCGTGCTGGAGATGACGACCAACGGCGGCATCAAGCCCGAGGAAGCGCTCTCCGAAGCGAGCCGGATCATGAAGCGGCACTTCGATCTGTTCAATGATTTTGCCGAACATCCCTTTGGGATCTCCGTTGAAGAGACCGTTGAGGTCGAAGCGGAAGAACTGTCGATCCCGCTGATTGATCTGAACATCGATCAGCGCGCGTGTAACCTCTTGCAAGAGGCGGACATCGTGACGCTGAATGATCTGCTGACGCGTCCCCGAGAAGAGCTTCTCGACATTCATGGATTCGGCGGCAAGACGCTGAGCAAGGTCGAGGACCGATTGGAAGAGCTCGGCTATTCACTAAGAAACGAAGGAGACATTCGTCATGAGGCATAGACGGACTGTCGATAAGATCGGCATGGTGCGAAGTCACCGTAAGAGCGTGTTGGCCAATCTGGCGGTGGCTCTGATTCAAAACGAGCGCGTGGATACGACGCTGGCGCGAGCAAAGGCCAGTCAGCAGTTTTCCGAACGCCTCATTACATTGGCACGACGCGGCGACCTGCATGCGCGGCGCATCGCCTTCTCGCGCATTCGCGACAAGGCGGCGGTCACCAAGCTGTTCGATGAGTTGGGTCCGCGGTTCAAGGAACGCAGCGGCGGTTACACAAGGGTCATTAAACTCGGTCCCCGTCGTGGCGATGGTGCTGAGATGGCGCGCCTCATGTTGGTCGACTCCGGAGAATAGTCTCCACGCACACTGAATCTGAAAAAAAGAACGCCTCCCATCACGGAGGCGTTTTTCTTTTGCACTCTCGAGTTGCGTCGGCGACAGTGATAAGGCTATTCAGCGCTCAAACGTGTCCCTAGCTTCTCCAACATATCCTCGGTCATAGATTGAAGGTCATACTGAGGCGTCCACCCCCACTGCGAACGTGCGGCTTCATCGTCGATGGTCCTCGGCCACGAATCGGCGATGGCCTGACGGAAGTCCGGTTCGTAGGTGCAGACGAAACCGGGGATGTGCTTGGCGATCTCATCTGCGAGCTGTTTTGCAGAGAAACTCATTCCCGCGATATTGAAGTTGCAGTGCCCTTCCAGTGAATCAAAGTCCGCGTCCATGAGATCGATCGTGGCCTTGATGCAATCCGGCATGTACATCATGGGAAGCACGGTGTCCTCCCGAACGAAGCATGAGTACGACCCCGTCCGGAGGGCTTGATAGAAGATGTCGACGGCGTAGTCCGTGGTCCCTCCACCCGGCGGGGTTTCCGAAGAGACGATGCCCGGGTAGCGAACGCCCCGGACATCCAGCCCGTAACGCTGAACGTAGTATTCTCCGAGCAGTTCGCCGGCGACCTTCGTGATCCCGTACATGGTTGTCGGCTGAAGAATTGTGGTTTGGGGCGCACAGGCACGTGGCGTCTCAGGGCCGAAAACGGCGATCGAACTCGGACAGAAAACGCGATGAAGCTGCCTCTCCCGTGCGATTTCGAGGACATTCATCAGGCCGCAAATATTGACATCCCATGCCAAGCTCGGTCTCTCCTCGCCGGTCGCGGAGAGGATCGCGGCCATGTGGTAGACGGTGTCGATTTCATACGATGCGATGATGCGCTCCATCGTTTCACGGTCACAGACATTGAGTTGCTCGAAAGGACCCTGATCCGCGAGACAGGCCGTCTCAGGGGGGCGGATATCCGTCGCAATGACATGGTCGTTGCCATAGCGCGCTCGCAGCACAGGGGTCAGTTCCGAGCCAATCTGGCCACATGCTCCGGTCACCAGGATCCGTCGAGTCATACGCGTCACAAGTGCCTCCCTCTTCTAGCGCTGGAATTGTACGCAAGAACGGAGGGAACGGGTAGACTGTTTGCGACTCTCTAGGGATTGGTTGAAACTACGAGAAACCAAGCGCGCTGAGGAGTCACGTGACGATACTGCTGAATGTTATTCTTCCCGTCTTTCTTGTCGGAGGCTGCGGCTATCTCGTCGGTCGAGCCGCCAAGGCGGAGCCGGTTGTGCTCACGCGCGTCATCTTCTACTTGCTTGGCCCGGCATTGATCTTTCGATCCATCTACACATCGACCGTCACGCTTGCGAATGCCTTGGAGATCGCGGGTTATGTGCTTATCGTTCAGGGCGTGATGTTCGCGATCTCGCGACTCGTGGGACGGCTTCGCCGTTGGGATGATGATACGCAAGCGGCCGGTTCGCTCACGATGCTGTTCGCGAACTGCGCCAACTATGGATTGCCGGTGATGTTGTTTGCATTTGGGGAACAGGGGTTCGCCTTCGGCATCATCTATGTGCTGATCTCGGGTATGTCCCAGGCGATCCTAGGGATCGGCGTCGCGTCGTGGCGCAAGGGAGCCTCCTGGAAGCGCGCTGTGACGCAGATCCTTCGCGTTCCGTATATCTACGCGTTTCTTCTAGCTATTCTCCTTCGGACCACATCGGTAAAGCTGCCGGTAAGCCTCTTTCGAACCGTCGACCTGTTGGCGGAGGCTGCGATCCCGGGCCAGCTCCTCATGCTCGGACTGCAGCTCTCGCGAGTTCGTTTCCACCATTTCGGCCTTGACCCGCTTCTCCTCAGCGTGCTCAAGCTGACGATTCCTCCATTTCTCGGATGGGCGGTGACCTCGTTGATGGGAATCGGAGGGCTTCTCCAAGCGGTTTTGATCGCTGAAGCCAGCATGCCGAGCGCCGTGAACTCACTGATTCTGGCCACACACTTTCGGAGAAAACCGGAGCTGGCGGCAGCAACCGTCTTCATCTCGACACTCCTCAGCCTCGGAACGATTACCTTGCTTCTGACGATTCTTCGATAGGTTTGCATAGGGTCTGTGGACATTCTATACTGTCCGACCGTGGCCATTGCAATAGGAATCGATATCGGCGGAACCTTCGTTGATGTAGTGCTTTCCGATGCTTCTGGTTTGCGGCTTTTCAAGTTCCCATCCACTCCGGATGCTCCCGAACGTGGCGTGCTTCATGCCCTCGAAGCCCTGATTGAACGCGGGATCTTTTGCGCGCCGGATGTCGAGCGAATTGCGCATGGTTCGACCGTGGCAACCAATGCCTTGTTGGAAGGAAACTGGGCGCCCACCGCCCTGATCACGACACGGGGCTTCCGGGATGTTCTTGAGATCGGACGCCAGAATCGCTCTGATCTGTACGATCTAAACCTCGATCGTCCGCGCCCCATCGTTCCCCGCGATCTGCGGTTGGAGTGCTCGGAGCGTATCGGTGCAGAGGGCGACGTGGTATTGCCTTTAGCTGAATCCGAGTTGGGCGGGTTGATTGACCGGATCATCTCGACGAACGTCGAATCCGTTGCCGTGAGTTTCTTGTTCTCGTATCTGAATCCCGAGCATGAGCAACGCGTCGGCCGGGTTCTGAAAGATGCGCTGGAGTTGCCGATTACGCTGTCGAGCGATGTCTTGCCGGAGTTTCGAGAGTACGAACGCACATCGACCACGGCAGTGTGCGCGTCGTTGCGTCCGGTCATCGAACAGTACATTCAACGGCTATCCGACGGAGCCAGAACGCTGGGGATCGTGCCCGAATGGCAAATCATGCAATCCAATGGAACGGTCATCAGTGCGGCACAAGTGCAACATGAGCCGGTGCGAATCCTGCTTTCAGGACCGGCAGCGGGGGTAGAAGGCGCCAAAACGATGGGGACGTTGTCGAACGCGCCTGACCTGATCACCATGGATATGGGGGGAACAAGCTGCGATGTCGCCCTTATCCGAAATGGCGAGATCGGACAAACGACGGCGGGTGCTGTCGGCGACCATCCAGTTTCCGTCAGAATGAACGAAATTCATACCATCGGTGCCGGCGGTGGCAGCGTCGCTTGGATCGATGCCGGAGGCGCCTTGCGCGTGGGACCACAGAGTGCGGGCGCCGTCCCTGGACCCGCGTGCTACGGAAAGGGCGGAACGCGGCCGACGGTAAGCGATGCCCACGCCGTGCTCGGGCATCTGTTGCCTGAGATGCCGCTTGGCGAGCTCCCGCCGCTTGATGTCGCGATGGCACGGGCGGTGATCGAGCCTCTCGCCGAGCGCCTTGAGCGGTCGGTCGAAGAAGCGGCGTTGGGCATTCTGCGCGTGGCAGATGCGGCCATGGAGCGCGCCGTTCGCGTTATCTCGATTGAGCGCGGGCACGACCCGCGCCAGTTTGCCCTGCTCGCCTTTGGAGGCGCCGGGCCGCTGCATGCGGTATCGATTGCGCGGCGTCTGGGAATTCGACATATACTCATCCCTCCGACAGCGGGTGTGTTGTCAGCGATGGGGTTGCTGGCGTGCGATGTGGGCCGAGACTATGGCCGCAGCATCGTTCGCCCGCTTCGTTCTCTGTCCCCGGAGACGCTCACGCAGATGATCCTCTCCCTCTCCGAGCGCGGCGGACGTGAGCTAGCCGACGAGGGATTTGACGCGGCTTTCGTTCAGCTGAGTCTATCCGCCGACCTTCGCTATCATGGGCAATCTCATGAACTAAACATCGGCAGAAACTCGGAACGGTCCCCTATCCTGACGATCGATGACCTAGAGCGCTGGGAGAACGATTTCCATGTTGAACATAAGGCTCGATTCGGCCATTGCTCGCGCGACGAACTCGTCGAGCTGGTGACGTTGCGTGTGAGAATGACGGCGCCGCCTGCCTTCACCCATCCGCGAGTTCGGTACGACGGCGCTTTTCTCGGTCCGTTTGAAGCCAACGTCTGGTTTGATGAGGCAGGCCCTGTCGTGACGCACGTGCGTGATCGCCGAGCATTGAGTGAGAATGAGAGGATCGAGGGCCCGGCCATCCTTTGGGGCTCTGAAGCGACGTTGTTGGTACCGGATGGGGTGCGAGGGCAGTGCGATGGGTTTGGGACGATTCACCTGGAGATCGAATGAAGGGACCGGATCGGAAGATCGACGCCATTGCGTTGGAGGTTCTGCGGCATGCGGTGGCGGCCATTGCGGACGAGATGAACGCCAATCTCATCCGAACTGCGTACAGCCCAAACATCAAGGAGCGGCGAGACTGCTCCAGTGCGGTGTTCGATTCTCACGGTCGTATGATCGCTCAAGCCGAGTCCATTCCCGTCCACCTTGGTGCAATGCCGTACTCCGTTGCTGCGGCGATCGATGCCGTTGACGCATTCTCGTCCGGTGACATCGTCGTGCTGAATGACCCCTATGCCGGCGGCGCACATCTGCCCGATGTGACGTTCGTGGCTCCGGTCTTCATCGAGGAGCGCTTGCTTGGGTTCGTGGCCAACCGTGCCCATCACGCCGATGTCGGGGGAAAAGAACCCGGCAGCCTGGCGGGAGATTCCGTTGAGATTTACCAAGAGGGATTGCGAATTCCTCCTGTCCGTCTGTGGCGGGCCGGTGAGATTGACCGCGACCTGCTGGATCTGATCCTCGCCAATGTGCGAACACCTGGCGAACGTTGGGGTGACCTTCGTTCTCAGCGCGCCGCCTGTATCACTGGGATCGATCGCCTGCAAGCCCTTTGCCAGCGAGAGGGCGCAACGATGTTGGTCGAAGGCATGAGCGCGATGCTCGACTACTCGGAACGACGGATGCGGCACGAGATTTCCCAGCTTCCGAGAGCAGAAGCGTCTTTCGAAGATGCTTTGGATGATGATGGCGTGTCAGGAGATCCCATTCCGATACGGGTTCGAATCACAATTCTCGATGATGAGATCGAGGTCGATTTCAGCGAAACAGCCGATCAGGCTTTGGGTCCCATCAATGCCGTGTTCGCCGTGACGGCGTCGGCCACCTACTATGCCATCCGAGCGTTCACGGATCCCGAGATCCCGCCGAATTCTGGCTGCTATCGTCCCATTCGCATCGTAGCGCCGGAAGGCAGCGTGTTGAATGCCTCACTCCCGGCTCCCGTAGTGGGAGGGAACCTGGAAACTTCGCAACGTGTCGTCGATGTCGTGCTGGGGGCGCTCGGAAAGATCGTCCCCGAGCGGTCGATGGCCGCCTGTCAAGGTTCGATGAACAACCTGGCCATTGGGGGAATCGATCCTCGCAACGGGTGTCCCTTTGCGGTGTATGAGACGATGGCGGGAGGTTTCGGAGCGCGGCCGTCCAAGGATGGGATCGATGGCATTCACTCCCATATGACCAACACGTTGAACACGCCGATCGAGGCCTTGGAAACGAGTTATCCGCTCCGTGTCGAACGCTATGAGCTGCGTACTGGGACAGGAGGTGACGGACAATTCCGAGGCGGGCTCGGCCTACGGCGGGACATGACGTGTCTCGCGAAATCGGCGCGCGTTTCCTTCTTGAGCGATCGTCGCACAACGCGTCCCTATGGCGTCAACGGCGGCGAGATGGGCGCTCCTGGGGAGAATGTCATCCTTTGTGACGATGGCGCGATCGTGTTGCCGGGCAAGGGCGTGGTGACGGTCCAGTACGGTGATACCGTCAGCATCCGGACTCCGGGAGGCGGCGGATACGGAGCCGCAACGCGACGATCGGACGCGGCGCGGGAACGCGATTGTCGCGAGGAGCGCACGAGCCGTTGCTGAAGTCCTGCGACTACAGACCGGCAGGCTGAGGCTCGGTGATCAAGGTCGCTTCCCACTCGAAGTCGTAGGTCGCGTCATCAATGGTTTGGGTGCCTTCGCCTGACATGGAGGTTTGCTCGAAGCGTCCCTCGATCTCAAACTCCACCGTGGGTTCTGTGGGAACGTTCGTGTTGATGCCGCGGGCGATGAGATCGAGATTGATCGACCGGGCACGCCCCTGAACAACGGGAAGCTCGAAGGTCAATGCGGCATGGCTGGGCAGTGTGACCGTTCCGGTGACGGTCTGTCCTTCATGCAGCAATTCCATGCTGAAGGGATAGGTAATGCCTGTCGCCGGACCGGAGGTCCACGTGAAGGACCCCGTCCACGTCCCTGTGATGTTGATGGGGGTTGAGAAAAAGCAGCCCCATAGAAACAGGGTACTGATGATTACGATCCGCGCGACAAGATGCTTCTGCCATCGACTCATTGTCCACCTCATACCCATTTTCTCTTGTGAATGGCTGAGGAGGCGAGACTGACGGGCACCATTCAAGGGACGCTGAGCACCCTTCACAGAGGACTGGATGCCGGCCGGACCGTATAATAAACGCCGGAGGACGACGATGCCGGAATTGCCTGAGCTGGAAGTGATGCGCGACGTGTTGTCCGAGACGCTGGTGGGGAAAACGATCGTCGCTGCGCGATCAATTCACCCCGGGATTCTGAAGACGGTCGAGCCAGCGATCGACGATCTGATCGGTCACAGCGTGCGTGCGATCTCGCGTCGATCCAAGCATCTGATTTTCACTGTCGATGACACGCTGCATGTCGTGCTGCATCTGATGTTGGCCGGACGTCTCATCCTGTGTCAATCCGACACCAAGGCAACCAAGGCGACCGGCTTCGTGCTCTCGCTTGCCGATGGAGATGACCTGCGAGTGATCGAAAACAGCACAACGCATCTGGTTCGCGTGCACGTCGTTCGTGATCCACGCGAGGTTGCGGCCATTGCCAAGGCCGGCGCCGAACCGCTGTCAGAGGCGTTTACGCTAGAGTACCTTTCGGAACATGTCCGTGGGCGCCGCCGACAATTGAAGAAGACGCTGACCGATCAAACGGTCATTGCCGGGATTGGATCGGCGTATGCGGACGAGATTCTGTTCGATGCCAAATTGTCTCCCATTCGATATGGTACGACGCTCACTGAGGAAGAGGTGACGCGTCTCCATCGTTCGATTCGATCCGTCCTCCATTGGGCGATCGATGAAATCCGAGCCGAGGCGGGCGGGGCCGCGCTCACGCCCCACGGGCGATCGTTCACTCGCATCTACAAGAAAACGAACCAGCCTTGTCCGGAGTGTGGGACGCGCATTGCCGAAATTCGTTATGCGCAGACCAAGACCTACTATTGCCCTCACTGTCAGTCGAGCGACAAGACCATCAAGGACCGCCGCGCTTGGCTGACGCGTTAATGCGAACGCAGATCGTCCGACCTGCGTTCGGACGAGAAGGCGATGCCTTCTCGTGTTGGCCCACCAAATCAAGTTTGGAGCCCACGGTCTGCTCCCCGCGCCAGCCACCGTCACGACATCGTTCGACACGCGTTCGGACAGGGAATGCCATGCCAGCGCTTAACTGGTGGTTAGAGTTCAATGGGAGCCCGGATGGGGCGGCGCTCCCATTCAGGGCTTCGAGGAATGACGCGTCCGGCCTGCATCACCCACGAGACGCGTTCGAGCGCACGAATGTCCTCAAGCGGGTTCTCATCGACGAGGATGAGGTCCGCCAGTTTGCCGGCTTCGATGGTGCCCAGATCGCGTTCCAATCCCAGGCACTCGGCGCCGCCGCGCGTCGCCGCTTCGATGGCTTCCATGGGCGTGCACCCCAGCGTGGTGAATAGGGCGACCTCTTCGGGAAGAAGGGCCCACGAGCGATCGTTCATCACGAAATCCGTTCCGGCGGCCATCCGAATGCCGTAGTGGCGTGCGAGCGCCATCGTGGTGGGTAAACACTCTACACAACGTTGGAACCAGGCCGCGCTTTCATGGAGGTCGGCGGCATCTCCCCATGGAAACTTCTCGGGCGTCGCTTTCCAGCGTTCCAAGCGAACGGCGAGGTCGTGTTTCACCCAAAGCGTGGGAACGAGCATGATGGATTTTTCAGCCATCAGCTGCATGGTGGGCTCATCGATGCAGCTTCCATGCTCGATGACGTCAACACCGGCACGCGCCGCCATCGCCGTGGTCGCGAAATTGGCGGCATGAATGGAAACGCGCAACCCGAGCCGATGTGCCTCGTTAACGCCGGCGTCGATCTCCGCTTGGCTGAATTCCGGATACTCGGTGCGATGAGACGTCAGCAGTTTGATCAAATCAGCGCCCGCCTTGCGCTCTTCGCGAACGGCCTGGCGGACGGCTTGGGGCGTATCGACTTGGTGAACGGCTGAGGGATCGCCGGATCCGTGTCCTCCCGTCATGCAGATGCCTTTCCCCGCGGTTAGCATGCGTGGTCCGACCAGCTGGCCGCGCTGGATCGCGGTCCGCAGCGCGAGGTTCATGCGAGGGCCGCAGACATCGCGGATCGTTGTCACGCCCGCTTGAAGGGCCGTGCGAAGTGCGCGCACGGCGATCACAGTCATATAGGCGGTCCGGTCACCCTTGGGGGCGATGGGGATGAAATCCTGCGCAGAGACGTGAACGTGCGCATCGATGAGACCGGGAAGCAGCCACTTGCCATCCCCGTCGATGCGATGGCTGTCTGACGGGACGCTCTCGCTGTCGTGCGGTGCGATCGAGAGGATTCGATCCCCCTCGATATGGACGGCGGCGTTCTCGATGGGGGGCGCGCCGGTTCCATCGATGAGGGTCACGTTGTGGATGGCGGTGCGCTGAGTCGCGGGCGTGGTCATGGGGAAACCTCCTTGATGGGGAACGTACTGAGAGAGGGGCCGGTCGTCAAGGGAGGAGGCATCAGCGGTACAGCGTCCGAAAGGGCTTACGGCGTTGATGCTCGGCGAACGATCAGCAGATCCGGGGAACGGGATCGCCCAAGGGCATGTCGAGGAAGCGTCGGCCGCCTACAGCTGTCGTGACGATGACGCGGCCGGGGCGTGTGTCATCGACGTGGCCGATGATGGCGGCATCGCGCCCCAACGCGTGCGAGCGCAGGCGATCGAGAACCTCGTCAGCGACCTCGGGTGAGACAACGAGCACGGCTTTGCCTTCGTTGGCCACGACCAGCGGAGAGATCCCCAGAAGATCGGATAGGCCACGAACCGGCTCGCGGATCGGAATCTTCGCGTGCTCGATTTCCATCGTGGTGTTTGACTTGCGAGCCATCTCATTCAAGGCGGCGGCCAATCCGCCCCGGGTCGGGTCCTTCATGGCGTGGATCCCTCCGACCGGGAGGATGCTGCGGATCATCGGCCAGATGGAGGCGACATCAGACGTCAGTTCGGTTGACAGGCGGAATTCCTCACGCGCTGCCAGCAAGGCCATGCCATGGTCGCCTAGCGTTCCCGTCACGATGATGGCGTCTCCGGGACGAGCCCCCGCGTCCCCGACCACCGGATCGGCGACGCCGATGCCGGACGTATTGATGGCGATTCCATCGAGTTCGCCGACCCCCATCACCTTCGTGTCGCCACAGATGAGACGAGCGCCCGAATCCTTAAGCGTTTTGGCGAAGGAGCCCACGATGCGGTCGATATCGGCGATGGGAAAATCCTCTTCGATGATGACGGCCAAACTGAGGGCGAGCGGGCGCGCGCCCATGACGGCGAGATCGTTCAACGTTCCGGCGGCGGCCAGTGTCCCGATATCTCCTCCGGGAAAGAAGATGGGCTTGACCACATGGCTGTCCGTGGTCATGACGAGATCGCCGGAAGAAGGTCGCGCGAGCGTTGCCCCGTCATCCATGGCGGAAAGGCCGATTTGAGAAGGATCGTCCTCGAAATGCGGAAGGACATGCTCGGCGAGCAGGCGCCCCATGAGTTCACCGCCGGCGCCGTGCAGAGGCGAGATGCGATCGAGATCATGCGTCATGGCAACTCACGTCCTCCGTAGCGGAACCAGATACTGCAAGCGCCCTCCGTTCCCACCATGCACGGGCCAATCGGAGATAGCGGCGTGCAGCGCGTGCCAAAGAGGGGGCAGTCGGCGGGCGTGGCGCGCGCGGTCAGGACATCGGCGCAACGACAGCCTGGAATCACCTCGTCGCCGCGTTCTCCCTGGACATCGAAACGTCGCCGAGCATCGAGCTCAGCGAAGTCGTCTCTCAAGCGATAGCCGGAATCCGGGATGGATCCAATCCCTCGCCAATGGACGCCTGCGGACTCAAAGACGGTTTCGATCAAGGCTTGAGCGGCGGGGTTCCCTTCGTCGGCGACGGCGCGTGGGAATGCGTTCTCGACGAAGCCAACCTGGTCTCGGACCTGCCGCAGAATCAGGGCGACGGCATAGAGGATGTCGAGAGGCTCAAATCCGCCGATGACGACGGGAATGTTGAACTTGGCCAAGTGGGCTTCGTAGGGCGCGAGCCCGAGGATCGTTGAGACATGACCCGGCGCAAGATAGCCGCCGATGTTCGTGCCGGGCAGGTCGAGAAGCACGCCCATGGCCTCGGGGATCTTCTTGTGGGACGTCAGGACGGAGAAGTTTGCGGGCGGATCGTCGAGAAGAACGGCTGCCGTCATAGGCGTCGTCGTCTCGAAACCGACGGCGAAGAAGACGACCTCACGATCCGTCTCCTGGGCGATCTTCACAGCATCGGTCGCCGACAGCACGACCCGGACGTCCCCGCCCTTGGAGCGGGCTTGTTCGAGCGTCAGCCGCGTGCCCGGAACCCGAGTCATGTCGCCGAATGTGCAGACGATAGCGCCGGCTTCCGCGATTCGAACGGCGGCATCGATATCCGCTGTCGGCGTGACGCAGACCGGGCATCCGGGGCCTTCGAGCACCTGGACCTTCTCGGGCAGGAAGCGGCGAAGTCCGTGTTGCGTGATGGCCATCTCGTGCGTTCCGCATACGTGAACGATCTTGATGGGTGTGGGGGGCGCGAGAATGGCGATGGCATCGGCAAGCTGACGCGCGCGTTTCGGATCGGACAGTTGAAACGGCCTAGCCATTAGACCTCGCTTTCAGGCGGCTGTGACGTGTCAGCGTCTGCACGAGAACGCGCTGCGTTCTCGTTCGAACGTCCCGCGTTTTCGTCGAGAGCGCGCGCGAGTTCGTCAAACAGCTTCAGCGTCTCTTCCCCGTCTTCGGGCGACAGCCTTCGGATGGCGAATCCGGTGTGAATGAGCACATAGTCGCCAGGGGAAAGCGGCTCGGTCAACGTATCGAGGCGTGCCGTCGTTTGCACGCCGTTGTAATCGACGACGGCTTCGTTGTCGGCAATGGAAATGACTTTCGCAGGGGCAGCCAAACACATGGTTATCACCGGGGGAAGTATATCCTACGGAAACCGTCAACGACACGTGCGGTTCAGCCTCCGGCATCCTTCGACGAAAGGCCCGAGGATTAGCCTACGGAAACCGTCAACGACACGTGTGGTTCAGCCTCCAGCATCCTTCGACGGAAGGTCCGAGAATCACTTCGCGTGATCTTCGGATGCGGCGTGTGATGGAGCGATGTCGGCGGATTGAATCGGGGCTTCCCGGGCATACCGTTCCTCTATCGATTGAGAAGTGAGGCTGGAGGCGGGCAGCCCTCGGATTGGCAGGACGCCATGGCGCTTCGGAGTGCCAGTTCCTCCAAACGCCCCTCTCCGACGATGACGTCGTCGCCGATGAACATCACAGGATATATCTCTCGCGCATCGGCGATTCCATGGTGCTCTTGGAGTCGAAGCAGCAGCTCAGCATCCGCCTCGACATCGTAGAGGACGTAGGTGACATCGGGGTAATCCTGAAGAAATTGCGCCAGACTTTTCTTCATGTTCCGGCAGCGTGAGCAATCTTCCTTCTCAAAGAAGATGATGTGAGCGGACTCCAGGGAATCGTCGGGAGAATTGGAGAGCCGCGCGATGGGGGGAAGAACGCCCAAGGATTGAAGACCGACGATGCCGGCGACGCCGAGGGCAAGCAGCAAAAACAAGGTAAGCGTTCGATTCATGATCCCCCTCGCTTCGATTGAGCGTTTCCCAAGTCTATCACATGGTGCGGACTCCGTTGGGAAATCGACGTGATCCACGTTGACGCGGCGCTAAATAAATAATAATATAACTATATGCTTATAAATGATAGCTCGAATCCCCAAGCCTCGCCGACTCCTCACGTGGAGTTTCGGCATTCGTTTCCCTTCCTCATCATCGGAACGTTGACCACACTCTCGAAGGCGCCACGCTATGAAGGATTCGATCAGTGGATTTACGTGACCTTCGCTGCACTTGAGGAGGGCGTCCGGCGAGACATCCTGTGGATTGTCGGGCCCCTCGGTGTGCCCATTCTGCTACAAGAGCTGCTCAATCAACAGCCGGAGATAGGCGATCTGTCCGCGCTCTTGGGTTGGATCGCGGCGATTCCCGATGACGCGATTCATCAGGGAGTAGTCAGGCTTTTTGAGGAACTGGCGCGAAAGGCCTCAACGCACGAGGCCCCACTCGCTGTACCGACCAATCTGGCCGACGGCGAGCGGCTTCGCGAGTTCTTTTGCAACACGGCATGTGAGTGGACGGAGTTGGCGGAAGCGAATGATGAGCGATTCAGAAGGATCGCGAGATTGATTGTGTCTCCGAGTGAATTGAAGGCCCAGCTGGTTCTTGCGATCACACGCTTTTGGGAGTCCTATTATCAGCCGGTTCATGCGGAGTGCGATCGACTGGCTCAGCGAAGTGTCCGAGGGTTTGAGATAGTCGCGTTCAGTGGAGGATTGCCGGCGACCTTCGCGCAGGTCACGGGCCGCCCTCTTCCCTCTGGAATGGCGGGCTGGATGGACCATCTTGAACACCTCATCTTCATTCCCAACTGCTTCACGGGCCCCTTTGTGCAGTTCGTGCCCATGGATCCCGCCGGAAGGGTGTTGGCCTTGCTCTACAACTGCCGCCCCAATAGTGAATCGGCAGGCATCACTGAATCCGTGCGTGATTTGTTTGCGCCGTTGCGAGCGCTCGCGGATGAAACTCGCCTTGAGATATTGGCCATGTTGGTTGGGCGAGAGCTCTATGCACAGCAGATCGTATCGCGCATGGAGATCAGTCAGCCGGCCGTTTCTCGACACCTGAGCCTTCTTGTGGCGGCCGGTGTTTTGAAGCTTCGAAAACAAGACGGCATGAAGTTCTATTCGCTGAGCGAGGAATCGCTGACGGCACTAGGTTCACGGCTGCTCGCACTCGGCGCGGCATCGCAACCGGATTCCGATTCGACCTGAGGCACATTCGCCGAGGGCGAGGTGGACGATCGCATGCGCTCGCCGAAGGGGGCGCTCTCGATGCGCCTTGATCCCTCATCACAAATCCGAGGAAAGGAATCACTTGGAATACGTTCAACTGGGCCGAACGGGCGTTTACGTCAGCCGGCTTTGCCTGGGTTCGATGAACTTCGCGGATCGTACCCCCGAAGGTGAGTCCGCACGAATGATCGATCGTGTGCTGGAGGCCGGCATTAATTTCATCGACACGGCCGATTTCTATGGGCATGTACTCAACGGCGGCGCCGGCATGGGACACACTGAGGCGCGGCTAGGGCGGTATTTCGCAAGTCGGGGTGGTCGACATCAGGTCATCTTGGCAACGAAGTTTCTTTACCCCACCCGGTGGGACGATCCGAACGCACGAGGCGGCAGCCGGCGCCATGCGACCCAGGCCTGTGAGGCCTCCCTTCGCCGCTTGCAGGCAGACACCATCGACCTGTATCAGATGCACTCGCCCGATCCGGCGGTCCCCACAGACGAAACCCTACGGGCGCTGGACGATTTGATTCGTGCGGGGAAGGTGCGCTATATCGGAACATCACACGTTGCTGCCTGGCAAATCATGGAGGCACTCGGCGTATCGCGCGAGCTCAGGCTTCATCGCTTCATCTCAGAGCAAGAGAAACTCAATCCGTTGCGGCGCAAGGTTGAAGCAGAGCTTCTGCCTATGGCGAGGAAGCACGAGATCGCCATCCTTGCCTATCCGCCGTTGGCGGCGGGACTTCTCTCGGGCCAGTACGTACAGAATGCCCCGATGCCCGAGGAATCGCGGTATGCCGATGCCGCTTGGAGTGGGTACAAGGATAACTATCTGACGGATGGAAATCTTGATGTCCTTGATGCCGTTGCCGCCATGGCCAAGGAGAAGGGATGCACCGTGAGTCAGTTGGCCACCGCATGGCCCCTGACACGGGAGGGGGTTACGAGCGTCATCATCGGTCCGAGAACGTTCAGCCAGCTTGAGGACTCGCTTGGAGCACTCGCCGTTGAGCTGACCGAGTCCGACTGCCAGCGCATCGACGAAGTTTCTCCAGGTCCGAATCAGCACCCACGATAGGAGAACGATGGAACGACGAACGCTGCAAAAGAGCGGCATCGAAGTCAGCGCTCTCGGCATGGGATGCTGCCGGGCGTCGCCCTCAGAACGGGGGCGGGCCGACGATTCGGAATCGGTTCGAACGGTGCGTGTCGCACTGGACATGGAGATCACGTTCTTCGATATGGCGGTCAGCTACGGCTGGAACTCAAGAACAGAACGGAGCGTGTAGCATGATGACGACGCGGCATCTAGGGCGAAGCGGGATTGAGGTGAGTGCGCTTGGTTTGGGCTGCTATCCGATTGGCGGACCGTTTTGGCGTGGAGATCACGACAAGGTCGCCTGGCAGAGCGATGTTGCGGAACGTTTCCCCGGCGGATGGGGGCAGGTTGACGATCGAGAGTCCATTCGAGCGATCCATGCGGCCTTGGATCGCGGTATCAATTTCCTGGATACCTCCGACTCCTACGGGTGCGGGCATTCCGAGCGTGTGATCGGCCAGGCTCTTAGGGGACGTCGGGACCGCGCCATCATCGGCACCAAATTCGGAAACGTCATCGATGAGGCGAAGAAATTGTACCTCGGACACGACGCGCGCCCGGAGTTCATTCGTCAGTGCTGCGAGAACAGTCTTCGCCGATTGGAAACAGACTACATTGACGTGTACTACTTCCATTGGGGAGACTTCGATGGGGCGATCGAACCGGTCGCTGAAACCCTTGAGCAACTTGTTGCTGAGGGGAAAATCCGAACCTATGGATGGAGTACGGACGATGTCGCTCGGATGGAGACGTTGGTGGTGGGAGAGCACTGCAGCGTGGTCGAATTTGCCCTCAACCTGATCCGGCGCAACGATGACATGATCGCCTTGTGCAAAGGGGCTGATCTTGGGGGCGTCATTCGAAGTCCGCTTTCCATGGGGCTGTTGACGGGAACCTATCCGTCAGATAAAGCCTTCGCGGATGATGACATTCGCAACACCTGGAATCTGGGTGAGGGGCGGTTCCGCGAGATTCGCAACCTTGTCGAAGCGCTTCGTGATATCTTGGAGAGCGGCGGACGATCGGTGGTTCAAGGGGCGCTGGGATGGATCTGGGCTCAATCGGATCGAACGATCCCGATTCCCGGATTCAGGACGGTCCAGCACATCGAGGAGAACGCGCGCGCGATGGACTTCGGACCGCTCTCACGGGATCAACTTGCCGATATCGACCGTGTGATTAGGGGGAAAGATCGTGACGATGACATTCGATGACGACCGGGATCTCTCGCTGGATGTTCGCGACGTTGGCCAACTCGAATCCAATGGTTCGATCGTATCGACGCTGACGTTCTGCGCACGAACGGGACAGCGCCGCGCGGCGTCGCTTGTTCGGCCGGCTGGGGTGGGACCGTTTCCGGTCGTTCTCTATGTCCACTGGTATGAGCCTGAGGCCTGCGATTCCAACCGAACGCAATTTCTCGAAGAAGCCACCACTCTGGCGGGCGAAGGGGCCATGTCGTTGTTAATCGAAACGATGTGGTCGGATCGAGAATGGTTCTTGAAGCGAACGCAAGCCGACGATTGGGCGGATTCCGTTCATCAGACCGTCGAACTGCGCCGAGCCATGGACCTGTTGCTCTCGCAGGCAGGGGCCGATCCCGCCCGTTTCGCCTATGTCGGCCACGATTTCGGCGCCATGTATGGCGTTGTCGCAGGAAGTGTCGATGCCCGGCCCACGTGTTATGTCTTCATGGCGGGAACGCCGCGATTCCCGGATTGGTACCTGTATTATCCCCGACTCAAGGAGGAGGCACGTGATGCATATGTCAAGCAGATGCGCCCCCTGGATCCGATCGGGCGCGTGAAGGAGCTTGCGCCGGCGCCGCTCTTCTTTCAATTTGGAACCCAGGATCCACATGTTCCCGTCGACCGGGGACAGGCGTTCTTTGACGCGGCGTGCGAGCCCAAGGCGGTGAACTGGTATGATGTCGGCCACGGACTCAATGACGCCGCTCGCCGTGACAGATTGACCTGGCTACGGCAACAGCTCGGCCTCTGAACGACTTGAGCGGGGGAGCTAGAAGGGACTGACATGGCAATCGAACGGCTGCACACGGATCATGAGCGGGCGGTGGCGGACTTCATCGCTGAATTTGCAGCGGCGAATGAGGAGAGGATTCCCGCATGTTTTCGTCCCGCCGACGGGTCGTTCGCTGACACCGTCGAGCAGTTCGCCAAGCACGAGCGCGGAGAGGGACTTCCGGATGGTTGGGTTCCGTCATCCTCGCGGTTTTTGTTCGATGGCGAGCGCATACTTGGCGTCCTCAATCTTCGGCATTGGCTAACCGACAGTCTATTGCAGTTTGGAGGCCATGTTGGCTATTCCGTGCGCCCATCCGAACGGCGCAAAGGCTATGGAACTCAACTGCTGAAGCATGCGATGACGATGGCGCGCGAGAGAGAGATCGAGCGGATTCTCATCACCTGCGCATCGGATAATCTGGCGTCGGCAGGCGTGATTCGCGCGTGCGGCGGCGTCTTCGACAATCGCATCTTCTTCGAGCCCGTCGGCCACGAGGTGGATCGCTTCTGGATCGACCTGCATTCGGATCCAAACTCCTAGCGCTCAACCGGAAGCGGTGAGGATTGCCCCTTCAGCACGTCTACTGTAGTCTGTTGTATGGAGTTCTGCCGAATCCATGGAGACACGGAGGCTGGAATGCGCGACACCCATCAACGAGCATCCCGAAGGGCGCGTCATGGGTGTGGTCTCGCCCCTTCATTGACGGTGTGGATGTTTCTGCTTGGTCTTCTGGCCTTCAGTGGGAGCGCGCAAGTGGTGCGGGTTGGTTTCTATGAAAATGCCCCCGAGCTCTTCACCAATGCATCGGGAGAAGAAGACGGGTTCTTTCCGGAGTTGCTCGCCGTTATCGCTGAGGCTGAAGGCTGGCAACTGCAGTACATTCGGGGAACGTGGATCGAGAATCTCGATCGCCTGGCCGCTGGAGAGATCGACCTGTTGCCTGATGTCGCCTATTCCGAGGCGCGCGCCCAAGTTTACGGATTTAGCCAGGAGACGCTCTTCACCAACTGGGGCGCTATCTATATTCAGCCTCCTACGGAGATCATGGGGTTGCCCGACTTGGAAGGGCACCGAATCGCCGTCATGCGGGGGAGTCTTCACACCGATGGAGACGAGGGGATCATGCCGCTGCTTGATCGATTTAATGTGAGGAGCGACTTCGTTGAGGTCGACGACTATGAGTCTGTTTTCGAAGCGATTCACGACGGTCGCGCTGAAGCGGGCGTGGTAAACCGTTTCTTCGGACTCCTTCGTGCAGATGCTTATGGCCTCCATGCAACCTCGATCCTCTTTGATCCCATCGAACTGCGATTCGCCTATCCACTGGGATCGGCCGATGGCGCGGAGATCGCCGACGCTCTCGATCGTGCGATTCGCGAGATGAAGGCTGATGTGTCTTCCGTCTACTACACGAGCCTATCCACCCATCTCTTGGGAGAAGATTTCGCTCGCATAGGGGATTCGCAGGGATGGTGGTGGGCAATCGTTCTGTCGGTTGGCGCAGCGGGCATCGCCTTTCTGTTGCTCGTGGCATCCAGGATCAGGCAGCGCGCCTTGAACAAGCGGCTTGTTGAATCCGAAACGCGTTCAGAGGCCTTCTTCGACTTCGCGGCCGTCGGCCTGGCAGCTGCGGACATCGATCGTCATCGCATGACACACGTGAACGGACCTTTCGCCGATATTCTTGGTTACGACACGGACGAACTCGTCGGGCGGAACCTGGATGAAATCATTCACGACCACGATTTGGAAAGTCTGCGGACGCAGATGCATCGCCTACAGGAAGGGAAGCAAGAGCGGAGCGTGAGCGAGCTACGATGCCGCCACAGGAATGGAACGATCGTTTGGGTGGAGCTTACCTTGTCGATGGGCCGAACGGCGGGCAGACGATCCCGATTCTGGATCTTGGCGATGGCCGATCGAACGCGGCAGAAACGGGCTGAACGCGAATTGGCTGAAAGCGAGCAACGGCTTCGAGATGTGATGCGCAGTGCAGGAGACTGGGTATGGGAAGTTGACGCGGAGGGGCGCTATACCTTCGTCTCCGAAGAGGTACGGGATGTGCTGGGCTATGAGCCAGAAGAACTGCTGGGCATTATGGTTTTTGAGCATATGCCGCAGAACGAAGCAACTCGTATGAAGGAGATCTGGCAGAAAATCGCGGCTGGACAAGCGCCGTTCGCAGGGATGGAGACCTGGACTTGCGAGAAGGGAGGACGGACCGTTTGCTTATTGAGTTCGGGTTCGCCGATATTCGATGCTGAGGGGACGTTCATTGGGTACCGGGGCTCGAATGCAAACATCACTTCCTTCAAACGGGCCGAGGCAGCGCTGCAAGCCGAACGGGATCGTGCGCAACAGTACCTGGACATTGCCGGTGTGATCTTCGTCGTTCTTGATGTTGAAGGCAGGGTCGAGTTGATCAACACAATGGGCGTCACCGTCTTGGGGCGCCCGGAAGATGAAATCATTGGCGTCGATTGGGTCGCGTGCTGCGTGCCGGAGGATGATCGAGAACGAATCCGGGCGGGGTTCCGGGATCTGCTATCCGGGAAAACTGAGCCTGCCGAATACGTTGAAAACGAGATCCTCACAGCATCGGGAGAGCGACGTTGTATCTTCTGGCACAACACGGTTCTCCGCGATGAAAAGGGAACCCCGACGGGAGTTTTAAGTTCCGGGCAGGACATCACGGAGATCAAGGAATCGCAGCGGTCGTTGGCCGAGAGCGAAGCGCGCTTCCGTGGACTGCTGGAATCGGCAGCCGATGCCATGATCATCCTGGATGATCGCGGACGCATCCTGCTGGTGAACAAGCGCGCTGAGAAGATGTTTGGGTATCATCGTGATGAGTTGAATGGACGAGAAATTGAGGTATTGATTCCGGAGAGGTTTTCTCGCCATCCATCGCTGTGCGAGGCTTACCGGCGGGAGCCGTTTCCGAGACAGATGGGAGAGGGCCCCGAGCTCTGGGCGGTGAGAAAAGACAAGACCGAGTTCCGGGTGGAAATCAGCCTCAGTTCCACCGAAGTCTCAAACCGGCTCGTGGTTATGGTGGCGGTACGCGACGTCACCGAACAGGTCGAAGCGGAGCTCGCGCTTCGAGAATCGGAAGAACGGCTCATGGAAGCCCAAGCAATCGCTCACCTCGGGCACTGGAATTTCGATTTCGAGCGTTCGGAACTGCGTTGGTCGGACGAGGTTTACCGCATCTTCGAGGTGGACCGGACAACCTATCAACCGACCTATGATGCATTCTTGGAGAGGCTCCCATCAGACGATCGGGAGATCGTTCAGGCGGCGTGGTCGCAGGCATTGGAGGGGCTGCCCTACGATATCGAACACCGAATCCTGGCGGGCAGGGACATCAAGTGGGTTCGTGAGCGTGCTCGGATCGATTTCTCGGAGGATGGAAGACCACTCCAATGCTTGGGAACTGTCGCTGACATCACCGATCAGAAACACGTTGAGATGGAACTGGAACGTCATCGCGCGCATCTTGCGGAGCTCGTTGATGAGCGTACAGTTGCACTACAAACGGCTGTTGAGGCGGCCAACGCCGCGTCCTTCCGCTACGACATCTTGACGAACACGGTAGAACACGACCAGCGCTGGTATAAAATCGTTGGGCTCAAGGAGGGTGAATTCGACGGCACGTACGCGTCGTGGAAACAAATGATTCATCCCGAAGATCTGGCTCGGATCGAGGCTGTCGCACGAACGGCCATGGAATCCAACACGGATTCGTTAGGTTACGAATACCGGATCGTGCGCCCGAATGGCGAGATACGGTTCATCGAGTCGCGGGCGCGTATCCTCCGAGATTCTCAGGGGACCCCGATTTCGACAGTAGGGTTGGATATCGACATCACAAAGCGCAGAGAAGCGGATGCAGCAATTCGAGAACGAGAAGCCTTTCTCCAAACCATTATCGACAACATGCCCATCGACTTTTTCTCCGTCGATCGCCAATATCGGTACACCATGCAGAGCCCGTCGAGCCGGGCAGCCATGGGAGAGGTCGTGGGCCGGACGATCGACGAGGTGGATGTTCCCGAGGCACAGAGAGAAGAGTGGAAGGAGCAGCATCGGCGTGCCTTGTCCGGCGAGAGCTTCCGTGTAGAGAGTGAGCTGCAAACGGCTGAGGGAAAGCGCCGAACCTATCTGACACAGCTGGCTCCGGTTCGCGTCGGTAACGAGATTATCGCGTCGATCGCCAACTCGATGGACATCACCGATCGAAAGCATGCGGAGATGGAGTTGGCGGAGGCGAAGGCGATCGCGGAACGTGCGGCGAAAGACGCCCGCCGGTTCCGCATGATGGCGGATGCCTCCGGTCTCGGTATCGGAATTTCGACCCTGGACGGCGTCATCGAGTACATCAACCCCACCTTGCTCTCCTTTATCGGTGAACCGAATGTCGAGGCTGTGATCGGAAAGGACTGGAGAGAGTACTACGACGAACGATCCCAGCAGGTTTTTCGTTCAACGGTACTCCCTACGCTGATGTCGGAAGGCCGATGGCAAGGCGAGCTTCGATTGATGGCACGGGACGGCACGGCTCGAACAACGAAGGAAAATCTGTTCCTCATCAGTGACGAGAACGGCCGTCCGGCCTACATCGCCGATCTCATTGCCGATTTGACGGAGCAAAAGGCGGCAGAAGCTCGGTTGCGCAAGCTGTCTCAAGCGATCGAAGACAGTCCGGTGTCGGTCGTCATTACGGATATCAACGGCAATATCGAATACGTCAATCCCAAATTCTGTCGTCTCACCGGCTACGCGGAAGACGAAGTGCTCGGCCGCAATCCCCGTATCTTAAAGGCGGGAGATCATGCATCGTCTTTCTACCGCGATTTGTGGAACACCATTCTGTCCGGCCAGGAATGGAGAGGCGAGCTGTGCAATCAAAAGAAATCGGGTGAACTCTTCTGGGAGTTGGCCTCGATCTCTCCGATCCGCGATGAAAACGGAAGCATCACGCACTTCGTGGCCGTGAAAGAGGACATTACGACACGCAAATATGCGGATTGGGAATTGGAGCAGGCAACGCGTGATGCCCAAGCGGCCAGCCAAGCCAAATCGGAATTTCTGGCCAACATGAGCCACGAATTGCGCACACCGCTCAACGCTGTCATCGGGTTCTCGGAAATTCTGGAAGACGAGACCTTCGGTGATCTGAATGAAAAGCAGGCGCAATACATCGGAAATATCCTTGCATCCGGCCGACACTTGCTCGATCTGATCAATGACATCCTTGATCTGTCCAAGATCGAAGCGGGCAAGATGTCGCTTGAGTTGGAGGATGTCAATGTCTCCCGTTGGATCTTCGAAAGCCTCATCTTCGTGCAGGAGAAGGCGATGCGGCACAACATCAAGCTCCAAACGCAGGTCTCACCGCAAGCGAACGATCTAATGGTTCGGGCGGATGAGCGGAAACTGAAGCAAATTCTGTTCAATCTCCTTTCCAATGCCGTCAAGTTCACGCCAGATGGGGGAACCGTCAACATCGAAGCGGATGTGGACGGAGACGACGTGGTCATCCGCGTCACCGATACGGGCATCGGCATTCGACCGGAGGAAGTGAATCTTGTCTTCGAAGAGTTCGAGCAGTTGGACTCCAGTTATGCTCGATCTCACCAAGGAACCGGGCTGGGATTGGCGTTGACCAAGCGGCTTGTGGAGCTCCATGGCGGGCGCATCGAGGTGGTTTCCGAGGGCGAGGACAAGGGGAGTACGTTCGCGGTCCGGTTACCGCTCGGTGCTTCGATGTCCTAAGGAGGATCTTGTGCCTACGGCGCTCATTATCGAGGACAATCGGATGAACATGCAACTTGCGACCGATCTCCTGGACGTCGCCGGGTTCGAGGTGCTTCAGGCGTTCACGGCTGAGGAGGGCCTGGAATTGGCTCAGACTGCGTCGCCCGATGTGATCGTGATGGATATCGGTCTGCCGGGAATGGATGGGTTGGAAGCGGTACGTCGGCTGAGGGTGGGGGGAGAGACACGCCACATTCCCATCCTCGTGACAACCTCGCATGCGATGACAGAAGATCGCGAGCAGGCCATGGCCGCGGGGGCCGATGTTTTCATCACAAAACCCATCGATACACGGGGGTTCGTGGAGCAAGTGAAGCGCGCGATCAAATAGAAAGGGGAGCGGTTGAATACTCCGGAGAGAATCCTGGTTGTCGATGACGAAAGGGTGAATCGCGAGTTGATGGAAGCCATCCTCACGGGACTTGGCTATCGTGTGGAGCTCGCCGAGGATGGGTTCGAGGCCGTGGCGAAGCTCGGGTTGGATATCGACCTCGTGCTTTGCGATCTCATGATGCCGGGGATGGATGGGTTCGAGGTGGTGCGACAAATCCGCGCCCATGAGAAGGTGTCGGATCTTCCCGTCTGCATGGTGACCAGCTTGTCTGGGAAGGAACAGCGACTTCGAGCGGTCGAAGCGGGAGCCAATGACTTCGTTGCCAAGCCGGTCGATCGGTTGGAAATCGAAGTGCGTGTCAAGGCGTTGCTGAAGATGCAACAGGCGCAGAAGGCGCTCAAGCGGCACCGTGCGGAGCTCGAAGAGACGGTGGAGCGCAGGACGGCCTCCCTGCGCGAAGCCCTGCAGGCCATGTCTCAGGCGCAACGAAACGCCCACGCGGCGCACGTTGAGACCATCCAGCGGCTGGCCGTGGCGGCTGAGTACAAGGACGAAGATACGGCCAATCATATTCATCGAATGAGCCACTTCGCACGCCTCGTTGCCTGTGAGTTGGAACTTCCTCCAGGGCACTGCGAGCTCATCCTCTATGCCAGCCCGATGCATGATGTCGGGAAGCTGGGGATTCCGGACAAAATCCTCCTCAAGCCGGGCAAGCTGGATAGCGCGGAGTGGGAAATCATGAAAACCCATACCACCATCGGCGGACGGATTCTCTCAGACTCCAACTCCGAACTTCTGCGGACCGGGGAAATCATTGCCCTGTCGCATCACGAGAAGTGGGACGGCTCCGGATATCCCCATGGATTGGCGGGCGACGCCATTCCGATCGAAGGGAGGATCTCAGCGATCGCCGATGTCTTTGACGCATTGACCAGCCGGCGTCCTTACAAAGAGCCCTTTAGCGTGGAGAAGTCACTGGAAATCATTGAGGAGGGTCGAGGAAGCCATTTCGATTCGGATGTTGTTGATGCCTTTCTGCGCCAATTGGACGCAATCCTCTTGAAAAGGAGTGAATACTCCGATTAATCTAGTTGGAACGAAAATCAAGGCTGTCCAGAGTTCATGGCATCTCCAGACGGCTCGGAGATTGGAGAGAGAATGGGAAGTGAGATTCGGACGATGCTCGAAAGTGAAATCATCGATGTTGCCAAGAAACTACGTCCGCTTCTTCAATGGAAATGGGATCCTCGTTTTCAGACTGCGCTCGCCGAGTGTTCCATTGAGCGCAAGGATGAGGTGTTGGAGATTCTTGAGCGGTACTTGGTGTGCCGCTGGAGTTCCAACACACTTCCGGAAGCGCCGGAAGTCGTTCGTGCGGTCGCGCAGCAGTTGGGCGGACTGATGTCCGGGCAATTGCTCCTGCTTTCCGACCCGGAAAAACCGGCCTTTCTGTGTTGCGCCTGGTGGCCCTGGGGAAACGGACAGACGATCTCAATCCGGATGGCTCCTTTCGGAAACCAACTGTCTTCCCAGGACCTGTCTTCGCTTACCACGGTTTTTCGAGGGTGGTTCAAGATTTGACCAGCCGCGTGTGATTGCAGTGTTCCACGCCTTCTGGCCTGGGCAACCGTCTCATCAATATCCCACAGATGGCTCATCGTTCTCCTAGATTCAGCACTAAACTGCGGGTGGAGGTGCCGCATGGGACCACGCTGCCAAGCTCAGGATCGGGAACGAAACCGGATTAACCAGTCTGGATGGGAGCCTTGGTTCAGTGCTATGACTTCGGGGATCCTCCATTACCGAATCGACCCTCCTCTCCCAACGCACTTGCCGATCGATGAGCAGATCGCGTGGGTATTGAGCCACACAGAGATTGTCGCAGCCAACCCCGCAGCCGGCCGATTGCTCCACATGCATCTTGATGATCTTGTGGGCGCTCCCCTTTCCGAGGTATGGGGGAAGAACAACCCAGCAGCCCGAGACACGGTTCGTCATTGGATCGAGAACGGCTATCGCGAAGACGGAACCGAAACTCGCGAGCGTCTCCGAGATGGTCGTGATGTCTGGTTTTTCAACGAAGCAAGTCGCGTGCCGAGCGGAGATACTGTCGCCGAGTACTGGGTCATGTTTCGCGATATTACCGCAACAAAAACGGCGGAGCAGGAGCTTCGCCAACTGCATGAGGATCTTGAGAGACGCGTCCAGGATAGAACCGCCGAATTGCATGCCGCCATCGAGAACGTCCCCGCGGAGCTTTGGGCCACGGACGCCGATTTTCGCTATACGATTCAAAATGGGCGAAGCCGACGTTCGATCGGTGATCGAAGAGGAACAAGGATCACCGATCTTCCGATTTCGAAGGAGCTTCTTGATGCGTGGCTGTCGGACAATGAACGGGTGATGCAGGGGGAAATCGTCGAACAAGAGTACGTCTTCCCAGTGGATGGGCACGATCGCGATTTCGTGGCTCGAATATCACCGATTCTCGTTGATGGAAAGGTGGTTGGCACCATCGGAACGGCGATGGATGTCACCGAGCGGAAGGCGGCCGAACAAACGCTTCGAGAGAACGAAGCCTATCTACGAACGCTCATGCACAACATGCCGGTTGACTTCTTCGCGATGGATGTGCAGATGCGGTATACGATGCAAAGCGCATTGAGCCGTTCCGTTGTCGGCGATGTAATCGGAGAGAGCGTGGAGGCGACGGGTGCTCCCGAAGCGCTCAAGCAGCAGTGGCGCGAGGAGCATCGAATGGTTCTCAATGGCGAATCGATCCACCGCGTCTACGAGATTCCCATGCCGGATGAGACGAGAACATTCATGACCACGGTTGCGCCTGTCATCGTCGATAGCGAGGTTATCGGAACGGTCGGCACATCGATGGATATCACCGAACAGAAGCGCATTGAAGCGAAGCTACGGCAAACCCAGCAGGAGTTGGAAGAGCGCGTCATATCGAGAACCCAACAGCTTCGAGCGAGCAAACGCCGCTTGGGAGAGATTCTGGAGGGTACGATCGCCGCCTTTGCACAGACAGTTGAAGCGCGCGACCCGTACACGGCGGGGCATCAGGAAAACGTGGCCAGCTTGTCGGCGGCGATTGCCAAGAAGCTTGAGCTATCGCGCAACGATGTTCATGCCGCACGGGTCGCCGGTCTGCTTCATGATATTGGAAAGATCAGCATTCCTGCGGAAATCTTGGCCAAGCCGACGAAGCTCAGTGATGTGGAGTGGGAAATGATCAAGGGACATTCGGAGAATGCGTATCGCATTCTTCGTGGAATCCCGTTTCCTTGGCCGATTGCGGAAATCGTGCTACAGCATCACGAAAAACTGGATGGCAGCGGCTATCCCAACGGACTTCGCGGTGAGGCGATCTTGAAAGTCGCCCAGATTCTGGCTGTCGCGGACACGGTGGAAGCGATGGCCGCTCACCGCCCCTATCGAGCTGCATTGGGGCTTGAAGTGGGACTCGATGTCATTCGGCGTGGACGGGGGACGCTTTATGATGCGGACGTCGCGACGGCCTGCTTGACCTTGTTCGAAGCGGGGACTATGCGTTTGCAGTCTAAATGATGAGAAGGCGACGGCTGGAATTCCGAAACACCGGATCTCCAGCCGTCGGATCGTCTTACTTATCGGCCTTGGCCTCCACGAACTGTCCATGTCCGAGGATATCGGCGATGTTCGCCGTTGCATCAAGCATCGGCTCGATGATTGGGGAGCCGGCTGTCAGCAACGTTGTCACACCTGGGCCATGTCCGGAGAGCAAGCAATCGGAGTGAACGACGATCCCGATCGTGATCGAACCTTGTCGATAGGTGCGTCCGTAGCGATTGTCATGATCCATCAAGGCGACGAAGTCTCCAAATCGGATCTTGTCCAAGCCATACGTTTCAACGGTTTCCGGATCGCTGGTCATGATGTCGTAGTCGCCCGTTCCCGGCATGGTCGAGCCAACGCCCGAGCCCATACAGGCTGCCGGGACCATCGCGGTGACGGGAACGCGAAGTACGCCATCGGTGGCTTGGATATTCATCTTCTGAAGCAGCTCGGGGTCCAAGTTGAAGACCGATACGTCCGGATAGTCCAGGAGTTTCAGTCCTTGCCCACGTCCGCGGATGAGGATTTTGTCGTCATACGACATCTTCTCCTTCGTCTCCCGCGGGAATTCGACCACGACGTGCTCCGAGCCGCCATGATGGCCGATGGCATAGCCGGTGCTTCCCTTCGCCTCACCGGAGATGAGTGTGGCGACGTTCCCAGCGCACGCATAGAGCTGTAGCGAGCGGTTGGGATGCTCGAACGGTTTGTTCGTATTGGCGGTACAGCTGACGCTGGGTTCGACGTGGTCGCCCGCCCAGCCGAACGCGGAATCGCCGACAGCGACGTTCAGTGAGATTCCACCGATTCCGGGAAGGAGAAACGGTACACCCTCGTGATCAACGCCCCAACTGGCACGCGTTCTCGGGGGGCCTGGCTTGCATTGGAGCAAGAATTCCACGACACGATCTGCGTTCGTCTTCAGCATGATGCCTCCGAAAGGATTGAGTGATGAGGTGATTGTACCTTGCAATCACGGGGCTGTCTTGTGAAACCGCCGGGTACACCGTAGGCTTGCGAGAAGCCAAAGGGAAAGAGATGAGGTGATTCCGATGCCGAACAGCTTGTACGAGAGGATCTATGATGTGACGACGCGTATTCCAGAAGGACGGGTTGCGACCTATGGCCAGATTGCGGCGCTATCGGGCATCCCAAAGGGCGCCCGACAAGTGGGCTATGCCATGGCTGCTCTGGGAAGGGTGCAGCCGAGACCGGATGTTCCCTGGCATCGTGTGGTGAATGCCAAGGGAGAATCGAGCATCGGCGGCGATCAGGTCACCCGGCTGAAGGCCGAAGGCATCGTGTTCGACGAAAACGGCAGGATCGACCTGAAGCGTTTCGGCTGGGATGAGATGGAGGAGTTCCTATGATCCGACGTGGTGTCGTACCGTTGGCCGTGATGGCGACGTGCTTTGTGATCGCAGGGTGCGTGGGTCCTGTCGTTCGGCCCGTCGCTGATTTTACATGGTGTCCCGTTGGCGTGAATGGCGATTTGGTCTATCAATTTTCCTCAACCTCATCGACCGTCCCCGGGCAGTGGATTGATTCGATGATCTGGGAGTTCGATGACGGCGGCGCTCCATTGGAAAGCTGGGATCCGTGGTACGCGTTCAGTGAAGCGGGCACCTACCGCATTACGCTCACGGTGATGGACACACGAGGCGTCTCCGGGACCGTGACCAAGGAAGTTGCTATTTCTCAGGCAGTTGAGATCTATCCAAACTGGAAACTTACGTTGGGGTGGCCGGTTGAGGTCACGGGCATCGTCGCCAACCGGGCCGATGTGCGCCTGGAATCGCTCACGCTGAAGGCGAAATTCTACGACGCCAATGGCGTTCGGATAAGCGATGGCCTGGTGACGATCATGGACATCGAGCCGGACGAGAGGGTGGCCTTCACCATTCGCGCCGCCGAGTACTCGGCCGCCATCTTCCATGCGTCCCTTGAGGTCGATTCATTCGTATCGGACTGCTGGGCCCCGTGGGCGCACCCCGTTGAGGATGCGGCCCACGAATGACCGTTATTGCCGATCTGCACATTCACAGCCGCCACTCGCAAGCGACCAGCCCTCAGATGGACCTTCCCGCCTTGGCTGACGGCGCGCGGCGCAAGGGCATCGATCTTCTAGGCACCGGAGATTGCACTCACCCTGAGTGGTTGAGAACATTGTCCGATGGATTGAGCAAATCTTCGGCGGGCATTTACCAGCATGGGGACGCCTCTTTCATGATCACAGGCGAGGTCAGCCTTGTATGGCGGCATGATGGGAAAGGTCGCCGTGTGCACTTGGTTCTGCTGGTCCCCTCCCTGGATGCGGCGTGGAAGATCCGTGAAGCGCTTGCTTGTCGTGGGAATCTCGATTACGACGGACGTCCGATGCTGGGGCTCTCGGCGGCCGACTTCTGCGAAATCATTTGGGCTCAATCCGAGGAAACGCTCATTATCCCGGCCCATGTGTGGACGCCGTGGTATGCGATCTTTGGCGCGAAAAGCGGCTTCGATTCAATTGAAGCGTGTTTTGGCAACTATGCCGATCGAATCTATGCCATCGAAACGGGCCTTTCCAGCGATCCGCCCATGAATCGCCGGGTATCGGCGCTCGATTCTCTGCGTTTGCTGTCGTGTTCGGACGCACATTCTCCCGCCAAGCTGGCACGTGAGGCGACGTTGTTCGATGTGAAAAACCTCACCTTCGAAAGCATTGCCCGCGCGCTGAAAACGGGGGACGGCTATGCCGGAACCCTTGAGTTCTACCCCCAAGAAGGCAAGTACCACTACGACGGACATCGGAGCTGCGGCATCTCGTGGTCGCCCAAACAAACGGAGGCTGCGGACGGCATCTGCCCCGTGTGCGGCAAGTCGCTGACGATCGGCGTCTTGCATCGCGTCGAGGCGCTGGCGGATCGAGAGGCGCCCGAACTGGGGGGCGTTCCGTATCGAAGCCTCATCCCCTTGGCCGAGATCATCTCCCAAGCCACGGGCCGGGGCGTCAACACGAAGACCGTGGGGACGGCGTACGACGCCATGCTTGAGCGTCATGGGGCCGAACTCGACATCTTGCTGGAACGATCATTGGATGCGCTGGCTCCCGGAACCTCGGATCGCGTTCTTGAAGGGATCGCCAAGATGCGGGCCGGCGACATTCATATCGAACCAGGCTATGACGGCGTCTACGGCGTGGTCGAAATCCCGTTTTCCGAGCGCGGTGAGAAGGCACAGCTGACGCTGCTCTAGGTGTGCGGCGCAAAAAACGTCTCGATCTCGGCGCGCAGTTTTGCCTTGACATCATCCGAAGCGAACGCAGCCTCAACGCCGTTGAGGACGATGGTCCGGATCTGATCGGGGTTGAACGCGAATGCCTCTGCAATGGCCTCGTATTCGTGCGTGAGATCGGTGTTCGACATGAGGCGATTGTCGGTATTCAGCGTGATCGGGATGCCCAAATCGAAATAGCGCTTCAACGGATGATCGGCGTAGCTCTCCATGAACCCGGAGATTTGCAGATTGCTGGTGGGGCACACTTCAAGGGGAATGCGCTGTTCAGCGACGAGCACCTCTGTCGCCGGGTCCTTGTGAAGGTACACGCCGTGTCCCAGGCGGCTGGCGCCAAGTTCAATCGCCGCTCGGATCTGCTCGGGGCAGCAGCCTTCTCCGGCATGGAGCGTCAGGCGAACGCCGGATTCTCGCGCCATGGAGATAGCTTCTCTGTGAATCTGTGGCGGATGTTGTCGCTCGGGCCCGGCGAGATCAAAGGCGACGACGCCTTTTCCGGAGAACTGAGCTGTCAGTTGCGCGACTTCCATGGAGTGCTCGAGCGAGCGGTCTCGCAAGGCGGAGAGGATGAGACCGGCATGAATTCCGTAGGTTTCCTCGCCACGCTGAAGACCGGCCAGAACGGCTTGAACGACATCTCGGGGGCTCAATCCGCCGTCGAGATGAAGCAAGGGGGCAAATCGAACCTCGAGATAGCGGACGTTTTCGGCCGCCGCGTCTTCGCACAGCTCGAAGGCCGCTCGCTCAAGGCCGCTCGCGGTTTGAAGGACGGCGACCGTGACGTCAAAGGCCTTGAGATACTCAGGCAACGTGCATCGCGCGGGGGGCGTCACGGCTTTTTTGAAGTTGAATCGCTTGGGAAATGCCTTTTCCTCGGGGAGTTTCGCAGCCAGCGCCTTGATCGTCTTCAGGCGCATGGAGCCGTCCAAATGAACGTGTAACTCAACCTTGGGCAGCGCTCTGAGGTCCATATGCATAGCACACTCTACGAAAAAACGCACGCTGGCTGCAATCTTGGTCAGCCAGCGCGCGCAGCCTCTACATCTTCTCCTGGGCGGAGCGTACCTTGTAATCGAGACGGGAACCGGCCCCGGGGCGATCATCGATTTTGATCGTGATCGATACCCGGTCCGCGGATGCCAGCATCGCATCGCGGCAGGCCTTGATGACAGCCATGACCTCATCCCACTCTCCCTCGAGATTGGTGCCCATCGCATGATGTTGATAGGCGACGCCGCTTCGTTCGATGATCTTGAAGGCCTCGGCCACGTACGGGCTCAAGCTGGGCCCCAAACCGACTGGACTGATGGCAAAATCGGCGACCATGTGTTCTCCTTAAGGCGATGTGGGATCGTGCGAATAGAGCAACTCGTACGATGCCTGAACGCCGACGCCCTCGATATAGAGGGTCTGAGTTTCAGGCGAGAGGGTAATCTGCGCCCAAGTGGGCGGCGTGCCATGATCGACCATGGCTTCGAAGGTGATGTAGTGGATGCCGTCGAGAACGCGATGCACGTTGTCATGGGCGTGTCCCTGCAGCACGGCGATCACGTCGCCATCCTGAACGAACAGTTCCTGAAGCGCCTCTTGATTGAAGACCGTCGGTCGCCCCCAGGCTTCGATGAAGTCATCGAGCATCTGGTGCACGAAGATCAGCGTCGGCCGTTCGCTTGATGCAAGATCCGCAGCCAGCCACTCAAGAAGGTCGTCGGGGACATTCCCAGAGACGCCGGTATAGGTGTGTGCGTGATCCGAGCCGTCAAGCGCGTACTGCACGTCCAGCACGATGAAATGATAGAGTCCCGCATCAAACGCGTAGCTGGTCGCATCAATCCCCAAAATCTCACGGTACTGAGCTTTGTCAAGGTTGTAGACGTCGTGATTGCCAATGACGTGATAGGCCGGCCCCTCGAATTGTCGGTAGAGGCTCTCAGTCCAGGCGAGAATATCCGGAATGCGACTGGGATCGCCCGGCTCGGTACCGAGCACCACCCACCCGTTGACAAAATCACCGAGCTCAATGATGAAGTCCGGGCTCCACGCGTTCATGGCGTCCACAAACGCTTGGAGGCGCTCCTCGGTATGCGACATCCATTTGCCTTCTAGCGGCGAGTCGATATCGTGAGCGTGTAGGTCGGCAATCAGGCCGAAGCGCAAAACACTCTCATCAGCAACGACCGACAGCGTACAAAGGGCGAGGACAAGAACCGCAACGATGCTATAACTCCTTAAGCGAGACATCAGAAGCTGACTTCGAGGTCGGATTGCAGCCCTTCTCCGTCCACGAGAATGGTGTTGCTCTCTGTGTCAATCGTGACGAAGGCCCACGTGAGCGGTGTTGGATCGTCGTGGTCGACCATCGATGCGATAGTGAAGTAGTGAACGTCGTTGATCACGCTGTGGTGCGAATCGTGATCGTGCCCGGCGAAAACGGCGATGACGTCCCCATCCCCCTCTAGTACTGTCCGAACCTCCAGGTGGTTGTAGACGGGGGGGCCTCCTGCGAGCAGTTCGAAATCCGAATCCAAGGGTTGATGAATGAATACAACCGTAGGAAGCTCAGTCGCTGCTAGATCCTGCTTCAACCATTCCAACTCGACGGTCGGAACAAGTCCCTGCACCATCCAGGCGATGTGGCCGTAGTCGTTTTCATTCTTGTCGAATTGCGCATCGAGAATGACAAAGTGGAATCCATTGAGATCAAAGCTGTAATACGTGGATGCCTCTCCGGTTGCATCCAGAATCTGGGATTTGGAGAGATCGTATACCTCATGGTTCCCGATCACGTAGTGAACGGGGCCATCGAATGCGGAGAAAACCTCAATCGTTTGATCGAGTATTCCCAGGATACGCTCGGGTTCGCCCAGGTCGGCTCCCATCACAAACCGTCCGTTGACAAAATCGCCAAGACTAATCGCTGCATCTGCTGACCAGCCCTCCGCTGCGGTGATGAACGCATTCACGCGTTCTTCCCAGTTGATCATGACTTTGCGTTCATTCGGTGAGTTCGTGTCGTGGGCATGAACATCAGCGATGAGCGCTAGGCGAACCGATTCAGCGCCACACAGGGCGAAAACGGAAACCACCAGGAAGCATGCAAGAAAAAGACGTCGATAACTCATGGAACCTCCCTCGTTCTCTGATGCAAGACTAGCTTGCTTGCGAACAGAGAACAAGGAAGGCGCCTTTTGCCTAGGCAGCCGCCTCCGAGGCTTCGAATCCCAACTGGAAGGCGAGCAGATTGGTCTCGATGATGGCATCCGGCTTCCCGGAAAAGACGGTGCGAATCCCCTCTTGCAACGTATCCGGGGAAAGCACGAGAAATGGCGCGCCTGCGCCCAGCATCACCATGTTGGCGGCTTGCAGTGCGCCGGCCTGCTTAGCCAAATCGACCGCATCGATGGCCCGATGATTCTCCAGCGCGCTCAACGCGCTCTTAATCTCGTCCTCTGCCGGATAGTCGGGAATGTTCTTGAAGGGCACGGAGTTGGTGACGACGGCGCCGTCGGATTCCAAGTAGGGCAAATAACGAAGGGCCTCCATGGGCTCAAGCGAGAGGATGAGGTGGGCAGTCCCCATCTTCACCAAGGCGGAGTGAATCGGATCGCTGGAATAGCGCATGTGGCTTTGCACGACGCCTCCCCGCTGAGCCATGCCGTGGACTTCGGCCTGCAGAACGTGAAGGCCCTGGGCGCGCGCCGCTTCTCCGATGATGGCCGCCAAAGCCAACAGCCCCTGTCCTCCCACACCCGCGAGAATCAGATTTCGTTGAATCGTCACGATGAACCTCCCTTGGCGCGCGATCGTCTGGCCGTTTGGATGCATTCGCGCACGGCGATGACGACGGAGGGACCGTGATGCTCGATCTCACGACGCAACACGGCGACGTTTTCCTCGTGCTTGTTGGGGGTGGGCTCGATGATGCGAATGTGCTCTCGTTCGACGCCCAGCCCCGCGCAGATCTCGGCCAGCCGGTTGTTGGCGGATGATGTCTGCCCGCCCGTCATGGCGATGGTCAGGTTGTCGACGATGACAACAGTGACATCCGCGTTCTCATTGACGCAATCAAGCAGTCCTGTCATCCCTGAATGGGTAAACGTCGAATCTCCGATCAGTGATACGGCGGGAGTGAGGCCGGCTTGGGAAGCGCCCTTGGCCATGGTAATGGACGACCCCATCTCGACACAGGTATCGACGGTTTCATACGGGGGCATCGCCGCTAGGGTGTAGCAGCCGATATCCGAGAAGACGCGGCCGGTTGGGTTTCCATCTTTGACCACGGCGTTGATGGCATTGCACGTGTCGGCGTGAGGACAGCCGGGGCAAAGCGCGGGCGGACGAGGCGCTGGAATCGAAGAGGCTGCTAGAGTGTCGGGTGTATCGATTCCAAAGGCGCCGGCGACGGCCCCAGGGGTCAGCTCGCCGGTTCGGGGAAGGTGTCCGGTCAGCCGTCCGTGGATGCGGGGAGTGTCTCGAAGGGGAAGTCCGCGAAGCTTGCCTTCCAGATAGGGATAACCGTCCTCAAACACGAGGATTCGATTGCACTCCGACATCATGCGTTCGATGAGTGATTCGGGTAGTGGATACTGACCGATCTTGAGAATCGGATGTGCGCACGCCTCGCCAACGATCTCCCGAACGTAGTGATAGGCTGTGCCGCAGGCCATGATTCCCAACGATTGATCGTCGCCTTCGAAGTACGTGGTAAAGGGACTGGCCTCGGATTCGGCGATGAACTCGGGCTGTCGCTCCAGCAACTTGGCGTAGCTTCGGCGTGCAAGCGCTGGGAGTAGGATGAACCGGCGTTCATCGTCTGGTGTGGAAAACGAATTCTGCTCGACGCTATCGCCCGTCATCACGGTGGCGCGAGAATGGCAGAGCCGCGTTGTCAGCCGGATCATGACCGGAATGCGATGCTTCTCGGACAGCGCGAACGCGATGCCGGGCGCGTGATAGGCTTCCTGTTGGTCGGCCGGTTCCAAGCATGGCATCATGGCAAGATCCAGATATACCCTCGAATCCTGCTCATTTTGAGATGAATGCATGGACGGGTCATCGGCGACATTGATGATGAGTCCACCGTGCGCCCCGGAGATGGCCGAGTTGATGAACGGATCGGCGGCGACGTTCAAGCCGACGTGCTTCATGCTCACCATGGCCCGTTTGCCGCCGTAGCTCATCCCGAGCCCTGCTTCCAACGCCGTTTTTTCGTTGGCTGTCCAGGCACAGCGAATGCGTCCCTCAGCGACATCCGGACTCTTCAAGACCGTGGCGGTGATCTCCGTGGAAGGCGTTCCTGGATAGGCGTACGCTCCGGAAAGTCCCGCGTCGATTGCACCCTGGGCGAGTGCTTCGTTCCCCAGCAGAAGCCGTGTCGGCATTGATTCCCCCCTTGGGAACTGCGTGGTTGTTGAATGGATGTGTATAGGTTACGGGCCATCGAACGGCAGCTCAAGGATCTGTCCTTTGCAGCACGAACGGCGGGATGGCAGACGGCTTGCCCGCTTACAGGCCGCAAGGTATACTGCGCTCGAATTCTTTTCTAGATCCACCCAAGGGGGACATCAGCATGGGGCAAGCCAGAAATATCTGCTTGGTTGGCCATTCTGGATGCGGCAAGACAACGCTTGCTGCTGCATTGATGACCAAAGCAGGCGCTAAAGAAATCGCGTTCGACACGTCTCAGGAAGAGAAAGAGCGAGGCCACACGATTGACATGGCCGTCGGCACGTTCATGATCAAGGACATGGCCGTGACCGTGCTCGATACGCCGGGCGGCGATGAGTTCGTTGAAGAGATGTACAAGGGGATCCCGGTTGCGGACCTGACCTTGATCGTGCTCCACGCAGAAAAGGGCGTTGAAGTCGTCACCGAGCGAGCCTGGGAAGTCTCTGGCGCCGCCAAACGACCGACCGCCATCTTGATTAACCAGATGGATCGTGAGAATGCCAAGTTTGATACGGCACTTGCCTCGGTTCGAGAGCATTTCGATGGCAAGTTCGTTCCCCTGCAAGTCCCCATCCGCGAAGGCGGTGCCTTTGTCGGCGTGGTGGATCTCATCGAAAACCAAGCCGTGTATTTCGGCGACAAATCGAAGAAGGATATTCCAAGTGACCACGCCGATTTCGCCGAGGAAGCCCGAGGCATTTTGATCGAGGAAGTCTCCTCGTTCGATGACGAACTCATGATGAAGTTCCTGGAAGAGGAACCGATTACCCCCCACGAGCTGGCGACGACCTTGTCGGTTGGGCTGGCGACCGGAGAGTTGGTTCCGGTGCTATGTTCCTCGGTGACTGAGGGCAAGGGACTGGACGTGCTTCTGCATACGATTACCGAAGCCGTCGGCGCTGCCGAAGGCAATGCGTCCGGAGCGACTCGCGTGGTGGCGTTCAACCTCGCCAGCGATCCCTATCTCGGTCGGCTCGCTTATGTGAAGGTTCTCGATGGTGTTCTTGAGGAGGGGAAAACGCTGTACGACGCCGCTGCGGGGACGAAGATCGATGTGCGTGACATGTACGCGTTCGAGGGGACGAAGCAGCATCGCGTGCCGCGTGCGGAGACGGGGTCGATCGTCGCACTGGGCAAGGCGGATGATGTTGCTCTCGCATCGACCCTGAGTGCCGAGCAAAACGCCGAAGCTTTCCAGATGCCCGCTTTCCCGAAGCCGGTTTACCCTCGCGCCATCACACCGAAGTCGCAAGCCGACGTCGAGAAGATGTCCGAGGCCATCAAGGAGATCTCGACGACCAAAGGGACGATCGTCATTGAGCGCGATCCGGTGACCAAAGAGATGATCATGGAAGGGATGGGCGATATTCATCTCAGCGTGTTCATCGAGCGGCTGAAGAATCGTTACAACGTGAACCTGGATACCCATCGTCCGCGCATCGCATACAAAGAGACGATTCGCAAGCAGGCAACGGCGCGCTATCGCCACAAGAAGCAAAGCGGCGGGCGCGGCCAATTCGGCGAGTGCGAGTTGCGACTCGATCCGTTCGAAGAGGGCTACCAGTTCCTCGACGAGATTAAAGGCGCCTCCATTCCCGGTCAGTACATTCCTGGCGTCGAGAAGGGTGTCGTGGAAGCGATGGAAGAAGGCAGCTTGGCCAAATTCCCCGTGACCAACGTCTCGATCGCTGTGTTCGACGGAAAGTACCATCCCGTCGATTCCTCGGAATTGGCCTTCAAGATGGCGGCCCGGCACGCGTTCCGCGATGCGTTCGACAAGGCCAATCCGTGCTTGTTGGAACCCGTGATGCACGTCGACGTTCGCGTTCCCGAGGAGTTCACCGGCGACATCATCTCCGACCTGAACGGACGGCGCGGACGAATCCTGGGAATGGAGCCCGAAGGCAAAGTGACGGTGGTGAAAGCGGAAGCCCCACTATCCGAAATGCAGTCCTATGCCCTTGATCTGAAGTCGCGCACCCAAGCGCGCGCCACCTTCCAGATGACGTTCGAGCGATACCAGCCGGTTCCGGGCAACATTCAGGACAAAGTCATCGCGCAAGCGACCCAAGACGAGGAATGAACGTCGCTCAATACATGCAGGCGGGAGTGACCACGCTCCCGCCGGATGCGCCGCTGTCGGCTGTCCGCGATACGATGGACGAGCACGGGTTCGGCCTCCTGCTGATTGCATCCCAAGAGGGGGAACTCGTCGGCTTCATCACACGCGCGGGCATCAAGGATGTTGCGAACTGGGACCAAGCCGTTGAGAAGCATGCGCATGCGGTCAAGTTTTCGGTTGTTCCGGAGGATACGCTTGAGAAGGCGGCCCTCATCATGTTGGCCAACCGGCTGGTCCTCCTGCCCGTCGTGAAGGATTCCCGGTTGCTGGGCGTCTTGACCCAGGCCGAAGTGCTGAAGGGCCTCACCCGAGGGCTTGGCATCGGCTTGGAGGCGACACGCTTTACGGTCAAGGCTCGAGTCGACTCGGGCGATATCTATCGAATCTTCGATGTGCTGAGGCAGCATGGCGCCAGTCTCGTCAGCCTGGTTCAAGGCGCGAGAAGCGAAACGCATGAGGAACTCATCCTTCGCGTTCAATCGGTGAAGGACAAGGACCGGCTCTGCGCCGATTTGGAGGCGTGTCTCCGGGAAAACACCGACGCATGAATGCGCTGACGCTGTCCACCTCTCAACGCGAAGAATTCCGCAACATTACGGCTCAGATCCAGCAGGTGGTCCAAGAGACGGACGCACTCGATGGGATTTGTCTCGTTTTCTGCCCGCATACGACGGCGGGACTCACGATAAATGAATGCGCGGATCCGGATGTCGCCGGTGACATGGTGATGGCGCTTCGAACGATCGTCCCGGATACACTTCCTTGGCGGCATGGGGAGGGTAACTCGCCGGCGCATGTCAGGGCAAGCTTGATGGGAAGTTCGGTACGGATTCCCCTGCAGAAGGGCCGTTTGCAGCTTGGACGGTGGCAGGGCGTGTTTTTCTGCGAGTTTGATGGGCCTCGAACGCGCAATGTTTGGGTACAGATCGGGTCTTGAACCCGGTTGAGCCGTTGCGTACAATTCGCGCGAATCGAGTTGAGATGCCAGCGTAGCTCAGTGGTAGAGCAATGGTTTTGTAAACCATCGGTCGGAGGTTCGACTCCTCTCGCTGGCTCAGTTCGATTTTGCCTGGAGGGGTACCGAAGTGGCCAAACGGGGCGGACTGTAAATCCGTTGGCGGACGCCTACGGGGGTTCGAATCCCTCCCCCTCCAATAGGTAGTTGTGTTGTATTGGGAGTTTCGGTACACTCCTCCTCGATTTGGAGGAGCGAGACGCCCGTGTAGCTCAGGAGGTAGAGCACCCCCTTGGTAAGGGGGAGGTCGTCGGTTCGACTCCGATCGCGGGCTTTTGCTCGTGCGGAACTATATCCACAAGAGAAATCAGCAGAGACAGTTAAGGGACGTCTCACAGGAGGTTTAGGCGATGGCGAAAGAAGCATTTGTGAGGGATAAGCCTCACCTTAACATCGGTACGATCGGACACATCGACCATGGAAAGACGACGTTGACGTCGGCGATCACGGGTGTCCTGGCGACACAGGGATTCGCGAAGAAGATGGCGTTTGAGGATATCGATAACGCGCCCGAAGAGAAGGCACGCGGTATCACGATCAATGTTCGCCATGTCGAGTATCAGACCGAGAAGCGACACTATGCGCACATCGACTGTCCTGGCCACGCTGACTACATCAAGAACATGATTACGGGTGCCGCTCAGATGGACGGCGCCATTCTCGTTGTAGCCGCTTCCGATGGACCGATGCCTCAGACGCGTGAACACGTGCTCCTGGCCCGCCAGGTAAACGTTCCCGCGCTCGTCGTTTTCCTGAACAAGGTGGATCAGGTCGACGATCCTGAGCTGATTGACCTCGTTGAAATGGAAATCCGCGACCTGCTCTCTGAGCACGAATTCCCGGGCGACGAAGTGCCGATTATCCGTGGTTCCGCCTTGGCGGCCATGGAAAATATGGACGACCCCAATCACGAGGGCGTCCAGTGCATTCTGGAACTCATGCAGGCCGTCGACGACTACGTGCCGGAGCCGGATCGAGAGGAAGATCGCCCATTCCTGATGCCGGTTGAAGATGTCTTCTCCATCAAGGGCCGCGGTACGGTTGTCACCGGCCGAGTCGAGCGTGGAAAGATCACGCCTGGCATGGAGCTTGAGATCGTCGGTGTTCACGATGAGATCACCAAGACGGTGGCGACGAGCCTGGAGATGTTCAACAAGACGTTGGACTACGCCATCGCTGGTGACAACGCCGGTGTTCTTCTTCGAGGTATCGACAAGGACGAAGTCGAGCGCGGACAGGTTCTGGCTGCGCCGAAGTCGATCACGCCGCATACCAAATTCGAAGGCGAGATCTACGTGCTGACCAAGGACGAGGGCGGCCGACACAAGCCGTTCTTCACCGGATACAAGCCGCAGTTCTTCTTCCGAACGACCGACATCACCGGTACGGTGGAGTTGCCTGAAGGCGTCGAAATGATCATGCCCGGCGACCACGTCAAGGTGTTTGGCGATCTCATTCACCCCATCGCAATGGACGAAGGCCTACGCTTCGCCGTTCGCGAAGGCGGAAAGACGATTGCATCGGGCGTTGTCACGAAGATCGTCGAATAAGGACCTAAGGGATTAGACCATGGCAAAAAAAGGCGAGACGGTTGTCCATGTTACCCTCGCTTGCAGCGAGTGTTCGCGTCGTAACTATCATACGCGTCGCAACAAGAACAACACGCGCAATAAGCTTGAGCTAAACAAGTATTGCAAGTGGGATCGAAAGCACACGCTGCATAAGGAGGTCTAGTCCTCGACTAGGCATACAGGCCCTTAGCTCAATTGGAAGAGCGCCCGACTCCAAATCGGGAGGCTGGGGGTTCGAGCCCTCCAGGGCCTGCAACATGAGGTGAAGAGACTGATGTTCGAACGAATCACGAACTACTTTAAGAGCGTCCGGGGCGAGATTGCCCGCGTGAGTTGGCCGACCCGCAATGAGATCATTACGCTGACGGCCCTCATTCTCCTATTGGTCGTTGTCGTGACGCTCTATATCTGGGGAGTCGACGGGATCCTCGGAACCATCGTTACGCTTCTCGTTCGATCGAGCTAAGGGAATCATGCGGCTGAAGAAGTGGTATGCCATCCAGACCTACGCGGGATCTGAATTAAAGGTCAAGGAAGACCTTAACGATCGGATTCGAAAGCGCGAATGGGACCGAGCGGTTGAGCGTTTCACGCTAGAAGGCGAGGAAACGTTCTTCCTCGTTCCTGTTGAAGAGGTGATTACCTCTCGAAGCCGCCGCGGCGCCAATAGCGAGTACCGCATTCCCTATGACTACGACTTGGTCTCGAAAGCCAACGAGCGTATTCAGCGAGGTGATGTCATCGCCCGCAAACCGCCCCGTCATATCGACGATAAGGCGAAAGTGACGGACGTCGAGTCGATGCAACGCGTCATCGTTGAGATGACCAATCGCAATGAAGAGGTCTATCTCATTCCCGCGGACAAACGCATTCGCCGCGACATCCGTGTGGGCGAGAAGATTCGCAACGGAGTGCCACTCACATCCGACTCCGACGAGAAGTACGTGGTCGTGAATCGCGGCACCATCGTCTCCAGAGACAAGGTCCGCCGAGTCACATTCGAATATGAGGATGGGAAAGAGAAGAAACGCATTATCCCGGAGAAATACCTATCCCGCGTGCGAAAAGGCCTGAATCTGGAAGCGGGAGACCTTATCGAGACCGAGGATCAGATTAACAGCCGTGCCTCGGGGCTCCTCAAGGTGAAGGAATACAAAGACAAGCGGATCGTCACCATTCAGCGCATCGAGAAACGCCGTCTGTTCCCCGGCTATGTGTTCGGCCGGATGGGGCTTGAAGAAGAGCAGATGATGGAGCTTATCGACGGCATCAAGGGTGCCGTTCGATATGTCGGCTCACGGTACAAGCCGATGCCCATCGAAGGTCCCGAGATGAAGCTGATCAAGCGAAAGGCCGGGTTGCTGGCCATTCCATCGGTCGCCGCAGCGGCGGCAGGCGAAACGCTCGATGAACACAAGGAACCGAGAATCGAAATCGACTTTACCGTGGGTGAGGTGGTTGAGATCGTCGACGGCCCGTTCGCCGACTTTACCGGTTCCATCAAAGAGATTGACAAAGAAGCGGAAGAGTTGACCGTCATGGTTAAGATCTTCGGGCGAGAGACGCCCGTGCGTCTCGGATTCGAAGGCATCGAGAAGCTCTAAGCTATAAAACATCACAAGGGGAGGAGGCAAGATGTCGAAAACTGTTGTCGCGAAGATCAACTTGCACATTCCTGCAGGTCAAGCGACGCCCGCGCCTCCGGTTGGACCCGCCCTCGGTGAGCACAAGCTCAACATCATGGACTTCTGCAAGAAGTTCAATGATGCCACCAAAGGAGAGACGCCCGGCGTCATCATCCCGGTGGTGATCTCCGTGTACTTGCGCGGAGATTACGACTTTGTGCTCAAACAGCCTCCGGCTGCCGAGCTGATCAAAATGGCGGCGGGAATCCAATCCGGATCAGCAGAACCGCACATTGAGAAAGTTGCGAGAATCACCCGCGAGCAGGTTCGTCGAATCGCGGAGCGCAAGCTCCCCGACCTCAACACCTATAAGTTGGAGTCGGCGATGCGAATCATCGAAGGAACGGCTCGGAACATGGGAGTGGAGGTGGTCGGTGAATGAAGCGCAGCAAGCGTTATGCAGGCGCCGCCACGCTCGTCGAACCCAAGGCGACCTATGCCCTCGATGATGCCGTCAGCAAGCTGAAAGACGGCGCCACCGCGAAGTTCGATGAGACTGCCGAAGTGACGTTTGTATTGGGAATCATTCCCTCTCGCGTCAATGTTCGCGGAACGTGCAACCTGCCGAATGGAACTGGAAAGACCGTCCGCATCCTTGCGTTTGCCAAGGGCGGAGCCGTTGCGGAGGCCGAAGGCGCCGGTGCCGATTTCGTCGGTGGCGAAGACCTGGCCAAGAAAATCCAAGATGGCTGGTTCGAGTTCGATAAAGTCGTTGCAACGCCCGATATGATGCCCGTGGTTGGAAAGCTGGGAAAGGTCCTTGGACCTCGCGGTTTGATGCCGAGTCCAAAAACCGGAACCGTAACCAAGGACATCGGCCAAGTGGTCTCCGAGTTGAAGGGCGGCATGGTGGAGTTTCGATCCGACCGGCAGGGCGTGATCCATACGCTCTTCGGCAAGGCATCGTTTGAACCCGCCGCGCTGAAGGACAACTTGTCCGAGATCATTCGAAGCGTTGCGGAGCGCCGTCCAGAAGACGGGATCCGGGGACGATACATCCGAAAGGTCAGTATCTCTTCCACCATGGGCCCTGGGATCACGTTGGACGCGGCGGAAGTGAACGAAATCGTGGAATCCACGGAGTAGGTGCTCTGATGCCAACACAAGCAAAGATCGATGAAGTCGCACGCTTGAAGGAGAAGTTCGAGAGCGCCGTATCGCTAGTCCTGGCGGACTACCGTGGATTGACTGCCAACGAGATGGTTGAGCTTCGCGAGAAGTTCACCAAAGAAGGGTTGGAGTACCGCGTCGTCAAAGACACGCTTGCGAAGATTGCGGCAGAGGATGCCGGAATCGAAGGTCTGGCCGAGATGTTCGAAGGCCCGATCAGCGTTGCGCTTGCGTTCGGCGACCCGGCGGTTGCGTTCAAGCTGTCCGACGAATGTCGAAAAACGTATTCCCCCAACTACACGCTGAAAGGTGGCGTGTTCGAAGGGGCTGTCGTTGCTGAAGACGAGGTTGCCAAGTATGCGGCACTGCCGACACGTGACGAGCTCTTGACGAAGATGGCCTATCTGCTGTCGAGTCCGATGCGCGCCATGGCGTTTATGCTGCAGGCGAAGATTCGCGAGCTGGGCACCGTCTTGAATGAAGTGAGGAAACAACGCGAGGATCAACAAGAGGAGGCTTAACCAAGATGGCAAAAGAAGATATCCTTCAACAGATCGAGGAGTTGTCGGTAAAGGAGCTGGCTGAGCTCGTCGAAATGTTCGAGGAACGTTTCAACGTCTCGGCAGCAATGGCGGCCCCGGTGGCAGTCGCCGCCGCACCCGCAGCGGGCGGCGAAGGCGACGCAGGTGGTGGCAGTGAGACCCTTAAGGTCGTCATGACCAGCGCCGGACAGAAGAAGATCCAAGTGATCAAGGAAATCAAAGAGATCACGGGCAAGGGCCTCAAGGAATGCAAAGAGCTCGCCGACAATCTTCCGGCTACCATCAAGGAAGACGTGTCCAACGACGAAGCGACGAGCATTAAGGAAAAACTGGAGGCGGCTGGAGCTGAAGTCGAACTACAGTAATCTGAGGATACGCCCTATCAGAAGCTGTTTTGAACGCCTGCCCTATGGTGCTCGTCACCTTGGGGCAGAGCGTTCTTTCAAGGGGTGAAGATGAGGCATCGAGAGAGAAAGTCATACGGACGGATTCAGCAAATCCTTCCCCCGCCCTACTTGCTGCAAGATGTGCGCAAGTCATTCGCCGGTTTCGTGGAAAGCGGTATTTCCCGCGCCTTCGCCGAGATCACGCCGATTGAAGGCCACGGGAAAGACGGCCTGGTGCTGGAGTTTGTCGACCCTTATCTGGGGGACCCGCGCAATTCCGAGTTGGAATGCAAAGACAAGGACCTTACCTTTTCCCGGCCGCTGCGAGTGACTGCTCGACTCCTTCAGGAAGGCAAGCTTATCCAGGAGACCGAGCTCTATATCGGCGATTTCCCGATGATGACCAATCGCGGAACATTCATCATCAATGGATCCGAAAATGCGCTGGTCAATGAGTTGACTCGCGCGCCCGGCGTCTATCTGACGCGTGAGGACAAGCAGCAATTCAAAGGACATATCCTGCCCGAGATGGGGGCGTGGCTTGAGATCGTGCTTGATACGCGGCGTTCGACGTTGCGAGCGCATCTCGATCGCAAGGCAAAGGTTCCTGCGACCACCCTTCTGAAGGCGCTGGGATTCGATACTCCTCGATTGCGGCGGTACTTCAGCTTCGAGTTGGCGTCTCCCAAGGCCGCCCAGCTTGAGCAATACGTGGGATACATCGTTGCCGACGACGTCGATACCGGCGGCGATGAGCCCATGCTGCTCGGAGGACAGACCCTTCAAGAAGAGCATTTGGCCGCCATTGAGAAGGCCAAGGTCAAGTCGCTTCGTTTGGTCAATCGCTACATCCAGCATGCGATGGAGGAAGATCAGACGACGACGCAAGAGGAAGCCCTCCGCGCCGTCTACCGTCGCCTGCGCCCCTCGGACCGTTCATCGCCCGCTCAAATGGGCGAATACATCGAGCATCTCTACTTTCACCCGACGAGCTACCAGCTGTCGGAAGTGGGTCGCTTCAAGGTCAACAAGAAGCTGGAGATGCAGCTGAAGGAACCGGCCTTGTACCTGGCCGATATCGTGCGCACGATCAAGCTCTTGCTTGAAGCTCCGCATACCCCGGCCCTTCTCGATGAGAAGGATCACCTGGCGAACAAGCGCGTTCGACTTCCGGGCGAACTTGCGGAGAACGCGATTCGCACCGGTCTGGTTCGCATGGCGCGCATCGCACGCGACAAGCTGTCCAAATACGCGTTGGAAGAGAAGGACACGATTCGACGGATTATCTCGACACGAACGGTTCAGGGCGCCATCAATCAGCTGTTCTACACCGGGCGCTTCTCGCAGTTCCTTGAGCAGACGAATCCGCTGACGGAGTTGACGCACAAGCGCCGGCTCAACGCATTGGGCGGCGGCCTGACCAAGCGCCGCGCCAAGATTGAGGTGCGCGACGTTCACTCCTCGCATTATGCGAGGATTTGCCCCATCGAAACGCCGGAAGGCCAGAACATCGGGCTGATCACCTCGTTGGCTTGCTATGCCGGGGTCAATGACTTCGGATTTCTTGTCGCGCCCTACCGCAAGGTGGAGAAGGGCAAGGTGACCGACCACGTCGATTACTTGATGGCCGACGACGAAGAACGTCTAAAGATCGCTCCTGCGACCTCTCCTGTCGGCAAAAACGGGAAGCTGCTGGGCGAGCGCGTTGAGGTGCGAACGGGGCGGGAAGAAGTTCATCTCGTTCCACCGGCCGAAGTCGACTACATCGGCGTCAGCCCTCAGGCCTTGGTCGGCATCTCCTCCGCCTTGATTCCGTTCCTCGAGCATGACGACTCCAATCGCGCCTTGATGGGCGCGAACATGCAGCGCCAATCGGTTCCCTTGCTTCGCCCTGAGGCGCCGCTTGTGGGGACCGGACTCGAGCGCCAGGCGGCGATGGATTCCGGAATGCTCCTCGTGGCGGAAGAAGAGGGAACCGTTGAATCCGTGGACGCCAGCGAGATCGTGATTAAGAAGGGACGCAAGAAGCACACCTATCCTCTGGTCAATTTCGAGCGATCCAATCAAGACACGATTCTCCATCAGCGCCCCGTGGTCCAAGAGGGCGACAAGATTGAGGTCGGCGCGCTACTGGCCGACGGACCGTCCAGCGATCTCGGCGAGCTCGCGTTGGGACGCAACTTGCTCGTCGCCATCATGCCGTTTGAAGGCTACAACTACGAGGACGCCATCGTCATCTCCGACCGGTTGGTTCGAGAGAATCTGCTGGACTCGGTGCACATTGAAGAGTTCGAAGTGAAGGCCGAAGAGACCAAACTGGGCCCCGAAGAAATCACGGCTGACATTCCCAATATCTCGAAAGAGGACCTGAAGAACCTCGACGAGCACGGGATCGTCCGTGAAGGCACGGTCATTCGAACGGGAGATATTCTTGTCGGAAAGATCACGCCGCGCGGTGAGTCGGAGCCCACGCCCGAAGAGAAAATCTTCCGGTCGATCTTCGGTGAACGCGCCCGTAATGTACGAAACACCTCGTTGCGCATGCACCCGGTGGCAGGTTCCGCCAAGGTCATCAAGGTGAAGAAGTTCTCCCGCGACCAGGGCGATGAACTGGATGCCGGCGTCAATGAGCTCGTCAAGGTGTTTGTCGCTCAGCGGAAGACGATCTCGATGGGGGACAAGCTGGCCGGTCGACACGGCAATAAGGGCGTGATCTCCACCATCCGGCCGATGGCGGAGATGCCGTTCCTCCCAGATGGGACGCCAGTCGACATCATCTTGAATCCGATGGGCGTTCCGTCCCGAATGAACCTGGGACAGATTTTCGAAGCGAACCTCGGTTGGTTATCTCATCTCAAGGGCGAGCTCTCCGCGACACCGATCTTCGATGGCGCTCAAGAGGACGAAATCCTCGACGCGTTGCACGAGGAACGGGAGAAGGTGGGCTTGGCGGATGGTGACAATCACGACGGTAAGGTTGTCTTGCGGGATGGCCGGACCGGCAAGCCGTTCGCGCGGCCGATCACCGTCGGCTACATGTACATCCTCAAGCTTGAACACATCGCGGATGAGAAGATTCATGCGCGTTCAACCGGGCCGTATGCCCTCATCACCCAGCAGCCGCTGGGTGGGAAGGCGCAATTCGGCGGCCAACGTTTGGGAGAGATGGAGGTCTGGGCGCTCGAAGCCTACGGCGCTTCCGCCCTCTTGCAGGAGATGCTGACCGTCAAGTCGGACGATACACGCGGTCGTATCCAGCTCTACAAGGCCATTCTCAAGGGCGAGCAATTCCCTCAACCGGGATTGCCCGAATCCTTCAAGGTGTTGCTGAGAGAGCTGCGAAGCCTTGGTCTCTATCCAAGGGTGTTCGACAAGAACGACCATGAAGTCGATATCGCCTAACGATCCTGAAGAGGGCGAAGAACGCGCCGCGGGCTTCGTCCTCTTTCGTTCACGCTTTGGGACCATCGAGTTCCTTCTCTTGCACCACCAGGACGGCGGGCATTGGAGCTTCCCGAAGGGACGGCTTGAGCCCGGCGAAGGAGAGCTTGAGGCCGCGCTTCGGGAAGTCTTCGAAGAAACCTCGATCGAAGGGCTATACCCCGTCCCCGGATTTCGCGAAACCAGCGCCTATCGGCTCACCCGTGACGGGCGCGCGATCTCAAAGACCGCCACCTATTTTCTTGCTGAAGTCACGGCATCGGCGGTGCGGCTTTCCACGGAACATATCGACTATCGTTGGCTCAGAGCGGATGATGCTGAGGCAACGTTGACGTATCCCGAAAGCCGACGCATTCTGCGAGCGGCGAGTGAGGCCCTGCGCCAACGGACTGCCGTGCAGAAGGTCGAGGGACTGGAGTAGAATTCCGGCAACAACGAAAGCGAGGAATCATGGAACGTGCTTCTGAGTATGCGCAACGCCGACTCCGAGAAAATGAGGACGTTCTCGAAGGAGCCCCATTGGCCGTCAAGCGCTTCTTCGCGTTGGATCAGGATGTCTATGCCGACGGCGCGCTTTCGAAGGCGACCAAAGAACTCCTGGGATTGGCTGCCTCGACCGTGCTGCGGTGCAATGACTGCATCAGCTACCATCTGATCGAAGCTGTGGCCAGTGGAGCGTCGGATGAGGAAATTGAAGAAGCCCTTGGGGTGGCCATGATTGTGGGCGGATCGATTACCATTCCTCACCTTCGGCACGCGAAGGCATTCTTGAAGACGATCGATCGATCCCAGGCGCCGGCGTAGCCAGCAGAACGAGCAAGGAGGAACGATGGCATCACTCGCATTCATTCAGCAAGCCTTGTCCGAACTCCGGGATAAGGGCCTCTACAACACCATCCGCACTATCGAAGGGCCGATGGGCGCTTGGGTAACGATTGACGGCAAGTCCCGCCTCAATCTCTGTGCCAACAATTACCTGGGCTTTGCCAATGATCCGCGGCTGACACGCGCGGCCATTGCAGCGATCGAAGACTATGGCATCGGACCGGGCGCCGTGCGGTCGATTGCTGGAACCATGTCCCTACACCTGAAACTGGAGTCCGCGATCGCGCGATTCAAGGGAACCGAAGCCGCGCTTTCCGTTCAATCCGGACTGAATACGAACTTGGCCGTCATCCCGCTGCTGATGGGCAAGGAAGACGTGATCTTTACCGATGAGCTCAACCACGCCTCGATCATCGACGGTATCCGACTGACCAAAGCCAAGCGCGCGATTTTCCCGCATCGCGATCTGGATACGTTGGCCGCTCAGCTGGAGGAGAACGTGGATATCGCCAAGAAGCTCATCGTCACGGATGGTGTGTTCTCCATGGACGGCGACATTGCTCCCTTGCCCGGCATTGTCGAGTTGGCCGAGCAATACGACGCCATGGTTATGGTCGATGACGCCCATGGCGAGGGTGTCCTAGGCAGCCACGGACGCGGCATCGTGGATCATTTTGGCTTGCATGGACGGGTCGACATCGAAGCTGGAACGATGTCCAAGGCCTTCGGCGCCATGGGCGGATACATCGCGGGGAAAGCCGAGTTGATCGACTACTTGCGTCAGCGGGCTCGCCCCTTCCTGTTCTCTTCGGCGGCAACGCCGCCCGATGTGGCCGCCTGTATCGCCGCCATCGAAATCCTGGAAGCTTCGGATGAGCCCGTCCGCCAACTCTGGGACAACGCCGACTACTTCACCACGCAGTTGCACGAGCTTGGATTCGACTGCGGTGAGTCCGAAACGCCCATTACTCCGGTGATGTTGGGCGAGGCGGATACGGCGTGGGCCTTCTCGAAACGGTTGTTTGAGGAAGACGTGTTCGCAACAGCGATTGCATTCCCCACGGTGCCACGAGGCAAGGCTCGCATTCGTGCCATGCTGTCCGCTGCGCATTCGAGAGAGGACCTGGATCTGGCCATTGAGACATTCGCCCTCGTCGGGCGCGAACTGGGAGTGATTTAGATGACGAAGCTTCAATTGGAAACCGACAAAGCTCCGGCCGCCGTCGGCCCGTATTCGCAGGGCATTTCCGCAGGTCGGCTGGTGTTTACCTCCGGTCAGCTTCCGATGCGTGATGGCGTACTGATTACCGATGATGTCGCCGACGCAGCGCGGGCGTCTCTGGAGAACGTGGCCGCCATTTTGGAAGCCGGGCATGCGACCTTGGCGGATGTGGTCAAGGTGACGATCTTCCTCAAGGATATGGATGACTTCGCCGTCGTCAATGCCGTGTACGGCGAGTTCTTCCCGAAACCGTTCCCGTCCCGCTCGTGCATTCAAGTTGCCAAGCTGCCGCTGGACGCCGTGCTGGAAATCGAAGCCCTCGCCTACATTCAATAGTCGGAGAGAGATGGGAGAGCCAATTCAAAATCCGGGGTTCTTTGACGCGCACTGCGATACCGTGATGAAGCTGCTGGATGCGGGAGAGGATTTCCTGCAGCCAGGCGGAAGCAAGCACCTGTCCTGGCCGGAAATGCAGGACGCGGACGTGCGTTACCAGGTTTTCGCCTGCTTCGTGCTAAGTGCACGGTATCCTGGAACCGAGTATGCGCGCGCCTGCGAGATGATCGATGCTGTCGAGGGCATGGCCCACGCCACGGGTGGCGGGCTTCAGATCGTTCGCACCTCGGGCGATTTGGCGCGCGCGGCAACCGGCGAGATTCGGGCAGCGATCCTGAGTCTGGAGGGGGCGGATCCCCTTGGCGATGATCCGGAACGTCTGCGCGATTTCTTTGACCGCGGCGTTCGCAGCCTGATCTTCGCGTGGCAGGACAACGCCTTTTCGGGAACGGCGTTCGGGACGAACACGCCGTTGTCTGCGCAAGGGAGGGCGTTGCTCGCCCTGTGCGAGGACTTAGGGGTCGTCGTCGATGTCTCTCATCTCTCGGACAGGGCCTTCGATGATGTGGCCTCGCTCTCGACGCGTCCGTTTGTGGCCACACACTCCAATTGCCGAAGTCTTTGTCCAAGCCCGCGAAATCTTACGGACGCCATGATCCGGACGTTGGCCGATCGCGGCGGCGTGATGGGCATCAACTTGTCTCCCGCCTTTTTGGATCCCGCGTTTCTCGCCGCCGTCAACCCGCTTCGTGAGGAGTCTCTGCGCCCGGGGATTTCCGAAGATGAGAAGCGCTCGCTTTGGAATCGTATGATGGGGATTCCCAGTCCACCGTTGGACTGGGCTGTCCGTCACATCCAGCATGCGATGACGGTCGGGGGCGAGGATTGCATCGGCATGGGAGGAGATCTGGACGGCATCAGTCGAACGCCGGAAGGGATCGACAGCGTTACCGACTACATTCGCTTCCTTCCGCTCCTTGAAGCGGCCGGACTCTCTGAGCGACAGATCGAAAAGGTGTGCTATCGAAACTTCTTGCGCGCCTTCTCCGAGCTTCTACCGGCCTGAGCTGCGCCGCCATAGCGTGTAGAGTGGCCCCAAAACGGCCCGATACCGCTCGGCGAGGACGTCGGGAACCTTGGATTCGGGTTCGTTATTCAGGGTGGCATAGGGGACGTCGAGATCGCCGATCTGAAGCAGACCCACGTCTCCCTCCGTGATCTCATGCCAATCATCGGTGCCGTACGTTCGCTCCATCTCGTCGCGAGGCACGGAGTGGGTGAGAATGCCGTCCCGTTTCTTCGCATCGTAGCGGGCGATGTTGCGCCGCCACGATTCCTCGAATGTCACCGAGACATAGAGAATGGCGGCGCGGCGCAGGATATCCGGAGACAGGCGAGCGAGGGCGTCTCGATACCCCGCCGGTCCGCCTCTGGAGAACTCGATCAACAGCGTACGGCGAGCCTCAGGTCGTGCGAACGCCGGAGAGGCGAGCACCTGTTGATTGATGCGCTCGATCAAGAAATTCCAGATGGCGTCATGGGCCACCGAGTAGTTGCCATCGCGCCGAACCGAACAGAGCCGCTCTCGTCCGACTGATTCCCAGACATCGTCTTGCTCGAACATCGACCAGAGGATGGGAAAGTCATCGATGACGTGGAACGGAGCGATGAAGAAGTCGCGGGCGCGATGATCTGAAGAGAGGTGCGCCATGAAATCGATGAATTCGGATTTCCCGCTCGCCGGACGGCCAAGGAGGAGCAGGATATCGAACGCGGCATCACGTTGCTCTCCTGGCGAGTCGTAGTCCAGTTCAAGAAGTGCCTCCACATCAGCGAGCACAGTTCCCGCCGAGCGATCCGCGTTGACGCGAAGAAGCGGCGCGGATTGGCTATCGTGCCATCGATCCAATTCGGTCAGCATCTTGGAGAGTGCGGGGCCGTCGATATCGAATTGAACGGTGCCTCGTGCGCGTTGACGATCCAAGGACGACGAGATGGGAAGTTCCAGCCGGAGGTAGGCGTCGGGAACGGGCATGGCATCGGCGAGCTGCGGGAAGGCGTCGATGAACTCGCGGTCTCCCAGCGCTGCAGAATACGCATAATGAACGCCGAGGTGGGATTCCTCCACACAGAGATAGCCGGCGCGGAGGATCGCCTCGATGTCCCGTCGCCGTTCAGGCAACGCTTTGCGAATGGCCGCTGTCAAACGCGCCCGTTCATTGAATAGGTCGATTCCCTCATCGAGAACGAGCGTTTTGACGAGTTCAGGTAGGACGCGGACACGTCCGGGATAGAAGCGCGCAAGCAACTCGATCGTCTCACTCTTCCCAACAGCGGGAAGGCCTTCCAGAATAACATGCTTCATGACCCACCTCTTGCACTGATTCTACGGACGCCGGTTCGTCCTAGCCAGTTGCCATGAGGGATGAGGGCTCGCGTTCGCACCGGCCGCTCGCTTCTGTATAATGGGCCACCTTGGAAAGGAGCCTACGGAATTGAAGGATCTCATTATTGTCGAATCACCGACCAAGGCACGTACGATTGGTCAGTATCTTGGAAAAGGGTATCACGTCTTGTCTTCGCAGGGACACGTCCGCGATTTACCGAAGAACGATTTGGGCGTCAACATCGAGAAGGGGTTCGAACCCAAGTTCGAAACACGACGAACGAAGAACCTAAAGGAACTCCGAGACGCCGCCAAGGAGGCCAACCACATCTTCCTGGCGACGGATCATGACCGTGAGGGCGAAGCCATTGCCTACGACCTCTATACGATTCTGAAGCGCGTTGTGAAAGACGATGGAGCCTTTTCGCGGCTGGTGTTCAATGAGATCACGAAACCGGCCATCATTGAGGCGCTGACTCAGGCGTCCGAAGTGGACTTGCCCAAGGTGGAAGCCCAACGTACGCGCCGAATCCTCGACCGCCTGGTGGGGTATCTCGTCAGTCCCCTTTTGTCCCGCGTGCTTGCGGGGAATCGATTCGCCGGACTGTCGGCGGGGCGCGTTCAATCCGTGGCCCTGCGCTTTCTCTGCGATCGCGAGGCGCTGATCACGCAGTTCACGCCCGAGGAGTATTGGGAACTCGACGCCCATCTGCGCAATGGTGAGCCGTTCAAGGCCTCGTTGACCAAGGTGGGGGGCGACAAGATCGAGTTGGGGACGAAGGACGATGCGAATCGAGCGGCCGAGGCGATTCGTGCAGCCTCGATTGTCGTGTCCGATGTGGAAGAAAAGGAGCGGCGACGGCAACCGTCCGCCCCCTTCATCACGAGCACGCTCCAGCAGGCGGCATCCTCACAACTGGGTTTTTCTCCCAAACGAACGATGCGGATCGCTCAGGAATTGTACGAGGGCATCGCGTTGCCCGAGGGAACAGCCGGGTTGATCACCTACATGCGAACCGACTCCGTACGGATTTCCCCCGAGGCGGTGCAGGCGGCACGGGACCTGATCGGCGAGATGTATGGGGCCGATTTTTTGGAGCCCAAGGCGCGCGAGTTCAAGAACAAGCGCGGTTCTCAGGACGCCCATGAAGCCATTCGCCCGACAAGTGTCGAGCGAACGCCGGACGATATCGCCTCGCATCTGAATCAGGACCAACAGAAGCTCTATGGGCTGGTCTACCGGCGCTTCCTGGCCACGCAGATGACGCCGGCCGTGTACAAACAGCGAAAGATCGTTGTGGCTGCCGGCGACTACACGTTGGAAGCAGCGGGCAGTACGCTCAAGTTCGAGGGGTTCCTGAAGGTGATGCCCGAAGGACGGGGAAAGGAAACCCACATCCCTGAGGGGGTAAAGGCCGGCGATGCGTTGTCCGTCGATGAGATTGAAACGCGCCAGAAGTTCACCGAGCCGCCGCGGCGCTATTCCGAAGCCGGCCTCATCAACCTGCTTGAGAAGGAGGGCATCGGGCGGCCGAGCACCTATGCATCGATCATCTCCGTGATCCAGGAGCGAGGCTATGCGGTTCGCGACGGCGGAAGCCTGCGTCCGACCTTGCTGGGGCAGATGGTCGTCGATTTCCTTCAGGAGTTCTTCTCGGAAACGATCGATCCACAGTTCACGGCCCATATGGAAGAGGATCTTGACCAGATCGAAGACGGGGAGATGTCGCGGGCGTCGGCACTCGATGAATTCTACGGCCCATTCGCCGACCGGCTGACGGCCTTGGAGGCTCTGATCGAGGAGAAGGCGAGCAAGACGTTTCGCGTTCAGACGGATGTCGAATGCGACGTTTGCGGATCGCCGATGGATCTTAGATTCTGGAAGGGCTCGTTCTTCCTGGGATGCTCCCGCTATCCCGACTGCAAGAATACGGTCAATCTGCCTCCCGACATCGCGGTCACGTACGGCGCTCAGACGGTGGCGGTTGCCGATGCCTTGGCCGAAGCCGCCGCATCGGCGAGCGAAACGATCCCCTGCAAAACCTGCGGAGGAACGATGGAACTGAAGACGGGCCGCTACGGGCGATACTACAAATGCACCGATCCCGAGTGCGGAGTGACGGCCTCGGTCTCCACGGGCGTCCCCTGTCCAACGTGCCACGAAGGCGAGATGGTGGAGAAGTATTCGACCAAGCGCCGCCGTACGTTTTACAGCTGCAATCGCTATCCGGATTGCCGGTTCGCCATGAGCGACAAACCGGTAAAGAGCTGTCCCTCATGCGAAGAGGGCGTGCTCTATGAGAAGTCGGACAAGCTGGTCTGCTCGAACAAGATCTGTGCGTATCAAGAGGAACTGAGCGCGGCGCCGACAGCCGACGAAGACGAGCCGAACGACTAGGCGGCTTCGGAAAGCAGCTTGAACCACTCGAGCTTCCGCTTGAGATCCGAATCCTGCAGCTTGGCGAGAGCTTCTTTCTGGATCTGGCGAACGCGCTCCCGGCTGATGCCGAATTCGACGCCGACCTCGTCGAGCGTTTTCGGCTGGTAATCATTGAGCCCATAGCGAAGCTCAAGAATTCGCTTTTCGCGGTCGGTCAAGCGTTCATCCAAGGCGCGTTCGAGCTCCTGCACGAGCAGGTGTTCGAATGTTTCGCGTTCAGGGGACTCGACAGAGCCGTCCTCAATGAAATCGCCGAGTACGGATCCATCGTCGTCATGGCCGATCGGCATGTCGAGCGATGTCATGCTCTGTGCCGTTTTCTTGGCCTTGATGATGTTTTCCACGGTGGTTTCCAACTCGTGCGCGAGCTTCTCGGGGGTGGGGAGTTCGCCGTTTTCCTTCAGATAGCTGCGTTCGACTTGGTAGATCTTTCGGATGAGTTCGTTGATGTGCGTGGGCACCCGGATGGTGCGTGAGCGGTTGGTAATTGCTCGCAGAATGGCCTGACGGATCCACCAGGTGGCATAGGTCGAAAACTTGTAGCCCTTCGTGTAATCGAATTTCTCGATCGCCTTCATCAGGCCGAGGTTGCCTTCCTGAATCAGGTCGAGGAAAGGAAGTCCACAGCCGCGGTATTTCTTGGCAATGGAGACGACCAAGCGAAGGTTGGCTTCGGCCAGCTCTTCTTTCGCTCGCTGATCTCCGGCTTCGATGCGCTTGGATAGCCGGACTTCGTCTTCTCGAGTCAAGAGCGGAACGCGGCTGATTTCGCCGAAATAGGTCCGGATGGGATTGTCGGAGCGCGAGCTGCGCTCCTCAGCCACATGGCGTTTGTCCTCGGGTTTGTTGCTTAGGTTCTTGGATAGGTTGATCGTCGCTCTGGATTCTTTCATTCCACTCCTGGGTGCTATCCTTACCTTATCATCGAAACAGATCGGACGACCACACGGTCCTCCGATCCTTGGGACGTTCTAAACACCTATACGTTATCGTTTTCAATCACTCGTCGTGTGCAACCTAGAGTATAGCACAACGGGATCGGGAAATGAAGAGGGAAATGGAGCTGATTAGCAGTCGCCGGGGGTGTCTGCAAAGAAGCGCCGAGACGCCGTCCTACTGCCGTGGGAGGAACGCGATCATGGCAGCGACGCCCAACCCTACGATGAACCAGAGCGTGGCGGGGTCGTAAACCAAGGGATCGGGCCGACCGGATCCGATGGCCAATGTCATGCCCAGCGAAAGCTCGGGCGAAAACGTCCATTGGATGGGAATGGGTTCATGGGTGCGGAATTGGGCGATCAGGGCGAGGGAATCCAAAACCCAGACTTGAAACCCGCCCTTGAGCGTGAAGTGCGGGTTGTACCCCCAAACGGATCCCACGCGGCGCCACTGCCACGTGAACCCGCCCCCAGCAAAGGCATTGACCGGCCCAACCCATGCTTTGACCAGCAGCCCCGCCGTGACTTCAAAGAGGTTGGGAAACTCGGGAGGATAGGTTCCCAGATCGAGGACAGCCGTCAGATTGGGAGACAAGAAGGCTTCGGTGGTGATATAGGAAAACGATCCCGCCCAATCCACCGGCCACTCGTAGGGAACGCCAACGCCGAATCCGATGGAGAAGAGCGCCGGTGCTTGTTCAGCGGATGCTGAACACAGACCGGCGAGGACCGCGATCAAAGCTAAGATCATCCCGCGTTTGGGCACATTGTCTCCTTTTTCAGGCTAACTGTAGTCTATGCAAAGGGGCCGAGGGAGGGCGTTCGACCGCTGGAAACGGGAGTTGTGTCCTCGTTCGTTCGGAGCGTTTTGAGAATGAGATACCGCGGGATATGCTCATCGGGGAGGTGCGATGCGCATTCGATCGTTGACCGGTGAGGACTATGTGGCGTTGTATGACATATGGGCTCGTGCCGAATTGCCGTTCCGCCCTCAGGGAAGGGACGCGGAAGCCCGCGTGCGTCGTGAGATGACGCAGGGAACGGCCGTCTTCCTGGGAGCCGAAGAGGCCGGACAGCTCATTGGCGTTGTCCTGGGAACACACGACGGTCGCAAGGGATGGATCAATCGATTGGCCGTCCTCCCTGAGTATCGAAAACGCGGCATTGGTCGGGACTTGGTGGCGGCGGTCGAATCACGACTACATGCCCTTGGCATTCACATCATCACGTGCCTGATCGAGGGGGGCAACGACGCATCCAAACGATTCTTCGAATCGCTTGGGTACATCGGCCATCCCGACATCACCTACTATTCCAAACGATCGTCGCCGGACTGGTAATGCTAAGGCGTCGGTGCGACAGGCAGATTCGGCAACATGATCGTCTGAGTCACAGGGGCGGATGTGGCGCCTCGTTCATCGATAACCAACAGTTGAATCGTGTATTCGCCTTCGGCGGGATACCTCACCTGCAGAACGGGAACGGCAACGGACTTGGAATAATCCAGCGGCGTGATGATGTCGACATCGTCTCCGAATGTCCACAGATAGGACGTGATGGGGTCGCCATCCGGGTCGTCCGACGAACTCGCATCCAAATCAACGACCAAGACATCGGCGTCGACATTGTAGACGACGACAAACGATGCTGACGGCGCACGATTGGGAAGCAGGAAACAGCCGGCGACCGATCCCAGCAGACCGAAAAGCATGACGATGACCAGCGTTGTTCGTCGTATGATCGACTTTTGCATCATAACCTCCTAGAACAGCCTACTCGATGTGGCGACCAATGCGAAGAGTGGCTACAGCGCTTCGAGCGCGCGCACGAGCAGATCGCCGATAACGTTCTTTCGGTACTCGGCGCTTGCGCGAACATCGGAAATGGGGGAGATCGATGACGTAATGAGCTGACGCGCGTCTGCGACCAGCGCATCGTCCAGCATGCGCCCACGAAGTGCCGACTCAACGGATCGCAGCCGAGCCGGCGTCGGAGCCACGGATCCCACGGCAAGCCGTGCCTCGCTGATTGTTCCCTCGGTCGTCCAAATCAGTGACCCCAATGACGCAATGGCAATGGTGAGCGCATTCCGCTTTCCGACCTTGTGGAAGCTCGAGCCGCCGCCCTCGCGTGGGATCGGAATGCGCAGCGTTCGAATGAACTGGCCGGATTCCAGTGCTGTCTTGCCAGGACCGATGAAGAAGGATTCCAATGGCATCCACCGTTCCTCGGATCGATCGACGATCTGAATCTCCGTGTCGAACAGAAGAAGTGGGATGGCACTGTCAGCGGCCGGGGAAGCATTGACGATGTTGCCGCCCAGCGTTCCTCGGTTCCGAATCTGAACCGAGCCCAGTTGAACGAGAACCTGTCCGAGGAGGGGCAGGGTGTCTCGGACGAGCGGAGACCGAAGAATCTCGGTTTCAGAGGTTGCGGCGCCGATTTCGACCGCATCGCCATTCCGGCGTATGCCCCGTAGCGATTCGATGCGGCTGACATCCAACACGAGCGAGGGATTGAGCAGCCCGGCCCGTATCTTGATCATGGCGTCCGTCCCTCCGCAGAGGATGGCGGCATGGGGTTGGGCGAGTCCGTCGAGCAGTTCACGCTCGCTCGCTAGCCGTTGATAGTGCATTCGCGTTCTCCTTTCCACGCATCGATGTCTTCCGGACGATCGATATCGTACACACACCCTGGATCCTGAACAGGGACTTTCCGCACGTCATGGCGGTGTCGCTGGAGATAATGGCGACCGCCCTCGTCGCCATGAAGCGATTCGATCAACGTGCGAAACGTCGTTCGGTGAAAGAAGACGGGGAACCCCCGCTTGGTCTTGTAGAAGGCGGCGGCGAGGCGTGTGCCTTCCGTCGACGCGTTCGTGACGGCGCGGATGGAGTCGGCCGACATGAACGGCATGTCGACGAGAAAGAGCAGGGCGCCCCAGGCTGACGTCGATACGCTCTCGATTCCCAACCGAAGCGAACGGCTCATGCCCGCGTCTGGATCGTCGTTGATGACCACATGGCAGCCCCCGAGAGGGACGGCGCGCCGGATGTCCTGGGCATGATCGCCAAGCACGACGATGGGATTCGACAAGCCCGCCTCCTTTAGCGCCTCGAGCAAGCGGGTCAATGCCGGGAGGCCGTCAAGGTTCAATAGGGCCTTGTTGGCGCCCATCCTCGTACTTCGCCCTGCGGCCAGGACGACGGGTTGGATCATGCGACCTTCCTCATCCTTTCGGCGGCCAGGTGAACGGCCTCGACGATCTTGGAGTACCCTGTGCAGCGGCATAGATTCCCCTCGAGTCCGGAAAGGATCTCCTCCTCGGTTGGGTCGGGCGATTCGAGCAGCAGTGCATAGGTCGCCATGATGAATCCGGGAGTGCAGAACCCGCACTGAACGCCGCCGGTGTCGACATAGGCTTGCTGGATGGGGTGGAGCGTTCCGTCCTCCGCAAGTCCTTCGATGGTCAGGATTTCGGTTCCGTCCGCTTGAGGCGCAGGCACCAAACAGGAGTTCACGGCAGCGCCATCCATCAAGACCGTGCAGGCGCCGCATTCACCCTCTCCGCAGCCTTCCTTCGTTCCGGTCAGGTGAAGGGTCTCGCGCAGCATGTCCAGGAGCCGAAGCCTTGGGTCGATATCCATTTCAACGCGTTTTCCGTTAATGGTGCAGGCGATTTTCATTTGAGGTGCTCCTCAATGGCGCGCAGAGACGGTTCAACGATGGTGGGGGTGCCGACGACCTGTCTCGCCGAGGACACATCCTTGAGGCCGTTTCCTGTGATGAAGACGCCCGCCGACGCTCCTTCAAGTTCGCCGGCTGCCGCGCACGCCAGCAGCCCCGCATAGGCGGCGGCTCCCGCCGGCTCAGCGAACACGCCGGTTTCGCGAGCCAGGCGGATGATGGCGTCCAGAATGGCCTCATCCGACACGGTCACATACCGGCCGCCGTGCGTGTGCACGTATTTCACTGCCTTGATGATGTCTCGCGGCTTGCCAACGCAGATACTGTCCGCGACAGTGGCGGCTTCGATGTCTTCGAACCAGACATCCTTCCCGTCGTAGGCGGCGAAGGCCACAGCGATGGGAGCGGAGCCCTCCGCCTGTACGCCGACAACCTCAGGGATTCGATCGATCCAGCCGAGCATCTTCAACTCCGCAAAGCCCTTGCAGATACCGCTGATGACAGAGCCGTCGCCGACGCCGACGAAGACAACGTCGGGCACTTGCCAGTTGAGCTGCTCGGCGAGTTCAAGAGCGCCCGTCTTCTTGCCTTCGACCATAAACGGATTGACGGCGGCCGATCGGTTGTACCACCCGAAGGCCTCGGCGGCTTCGGCGGCGAGGTCATAGGCCACATCGTACGATCCCTTGACGAGGAAGACGCGGGCACCGTACACCAACAGTTGCGCAACCTTGGCTTCGGGCGCGGTTTCGGGCACGAAGATCACCGTCTCCAGCGATGTCGAGGCGGCGAATCCTGCCAATGAACTGGCGGCGTTCCCCGTCGAGGCGCAGGTGACCACGGGCTTGTTCTTTTCTTGCGCCTTGATCACGACGACGGAGCTCGCGCGATCTTTGTAGGATGCCGTGGGATTCTGCCCATCGTCCTTGATGTAGAGCGCGGAAAGCCCCAATCGAGCCGCCACATCGGAGACGTTGTAAAGGGGCGTCCACCCGACGCGAAGCGGTTGAATATACGCGTCGGATTCCACAGGCAGCAGCGGCAAATACCGCCATTGAGATCGTGGCCCCGAGCGCTGAAACGCGTCGCGGTCCAGCGACGCCTTCAAGGTCTCGTAGTCGTATCGAACCTCAAGCGTTCCCCGGCGTGGTCCACAGCTGGGGCACGTGTACTCCACGTCATTCGGGCCGTAGGCCGCGCCACACGTGACGCAATGAAGACCGCGAATCGTTCCCATCAGACATCTCCCCTTTCGACGTGCAGAGAGTTTGGCAGATAGTCGCCGTCGGCGCGAATCGCCTTGTAGAGGCACGCCATTTCGATGATCGGTTGAAGGGAGACCTCTCCTTGTGCGGACGCCGACACGGTCGCATGCATGACGGCGAAATCGTCGTCGAGCTGGAGCTCAAGGTAGGGCGTGGTGTAGACCCATCCACCCTGAGGAACACGCGTTAGCGTTGTGGTTTCTCCATCGACACGGCTGGACAAGGACTCGCCCTTCATCCAATAGGCATTCTCGTCTTCGGCCTCAAATCCCTCGTTGCGCAAGAAGAGCCGAGGCTTATCGCGGTACGGTCGTCCCTCGTGCACGCAGAAGGTGGCGCAATTTCCGCATTCGTTGCACAGTTCGTCGATGTGAAGGATCTGCTGTGCCTGGCGGATGCCGACCGCGACTGTCCCGCGTTCGACCAACTGGCCGTTTCCGATGGCATAACGAGGGACGGTGCATGTGAACGGCGTCACCCGCAGGCTGACATTGGCCCGATTGGGGCAGACGTCGACGCACTTGTCGCAGAGAAGTTGACACTGGAGGCAGCGATCGGCTTCGGCGACGGCTCGGTCGGGTGAGTACGTTTTCTCGACCAGATCGAACCCCTTTCTGAGCTGGGGATCGAGGAAGTCGGGCTGGTGTTGGGCGATCTTCCGAACGCGCGAGGCCTTTAGGTCGCTACGCTTGACATCATCCAAGGTGAACGGCGGCAGCGCGGGAGCGCGGAAATCGATGTTGAGTTGCTTGCACATCGCTTGGGCCGCTCGCCGCCCGTCCGCACATGCGGCAATAATGATGGCTGGACCCCGGGCGATGTCGCCGCCAGCGTAAACGTTGTCGACCTGTGTGCGGCCCGAGGCTTCGACCTCAATGCCGCCGTCCGACGATCGCGTGACCAGGCGGGATGACGTGAGAAATTCCGTGTTCGCCACCTGTCCCACAGCTTGAATCACCGCTGAAGCGGGGAGGACAAACGTGGAGCCTTCGATCGGAACGGGCCGCCGCCGTCCGCTGTCGTCGGGGTCTCCCAAGCGGGCACGCAGGCATTCCAATCCGCTGACGCGGCCGTCCTCTGCGATGATGCGCTGAGGAATCGCTAATTCCTCAATCCGGTTTCCCTCGAGAAGCAGATCGTGGAGCTCTTCTTCCTCGGCCGGCATCTCAGCTTGGGTGCGCCGGTACACGACCGTCGAAGCGTTGCCTGTCAGCCGTTGTGCCGTGCGAGCGGCGTCCATGGCCGTATTTCCGCCTCCGATGACGACGACGTGCTCGCCAAGAGGAAGCGCATGTCCATCGCCATGGGCGACGCGATCGAGGAGGTCGAGTGCGCCCCACACGCCCTCGGTCTCGATCCCGTCAATCGGAAGACCGGCATCTCGAGAGAAGCCACATCCGATGTACACGGCATCGTAGCCCTCGTTCAACAGCTCCTCGGGCGAGGCCGTCACGCGGTGGTTGCACCGGATGGTTACGCCCAAGCCGCGAATACGATCGATGTCCGCATCGACAACGTCTTCGGGCAAACGGAAATGGGGGGCGATGGCCAACATGCCTCCGGGCCGGTCCTTGGCCTCGAAAACGGTGACGTCGATGCCGCTGAGTCCGAGGTAAAAGGCGGCGGCCAAGCCCGCGGGCCCGCTTCCGACAACGGCCGCGCGATGCGAGGTCCTTGGAGCGGGGTCAAGCGATAGGCGGCCGGCTTCGACGGCATACCGTTTGAGCCGACGTATGGCGACCGGTTCATCGTAGTTGGCGCGCGTGCAGCGCGTCTGGCACAGGTTCGTACAGACATAGCCGGTGCACGCAGGCAACGGGTTCCGATGCAGGATGGCGGACAAGGCGCGTTCGATTTGTCCGGTTCGAATCCAATGGGCATAGTCGGGGACATCTTGGCACACGGCGCACTGAGCCATGCAAGGCGCCTCGATGCAATCGTACATCTCCAGCGGCGTGTCGACCTTGGGCAGGTCGGCGGGGTGATAGGCCTTCTTGTAGCGGCGCGATGACGTGCCGTCCTCGACGAGGCGGTTCAGGGCTTCGTCCGGATGCGCGGCAAGGTCCCGCAGGGACGATGTGCCGTCCGAGGCGAGCGCGTTGCGAATCGATGCGATGTACTGCTCGAAACGCCCATAGCCTCCCGGCTTGAGGATGTCCGATGCGACCGTGACGGGCAGCGCGCCCGCCGCGAGCAGGTGAGGAAGGTTGACGGCATCCGCTCCCGCGGAATAGGAGACGTAGAGATCGGATCCGATGTCCGAGCGCAGCTGCTGAAAGAGTTGGACGGTCAGCGGATACAGCGCGCGGCCCGACATGTACATTTCGTCCCCAGGAAGCAGCTGTCGGTGGTTGGACATGGCCAGCGTATTCGACAGCTTGACGCCGAAGGCCACGCCCTTTGCGTTCGCGGATGCCTGCAAGGAGCGGATCAAAGACAGGGCGCGATCATAGGCAAGATCCTGTTCAAACACGGAATCCGGAATGCTGATTTCGGTGTAGCCGAGGGTGTCGTGCAACGTCCGAAGCACCGTCTCCTTGCCGAGCAACGTGGGATTCAGCTTCACCGTGGTGTGCAGTCCCCGCTCTTCGATCATGTAGCGGGCGATGCGCTCGATCTCATCGGGCGGACACCCGTGCATGGTGGAGAGCGTGACCGAATTGACGATTCGGTCCGGAATCTCCAGATCGGCAAACTGGGGATAGGACGTTTGCAATGCCTTCCGGAAGGGGATCAGGTCGTCGGCCGCGTTCTCCAACCGCGCCATAAACGATTGCATCGGCGGGCTGAGAATGCCTTCGAGGTTGTATCCCACGCTCATGTTGAAGATCGTGCCGAAGGGCGTGTCCTCAAGCTTGAGCAGATGCCGAAGAACGCGGACGAGCACCCAAGCCTTGACGTACTCCAGGACGGACTCCTGGAGGCGGAGCTCCTGCGACCACTCCACGTTGTAGCCCTCATCCGCCAGATCGATGCATGGGCGCGGAATCTCCAGTTCGTCCATGATCTGAACGGTCTTGAGTTCGATGAAACGTCCGCCGGTCAGCCACGAACTGAGGATATTCTGGGTCAATTGAGTGTGGGGACCGGCAGCGGGCCCGATGGGGGTGGCCAAACGATCTCCGAACAGCTCGGTCGCCATTCCGTCATGGGAATCCGGACGGAAGAACAGCGAGTCGGGAACTCCGAAGATGGAACGGTGCGACGCGTATTCGCCGAGAATCCAGTCCAGGAGGACATCGAAGGGGATGGGACGCATGTGTTCGCTCATGACTACCTTCCTATCCTAGTCTCTTCCACAGAGAGGCCGCGCACTCGCGTGCGCGCGCATAGACCGCCTCTTCATCCAAATCAACAAACGCTCGGTTTCGCAGAATGGGACGTCCGCCGACGAAGGAATCAGTCACGCACAGGGAATGAACGGCGGTGCCAAACAGCAGATGTCCCAGCGCATTCCCAGCGTCCAAGGGAGTCGGTGGAGCATAGTCCAACAGGATCACATCCGCCGGCGATCCCTCGGCGAGTCCTCCGAGATCGGCATTCAGGAAGCGGGAGGCAATGGCGGGATTGTTCACGAACAAGAGGCGGTACAAAGCATCGAAACCGCCGGCCAAGGGGTTGCCTCGGCTGTGTTTCTGAAGGATGCCCGCCGTGAACAACTCGGCCAGCATGTTGGCCCCCAGGCCGTCCGTGCCGAGCCCGGTGAGGACGTTGGCATCCAGGAACGCGTCCATGTCAAACAGCCCGACGGCGTTGTTCATGTTCGATCGCGGATTGTGAACGACGATGGCGTCGCGTTCAGCAAGAAGCGCTCGCTCATCGTCATTGATGTGCAAGCAATGGGCGAGAATGGACTGAGGCTTTAGCAGCCCGAAACGATCGAGCCGATGGACGATCCGCTCGCCATGCGCGGCCTCGCACTGAACCTCGTCCTCCGGTCCCTCAGCAACGTGGATGTGAACCCCCGCATCCTCGGGAATGGAGTCGGCAACCCGTTCAAGCGTTTCATCGGAGACGGTAAACGAGGCATGGATGCCGAATTGAGCGCCGATGTGACTGGAGGTCGGCTGGGACAGGAAGCGAACATTCTCGCGAATGCCCTGATCGCGGCGATCGAGACCATCGCGGTCGGAGAGCTCGTAGCAAAAGACGCCTCGCAATCCGACGCCCTCAGTGACCGTTTCCTTCAAGGCATCGAGCGAATCGGGGATGGCGTTGGGGCTGGCGTGATGATCGATCAACGTCGTGACTCCGCATCGGGCCGCCTCCATGGCTCCGATCAATGCGCTGGTCCGAACGGATTCCGGATCAAGCGCCTTGTCGAGTTTCCACCACAACTGTTCGAGGATCTGGGTGAAGGAGCCGGGATCAAAGGGGCTGACCGCCATTCCCCGCGCCAGACTGCTGTACAAGTGGGTATGCGCATTGACAAGGCCCGGAAGGGCGAGCTTGCCGCGTCCATCGAGAACCTCGTCCGCCGGCGTCGCAGGTGTACGGGAGTGGGGAGCGATTTGAGCAATCCGATCCCCATCGATGACCAACGAAACGTCGTCAAAGGTGGCGTTCCGGCCGTCCCACACCCTGAGATTGTCAATTCTAAGAGTCATGAAACCTCCATTCCCATCAGGATCAACCTCATTTCTAGACGAGTGGAAGGATACCAGTTGTCGGACGGTCTGACAACTTATAGAATGGGTGACGTGTCATCACTGCTCATTGGCATTTGGGAGTTTCTAGGACAATCGTCCCATTGTTACCAAAACGGCTTCATCATAGGATGAAGTCGGGATGGAGAAACGGGGGGGAATGACTGCCGAATCTGGCGTTCCATTGGCTGTTCGACTCAAAGGCATCGTGAAACGGTTTCCCGGCGTTGTCGCCAACGACGGGGTCAACCTTGACGTACGCCGTGGTGAAATTCACTGTTTGCTCGGGGAAAACGGAGCGGGAAAGACGACGCTCATGCGGATCCTGTACGGGCTGTATCAGCCCGATGAGGGTGAAATTCTATTGCACGGAAAGCCGGTGCGGCTGGGATCGCCCAAGGCGGCATTGGCTCATCGGATCGGCATGGTCCATCAGCACTTTCACCTCGTTCCGACGTTGTCCGTGGAGGAGAATATCGTCCTGGGCCTGTCCGAAGGGACGGGCCCGTTTCTTCGCTTCAAGCGCACCCGGGCCAAGATCCGGAAGCTGGCGGATGAGTACGGATTGCAGGTCGATCCCTCGACCAAAGTCTGGCAACTCACCGTGGGGCAAGAACAACGCGTCGAGATTCTCAAGGCGCTCTATCGCGACGCCGATATTCTCATCATGGATGAGCCGACCAGTGTCTTGACCCCGCAGGAGGTCGACGCGCTCTTCGGCACGCTTCGGACGCTGGTCAGCGACGGGCTCACCGTCATTTTCATCACGCACAAGCTGGATGAGGTCATGGAAGCCAGCCACCGGGTGACGGTGCTTCGCAAAGGAAAGGCCGTTGCAACCGTGAACACGGCAGAGACGTCCAAAGAGGAGCTGGCACGGCTTATGGTGGGGCGTGAAGTCGTCTTTCGTGTTGAGAAACCGCCCGCAGAACTCGGGGACAGGGTTCTACGGGTTGAGAACCTCCACGCGAATAACGATCGCGGACTTCCCGCACTCCGGGGCATGTCGTTCGATGTCTACTCCGGAGAGATTCTCGGGATCGCAGGCGTCTCTGGAAACGGACAGCATGAGCTGTCCGAGGTTCTCACCGGGCTGCGCCGAGCGACAGGCGGCAGCGCGGTGCTTCAGAGGCAGGATCTTACGAATTGCTCTGCGCGGGAGATCGCGGATCTCGGGGTCGCGCATGTGCCGACGGAACGGATCCGCGTGGGAACAGTCCCGACGATGAGTATCCGCGAGAATCTGATCCTAAAATCCTATCGAACGCCCGATTTCTGTAAGTGGTCGATTCTCGATGAAAAGGCCGCATACGAGAATGCGTGCCAGGCGATGAAGGAGTACGAGATTTCGGCGCCACACGATGGCACAGCGGCAAAAAACCTGTCGGGCGGGAACATCCAGCGCTTGGTCCTGGCTCGCGAATTGTGCGGATGTCCGGGACTCGTCGTGGCTGCTCATCCCACCTATGGTTTGGACGTCGGGGCGACCGAGCAGGTTCGGCGTGTTCTGCTTGATCAGCGCGCGCGGGGGGCTGGCATCCTGTTGATCTCCGAAGACCTGGACGAAATCTTGCAGCTTTCTGATCGGGTCCTCGTGATCTACGAAGGAGAGGTCATGGGCATTGTCGATGCGAAGGATGCCGAGCTCGAAACACTCGGATTGATGATGGCGGGGACTCGACAACAGGAGGTGTCCGTATGAGGATGCCTTCTTGGATCCAGGTGGAGCGGCGATCGTCGATTTCTCCGTGGACGATCTTCGCGATCTCGATCAGTGCGATTGTTCTAGCCCTACTGCTGGCAGGATTGCTCTTCCGGCTTTTTGGGGTTTCGCCGATTCGTGCCTATGGAGACATCATTCGCGGCGCCTTGGGGAGCAAGTTGGGGATCACCGAGACGATTCGTCGGATGATTCCGCTGCTCGTGATTGGCGTTGGACTCACGGTCGCCTTCCGTGCGTTGTTCTGGAACATCGGTGCAGAAGGTCAGCTGCTTGTGGGCACGGTGGCCGCGACCGGAGTGGCGCTCTTCTCCGGAATTCCTGAGATTCTGATGATTCCGGCCATGTTCATCGCAGGGTTCGCGGCGGGTGCACTCTGGGGAATGGGGCCGGCCTACTTGAAGGTCAAGTTGGGCATCAATGACGTTATTACGACGTTGCTATTGAACTATGTAGCGATCGCACTGGTCGAGTGGCTGGTGTATGGTCCGTGGAAGGGGCCCACCCAGCGCGGATTCGCCTATACGGACAGATTCTCCGCAGCTGCGAGTCTTCCGGTGATCGCGGGCACACGCATTCACTGGCCCACACTCGCCATTGGTGTCTTCGCAGCCATCCTGCTCTTCGTGCTTGTCAAACGAACTCGCGTGGGGTTTGAGATTCGAGTGGTTGGAGAAAATCCGGATGCTGCCAAGTACTCCGGCATTAGTCAGACCAAGATCACGTTGCTCGCCATGATGATCTCCGGTGGACTGGCCGGAGTAGCCGGCGTTGGTGAGGTAGCGGGTATCCATCACATGCTTCTCAGTCCTGAGCAGATCTCTCTGGGATATGGGTATACCGCCATCATCGTGGCCTGGCTTGCACGGAGAAATCCGCTTGCAGCCATCCTAACCTCGTTTCTGTTTGGCGTCATCATGCGGGGCGGCGATGTGATCAAGGTCTCGCTTGGGTTGCCGTTCGAGCTTGTGGACGTGTTCAACGGCGTGATTCTCTTCATGCTGATCGGCAGTGAATTGTTCATCCGGTATCGGGTCCGCATTGGGGCCAGGCGGGAGGTGGCATGAGCTGGGAGTCTTGGGTTATTGAGACCATCAGCCGGGCGCTCGCATTTGGCACGCCTCTGCTGTTGGCAACGGTCGGGGAAATCTATGCGGAGCGTTCCGGTGTGCTGAATCTCGGTGTCGAGGGCATGATGCTGATGGGCGCGCTAACAGGGTTTGCGATCTCGATGGGGTCGGGAAATCCGTGGCTTGGGATACTGATCGCCGGGCTTGTCGGTGGCGCGTTCTCATTAGTTCATGCTTTTGCGAGCATCACGCTACGCGCGAATCAGGTTGTCTCCGGGCTTGCGCTCACGATGCTGGGAACGGGGCTGTCCGGAGTGATCGGCAGAGCCTATGAAGGTTTCCCGTTATGGAGCAAGCTTGGTCGGATCGATGTTCCCGTACTGTCGAGTATCCCAGTTCTTGGGCCTGCGCTGTTTGAGAACCAGAGCCCGATGACGTACATCGCGATCGGAATTGCTGTGTTGGGCTGGCTCGTCTTGTTCAAAACCCGAATGGGGATAAGCATTCGGGCTGTGGGTGAGGATCCGGCGACGGCGGATTCTCTGGGGATTCGCGTGCCGCTCGTGCGTTATCTCTGTGTCATGGTTGGGGGCGTGCTGGCTGGGTTTGCTGGTGCCTATTGGTCGGTTGCCTATCGCACAGCGTGGTCCGGGGGCATGACGGCGGGACTGGGTTGGATTGTGATTGCGCTTACGATCTTCGCGTTCTGGAATCCACTCTACGGACTGGTTGGCGCTTTCTTCTTTGCCGCGATGCGTGTGCTGTCTTTCCGGCTTCAGGCGTGGCTTCCGCCAGAATTGCTCAAGGCCATGCCCTATTTGCTGGCGATTTTGGTGTTGATCATTGTTTCGCGAGGGACGTTGCAGAAGCGGATGGGGGCACCGTCCGCGCTGACGTTGCCGTACACTCGCGGGGAGGACTAACGAGGAGGTGGTGCTCAGACATACGACATTTTCCCTTTCCAGCTGATGAGGATTGACAAAAGGTTGTACCGGTCCAAGGAGGTAGCAGTGAATAAACGAGTTGTGATTGCGGCAATGCTCATCCTAGCACTTGTTGGGGGCGTTGTTGCGGCCTACGAACCCGGCGAAGATCTGAAGGTCGGGTTCATCTACGTCGGCCCGATCGGTGACTTTGGTTGGACCTATTCGCACAATGAAGGACGTGAGGACGTCGAGGCGCTTCCATTTGCCAGCACAGTGATTGTCGAATCCGTCGCTGAGGGACAAGAAGGGCCCGTGATCGACGACTTGATTGCATTGCACGGCTGCAACGTCATTCTCACCACGAGCTTCGGGTTCATGGATGGAACGCTGGACGCCGCTCTGCGCTATCCGGACGTCTTCTTTGGACACGCCTCTGGATTCAAACGCGCGCCCAATATGATGTCCTACATGGGTGACTTTTATCAGGTCTACTATCTCAACGGTTTGATCGCTGGGGCACTTACCGAAACGAATAAGGTCGCCTATGTCGGCGCGTTCCCAATTCCGGAAGTCAAGCGCCACATGAACGCCTACGCCTTGGGCGTCAAGGCAGCCAATCCGGATGCTGAAGTGCACGTCAAGTGGATTTACTCGTGGTTCGATCCGGGGGCAGCGACCGAAGCGACGAATGCGTTGATCGCGGATGGATGCGATGTCTTCGCGTTTACCGAAGACTCTCCCACCGTTGTCCAGGTGGCGGCTGAAAACGAGATGCTGAGCTTCGGGCATTATGGCTCGCAGATGTATCAGTTCGCACCGGACTATGTCGTTTCCGGGCAGGCCATCGACTGGGGCAAGATCTACGTTGATTTCCTCACGAAGATCTACGAAGGCACGTACACCACGAGCAACCTGCAGCATATCGACTATTGGTGGCTGATGACCCAGGGTGCCGTCTTCCCGGAAGCCGCGCCTGGTGTTCCCATCAATCCGCTGTACATCGATGACTTGAAGGCGTACATGATCGATGATCCCACTTTTGGGATGATCTCCGCCTATGACCTTCACAACATCCGGTTGGCACAGTTCTCCGATCCTGGTGTGACGTTCGATCCGTTCCAGGGGCCGATCTCGGACCGCAATGGAAATGAGGTCGTGCGCGCTGGTTTCTGGTTGTCCGTCGACTCTCTGATCACCATGGAGTGGGCGTTCGAAAACATCGTCGGCCCATGGCCGAACGAGCCCGAATAGCATCTGTGGTTGCGGCCATTCGCTAAGCGAATGGCCGCAACACTCTATCCCATGCCGAAACGAAAACCTCTTTATGCCGTTACCCGAGACCTGGTCGCTGTGGCCGCCGGACGAAAGCCTGCGGATCTGCTGATTCGCAATGGACGCTGGGTCAATGTCCATTCCGGTGAAATCCTAGACGAAACGTGCATCGCCATCCTGGGAAGCCGCATCGCCTACTGCGGCCCCGATCGGCCCGATTTGGTCGGCCCCGAAACTCAGGTTCTCGATGCCGAGGGTAACTACCTTGTCCCCGGCCTCCTTGATGCGCACGTGCACGTGGAATCTTCAATGCTTGTCGTGCGCGAATTCGCGGCGTCGGCGCTTCGCCATGGAACAACCGGCGCCTTCATCGACCCGCATGAGATTGCCAATGTCCTCGGATTGGACGGCGTTCGCTTGATGCTCGACGAATCCAAGCACACGCTGATGCAGCTGTTCATTCAAATCCCCTCATGTGTGCCCGCCGCGCCGGGATTGGAAACCACGGGCGCGTCGATCGGCCCTTCCGATGTCGCCGAAGCCATTGTTTGGGACGGTGTGATCGGATTGGGCGAGGTGATGAACTATCCTGGAGTGGCCGCAGGCGACGATGCATTGCATGCCGAGATTGCAGAAGCCCTCAAGCATCGCCGTACCGTTGGCGGACACTACGCATCTCCGGATTTGGGTGTGCCCTTTCATGCCTATGTGGCCGGTGGGCCGTCGGACTGTCATGAAGGCACGCGCGCTGAGGACGTGATTGCTCGCGTGCGTCAAGGCATGGCGGCCATTCTCCGTCAAGGGTCCGCCGAACACAATGTTGCGACCCAGGTGCGCGCGCTGTTGGATGCGGGACTGGATACACGTCGGGTGCTTCTATGCACGGATGATCGTCATCCCGACACGCTGCTTCGAAAAGGACACATCGATGATGTCGTTCGGCTCGCGATGGCAGAGGGCATTGAACCCCTAGCCGCGATTCGAATGGCGACCTTGAACGTTGCGGAGCATTTCGGTGTTGAGAAGGATGTGGGAAGCATCGGACCGGGACGTTTTGCGGATGTGCTGGTGGTGTCGGACTTAAACACCTTGTCCATCGATCACGTGATTGCGGCGGGAGAGACGGTTGTGGAGTTGGGTGTGTCGAAGGCCGAGCGTCAGCCGTTCGCGTATCCGGCGATGGCAAGAAACAGCGTCTGCATTCCACGAACGTTGACAGCTGACGAGTTTTGCATTCCCGGTCCATCGAATCACTCCGAGGCACGCTGTCGCGTGATCGAGATTGTCGAGACGCAGGTGCTGACGCGCATGACCTGGCAAACGCTGCCGGTGCGGGATGGGCGAATCGAGCGTCCGAACGATTCCGACATCAATTACTTGGCCGTCATCGAGCGGCACACGGGATCGGCTCGGATGGGAAAAGGCCTGGTGCGCGGGTATGGGATTACGCAGCCCTATGGGCTGGCCTCGACGGTTGCGCATGACAGCCACAATCTCCTTGTGATGGGAACGGAACGAACTTCGATGGCCGAGGCGGCCAATCGCGTCGTTCGCATGGCGGGAGGACTCTGTTTGGTCAGCGGAAGCGGCGAGACGGTCGAGATTCCCCTGCCGATCGCCGGGCTGATGAGCGAAGCTTCTATCGAAGACTTGGTCGTGGAGATGGACGCGCTTCAGACCGGATTGCGCGCTCTGGGATGCCGCGTGGACGATGCCCTGATGTCGTTCTTGTTCCTGGCGCTTCCCGTGATTCCAGAACTGCGGTTGACGGACTTAGGTTTGGTGGATGTTCGTACGTTTGAGATTGTTCCATTGCTCGAGGATGACGATAATCCGGCCAATGAAGAGAGGTGACCGTGTCAAACATAAAAACGTATCAGCGCCCCGCGAGCTTGGAGGATGCTTGGAGGTTGCTGTCTGAGGAAGGGAAAACGGCCAAACTTGTGGGAGGCGCCGTGGATGTGGGGTTGTTCGCGCCGCCCGAGGTGGCGACACTCATCGATCTCAGCCACCTCCTGAGCACGTCGGTTGAATCGCGCGACGGTGGTGGCCTGGTGATTGGGGCGGGAGTGACCCTGACGGAGCTCTTGGAGTCCCCTCAGGCACAAGCCTATGGAGGCGGGATTCTCGTAACCATGCTTCGTCAAGTGGCCTCGCCGCTGTTGCGAAACGCTGCCACCCTTGGGGGCGCGCTGGCCAGCACGCATCCCTGGTCGGATGTAATCACGCTGTTACTGGCTTTGGATGCCCAGGTTCGGCGGTATTCCGGGCATCCCGAGGAAGCCGCGCTTGAGACGCTGCTTGAATCCCGAGGCACGATGGATCGAGTCATCATCTCCGAGGTTAGCCTCCCACGCCTCGAAGAACGAACGTACATCGACTTCGAGAAGTTCGTGCGAACCGGATTTGATGTGGGCATGCTGAATTGTGCTTGCCGCATGTCCCTGTCGGATGACGGGTGCGCGAACGTTCGCGTGGTGCTCGGCGGAACGCCCGATATCGCGCGGCGCTCACCGGATGTCGAGGCGGCGATTGCCGGAACGTCGCTGACAGCGAGCGACATCGAGAAGGCGGCGGCTGTCGCCTCAGAATCCATCCCGGCTCGGGACGATGTCCGGGCAAGCGGCGCTTATCGCCGGATCTTGGCTAAAGCAGGCGTCCGGCGGTGCCTTCAGCGGATGGCACAGAAGGCGGGTGAATAGGGTGACGATGACGTTGACCATCAATGGGAAGAAACGAACGCTCACAATCGATCCCGGTGAGAAACTCCTGGATGTCTTGCGCCGCGAAGGCTATATGGGCGTCAAGAAAGGATGCGGCGCCGGGGATTGCGGAGCATGCGCGGTTCTGTTCAATGGCCGGGCCGTCAACTCCTGTCTCGTTTTTGCGGCGAAGGCGGAGGGCGCTGAGATCCTAACGATCGAAGGACTGGCGACGGGTGAAGTGCTGCATCCTGTGCAAGAGGCGTTCTTGCAGGAAGGAGCGGTGCAATGCGGGTATTGCACGCCGGGGATGGTGATGGCGACGATCGATCTGCTGTCTCGGAATCCCGACCCCTCAGAGCCGGAAATCCGAGAGGCGCTCTCAGGCAATCTGTGCCGATGCACCGGGTATGTCAAACAAGTCAATGCCGTGCAGCGCGCGGCGGAATGGATGAAGGGCGGTGAGACCCGTGGCTGATCGACCGAAGCGCTTCGTCACGGTTGGGAAAAACTTGCGGAAGGTCGATGGGACGGCCTTGATTACGGGCAAGCCGGAATTCGTCGCCGATCTTCAGTTGCCCAACACGCTGCATGTCAAAATCTTGGGCAGTCCCTATGCCCACGCGCGGATCACGTCGATTGACGTGCGAGACGCCGAAGCCATGCCCGGGGTGGTTTGCGTGCTGACCCACCTGAATACGCCGGCCACGCGGCATACGACAGCGGGTCAAGGGTATCCTGAACCCTCGCCCTACGATACGCGAATGTTTGAGAACAAGGTGCGGTTCGTCGGCGATCGCGTGGCCGCGGTTGCAGCGGAATCCGAAGCGATTGCCGAAGCGGCCTTGAAGGTCATTCGCGTCGACTACGAGGAGTTGCCGGCGGTGCTGGCCATCGACGAAGCGCGAGTCGACGGCGCTCCCGTGATTCACGATGAAGCGGACTCCACCGGAATCTACGATGCAGGTCGGAACATCGTGGCGGATGTCGACATCGATGTCGGCGACGTGGCGGCTGGATTTGCCGAGTCCGATGAAATCGTCGAGATGACGTGCGAGACGCAATATGCTCAACACACGCCGATCGAGACGCACGTTGTCCTCAGCTATCTGGATAGCGCCAATCGCCTTGTCCTGCGCACAAGCACCCAAGTTCCGTTCCACGTTCGGCGCATCGTCGCGCAAACGCTGGACATCCCCATGCAGCAGATCCGCGTCATCAAGCCGCGGATTGGCGGCGGATTCGGGACCAAACAAGAGATCCTGCTTGAGGACATTGTCGGATTGATCACGCTGCGTACGGGCCAGCCCGCCTTGATCTCGCTATCGCGGCAGGAGGAGTTCGCGGCATCCCGAACGCGCCATCCGATGCGGGTTCGCGTGAAACTCGGCGCGAACTCGGACGGACGGCTCAATGCCATTGAAATGGAAGCCACTTCGAACACCGGCGCCTATGGGTCGCACGGACTTACGGTGTTGGCTAATACCGGGTCCAAGACGTTGCCGCTGTACAACAAGGCGCCCCATGCCCATTTCTACGGGCAAGCCATCTATACCAACCTTCCCGTCGGAGGCGCCTATCGAGGATACGGCGCCACACAGGGCTATTACCCGCTTGAGATGGCGATGGATGAGCTGGCGGTCCGGTTGAACATGGATCCCATCGACTTGCGTACGCTCAACCACATTCGTGTGGGCGAAACGTCGCCGATCTTCGAGAAGCTCGGCGAAGGACGTGAGGGGGTCTCTCAGACAGTCAAGAGCTGCGAATTGCCGCGGTGTATCGAGATCGGTGCCGAGCGGATCGGATGGGCAAAGAAGCGCGGGAAGCGCCTCAAAATCGGCCCTTGGGTGCATGGTGTCGGCATGTCGATCATGATGCAAGGCTCCGGAATCCCGGAAATCGACATGGCGGCAGCCACGATCAAGATGAACGAGGACGGCTCCTTCAACCTGTTGATCGGAGCCACGGATCTAGGAACCGGGTCGGACACCATCCTGGCGCAAATCGCGGCCGAGGTGCTCGGCGTCCCACTGACGAAGATGCTCGTGACCTCATCGGACACGGACTATACGCCGTTTGATGTTGGCGCCTATGCTTCATCGACAACGTACGTCTCAGGGATGGCCGTCCAAAAGGCGGCGGAACAGGTACGCGATCAGATTCGCGCCGTGGCCGCGCCTCTGCTGAAGGCGGAGGCCGAGCGCCTTGAGTTGCGCGATGATGCGGTCCACGATCCGAGTGGGGATCAGGTGAGCTTGGCCCGGGTTTGCCAGCGAGCCATGTACGAGACGGATCAGTTCCAGATCGGAGCCACAGCATCGTGCGTTCCGACCGAATCGCCACCACCGTTCTTGGCGAACTTCGCTGAGGTGGCCGTGAACACCGAGACGGGGAAAGTGAAGGTCGTCCACTACGTGGCTGCCGTGGATTGCGGCGTCGCCATCAATCCCCACATGGCTGAGGGGCAAATGGAGGGCGCGATCGTCAATGGCATCGGCTATGCGCTGACTGAGGAAATGATCCTGAGTTCCAAGGGGCGCGTTCGCAATCCTTCGTTCTTTGACTACAAGATCCCCGGCATGTTGGATGTGCCTCCAATGGACATCATTCTGGTGGAATCCTACGAGCCGACGGGCCCCATGGGCGCCAAATCCGTCGGCGAGATCGGCATCAACGGGCCGATTCCGACGATCGCGAATGCCATCTACGATGCCGTGGGGGTGCGATTGACGGAGACGCCATTCACGCCGGAACGGGTCCTTAATGCAATGAAGGCGGTCTCCGGCTAGGAGGCCGCCGCTGCCTGTTCGCACGCACTCAAAGACAACGCGAACGAGGCGGAACGGAAGGGAGAAGGATGAAGGTTTTGGTTGTCGTTAGTTCGCCAAACGCGGACGGCCTCACTGCAGCCTGCGGTGAAGCCGCGCGCCAAGGGATCGTCGATGGAAAGAGCCCGGCGCGGGTCATTAATCTCAATGAGTTCAAGCTCCGGCGATGTGCCGTATGCAACGGTGGATGGGGACCTTGCCGGACCAAGCATCGATGTCAATTGGACGATGATTTCGCTCAGGTTCAAGAGATGTTTCAGCAGGCCGAGGGCTACGTTTGGGTGACTCCCGTGTATTTCGGAGAGCCGTCCGAGCCGTTCAAGGCGTTTTTTGATCGTCTGCGCCGTTGCGAGGCGACGAAGAAGGATGGGAAGAAGAGCATCCTTTCCGGAAAGCCGACGGTGTGCGTGGCAGCGGCCGGAGGATCGGGCAATGGCGCCGTTCATTGTCTTGCAGAGATGGAGCGGCTCGTGAAGCAGCTTGGCGCACACGCGTTCGATTACATCCCGATCACAAAGGCGACGCGAGAGTACCAGCTTGAAACGATTCATGATGGACTTTCCGCGATGAGTACGCCCAAGCCGCCCGAACAGACGATGCCGCTCTCTGCGCGAAAGGGATCGCGTTCCGGTGGGCGCTCGAAACGGCGAATTGGCCGGAGGCGCTAACTAGAGCCAGGGCTCAAGCGTGAGCTTGGACAGTCGGGAGGGATGTCCGACGTATCGGATAATGCCCTCCCGGTCGATGACGAAGGTCTTCGGAATGCCGCCGTTGCCATAGGTTTGGAAGACACCATACGCCGCCGCATAGGAGCCATACAGGCCGATCATGGCATCGAAGCCGTTGCGGGTTAGGTAGTCGACGGCGTTTTGCGCGCTGCGATCGAGGCTAACGCCAAGGAGCACGACATCGGGTTCGAGCGCCTTGACGAGGGTTTCCACCGATGGCATAGTCAAGCGGCAAGGGGTGCACCAACTCGCCCAGAAATCGAGGATGATGACATGGCCTCGGTAATCGGATAGCGCCGCGAGGTCGCCGTCAAGTGTCAAGAGCTGAAAATCGGGCGCACGTTCGCCGATGCGAATGCCGATCGATATCTCGTCATACGTCGGATCTGCGACAACGGGCGCGTCTTCAGCGATCGGGCGAACCTGAGGCTGATCGATTCCGCTGTCAGCGACGTCCGTTGACGTCGACATGAGGGTATTCACGATCCGATATCCAAGGAACCCGAGCCCTAGAATACCCACGCAGACAAGGACGATGGAGATCCATTGCCCGATTCTCGACGTCGATGTTTTCATCCAGCGCCTCCTCGACTCCTTCGTTGGCAATCGCAACGCTAATCGTTACGATACGGCACACGCGTTGGTTTTTCATGAATGGATTGTGGAGAGAAGGGGTAGGTATGCGCGAACGATTCAGATGGTGGATGGGCTTGCTGGCGATCGCACTCGGCCTCGTCGTCGTTCTCTTGTGGCCGGCTCCCGATCCATTGGCCGGCGTGGAAACCGTTGCCCTTCGCGTAGGAAGCGACGGGGCGTCCCATCGGGACGTCGACTATCAGGAGGAACTGAGCCTTGTGCTCAGCGGCCGTGACATTCGAATCGTCTCGGATGAATCGGCAGCGGACCTTCTGCTCTCGCTGGACGATTTTCGAGTCAACCTCGGAGATATCGAGATTTCGTTGGCTGAGGGGCGCGTTCGTGGACGCGCAAGCGCCGTCTGCTACGTGACGGACTTGCGATCGGGGCGCACCTATATCATGGACTTCACCCTTCGATTTCAGAATGGAGATGTGAAGGCGGAGTTGGCGGGGCGCCGCTTTTGGGAAATCTGGAAATAAGAACACGCATGACGCCTGATATCTATCTCGAAACCGAACGCCTGATTCTTCGCCGCCTTACCCTAGAGGACGTCGATGAACTCTATGACCTGGATTCAGACCCCGAGGTCATGCGGTATCTCACCGGTGGTGTGCCGCATACCCGAGAGTTCATTCGGGACCGGGCGCTTCCGCACTACCTGAGTTTCTATGCGCGCTATCCCTCGTTTGGCTTCTGGGCGAGCATCGAGAAGGCGTCGGAGGCCTTCATGGGATGGTTTCATTTCCGCCCCTACAAACCAGCTCCCGAGGAGATCGAACTCGGCTACCGCCTCAAGGCGCGATTCTGGAATCAAGGCTATGCGACCGAAGGCTCGCGCGCGCTGATCGACGTTGGCTTTCGGGAACTCAATGTATCACGCGTCGTGGCCACCACGATGCGGGTGAACGCCCGTTCCAGGCGGGTGATGGAAAAACTCGGCATGCGCTTCGAGAAGGAATTTGCTTACCCCGGTGAGCCATTCCCCGGGTGGACGGTGGAGGACTGTCTCGAAGTCAAGTACGGACTCGATCGAGAGGAATGGCTGCTTACTCGGGCGAACCCGAGTTAACGCGCAGCCACTCGTACATCAGGATGCCCCCAGCGATGGACACGTTAAGGCTTTCTGCACAACCACGCTGAGGAATGTGAATCCGCTCATGCACCAGATCCTCAAGTTCCGGCTGCAGCCCTTCGCCTTCGTTCCCAAGGAGCAATCCGATGGTTCCCTCCAGTGCGGACGAGGCCCAAAGCGAGGCGGACGCCCTCGGGTTCGCCCCGACCCATTGCAAGCGGCGCTCGCGACCGTACTTCGCGAGGGCGGACGCCGACGGCAGCATCAGAATGGGAACCGAGAAGATGGAGCCCATCGATGCACGGATCGCTTTCGGGTCCGTTGGATCGGCCGAGGGCTCGATCAGAAGGACACAGGCCGCTCCGACGGCGTCCGCCGTCCGGATGAGCGTCCCGACATTCCCAGGGTACTGGGGACGATCGATGGAGACATGAAGCTGCGTTTCTTCGGACACGTTTGCGGTCGGCGGGGCGCTCATGAAGGACTCGCGCGAGAACAGGGCATAAAGGCCCTGCGAGCGAACTCGGTCGGAGATCGAATCGAGCACCGAGGCCGACACAGGAGTGGCCGGCACGTTTCTCTCCAGGAAACGCGCTTTCAGCCGCCTCGCCGCCTTCGAGACCAAGAGGTCATCACAATAGAAGAGCTCAATGGGATGGATGCGCTCACGCATGAACGGCGTTTCCATGCCATCGAGCGCCATGCCAAGGATTTGCAGGCCCTCCGCTCCGAAGCGTCCTTGCTTCGCACGATGCTTCTTACTCGCGAGTTTGCGTGCTGCGACGACATGCGGATGGCTGCGGGATGTTATGATGGGTGTCACGATCAGCACCGCCTTTGCGCGTCGTTCGATTGTATACGACGCTGAGAGTGGGCGACAGTTGGCTAGGCATGCTTGAGGAGCAAGCGATGAGAAAAGAAGGCGATGAGTCGAGAATCCGCACCGCGAAGGCGTCCGATAGGCCGTTCATTCTCGCCGTATTGCAGCGTATGGAGCTTCCGCATGGCGATCTGATGCCATCGATGGTTTCCAGGTTTTCGGTCTGCATCGAGGACGGGGATGTCGTCGGCGTCATCGGGCTCGAAGCGTACGACGGCGTTGGCCTGATTCGCTCCTTGGCCGTTGTGCCCACTTCCCAGGGCGTGGATGTCGGCGCGGAGTTGCTCGCCACAGCGGAGGCGCAGGCTCAAGCGCTCGGATTGCGGCGGGTCTACGCCCTGACGACGACGGCTCAGGCGTATTTCGAGCGCCGGGACTATCGCGTTGTTCGTCGTTCCCACCTTCCAACGGCATTGCGTGCCAGCACACAAGTGCGCACCGTTTGTCCGAAGAGCGCCGTGTGTTTGGCCAAGGATCTCCCCGCGGTGCCGCCCCCCTCCGTTTTATCGCTCGATGTGGGGCGACGGGCCGTTGAACACTTTGACGCCGGCTTCCTCTGCGCAGAAGCGGTGCTGCTTGCTGCCGCAGAATCCTTTGGTGAAGTGGAGGACACGATCCCCCGGCTGGCGACGGGATTCTGCAGTGGGGTCGCTCGAACCGGCGGACAGTGCGGCGCACTGTCCGGAGCCATCATGGCCATCGGCTTGAGGGTTGGACGGAGGAGCCCGCATGAGCCGGTCAATCCCGCCTATGCCGCTGTCCGAGAGGTTCTCGCTTCGTTCGAAACAACGTTTGGCGCGATGTCTTGCCGCGCTTTGCTCGCGTACGATATCGGGACGGAGGCCGGCAGAGCGGCCTACGCCCAACGGGGACTGCATACACAATGCCAACAGTATGTGGCCTGGGCCGCCCGGTCGGCCGTGTCAGCGACTGTAGGAACCGTAGCGCCCCGTACCGATGAACGGCGCCATCGCGACCGTTGAGCTAGGGAGCCTGCAGGATCTCGACCCGCCCGGCTCCGGGGCGAAGGATAATATCAATTCGGTAGAGCGCTTCGTCATAGTTCTCGGACGACGCGCTGTCTTCTTCGTACGTGTAGTTGGCAGGTGTGGTGAGCTCGGCGTGAGGGATCCCATAGATGCGAATACCGCTATCGTTTGGAACGGTGATCGTGATTCGCGCCCCCGAGACGGTCACGGTCGTATCCTGCTCGCGAGGAAGCCAGACGATGGAGAGGGAGTCCCCGGTTTGCAGATCGGCGGACGATAAGCTGAGATCTCGAAGATCGAGGGTGCACGCGCCGCCTGTTTCAACGGATAACGAGATCGGGACCTCGGGTTGAAACGCGATGTCCCAGGAGGCTAACGCGTGTCGTGCCGAAAGAGGGATGGGAAGGCGCGGCGTCGAACGTAGGGTGAAGTGCAATACTTCGCCGTCCCGGCGTGTCGAGCGAGTGAGTTTTTCATCTCTACGGATGTCGATTTCTCCCTCAAGCAGCCGTGCGGAGGGCAAAGATGGATCGCCGGGCGCGATGCGAATAGCGCAGTCCGTACATTCAAGACGGATATCGGCGGCAGTCGCGCCGCCCAAAGATTGGGAAAGCGGCTGAGCGTCACGAACCCAAGCTTCCGGCGCGAACCAAGAGATGAGTACAAACACCACGGCGATGGTCACGACCGTTCCGATTGCGCTGGCGATGGCTGAACCTGGCGAGGGCCGCTGAAACAGGGCATCGATGCCAAGCACGATCAGAAGGACCGGCCAGTATCGCCACAGATTGGACCATACGGATGAATCGAGCACACCGAGATTGATGAGAAGGAACATGATGCCCAGGAAAACGAGCATCAGCGGGAAAAAGAGGCTGCCACGTCGACGGCGCGTTGTCATCCCCGGGTCCTTCTCGCATGCTGCCAAAGCAACTGGGCGCCGAAGCCAATCACCAATACCGGCCACAAACGCGCCAAACGCGACCAAATGGACCAATCAACGATGTCAAGCGTGTTCAACAAGAGTAGGATGCCGGCCACGATGAAGCACAACGGCAGGACGGCTCCTCGGAAACGCGGATCCAACATCATTGCCCCCTAATTCCTTCCGTTTCGAATCCAGCGCCACAAGAAGACGAGACCGACCACGATCAACACAGAAGGCCAAACCCAAATGCGGCTAATCCAATTCATCCAGGAGAATCCAAGATTGCGGAGCAAGAAACCAACCCCAACAAGAATAAGTACAAGACCAACAGCCAAGGAGGCGGCGGGAACGCCGTCGTTTCTCGAGTTCCGAAGTCCATTGCCCAAGGAACGCGCGCGGTCGGCGATCTCATCCGCTCCTTCGCGGATTCGCTCACCGAGAGATGTTTTCTCAGGCTCTTCTTCCTCGGGAACAAGAAGCCACAGCGCAAGATAGGCGGGAACGCCAATTCCCGGCGCAACGGCGAGGACAACGAAAATCAGACGGATGATGTTGGGATCGAAATCGAAATAGGCGCCCAGCCCACCACACACGCCGCCAAGCATGGAGTCTGTGCGACTCCGTGTCAGTTTCTTTGCCATAGACATCCTTTCCATTGGGTTGCTCGGAAGTTTAGCATAACTTCAGGGTGCGCACCTGTCTTGGGAATCTATCGCGTGAAAGCGGTCACGAGGCTGAAGATGAGAATGGCCATCGGAGAAAGCAGGGACAGCAAACGACCGACCAACGGCGTGGCCCGGCGATAGAAAAGGGCTCGAAACAATAGCGCTCCGACGCAGAGGCTGAGGGTGAAGGCCAACCCGTGAACGGCCAAAGACCACGCCAGTGGATGAGGGGCGTGCGAGGCGGCGATGACGAGGACGACGGACATGGCAAGTCCCACGCACCAGAGGATCGTGAAGAGCCAGAGTGTGCGAACGGAAAAAACGGGCATCCGCCACTGCACGATGCCGTTCCAGAAGGCAAGGAATGCCGTTCCTGTCAATGCCACGGCAGTCGCTTGCAGAGCGAGGCTGACGCAGAATACCTCGACCAAGAGCAGGAGAAACCCAATCAGCAATAACGTCGCGCCGACGATGGCGCTTTGGCAGGACGTCGTGAAACGTCCACGGCCAAACAGGGGTGCGTTCCGGTGAACCATACACCACTCTATCGCACGCGCCGCAGACTCGAAAGTGCATGTGTCCGCTTCGAACGGCCTTTTGGGATCGTTGGCGGAATCCCGATATTCCTGTAGCATGAGTCATGAAATCCCACGCCGTGATTTTGGATGGGAGCCTCAGCGCAAATGCGGGGGCGGACCGGCTGCTGACCTCTGTTGTCGATCAGCTTGACGCCATGACGTGGACCTCCGAGGTCCTCCCTCTTCGCGACCTCTCTATGGCTCCCTGCACCGGCTGTTTTGGCTGTTGGATCGTCACGCCCGGCGAATGTGTGATCGCTGACCAAGGCCGCGATGTGGCGCGCCAGATCGTGACATCGGACCTTACCGTGTATCTGACGCCGATCCAATTTGGCGGCTACTCCTATGTCTTGAAGCGAGCCATCGATCGCTCCATTCCCATCATCTCCCCCTACTTCCGGCGTGTGGGGGGCGAGGTTCACCATACACGCCGCTACCGACGCTATCCGAGCATCGTTGCGTTCGGGTTTCGGTCTTCCGAGGCCTCTGAAGAGGATGCCATCTTCGAAACCCTGGTCGCCCGCAATGCCATCAACATGCATGCGCCTCGAAACGCTGTCGCTGTGCTCGATCCCGGGGTTGAAGCGGACATCGATCGTCGGGTTCGTGAGACGCTTGAGGAGGTGATCGGGCGATGACGGCGACCCGGCATGTGCTGCTGCTGATCGGAAGTCCGAAGGGACTGAATGCGGGGAATTCCTCTCGCCTGGGAAAGGCAGTCGTGGAGCCACTGGAGGCCTTGGGGTGGCGGACGGAGAGCCTTCATCTGCACGCGGCCATTGGCTCGCAAGAAACGCTGGATCAATTGATGGAGGCGATCGATTCCGCCGATCTCATCGTCCTTTCCATGCCGCTCTATGTGGACAGCCTTCCCGCTCCGGTGATCGAAGCCCTGTATCGAGTGGCGCAGCATCGGGATGGCATGACCTCCCGTTCGAAACCGCGCTTCATCTCATTGGTGAATTGCGGATTTGTCGATCCCTGGCAAAATGCGGGTGCGCAACGGATGGTGCAACAGTTCTGCAAACGTGCAAACTTGGAGTGGGCGGGCTCGCTTTCCTTGGGTATGGGGGGGAACACGAACACATCCATTCGTGAAGCGATCTCTCTGATCGTCGAATCGGCGCAGAGGGAGCAGCCCGTGCCTCCGCGAGTGACCGAGCTGACTCGGAAACGGGTGATGCCGCCGCTGCTCTACGTGTTGGGCGGGAATCACATCTGGCGGCGAGAGGCCAGGAAAAACGGTCTTCGCCGGCGGGATCTCAAGGCGCAACCCTACAAACGAGCCACCTAATTGGCGGCAGGTTTGGTGCAACGCGCGATCATATGGGTGCCCATATCCAAGCACCCCGGTTGGCGGCAGGCCTCCAGTTCCATTTCCAGCAGATGCCGCCAGGCATCGCCCTCATGGGGAAGTTCACTCAATCGCTCGCCCCAGGTCGTGGACAGGCAATTGGAGGCCGACATCACATCAACGTGCAGCCCCACGGACTCAAGTAGATTGCGGAACTCACCGGCTCGATACAGATGTGCATAGTGACGATCCGGCCCAACGGTCTGCGGCGTCAAGTTCCCTGTGGCCAGAATCGTCCGGTTCGTCTCGACCTCGATATCGAGAATACTCGGCAAGAACTGGTGCGCAGTCCCCCAAAGCGACATGACGCTGAACAACAGGGTTCCGCCCGAGCGTGTGACGCGGTGTAACTCCTCCAACGCATCGCGTCGACGGTCAAAGACATAGCTGAGAGGACCGCCGTAGCAGACGATGACGTCAAACGCCGCATCAGGGAAGATCGAACTCAGATCGCACATATCGCATTCCACCCAATCTTCGACAGCGTTTGCGTACCCGTCGTCATGGGCGTGCTTGCGATTGAGTTCAAGCTGTCCTGGAGAAAGATCGGCGACGACGATTTGCCGGGTCAGTTTCGCCAGTTCCTGTGTGAAACGGCCGGCTCCTGCTCCCATCTCCAACACACGGGTCTCGGGCGTCACGCTTTGGCGAAGGTAATGAAGGTGGATGGCGAACTTGACCTGTTCGACGGGGGACGCATCCCAGCGATTCCACTCCTGCAACCCGTACGCATCGAAGTAACGGCGAACCCAGTTCGAATCATAGTCTGTCATCGAACCTCTCTTTGGCTAGTCCTCATCGGCCCATGCGCGGACGCGTCCTTTGAACTTCCGCTCGATGCGTTCCCCGAGGTCGTCCCACTCGATATCATCGTCGACGCCGATCCAGCGTGCGAGACCGCGCTTAATCTTCGCTTCGATGCGTTCTTCAAGATCGTCGTCAGACGCTTCCGTCCAATCGCAGAGTCGCCTTTTGATCCTGCGCTCGATGCGATCGCCGAGATCATCCCAATCGTATCGGCGGCGTGTACGGAAGCGCACGCGTGGGAGAAGTCCGATGCCCGTCCAGGCGAACAGCAGGGCCACGAGGAACCACAATCCCGCCGCTTGCAGATAGTTGAGTTCAGGCAGCAGCCCCAAATGGCCGGCGATGATGCTGTTCCAAAGAAGTTGGATGATCCAGCTGAAGAAAAAGAAGGCGGCAATGCCGCCAGCCGCAATCAAGCGCAACAGTCCTCTCATGATAGGTCCTCCTTTGTCGACGCAACATGTATCCGGAGCCACGATCCAAGAACGCGCAGCAAAGAGCTCAACAGAGAGCGCGGCTCCGAAGCGTTGTCAGTCGTACGTTCTCCACTTCTTCCGGAATCCCGACGGAACCCCGATACCCGTCCACGCAAACAGAATGATCACGAAGAACCACAATCCCGCAGACTGCCAGTACGTAACCTGCGTGGGGACCAGCTGCAGCTGCTCGAAGAGAATGCTGTTCCAGAGCAGCTGAAGGATCCAACTGAAGAAGAAGAAAGCGGCGATCCCTCCTCCGGTAATAACGGCGCGTAGCAGTTTCATATGAACCTCCTCGTTGCCTAGATACGCTCATCATTCGTATGCGAAGCGCGCCGTGCAAACGGTTCAACCCCTTGTGGTCGGCGCGACGCCGGTTACCCTCTGTTCGGGAGGCGATATGATCGATTTAGGCGCCGCGAAAGCGATTCAAGCGTGTGAGATTCTGGATGAGCTGGGATTGGATTGCTGGCTTCTTTGGGTACGCGAGACGGATCAGATGACAGATCCGGCGTTGCGTCTACTGATGGCGGGTGATGTCGTTTGGCCTTCTGCCTTGATCTTGACTCGATCCGGCGAGCGGATCGCCATCGTTGGGCGGTTCGACGCGGATGGACTTCCCGCCCACCTGTTCGATCGCATCGTTGCCTATGATGAGGACATCCAGCCGCAGCTTGTCGCCGAATTGACGCGCATCGATCCTCAGTCCATCGCCATCAATACCAGCCGTTCGGATGTGGGCGCGGATGGGATGACGGCCGGCATGCGGGATTGGCTGATGAGCCTGCTGGAGGAGACGCCGTATCTAGGGCGTCTGACGAGCGCCGAGTCGCTTATCCAACGCTGGAGGGGCCGCAAGTTGCCCCAGGAAGTGGCGTGCATACGCTCGGCCGTTGCACTGACGGAACGGATCTTTGATGAGATTGCCGCCGAGCTGACTGTCGGGATGACGGAGCGCGAGATCTTCGACCGCGTCCAGGCGAAGGTGGAGCGTCATGGCGCCGGGTTTGCCTGGCATCGGGATCACAACCCCGCCGTCGATGCCGGACCGGACAAGGCCTTCGGGCACGTCGGCCCGACGGATCGTCGAACGCGAAGCGGCCATCTGCTGCATTTCGACTTCGGCGTTCGCGTCGATGGCTATTGCTCGGACCTTCAACGGATGATCTTCTTCGGACGTTCGGCCGAGATCCCTGAAGAAGTCGACCATGGATTTCGGACGATTCGCGATGCCATCCGCGCGGCGGCCGCTGTGCTGAAACCGGGAATTGTAGGCGCGGACGTCGATGCGGTGGCGCGGCAGGCCGTCATGGATGCCGGCTATGGCGAATACATGAACGCCTTGGGACATCAAGTGGGCCGAAACGCCCACGATGGCGGCACATTGCTTGGTCCTCGCTGGAGCCGGTACGGCGATCTGCCCGACGGCCGGGTCGAAGCGGGCAACGTGTTCACGCTCGAACCCAACCTGAAAACAGCATCCTATGGAATGATCAGCCTTGAAGAGGATGTGCTCGTTACGGAATCGGGGTGCGAATTTCTGTCCGTTCCTCAAACCGAACTCATCTGTGTCGAGGGCTAGAATTCCCAATCCGGACGGGGGGGCGGAAGCCGCAAGCCGTCGTCCAACTGACGGAGCAAGGGCTCGGGACCGCGCAGCTCATCGCTCCATGAAAGGCTGGTCGCCGAGCGCACGCCGAACCAAAGCCGGGAGAAGGCGTTGACTGAACACGCTAGCGTTGGCAGCGCACGCCCGGTTCCCGGTGCGATCGAGGATTCGTCTCCGAGTTCCACAACATAATCTCCGCTCAATCCGCGCCAGGCGCTATCGTCCGGGATGACGCGTTCAATGGGATCGGATAGAGCGAGGTGGAATCGAAGGGGCGCACCCGTCCACTGAAGTGCGGCCATGCATGGATCAAGTTTCAGGATGCGGACTTGCCAGTAGGCGCCCGCGCGGATGCCGTTCTCATGCGGCGACTTCTGCGTCAGCTGCCTGAGCTTGAAGGGGTGGCGGATGAAGTCCTGCAGCTGGATTCCCGGTGGCTCGACGAGCCGAACCGAACGAACCTGATCGCCGAGCGTCTTCAGGAGAGCGAGAAGTTCGCGAAACTGTTCGCGTGTTTGATAGGCCATCCAATTCACGCGATAGGGGCCGTGCTCACCCTTGGCTTGTCCCCAAAAGTGATGCGTCAATGTGCCCGACTCATCTATGTATCCGAGCCCAAAGCCATCGTTCGACCAGAGAGCCTCGGCCTGGGTCGGCTCTGGGGACAGTCCGATGCATCCGCCGTGCTGACGATGCCGCTGAATGCGGCCCTCATGCATGGCTTGCCAATCGTCTTCTCCAAGGCGCACGGGAATGCGGGGCGTTTCCGTCACGAGCAACGTGGAGGGATCGAACGTACACACGAGATCGTAGCTGCCGTTTCCGAATCCGAATTGGTTGTAGTATCCCTGCTCAAAGACGCCGAGCATGGCAACGGCCTGTCCTGAGGCGGCTTCTTCAGCGAGGAGCTTGGCCGTTGTGGTGGTAGCCAATCCCTGCTTGCGGGCGATTCGGCTTGTCGTGACGCCGCCGACGATACACAGAGGCAAGTCACGGCGGCCTGCTCGGACCCTACCGGATTGGGCGAGGGACAAACATTCGGCTTCACCATTGAGTTCCGCCACCCAACCGCGGCCTGCGCTGAAGAAGGCCTTGGTCGCGGCCTCATGCTTGTCGTTCTCGATCCAACCGATTTCCCGGTAGATGCGTAAGCAGGCCTGTAGGTCGTTCTGTGGATGAAAGGGTCGAATCATAGCCGTCTCCTGAAGTCAAACCATACCGAACCCCTTTCCGAAACACCAACAGACGGATGCTTTTGTGACGGCCAGCCGTTGAGTTCCGCTGGGCTGGGGTGAGCTACAAATGCTTGATGGCTTCTCGTGCGACCTTGACGCGGCGCTCATCCTCCAACCATCGCGCGAGTTCGGGGCGGATGATATCGGGGCGCTTGCGGCCCAGTTTCCAGATGGCGGAAGACACGGCGCGCCAGACTAGCCGGCGTTCGTCGAGCGAGAGTTTGCGGAGCACGATAAGGGCCTTTTTGGTGATGGGAACGGCGGCCGGCGTGGAGAACGCCATCGCCACGTTCCACAGCACTTGCGAATCATTGGAGGTCGACCACTTCACGAGATACTCGAAGGTCGCTGTGGGATAGTGTGTGAGGAGGTGGAGGCCGATGGCTGAGGGGCCGAGATTACGTCGAACCAACGGAGCCCGAATGGGCAACAGCGGCTCGACAAGCTTCAACAGCGGCTCGGCGCGCTCGAGGTGCATGGGATCCGCCGCCCGAATGGTCGCGACGACGACGCTGCGAGCCAGGTTCAGCGAGTCTTGCGCGCGCCACGTCTCCAGAACGCCGAGCATCGAAGTGAAATCCGATCGGAGAAGTCGGCCCGTGATTTCGCAGGCGGCATCTCGAAGGGTCCAATCCTCCGATTCGATGCAGGGAGGGAGTGCAGCGAGAGCCCTTTTTCGATCCAGGAGATAGCCGTGGGGAAGTAGTTGACACGCAAGGTGTGGCGCCGGCCCGGGAGCAGCGAGCCAACGTTCGATGTATTCGAAGAGTGCCTCTTCATCGAGAACGTTCGCAAGACGATCAGAGGCATATCGAAGTGAGCGAACCTCTGCTCCCATCAGCAACGCCGGCAACGTCTCGTAGGCTTCGGATGTGAGTACCGCATTAATCTGCTCTCGCATGTGTTCTCCATCGTCCGAGATGCTGTACTGTAGCTGCTGTGCGAGGGTGGCGTCAACTTCCGGGTCGGCGTCACGGGAGTTGCTCGTTGCGTCGCAATGGCCTACCATCAGGGACTTTCCGAGGTGAGGAGGGGCTCATGACACGTACGCGATCGAAAGGGCGACGTTCGTTCTGGGTTCACTGGAACGCCGATCCGCTTCGGCGGGTGAGACGCAACATCCCCCATCCTCCCTTTCTACGGCATCGTTGGTGATGACTTCCGATTCCGGCGACGTAGAAAGGATAAGCCATGAACGAACGAACGAAACCTCCCTATCGAATCAAAGTGGTGGAGCCGATTTCCATTCTCTCGGCTCAGGAGCGGCGTGAGCGTCTGAGCGCGGCGGGATACAATCTTTTTCACCTCAAAGCGCGAGACGTCTACATCGATTTGCTTACGGATTCAGGCACTGGCGGAATGAGCCAAGCGCAGTGGTCGGCCATGATGGTGGGCGACGAATCGTATGCAGGCAGCCGCAGCTATGAGCGGTTTCGAGAAGCGACGGATGAGATTTTCGGATTCCGATACGTGCTGCCCACGCATCAGGGACGCGCAGCAGAGAACGTCCTCTTCTCCTCGACGGTCAAGCCGGGCGACGTCATCCCCAACAACATGCATTTCGATACCACGCGCGCCAACATCCTCGCCAATGGTGGGGAGCCGATCAACCTTGTCGTGGATGAGGCGTATGACCCGACGAACCGGTCGCCGTTCAAGGGGAACATGGACCCCGAAAAACTCCGGCGCGCGATCGCTGAATACGGATCCCAGCGCATTCCCATGGTCATGATGACCATCACCAACAACAGCGGTGGTGGCCAGCCGGTATCCTTGGCCAACCTTCGCGAGATCAGCGCGATCGCTCGGGAGCACTCGTTGCCCTTCTTCATCGATGCCTGTCGCTTCGCCGAAAACGCTTTCTTCATCCGAGAACGCGAGGAGGGCTACGCCGATGTATCTCCATTGCAGATCGCCCGCGAAATCTTCGCGTTGGCCGATGGGATGACCATGAGCGCCAAGAAGGATGGGTTGGTCAATATCGGCGGGATTCTGGCCATGAACGACCCCGAGGTCTATGACGTGACGCGTGCACGCCTCATTCTGATGGAGGGCTTCCCCACCTACGGAGGGTTGGCGGGCAGAGATCTGGAAGCGATGGCTGTCGGCCTGAGGGAGGCTCTGGACCCGCTCTATCTGAAAGATCGGATCGGGCAGGCCCGCTATCTTGGAGAAGGCTTGAGCTCCGTCGGCGTTCCCATCATCGAACCCATCGGCGGACATGCGGTGTACATCGATGCGCACGGCCTCGTCCCAAACATCCCGCAATCCGACTTCCCGGCGCTGGCCGTGGCCAATGAACTCTATCTTCAGGAGGGCGTTCGCGGTGTCGAGATCGGAAGCGTCATGTTCGCCAGCGAGAAGCCGGATGGATCCTTCGAGTATCCGGAGATGGAGTTGGTGCGATTGGCGATTCCGCGGCGAATGTATACGCGCGAGCATTTCGATGTCGTGATCAACGCGGCGCGGAAAACGGCGGAAAATCGGGACGGCCTCTCGGGCTATCGCATCATCGAGGGTTCCGGCCCCCTGCGGCACTTTGTCGCTCGGTTTGCTCCGATCGAGAAGGCCTAGCTACGATGTTCGCAGCGCACCCGGGGGAATGGGCCGGCATCGCGACGGCCTGTTGTTGGACAGCCAGCTACATCCTGTTCACGATTGCCGTGCGCCTCGCCGGACCCAAATGGTTGAATCGATGGAGGCTGACGCTTGCCGTTGCCGCCCTCCTTCTTGTGCATTGGATCATCTATGAAACTCCGCTGCCCGTGGGAGCAAGCTTGGGGCGATGGGGTTGGCTGACATTGTCCGGCGTGATTGGGTTTGCCATCTCCGATGCCTTCCTATTTCGCGCCTTGCTGCACCTTGGCGCGCACCGAACCTCTCTAGTGACATCCTTGATTCCCGTGATGAGCGCGCTGTTGGCGTGGGCGATCTTCGGCGAGCGTCTGAGCCTGCTTCAGATGCTGGCGATTGGCGCCATTGTCTCGGGGGTTGCGTTGGTCATCTCCGCGCGGCCCTCCGGGCATACTCCCATGGCACGCCGCGAGATGATCTTGGGCGTTCTTTTCGCGCTGGGGACTGTATGCACCCAATCGGCGCGCTATATCCTATCCAAGCAAGCGTTGGGCGATGGATTTCCCGCGCTGTCGGCCAATGTCGTTCAGATCCTGGCGGCGACAGTGGCTGTTTGGATTGCCGCCATGGTTGCCGGAAACTGGAAGAAGGATTTCGATGTCTTTCACGATCGCCGCGCCGCCCTCTCCATGATCGGGGGGGCGATAGCCGGGCCCTTCATCGGTGTCACGTTGTCGATGATTGCCTTGGCCAATGCCCAGATCGGAATTGCTTCGACGTTGATGGCGCTGCCGCCCGTTCTTTTGCTTCCATTTTCCGCCTTTGTCCTGAAGGAGCCGATCGGACTCCGAGCGATCATGGGAACCGTGTTGGCCGTTGGCGGCGTCGCCTGCCTATTCCTCCTCTAGTCGGCGGAGAAGATCGTCTGGGACGTGCCCACGAAGCACGCGAATCGGCGTTGAGGTGAGATCGAGGATGGCGGAAGGCTCTCCGACGATGGCGCCGGTGACGATCAGGTCGACTTCAGTGAAGGTCTCGATGATGTCGGCCACGTCGTTCAGCGGGGGCTTGCCGTGCGCATTCACCGACGTGGCGAAGAGGGGACGGCGAAGCACATCCCTGAAAAAGGCGTGATTGGGTACGCGGATGCCGATCTTGCCGTCGAGCACGGTGGACGGCGGCGCGGCGGCGCGCGGGGGAAGCAAGATCGTATAGGCCCCGGGAAGAAGCAGGGAGACGGCGTTCGATGCACGCGCATCGAGTTCAGCATAGGTCGCAATCGCGGCGGTTGAGCCAAGATGAAGGGTAAAGGGCTGAGACGGGCTTCGCTGCTTGAGGCGGCGGACGTGGGACAAGGTGCGTTGATCCCACGGGTTTCCGCCGATTCCATAGACGGTGTCGGTGGGGACGATCAGCGTCCGTCCGGTTTCGAGTGCCAGGTCGACGGCGGCCGCGGTCTCGGGATGCTCAACGGCGAGAACAGTAGGAATCACGAGCAGACGAAGCGGATGACGTCGCCGTCCTGAACGACATAGTCATGTCCGGCGCGCCGGATTTTCCCGGCCTCTCGTAGGGGTTTCTCGGACCCTGCGGCCACCAAGTCCTCCAACTGCATGACCTCGGCGAGGATGAAGCGATCGGCGAAATCCGTGTGGATCTTTCCACCGGCGTCCGGCGCCGCTGTCCCCTCGGGGACGGTCCAAGCCCGAACCTCAGGCCCTTCGTAGGTGAAGAACGTGATTAGGGAGAGCAGGTCATAGCCGGCTCGAATCAGACGATCGAGGCCGGTCTCCTCCAGTCCGTATTGGCGCAGATAGCCGGCTCGCTCTTCATGCGTGGTTGAAACCTCGCCGATTTCAGCCTCCAACCGCCCTCGGATCGGCACAACCAGCGAGCCATGCGACATCGCCCAGGCCTGAAGGTCCTGCCAAAGAGCGGAGCCGCCTTCGTCTTCGAGATTGGCGACATAGAGGCACGGTTTCGCGGTCAAGGGAGAGGTTTCTCTCAGGATGGGTTCAAGGATCGGATCCAGAGGCAACGAACGAAGCGGCATGCCTTGAGCAACGCTATCCAGAAGCGCATCCCAAGCCGAACTGCGTGCGGGCGCCTTGCGGTCCTTGCCTTTGGCTTCCTGCTGAAGGCGCTTGGACACGCGTCCCATGGTGTCGAGGTCCTTCAACAGCAGTTCGGTTTCGATGATGGAGATATCACGCACCGGGTCGACGGTTCCTGAGACATGGGCAACGTTCTCGTCTTCGAAGCAACGGATGACATGAAGAATGGCGTCGACGGTTCGGATTTCGGACAGGAACTGATTCCCCATCCCTTCACCCTGTGCGGCGTGCTCGACAAGGCCGGCGATATCGATGAACTCCAAATGCGTGGGTACCTTCTTCTTGTCGGGAAAGAGTTCGGCCAAACGATCGAGTCGATCGTCAGGAACGGATACGGTGCCGATATTGGCTTCGATCGTGCAAAAGGGGTAACTCTCCACGCGGGCGCCGGCATTGGATAGGGAGTTGAAGAGAGTGGATTTCCCCGCATTGGGAAGGCCGACCAAACCGCATGTGAAACCCATCTCACCACCTCGCTCGTACTATATCGATGCGGCAACTCCTTTTCCAACTGAAGGGGAGCTGCCTGAGGAGGGATGGGGCAACTCCTTTTCCAACCGATGGCGAGTTGCTTGAGGATGGATGGGGCAACTCCTTTTCCAACCAATGGGGAGTTGCTCAAGGAAATGCGCGGCAACTCGTTTTTCTAGAGCGATTGCGTGACCGACGGCTTTCGGATGTCGAGAGGAGATGACGGACGATGGGGGATCGGCTAGACTTCGCGTCGATTGAGAAGGGGGATTGATGAGCATCGAAACCGTCGTCATGCCCGACGTGGGTGATATCGCTCAGGCCGTTGTCATCGAGTGGCTTCATCCCATCGGGACGTTCCTCGCCGAGGGTGACGATCTGCTGGAAGTTGAAACGGAGAAGGCGACGTTTGTGATCCCGGCGCCGGTTTCCGGCCGACTGACGGCGATTCATCAGCCGAACGGAAGTACAGTGGAGACGGGACAAGCGTTGGGAGAGATGGAGATTGCCTAGCCCGCTGCTTCATCTGCCGCTCGGTCGAGCGGGATACGAAGATGCGTTGGCGCTTCAGAAAGCGCTCCACGCGCAACGCATCGCTGGCCGGTGCGATGATGTGGTCGTGACGGTTGAGCATGATCCCGTGTTCACCATCGGACGCTCGGGATCCAGGGATCATTTGCTGATTCCGGATTCGGTTCTTGAGGACCATGGGATCGAGCTTCGGGAGGTGGATCGTGGAGGGGACATCACGTATCACGGTCCCGGCCAAGCCGTCGTCTACCCCATTCTCGACCTTCGTGATCAAGGCAAGGATGTGCATCGATACATCTGGATGCTTGAAGAGTCCGTTCTTCGGTGCGTTGCCGGTCTCGGAATTGACGCGACCCGAAAAGAAGGCTTCCCGGGGATTTGGGTCGAGGATCGGAAGCTAGGTTCCATCGGTGTGCGCGTCCGGAATTGGGTGAGCTACCATGGCTTGGCGCTCAATGTCGATGTGAATCAAGAGCATTTTCGGATGATCAATCCGTGCGGGCTGTCTGTCGAGATGGTCTCCATCAATGATCTATCTGCAGAGCCTGTTTCGTTGGAGACGGTGACCGAATCCGTGGTTGAGGCGTTGGGGACGCTGCTTGATCGCGAGATTCGATGGGTGACAGCTGAGGAGTTGATGGACACATGACGAGGCCTCCCTCATGGATCAAGATTCGCGTTCCCACGCCCGCGCAATCGAAGGGGTTGAGTCAGGTTCGGGACGTGCTTCGTCGTTTCGAGCTGGAAACGGTGTGCCAAGGTGCACAATGTCCGAATGCCGCGGAGTGCTGGAGCGCAGGGACGGCCACGTTCATGGTTCTCGGATCGACGTGTACGCGTCACTGCCGTTTCTGTGATGTGCCGACGGGGGATCCTGAAGGCCGAATGGATGTGGATGAGCCCGCCCGACTGGCTGCGGCCATCCGCGAGTTGGCGTTGGATTACGTGGTGTTGACCTCGGTCGATCGTGACGATCTGCCGGACGGAGGCGCCGATGCGATCGGGCAAGTCATCGAAGCGATTGCCCGCGAAACATCGGCCACGTCAATCGAAGTGCTCTTGCCCGATTTTGGCGGCTCGGAAGCATCGCTGGATCGGATCCTAAGGACACCGGCATCGGTCTTGGGACACAATGTGGAAACGGTGCGTCGGCTGTCGCCTCAGTTGCGGGACGTCCGCGCCGGGTACGATCGTTCGCTTGGCGTTCTTCAGTACCTTTCCGGCCGTGCCGGGGAGCGGCCGATCAAGTCGGGGCTCATGCTTGGGCTCGGGGAAACGACGGACGAGATCGGGCGCACGCTGCAGGATCTTCGCGCGGCAGGCGTCTCAGTCATCACATTGGGGCAGTATTTGGCGCCGTCTGCAACGGCCATTCCCGTGGTTCGATACCTTGAGCCATCGGAGTTCGATGCGCTCGCCGATCGAGCTCGATCGTTGGGATTTCGGTCGGTGGTTGCTGGGCCGCTTGTTCGAAGCTCCTATCATGCGGCGACGGCCTACCACGCATCATGAGATGCCTCGTCGATCTGCGTCCGGCGGCGCCCTCTTGGGGACTCGCGGTCGACGAGGTTCTCCTGGAATCAGCTCGCGAGCAGGGCGTTGAAACCGTTCGATGTTGGGTCAATGAACCAGCCGTCATTCTCGGACGCTCTCAGGCCATCCGATCCGAGGTGCATATCGAGCGAGCCGAGGCCTTGCAACTCCCTGTCTTGAGGCGTCTGTCAGGCGGAGGCTGCGTGCTCCATTATCCAGGAAATCTCAACGTGTCCGTGGCCATGGAAAAACGCGCGGCATGGAAGCGCGTGAGCGACATCTTCTCGGGATTCGGTCGATGGGTTGTCGATGCGCTCAAATCCCTCGACCTCCACGTTCGATCGGAAGACAACGGCTTCTACGTGTTCGATTGCAAGGTTGGGGGCGCGGCTCAGGCCCATCGAGGGGCGTACGTTCTCTACCACACAACCTTATTGGTTTCCCCTTTTCACCTGCCCATGGAAGATGTGCTACTGGCCATGAGAGATGACTATCGTCCGCAGGGCGTCGCTTCGCGACCTCGATCGGTGATTTCGCTATCCGAGGTCCTCGGCCATCCGATGCAGATGGAGACGATTGCCTCGGCTTTACTAGCGTCGTTACCCGCGCAGGTTGGGCGGCGCGTTGAAGATGGCGCGTTGACACAGCATGAAGCCGAGCGAGCAGGGCGGCTCCAGCGTGAGAAATACGAGGATGCGGCATGGATAAGGGCGCGTTAATCGATCGACAGGTGGTTCGCGCACAACTTGGTCGTTCCCCCCGCGGGCTGTTTACGGTTCCGGTACGATGTTCCTACGGTTTTCCTCAAGTGATTCGCGTTCACCCGGTGATCGATGGCAAGCCGTTTCCTACGCTCTATTGGCTGACGTGTCCGTTTCTGTCGAAGGTGATCGACGGCCTCGAGGCCGAGGGATGGATCAAGCGGTTGGAATCCGAGTTGAAATCGAATCCCACGTTACAAGCCGAGATGACGGCGACACATCGCCGGTATCTGAAGACTCGAAATGGGCTTCTCACGGCGGATGAGCGCCGTCAGCTTGAGTCAAACGGACGCATGCGCAGCCTGCGCGACCGTGGGATCGGAGGCATCGCAGATTGGACGAGTCTGAAGTGTCTCCACCTTCATGCCGCGCATGCGCTGGCCGATGCGAATCCGATTGGAGAACGCGTTTTACCTCACCTGCCGGCGACTGAATGTGATTCGAAACAAGTGATCTGCTCCGCCTATGTCTAGGCGGAGCAGATCGAACGGTTCAATCGTTGGAGGTCGTGTGCCTACGGATCCGCGTTGACGCGTGGCGGCTGATTGAGATTGTCGACCCGAATTTGGATCGAATCCGTTGCCGAAAGTCCGCACGGATCGGTGACCGTGACCGTCAGGGTCACGGTTTCTCCATCACAATTCTCCGTCGCTGGAGCGCTGAAGACGGCGGCAGCCGAGCAATAGCTGTCCAGCGCGCCACCCGAAATGCTCCAAGTATAGACGAGTGCATCGTGATCCGGGTCGTTGACGACCGGTGTGATCAGGGTGCTGCTGCATTCGACCACACAGAAATCGGGACCCAAGTCGATGGACGGAGCGGCGTTGATATTGTTGATGTGAACATCAACGGAATCTGTCGCCGTCAATCCGCAGGGGTCGGTGACCGTCAGCGTGATTGTCAGTTCCTCGCCATCGCAGTACTCGCTCAGCGGTACGCTGAACATCGGCGTGGGGCTGGCCGGGTTATCGAAGGATCCCTTGGTTGAGCTCCAGCAGTAGCGAAGCTGGTCGCAATCCGGGTCTTCGACCACCGGCGTCAACTGGATGACCATGCCCTCGTCAAGTGCGAAATCCGGCCCGAGATCGACGATCGGCGCAGCGTTGACGTTGCGTACGAAGATGGAGACCGTATCACATACCATGGCGCCACACGGATCGATCACGGATAGCGTGACCATGATCTCGACGCCGTCGCACGCATCGATCAATGGCGCGGTGAAGATGCCGTTTTCATCGATCGATCCCCAGTTGCCGTTCACGCCCCACTGATACACGAGAGGGTCGCCATCGGGGTCGTAGGCTTCCGGCATGAGCACGAGAGACATGCCTTCATCAACGACCAGCGGGTCGCCCAATTCGAGGACGGGGACGTGATTGACGTTGACGACGTGCAGAATGAACCCGTCTGATGCAGAAGCACCGCACGAATCAACAGCCGTGAGGACGATTTCGACATCGAGATCCTCGCAGCCGTCGATCATCGGGGCCGTGTAGATCGGATTTAGCGAGCCGGCGTCGTCGAAGTCCCCTGCAGAGGCTTGCCAGAGGTGCTGGATGACGTTGCAATCGGAATCCGCGACGGTTCCGTTGAGCTGGATGGATTCGCCCTCGTTGACGGTTTTGACAACGGGAGGAACTTCACAGACAGGCTCAACAGGCTTCACCGGCGGTGGCGGAGGAGGCGCACAATCGGACGGTGGGCACGCCGGCTTCACCGGCTCCGGCTCCACGATGGGCGGACAGTCCGGTTCCGGCGGGCAGTCCATGCAGCAGATCGCGCATTGATTGCTCGATCCGGGCATGATCTTTCCTTCCATCAGAACGTCGACGCCGTCAGACGCGTAGAGGATGTCCTTGCCGCTACCACCCAAGAGCGTGTCCACGCCGAATCCGCCGTCCATCACGTCGTTGCCGGCTTCACCTTCCATGGAATCATTTCCGGGGCCGCCGCAGAGAATGTCGTCCCCGGCTCCACCGAAGAGCAGATCATCGCCCTCCCCGCCACAGAGGATGTCGTTGCCCTTGACGCCTTCCAGGATGTCGTTTCCCGGACCGCCGATCAGGACGTCGTCACCATCAAGCCCGATCAAGAAGTCATTTCCCCCCAACCCAAGGATCAGGTCGTTTTCGGGCGTTCCGTAGAGCACGTCGTCGCCCTCGGTACCGTAGATGATGTTCGTGACGCCGAATCGCTCGTAGTCGGACGGAATCGCCGGCACCTCCTGCACCGGGGCAACGGCCGTATAAAGCGCGGCGAAGAGTTCCTCGGCTGCGCTGACAGCGTAATATTGCCCTCCTGTGATGCCGGCGATCTGGGCGAGTCGCTCTTGAACGTCCATACCGACGTCCAGACCGACGATATGCAGTGTGATCGGAGGATCGAGCGTGCTCAGCATATGTGCGACCACGTCCGGGTCTCCGCCGCACGTCTCTTCTCCGTCCGTGATCAGAACGATTGCCGATTCTCCGTCCAGTTCCAGCAACTCATTGGATGCAGCGACGAGCGCGTCGGCGATCGGCGTCTTTCCTAGGGCTTGAAGACCGAGAATGGCGTCGATGACTTCAGGGCTGTACGCGGCGTCTCCTGGAAGCTTCCTGAAGAGAGGCTCGATGTCCTGGCAGCTCGCTGCTTCATCGTCTTTGTCGATTCGATGTCCATAGACGAATAGGCCGGCGTGTTCGAGCGTATCGACCACCTCAAGCAGATCGATCAACGCACCTTTTGCAACAGTCAGCCGCGACTCCACCCCGAGCGTCTTGTTCATACTGTTCGACGCATCGAGAATGAAGACGAGGTTATCCACAGCGCCGGCGGTGAGTGCCACCATCGAGGTGAGACACACCACCAGCAACAGAATTCGGGTTCGCATCCTGTACCTCCTTGACGATTGATCCAACTTCCAGTCGGATTCTAGCCGATCCAGGGTGCGAGAATCTGTGATCTGGATTACACATTCTCGATTCAGCGAGTTGAGTGGGGAAGGCGTGCAAGGATCTCCAGAAGCTCTCGTCGGCGCCCTGTCGGGAGAAGGGCCTGCAGTCGCTTGCGATGGACGCGGCCGCAGCCAAGTACATCTCCACGATGGACGAGGGCCACGTATCCGTCATCCGTCGAGTCAAAAGGAATGCGTTGGCCGAGTAACAGGTTGCGGAGCGCGTCGGTCTCGATATCGATGCGTGAACGGGTAATACGAGATCCCAAGGCCGATAAGAAGACGCTCGTCGGTTTGAATCCCGTGGGAAAGAGCCGTCCGATGCGTAGTCCTCGCGGCCGGGCGGATTGGATTCCAGGAAGTTCCGCGCCGGTGGCGCCCCACACTTCCTCATTCTTCCTGTCAAGGGACAGTGCCTCGATCAGAGAACGATCGACGCCGAAACGCTCTACGAACAGCGTACAGATCTCATGCCGCTCGTCGTTGGATACAGGCAAAGAAGCCACCTCCGCTGTTGAGTTGATGAGGATAGATGCGGACACCATGCCGAATGGCCTCGGGATAGCACTCGCCCATCCACTCATCGAGTCCCGTGCTTGCATCAAAGGGCATGTCCATGGGGAGCATGTCGGCTTCTCGCGCTTGCAACAAGTGGGCGACGATGGCCTCGTTTTCTTCGGGGGCAAACGTGCAGGTCGAGTAGACCAATCGCCCGTTTGGAGCAAGCAAATCGAAGGCGCGAACGATCAGCCGCTTCTGAAGGCGGGCGAGGCGTTCGATGGTCGATCGTGTCGCCCCATTGCGCATGGCGGATTCCTTCCGTAGCGTCCCCTCCGCAGAGCAGGGGGCATCGACCAGAATGCGATCGAAACGCGTGGCCATAGGGAAGTTCTCGCCTTGATAGGCGGTAATGGTGGCATTGAGAACGCCCAGGCGATTCACATTGGCGAGAAGTCCCATCTGCCGGCGTCCATTCGGTTCGTTGGCAACCAGTGTGCCACGATTCATCATTCGTCCGGCGATGAAGGTCGTCTTCCCACCGGGAGCGGCGCATAGGTCGAGAACGCGCTCACCGGGCTGGGGATCCAACGCAAGAACCGGGGGAAGCTGAACGGCTTCCTGGATGTAATACAACCCGAGCCAATGCTCGAGGCGTGCGCCCGCACCGGCTTCGACTTCAAACAGCTCGTCGCACCACGGGAGGGGCTGAAGGTGGATGCCCTGCGCAGCCATTCGATTCACCAAGCGCGCGGGCGACGTTTTCAATGGGTTCACGCGAATAACGGTTGGAAGCGGAGTTTCCGAGATGGCGAGGAAGTTCTCCCAGTCCGCGATGATGGGGCGATAGCGATCGAGACTCATCGGCGTGACGATCGATGCAGGGCATTGGAGAGGATCTCGCGACGATCGCCGTAGAGATGTCCGTTCGAACCGGTGCAACGATGGGGGCTTTCGTGGTCCGCGCGAAGGGCGAATGTCGTGACGGGATCGTCGATCTTGGATTTCGCGCGATCGCAAACAGAGCCGGTGCGAAATCCCTCTCGAAGACGGCCTCCAGCGGAGTGAGCAGCACGAACGGCGACACCCAGCCGGCCCTGAAGATCGGACGTGGCGATCACCTCAGCCGCCCCGGATACAGGAAACGACGCGGCGGACAACCTGCTCCGAGCGGGCGGAACACGCGGTCTGCAAGCGATCAGCTTCGGCATTTAGGGCGGTGACAACGGCGGCATCGTTCATGAACGAGGTGTTGATCCAGACGTTCAGCAGGGATGTGCGGCATGCCGCATTCGCCAGATGTGCGGAAGCGCCGATGTCGCTGATGCAATGGCGGCTGGATTGGCCGGCGATGCCATCAAGGAGGTCGATCAGTTCAAGACAGGCCCGGGCAACCTGAAGGGGGATCTCGGCCGCGCGAACGAGACAGGCTTCAAGTTGGGAGGTCCGAGTTTCATCCTCCTTGGACAGCCTCAGTGCGCGCATGACGTCCTCGAATGCGACTTGATCGTCCGTTGCCCAACTCAGGAAGTTGTCGCGAAAGGTCTGGCATTGCTCCCCGTGGGCGAGGAGTGCCTTGTCTTCCGAGCCGCGCGCGGAGATGGCCGTCACCATCGATCCCAATGCGGCGGCGAGTGCGGCCACCACGGCGGCGACGCTTCCTCCGCCCGGCGCGGGCGATGCGGATGAGACGGCATCGAGATATTCGCCCAGTTCGCGCTTCGCGAGTGGAGGCATCTAGACGGACCGCTCCCAGTAGACGCGCACTAACTCAGCGCCCTGCGCGTGCTTCATCGTCAGCTCTCCCTTGCATGCCGATTCAATGGCCTTGCCGATGCGCATGGCGAGGTGACTGTCGGTGGTGGCGATCTCCGTGTGCTCATCTCCGGTTTCCGTCCACATGATGCGCTGAAGCGGACGTTGCTCGGCGGCGGACCGCGCCTGATTCTTGGCGATGTTGAGGATCTCGTCGCGATGTTGATCCAGATAGCTGCCGCGAAGGTACACGAGGCCAGCGGGAAAGCGATCGATTTCTCGACGGCAGGCCGGGCAGTGGCTGGAATGGGGTTTCTCTGACGAGACGTTGTCCTCAGCCTTCTGCCAGCGGCCGTTGTGATAGGCGAGATGACAGCGAGGACAGATTGTGGGTTCCGGATACTTCTTGTTCTCGTGATAGGGGTTCGAGCTTTTCCCTCCGAGGCGGCCGCGTTTCTCACCTTCTGCCATTCCCAATCACCTCTTCCTGGTTGAACGGCGATTCGTGACGCATCAAACGAGAAAGGGACAACGGAATCGTCGTTGTCCCACATCTCAAATAGACTAGATAGACTCTAGGTTTGTTTTTCAGACAAGAGTTTCTCAAGGTATGCGATCGCTTCTCCAACCGTGGAAATCTTTTCGGCCTGTTCATCGGAAATCTCGATGCCGAATTCGTCCTCGAATTCCATGATGAGTTCGACCGTATCCAAGGAGTCAGCTCCGAGATCTTCGACAAACGAAGACTGCTCGGTGATCTCTTCTTGGTCTACCATCAGTTGGTCGCAAATGATCGTTTTGACCTTCTCTGAGACGTCGCTCATAACGAATGAACCTCCCTCTTATTGCATAGTTCAGGGATGAATACCCCCGTTTACTCCGAGTACCTGTCCAGTTATATAGGATGCCTCTTCGGAAAGCAAGAAACAGACGGTAGCCGCGACTTCATCGGCGGTTCCGGCTCTCCTCATCGGGGTACGTTCAAGATAAGCCTGGCGAAGTTCTTCTGGGAGCACATCGGTCATATCGGATTCAATGAAGCCGGGGGTGACGACGTTCACGCGGACGCGTTTGCGCGCGACCTCCTTGGCAATCGATTGGCAAAGCGCGATCAACCCGGCTTTGGAAGCCGCATAGTTGGCTTGTCCGGCATTTCCGGTTTGTCCGACGAGCGACGAGACGGCGACCACGGAGCCTGTTGCGCTTTTCATCAACGGACGAATGGCGGCGCGTAGGCAGTAGAAGCTCCCGGTGAGATTGGTCCGAATCACGGTATCCCAATCTTCATCCGTCATCCGCATGAGGAGCTGATCGCGGGTGACGCCCGCATTGCAGACCAGATGATCCAGCTTCCCGTCGCTGTCCAGAACGGATTGAACGGCGGCCACGACCTCCGCGTTGGACGAAATGTCCGCGCGAAGAAACCGGAAACGGTCCCATTCCCCTTCAAGCGCCCGCCCCAGTTCTTCGTTGCGGCCGATTCCGTAGACGATTCCTCCCTGAGCGATCAATTCCTCTGCGATGGCGCGTCCCAATCCGCGCGTGGCTCCTGTTACCAGACAAACGCGGTCATCAAAGCGATTCATCGAGGGCCTCCTGGTAAGTCATAAAACGGACGGATGAGCCGGAGCGCTTGCCCAATCGTGTGAGGACGTCGCCGGAGCCTACTTCAATGGCGGTCTCGATCCCCAACCGCTCCAACTCGTTCATGACATCAACCCATCGCACCATCGCCGTGATCTGGCGGCACAGAAGCTCCTTGAGTACGCCTCCGGACATTTCCGTGCGTCCGCTCACTCCGGAGATCACGAAGATCGACGGAGATGCGAACTCAAGCGATTCCAGCACGCCAGCGAGTTCATCCTGAGCGGGCTGCATCAGAGGGGAGTGAAAGGGGCCGGACACCTTGAGAGGGATGGCTTTCCCTCCTGCATCCGACGCCGCCTTCATTACGGTATCCACCGCGGCTTGAGTCCCCGAGATCACCACCTGAGTCCGGCCATTGTGATTGGCGAGCACGGCGTCCGTTCCCTGACACAGTTCGCGAACGGTTTCGATCTCCAGTTTGACGATGGCGGCCATGGCGCCTCGGATGGGGTTCATCAATCGTCCGCGTTCGAGGACAGCGCGCATGCATGGAGTGGGCTCAAGGACGCCGGCACTGGTCAGCGCCGCATACTCGCCCAGCGAGTGTCCGGCGGTGCACGAGGGCGTCCATCCCTTGCGCTTGAGTGTCCGGTCTCGGCTCAGGCTGTCCAAATAGAGGGCGGGTTGAGCTGCGTCGGTTTGTGTCAATCGATCCGTGTCGTTGCGTTCAATCCAGGCATCCAGTTCCAATCCCGCCTGCGACGTGAGGGCAAGCAAGGGTTGAAAAGATGCCTCATGAGTGGGCAACGAATCGGGAATTCGGCCTTGTCCAGGAAAGAGAAAGGCAACAGATGACGGTGACATGAAAGCCTCCTTGCTCAGACCTTGAGAACGACAGCCCCATACGTCACGCCGGCGCCGAACGCCGTCATGACGACCACGTCGCCGGGCTGGATGCGCTGACTTCGAATGCTCTCATCAAGCGCGATGGGAATGGAGGCGGCAGATGTATTCGCAACGCGATCGAGGTTGACGACGACACGATCCTCATCCACGTTCAGGCGGCGAACGAGCGCATCGATAATCCGCTTGTTCGCCTGGTGGGGGATGATCCAGTCGACGTCGCTCAGGCTGAGGTTCGCGTCGTCGAGCGCCGCCAGGGTGGCCTTCTCCATCATCGGGACGGCGGTGCGGAAGACGCCGGAGCCCTCCATCCGCAGGTAGTGCTCCTTATTGGCGACGGTCTCGGCTGATGCGGGGTGGCGGGTTCCTCCGGCAAGGGTGTGAAGGTAAAGGGCCTTTTCGGCATCGCCAAACAGTGCGGCGCCGAGAATTCCACTTGTTTCGTTGCAGGCTTCGTCGCCTGGCCCCAATAGAACCGCGCCAGCGCCATCTCCGAACAGGACGCAGGTACGGCGATCCTCCCAATCCGTCACGCGCGAGAGCGCCTCGATTCCGATGACAAGGATGTTCCTGAATGTGCCGGACTGGATGAGCCCGTGCGCCACGGCAGTCCCGTAAACGAATCCGGAGCATCCGGCTTTGAGGTCGAAGAACGGCGCATGCGTCAGTCCAAGCCCCTCAGCGATGAACGGGGCGGAGCCCGGACAAATCATATCAGGAAACGTCGTGGCGACCAGTAGGAGGTCGATATCTTGGGCCGAACGTTCAGCCGCTTCCAGCGCGTTTCCGGATGCGCGGACCCCCATATCGGAGGCCAATTCCGACTCCTCCAAGAGATGCCGCGTGCGAATGCCCGTTCGCTGGACGATCCATTCATTGGATGTGTCAACTAGGGATTCCAGGTCTTCATTGGTGAGGACCTTCGGAGGCAGATAGCTCCCCGTGCCGAGAAGTTTAGCCCCCATGGTGATCCGATCGTGGCGAGGTCACTCCCAGCTTCTCTGACAGCGATGCCTCCACCTCTCGACTGGCCACATCAATGGCACTGCCGATGGCTTCGGCGTTGGATCGGCCGTGAGCGATGACCACGATGCCATTGACGCCGAGCAGCGGAGCGCCTCCCCGCTTCTCATACGAAATCGCCGCACGAAGTGAGGCAAAGGTTCGCTTCATCAAGAGCGCCCCCAGCTTGGACAGGAACAGCCTGCGAATGGATTGACGCAGCATGCTCGTCACGGCAGAGACGCCGCCCTCGATCGATTTCAGACAAATGTTTCCGACGAAACCATCGGCGACGATGATGTCGGCCGGCCGGTGCTGAATCAGTTGATGGGCTTCGACATTGCCGACAAACCGCAAGTCGCTTTCGCGGAGGAGTTCGTAGGTCTTGGCCATGAGGCGGTTCCCCTTTCCTTCTTCTCCCCCGATGTTCAGCAATCCGACAGTCGGGTTTTCAATCCCGACAACCTCTTGGGCATAGGTGCTGCCCATTCGTCCGAAGTGTACCAGATGTTCGGCATGGCAATCGGCGGTTGCTCCAACATCGATGAGATACATGTCTCGTCCTTCCAGCGTCGGTAGAGGCGCGAGGATGCCGGGACGGGGCACGCCCCGGATTCTTCCGAGGGAAAAGAGGGAGCCGGCGACGACGGCGCCCGTATTCGCGGGGGAAACGAAGGCATCCACATGCCCGGCCTTGAGTTCGCCGAGGCCGCGAACAAGTGACGAGTCGCTCTTGTCTCGGATGGCGCGAACGGGGGCATCGTTCATTTGGATGACTTCGGAGGCGGGGACGACATGAAACGTTCGTCCGCTTTGCTCGCCGGATTCGGCGAGGACGGATTCGATGCGCTCAGGATCACCGGAGAATGCGATCTCTATTCCACGGTGACGTCCGATCTCGATACCGCCCTTAACGAGTTCTTCGGGGGGATGGTCTCCTCCCATGACGTCCAGTAGGATTCGCATAGGCGCGTTCTCCATTTCGTGTTGGTGCCGAGGGCGGGACTTGAACCCGCACGGACGTTAAAGTCCACATGGCCCTCAACCATGCGCGTCTGCCAATTCCGCCACCTCGGCAACTTGGGTGATGTTAGCCAACCGTCAACAGGGCGTCAACCGATCGATCGCCCGGCTCAAACTTAGGGAATCCCTCAAAAGCCTGTCTACTTGCCTTCTGCAGCAAATCGTTCTATGATGACAGCAACTAGTGCAACAGGGTGGAATCCCAAGGGGCGGAGGTGACGGGATGAAGGCCAGAGCGGTCTTACGATGGATTCGATATTGTCTTCTGCTTGTCGGACTTGTGGTGCTCATCAGTCCGGGACTCCGGTCTGAGCCCACAACGTATTACGGAGTGACATTCCCACATGGAGATGCCGCGTTTGCAGATCGTGTGGTGGACTATCTCGCGGCCAGCTGTGTTCGCGCCGCCTACGATGATCCCGAGGAGGCGTTAGGGCCGCCGGACGCCTATTGCGATGGTTGCGATGGTTGTTTCGGATGCGATACCAATGCCGTGTCGTTGGGGTTCCGGCTGAGCGTGTTGGATAACCGAGGTTACTTGGTTCTGGAATTTGTCGACAATGCCCTGGCGGATGTCGCGGGCGATGACCTATTTATCTACAACACGAACAAGAATCCGGCCCGAGTGGAAATCAGTTCGGACGGCTTTTCGTACATTTTTGTCGGAGAGATCGTCGGGTATCCGGGAGCGATCGACATCGCTCCGTATGTCAACGCAGGTGATACCTTCCGCTACGTCCGTCTCAGCGACGTGCCGGCGGACGAGGATTCGTCAACGTGCCCCGGCCCAAGCATTGATGCGGTGGGCGCCATGGGAACCGCTGAAGTCGTTATTACGGGTGAGACGTTCGGGAGCTTGGAGCTCCTTCCCGTTGGCGATCTGGCCTTCACTTTCAACAACACCCCGAGCACGTTCTTGATCGTTCTCGATACATCGTCCAGCATGCTGGAGACGGTCGATGGGGAAGTGAAGATTGATGTCGCGAAGGACGTTATCGTCGATCTTCTCAACAATCTCCCGGATGGCGCTGTGGTGGGCATTCGAGAGTTCGGCAGTTGTGGACGATCCGAGTTGCTTGCGCCGGTTGGCCCGATGCAGCGCAGCCTGCTTCAGCAAAAGATCATGGAGATTTCGCCCCGAGGCGCAACGCCGATTGCCTATGCGTTGGAACAGACTAGGCAGGATCTGACGAGCATTACGGATCCTCAAATGGTCCTCTTGATCAGCGATGGAATGGAAACGTGCGGTGGCGATCCTGTTCAGGCGGCGCAAGACTTAATCGCGTTGGGATACGATCTTCAATTGCACGTGGTCGGGTTCGACATTAGCCGCAATGTTCCCGCGCGCGATCAACTGATTGAGATTGCTCAATCCACCGGCGGCGTGTACTACGATGCGGATAACAGCGAGGAATTGAGGCAAGCGCTCAGCTTGGCCGCTCCCTTCTCCTATACGGTCTACGATAGTGAAGGAGCCGTCGTTTACACCGGACGGCTTGGCGAAGCGGGACCACAGCTCCCAACGGGTTCCTATACGATCGTGATCGATACGACCCCGCCCATTACGCTCAATAACGTCCAAGTGCAGGAGCAGCAGACGACCCAAATTACGCTGGAACAAGCCAACGGTGGTTTCCAAGCCGAGGTGGGGAACTAACGGTTTACCGCACGATCTAAAGGTTGAGATCCGAGGCGCTCTGCTATAGCAGGGCGCCTCCGTGTATGTTGATCACGGCGCCGGTGATGTAGCTTGCTCCCTCAGAAACGAGAAAGCCGACGGCTTGGGCGATATCCTCCGCGCTCCCCAAGCGGCTTAACGGCACCTGCTCGGCATGCTGCGCCTTTGTATGGGTTCCTCCATCGATGAACCCGGGACAAATGGCGTTGATGCGGATTCCGTAGTCGCCTTCCGTCTTTGCCAGCGTTTGCGTAAGGTGGATTACTCCCGATTTCGCAACCGCATACGGCAAGGTGTTGGGCCGGGCCTTGATGCGTTCGGCATGCATGGAGGCCATGTTGATAATCTGCCCATGGCGTTGCTCTCGCATAATCGGCAAGACGGCTTGGCAGCACAGCACGGCGCTGTACAGGTTGCTCGACAGAATGGCCTGCCATTCTTCAATTGACGTTTGCAAGAAAGGCTTGAAGTGAAAGCGTCCGATATTGTTCACCCAGACAGCGATTTCCCCGTGCCGGCGCGCCGTCTCCACAAGACGTTGAACACCCGTTGAGGTTGTGGCATCCGCACGAACGGCGATTGCATCCGGACAGGACGCATGCAGTTGAGCGAGGGCCACGTCGGCACGAGTTTCATCGGAATGGAAGTTGAGAACCGGCGTGTAATGGGATCGTGAAAGCGCTTGCGCGATGGAGAACCCGATGCCTCTTGTTCCTCCTGTGATCACGGCGATCTGCTGCTTCATGTCAGGAGGACGAGGGTTGGGAATCGACCTGCTCGATGACGGCGACGAGATCGCTCTTGATATGCCCTAGATTCTGAGCCAGGCTTGAAGCATCGATCCGAGCGAGGTGGAGCAGAGGATCATCGTGCGCGTGGTCCATGTAAGCGTCAATGCGGCCAATGACCGTTGAAAGACAGGTGACGCCTTCGGATGCTGAGGATGCTTCAAAGAGCTCGATGCTCTGGCGCAGTTGCTCAATGGCTGTCCCAATGAGTGAAAGCAGATCGTTGGTCTCTTGGGTTTCCATCACAGGTTTCTCCCCCATAACTCGATTATTCCTAGAACATCCAGGTCCTAGTTCTCTCCTTCGTCGATCGAAAACGAGTCTCGCATGTCGGACAGGATGCGATCCTTCAGTCTTGAAACCTGTCGTTGAGAGATGCCAAGTTCCTTCCCGACCTCAGATTGGCTCTTGCCCTCGTAGAAAAGCCCCTCGACCACGTGTTGCTGAATCTCGGTGAGCTGTTCAATGGCGGCGAGAATACGCATCCGGATGTCAAAGGGAAGCCCTTCCCCCGATTTGGCGATCAGATGTTCGGTTGTCGGCGGGGCGGGATTGGGGTCTCCGGATCGCCGGTCTTGATCGATCGAGACGTAGGTCATCGATTCGCGGCCCCTTAGCAGCATGCGCACTTGTTCTTCGCGCAGTTCGACCCGTTCCGCCAGTTCCTTGAGCGAGGGGGGGCGGCCTTCTTTTTGGAAGAAGGCTTCTTCCGCTTGCTTGATTCGTCGGTTCATCGTTTGCACCCACTGTGGGATACGAATGGTGGAGTGCTTATCGCGGATGAAATGGCGGATTTCCCCTTGAATGAGGTAGCTGGCGTACGTTGAGAACCGATTGCTGCGCGCAAGATTGAAGTTCGAGACTGCATTGAGGAGACCGATGTACCCTGCTTGAATGAGGTCGTCGAGAGGTTCCCCCGAGCTCAGGAACTTGATGGCGATTGACTTCACCAAGCCGACGTTTCGGTTGACAATCTCTTCTCGAAGTTCGGAGGCTGAGCACGGTCCCGGCTTCCCATCCACCACGCCCTGAAGGGCTGCGATGAGTTGCTCGTTGTTCAACCCTGCAAGCTCTGGATGCATCACATCAGCCATATCCCACGCCCGTTTCCAGTTGGACAAAGTATACGCCTTATGTGAGTCAGGCATCCGTGATACCCGTAACGCACAGCGAAGGAATCCATGTGGTGGGATCACTAGGTCAGCGTACCGCGGCACGGTATCATCATGATGCGCGATGAACGCGCTGGGAGGCCAGCGAACCAGCGGATGTCAGGCTTCTAGCGAAGTTGGAGCCAAACGAGGGCAAGAAACGCCGCCAGGAAGATGCCCAATCGAGGCAAGTCGGTACGAAGTTGGGAGATCGGCAAGCGGGCGATCGGTGATTCGCACCCAAATGAAACGCAGTCTCCCACCGCATTGCGGAGCGCGAATTCCTGGGTTCTCCCCATTCCGATAACGACATCCTCTCCGACAAAGGCCACGGGCACCGTGAGAGGCACCTCGATGTCATAGGCGCGTGAGAGCTTGGCTAAGAGCTCCATGGTTCCGGGCTCATGGATCTCATGCCGAACCGTAAATCCCTCCGGGGTATCGATCGTCATCCCAGCGAGAAAATCCTCAAGCTCCACACAGCTGGGGCACCCCTCCTCGTAGAAGACGATAATCGATGGATCCGTAGTTTGAGCCGTGACGGGGACGGCAAGGGCCAGCGCCAAGAGAATCAGTCCAACGATCGGTCCTCGTTTCATCATAGCCATCCCAACAATACGGCGGTGAGCATGCCCGCGCCAAGCAGGAACATGAGAATGCCCGATGCGAGATGCAGCTTGCCCAGACGCGCGGATCGCCATCGCTCCGCGCGTGCCGTTGTTGTGTATCCGAAATGAACGGCGAAGGTAATCAAAAGCAGAGGGAGAACGAAGATGAAGTTGTAGAGCGCGAGGTAAAGGAGGCCTGAAGCCGGCGGAGTATCGGCGGACGACAGCAACGCCAGAATGGCGATATAGGGACCGGAGGAACAAGGCAGAAGAAAGAGTGAGTCCAATACTCCGACGAAGAACGCTCCGGGAATCGATACCACGGATGAGGTCAGGCGCTTCACAGCCGGTCTCCAACGCTTCGGTACTTCAATGGAGAACCATTTCCCGTAGGCGAAGAAATCCTTCATATTCCAGATTCCAAGGAGAATGGCGAGGCTTGAGACGACGATGATAAAGGGACGTTGAACGCCGGCCGCTTGAATGGCGGTGAACACGCCGATTCCCATCAGGTAGTAGGAAATATAAATGGCGACGGTGAACGCGAGTCCCGCCTTGAGAACAAGGCCCTTCTTTCCCTTCTTCTGAGCGACGATCAGCGTGCCGAGAAGGAGGACGAGCACGGCAAACGTGCAAGGATTGACGGAATCGATCGCTGCAGCCACGATGACGGCGGGGATGGTCAGGCTATCGCTGAGGCCGCCGCCTTCAACGCCTTCAATGCGAGCGAGCGGTGACTCCGATTCCTCATCGATGGCCCGCTGGATCGCCTGTTCCAACAGCATGTCTGCTTGACGTCCGCTAACTTTGTAGGGCTCATCGTAGAAGCCATAGAACGTACCCCCGACGATGGCGACATCCCCGATAAAGAGGATGGGCACGGATCCGAGTTCGACATCATACGCACTGAGCATCCGGGAGAGCTTGTCCTGAGCATCCCCTTCGGAGATCTCGAAATGCAAGATTTCGAGATCAGGATAGTTGGGTTGAATCGACTCAAGGAACAAGTCGGTATGCGCACAATGCGAGCACCCGATCTCGTGGAAGAATACAAGGGTCTGCGCTACGGCGGGCATGGCCACAAGGCTCGACAACAGCAATACGATCGCGACAGCCTTCTTGCTCAAGAAATCCCCTTTCCCTCTGGCGATTAGTTCGATGTGGAGAACAGGTGCCTAACGCCGTATTGGCGAATCCATTCATCCAATCCACCAAGCATGCTCTTTGCCGAGCCGAATCCGTGATCATTCAACCACAGCGCCGCTTCATCGCCAACCACGCCCATTTCATCGTAGGTAATGATGAGGGCGTCAGTGGGAAGAAGAGGGCGCCAGGCATCGAGATCGGCATATGGGATGTTGATCGATCCCATGATGTGCTCATTTGCATAGGCGTCGGCCGATCGAACATCAATATAGAGATAGAACAGGTAATTGAGCTCACTGACTTGAAGTTGATTGGCTCCTCGATTGCCTGATAGCGCGACGCGCTCGGGAAGCGGGTACCCGGTCTCGCCATAGAAGAGATTCTTCATGCCATACAGATGAACCCATTCGTCAAGTCCGCCATACAGGGTGTGTACGAACGTGAATCCGTTTTCGCGAAGCGTGGCAGCAGCGTCCTCAGCGGCTTGACCGTCGGCATCGTAGAGGATGAGGAACGTTTCTCGTGGAAGCGACACTAGAGCGTCGACCAGGTCCTCTGACGGGATGTTCACCGCGCCCAAGACATGGTGAGCTTCATAGGCCTCGGGAGCACGAAGGTCAACGAGCAGATATAGCAAGTAGAAAGCGTCAGAAGCCGGGATGTGGTGCGCTTCCGCGGTTTGGAGATCTCCCATGATCCGCAGGCTGAGTGCGGGTCGGTCCGGATCGTTGGAGTACACGGTGATGGACTTGGAGATCGTTCCACTGAACCCCGCTGTATCCACCAAAACGTCAAGGTCCACCGAACTTCCAGGATCGATCGATGTGGTTGCCAAGTCGGCAGTTGTGCATCCGCACGATGACCGAACGCCGGAGATTTCGAGCACATCATCGCCCACATTCTTCAGAACAAAGGTGTGCGCGACAGCGATGCCTTCGATCACCGAGCCGAAATCGTAGACTGGCACGACAACGTCGATGGAGGGGCCCGCCCAACCCATGACGGCAACCAACGCGAGGAGGATCGACGATAAGGCCATTTTCTTCATGGACATTCTCCTTGTTCACAGCTCCACGTATGAATCCGTTTTGCCAATATACTCGAAAAAATGGATCTGGTTTTCCAAATGATAGTTCACGTCTCAGGCAATGCAACAGCGCGTGGACGCGAAGTCCATTGCGAGCCATCGAGGCGAGTCGTATCATTCCGCCGCAAAGGAGGGGGCATGCATAACGTAAGCGTCAATGGTGAAGATATTCTGAAGCGCCAACTGGAGTTGGCAGAAACCAATCGTCGTCTGCTCGAGGAGAAGCAGGTAATGGCGGTGAGCGTCATGGGCGCCATCGGAAGCGGGAAGACCTCGCTCATTGAGCGGATGATCGATCAGCTCATAGCCAAGGGCTATCGCGTGGGAACGATTGCCGCGGATTCCGCGGGGGATGACGATCATCGTCGATTCCTATCGCGCGGCGTCTCGTCGTTGAACCTGAATACACAAGACGACTGCCATCTGGATGCGCACACGGTCGATCATGCCATGAGCCATCTTCCGATGGATGAACTGGATATTCTCTTCATCGAAAATGTGGGAAACCTCATTTGCCCGGCTGATTTTCCGCTGGGAACGGCTGTGGAAATCGTGGTCGTTTCGACAACCGAGGGCGACGATATGGTGCGAAAGCATCCGAAGATCTTCGCCCAGACCGATATTCTCGTATTGAATAAGGTGGATCTTGCGGACGCTGTCGGCGTTGATCCTCAGCGTGTGGTTGACGATTACGCTCGGATCAACCCTCACGGCAAGGCCTTCTTGACCAATGCACGGCACGATACCGGCATCGATGCTCTGTTGGAGGCATTGAATTTGCCATGCACGAATACTCGGTAGCGTCTGAACTCATCCATGCGCTTCTTCCACAAGCGGAATCGCTTGGTGGGAAAATCGTCGGGGTGTTCTTGAAGAAAGGCGAGTTGCGCATTCTGTCGAATCACGCGATGGTGAACGCGTTTGAGCTGCTGGCCGAAGGGACTGTCTTGGAAGGCGCCCAGTTGGAGATCGAACTGATACCGGTAACCGTCTCATGCGCATCTTGCGGCTACAAGGGGGAGGCGGACCATGTAGAAGATGAGGCCTTTCACTTCTCGGTGCCGATCCTCAGCTGCCCAACCTGCGGGGCGGAAGTTGATCTCATCACGGGGCGTGAGCTGGTCGTCGATCGGCTCTCGGTACAGACGTCGGAGGATTCCGAAACCTCATGACGCGGATCGCACGCCACATCCTCGTCCAAGGTGTGGTTCAAGGGGTAGGATTTCGCCCCTTCATCTATCGAATCGCCGTACAGCGGGAGCTCGTTGGATCGGTCCGCAACCTTGGAGATGCAGGAGTTGAAATCCACATCGAAGGTTCTCCTTCGGCGGTCGCTGCTTTTCTTCGAGCGTTGGAGGTGGAAACGCCGCCATTGGCGCGGATCGATCAACTTCAAGTGGAGGGCGAGGAGCCGACGAAGGCGGACGCCTTTCGCATTCTTTCGTCATCGGACGAAGGGGAGGGCGGCGGACAGTTGCCGCCGGATGTTGCGATTTGCGACACCTGTGTCGAGGAAATCTTGGGGGAGAGCCGCTTCCAAGGTTACTGGGCAACGAGTTGTACGGATTGTGGGCCGCGGTTCACCGTAATCGAATCGCTCCCCTACGATCGTCCGCGAACGTCCATGATCGACTTCCCGATGTGCGATACGTGTGCGTCCGAATACGGCAACCCCCTGGAGCGCCGATATCATGCGCAGACAACGGCATGCGCGGCCTGTGGTCCTGTTCTCCGGTTCGATGGAGACGAGCGAGATGCGATCGCGCAAGCGGTGGAAGCGCTCAAAGTTGGCTGCATCCTGGCCATCAAGGGCATCGGTGGAACACACCTGGCGTGTGATGCAGGCAATGCGCAAGCCATTGAAACACTGCGACGTCGACTGGGTAGACCGGCTCAGCCCTTTGCGCTCATGGCGCACGAACGCATGCTCGATGCCTTTGTCCAGATTTCGGATTCCGAACGTGATGGGTTGCGTTCTTCGAACCGGCCGATCGTCGTGCTCCATCAGAAGGCGTCGGCCTTGCCCGAGAGCGTGGCTCCCGGACTGCACACCGTCGGCGTGATGCTCCCGTACACGGGATTGCATCACCTGCTGTTTGACCGGCTCGAGTTTCCCTTGGTGATGACGAGCGCCAATCGCCCCGGAGAACCCATGCTGATTGAGAACGCGCGCATTACGACAGAGTTGGGTTCGGTTGTCGATCACACATTGCTTCACGACCGACGCATCGTGGCACGGTGCGATGATTCGGTTCAACGAACCGTGGCGAGTGATTTCGTCTTCTTGAGACGATCGCGGGGCTGGGTTCCTCAGGGGCTGCCGTACGATTTGGGCGAGAAGCCGATACTGGCGCTGGGGCCGGAGTCCGACCTCACCTTCGCGCTCTACGACCGGAAACAGGTGACCCTGTCACAGCACATCGGCAATGTTGACGATCTCCAGACGCTCGACTATCTGAACGAGGCAATTGATCATCTCAGACGTATTGCCCCAGGTCGTCCTCCCGCCGTTATCGCGTGCGATTTGCATCCCCATTTCATGACGACGGCATTGGCGCACGAGATGGCTGAGCAACACGGCGCCGCGGTCGTTTCTGTTCAACATCACGCCGCCCATCTGCTGTCGGTGATGGTGGAACATGAACTCGACGAGGCGGTGGGCATCATCCTGGACGGCTATGGGTACGGGAGCGATGGGAGTGCGTGGGGCGGTGAGATTCTGGTCGCCCGGGAGCGCTGCATCACTCGGCCCGCCAGTCTGAGGCCGATTCCTCTTCCTGGAGGCGATCTTGCCGCCCATCAGCCGATGCGCCTTGTGGCGTCCGCTCTTTTGGAAGGCGGGTGGTCCTCTGACAACGTGTGCCGCATACTCGGCGAACGGGATTTCACCGAAGAAGAGGTCGGCTTGCTTCTTGCTCAGATCGAACGCCGTGTCAACACGCCGATGACGACAAGCGCCGGCCGATTTCTGGACGCCGTTTCCGCGTGGCTTCGCGTGGGTGAAACCCGCACCTATGAAGGCGAACCCGCTATGCGGTTGGAAGCGGCGGCAGCTTCCGGGAAGGTTCATCCTCTGCCCGTCGCCGTCATCCAGCGCGAGGAGATGGAGATCTTGGATACAACAGCGCTCCTCAGAACGTTAGTCGAGCTCTCGGCATCCATCCCCGCCGGCGATGTGGCAGCCACAGCGCAACAGGCGTTGGCAGAGGGCGCCGTCGAGATGGCGTTGCGGGCGGCGGAGCGTACGGGCATTCGTTCAGTTGTGCTCAGCGGCGGCGTGACCTATAACGAGCATATTTCGCGCGTTATCCATGATCGATGTTTGCAGCGCAACGCGCAGCTCTTCTTGAACCGCACCGTTCCCTGCGGAGACGGCGGGGTTTCCCTTGGCCAGGCCGCTTATGCCGGGTTGGGCTATCGGATGTCGGCAGCGTGACCGCCTGAACGGATCTGAATTTTTCTCTCGGAGTGCGTTTGATGAGAGAAGGGGCGGCTGTGCCGCCCCTTGCTGTGGGCATGAAGCAGATTGTGAGTAAGGAGGTACTTTGCTTCTTAGTTGACGTACCCCGGACTCAGGAAAAGGTTTCGTCGGGCGCTTGATGCAGGAGGTTAGGGCGCCGTTGTCGGCGCAGCTAGCCATCCAGCGACAAGACCGTGCCAGCGCGCCTGTTCGCCCGTGTTGTTCCCATGGGACGTTTGGGCGTCGTACAACGCTTGCATCTCCGAGAGTTTCTGGAGAACGGCATTCGCGGTTTGATGAAGCGTCGAGTTCAGAAGGTCGACGGCGGCTTGCTGCGTCGATCCGCTGCAGGCTTGGGTCTCCAGCAACAGACACTCCAGCTTGCGGCGATAGACTTCATTGAGATCGAAATGGAGCTGCTCGTGTTCCAACACATCGGGGTAGTTTTTCCCGGGCACAACCCACGAGAGCGCAGGTTCCATGGTGTTCGTCACGGTAATGGAAGCGACGTGTCCGGTCCAGTGCGAGCCATTGCTAGAGGAGACCGAATAGCTGGCGTGCCAGCGGATGGTCATGTGAATGGCGGCGGCTTCGGTGCGATGCGCGGCATCCATCGGAGGCGTTCCTTGGAAGTGATCCCACGAGATGGCGGGAACCGATTCCCAGGCGACTCGCCATGGCTCCATTTCGTTGGCGAACGCCAAACTCGCCGTCAGAATGAGCGCGAGCGCAAGAGACCATCGTAGGAACGGTTTGTTCATCTTCTTCACGGAACCCCCTTCTGCTGCATTCTAGCAGAGCGATTTGGGGCTGACCACCCCCCTCTCTGTCCCCTATCTATAGCGAACCGTTGGGGTCGAACGCTCGAGTTGTCGAGCAAGCGCGAAGAATTGGCGTTCGTGAAAGCCGAACAGATTGGCGATGAGATGACGCGGGAAGACCTGAATGGCTTCGTTGTAACGGCGTACGATCGAGTTGTAGAGGCGACGGCCTCGCTGTATCGCATCCTCGATCTGTTCCAGCGACGCTTGCAGCTGGAGGAACGGCTCATCCGCCATCAGCTGGGGATAGCGCTCGACAATGGCGAACAGTGATTTCATCGGCGATTTCAGGCCTTCTTCGGCTTCGGCTTGTTCGCGGGGCGAGTGTGCGGCCATGGATCGCGCGCGCGCGGCGGCGAGATCCTCAAAAACGCGTTCCTCGTGATCGACGTAGTTCCGGACGGATGCTACGAGATTGGGAATCAGATCCCATCGAAGTTTGAGCTGAACATCGATGTCACTCCACGCAGCATTCGCGCGAACACGGAATCGCGCCAACCGGTTGTAGGTCACGACCCCCCATAACACCGCGGCGACGCCGAGCACCCCCACGACAAGGTAGACATTCATCCGGCCTCCTTTGAGCATGTTGATTCTAGGTCCACCTCCCGCTGTCTTTCAATGGGGGAACGGCTTCGAAAAACGCCTGGAAATGCCCTTCGGAGTTCCATTGCGCGGGCAAAAACGACCGAGTATCCTCCCATTGCAGAGAATCACAAACGACAACTTAACCCTAAGACATATGGAGGGCAGCATGCACAAGCGGCTTTTTACTCCCGGACCGACACAGGTACGGCCGGAAATCCTTAAGGAACTGGCCACGCCACAGATCCACCATCGAGCGCCCGAGTTTTCCGAACTCTATGCGGATATCCAAGGAAAACTGCAGACAGTTCTAGCAACCCAAAACGCGGTTCTGCTTTTCACATCGTCATCGACTGGAGCGATGGAATCGGCGGTTACGAACTTGGTTGCCAAGAAGTGCCTCAATCTCGTGAATGGCGCGTTTTCCAAGCGCTGGCATCAGATCACGGCGGGCAATGGCGTCCCTTGTGATGCCTTCGAGCTTCCTTGGGATGTCGCCGTCAAGCCGGACATGGTGGATGAGCAATTGGCAACCGGACAGTATGACGCTGTGACGCTGGTCTACAACGAGACTTCTACAGGGCTGATGAATCCTCTCAAGGAGATCGCTGAGGTCGTCAAGAAGTACCCGGACGTCTTCCTGTTGGTGGATGCCGTCAGCGGCATGGCGGGGGCTCCCATTGAAACGGATGCCTGGGGAATTGACTTCGTGCTTGCTGGCGTGCAGAAGGCGTTTGCGCTTCCCGCAGGACTGGCCGTCGCCGCAGTCAGCGAACGGGCATTTGAACGCGCCAAGACTGTGCCTCCTCGATCCTATTATTTCAGCCTGCCGCTCATGCTCAAATCGCATCTCAAGAACCAAACGCCTTCGACCCCCTCGATTCCGCACATGTACGCGCTGAACGCTCAGTTGGACGATATGTTGGCCGAGACCATGGAAGGACGTTTCGCGCGGCATGCCAAGATGGCGTCGATCGTTCAGGCTTGGGCCAAGAAGCACTTCGATATCTACCCTGAAGACGGCTATTGGTCCAAGACGTTGACCTCGGTGTTGAACACGAAGGACATCGATGTTCCCGTGCTGATCAAGAGGCTGGCGGATGATTACAATTTGCGCATCTCCAACGGCTATGGGGATATCAAGAACAAGACGTTCCGCATTGCCCATATGGGCGACACGCAGATCGATGAGACGGAAGGTCTGTTGCGGGCCATAGAAACCGTCTTGGGATTGTAGAGCGAGACGCATTTCGGAGAACGCTCCGGAGGTTTCGTTGTATGAGGAGGAAGCATGAGTTTTCGTGTATTGGCGTCTGACGCGTTGGATCCCAAATGTTTGGCCGCAATGCGTGACGCAGGATTGGATGTTGACGAAAAAACGGACCTGAGCCCCGAGCAATTGGAGACGGAGATTGCCGTCTACGATGCCATAGTCATTCGTAGCGCGACCAAGGTTCGCAGCAACATTATCGATGCCGGAACGAATCTAAAGCTCGTCGTCCGAGCGGGCGTTGGGTTGGACAATGTCGATGTGGCCTATGCCGAAGAAAAGGGGATCGCCGTTCGCAACACGCCGGCGGCCAGCTCCGACTCGGTGGCTGAACTTGCCTTGGCCCACATCTTCTCGCTGGCTCGCCACATCGGCCGGGGTACGGCCTCCATGAAGGCGGGCAAGTGGGAGAAGAAGCAACTCAAGGGAATCGAAATCGCGGGCAAGACATTGGGCATCGTCGGCATTGGCCGCATCGGGCAATCGTTGGCTCGGAAAGCGGCCGCCTTGGGGATGAAGATCCTGTGCACGGATGCCTATCTCACGGAAAGCCCGATTCCTGAACTCGCTCCGATGGTGACTCAGGATGAGCTTCTCGCTCAGTCGGATTTCATCTCCCTGCACATTCCCTTTGACCCGGAGATCGGACCGTCCATCTCGACGCCTCAATTCGAGGGCATGAAGGATGGCGCCTATCTCGTCAACTGTGCTCGCGGTGGAGTTGTCGATGAGACCGCTCTCGTTGCGGCATTGGATTCCGGCAAGGTGACCGGCGCGGCGTTGGATGTCTTCGAGCAGGAGCCCGTGGCTCAGGATCATCCTCTGTTTTCTCGAGAGGCGGTGTCCTTGACGCCGCACATCGGCGCATCGACATTCGAGGCGCAGGCGCGAGTGGGTAAAGAGGCTGCAGAGATCGTGATCGACTTCGCACGGGCGAACGCTTAGGAGGACCTTTTGGCAACCATCATTCCGTTTCGTGGCTATCGATACAATCCGGATATCGTGGGAGATCTGTCGGACGTTGTGACGCCTCCCTACGACCGTGTTTACCCGGACGTTCAGGATGCCTGCTACGATCGTAGCCCGCACAACATCGTTCGCATTATCAAGGGACGCCCTGAAGAAGGCGATTCCGAGGGTAACAACGTCTACACGCGTGCGGCAGAGTTTCTGAACGAGTGGATTGGGCAAGAGGTGTTGATTCGAGAATCCGAACCCGCGCTGTATGCCTACCACCAGACGTACTCGTTTGAGGGAGAACAGCTGACGCGGAAGGGCATCATCGCTCTAGGAAAGCTGGAACCCGAGAAGGTTCACGCTCACGAGAAGACGCTGAAGGGGCCCAAAGAAGATCGCCTCAAGCTGATGCGCGCGACTGAAGCCAACTTCGGACACATCTTCATGCTCTATGACGATCCAGCGCGAACGACGGAGAAGATCGTGGCCGCGCAGATCGGCGGAAGCGCTCCATTGATGGAGGCGCGCGACGCGGACGGAAATTATCATCAGGTATGGCGCATCACTGACGATGAAACGATTCGTGCGTTCCAAGCGGCCCTGGATGATAAGGACCTCTATATTGCGGACGGCCATCATCGCTATGAGACGGCGGTCAACTTCCTGAACGAATGTCAGGAAAAGCGTTGGCAGCCGGCGGCGCCCGAATCGTTTGGCGTTCGTATGATGACTCTGTTCAACGTTTCGGAACCCGGCATGTCGATCCGGCCGATCCACCGACTGGTCCATGCGGTTGAGAACTTCGATGCGAGCGAGTTCTTGAACGCGGCTTCCGAGCATTTCTCGGTCGATGAACACGCGTCATTCGATGCGATGGTCGCAGCGACGAAGACGGGGCGTGCGGAACATACCTTTGGGTGCGTCTCGAGCGACTCCTTCGTCACGCTTCAATTGAAGGATGAGGCAGCCATGAATGAACTCGTTTCCTCCGATCGGTCGGACGACTACCGGAAATTGGACGTCACCATCCTGCATGCCGCCATCTTGGATCGGCTTCTTGGCATTGACGCCAAAGCGCTTGAGGAGCAGCGGAACGTCACCTATACCGTCGATGCCGACCAAGGCGTGGCGGCAGTCAAGCGTGGGGACGAGCAGTTGTTCTTCTATCTGAATCCGACTAGCCCGGATGAGGTTGTTCGCGTGGCCGATCATGATGAGAAGATGCCGCAGAAATCGACGGATTTCTATCCGAAGGTTCTGACGGGACTCGTTCTCTCGAAGATGGAAATCGCTCGTTAGAGATTCGAGTCCGATCCCGTCGAGGATCGTTTGTGAAACATTGAGCCCGCTTGTCGAGATGGCAAGCGGGTTTTGTTGTCGCCGATAGGGCCATGTGTCCAACTTGCCAAGGACAAAGCCACAATCAGGCGTGAACGGGTTTCCCTCCGGCAGAAACGTGCTTCGCGTACGCTTAAACGAGTTCCTGGAGGAGGTCAACATGCGACGCATGTGCGCTCGAATACAGATCGGTTTGATCCTAATGCTCGTGATGGCGGGATTCGCCGTGGGGCATGCTGAGGGGCTGGGTTTTTCCGGAAGCGTTGGACTGGGATTAACGTACACGCCGGTTCCTCCGGCAACCTACAACATCGGAGCGGATCTTTCGATGGGGTTCTCGGTCAGTGGGTTTTCGTTTACCTCGACAACAGGATTCGATCTATCGGGGTTTCAGTCCGAGGCCGTCACCCTGGCTGTGGATTTGGGGGCGGTGCAGATTGCAGAGGAAATCCGATTTGAACCCTCCTTCTCCTGGAACGAATTGAACATCGACATCTCAATCGTGGGCGTTCATCTCGGATTTGACTTGATTCTGGCCGACATCGGGAGTCCGCAAACGCCAACCTACAGCATGGGCGGCATCCTGGAGCTATCCTCCGCTATTGTTTGTGGATTCACGATTTCCAGTTTGACGGGATTCGGCGCGGAAGATCTGGTCAACCTGTACGGAGGCATCGAAGCACCGTTCAGCGATCGGCTGCTCTATCTGTTCACGCATTTGGGCACGCTCTGTACGCCTCCCGTTGAGCTTGACGCTACTATCGTGTCCGGCTTCTATTTCGAGGAACAGCTGCTTCGCTTCGAAGTGGAGACCATGGGGCTGCTTGCCAGCAACACGACGTGGTTCGATGAAACGGGATTGACCCAGCTTGTGTTTGAGATGGGCTATCATTTCGAGGAGCCCGCCATGGCGTTTCTCGCATCCATGAGCATGGACGGCGGATTTACGATTACCGGCATTGACTTCATCCTTGACTTGACGATCGATGTGGTTCGTTTTACATCGCATACGTCGTTTGCTGAAGTTCCTCCGCCGAGTTTGATCCCCATTGTCTTCGACTTCCAACGCTTTGGTGTCGCGTTCGAACTCTGCAATGTTCTGATCACGACGGCGACGACGTTCGATTCGTCGTTCTTCTTTGCCGAGCAGCTGATCGCGGTCGAGGCGACCATCGACCCTGTGACCTTCACCAGTCTGACGACATTCGATGCCACTGGGTTTGCGGGCCAATGCATCTATGCTGATGTTCAGTTCTACGGAGTAACCCTTTACACGAAGGCGGAATTCGACTTCACAGGCATCCAGTTAGTGACCGTTGGATTCGACCTGAGTTTCGGGAACTAGCATGACAGAGAACACGCGAGAGCTCAGTTTTGATGATCTTCTGCTTCGACTGAATGACGAACGTGGCAACCTTGAAACCGTGAGGGAAGAGATCCTTCAACGTGGCACATCAATCATCCACGATGTGATTGCGTCGAGTTTCTCGTCGAGCGGCTTCGACCCTGAGGAGCTATTCAGATCCGGGTATCTTGGTCTGATGAATGCCGTTTACAACTATGATTTGTCTCACGGGCACAGCTTCAGGCAGTACGCGGAAAACCTGATCAAGGGCGAAATACGCCATCACATTCGCGATCAGGTGAAACGCGCGGAAGTGCCGAAGTGGATGAAGGATCTCAATCGCCAGATTGAAGGGGCTGAAGCGCGGCTGCTAAGGGAAACCGGGCGCTTGCCGTCACTGGCTGAACTGTCCGAAGCCGTCAATATCACGGAAGAAGGTCTCGCCGAAGTCTTTAAGGCCCGCGAAGCACTCAGCTACGTGTCTCTCAATGCGGAACAGCGTGAGAACGATCCTGTGTTCGATATCGATATTTCGCGCATCCAATCCAAGCATGCAGTTTCGTTCCCGGTCGAGTATCGGATTCGTTTGGCCTCCGCATTGGAGAAACTGGCTGACCTTCAGCAATATCTATTGCAAAGCTTGTTCAAGCCCTCCACATGACGGCAGGCGCCGGGCGCCTCTGGCGTCTACGTCCGAGTGCGGGCAGGCAGAATCACACTATGCAGCCAAATGGAAACACAAGGATGAGGAATTCGCGGATCCCAATGGTCTCGCGCACGCTCGGAAAGCAGTGCGGCGCCATGATTCTTGCCTCAGTGATCCTGCTGGTTTTCGGACTGGAGAGCTTGGCCGTGACGCTGGGGGATATTACGGTGACGCTGCAATCCCATCGCTATTACAAGAAATGGGACATGACGCGCTTTGTCTATCGCGTCGTTTCGCCGAGCAATGGAATCCCTGAATCCTGGGTGCTGGGCGTGGGACATTGCCTATCGGATGAGGACATTGATGTGTGGTCGTCGTCCGATTTCACGCGAGTTGACGACCCCATCCCCGGATTGCAGTTCAACATCACACGAAAAAGAGAACGATTCTACCTATGGCTCTACGGCGCTTGGGATGTTCGTGAGATTCCGATTGCTGTTTCGTTCGATGCCTCTGGAGGAGGCGATGACCTACTCTTGGGCGCATTGGACGGACCCGCGTGTGAGGGCTCGTCCCTCTCGATTCAGGTGGAATCCGGATCGACGGTCGAGTTCCCCTCGATCCTCAATTCCGGAACCTACCCCGGATTCTCGACCACGGCTCTGCTCGTCTCCAGCTCTTCGTCGGGATGGGGGCTTGATTACGAACTGTCGATGACGATTCCTGAGGATGCGCAGTCCTCCGTGGTTGAACGCATTTTCCAGGTGGATATCCCCTCCTACCACGCCGGGGCGGGTGAAACGACCATTGATGTTTCATATGCGCTCACGGTCTCGGATGATGACTTCGCCGGTCTGCCTGAAGGAACGTACACTATTGGAATTATGTATACCGTGACATCGGATTACTGATGTGGAAGGACGGATCGATGTCCAATCGCACCTTTGTAGGGTTGGGTCTGCTGCTCAGCGTCGTACTCTGTTTCGCCAGTGAAGTGGGCGCGTTTCGCGTGCTCCCGGCAGCCCATCACCTGGAGCAAGAATTGGGAACGACGGAAACCTACATGCTGACCGTGCTCAACGATACCGATGAGGTTGAGGATCTCACGCTGGCCGTCGGAGATTGGCAGCGGTTCGAAGATGGAGAACACGATTGGGGAATGCGGCTGAACTCGGCGCGATGGGTATTTGAGCGCGCCTTCACAGCAGGGGAAATTGTCGAGGTGGTGTATACGGTGCAATTGCCTGCATCCGGGGAGGACCTCGGCCTATCCGGTACGGTGCAATCGCTGTCACCCCAGGCGACAGACAGCATCGCTGGGGCCGAGTGGGTGTCCAAGGACACGATTGGCACAGTTCCTGAGGCGTCGGCAAGCGCGTACGTGTGGGTCGGCCGGAGCGTCGAGTCGATCACCGAGGCGGGACACGCTCAAATCAGGCTCAGAATCCAGTGCAACGAGAGTTTCGAGGGCTTGGTGATCTACGAGACCGCGGCGCAGCGCGTTGAGTTCACGAGCCAAGAGAGTGGAGGCGGGCGCTTTGATTCCATCAATCGCTCGAATGCCGCTTGGATTGAACTGTCGCACGATCGACTCACGTTGCAACCGGATGAATCGCGCGATGTCACGCTGACGGTGACGATGCCGCAGGATGTCGACGGGACGTATTGGTCCGCTGTTTTCATTGAGTCGCGGCCCCAAACGGAAGACTCCGCCGGAACGCGCGTGGTCAGCATCTACCGGACGGCGATCAAGATCTATACGACGGTCTTCGGCTCGGAGGTAGAATCCGGTCAAGTGGTCGATGTACAGGTCGGAGAAACGAATCCGCTCATCCTTTTCGCTCTGTTCGAGAATACGGGCAATGTCGAACTGGTGGTTACCGGCTCAGCGCAGATCATCGATCGCACGGGAACGGTGGTACGCGAACTGAGCGTCGAGGAGTTTAAAGTTTTGCCTCTCAGCAAGCGTATTGTCTCGATCGTCGAACCTGCCGGCAACGGAGAGCGGCTGGCGGCCGACATCTACCAAGCCGTCGTGTCCTTCGACTACGGAGGCGAGAATCCGGTCGTCGGAGTTCGTGGATTCCGAATTCGCTAACGCGTTCTTCGTTACCGGCGTTGACTCGGCCAGGCTCGCCTACTAGCATACAGCATGGTTAAAACGATGCTTCGCCTGGTGCTCGGTATCCTTCTCCTCGGACTGTCGGGATGTTTCCTGTGGGTCAACACCCCGCCCATTGCCGTCCTCCAGTTGACGACCAGCAGTGGAGAGAGTCCTTTGTCGGTCACATTCAGCGGGAATGGATCTTCGGATTCGGACGGAACGATTGTTCAGTACCAATGGGATTTCGGAGATGGCTGGACGGCGCAAGGAGCATCAACCTCTCATACCTACACGGCACCCGGCATTTACCTCGCGACACTGACGGTCACGGACGACGACGGGGAGCAGGCAAGCGCTCAAGCGTCGATTGTGGTGACAGCCAGCCAAACGATCGATTTGGAGTTCCAATGGCGTTCGCACGCCACGGATTGGACATGGGAGGTCGCCGTGCCGACCGCCCACTATGCGACGTTCCAAGCGATCACCACCCGGCCCTGGTGTCAGGACTATGGTCCGTGCGATTGGTACAAATACGTGACGGATCCACGCGATGACGAGTTCATTGAATCCCTGACGGACACGATGTTGAATGCGATCTCTCCCTATTACGCGGATTCGCTGTCGACCTATTATGGCTTTCTTCAGTTTGTCTTGGATTTCGTCACTGACGTGATCCCCTACACCCTCGACAGCCGTCCGGATGAGTGGCCGCGCTATCCCTTGGAAACGTTGGTCGAGGGCATTGGCGATTGCGAGGATACGGCGATCTTGTTCGCGTCGATCGTTCGTCCGGTGGCGCAGAGCGTTCATTTGCTCTTTTTCCCCGCGCACGTGGCGGCTGGCGTTCCGGTGGATTGGGAGTTTGTGAATTCGGCTCCGTATCCGGTGGGATACTACCAGTATGCGGGACAGGTCTATGTGATTGTCGAAACAACAGGAGATCCGCCGACAATGTGGCAAATTGGTGAGCTGCCCGCCGGATTGGAGGCCGAATGGCAATCCGGGCAAGTGTGGTTCTACGATGTGGGCGAGAACACACTCCTCACGAGCCAGGCGAGGGTTCATCGTCCGACATCGCAGGACAAGTAAGGAGGCTGTGTGGGAACTGTCGGATTTGCACTCGTGCTGTCCACGTTGGCGGGATTGTCGACGACCATCGGGAGCTTCCTCGGGATCGCTGTGCGCAAGCCCGGGCCTCGGTTCATGACACTCACGTTGGGATTCTCGGCAGGCGTGATGATCCATGTCTCATTCATCGAGCTGCTCCAGGGAGGCGTTGAGAGCGTCGGCTTCATGCCTGCGCATGTGGCCTTCTTCTTGGGCATGCTCGTCATGTTTGCCATTGATGCCCTCGTACCTCATGACTATCTCGGGCAAGAGGAGCACAAGGGCATGGGGATGCGAAGTTCCAGTCTTATGAAGACGGGTCTTTTCGTGGCGTTGGGGATCGGAATCCACAACTTTCCGGAAGGCATGGCCGCCTTTGCCGGAGCCTTGGAAGATCCGTCCTTGGGAATCGCCATTGCGGTGGCCATTGCCATTCACAATATCCCGGAAGGTTTGGCTGTGGCTGCTCCCATCTACGCGGCTACCGGGAGCCGGAAAAAGGCCTTCTTCTATTCGTTCCTCTCCGGCGTCGCGGAGCCCGTCGGGGCTGGAGTGGCAGCATTGATTCTGTTGCCCATTCTCTCCGAGACGATCTTGGGCTATGTCTTGGCCGGCGTCGGAGGCATTATGGTCTTTATCTCGCTGGACGAGTTGATCCCTGTGGCGAGGTCATTCGGTCACGAACACTTGGCCATCAGTGGTGCCATTTTGGGTATGCTCGTGATGGCGCTAAGCCTGTGGTTGCTGCAATAACCTGGAGGGGCTTGCGTCTACGAGCAGGTTTCACGGTAAACAAAAGGAGAACGAATGCTAGGCATTAAACTGCTCATTGTCATTGGCGTCACGGGAGGGCTATTCCTTGCGTTGCGTCCGGTTCGGTTCGATCGGGAGGCTGAGCGGACGCGCGTCAAAGCCGTTCCCCTCGTCTTGAATATCCTGGTCTTGATCCTGTCATTTATCGTCGTTCAGGGGTTTGGAACGGTTCCCACCGGGCATCAAGGGATCGTCCTTCGTTGGAGCGCTGCGACGGGGGCGATGAAGGCCCCCGGGCTCTATTGGGTGGTTCCGATTCGAGACAGCGTCGATGCCATCAGCGTTCAGATTCAAGAACGCACAAAGACGGTGGAAGCCGCATCCAACGACCTTCAGGATGTCGATGCAACCATTACCGTCAATTATCACGTGATCCCACTGGGTGCAGCCAAGCTGTACCAAGAGGTCATTCGCGACTATCGTACGGCCATTATCGATCCGGCGATCGAAGATATCGTCAAGGCAAGTACGGCGCAGTACACGCCTGAGGAGATGTTGCAGAACCGAGCGGCACTGAGGGATACGATCCTCTCCGATTTGCGCGTTCGTCTTCAGCAGTACGAGATCAACGTCACCAGCGTTGCCGTGACGAACCTGAAGTTCAGCACCCAGTTCACCCAGTCCATCGAAGACAAGGTAATCGCCGAACAACGTGCACTGGAAGCCGAGAACAAGCTGCAACAAGTGGAGTTCGAAGCCCAGCAAGAAATCGAGCGTGCCAAGGCCGAGGCTGAGAAGATCCGTATTCAAGCCGAAGCGATTCAAGCCCAGGGAGGCATGGAGTATGTCATGCTGCAAATGATCCAGGCATGGAACGGGAGCTTCCCGGATACCCTGATCATGAGTGGTGAAGGCGGTCCCTTCGAAATCCTGAATCTCGGGGACTTCACGAACCGATAGCCTGCTCGTCGGAATTGAATGGGCTCGCCGCGATAATGGCGGCATGGGAACGTTGGAAGGCGACGTGCCGCCTCGTGTAGCCGGATGCTTCAAGGAGCTTCAATTCCTGGTCGAGGGATAGTGGCAGATCGATGTGAAGCGCGTGATGCGGATCGATCTTTTGCGCCGTAAAGGCGCGCAGCCGCTCCACAGCGACGGCTTCGGATTCGATATAGTCTCCATTGACAAACCACCCGCCGGGGCGCAGGGCTCGTCCGATCCGGCGGTACAAGGTGCGCTTCACAGGGGGCGGCCAGTGATGGATCGCCATGGATGAAATCACGGCGTCATAGATTGTGAATCCGAAATTCCAATCCAGAAAGGACGCGTGGATGGTGCGTAGCTGAAAGCTGGTGGATCGATATCGGTGACGGGCGCGTTCCAACATCTCACCCGATAGATCGATGCCTGTGACACGCGCATCGGGAAATCGGGCGAAAAGGTGATCAAGCTCAAGACCAGTTCCCACGCCAAGGTCGAGAATACGGCACCCGGAACGAAGGCTCGGAAGACTATCGGCGATCGTTTGGTAGTAGGTTGGCGCATCCTCGACATGCGTCAGCATGTGAGCGTCATAGTCCGACGCCCGTGTGTCAAAGAACGCGGCCATATTCTCCGAGTTGCCCGGAATGCCAAATGCGTCTTTCGCCATCGAACCCTCCAGCGTGAATGATACTGAATCGTCGCGTGGTTTCTGGAACCCGGTTCGATGAGCCGCTAGACTTCGATCATCTGCGAGCCTTCGGGCGGAGGGTGTGATCGTGACGATGCGAGCGTTCTCCATCGTGGCTGTGTGTACCACCAACCTTGTGATTGGGATTCGCTATGTCTGGTTGATTCGAAGGAATAAGATCAGTCCCGCGCTGGCGATGTGGGTCTTTTTCACGATTGCCGTGATCGGCAGCCTTGGAACCTACCTCGCTGAAGGAGATTTCGGCTTGCTTGACAACATTCTGAATACAGCCGATCTCCTTCTCTGCGGTGGCGTCGCCCTTGCCATCGCACTCTATGGCGATCGCAGCACGCGATTCAATCGCTTCGATCTCGGATGCCTGGGCGGCGTGCTGATGATCCTCTTGGTCTGGGCGTTTTCTCGACAGCATGCCCTGACGCACTTGGCCATTCAGCTCATTCTTATCATCGCCTATTTCCCGGTTGTGAAGCGGCTGTGGCATTCCAGCCGCAACACCGAATCCTTCACCATGTGGATTGGCCTTCTGCTCGCCCCGATCTTCTCGCTGCTGTCGAGCAAAGGAACCTTGGCTACCGTGTACGCGGTACGTGCGATCATCTGCACCGGATTGCTGCTGGTGCTGATGCTTCGAGTGGAATGGCGCATTCGAAAGGAACGCAGGACATGACGAAACCGGGAAAAGGGACCTTTGAAGAACGGTATTATTTGTACAAGAGGCAACGTATCCATCTTCACGCCTTTCCTTCAAGGGGTTACATTCTGGATATTGGCGGAGGGGGCGAGGGAGTTATCGGACAGCTTGTAGGTCGAGATGTCATTGCGATCGATGTGCGCAGAAGCGAGTTGGAAGAAGCCGCCGACAATGGTCTGAAGATTGTCATGGACGCCCGAGACCTGCAATTTCTTGATGGGACGTTTTCGTCTGCTACGGCCTTCTTTTCTCTGATGTACGTTCGAGATACGGGCGATTGTCGGACCGTGATGGCCGAGGTTTTTCGCGTTCTCCAACCCAATGGGGAGTTTCGGATCTGGGATACCCAGATTCCTGAACGCCCAGATGTGCTGCAGCCCAATTTCGCTGTGCAGCTCCAGATCGTGCTTTCGGATCGTGAAATCGAGACAGGCTATGGCCAACCGTGGCCATCCATTCCAAGAGATCTCACCTTCTATCGGCAGGTCGCCATCGACGTGGGTTTCAATGTCATGGAAGCGACGTTCGAGGGGATCTGCTGTTACCTCAGGCTTCAGAAGCCGGCTGATTCATCCGTTGCTGAGTGACACGATGCGTCTGCTTGCGCTCGACGGATAGCAAGCGAGCGAGAAAGACGGCGAGGATCAACGCGAAGTGGCACAGGATGGAAGGCAGAGCGCCTTCCCCAGGGGCGACATACCGGGTGACCAAGACAGCGGGAACGATAAACCCGAGGGAGCCGTACAAGACGTGCTTCAGCAGTTTCTGCTGAACGGCATCGCGGCTTGCACGCACGCCCCATGCGGACAGCGCGATCATGCCAAACAGTCCGATCCAATAGAACCATCCATAGAATCGGAAGCGCGGTAGGGGTGTGCTGTATTTGGCGTAAACCACGTTGCAGACTGAGTCGGAGACAAAGCGCGAGTCAAAGGCGATCCAGACGACGATCCCTAAGGCAACGGCCAGCATGAAGTAGGAGATGGCGTAGTTTGTCATGGTTTGGGAGGGAGACAGTTGGGCAACGAGGAGCAGTCCGAGCGGAGGTAGCCAAGTGACCACGATGAAGGCCAGTTGCGGCATGAATCCGATGGACAGTGACGATGAGCAGACGAGCACTTCAACGATCTGATACGCCGCCAACAAGAGCAGGATAGCGCACGTCGTCCGCACGATCGGACGGCGTCCGGGACCTCGAAGGGCCCAGATGGCGATGGTGATTTCAAAGATTGCCGTGCAAATAGCCAATGCTGGTGAGTATGACATGATTCTCCTCCCTCCGCGGAGAGTTAATCCTAGACGCGAAGGCGGATGGAGGCAAGTTTCTATAGGATCGGCGGGCGATCAGTCCTCGGGATCGGACTGTTCGACGCGGACCGGAAGAAGGCCGAACGACGCTCTCAGTGCGGCGAGATGCTCCTCTGGCCACGCATCGGATGGCCACGGGAATTGGGCCTCAAGATCTCCGGAGGATGGCACGCGCTCGCCGGCGAAGACGAACGACGCTGTTCCTTCGACCTGCATGGTGACCGGATCATCCGGTGGGACAAAGGCTCCAGACGCTGTCGATGTCAACGTTCCGGCGATTCGGATGCTCTCCGTTTGGAGGGTGGCAATGAGGAAGAAGGTCCCCGGTCCGGCGCCCAGAGAGAGGGTGTTGATGTCGGCATCCTTGCCCTGGATATAGACGCCGCCCCGTAGCGTAATGGGCACGCCGTCATCCGTGGTGCCCGACGTCTCGAAAAGGATCCACAGGGTGGCGGCCAGGGTGGCCGCATCCGCGATTCCTCCTCCGTATCCCGTTCCCATGCTGTCGAACATGTGGGTTCGGTCCTCGACGATCAATTGTCCCGCGAGGTCAAACTCGCCATCGAATGTCGTATCGATTCGATTCCCATGAAACCAAAGCACGGTCTTGCCCAGAGAATCGCCCTCAGCATAGAACGTCGATGCGCGACCTACATGTCCCAAACACAGCAGGCAAACGATCAAGACCAGGCTCGTGCGCATCATCGCCTCCGCGTGTAACAGGGTTCCCAATCATACTCGATGACAAGGGAAGAAGGCTTCCCTGGCTTCCGACGAAAAAAAGCAGGGCCCAGGACATCCCCTCACATCATCCTGGACCCATTAGGTGTTGCTGGTCGTAAGCATGAGTTGGTTCTCGTACATCCGTAGGTTAGCTTCGTCGTTTGGGGAGACGATGAACCTGTGATGTGGTTTTCGTGGACGTCCCCGAGTGATGCTGAGCGACGGCGGCGCGATTATGGGGCAAGGCGTGTCCTGAGCCGGCGAACGAGCGATTGCAGCGTGTCGACCTCAGGAAACGCGATGTCGAGCGTGAGTACGGGCCGGTTTTCAGCTTCCAGGGCGCCCCGATCGCCGACGGCTTGAGCGGTGATGAGCGTGCCAAAAGCAAGGCTCGAACGATCGTCCGTGACATCGTCCGGGATGGGGAGATCGGGAAGATGCTTGGAAAGGAGCTGGACGAAGCGGCCGCGTCCAGCGTCTCCCTTGTGAAGTTGTCCCGTGGAGTGAAGGAAGCGGGGGCCATATCCCAGGGTCACGGGTACGCGGTATCGGGCGGAGAGAAGGTCACGCAATGCATCGAGCTGTCTTGAAAGCGCAGTGCTTGGAGGAAGGTAGGCGTGAATGGCGATGTAGTCTCCCGATGCGAGCGGTTCAAGGAAGTGAACGAGGGGGGAAAGGTCGTCGGTAGAGCACGTTTCCACGGCCGGACGCCGTCCCGTCCGCTGGACCTCCTCGGTCAGGGCGCGTGCCAGTTGCTTGGCGGATTCAACATTGGGTTGATTGAAGGGATGGACGCCGATCAAGTAGCAGGCAATGGCCGTGGCCAATTCCCAGAGGAAAATCTGTCCGCCGAGGTCTCCCAGCGACGTCGAGTCGAGGCGAATCGCGGGGCTGTCGTCCGGCAACGAGCCTGCTGGGGTATCGAAGGCCACGAACGAGCGATCCATGTCAGATCGTCCGGCGACGTCCGTCGGCTCTAAGACCGGCAGGATTCCCTTTCCGTCTTTTCCCGAACTCTCCGCGATCAGCTGCTCGATCCAATGTCCAAAGGGCATCAGGCGATCCGGGAGGTGGAGCGTTGCCTTGTCCCTTCCTGAGCAGGCGGCGGCTCCGAGGAAGGCGCCAAGCATAACGCTGGGATTGGCGGCGAGCTCCGTGTCCGGGCGGCATTGGGTGGCCATTTCCCGTGCTGAGCGGAGAAGTTGAGCGATATCCAGTCCAGCCAGCGCCGCTGGAACGAGGCCGAAATGGGAGAGCGCCGAATAGCGGCCGCCGACATCAGGAGTGTTGAGAAAACAGGCGCGAAAACCGAGGGTATCCGCCAGCTTGGCGAGACGGGTTCCCGGGTCGGTAATGGCGACAAAGTGCTTGCCGGCATCGGATGCCCCTTGTCGTGACACCATCATTCGGTAGGCGTATCGAAAAAGCGACAGCGTCTCTGTTGTCGTCCCGGATTTGGTTGCGACGATGAAGAGCGGGTTGCCCGTGCGAATGCGGGTTTCATGCTCGTGCAGCGCTGTCGGATGCGTTGTATCCACCACCGTGAGCGGAGGGGCGGACGACGCTCTAGAGAATAAGCGCGCGAACATCTCCGGGGCGAGGCTGGATCCTCCCATTCCCAACAGGAACGTTTCCGTGAACGCCTCTTGTCGGCAGTGCTGCATGAAGGTGAGCAGTGCGTCGACATGGGCCGGCATGGTCGAGGGAAGATCGAGCCAGGCGAGGCGATTCTCGATGTCCTCTGCACTCGAACTCCACACCGTATGATCGCGATTCCAAATCCGATCGATGATCCGTTCTTCCTCAAGGCGATGCAGGGCTTCCGAATAGCCGATTGGCGGTCGAATCACAGAGGGAATCACTGGGAGCTCCTTTCCATCGGGCGGTCCGTCAACTGTTGCCCGAACCGGGCGGCGCCCTTCAACACGGCCTGCGGGTCGCAAAGCACGTTCAGAGGGATCTGCTGGAGAAGGCCTTCGAAGCGTCCCTTGGCGGCGAAGGTGTTGACGAAGCGGCGCGTGCGAAGCAGGGGAAGCAATCGAGGCGGCAATCCGCCTCCGAAGTAAAGGCCGCCCGTGCACAGCGTTTTCAGGGCGAGGTTTCCCGCTTCGGCAGCCAGGATATCGACGAAAATCTGGAGGCTATCATGGCAGATCGGGCATCCTCGATCGAGTCCTGTATCGAGGATGATGGGCGTCGGATCGTCCTCGGACAGAATGGTATCGCGAAGCCTTGTTCGGGCCTTGTCGGAGCGGTCTTGGAGGAGGAAGCGATAGATCGAAGGAAGCCCACTGCCCGAACAGACGCGCTCGACGCTGACATGATCGAGATCCTCCCTGAGCCAAGCAAGCAGACGATCCTGAATGGGCGATGTTGGCGCAAAATCCGCGTGCCCGCCCTCGGTGGCAAAGGAGGTGTACGTCTCGCCCGTCCGCGCCAAAAAGGCCTCGCCCAACCCGGTTCCAGGCGCCACAAGGGCGATGAGACCGTCCGGCTGAACCGTGCCCGTTTGCAGGGGGATGAGATCCTCGTCGCGGGTTCCGGGAATGGACCATGCCATGGCTTCCAAGTCATTGAGGAGCTGGATGTCTGCCAATCCAAGGGTAGAGGCCGTGTCTTCTGCCGAAACGGTCCAGGGCAGGTTGGTCAACGATGCGACGCCCTGCCGCACGGGGCCGGCGATGGCGAGAATCGCCTGTTCCGGTCGGACGTCCAAGGTCTGTAAATAGGCGGCGAGAAGGTCTTCGCACGTGGCATACTTGGCGCTTGGCCATATCACACTCTGTGACAGCACGATGTGGGCCTGATCGATCTGCGCGACCGCCAGCGCTGTCTTGGTGCCGCCGACATCAACGACAAGAAAACGTTGGGCACGATCGTTCAACATCCATCCACCTTATCGCTCGCTAAATCAGCGTTTGCTGGGATGAAGGATCAAACACGTGCAACGTGTTCATGTTGATGGACAATCGAATGACCGAATCCAGCGCCACCTGCTTGTGGGGGTCCAGGCTAGCGACGATCTGAGTTTCTCCGACATAGCCGTACACCAAGAGCGTGTGTCCCAATTGCTCAAGGACGGACACGGTGAGTTCGATGGAGTTCTCCTTCTCGGTCACCGGACCATCGAGATTCTCAGGACGAACGCCGACGACCACCTGTGACGGCAAGGATACTGAGGCGTGCTCGGGAGAGAGGACGAGTTTGAACGTGGGTCCGGTGAGGACAGGGCGGCCATCCTGAACCGTCGCTTCTGCAGGGAAGAAATTCATGGCAGGGCTGCCGATGAACCCGGCAACGAACTGATTCGCGGGATGGTCGTAGGTTTCCTGGGGAGGCGCGTACTGCTGAATCACTCCATCCTTCATGACCGCGATTCGATCGCCAAGCGTCATGGCTTCCACTTGATCGTGCGTGACGTAGATCGTGGTGGTCCGGAGCTTATTGTGGAGTTCTTCAAGTTCGGTGCGCATTTGCACGCGCAGTTTGGCGTCCAGGTTGGAGAGCGGCTCATCGAACAAGAAGACCTGAGGATCGCGAACAATGGCGCGCCCCACAGCGACACGCTGCCGTTGTCCGCCCGATAACTCTCGCGGTTTGCTCTTGAGCTTCTCTTCGATCCCCAGCAATTGCGCGGCTTCGTGAACGCGCCTTTCGATCTCCGCTTTGGCCGTCTTTCGAAGCTTGAGACCAAACGCCATATTGTTGAACACGTCCATATGCGGATAAAGCGCGTAATTTTGGAACACCATGGCGATGTTGCGATCCTTGGGCGGCACCTTGTTCACCACGCGTTCACCGATTCGGATCTCGCCGGCTGTGACGTCTTCCAATCCTGCGACCATGCGAAGGGTTGTCGTTTTCCCGCACCCAGACGGCCCCACGAGAACGGTAAACTTGCCGTCCTCGATGACCATCGAGATGTCGTCAACTGCGGTGAATTCTCCAAAGCGTTTTGTGATTCCAGTCAAAGTTACTTCAGCCATGCCGCCTCCTTGGCACTGATCGCGAATCCGTTCGTCGGATGATCAGGGTACTACGGACGTCTCCTTTAGGCAATCCGCGAACGCAGCTTCGACGAGGTTTACTGCAAAGGGTCATGAGTCCCACCTGTCGAAGCGTTTGGTGTTGCCTTCCCTGTGTCGTTATCTCTCAATCTCTTCGCCGCCGCTACGGGCGAGACCGGATTGATGTGTACGCCGGTGGCGAATTCGAATCCAGCCAGTGTCCCGATCCGTGGCACGATGGACAGTCTCCAATGAACGCCTGGGTGCGAGGTTTCCGGGGGCGCTGTCCTGCGTGGCGACGTGAACAAGAAAAAGTTGTACGGCACATCTCCGAGCGTGCACACAAGTCGACGGATCGCCTCGCCCAGCGCGCGCGCAAGTCCCAATTGGTGCTTCTGCTCGATGTCGGAGAAATCCGGAAGGTGCTCACACGGCGCCACGGTGAGTTCGTACGGGAACCTGGAGTCGAACGGCGCCCATACTAGGAAACCTTCAGCGTGATGTACCACCCTCAGTCCTAGCCGGGACTCGTTTTCGATGATCTCGCAGAGTTGACAGCTTTCGTTCCTCGCGAAGTGGGCATCCTCCGCATCGACCATCCGTTGGATTCGATCGGGGACAAAGGGCAGGGCAATGATCTGTGAATGGGGGTGTCTTAGCGATGCACCGGCAGCACCGCCGTGGTTTTTGAACAGTTGAACGTACGGAAATCGTGGATCCGCTAGGTGATGACGTACTCGAGCGACGTACGCGGCGATGACTCGAACGGCCTGGTCTTCCGACATGCTCTCGAAGGTGCTCCCATGGTCGGGCGATTCGACGATCACCTCATGCGAACCGCTCCCCGCGAGTCGTGCGTAGTGAGACGCAGGGAACTCGATCGGGTCGAGACGGGGATCCACATTCAGCGCCGGGAATTTGTTGGGGATCACGCGGACCCGCCACGACTCCGTTTGCTCGGAGGGATCTCGGTAAAGCTCGGGCGGGGTCATGCCTTCATTGCCGGCGCAGAACGGGCACGTGTCGGATGAGACCGACGCTTCACGCTGCACGCGTGGGAACTCAAGCGGCCGCGTACTCCGGTCCGGAGAGACGATGACCCATTCCTCGCCTTCGTTCTGTCGGCGTAGCTCTGGCATGCCCTTCCTTTCGGCTTACCCCTTGACCGATCCTGCAAGGATCCCTCGGACGAAGTACCGCTGCAAGCTGAAGAAAACCACCAAAGGAAGCGCCATCGAAACGAACGCCGCTGCTGTAAGTAACTCCCAATCCTGTCCCTTGTTCGTCACGAGATTGGCGATGGACATGGTGACTGGAGCCACATCAGGTTGGCCGCCCAAGTACATGAGAGCCACAAGTAGGTCATTCCAGATCCAGAGAAACTGGAAGATGAAGACCGAGGCCAGAGCCGGTACGGAGATGGGCATCACGATACTCCAGAACGTTCTCAAAGGAGACGCCCCGTCGATGGATGCGGAATCGAACAGCACCTTGGGTATCCCCGCCATGAAGCTCTGAATGAGATAGGTCGCAATCGGAAGCCCGTAGGCCGTGTGTGCGAGCCAGATGCCGGGGAACGTTCCCGCAAGCCCTAGCTTGTTGTAGATCGGAAGAATGGGGATGAACGTCATCTGTAGGGGAATGATCATGGCGCCGACCAGGACCATGAACAGCGTTCGTTGTCCGCTGAATCGCATCCATGCGAATCCGAACGCGGCAAACGAGGCGACAAATGTGGAGATTGCGGTAGCGGGAATGCTGATCTTGAGGCTGTTGAGGAATGACTGACCGAGCCCTTGTTTCATGATAACGCCCGCGTAGTTCTCCAACGAGAACTCACCGCCGCTAAACAGCTTCGGGAACACCGTCCACCAGCCGCTTCCCGCGATGCTCGATGGAGAGCGGATCGACGTAATGAGCAATCCAAGTGTCGGGATTAGCCAGATTGCGGCGAAAACCCAAATCGTCAGGTGAAGAGGAGTTCGAGAGAGGAGTTTGCGAGGGTTCATGATCTGCCACCTTCCTGCGCGATAAACCTCCGGATGTTCATGATCATGAATGGGATGATGAGAATGCAGAGAATGCTTGCGATCGCACTCGCTCGACCGAAGTTGAAGAAGTTGAACATCTCCTTGTACATCCGATTGGCGATCACTTCCGTGCCGAAATTGCCATTGGTCATGACGAAGATGATGTCGAAGATTTTCAGGATCATCACGAGGATCGTCGTGGAGACCACGGCGACCGTCGGCCACAGCAAGGGCAGAACGATCCGACGAAAGACGCGCCACTCATTGGCGCCGTCGATTCGGGCAGCCTCAAGCAAGGGACGCGGGATGTTCTTGTACGCTGCGCTGAGGATCACCATGCAAAATCCGGTGAGCATCCAGATTCCGACCGCAATCAACGCAATGTTGTTGATCCAGGGGCGCGCAATGAGCCACCCTACAGGCTCTCCTCCGAAGGCCACAACGATCGCATTGAGTACGCCGATTTGCTCGAGATGAGCGGGACGATATGCGAACACGAACTTCCAGATGACACCGATGCCGACGCCTGAGATCGCAGTTGGCACAAAGATGATCGATTTGACCAATCGCTCGTATCGGACTCGATCGAGCAAAACTGCCAGTAGCAGCCCGAAACCTACGCTACATGTTGTCCCGAGTACGGCCCATAGTGCGTTGTTGCGAAGCGCAACGAGCATCACGTCATTCGTAAAGGCGAAGCGCCAGTTCGCCAACCCAACGAACTCAACCGTCGGGCCGAAGAGGCGGGTGCCTCGTCCGAAGAACGACCGAACGATCGTCGCTACGGCCGGATAGGCGAGGAAAAAGCCAATGAGTAGAAGCGCAGGCCCGACGAATATCCACGGCTGCCAGCGCCGAGTATGAATCATACCAGCAC
>JANQGM010000010.1 GCA_028277345.1 Candidatus Bipolaricaulota bacterium | reverse complement strand
CGATTCGTTCATCGCCTTGGTCGGCCTGTGGCTCGCCTATTTGTTCTGGTCGGGAACGATGGAGGTGTGGCACATCTACGTGGTGATGCTCGCCCGTTCGTTCGGCGAGACGTTCCATGGCCCCGCCATGGCGGCATCGACGACCCTGATGGTTCCGGAACGTCACTACACCCGGATCAGTGGACTCAATCAGACCATTCATGGCCTGCTCAACCTGATCGGTGCGCCGTTGGGCGCGCTTCTGTTGTCAGTGATGCCGCTGCATGGCGTCATGTTGTTCGATGTGGCCACTGCCGCATTTGCCGTTCTTCCTCTTTTCTTCGTGCACGTGCCTCAACCGGAGCAATCGCACGTCGAAGCGATTAAGGAGCGATCATTCTTGGCCAATGCCAAGGAGGGACTCCGTTTCATTCTTCATTGGAGAGGAATCCTCATCCTGATGGCGGGGGCATCCATCTTGAAAATCGTTCTCATGCCGGCGTTTTCATTGTTCTCGTTGTTGGTTCGCAATCATTTCGGTGGAGATGCGGCCGAGTACAGCATGATGAGCGTGGCCGTTGGAGTGGGCATGCTGTTGGGAGGCCTACTCCTGAGTGCGTGGGGAGGCTTCAAAAAGAAAGTCTATACGATCTTGCTGGGGCTCTTCGGATTGGGGGCGGCCTCATTGCTTCTCGGGCTTACTCCGGCGTCAATGCTATGGTTGGGGATTGGCAGTGTCTTCATGATCGGCCTAATGATTTCGTTTGCAGACGCGCCGATTGCCGCAATTCTGCAAGCGACGATTCCTCCGGAAATGCAGGGGCGCGTATTCGGTCTCTTGAGCAGTCTCTTCTCTCTGACTACCCCCTTGGGGCTGGCCATGGTCGGTGCGGTCGGCGATGCCGTCGCTGTGCCCTTCTGGTTCAGGCTGGGGGGCCTGCTGTGCATGGGGGTCGCCATCCTGAGCTTGTTCAGCCCATCCTTCCGGAAAATGGAAGAGCATCGCTTCAACCGATCGGAAGAAACCAACTCTCCACGTGGCGCGGCAGAGATGGCGACTAGCGATTGACCGTATGGATGGCTCTGCCTAGCGCATTTTCCGCCGCCTCTTTCAATCCCTCCGGAAGCGTGGGATGGGGATGCACGGCATCGGCGATCGCTTCCAAGGCGAGGTCGTTCTGAACGACGACGGCGGCCTCGGAAATCAGATCCGAGGCATCTGCGCCGATGATCTGCACGCCAACCACGCGGTGGGTGGCTGCGTCGGCGACGACTTGGAAGAACCCATCCGGCTCACGCATGCCCAACGCCTTGCCCAAGGCGGCAAATGGAAAACGTCCGACGAGGACGTCAATTCCCTCGTCCTTCGCTGCGGCTTCGGAGAGTCCGACGGATGCGATCTCCGGGTTCGTGAAAATGGCCTGAGGAATCGTCGTGTAGTTGAGTCGATGTTCGTGTCCGGCGAGCGATTCCACGACGAAGATGCCGTCCTCCGATGCCTTGTGCGCCAGCATCGGGCCGGCGATCAGGTCGCCGATGGCGTAAACGTCGGGCGCCGTCGTCCTCAGCGCATCGTCGACCACCACGAAGCCACGCGTGTCAACCTCAATCCCGCAGTTCTCCAGACCAAGATCTCGTGAGCGAGGGCGGCGGCCGACAGCGACCACGATGCGGTCGACATCGCGCGGTTCGCCGGCAGCGAGGTTGAGACGAACGCCATTCTCAGATGTGTCGAACGATTGAGCGGCCACATGGGTCAGAGTCTCGATGCCTTGCTCCTTGAGCGATCGTTTGAGTGTGGACACGGTGCGCCGGTCGAGATCAAGCGTTGACAGAATCTCGGGCAGCAATTCGATGACGAGGACCTTCGATCCCAAGCGTCGGTAGATCGTCGCCAACTCCAATCCGATGACGCCTCCGCCGATGATGGCAAGACGCTCGGGGATCTCTTGGATCTCCAGGGCATCGTCTGAAGACCAGATGGCGGGATCGCTGAACGGAAACGGCGGGATCTCAACGGGTTCCGATCCCGTGGCAAGGACAATGGTCTGGGCCTCGACCGTCTCCCCTGTGGATAGCGAGACCTTCCCCGGTTCAGCCAGCTGCCCGCGCGCGCGGATCAGCGTGACTCCGTTTTTCTTCAGGAGGGTTTCGATGCCTCCCACAAGCGTGGCGACGACGGTGGATTTCCATGCCGCAAGTTTGGCGAGATCGATGTCAGGCTTAGCAAAGGACAACCCGATCATTGCCGCTTCCTCGACTTGAGTGAGCAGTTTCGTCGCGGAATAGAGAGCCTTCGTGGGGATGCAGCCCCAATTCAGACAGGTTCCTCCCAACGCGCCTTCTTCGACCAGACTCACTGAAAAACCACGTTGCGCCGCACGAATCGCGGCGACGTAGCCACCCGGACCTCCACCGATGATGCAGATATCTGTTTTCATCATGATCCTTTCAACGGTAGCCGCGGTGGGGAAGAGACGCAACTTGAAGAACGTCCATGCGTGCGTGTGCGGGAGATGGAACACCGCGCCGATCACAATTCGTTCAGTTTTGCGTTACCCTCGACGGGGACAATGAGGCAGGCGTGGTCCATTCACCTTCTCGATCGAAGAAACTTCCACGCAGGTTTCCGGATTGCAGCACGTCATGCAGACGCGCTTGAATGCGCGGACGGCTGTCAATTGAACCTTAGGGGATAGGTAGCGAGGACGAACGGGCTCAAATCGCAGCAGATCCGTGCTCAGATATTTCTTGTTATCGTCCGAGAAGACGGTGACGATCACGGAATCCTTGCCCAATTCGTTTTGAACCTTCAGTGCGCCAATGAGGTTGGCTCCGGAGGAAATGCCTACGGCGACGCCCAACTGCGAGCCCAGCTTCTGGGCCATGAGGATGCCATCCCCATCGTCCACTGCGATGACGGCATTTAACTCGTCGAGGTGAAGGATGGGAGGGATGAACTCGTCAGAGATGCCCTGGATGCGGTGCTTCCCGGTCTTGCAGCCGGTAGATAGGGTGGGAGAGCTGGCTGGCTCAAGGGGGTATAACTTGACCTCGGGATGCTGCTCACGCAGAAATTGTCCGGTCCCCATAATGGTGCCGCCGGTTCCGACACCGGCGATGAAGGCATCCGGCTTCAGGTCTCGGAATCTCAATTGCCACCAGATCTCGGGACCGGTTCCCAGGTAGTGAGCTTCGCAGTTCGATGTGTTGGCAAACTGGCGGGGAAGGAAGGCGCCGGGTTCGGAGGCGGCCAACGCTTCGGCTCGCTCGATGCTTCCCACGAATCCGCCTTCGCTTTTAGAGACCAAGACGATTTCTGCTCCCAGGGCTTTCATAAGGTTGATTCGCTCTGGGCTCATCCAATCCGGCATGAAGATGGTGACGGGGTGGCCGAGCGCGCGTCCGAGCGCCGAAAAGGCAATGCCCGTATTGCCGCTTGTCACTTCGATGATGCGGCTCCCCGGCTGCAGGTCTCCGCTGAGGTAGGCCGTTCGAATGATGTGAAGCGCCATGCGGTCCTTGATGCTGCCTGTCATATTGAGATGCTCGGCCTTGGCGTAGAGGGTGCGTTCTTCTCCCTCATACGTTAGCTTGATTTCAAGCAACGGGGTGTTCCCAACCAGTGCGCTGAGCAGTTGGGTTCGGTTTTCGACGGCGATCCTATTCACGGCAACTCCTTCACACTAGCATCCGGGCTGGGGTGGTATATCGGCCCCAAGTTTGGGCCACACGAAACCAATAGGGGCGTAGTCGCCTGATTGAGGATCACGCGCATACGAACCGTAGGTTTTTCCTTCGATGATGAGCTTGAGCGCATCAACGAATCGATCGATTTCATCTTCGGTGTTGTAGATGCCGAAGCTGGCGCGAACAAGTCCGGGAAGCGCGGAAACTCCCTTGTCCTTGATCTCCGAAGCAATCCTGTCTTGGGATGATGGATCGATGTTTTGGAGCCGCAAGAGATAAGGATGCGCGCAGAACAGGCCGCTACGAACGCCAATTCCACCCTCATACCCGAGGATGGCGGACACCAGCTTGTGGGGGGTATCGGCGATGCCAAAGGTCATGACACCGAGGTAGTCGGATGCTTTCTGAGGATCGATGAGGCCAAAGGTATGGACGGGTTCAAGTCCGTTAATGGCGCGAAGGAAATAGGCTGCGAGCTGCGATTCGTGGGCCGCGATGTCCTCCATCCCGATATCCTGCATACAGCGAATGGCTTCCGCCCAGGCGATTGCGCCGACGACGTTCGGGGTCCCTGCTTCTTCGCGATACGGCAGCCCGCTCCAGTAGGTCTTCGTCTCGGTGACGAAATCCACAGTTCCTCCACCCACAACATCGGGCTCATCGTTGCGTAGGCTGTCCTTGAGCGCGATGAGTGCGCCAATTCCAAACGGTGCATACATCTTGTGACCGGTATAGGTGAGGAAATCGATTCGCTCCGGATCGTCTGCAGCGCCAACATCAACAGCTCGATGCGGGGCAAGTTGTGCCGCATCAACGGCCAGCCGTGCGCCTGCGTCATGAACGATTCGAGAGATGTCTCGCAGGGGGTTGACGATGCCGGTGACGTTTGAAGCGCCTGTGACGGCGACCAACTTGACTCGGCCGCCATTGTCCTCCAGCAATCGCTTGAGATGCTCGAGGTCGAGTGACCCGTCTTCATGAATGCCGATGAACTGCACCTCAGCGGCTTTCCGCCAGGGCAAATCGTTGGAATGGTGCTCCATCAACGACGTCAAAACGACATCCCCCGGTTCAAAGGGAAATCGATGCGCAAGCTTGTTGATTGCTTCGGTCGTGTTTTTGCCAAAGATGACAACATGGGAGTGCGGGCGAGCCCCGACGAATGCGCCGATGGTGACTCGAGCGGCTTCGAATTCCTCAGTTGACAGATGACTCTTGTATCCGCTGCCGCGGCCAACACTCGCGTAGAAAGGCATGAATGCGCCAATCCGCTGAAGGACGGGCAATAGCACCGGGGTGCTGGCAGCATTGTCGAAATTGATGTAGGTGCGGCGAGAGCCGTTAAGTAGCTGCACAGGTTCCTCTGCTCCGACAACAAAACGACGAACATTTTGCAGAGTCAATGTCTCTTGCGTAGTACACCTCATATCGTCCATAAACAATCGCACTCTCCTCAATACCTCGACAAGCTTAGTCGATTTCTCGCGGAGAGTATAAGCAGGCGGCGGTGTTTTCGTTCGGGTTCTCACAACAGGGCATTGGCTGCTTCCAGAGCCGTTGTACCCGCTGTGCCTGGGGAGAGGAACGAACGCGAACCTCCTGCGATGAGGACGTTCACGATTGGCAACACGCCAACACGCGTTGTGCTGATCGAGTTGCAACCGTGAGAGCATGGTGTGATAGTGAATCCCTGGATACACTTGGGAAACCGCTATGCGTTGAAGGAGGGAACGTGAAGCTGTTTATCGATACAGCCAACATCGCGGAGATCCGGGAACTGGCGTGGCTGATTGATGGGGTGACGACCAATCCATCCCTCGTGGCGAGGGAGAACCGCTCATTCGGCGACATCATTGCCGAAATCTGTGAGATCGTTGATGGTCCTGTCAGTGCAGAAGCGGTCAGTTTGGATACCGATGGCATGCTCGCGGAAGCACACGAGTTAGCGGCCATTCATCCGAACGTCGTGGTTAAGATCCCGATGACCGAGCCGGGAATGCAGGCCGTGAAGCAGCTGACGGAGGAAGGCATACGAACCAATGTGACGCTTGTCTTCTCGGCCAATCAGGCCCTGTTGGCGGCCAAGTGCGGCGCCACCTACGTCTCACCGTTTGTCGGGCGAATCGATGATATGGGTGGCGACGGAATGGGACTCATCGCCGAAATTCACGAGATGTTCCAGACCTACGTGTTCGCCACCGAGATCCTTGCGGCCAGTATCCGCCATCCTCGGCATCTGCTTGATTCGGCGTTGATTGGCGCGGACATTGCCACCGTCCCGTATGGCGTGCTCAAGAAGGCGTTTCATCATCCCCTGACGGACTCAGGAATCGACCGTTTCTTGAAGGATTGGGAAGGAGTTGTCCGATGATGTTCCCCACCACACGCGGGACGCGCGATGTCTATGGAGAAACCTTGGCCGAGCTGGGGCACCAGGATCCAAAACTCGTCGTGTTGACCGCCGATTTGGCCGGATCCACCAAAACCGGGACGTTCGCGGCCGAGCATCCGGATCGCTTCTACAACATGGGCGTTGCTGAAGCGAACATGATTGGAACGGCGGCTGGGTTTGCGTTGTCCGGGTTTCGTCCTTTTGTCTCGACATTCGCGGTGTTCGCCACCGGCAAGGTCTGGGAGCAGATTCGTCAAGTCGTCGCCTATCCGAAGACGCCGGTTCGCATCGTGGCCACCCATGCCGGCCTGACTGTGGGAGAAGACGGGGCCAGTCACCAGATGTTGGAGGACATTGCGACCATGCGCGTTCTTCCGAACATGAGCGTGATCGTTCCCGCCGATGCGGTTGAAGCGGCAGGCGCGATCCGTTTCGCGGCGTCCTATGATGAGGGTCCCGTCTATGTCCGCCTGGCTCGTGCGCCGTTTCCCGTCATTCATGCCGAAGATCATGAGTATCGCTTCGGCAAGGCTGAGGTCTTGGCGCAGGGCAGCGATGTGACCTTGGCGGCGTGCGGGCTGATGGTTTCCGTGGCATTGGAGGCCCGCGAAGCGCTGGCAGCCGATGGCATTAGCGTTGAAGTGGTCAATGTTTCAACCATCAAGCCGCTCGATCGTGACACGCTGCTGGACTCCGCCCGTAAGACCGGACTTGTGGTGACCGCTGAAGAACACCAGATCACGAACGGATTGGGCAGCGCCGTCTGCGAACTGCTGTCCGAGGAATCGCCGACGCCCGTCGTCCGTGTTGGCGTGGACGATCGCTTCGGGCAATCGGGAGACGCGGATGCGCTGCTGGCGCACTACGGACTGGATGTCGCGGGTCTTATCACAGCGACGAAGCAGGCACTGACTAAAAGGCAGGGCTAGATCAGCGGAGGGTGGGGCATGCGCTGGATTGACGACGGTTTTCGCCAGGCGCCCGTGCACTACATCCTTCAGACCTTGATGGCGTTCTCCGTCATTGTGGTGCTGATCGTGACGCTCGATATCCTCACCCGCGGCACGATTGTCGCCGCGTTGGGGGCAAGCGCATTCATCGTGTTCGCCATGCCGAAACACGACACCGCACGTCCGCGCAGCCTGATCGGAGGGCATGCCATGTGTATGGCCATCGGACTCTGCTGCTCGCTTCCCCTCCGGCTTGGGTGGGTGGAGGTTGGGTTGGCCCAAGGCCTGCTGGCGGCGGTCGCCGTCAGCCTTTCGCTCTTCGCCATGGTTGTCTTCAATACCGAGCATCCGCCTGCCGCTGGGAATGCGCTTGCTTTTGCCATCACCCCGGTTGCGTGGGGGCACATCGGATTCACGATTGGAGCGGTGTTGTTCCTCGCTCTCGTTCACCGGCTGCTGAGACACTGGCTGCGCGATCTCGCCTAATCAATCAACAACCGAACAGAAGTAAGCGAGAAGCTCGTCAACCAGGTTGTCGCGGTTGCTGAGCTTGACGCGGTACAGCTTCAGTTCTTGGCGAATCTGATGGACGAGCGGATGGTCGAGGGTGGCGTGAGTGGCAATCAGCAACGCGGCATCGGATGCCAAGGCTTCCTCGACAACGGGCACGAAGCCCGGACAGGTGAGTTCCATGGGCGCGAATTCATCGATCACCACGAGGTCCTTCGATCGAATGGCTGACCGAATAGCTGGAATGGCCAACTCATTTAGGGTGTCCAGGTTCACCGTATATTTCCCGATGCGAGGACCGACGCGTTGATGAATGTGGGACAGGATGCCTTCTCTTCCGGTACTGAGATCTTGCAACGAAAACCCGACACGATGGCCGCAGACGAGGATTTCCTTGCCCAAGATGCCGCCGACGGATAGCGGCAGTTTGGCGATCACTCGTTCGATCAGCGTGGTCTTTCCGACCTCCGGGCGACCGGTAATGGCGGCGCGTGGCTTGATCCTCATTTGACTCGATTCTATCCTCAGGTCTATGACGGACAAGCGACGAACCTGGTCAACGGTACTTGAGGAAGAACTGCGGAGACATCCCAACATGGGGGTGGATGATGTCTACAAGCTGGTTCTTCAGGCCTGCGAGGGCGGCGACCACTTGTTGAAGGACCCCGATATCTTTGTAGCTGAACTCCGCAAGGAATGGGCGAACGTAAAGCCGATACCTTCAGTGGATTCGCCCATCCAGCGGATTCATCCCTCGGGCCGAGTGGCCCGGCTTCACCTGAGGCCGTGCGTGCAAATGGGGATTGACTTGGTTGAAGTGGCCCAGCTCTTGCTTGCTCAGCCTCTGAAGGCGGGAACGCACGACGCCTTTTGTTGGGCATGGGCAGGCGTCCTACGGCTGGCGCGTCGCGGTGAGATTCCCTTTGACATTGAGGAGCTTGAGGCCGTCTCGCTCACCCGAGGCGCGACGCACCACGGGGACACCTACGGATTCGCCGCCTACCGCATCCTCAACGATCTGTCTCACCGCCCGACACGGGAGGCCCTATGTCGCCTCGGCCTTCTGCCGTAGTTCGAACCCTCGATCGCTGGATCGGCCACTTGGATATGGACGCGTTCTTTGCCGCCGTCGAGCAACTCGATCATCCGGAATATCGCGGTTGCCCAGTGATCGTCGGCGGCCTGGGACCGCGGGGCGTCGTCTCAACAGCGTCCTATGAAGCGCGCGCCTTCGGCATTCACAGCGCCCTTCCCATGGCGGTGGCGCGCCGCCAGTGCCCGGACGGGGTCTATGTCAAACCGCGTTTTCTGCGCTATCGGGAGATCTCCGAGCACGTTCGATCGATCGTTCGGCGGTATGCGTCTGCCATCGAAACGATTTCATTGGACGAGGCGTTCTTCGATCTGTCCGAGCACGGCCCCGATCCGACCGAGATTCACCGGGTCGCTCGATCATTGAAGCGGGATGTTCAAGCCGAGACCAAGCTCACCTGTTCGGTGGGCCTCGCGCCCAACCGTTTTCTCGCCAAGCTGGGTTCCGAGCTGGACAAACCGGATGGCTTCACCATGATCGCCCCCGATGACATTCGCGAGATTCTCGATCCACTGCCTGTTAGCCAAATCTGGGGCGTGGGAAAAGTGACGGCCAAGCGGTTGACGAGCCTCGGCCTATTGAGGGTCAAGGATCTGCGGCTCGCGCCCCTGGATCTGCTCGTGAGGGAGTTGGGATCGATCGGCCGGCGTCTGCAGCAACTGGCCAATGGCATTGACGAGACGTCCCTCTCCGGGGAAGTGGATTCCAAGTCGATCTCTCGCGAGTCGACCTACTCGTTCGATGTCAGCGACTGGGATGAGATTGAGTCCGAAGTTCGCCGTCTCACGGCCCAAGTGGCGGGATCGCTTCAGGCCGAGAATCTGGTGTGCCGGGTGGTGCGGATCAAGGTCCGGTATCCGGATTTCAAGACCATTACTCGACAGGCACAACTCGATGTCGGAACGGACTCTCCGCACGTGATCGAGACGCTGGCCCTCGATCTGTTGCGGCATCGCGTGCGCTTGACCGATCAGGGAATTCGGTTGCTTGGCGTCGGATTGGGCGCCATCTCCGAGGCCTCTGCTCGGCAGCTCCCGCTTTCGCCGGACTGGCTCTAGGCAACGGCCACCTGTCCTGCGTCATTTGCCGACTGGACAACCCTCACCCGAGATGGGGTCCGAATCAATTGATGGCGTGCCCGACCCGGCTATCGTTGGGGTGAGGTGATCTTGATGCGACGGGGTGTCATTATTGCGTTGATTCTCGTCATCTGTGCGATGGGGGTGCACGCCATTCCATTGTGCGACTATCAGTCTCCGAAGACCGATTTGTCGAATTTGACGCTGAATTTCTCTTATCAGTACCACAACGATCCCTATGGATTAGAAGCGCGCGATATCAGCCAAGGTCAGTTTGGGTTTGACTACGTTCGGATCTTTGATACGCCGGAATACGGCTTCGATATCGGATTCGACAATGTCATGTTGATTTCGGCGGACGATGTGTCAACGTACATCATTACGGCTGATGGCAATTACAAACGCTACTTCGAGGCCGAGCAAGATTATTTCGCCTTTGCCGGATCGACGCTTCGCAGCTCGTCGTCCTTCCAGACGCTCGGACTGTCGTTCAACGTCGGTGTTGGGTCCGGACGTTTCACCGACGTCACGCCGCTGGCCAAGGCGACACGGATCAACGACTACCTGATCTCACGGGGATCGCTGACCGATGATCTGCATACCGTGGATCTGCAGATTCTTGCCCTGGAGATTGGCAGCGCCGCGTCCTATGAAACACTTGCCGAGTTGTTGGCCGTTATCCAAGAAGTGATCGAAAGCTCGGGATTCGTTCGCCTCGGCGGCTTGGACGCACTGGATATTTCCGAGATCACTCGCTTCATCCAAGAAGAGGGTTTCGCACGATACTGTGGATGGGACATTAAACTCGGATTGGGATACGAGCTGCTCGATCCGTCGGGAGGAACCAACGACCTGCTGATTTCGGGGTCCTTCAACTATGCCTTGGCCACGACGCCCAAGGCACAGCTTCTGCTGCAGGGGTCGTTCTCCGGCCCACCGGATGTGTTTGAGAACAACCGTATTGATATTACGTCGTCCTACGACTATTTCATCTCCAACTTCCTGACCGCGCATGCAACCTACGATTTCTCGCGGGAAACCTGGGTTGGCGTTCCGACGGACACCCATCGCATGTCCCTGGAGCTGATCCTGTCACCGATCGACACGGCGAACGTCGTTGCCGGCGTACTGCTCGAATACCGCCCGTATTTCTTGGAGTGGAGCATCGACGTCCAACTGTCCATCCAAATGGACTTGCTCTAATCCGGCGACTGCATCAATGAGACAAGCACCTCTCGCATGAGGGGGTCGATTACGCATTCGGCTCCCTCGGCCAGATCGAAGAACCGTGCCTCGGCGATCTCATCAGGATTGGGGCGGATTTCTCCGCTGAGTTCCACGTCATAGAAGAACTGAATCCAATGAAGCTGGGTATGCTGTCCGATCTTCGATCGGGCTGACAACAGTGCTCGAATCTCGGCGCGGACGCCTAGTTCTTCGTCGATCTCTCGAATCAGCCCGTCAGTTGGGCTTTCCCCAAAACGAATGAAGCCCCCCGGCAAGGTCCATCGATCTTTCGTAAGGCCTCGACTTCCCTTGAGGAGCAAGACGCGGCCATCGCGCACATAGACGCCTTCCGAAACCACGCGCGGCATGGTTGCATGGACGGCTTGACGCACGAGCGGCGTCACGGATGGATCGGTTGACACGGCATCCTTGCTCAGCCAATCGGTCGGATGTGCGGTCAAGTGCGGCGCACAATAGACGACGTCTTCATCTGCTGAAAGCGGGGCAATCGCTTCAAATGCGAAGGAAACTTCGCTCTGGGTGGGGAGATCCAGCTTCCCATCGCGCGGCACCAGGTAAATGCGTCCGTCGGATTCGATGTAGTAGCGTGTAGTCATGGAACCGGTATTGTACTGAAAACCTGTCCAGGCCAAGAAGTTGAGACGGTATGATCCGTGGAGGATAATGCGGGCGCCGGCCCGCATTGCAGGCCGATTCGTCCAATCAGGAGGCGCAATCAGCGTGTACAAGATTCTGAAGAAACAGACGCTTGGCCCCAGCATTCGCGAGTACATCATCGAGGCACCCGATGTCGCTCGCGCGGGGAAGGCGGGTCAGTTCATCGTGTTGCGACTGCACGAACGCGGCGAACGGATTCCGTTGACAATCGTGGAATGCAATCCCGAAACCGGGGGCGTAACGTTGGTCGTTCAAGAAGTGGGCAAGAGCACTCGGGAGATGGGCGATCAGTTCCATGAAGGTGATACCATCCTCGATTTCGCCGGTCCGCTTGGTGAAGCCACCGACATCGAGAACTTCGGGACCGTCATCTGCATCGGAGGCGGACTGGGCATCGCCCCGCTTTACCCGATCGCGCGCGATCTGAAGGCGGCGGGCAACGAAGTGATCGGCATCATCGGCGCGCGCAACAAGGAGCTCATGTTCTACGAGGACCGCATGGCGGCCGTGTGCGACGAGCTCATCGTCAAGACCGACGATGGATCGCACGGCACGCAAGGGTTTGTCTCCGACCCCCTCAAGGAGATCCTGGAGTCCGGGCGTACGATCAACCACGTTTGGGCCATCGGTCCCGCTATCATGATGAAGGTCTGCGCCGACGTCACCCGGCCGTTCGAAGTGCCTACGATTGTCAGTCTCAACTCGGTCATGATCGACGGCACCGGCATGTGCGGCGGCTGCCGCGTCGATGTCAATGGAACCGCCAAGTTCGCGTGCGTTGACGGCCCGGAATTCGACGGGCATCAAGTCGATTTCGATCTGCTGATGTCGCGGCAGGGCTATTACCACGAGGAAGAGACCTGCTCGATGGATGACTACATGTCGAAGTATCCCGAAGGAGTGGAACAGTGATTCAAGAGAAGCAAACGCCCATGCGCGAGCAGCCCGCGGCTGAGCGAGTCCACAACTTCAACGAAGTGCCTTTGGGCTATACGCCTGATGAAGCGGTCCAAGAGGCCGAACGCTGCCTGCAGTGCGGGCATGCGCCCTGTGTCAAGGGGTGCCCGGTGGGCATCGACATTCCCGGGTTCTTGGAACACGTCAAGAATCGGGAGTTCGCCAAGGCCATCTCCGTGATCAAGCAGGACAATGCGCTCCCCGCTGTGTGCGGACGCGTCTGTCCGCAGGAGAACCAATGCCAGGGCGTGTGCACGCTGGCCGGACGCTTTGACCCCGTCGCCATTGGCCGGCTCGAACGCTTCTGTGCAGATTGGGAGGCCGAGAACGGCGCCGTTGACATGGAGAAGCCGGCTGAGAATGGAAAGAAGATCGCCATCATCGGTGCCGGACCGGCGGGTCTCACCGTGGCGGGGGAAATGCGGCGACGCGGGTATGCCGTCACCATGTTCGAGCTGCTTCACGTCGCCGGGGGCGTACTGATGTATGGGATCCCCGAGTTCCGCTTGCCCAAGGACATCGTCCAGCGTGAGATTCGCGCCCTCTGTGAGATGGGCGTCGATGTTGAGGTCAATCAAGTCGTCGGTCGAACCCAGACGGTTCAAGAGCTGCTGGATGGCGACTACGATGCCGTCTTTATTGGAACCGGCGCTGGACTGCCCCGATTCTTGGGCGTGCCCGGCGAAAGCCTCAATGGCGTGTTCTCAGCCAATGAATTCCTGACGCGCACCAACCTGATGAAGGCCTACCTGTTCCCGGAATACGACACGCCGATCAAGGTTGGAGAACGCGTCGTCACCGTTGGCGGCGGAAACGTCGCCATGGATGCCTCGCGCACTGCACTGCGCTTGGGAGCGAAGGAATCGGTCATCGTCTACCGCCGCTCTGAAGACGAACTCCCGGCGCGTGCCGAAGAGGTGCATCACGCCAAGGAAGAAGGCGTGCAATTCCAACTTCTTACCAATCCGATCGAGTTCATCGGCGAGAAGGGCAACCTCAAGGCGATTCGCTGCATTAAGATGGAACTCGGCGAACCCGACGACTCCGGTCGACGCCGTCCCGTGCCGATCGAAGGCTCGGAGTTTGAGATCGAGGCGACCACCGTCGTCATTGCTGTTGGAAACGGACCACATCCGCTGATTCCCCAAACGACCCCGAATCTCGACCTCAACCGTTGGGGAAGCATCGTGGCCGATCCGGAGACGGGATTGACCAGCATCCGGGGCGTCTACGCCGGAGGCGACATCGTGACCGGTGCTGCCACCGTCATTGAGGCGATGGGAGCTGGCAAACGTGCCGCCGCCGCCATGCACGCCTATCTGAGCGACTAGCACATTCGATTTGCGATCGAACAGGGGGGAGGTTTCGACCTCCCCTTTTCCTTTTTGGATCCCCCTTTGCACGTTGTAATGGAGATGGCACATGTACCCTAAACGTGGCGCCAGTGGGTGATGAATAGCTCTCGGCTTGCGTAGCGACTTCCCCTGGTATGATTAGAGCAGATATGACGGTTCTCATTGGCGCGTACTCTGATGATAGACGGGATATCGTGCTCGTTGCAGATAGGAGGTCGGTTCCTAATGCATACGGCGAGGCGATGGGTGTAAAGCCTGTTGAGGATGTTGTCAAAACCCTCAAACTGAACAACAAATGCGCAATTGGTTTTGCGGGCTCGGTTCCTCTCGAGAACCTCTTTCTGTCTCAGTTACTGGAAGTTCCCAAAGTCGCGATGGAGCAAGATCCCATAGCCAGTCTCGTAGGTTCAGAGGGTTCCTGGCACTTTTTGACTTATGAGTCCGTGATCGCAAGTGCTAGAAGCCTGCTTCCTTTCATTGTGTCGGTGACCAATCCGCCTGATGAAGTCTGGCTGGGCATGATAATTGGTGGGTATGATGAATATGGATTGCCGCGGCTTACTTTTTGTCAGTGGTATGGGGGATGGTCAGAGAACTCCTACAATACAGGCGCCGCCTTCTTCGCTCCAGCTGAAACAAACGAGGAACGAGAACAGATAGGAAGCATGCTAGAGGCCCCTGGGGTCTTGCTTGATGAACGGCTGAAAAACGCAGTTAGATACTGTTCTGAGCGCTATCCATCTGTTAGCGATAGGTACATTGCTCGCCGACTCTCGAAAGGGTTTTCGGCAGAACCGGGAACTGCCTAGCAACTAGCCAACACCAAATCCATCAATTGCTATGTGTGGAGTCGGTGTGAGTATAGGAACGCGACCTCATCCGAGTAATCGTGTAGATACTTCGCAGATACAGGACGGGAAATTCCCGTGTGCCCCGCTTGAACAGCGACCACGCATTCTCGATGAAACTGATATGCACGCCTATCTGAGCAACTGAATCAGTTACTTTTGGGTTGAAAAGGGGAGGTCACGGCCTCCCCTTTCTTTAGGATGAGTATCAATTTCTTATTGCTGTAACACACATCACGGCCACGTGTCCTGCAGAAAAACGACGCTGGACCCGGACTACACGCAGGACATATGGCATCATAATCGTACAGACAGCTAGCACCACCCGGTGCGCGATGGAGGAGAAGCTTCGGCTTCTCCCTTCATCTTTGTTGGCTCTAGATGGCCTCTCCCCGTTGCTATCTGGAGGACGCCCTCGTCATTCTGGATATGCGGGCGGTCTACTCAATAAACGTATCGCTTTGCGTATCCGCGAACAGTGCCGGTGCTCCGCCCGTGTGCAACAAGGTCACGATGTCTTCTTTCGAGAATGCGCCTTGGCGAACTTGATCGATGAGCCCGGCCATGGTTTTTCCGGTATAGACGGGGTCGAGCAGGATACCTTCAGTCTGCGCCGTTAACAGCACGGCCTCCTTCATGGCCGGCGTGGGGATGGCGTATCCGTCGCCCACGTACTGATCGAGTGCCACCACCGCCTCCGGCGAGATGCTGGACCCGAGTTCAAAGGTGGACAGCGCCTCATCGAGCTGGCGAATGGCGCGCTCGCGAACGGTTTCGGAGGGGTTGGCCACACTGATGCCGATCACACGAAGCTGATCTTGAGTAAACAAGTGCGCGCCGAGAATCAGGCCGGTGTAGGTACTCGTGGTTCCCACAGCGGAGAACACGGCGGTTGGCGCAAGTTGGCGTTCTCGGAATTGTCCGACCATCTCCAGCACGCAACTGGAGTACCCCATGGCGCCATGAATGGAGCGGCATCCATTGGGAATGAAATAGGGCACCTCGCCCTGCGATCGCAGGGTCTCGGCGATCTCCTCGGCTTTTTCGTCTGCGACGCGATCCAACTCCCCTTTGGAGGGGAACCCGTCGGCGCCAACATAGTGGATTTCACTGGGCCCCAAGATGTGGTCAATGAGGAGGTTCCCGGTCGGCTTCTCGGGCAACAGTCCGCGGATGACGAGCACGCTCTTCAATCCGAGCTTGTTGCAGGCGGCCGCCGTCAAGCGGACATGATTGGATTGGGGGCCGCCGACGGTGATCACGGCGGTGGCTCCCTGTGCCTGAGCGTCGGCCAGCGCATACTCCAGCTTGCGGAGCTTGTTTCCGCCCAATCCAAGCCCCGTCATATCATCCCGTTTGATGAAGATGCGGGGTCCGCCGAGCTCACGGCTCAGATTTTTAAGCTCCTGCAACGGTGTGGGGAACTCCCCCAAATGGACTCGTGGAATGCTTCCCAGTTGCATGGCTAGGCCTCCATCCTCAGATAGCGATCGAACCACGCGAGCATCTCGCGCAGTCGGCGTTCGCGATGTTTGGGCTTCCCGGAGCGGGAAAGCTCGTGGTTTTCGCCTCGGAACATGACCAACCGGCTGTCGACGCCGTGGTACTTGAGGGCCGTGAACATCTGAAGTCCTTCTGCCAACCAGCAGCGGTAATCCTCTTCGGAGTGAATGAACAGCGTCGGTGTCACGGCCCTGTCGGCGTACTTCAGTGGGCTGTGCCACCACAGCTTGTCGGCGCCGCCCTCCTCCCACGGGGTGGCTCCCATGGCATCCTGATTGAAGTAATAGCCGATGTCGGTGGTGTTGAACTTGCACGTCCAGTTGGAGATCGAGCGCTGCGAGGCCGCCGCCTTGAAGCGATCGGTTTGTCCGATGACCCAGTTGGCCATGAAGCCCCCATACGAGCCGCCCATGATGCCGAGCCGATTCCCATCGACGTACGAGTACTTCTCTAGGGCGGCATCCACAACCGCCATCAGATCGTCGTAATCGATGGTGCCGTACTTGCCGCGCAGATCGGCGAAGGCATTGCCTCGCCCGGACGAGCCACGCGGATTGGTGTAGATCAGAACATAGCCCTGATCGGCGAACACCTGCATCTCGTGGAAGAAGACGTCGCCAAAGGCGGCTCGAGGGCCGCCATGCACAGTGAGGATGGCTGGATAGGTTGTTGAAGGATCGAAATGAGAGGGCTTGACGATCCACGCGTCGAGCTGGATATCGCCGTGTTGCACGGAGAAGGCTTCAGGTAAAGAGAGGGCTCGGTCCTTCAGGCTGTTGGCATTCAGATCAGATGCTTTGTGAGTCTGACGGTTCCGATAGAGGTAGATTTCGTGCAGGGCGTTGGGGCGGAGCTCGATCGTGACGACCTCACCGTCCTGCCCGATGGCATAGGCATCGACCGATCCGTTCGGCTCGGCGACGGTCTCGATGCTTCCATCTTGAGCCACGGAAACGACTTTCGATGTCGAACGTTCGGTGATGACGAGATGGACCTTGCCATCGACGACGTTCAGCAGCGGGCCACCTCCGTGACGGCAGTCGGCGACCACGGAGTTGCCGATGGAGCGATCCCATCCGGGCGTAAGATTGGTCAGGCTTCCCCCCTCAACGTTGAAGACGAACAGCTCACGATTCTGTCCGCGCCCGTACTCGCCCAAGTCGGATGCCGGGGTAACGACGGATGTCCCATCCAGAAAACGCACTTCGCCAAGGGAGAGTTCGTCTCGGGATAGACATCGGCGATGGCCGTTGGATAGGTCATGAATCCACAGTTCGTCGGTGAGCTCGGCCTTGCCGGGGAAGCGGCGGGCGATGGTGGCGATGACCGTACCGTGGATGTCGAACGACTGGATCTCAAGCTCCGGATCGGTCAGACACTCGGCTTCGTCGGATGCGGGATCGTACAGATAGAGGCCGACGCGTTTCTTGCTCGTGAACCCCTTGCCATTCTGCCAGAATGGAATCTCTTCGAGGACTTCGTAGTCCGCGGCATCGTCGATGTCAGCCTCCTCTGGGTCAAGGGGGACGCGCGCCATGTAGACGACCCGGCCATCGGGCAAGCATCGAAACGCTGTCGCCGTGTGTGGAAAGTCGAAGGCCGGTTCCGCCTCTCCGCCGGAGACAGCGATTCGATAGAGCGAAGTTCCTTCGGTGGTGTCTCCCCGTTTGGAGGCGAAGAGGAGTTCGTCTCCAGAAGGAGCCCACGTGAACGGCCCATCCTTGCCCGAGGTCGTCAACCGGCGCGTCTGTAGCCGCTCAAGATCAAGCACGTGAATGTCGGAGCGATAGCCGTTCTCCGTGAGATCGGCACGCTTCACCAGAAAAGCGGCGACGCCTCCTGTGGGTGAGACGTCCACACTGGAAAGAAAGCGGTAGTCGAACAAATCCTCGATGCGGATGGGTTTCATGGTACTCCTTTCGGCGTCAGTCTATCGCCTTCGCTGGGAGGGTGCACCCATGACCGATGGCCGTGGGCGAGTGCACATCGTAGGATAGCGCCATGGATTGGAAAGCGTATTATGCCGACGAACTGCGGATGGAGGGCGCGCGAGAACGCATCTGTACGTGGCTGAAGCAAGCCGATCGAGACGACGACATCGATCGACTGCTGCGCCAGCGAGCCATCCTCTCGTTTCCGCATACGGCGATCGCGTTCTCGGGTCCATTGCAGGCCCGGGTGGTCGCAGGTCTATTGCGGGCCAACGTGCGCCGGGTCATCGTCCTCGGCGTTCTTCATGGGATCGGGGTCGAAGCGATTCAACCGGCGCGCGATGCCTCCGCGTTGCCGGAAGACAGGCGACGTGCCTTTCGAGAGGTATGCGGTGGATTCTTCCCGCGCGCAGATGCGTGGGAGACGCCCTTTGGGGCGGTTCAACGAACGTTACCGGATGGATGCAAAACCGAGATCCTGCGTGAGGATGTGAAGGGCTATCTGATCGATGAATTCTCTTTGGATACCTTCTTTGCCATCCTGCAATTGGCCGCGGAGTGGATGCGGATTGAGCCGCCTGAGGTGGTTCCTCTGTACGTCGGCGTGGTCCGCCACCCATTAACGGGGGAGTTTGAAGTTGCCCACCAGATGGGGCACTGGCTCCGTCAGGCGTGGACGGACGACACGGCCATCGTGGCGACAGGCGATGTCGTTCACTACGGGACGGCCTATGGATCAACTCTGCTTGAGGCCGAGCTTCCGGAGCTTGTGCGGCGATTTCGCCGCCAGCTCGCCGAAACCTTGGACATGGCGCTTGCTGCCCGCGATTGGTCAGCCGCCTACATCGCCTCACGGGATCGATTGAAATCGGACCAGCGGGAACTGTTGCCTGTGCTATCCGCACTGCTGGGGGAGGGTGCATCTGCTGAGATTCTTTCCTTCACGCTCTCAAACTATGCGCCCATCGTTGACACGCCGCCGCCTTGCCTGGTAGCGTCGGCACTAATTGCGTATATACATCGAAGCACGTGCATCGAACCCGGGGAAGAGAGTGAGGCCGCATGAGCTCATCGCCAACGACGCAGTCCAAGACGATCGGAATCCTCGGAGGAATGGGGCCTGCCGCCACCATTGAATTCTTCCGGCGTCTCGTCGCTTCGACGCCGGCCGCCATCGATCAAGCCCATCTCCGAATCCTTGTTGACAACAATCCGCATGTGCCCGATCGCACAGCAGCGATCTTTGGTCAAGGGGAGGATCCCTCACCGGCTTTGGCAAGCATGGCGCGTGGTCTTGAGGCTGCGGGCGCTGACTTTTTGACGATGCCTTGCAACACCGGACATGCCTTTGTGGATGCCATCCGGGAGGCGGTTGGGGTTCCCTTCATTCACATGATCGAGGAAACCGTTCGCGTCCTGCCGGATGCTCCGGTAGGGCTACTGGCCACAACGGGAACCGTTCGATCTGAACTGTACGCGGCGGCATGCGAAGAACGAGGGATTGAGCTTGTGCTCCCGGATGATGACGATCAGAAGTTGGTGATGGACATCATCGGCCGAATCAAGGCTGGAGGATCGGGCGATTCGGTCCGTTCCCATACGGCGGCTATCGTTGCCCGTCTGGAGGCATGCGGGGCCGCCGCCGTCATCGCTGGGTGCACGGAGATTTCGCTGATCCCGGGTGACGAGATGTCAATCCCATGGATCGATGCGCTGGATTGCTTGGTCGAGGCCGCACTGAGAAATGCCCTAAATGGAATGATCGGAACCGAGGAGGCAACATGAGCGAATGGTACGCCAAGCTGAAAGCGTCGGTCGATAAGAACGAGCCCCAGCTTCGATCCGTCAGCCGCCAGATATTTGAGCGGCCGGAAGTCAAGAGCGAGGAGGTCTTCGCCTCGAAGTTGCTTGCTGACGAGTTGGAGAAGGCGGGGTTCGATGTCGAGTTGGGTGTGGCTGGACTGGATACGGCCATCCGCGCCGTGCATCCCGCCGCGTCGGATGGACCGACCATTGCCATCCTCGGCGAGTACGATGCCTTACCGGACGTCGGACACGCGTGTGGACATAACCTGATTGCGGCCGGAGGACTCGGGGCCGCGTTGGCGGTCGGGGCGATCAAGGATCAGCTGCCTGGCAAGCTCCTGTTTTTCGGGACGCCGGCTGAAGAGGGCGGTGGCGGCAAGGTCTTCATGATCGATGCCGGTCTCTTCGAGGGCGTCGATGCCGCACTCATGTTCCATCCCTCCAATTACACGATGGTGGGGCGAGGCAGCCTGGCGATTACGGAAGTGAAGATCGAATTCCACGGCAAACCCGCCCATGCTTCCGGCTGTCCCGAAAAGGGCATCAATGCGTTGGATGCCGTGATTCAAACCTTCAATGGCATCAACGCGCTTCGCGAACACATCCTGGACGGCGCGCGCATTCACGGCATCATCCGCGACGGTGGTGTGAAGCCGAACATCGTTCCCGAATACACCTCTGCGGAGTTCTACGTGCGCGCGCAAGAGAATGACTATCGGGACGAGTTGCTTGAGAAGCTTCGAAATTGCGCGCAGGGCGCTGCCTTGGCGACAGGCGCCCGTATGGAGTTCACGGAAGTTCCCGTGCCCTACAAGGCGATGAAACCGAATCGGGTCATCGGCGAGCGCTTCTTGAAGCACATCATCGACAATGGCGTGCCTCATATGCCTGAGAAAACGAACGCAATGGGCTCCACGGACATGGGCGATGTCACGCAAGTCGTGCCCGGTATCCATGCCTATGTGAAGATTGCCGAAGAAGATGTGGCCGGGCACTCCCGCGAATTCACCGACGCCTCCGGCTCGGAACGAGGGCAGGTGGCTATGCTTGCAGCGGCCAAAGCGTTGGCCATGACGGCTGTCGATTTGCTGACCTCCCCGGAGATGGTGGCTCAGGCTTGGGAAGAGTTTCGAAACGCATGATTTTCTGACGCTATCGAGGAGGACGCTTGAAGCGCATTCTCGTCTTGGTGAAACAGGTGCCGACATCCGAATCGGTTCGTCTCAACGAAGAGACGGGGACGATGATTCGGACAGGGACGGATGCGGCTATGAACCCGCTCGATCTTCACGCTGTCGAAGCGGCTGTCCGGATCGCGGAGGCGTCTGACCAAGCGATCGCGATTACGGCGCTGTCCATGGGCCCACCGCAGGCAGCCTCCGCCCTCCGTGAAGCCCTCTCCTTGGGGTGTGATGAGGGTATTCTGCTCTCGGATCCCGCCTTCGCGGGCGCGGATACCTGGGCGACGGCCTACACGCTTGTTCGGGGAATTCGCACGCTGGGCGACGTTGATCTCATCCTTTGCGGCGAGCGGGCGACTGACGGAGAAACGGGGCAGGTTGGGCCGATGGTGGCCGCGATGCTTGAGTGGCCGGTGCTGACCTATGCGTCTCGGCTTGAGGTCTGCGGAGACGAGTTGCAAGTGGGGCGAGCGATTGAAGGCGGCATGGAGCAAGCCGCCTGCCCGCTACCAGCCGTTGTCTGCGTCCTGCGCGATCTCAATGACCCTCGGTTGCCCACGCTATCCGGAAAGATCCGGGCCCACGAAGCTGCGCTACGCATCCTGGGAGCTTCGGACATTGAAGCGGATTCAGCTCACCTTGGACTCGGTGGATCTCCAACGCGTGTTGTGAATGTGACCTATCCGTCCTTCCGCCGAAGGGCGGAGCTGCTTGATGCACGTCAGGATGGCATCGAGGCCGCCATCGTACGAATGCAGCGCTTTCTCGGAATCGAGGAGACCGGCGCATGAGCCGATCATCAGGCGTCTGGGTGTTGGGGGAACAGCGAAACGGGACCCTTCATTCCGTCTCGCATGAGTTGCTGGCCTGGGGACGCTCCCTGGCGGACGATTATTCCGAATCCACACTGGACTGCGTGCTGGTGGGGCACGGGGTGCGCGAGGGAGCGGAGGCGTTGATCCATCATGGCGCGGACCGTGTTTATTGCCTGGATCATCCGGAACTCGCCATCTATCGGACCGACAGCTACGCGGCCTTGCTGGAGGCTCTGCTGCGGGATTACGATCCCGACATCCTCCTGGCCGCAGCCACGACGATGGGACGGACGTTGTTGCCGGTTCTGGCAGCGCGGCTCCACGCCGGCCTGACGGCCGATTGTACGGGACTTCGCATCGACCCGGATTCGAAGCTTTTGCTTCAAACCCGCCCCGCGATCGGCGGCAACGTCATGGCGACCATCAAGACGTCGTATCATCGTCCGCAGATGGCGACGGTCCGCCCCAAATCGAAGAGGTCCCTGCACGCGGACCCTACGCGGGATGGCGAGATCATTTCCGTCCCCGTGGATGCGTCTCGACTGAGTTCGCGTGTTCGCCGGGTCGGCTTTGCGGTGGATGAAACGATGGGATCGCCAATCCAAGATGCCGAGCTTGTCATCGCGGGCGGGCGTGGCCTGCGGACCGCCAAACGCTTTCAGACGTTGTTCGAGATTGCCGAGCGGCTAGGCGGCGTGGTCGGCGCGTCGCGATGTGCGGTTGATCAAGGCTGGGCGCCCTATGCCCATCAGGTGGGATTGAGTGGGAAGTCGGTGTCTCCGGCGACCTACGTCGCTCTGGGAATCTCCGGATCGCCCAACCATCTTGCCGGTATGTCGTCATCGGATCGCATCATCGCCGTCAATTCGGATCCCGAGGCCGCCATCTTTCAGGTGGCGGATGTGGGCATCGTCGCCGATCTCTCCGAGTTTCTGCCAAGTTGGCTCGAACGGATCCAATCGTTGAACGGGGAGCGTGCATCATGACGGCCGATTTCCGTGCGCTCACGCCAGATGACATTGCCGCGTTGCGAGCCATTGTTGGTGAGACGGCGATCCTCTACGGAGATGCCGATCGCCTGGCTCCCTATCGAAGCGACGAATCCGGGCACGGGCATGGCGCCAATCCGGACGTCGTCCTCAAGCCATGCTCCACAGATCAAGTCAGCCGCATTGCCGCCTACTGCAACCGACACCGCATTCCCATGACGCCACGTGGAGCGGGAAGCGGCTTGGCGGGCGGGGCAATCCCCCTCTATGGCGGCGTTGTGCTCAGCTTCGAGCGGATGTCCAGCATTCTGGAGATCGATGTTGAGAACATGGTCGCCGTCGTCGAGCCTGGCGTGATTACCAATGATTTGTGCCAGCGTGTAGGCGAGGATGGGTTGTTCTATGCCGGTTATCCGATGAGCGTGCAGTCGAGTTCCATCGGAGGCAATGTCGCCTGCAATGCGGGAGGCGCCAAGGTCATCAAATACGGAGCGACGGCGGCACATGTCTTGGGCTTGGAGGTTGTCCTCGCTTCGGGAGAGGTCCTGCAGTTGGGTGGGAAACGGCGTAAAGATTCCAGCGGCTACAGCCTCCTACGATTGATGGTGGGGTCCGAGGGCACGTTAGGATTGATCACGAAGATCACGCTTCGTCTGATCCCGCAACCCGGTCCATCGGCGGATTTGCTCGTTCCGTTCCGAAGCACAGAGGATGCGGTCGCGGCCTTTCCCAAGGCGATCATGGCTGCGCCGGACATGCCGGCGGCTGTTGAGTTCATCGATCGCCTCTCCATGTGTCACGCGATGGCCTACATGGGGACGACGATCCCGTTGGCCGATAACGCCGATGCCTTCTTGATCATCCAAGTGGAGGCCAAGGACGCGGATGCCCTGTTCGATGTCTATCGCCCTGTGGGAGAGGCCTGCCTTGAAGCCGGCGCCTTGGAGGTGTATGTCGCGGATACGTTGTGGGCGTCCGAGCGGATATGGGGGCTACGCAGAAATTGCTTGGAGGCTCTGCGAGTGATCGATCCGACAGTCGAGGGCGGCGATTTCGTCGTGCCGTCGACGGCCATCCCGGCGATGATGACCTTCATTCGCGCGCTCGCCGACGAGCATGGTGTAGAGATTCCTTGTGCTGGCCATGTCGCTGACGGAAACATTCATCCCCATCCCTTGAAGCCCGAAGATCGATCGGATGACGAATGGAACGGCCAACGCCATGAGTTGCTCTCCCGCATCGCCATGAAGGCGGTCGAGTATGGCGGTGCTGTCAGTGGCGAGCACGGCGTTGGCTTCCTCAAGAACGATATCCTCGCTCAATCCAAAGGCGATGAACTTCGTGCCATGAAGGCGATCAAGGACGCGCTCGATCCTCACGGCATCCTCAATCCAGGCAAGCTTTTCTCCAACTGATTCATCGGTGCGTGCATGCATGCCGGCTGTTGAGAGATCTGTCCCCAAATCTGTTTTCGGATATAGTGATCCAATTATCAATTTGAAGGAGTCACTATGATCCGACGTCTCACACTTGTGTCCCTCATACTTTTGCTGTTCAGCGTCACTGTGCTATCCGCTCCCGAGATCTCGGCGGACGTTCAAGTTATCGAGATTTCGATTGAGGCGGGCGAACTCATCGAACACACCTTTACGTTGACCAACATTGGCGATGAGCTGCTGGTGATCGATGATGTCGTTCCTTCGTGCGGGTGTACGACGGCGACCCTGGCAACCTACGAATTGGAGCCCGGGGACTCGGTCGAACTGCCCATTGCCATCGACACGACGGGGTTCCATGGCAGTGTGATGCGCTTGGTCGATATCTTTTCCAACGATCCGGAAACCCCCATCTATTCGCTGACGTTCTTGATCGAAGCGCCGGAACCGGTGGCACTGACGCCGACACAGCTTGCGCAAGCCGATTTCTTGCGGCTTTTTTACGTGCTTATTGACGTTCGCACGCCGGAGGAACATGCGGAAGGGCATCTCATCGGTTCGATCAACATCCCCGTTTCCGAGTTTCAGGAGAACCTGGACGCGTGGACACCCAAATTCCCAACCGATGTTCCGCTGATTCTGTACTGCAAAGCGGGATTCCGATCGGCGATTGCCGCTCAGATCCTGTTCGATGCAGGATTTACGAATGCCGTCGATCTTCTCGGTGGCATGGACGAGTGGGTGGAGACCTATGGCGAGGCCTATCTATTCGATCCGTTCGACTGAAAAACCGGGGAAGAGGCAACGAAGCGACACTCTGTCCCTGCTTGATGAAGGGCGATATTGCCGCATTTTCTCATACGCTAGCACGGTGCAGGGCGCGTTCGTCTGAGGTATCGCCCCTAGCATGGCCGTCGCAAGACTCCGCTATCGCTCCTGTTTAGTGACGAAGGAGGATCAAAGTGTGGGGCATGCCGATCAGGCGATCGAGATCTCCTCACAGAGGTAGACGTCTTGGATCGCATGCAGCAATGCAACGCCCTCTTTCATCGGACGTTGGAATGCCTTTCGCCCGCTGATCAAGCCCATGCCGCCTGCGCGCTTGTTGATCACAGCGGTTCGCACGGCATCAGCCAGGTCGCTTGCGCCCGACGCACCTCCCGAGTTGATTAATCCGATCCGCCCCATGTACCCATTCACAACTTGATAGCGGACAAGGTCGATCGGGTGGTCCGAGCACAGCTCGGAGTACATCCTATCGTCGAATTTACCGTAGCTACTGCTTTCTGCATTCAAGGAACGATACCCGCCATTGAGCGTCGGTAGCTTCTGCTTCACGATGTCCGCTTCGATCGTGACACCGAGGTGGTTCGCCTGTCCCGTGAGGTCGGCGCTCATGTGATAGTCGATGCCGTCCGCGACGAAACCGGGATTGCGGAGGTAGCACCAGAGGATCGTGGCCATCCCGAGTTCGTGCGCACGGGCGAAACACGTGCTGATCTCCTGGATTTGTCGAGAACTCTCTTCCGAACCGAAGTAGACCGTCGCCCCGACGGCCACGGCGCCCAGGTCGAACGCTTGATCGACGTTGGCGAACAAGATCTGGTTGTAGGTGTTCGGCAGTGATAAGAGTTCGTTGTGATTAAGTTTCACAACAAACGGAATCCGGTGGGCGTATTTCCGTGCGACGGTACCGAGTACGCCGAGCGTCGACGCGACCGCGTTGCAGCCTCCCTCGATAGCCAAGCGAACGATGTTTTCCGGATCGAAGTAGGCGGGGTTGGGCGCAAACGAAGCTCCAGCGGAGTGCTCGATCCCCTGGTCAACCGGCAGGATTGAGAGGTACCCCGTTCCGCCAAGGCGCCCATGATTGAGCAGTGTCTGCATGCTCCGCAGAACAGGGATCGAACGATCCGTGGATGCCAACACATGCTCGACCCAGTCCGGACCCGGAAGGTGCAACCGCTCCTTTGCAACTCGCGGAGTGTCAAACGCCAACAGCCCATCCGCATCTTCCTTCAGCAGCTCAATAATGCGTTCCCTATTCAATGCGCCTCCTCTGCGGTCCTATAGATTGAGAGTCTAGCGCTCGGTCAGTTCTTGGGCCAGAAGAGTCCTTGTTCCGGGATCCTGTTTGGTCGTCTTGTGGCGCGGCACTCGATGTGCTTGAAAGCTGCATGATATGTACAGAGACCGCGATTCCCATCGCCAGTAGGCCTCCACGCAGCCACCATGAACCGACGATCCAGCCAATCGTGGGCAACAGCGTGCCCCATAGCAGCAGAAGGGTTATCGCCTTGTCGCGACGGGTCATGCGACGGCCTTCGTAGTACCGGCGCAGATAGGCGCCAATCAGCCGATTCCCTAGGAGTCGGGAGTGCAGCCGCTCGGAACTTTTCGCGAACAGGAACGCGGCCAGAAGCAAAAAGGGGGTCGTCGGCACAATCGGAAGCACAATTCCCACAGCGCCGAGTCCCACAAACGCAGAACCGCTAACGATGAACGCCATCCTACGGATCCGACTCACGTAATTCCTCGCTTTCCGAAACACCGAGAATGTTAGCTAAGGCAAACTATAGTAACGCAGGCAGAGGCCGAGTCAAGTCGCGGTCATGGGCGGCGTAGCGGTGAATCCTCTAGCATCAGATGCCATGCGATAGCGGGGCTGCGCGTCTCGTTCCGACCCAAGCTAACACCACCGTCCGGCTACATCTTCTGGTGAGACGATGTTTCTTGTGATCCCATCGGTGGATGAGCCATTGGGGAGAAAACGACAACGCCGAAGTTGATTTTTCCTCCTCTTTGCAAGATAGTTAGTTAAGACAAACATTATGAGGGATGGACCATGAGACCTGTAGTCGTCTACTCGAGCAAGACCGGCAACACGAAGAAAGTGGCTGAAGCGGTTCAAGCAGCGCTCCCTGAGGGTACGCCCATTCGGTTAGCCCCAGAGATGAGCGATATCTCGGACTTCGACCTCGTGTACATGGGGTATTGGGTGGACCGAGGAACTGCGGATGAAGCGGCGCGCGAAGCCATGGCGAAAATTACGGGGAAGAAGGTTGCTCTCTTTGCGACGCTCGGTGCCTACCCGGACTCGGATCACGCAAAAGAGAGCCTGGAAAAGGGTGCCGCGTGTTTGGGCGCGGATTGCGATGTCGTGGGCACGTTCATCTGCCAGGGAGCCATCGATCCCGCGCTGCAAGAGCGCATGCGACAGTTTCCGCCGGATCATCCACATGCTGTGACCCCGGAGCGTCTCCAGCGATGGAAAGACGCCAGCACGCGGCCGGATGAGGAAGATTGCGCGAACGCTGCGAGCTTTGCACGCGAAACCTTCGCGAAGGCCGAGATGCTCTCGGGAGGCTAACGAGATCTCCTGCGAGGAAGCAGTTAATGGGAGGATCTGGCGATGAGAGAGCGGCCACCGTCCGCAAGCCCGATGTGCGCTGCTCGTTGGCGGGTGCGTTGACGTCCCTTCTGCGCTTGCCTCGGCAAGGCAGATCCTTGAAACGAGTGGCTTACGTGAATACTCTGATTAACGAACGGCGTTCAGGTATGCAGACGAAAAAAGAATCGATCCGATCCGAGATTGTTCGTGTCGCTCGTCGTGAATTCCTAAACAAGGGATTCAAGGAAACGAGCATGCGCGTTATCGCGCAAGAGGCAGGAACCAGCCTGAGCAACATCTACAACTATTACCGCAGCAAGGATCAGCTATTCTCGGAAGTCCTTGCGCCTGCGATACTTGCCATGGAGCGCATTTTCGAGGATCAGAACCGGGAAGCGGGTCTGAATATCGATTTCCTTAGGTCGGGAGGCTTCATCCCGCGATTCAAGCGACTGATCACGGATCTCATCCTTCAGCACCGCGAGGAGCTGAATATCCTATTCTTTAAGGCTCAAGGGTCTGAACTTGAGAGCTTCCGGGAGAGGCTGATCGAGCGGCACACGCGCGGCGAACTCGATTACCTAGCTCGTTTCAAGGCGCAGTATCCTGAAGTGGAGGCGGACATTTCGGACTTCTTCGTACACAACATGAGCTCCTGGTGGTTCAGTACGCTTGGCGAACTCGTCATGCATGAGCTAAGCCGCCGCCAGTTGGAATGCTTCATCACCGAGTATATCGAGTATGCCACTGCAGGATGGAAAAGGCTTATGGGGATCGAACCGTGATCAAATGAAGCGTGATGCAGGCTTCTGTCGGGGAGGACTGGAGGGTTTCTTTTTTTGACAAAAGACGAACATTGTTCGTTTTTGAGGATTGATTTCACCGAAAGGACGGATTGATGAACGCACTGAGACGATTGCAAACCTATATGGGCAACCGCCGGATCCTACTCCCAGGATCGCTCGTGCTTTCCGCGCTGAGCGCACTCCTGGGCCTGGTTCCGATTGTGCTGATCTGGCGGATTGTTCACGAGCTGCTGGCTCCGGTTGCCGTGGATTCCACCGCGATGATCCGTGCCTATGGATGGTGGGCTCTTGTGGCTGCGGTAGGAGGAGTTGTCGTCTATCTCGCGGCTCTGATGCTATCGCACCTGGCTGCCTTTCGGGTCGAAACGAACATGCGACGCGAAGGGATGCGAAGAGTTGTCGCCATGCCTCTGGGCTTTTTCGATCAAAACACGTCAGGCCGCATGCGGAAGATCATTGATGACAACGCAAGCATCACCCACGTGTTTCTCGCGCACCAGATGCCGGATCTCGCCGCATCGTTGCTCGTCCCCTTGATCGCGTTGGTGCTTGTGTTCGCGTTCGACTGGAGGCTGGGATTGGCGACTTTGGCTCCGGTCATTCTATCCATGGCTCTCTTGGGTTCCATGATGGGCGGGCGCGGCAAGTCGTTCATGAAGATGTACATGGACTCTCTTGAGGAGATGAACACCGAAGCCGTGGAGTATGTGCGTGGCATTCCCGTGGTCAAGGTGTTCCAGCAGACCGTCTTCTCCTTCAAGCGCTTCCACGACAGCATTCTTCGGTATCGCGATATGGTGTACCGATATACGCGGTTGTGGGAGAAGCCAATGGCCACCTACTCGGTGATTATCCACGGCTTTGCCTACTTCCTGGTGCCCGTCGCCGTCCTGTTGATCACCCACGGTGCGCCAACAACGGCAATGATCGTTGACCTTATCTTCTACATTCTGCTCACGCCGGTTTTTGCGCAGAGCATCATGCGTAGCATGTATCTCAACCAAGCCCTGGGACAAGCCGGCGAGGCGGCGAATCGGATTGATGAGCTGCTAGATGTCAAGCCGCTGCCCTTGCCCGAACATCCCAAGTCGATCACGGGGCACGCGATCGAATTCCGCGATGTTGACTTCCGCTATGCCGGTGGAGAGAAGAACGCTGTGGACACTGTCAGCTTCACGCTCCCCGCCGGCCACACCTACGCACTGGTTGGGCCATCTGGAGGCGGAAAGACGACGATCGCCCGCCTGGTGCCCCGCTTCTGGGACGTTGACTCCGGCCAGGTTCTGATCGGAGGGACGGACGTTCGAGAGCTTAGTCCCGGCGATCTGATGTCCAACGTCTCGTTCGTATTCCAAAACATCCAGCTGTTCAAAACTACGCTGCGTGAGAACATCGCCTTCGGGAACCCGCAAGCAACACGACAACAGATCGAGGATGCCATCGATCGTGCGCAGTGTCGAGAGATCATTGATAGATTGCCTGAGGGGCTCGAGACGCGCATCGGTGCTGACGGCACGTTCTTATCTGGAGGAGAGCAACAGCGCATTGCCCTGGCGCGCGCTTTCGTCAAGGATGCGCCTATTGTAGTGCTTGATGAGGCCACGGCGTTCGCCGATCCCGAGAACGAGGATCTGATCCAAAGCGCACTTGCCGAGCTGACCAAAGGCAAGACAGTCCTCATGATTGCACATCGACTCTCCAGCGTCATGGATGTGGACCGCATCCTTGTAATTGACCAAGGGCGCGTGGTGGAACAGGGAACGCACGAGGAGCTTGTGGTGTACGAAGGGCTCTACGCCCGCATGTGGCAGGAGTTTCGACAGGCAGTTCAGTGGACGCTTCAAAGCGAGGCTCAGCATGTTTAAAACAATTCAAAATCGACTCGCACTATCCGAGAAAGGCGCGAGGGACTTCCTCAGAGGGACGTTCTGCACGACACTCCTGAACATCGGGATCATGCTTCCCGCAGTCTATATGTTCGTGTTTCTCAACGAGTATCTGCGCGACGCCATCGACTCCGCGGGGGGGACCTTGCATGGATTCGGCTACTACATCCTCTTGGGGCTTGGATTTGCTGCAGCGACATGGATCCTGGCCGTCGTCCAGTACCGAAGTACATTCACGACGATCTACGAAGAGAGTGCGAATCGGAGAATTAGCTTGGCTGAGAAGCTTCGAAAGCTCCCGCTTGCTTTCTTCGCCACCAAGAATCTGTCGGATCTGACTTCGACCATCATGCGGGACAGCACAGATCTGGAACACACGTTCTCTCATGCCGTTCCCCAGCTCGTGGCATCGATTCTCAGTATCTCTTTGGTTGCAATCGGGCTGTTCATCTATCAATGGCAACTTGCGTTGGCCTTGTTTTGGGTTGTGCCGGTGGCGGCAAGTGTCGTCCTTGTATCGAAAGCGTGGCAAAAGAGGAATCAACGTGCCATTTACAAGCAGATGCGGGTGGTCAGCGACCAGATTCAAGAAGGTCTCGATACGATTCAGGAGATCAAGGCGTGTCAGTTGGAAAACCGTTTCATGAATGGGTTGGACGATGCCCTGGATACGTACGAGAGGCAGTTGACCCGTTTTGAGCTCTCAGGCGGCGTGTTGCTTGGTAGCGCGCACAGCCTCCTCAAGTTGGGTTTGGTCAGCGTCATCCTCGTTGGGGCGACACTCCTGACGCGTAGCGTCATCGACGTCTTTACCTACTTGGTCTTCCTCTTGGTCGCATCAAGGATCTACGAGCCTGTCGGCGAGGTCTTCAACAACTTGGCTGCCCTGTTCTATCTCGATGCGCGGATTGACCGTATGCGCGAGCTGCAGGCCATGCCGATCCAACAAGGGGATACCTCGTTTGTCCCGGAGAACTACGATATCGAGTTCGATGATGTATCGTTCTCCTATGAGGCCGACAAGCAAGTCCTGAGCGGCGTATCATTTACGGCCAAGCAAGGCGAGATCACGGCTCTCGTGGGACCGTCCGGTGGCGGCAAGACGACGTCGGCGATGCTTGCTGCCCGATTCTGGGATGCACAGCAAGGGCGAATCCTCTTGGGCGGTCGCGACGTGCGCGAAATCGATCCGGAAACTCTGTTAAAGAGCTATTCGGTCGTTTTCCAAAACGTCGTGCTTTTCAATGCCACGATCATGGACAACATTCGCATCGGAAGCCGAAACGCATCCGACGAAGAGGTTCTCCAGGCTGCGAAACTCGCACGTTGTGATGAGTTCGTCCGCGAGATGTCCGACGGCTATGACACGATGATCGGCGAGAACGGAGAAACACTCTCTGGAGGAGAGCGTCAGCGTATCTCGATTGCACGCGCACTCTTGAAGGATGCCCCCATTGTCTTGCTCGACGAAGCGACGGCGTCGTTGGATGTGGAAAACGAGACCAAGATCCAGGCTGGACTCTCAGAGCTGATCCGAGGAAAGACCGTTCTCATCATCGCCCATCGCATGCGCACCGTCGCCCATGCAGACAAGGTTGTTGTGATTTCGGACGGCCACGTCGCAGAGATGGGGAATCCAGAGCAACTCATGGAGGCAGGCGGCATCTTCGCGAGTATGGTTCAGCGTCAGATGACGAAATCGTAGCGCAAAGCGAGTGTTCGACGTAGGTCGTTGGCGAAGGGCAACCGTCCAGGGCCATGCTTCTTGGCCCTGGGACCATGGCGTTGTGAGAACGGCACGTGCTGACGCGATATAGGCGTGCAAGTGGGGCGCATTGCGGCGACCCTTGAGTGCTGGATTGCACGGATCGAAGGGGTCGCTGATGCCCGTGTCGAACATGACGCAGTCCGGGCCACGTTGCGAATGGATGAGGAGGTTTTCGCTCGTTCGGAGGTTCGCATGGTCGCCAGACGAGTGGCCGTAGCGACGCCGCCAGTGAGACTACTCTCTAGGGATATCGGAGACGGATTCGACGAAGATGTGACGGGCGACGTCGCAGCCCAACGTGCACTCCACTCCGTTAACCCGGAGGACCGTGCCGCGATAGGGGTTGTTGGAGACGATCTCAAGTCGGGCTCGAGGGTAGAGCCCCAACTCTCCGAGATACCGAAGCAGAGCTGGGTCGCGATCGCTCACCTCGATGATCTCTACGGTTTGGCCCGGCTCCAGTTCATTCAATGAACGGTATGGGCGGTCGGCAACCGTCCCATCTCGTGTGGGGATCGGTGCCCCATGTGGGCTGGTGGTGGGGTATCCGAGCGCGGCATCGATTCGATCTTCCATGTCCTCCGAGAGCACGTGTTCCCATTTCTCTGCTTCGTCATGGACCTGATCCCAGGGAACGCCCAACGCCTCGGCCAAGTAGAGCTCGATCAAGCGATGGTGACGGACGACTTCGAGAGCGGCTTTGAGACCGGCCGGAGTGAGGGTGACTCCCTTATACGGCTCGTGGAGTACGAGGTTCAGTGCGGCCAGCTTCTTGAACATATTCGTCACGGAGGCCGCCGTCACATCGAGACGTGCCGCCAACGTCGAGGTCGTGGCCCGCTCGTCTCGTTCCTGAAGTGCGTAGATTTCCCTCAGATAATCTTCAATGGCTTGTGTATGCATCAATGGTCCCTCGCCTTGGGATCTGCAGGCGTCAGCCCCAGCTGTCGCTGGGCGAGCACGCGCCCTCTTGATTCCAGCCGCAGGCGCCCCTCGGAAAGCTGCAGGACGCCGTGCCTCTCGGCGCGAACGACGACACGGCGAGCAAACCGTTCTCCCCAGCGAAAGTGTTTATACAGATGGTCTACGCGGCTCTCCGCGGCTTCCTCAGGCTGGCCTTCGTGCTGCAGAAGGTGGATTGCGAGCATCGTCTCGGCAAATGCCCAGCGATTGCGCGCGTTCCGAACGAGTGCGGCCAGCATTCCCTTGTCGGGGGCAAGCAGAAAGGCCAGCAGGAAGAAAAACCCGGCGGCCAGCGCCATGGCGCCGGAAATGCTGGCGTCGAGCCACAACGCAAAGTAGAAACCGCAAACGGCGCTTAGAATTCCTACGCCCACGCTGAGAAGGATCATCCTAGGAAGGCGGTCGGTCAGCAGGTAGGCTGTGGCCGGCGGGGCAATCATCAGGGCAACCACGAGGATGGCGCCTACGGCGTCGAACGCACCGACCGCGGTGATCGAAACGAGTGCCATCAATGCGTAGTGAAGTGCGACCGGGGCGAATCCGAGCGCGGCGGCGAGTGCAGGGTCAAAAGTGGACAGCTTTAGCTCCTTGTAGAATGTGCCGATAAAGAACACGTTGAGTAACAGAATTCCTCCCATAACAGCCAGGGACAAGGGAGCGACGTTTACACCGCCGATGATCAGACGATTGAAGGGCGCAAATGCCAGTTCTCCCAGCAACACGACATCAATGTCGATGTGGACGTTGCTTGCATAGCGATTGAGGAGGATGACGCCGATGCTGAACAGCAGCGGGAAAGCGAGTCCGATAGCCGCATCTTGCTTGATCAACCGCGTGTTGCGTAACCATTCGGAAAGCGCCACCGTCAAGACACCGGTCAGCGCCGCGCCCAGGATCAAAAGTGGAGAGTGAACGCTTTGAACGACCAGGAAAGCAAGTGCGATGCCGAAAAGAATGGCGTGGCTGATGGCATCACTGATCATCGCCATCCGCCGTAACACGAGGAACACGCCGGGCAACGCGCAGGCGGCAGCGACCGTTGCCGCGATCAGCAGGATGTCCCGTTGAAATGCACCCATTGACTAGGTCTCCTTCCCAAGATTTGCGACCCGATTTCCGCGTTCCAGTTCGTGGGTGTGCTCGAGGCCGCGATCGGTAAGCGCCCAGCGCTGCGGCTCGACCTCGTGAGCCCAGCCTTGCTCCTCAAGTTTGCGGAGGTTGTCCAGCACGCCAGCGGGATGCGCCTGCATGGCGTGCAGGGTTGCCAAATCGTGGGCATGCATTGGGTCCTCATGCTGCCTGGAAAGCTCGTATAGATCGGCGAACACACGTTCCATTCGCAACCGTCGGCCGGCATGCTGCGCACGTAGCCATCGCCAGGCGATGCCGCGTCTCGGGGCGAGAAACAGCGAGACCAACACGATGGTGCTGAGACAGACCACGATCATGGGGCCGGTGGGCAGCCGCGCGGCTGTACTGCTCAGGGCTGCGCCGATGACGCCCGCGACAACGGCAAAGCCTGCGGAGAGCGCGACCATTACGCCGAGACGATCTGTCCACTGGCGAGCCGCGGCACCTGGAGCGACGATGAGTGCGCTCATTAGAATGACGCCGACAGTCTTGAGTCCGATGACGATGGCCACCACCAGCAGCGTCGTTAGCAACAGGTCGAGTCGAACCATGGGCAACCCGATAGAACGGCCGAAACTGGCATCGAAGCAAAGCAGTTTAAACTCTTTCCAGAGGATGAGTACGAGAGCGACGGCCGCCCCCCCCAGCGTGGCCATCACGGCGACATCGGACATGATCATTCCGGCGGCCTGACCGAAGAGGAACTGGTCAAGACCGGCCTTTGAGGCTGTCGGCAATCGCTGGATGAAGGTTAGCACGACCATTCCGCCGCCGAAGAAGACGGATAGCACAATGGCCAGCGCCGTGTCAAACTTGACCCGAGTGTAGCGCGTCACGCTTTGGATCCACAGAATGCCCAGCCACCCCGAGATGGCGGCCCCCATCGCCAAGAACAGCGGATCCTTTGTGCCGCCCCAAAGAAACGTCAACGCCACACCAGGCAACGCGGCGTGCGAAAGGGCATCGCCGAGCAGGCTTTGGCCGCGCAAGACCGCGAAGGCACCCAAAATGCCACTGGAAACGCCCAAGACGGCGGCGCCCAAGGCCACTGTGCGCAAGGTGTAGTCAAACAACAGATTGTGCAGCAACTCCACCATGATGCTTCACCCCCTGTCACCGGGATCATCGATTTCGGCAAGCTGTGACCCCGGACCGGCGACGCCTCCACCATAGGTTTGGTGGAGATTCTCCGGCGTGAATACCTCATCGACAGGGCCAGCCGCCATCTTGCGCACATTGAGAAGCGTTACCCAGTCGAAATACGCTTGGACCGTCTGCAGGTCGTGGTGGACGGCAATCACGGTCTTGCCATCGGACTTCATGTGCTTCAGCAAGGCGACGATGGCCTTTTCGGTGGTGGCGTCAACGCCTTGAAACGGCTCATCCATCAGATAGAGCTGAGCGTCTTGCACGAGAGCCCGTGCCAAGAAAACGCGTTGCTGCTGGCCGCCCGAGAGCTGACTGATCTGCCGAGAGGCGCAGCTTAACATCCCCACCTGCTCAATGGCAGCGAGGGCGCGCTTGCGTTGTTGCCCGCCCGGCCGCTTGAACCAACCGATGCGCCCATAGAGACCCATCAGAACAACGTCGAGAACATTGGTGGGAAAATCCCAATCGACGCTGCCGCGCTGGGGAACGTAGCCGACCAACGCGCGTTGTGCTCGATACGGCTTACCGAACACGAGGATGTTGCCGGCTGCCGGTCTCACCAGTCCCTGAACGGCTTTGATGAGGGTCGTCTTTCCTGCACCATTGGGCCCCACAATGGCGGCCAGAGTTCCGAATGGAACGTCCAAGTCGATGTCCCACAAAACCGGTGTGTTGCGGTAGGCAACGGTCAAGTCCTGGATTTCGAGTGCCGCGTCATTCATCGGCGTCTGAGTGCTCGCCCAGCAGCGCGGTGACGATTGCGTCAATGTTGTGGCGCAACATCCCCAGGTAGGTTCCCTCTGCCGTGTCCGGATCGCCCATCGCATCCGAGTAGATCTCTTCGCCCACCGTGACTTCAAACTCACGATCGCGCACGGCCTCACGGAGCGCGTTGACCGTTTGCGAAGAGACGGAGGATTCTGAGAAGATCGCCCGGATTTCCCGTTCCACGATGAAGTCCGCCAGTGCCTGGATATCGGCAACGCTGGCTTCGCTCGTCGTGCTGGCTCCCTGAATGCCGCGAACCTCGAATCCGTAGGCGCGACCGAAGTAGTTGAAGGCATCGTGCGAGGTAATCAGGACGCGCTGGATCTCCGTCAGTCGCTCCGCTTGGTCGAGCACATAGCGGTGCACGACGTCCAGTTCGTTCAGGTAGTCGGCGGCATTGGCGGTGATGGCGGCTTCAGCAGCTGGCAAGAAGCCGATGAGTTGATCCCGTAGGAACGCCGTGACGGCTTGCCATTGACGTGCATCGAACCAGATATGTGGATCGTAGTTAAAGGCGAAGTCGGCATTCTGGAGAAGCAGGTCTTCGTCCATCGCGTCCGTCGCGGGGATCGTTGGGATGCCGATGCGGTTCATCTGTTCGAAAACCTGATCCAGCTTACCCTCAAGATCGAGCCCGTTGTAAAAGATGACGTCCGCTTGGGAAAGCAAAGCCACATCGCCGGCGCTGGCCACGAACAGATGAGGATCAACGCCTGGCCCCATGAGGCTCTCGACCTCGATCGGTTGGTCGATCCCTGCCGTCAATACGCGAGTCAGATCGCTTACTTGGGTCGTGGTTGCGACGATCCGAAACGGAGATGCCTGGTCCGCGTGCGAGAAGGCGACGACGCTCATCAGGGCGGTGAAGACGATGAGCGTGACGGACATGCGATAGGTTTTTCGTGGCATGAGACCCAACTTTCAGCTTTTTAAAAGCTATTTTTAGTTAAGACTAATTTTAACGCAACGGCAGTCTCCTGTCAAGGTTTATACATGGGATTAGCTATTGGAACTGGCGTATTCATGCAGGTGAGCGCGCCATCGGTTTCGGGGAGCGGGTCTCTCTCCGAGGCCGACGATCCCTCACCATGCCCGGCCAGTTCGGCGATCTCAAATGCTGGTCAGTGCGATTGACCCGGTCACGATAGGGAAAACGGTCGGATGTTCTCGGTGCCGAACCGGTTGCGAACGGACTTGCTTCTCTAGTGAAACACGGAAGGTGTCGAGACTAGCAGTAAACGTTGAGGTGGAAGCGACTTGGTGACGCATCGTCTGTCTTCAACGTGGAGCCTTGATTCATCACCAAATGTAGGCAAGAAGCAACCCGAAAAATGCGATGTAGACGATGTTGAACCCGGCTCCTTGCACATACTTCATGATCCGAAGCGGAACCACGCACCGAGCGAGAAGCATATACACAATCGTCATTAGAACAGGATTCGCCGCCGCCATCCATTGGGGCAATGCAGTTGTGCCCTGTGCGACGGCAATGGCATACGCGCCGGATGTCGCGACCGCGAGGGTGGCAAACATCACATAGGACACCATCAGCACACGGAGCAGCCGTTGTACGGTGTTCTCAAGAACAAGCTTGGCCCGTCCGTCCGCTTCGTTCCACGCCTGCACCACCGCACCGAGGTAGATGAACGAGCCGTGGATAAAGGCTCCAATTGGATAGGCGGCGAGCCACAGAAGGGCGGGGATGATGGCAAAACCCTGTCCCGCAGGCTCCAAGGCGTGGTACAAGACCCACGCTCCCGTCATGGCAAACGGCGTCATGAAGACGCCGAGCAGCCCGCCAATCTTTAGGCGCCTCCAGGGAATCTTCGACATGCATTCCAGGATTCGGGCTCGGCGCTTCCACTGGGAGTTTGCTCCGAAATCAACCGCGGTGACGGGGATCTCCTGGCGCGGGCCGATATTGTGCGCGAGCAGAAGAACATCAGCGACGGCATACAGCGCAGCTCCAATGAGGGTTACGATTCCGGCAAGCTGCGTGATGGTCTCAAGTTCCACACTGCCTCCTTTCGTTGTGTGCACGCATTCACGGCTCGGGTATTCGATCATGGAAGCCCTGCCGCGTCTGAGCTATAGGTCCTCTGGAGCTCTCCCGCTCAGGATGCTCATCATCATGGGCATCATCGTATCCATGAGTGTACTGACCTGCTCGGGCTCGATGTCCCCGATCATGTGCGGCATCATCTTTTGCATGAGTGCAAGACGGTCGTGCAGGCTAAGGTCAGCTAAAACGTGCGGGATCAAGCGTGTCATCAACTCTTGTTTCTCCGCCAAGCTCATGCGTGCCAACCTGCGTTTTAGCAGAAGAAGCATCGATTGTACGACGAGGCGCATCGTTTTCATCCTCTCCTTCCGGTGTTGTCAGTCATTCGCTGTACGCTCGCCAAGTAGGCCTATCCAGATTGAGTAAAACGTTGATCCGTCTGAGATCCACTCTTCACATCTCTGTCAACGGTTCCGCGTCCCGCAACACGTTTACCTGCTCTCGCCCACACCGGATGAACCAAGACGCTCACGCCGGCAGCCTTTCACGCAGTCTCCGATCGCAGGCACGGCGTGTAGCTCCACCCCTTCGAGATACGCGTTGAACAAACGCTTCCACTTGCAGTCCTCAGGCCGCCCATCCGTCAGGAACTCGACGAACCGTGAGAGGCTTTCAGCCGTCTTGGGACTCAAATCGTGCTCAAGTCTGCATGCGTCTTGTTGAGCCGTGCGTTCATCGAGGCCGAGGATTTCCTTCAGGAACCGATAGAGAAGGTCATGGCGGCCGGCGATCTCCTTTGCGCATGTCCTGCCTGCCTCGGTTAAGTGAATATCGCCGTAACGTTCATGGGACACGAGACCGCCGGCAACCAGCTTCTTCACCGCGACCGAAACGCTTGACTTGCTTACGCTGAGCCATTCGCTGATGTCCGTCACGCGAACGCCTTGCCCTTCAGTTGCCGAAAGCATGAGGATTGCTTCCAGGTAGTCCTCAAGGCTCGATGAAGGCCCTACGGGTTTCGTCGATTCTTTCGCGCTATTCGATAAGTCAAACAAGATTGCTCCTTGAATTCTCGTTCGCCAAGGATCTGCAGCTGTCTGCACGCAAATCCTGCTCAGACCTTGTGCGCAACACAGACCTGCTTACCGGCGATCGTGCTGATTTCTATGGATGAGAAGCCTGCATCCTGTAGCATGTGGCGCATGGCTTCGTCCGAGTAGGTCTTGAGCCTGTATGGACGTTTAAAGATGAAGCTGGCGACGTTGCGTTCATCTGGAACGCTGATGACGACCAACCGTCCCCCTGGCTCAAGCACCCGGAAGGATTCCTTGAGCATCCGATCTGGATGTTCGAAGAAGAAGAAGGCGTTGGTGCAGGCGGCACACGTGAAGCTTTGATCCGGCCAGGGAAGCGTGCCCACATCTCCTCTTGCAATCTCAAGCCGTCCACGTTCGATCGCCAATCGATTCCTTTCAGACGCGAGTTTGACCATATCAGCGCTGTGATCGATCGCGGCTGCGCAGACGACTTTCTCCAAGGCCATCTCAAGCAGTGAACCGCCTCCACATGCTACCTCGAGGAACTTGTCTTCAGGTCGCAACTGAAGCCTCTCCATGACCATCCGAAAGGAGGGGTAGTGGCCTTTCGGATCGTGGTACATTTTCCTGCCCAGCCAGCCCGAGGGTCGCCTTGCTGTAACGTCTCTGAATTTCTCCACCAGTTTGCTCACTTGCTCTCAACTCCTCTCAGCCTGCATGGAGGGCATTGCTTCACCCATCGAGGGGAGACTTCCGCTTGCGCGCGATGTCCAGATCCATGTTTCCCCACGGGCTCTCCAGGGTTCGTGATTGAATCGACTCGAATCCCGCGCGCTGCATGGCATCGGCAAGAAATCCCTGTTCAAAGCTCATGCGTGGGCCGCCGGACAAGGACAACGGAACCATGCCGATGAACATCTCCATCGGTTTCGTCCCCTCGTGAGTGAGGCCGTCATGCATGCTCACGAATACGCCGCCAGGCCGAAGCGCGGCATGGATCTTGCGCATGAGTGGATCGATGTCATACTTGGCGAAGTTGAGCGTTGCAGAAGACCAGATCAAATCGTAGTCCTTGCCGATGGGGTCGCTCATGTAGTTGCCGCCGATCGCCTTGACACGATCTCCTGCGCCATACTCTGCGATCAGCTCTCGTGCAACCTCAGCTATCATCGGGCGATCGAAAACGATACCGCTCATCTTGGGATGGGCCGACACCATGGCGATCGCGAACATGCCCGCGCCACCACCCAGATCAAGCATCTTCCGGAAGTGAGGAAACTCAGGAAGCTCCTTGATGAGCTTCACGCCACGCTGAGCGGAGCCGGCGCGTTGCCCGTTCGCGCCAATGCGAGCGTAGTTGGCCCAGGTCTCCTCAGCGAGCGCTTCATCTGAGGGTTGCTCGGGCGGGCCTTGCCTCACCAAATCGGCCATGTGCTCGACCCCGAACGACGAGATGGCATCCATGAACTGAAGGACACCGCCCACGTAGGTCTCGGTTCCATCCACTAGAAAAGCCTGAGCGACGTCGCCATTTCGATAGAGGCCCTCACGCTTCGTGATCAGATCGATTGATGCAAGTCCATCAAGGAGAATCTCAGTGTTGCCTGGATGGGTATCGAGTTTCTGAGCAACGTTCGAAGCCGACGTTGGGCTCGCAAGCTGACCGAAGACGCCAAGCTCTATGCCGGTCATCAGCAGTTTGGCGCGCACAGGCCCATACACATGCGCATACAGCTCGCGCAGGCTTTCGGTGACTTCAGGTAGCGGTTTAATCATGCTTTGTACACCTCGCTTAGGTCATCATCTACTCACGGCCTCGCCATGTATTGGGTACGGCAATCACATCCAGTTCCTTCGTCTTCTCGCACATGCGAGTTCTCAATCGTCAACGAACGACTCGGCTTGCAGATGCACCATGAATCCGATGTCGAAGATGTCGGAGAACATCGTCCTCAGCCTGACCTTCAGCGGTGTGCCCTGCTTCATTCCCCGGCACATGGGAAACGCCTCGAGGACGCGAAACTTCGAACTCCACATTTAGTGGATCGAGGATTCTTCAGCACCCATCCCTCCTCGCGCATCTCGATTCCTCCGGACTTCAGAACGTGCTTCTCGGAGATGTTGACCCCGATGGACGTTTCTTTTATAGCTAGCCGCGGCTCCGCCTATACTGGCGGCCCAAAATCCCTCCTTGCGGTGCGGGCTTTGTCGAGCCAGAGCACGGAGCCGCGGTGTCGCGCGTCTGGAATCTGCGTCTTGCCCGATCAGAGCGCGGAGCGCAGCTTTGAATCCAGATTCGGCACACGAGAATTGCGCCGTTCACGGATGCTAGGCACCGGCCATGCTTCCGATCGATGCTTCGGAAGGCTAGTGGCCATTCGCCCATATAGACTCCTTTCATGAAATCCCACCACCGCGTGCGTGGCACACAGGTGGTGGAGAGACCGTGTTGCGCCAGCACGTACGCGGTGTGGAATCCATTCCCCGGATGGGGGCTTCGATCGGTGCGTGGAGTGTAGAAGGAAGGCCGTTTGGCGAGGTGTCTCGTACAACGAAGGTCCGTCGCCCGAAAAAGTTAGATATAGCTAACTGCAAATCAAAAAGAAAGGTTGCCACTCCAATCCTACTCCCGCAATTCGTTCTTGCCTCCCCAACAGGCAGCGAAATCGCAAACGTGCGGAGGCCATCGTATGTTCGAAGCGGACGTGGGCTCTCTTGTTGCGGCCCCTGTTCTTTGTGCGACGAGAAGCGAAGAGGATCTGCGATCCGTCGTATGTTAGACATGGCTAACAGTATAGATGTCACTCTACTGCCTGTCAAGGAGCCGGGTTTCTTGGTCGCAGCAGGAGGGAACTCTGCGCGAGAAGGCGGCGTCCGGAGCATGCCGCTCTGGCAATTCAGCTTAATCTGAGGATTGATTGCGATATCCGTTGGGCCGGATTCGATCGTGTCGTCGGCTTCTCCTGCGTCCTCCGATCCGTCGTTTTCGAGGAGGCTCGCTGCTTTGCTGCCGAGGGTTCGGTCTTGTTAGCAGATGAGTTTCGGTCTCCGTGGTTGACGAACGAACGCGAGACACGTGACGAAGTGATAGATGAACGCCGGACCCGATATCGTAGATTTCGCGAATCGGTGCCTGCACCCGAAGCGTCGTATCTCCTACGCGGACATCATAGTGCCAGGAATCTCCCATATAATGGCGATCCACAATGACGTTTGAAGAGCTGCTGGATGCCTCAAGTGACACATCGTGCGGATGTACGCCGTATACGTCTTCCACCGGCCCAACGTCCAAGCCCGCGCACGCTAGCACGGATCCATCAGGGAGTCGGAGCCGTGTTGCGCCGTCGACGTGCTCGGCATGTGCAGACAGAAGATTGGCATCTCCAACGAACTGAGCAACGAATGCGGTACGTGGCGATTCGTACAAGGTCTCAGGTGCTCCGGTCTGTTCAATCTGGCCTGAGGACATCACAATCATTTGATCGGATATGGCCAATGCCTCTGCTTGATCGTGGGTGACATGAAGAACGGTGATCGGAGTTGCTTGCACAAGGTGCCGAAGCTCTGACCGCATCCTCTTGCGGAGTTGGGCATCGAGATTGGACAGAGGTTCGTCAAGAAGCAGAAGTTCAGGGTGACGCACCAGAGCGCGAGCGAGTGCAACACGCTGCCGCTCTCCTCCGCTCAATTGGTGGGGTAACCGGTTCTCCAGGCCGGAAAGTCGAACCTGGCTCAACACCTCGTGCACAGCCGAAGGCACTCTGCCCCTCCGATGTCGTCCCTTTGTAGCGCGGAGAGGGTAGGCCACCGTTCTCTCAACGGTCATGTGAGGCCAAAGGCCGTAGTCCTGGAAGACCATACCAATCGCGCGACGGTGGGGAGGAACATGAATGCGTGGCCGGTCTTGGAACAAAGGCTGTTCGTTCAGCCATATTGTTCCTTCGTCGGGAGTTTCCAATCCTGCGATCATCCGGAGGAGGGTCGTTTTCCCACACCCTGAGGGGCCGAGAAGTGCAGTCAAGGTACCTTGTTCGACCGTGGTGTTGACGTGTTGGACGACGACAAGATCCTCGAACGATTTCGTAGCGTTCTCCAGGCGAAGAGCATCGTTTCGATTCACAGGATCCCCTTGCGGATGCCGACCAGGCGACCGACAACGGCTTGTCCGATCGCGGTCAGCACAACGACGACGACGGCAACGGCGGAGACAACTTCAAGTCCCCCCGATTCGGTTTTCAAGATGAACATCAAAACGCCAACCGTTTCCGTTCCTTTTGTGTAGAGCATCGTAGAAATCGGAATCTCTCGAAAGGCCATAAGAAACACCAACATCCAGCCGGCCCAAACGCCTCGTCGAATAACGGGAAAGACAATGCCGGCAAACACGCTTGCCCAAGAACGTCCGCTCATCCATCCGGCTTCCTCTCCACTCAAAGGCATTGCCTTGAGTACGCTCGCCGTTGTGCGAACAGCATAGGGGAGGAAGGCAACCGTGTAGGCGATGAGAATGATCCACGGAGTGTTGTACAGCCGAAGCGCGGGCACGGACCAAGCGAAGATCATTGAAGCTGCCACGACCGGTCCGGGAACAGCCAGCGGTGCAGAGGCAAGAACGTCAAGCAGCTGCCGGCCGCGAAGGCGAGTTCTATGTACGATGTACGAGACAACCAATCCTAGAAGGGCAGAGCACGACGCGCCGCCAAACGCAAACAGGAAACTGTTTCGAAGTGCTCGAGCACTGACGCTGGTCTCGAAGATCGCGCGGTAATTGGCCAACGTAAGGTTGCTTCCTATGAGGGGCAGGCCCCAGGCACGTAGCAAGGATGAGAGGCCGATCATGACCAAGGGCCCAAGTGCAACGAGAGCAAGGCATGCTGTCAGGATCAGCGCGATGGGCCAACGGAGAGCCCCCATTCGATAGGTTAACAGCGTTTGCTCGTTCTGTGGCATGCTCGCGAAACGATTTCTCCGCAAGAGGACATTGTGAGCCCAAAGCGCAATGGAGGTCATTATAACCAGGCCAACAGAGAGAGCGCAGGCCATTCGAACGTCGTAGTGTCCGAGGGCAGAGTAGATTTGCGTGGTCAAGACGAGGTGGCCTGTCGGCATGGCCAGCATGGCGGGAACCCCGAAACCGGAAATCCCGTGGACAAAAACGAGAAATGCCCCGGCGATGATCCCGGGAAGCGCGAGGGGCAACGTGATGGAGAAGAAGGTACGGATGGGCGTAGCTCCGGACATAATCGAGGCTTCCTCACGGGTTGGATCTGCGTGTCTCAAGGCATTGGCCGTCGCCATGTAGGCCATCGGAATCATGTTTAGCCCCATGACAAGGATGACGCCTTCCAATGTATAAACGTCCCATGGGGTTTGCGTTAAGCCCATGGTTATCCGAAACCAGCGCGTGACGTAGCCTGCACGTCCAAAGAGCTGAATCCATGCCATTCCACTGATATAGGCGGGCGTCAAGAACAGCAGATACACGCCGCTTCGAATCGTACGTTTCAGGGGAAGGTCGGTTCGAATCATCAAAAAGGCGAGAATCGAACCCAGACTTGTGGCGAGCAGGGTGATTCCTGCGCTGATGTACAACGTGTTCCAAAGCGCACGCATGTTCTGAGGATTCTGCAGCTGCTGAACGTAATTGCTGAGAGGGAAGCTCTTGTGGACCAATTGAACAAGCGGGTAGGCAACGAGGATCAAAACTCCGGAAATTGCGACGACCAGAGTGATCCGACGTCCATTGATCTGAAACCCCATTCTGCGATGTCTTGGATGCATGCTGTTCCTCGTTCGATGCCTCAAACCGTTCTTGGCCCCAGCTGAGACCATGAGCGTGACAACGCGCCCAGCGATTCAAGCGTACCCAGTCCGTAGAGGTCCGACCATCTTCCGGAGCGAGCCGTGATGGTTCGAGTTCCTGGCGCGGGTTCTCTCCGGAATGGGCTCAATTGCCCTGAGATTGGCAGGCAAAACGAGCGTGGAAGGAGCCGGGGGAACGGGACATCAGCTAACCCCGCGTCCCCCAGCTTGATCTTCCATGGCAGCGTTAGTTTCCGTACATCGCCTGTTGGAACAAGGTCTGAATGGTCTGCTGATTCTCCAGTACCCAGTCCCAATCCGTTTGGATCAGATCAAGTTCATCCGGAACCAAAGCTGGGATCGCCATGCCCTCGCGCGCCGCGACATACCCTCCCTTTGACACAGCCAGTTTCTGGCCCGCTTCTGAGAGGATGAAATCAACAAACGATTCGGCGATCGCCGTTGCTTTGGCCGGTCGGTTGGCATCCGAAATGATGGCAACGGGCCGTGGAATCACGTAGACACCATCCGTCGGCCACACGAAGCTGAGCGGACTTACAGTCCCTTTCTGTTTGGCGCTGTTCTGGAGGCGAACGACGGGGTCATGGGGAGCTAGACCGAGCGCTGCTTCGCCGGAGGCTACCATGGAAGGAAGCTTCCCTGCGCGGTCCGACAGCAAGGCACCATTGGCGCTGGCCGCTTCGAAGAAACCGAAATCGAGGTTCGGATACACCATGGCGCCGGCCATGGCAAAGGCCGATGAACACTGAGTCGCATCTGCCACAGCCGACATCTGATACCATGATTCATTGTTCAGGCTGGCGATTGTTGTAGGCACGACATCGGCTTCGATTAGCGTGTTGTTGTACACGATGCCCACATAGCGAAGGTCTGCAATCGCATAGAATCTTGTCTCCCACTGATAGGTTTCGATGAGGTTCGCCTTTTCGGAAGACACGTACTCATGGAGGGCCCCGTCGAGTTCGAGTTCGTCGTAGAAGTTCGGTTCAGCGCCGTAAATGACATCGGCAATGATGTCCCCAGCCTCTTGTTCGCTTTTCAGCTTCCGGCACCAAGGTCCGCCGATGTAGTCAAGTACGTCACCGTGTTCTGCCTCAAATGCCTGTTCCAGCGCCATCCCAAGGCTGTCCGGTGAGCAGTAGAAGGCGATTTTCACCGTCTCCTCTGCCATGGCCATCGATCCCATCACGAGGATGACACCTATCGCGAAGAGGCTGACCAAGCGTCTCGGTTCGGTTCTTCCTTTTCTCCTTGTGTTCATTCCAACACTCCTTTCCGTAATGCCTGTCTGCTGAGTCGTGAGGAGCCATGCTCCTCGAGGTCATTCGTTGAACGATGTCTCATGCCGTTTAGGGGAAGCTTCGATTCATGGTGAGTTGCTGGTCCCTAGCCTTCGCGTCGCGAAATACAGCATGAATCCGGCGATGATCGAAATGGTGATATCCGTGCTAAACAGCGCGTAATACACGCCGCTGACCTTCCAGATTGAGGCCGCAATAAGCGCCGCAGGGATGAACAGAACCACTTGCCGAGCCAGCGCAATGAAACTGGCAGCGCGGCCGTTACCGACGGCGGGGAAGTAGGTCAACGCGATAAAGGCCAGCGGGAGGGCGGGAAGCGTGCTCATGTAAAGCCGGAAATTTAACAACTCCGTGGCGCTAAAGGCACGATCCGGGAGCATGCTGGACAGAATCGGGGCGGCGAAAATCAGCACGAGAATCCAGATACCGCCGAGAATGCTTGTCATGGCGATCCAGAAGGTTCGAACTGCCTCGCGAACGCGATCGTACAAATCGGCGCCAAAGTTGATGCCAACGACCGGCTGGAGCGCACGCATCATGCCAATAACGGGGAGATTGGCAACGAAGTAGATACGGAAGACGGCGCCGATAAAGGCAATATCGCTGTCACCGCCGTATCGAGCGATGAGACGGTAGACGGTGAGTTGCATGATCACCATCATGACTTGCATGATGAGTGAAGGAATCCCCAAAGCGAGGATGCGTGGGAATACCTTCCGGTCGAACCCGATGCGCAAGGCTTGCGTGGGAAACGAGGGGCGATTGGACGAGAAGTAAACGAGGCTGAGCACACAGAGAACGAGCATCCCCGCGTTGGTGGCCCAGGCTGCGCCGACAACCCCCCATCCGAGGACCACGATGAAAAGGTAGTTTAACACGATGTTGGTCGCCAAACCGACCGCCATCATCATCATGGCTTGCTTCATCTTCCCTTCGCCTCGGATGACCAAGTTACAACTGAGACCCCAAACGGGAAGCAGGGCGCCGATCAGGCTGATGCGCAGATACGAGTTCCCATAGGCAAGAAGTTGTCCACTCCCACCCATCATGCGAACCAAAGCACTGGAGAAGACCAGCCCAAGGATCATGGTCAGTGCAACAATGATCAGGGCGAGCAGATTCATGTTCGGGAGAACACGGCGTTGCATGGACTCGTCATTTGCGCCCAAAGCGATACTCAAGATGGCTGCGGCGCCTCCGCCGACCATGCTGCCGAAGCCTAGCATCATCTGAGCAAGAGGAAGCGATAGCGACACGCCTCCGAGAGCCGCTTCGCCGACAAAGTTACCGACGAAAATCCCGTCAATCAGTTGGTTGATTCCGAACAGAAGCATACCCAGGATGCTTGGGATGGAAAGCCTCCACATCAGCCGCGCTAAGCTCTTCTCCTTGAGGATGTAGTCTTGCACAGTAACCTCCTTATCAAATGTTAGGTTCGCCTAACATTAGCTTCTAACAAAGCCCGCCCTTGTGGCGGACTTCGCGAAGCGCCTAGTTATTTAACGCTTGGATAAACGCATCCCATCCCGGCCAGCGAAGGTTAAGATTATTCTCCGCTACCTGTTTAGGCAACTCTGCGCTCGGATGAACGGGAATGAGTCCTAGGGAGCTCATCATCTTTTGCACGCCTTCCGAAAGCAGATAGGACCCCACTGCAATGGCGCGAGGGTCTGGATCTCGCTTGAACGCCAAGACATTGGGGACGACAAACGCGCCATCCTCCGGCCATTGAAGAAGAACGTTTCCACGCCGCGATGCAGTTCCGAATGGCAAGGGCATGATGGCGACGTCGGCTTGCCCGGAGTCGATCATGTAGTTGACGTTGACCGGATTTCCGTGATAGCCGATGCTCTCCACGAAGGCTTGCGTATCCTCGCCGAGGAAGTCGCGCATTCCCACACCCAACAGCGTGTGGATAACGCCCATATCAAAGGTGATGACGCGGCCTCGCCACGCGGGGTCGGCCAGTTCCGCCCACGATCGAGGGGGATTCTGCACGGACTGATGATAAACAAGCCCGACGGGGACGACGCAGAAGGTCACAAAAACGCCGGATGGATCCACAAATCCCTGGGCGGCAAGGTCGTCGCGCATGGGAGGAAAGGCGTCCTGTACGAACGCATACTCTCCGCTCTGGACTGCTTGATCGCGATCGCGGAGGTGCGTCACTTGATGCGTTGCCGTGACTTCCGGAATCTCCTTGGGGTTGGTCGGTAGCGGGCCGAAGTCTGTGAATCGATTGAGTTCGGTTGTCCATCGAATCGTGTCCAGATCCACGTCATCAAGCATCTTCTGAATGGTTGGCAAGACCAACCGTTCCATAACGAGGGGTACCCCCATGTGAACTGTCTTCATTCTGTCTCCCTTTCAGTGGACAGAACACGGGATACAGCGTGCTCTCCACATCTCAGTGCATCTCGGATCTTGAACAAGCTTCGATCGGCCTCCACGAGTCTCCTCAAGAGCGCTTCTTCGTCGATCGACGTTTCCAGAATGCGGTTCATCCCGCCGTTTTGCATCGCGATCCGTCGTTGCGCCATCAGAATGACAACGGGATCATGACTGGCGATGAGCACGATCTTCCCACGCTCAGCCAAGGTCTCCAGTGCTCGAAGTTTGTCGATTCCGGCATTCTCGATCTCATCAATGAGGACGATGGGAGCACGGCTGATTTGCGCGATGTCCGCGATCATCAGGGCGCGGGACTGGCCGCCGCTCAGCGCCGTCATCTGGACGTGAGGGAGGATCGGTTCTCCGGTGAGTTCATTCGCAAGGGCAATGACTTCGTCGATTACGCACGGATCTCTTCCCAAGCTGTCCGCATGAACACCGAGAAACTCCGCGACGGGCATATCGATCACAAAACGCATCGTCTGCGAGAGTTGGGCGATGACCCCGGACTGTGTCGTTGGGTTCGCACCGAACAGGGTGACGGAGCGCTGGCTTGGTGTGTCTCGACTGGCACGTTGCTCAACATCCGAGAGTAATTGACTCTTGCCCGATCCGGTGGGGCCGACGATGGCGACGACTTCGCCGGGGATGAGTTCAAGCTGATCGATTCTCTCAGGCTCATCGGACTTCGTGGTCCCTCGCTCGATGAGAATCTTCAGGTTGCTAGTTTTCATTTGCGTTCTCCACTTCAATCTTGGTGACATGCCCGACCTGGAACGACGCGCCGATCTCTCGCTCTCCCGTGCAGTAGGAACAGATCGCGGACGGCAGAGCACCACGGAGCGTTCGTCCCGTTACACCACGAATCTCTGGAGCCCCAAGCAGGAGCCGCTTCAAGGCAAGCGTTCCGTATCCCGTGAGTCCGTTGACGTCCAGCACCGTAGCAAGGGGATTCTCCGTCGCGACGCGGTGTCGGAACACTTCCCGCTCTGCCTGAGATACGACATCGCCTTTGGTGAGGACGACCACGTCGGCGGTGGACAGCACGGGACCGACCTTGCGTGGAACATCAATGCCGCTCAGCAGATCGACCACGGCGATCGCCAAGCACCCATCAATGGCGGGCGCGCATCGGTGGCAGAGTCCCGCCGTTTCGAGGACGGTGAGTTCCGCCTTGTGCTCTGCCGCCCAGCTATGGATTTCCTCCAGGTTTGCGGCGTAAAAGTGATCCGGGCAGATATCTTGGCTAAGCCCGGTCAGAACGGGGATTCCCAACGAACTGAACTTCTCTCCATCCTGCGTTTGAAGGCAATCGATCTTGGCGACTACCACGCGGACGTTTTCGGCGAGAACGTGGCGCAATGTGTGCAGAAGCACCGCCGTTTTCCCCACCGAGGGTGGGCCAGCTACCGTTACGAATTTCATGATGAGGGTGAAGCCTCCGTTTCATTGCAGGTTTTGCGGCCAAGAAGCTCTGCCTCCGTCCACTCGTGCGAGATGGATCGAAGAAGAGCGGCAATCGATTTCTTCCGATATTCCTCAGAGAGTGTCTGCAGCCGTCCATTGCAGTCCAATTGCATCACCGAATCGGCGAGCCTCATGGCCTCGGGCAAGTAATGCGTTACATACAGTGTAGAGAGCTGACCATCCGCGATGATATCTGCTACCAAGCTTAACAACGACTCCCGAAGCTCCATGTTTAAGCTGCTGAACGGTTCATCCATGAGCAGAACTTCCGGGGAAATCGCAAGGGCACGGCCGATCGAAACGCGTTGCAGCATGCCCCCGCTCAGTTGCGTGGGGTAATAGTCCTCAAATCCTTGGAGTCCGACCTGGCTAAGCCACTTGGCCGCATACTGAAGGGCATCCGTTCGATGATAGCCACGTGCCCGTAGAGGAAGGGCGATGTTCTGCAAGGCTGTTCTCCAGGGCAGCAGGCGAGGTTCTTGAAAGACATAACCGATGGATTCCGTCTCGACGATGACAGAGCCGGTATCCGGCGGCAGGGCTCCGACAATGAGGCGGAGGAGGGTTGTCTTCCCCGACCCCGAAGGGCCGATGAGACCGGCTGTATGCCCCCGGTCAATGGCAAAGGAGACGTCGTTCAGGACAGACAGCGAGTCGAAGGACTTGGAGACGTCATCGAAATGGATCATGCGGAGGGTCCCCCTTTCCATCGTCGTAATCGGCGTCGTAGCGGCTTTAGCACGCCGAACTCCAGAAGGCCGACAAGAGCCAATGCAGCGAGGACCCATGCGAATAGCTCGGGCGTTTTTAAGAAGGTCCATGCTCGGGAGAAGCTGTGTCCAACACCATCGAACGAGCCGAGGAGTTCGGCGAGGATGATCCCGCGGACGCCAATGCCGACGGCAAGTGTCAATCCGGAGACCACGGGAAGCGCAATTCCCGGGAGATAGATCTGGGTCAGGAATAGCCGGCGAGGGATGCGATACGTTCGCCCCATTTCCACCAGTTGAGGATCGATACCCCGGACGCCATCAACGGTGTTGACATACACAACAGGAGTGATGATGAAGGCCACGAGGAAGACGGCTTGCTCGCCGCCCATGCCGAACCACATCATACCGAAGACCGCGATAATCACGGCGGGCAGAGCCATCGCCACCCACCGAAGCGGTTCGAACAAGGAGCGAATTCGCTCTTGGATTCCGGCCAGCAGGCCGGCAACCAGCCCGACACTACACCCAATGGCGAGACTGAGCAGCAACCGTTGGAGCGTAATGCCCAGTTGAATCCAAAGCTGCCCGCTTCGCGCGATCTCAAACAGGGCCATGACGGTTTCCCCCGGCGACGCGACAACGGCGCGGTGCATCATCCAAGAAAGCGATTGCCATCCGAGTAGCAAGACAGCGACCCCGGCGACCGCCCAGGCGATTCGCCGGGGCGGTTTGGCCGAGGGTCGGACTCGGTGCAAACGAGGAGCAATCACTACGGAGTTCCGTCGTAGTAAAACGCCGCGTCGGGCAGCTTCCCGCCGACAACATCGGGTGACAGGGTCATGAGTTCTTCGAGGAAGGCACCGATGGCGTCCGCACCTTCACTGGCTCGCACGTACTCCCAATCGATGTTCTGGAGGGACATGGCGGTCGGGCCGGCCTTGAATCCGAGCTCGGGCAGGTTCTCTTCAGCCATGATTCCCGCTTCGTTCGGGTTTTCGAGCATCCACGCGACGGCGGCTTCGTACTCGTTCATGAAGATTTCGACGAGTTCCGGATGTTCCTGCATGGCGGGAAGCACCACCGTTCCCGCAATGGCGGATCGTGCAACGGCGTCGCCGAGTCCCGCGAGTTCGGTATCAAAGCGCACGACGCGGTGTAGCGGACGGTCGGAATTCATCGTCTGCATCATGACCGAGGTTGCCAGCGGTTCCGGCAGGACGACGGTCTCGGCTTCACCGGAGAGGATCATCTGGGCCGCATACTGGGGCGTGGCCGCGTACTGGGTGGCGATGTCGGTGAGAGGGTCGAGTCCGTTGGCTTTGGACACGTACTTGTACATGAGGTCAGGAATGCTTCCGGGGAATGGGACGTAGACCTCGCGTCCAGCCAAGTCGGAGAACGCCCCGATGGATTCATCCTCACTGATGACGTAAAGGATGTTCCAGACGGAAATGTCCAGGAGTCGAACGCCCAGGCCAGTGTTGTAGTAAATGGCGGCCGAGTTGGAGGGCATGGTGACGAAGTCGGCTTCTCCTTCAGCGATGATGGCCTTGAGTTGATTGGGATTGCTCCACAGGTAGAAATCGATCTCTTCGGCGATGGCGGACAGCTTGTCGTTGACGACGAGGTAAGCCATGGGAATGGCCATCGGACCCGGAGGGGCGACCAAGGTAAGCTTCTCCAGCGGTTCAGGCGATGGGCTATCTGCGATCGCAAGAAGCCCGCCTACGATCAGACTTGCGGCAACGAGCGCCAGCATCCAGCGAAGACGTTTTGTACGAAGCGGCATCTGTAAACTCCTTTTGGTTCTTTGTTGTTAGACAAACCTAACTTTTACTCAAAAAGAAAGCGCCTATGTGATCACCTCATAGGCCTTTACTTCTATTGGGGATCCGTGCCCGGAAGCACACCCACTACAGTGTCCACAATCCTCACCGGGAGCCTGAAGCACTTCGCGAAGCTTGCCCTGCCGGACAAGCTGCATCAGCATCCCGTCAAGCGCTGAACGGGCAACGCCGAGTTCGCGGCTCAGGTCAGCGAGATTGACGGGTTCATTCGAGTCCCTTAACCGGTCGAGAATTTGCTTCAACATATCATGTCCCCTTTCTACCCACCGAAAAGGCGGCCAATCTGGAAAATCAGCGTTGCCAGAATCCAGCCCAGCACGAGCGTGTACCCGATCATGAAGAATGTCCATTTCCACGATCCCGTTTCTCGACGCGTGACAGCGATCGTCGCCATGCAGGGAACATAGATTAGCGTCATCACCATAAACGCATAGGCGATAAGCGGCGTCCAGCCGAGTTGCGATCCGAGAGCAGCGCCAATGCCTGCTTCACCCGTTCCAAGCAGTGTCCCGAACGTTCCGACCACGACCTCCTTGGCCAGAATGCCAAAGACGAGGGTGACGGCCGACTGCCATTGCCCGAACCCGGTTGGAGCGAAGATGGGCGCAATGACACGGCCGATGGGTTCCAATGCCCCGGAGTAATCAAGTGCCCAGATGACGATGACGATGGAGAAGATGATCGTGCCAGCGCGGACCAAGAAGGAGCGGCCCCGTTCCCACGTGTGGAGGGCAACGCCCTTGATCGTTGGCATCCGATAGGGTGGCAATTCCATGACGAAGTGCCCGCTCTCACCGCGCACCAAGCGCTTCCGAAAGATCCATGCTAGGAGGATCGCAAGTACGATTCCGATGGCGTACATGGAAAAGACGACGAGTCCCTGATGCGCGGTGAAAAAGGCACCGGCCAGCAAGGCGTAGACGGGTAGCCTGGCCCCACAGGACATAAGCGGATTCACAAGGATGGTGACCAATCGGTCTTTGGGGTTTTCAATCGTTCGAGTAGCCATGATGGCGGGTACGTTACATCCAAAACCCAGCATCATGGGTACAAACGAGCGGCCGTGCAGACCGATCTTGTGCATCAAGCGATCCATGACGAACGCAGCTCTTGCCATATATCCGCAATCCTCAAGAATGGAAAGCGCGATATACAGAAGGAAAATGACGGGGACAAACACCAGTACCGACCCCAGTCCGCCGATGATCCCATCTCTCAACAGTGCGCCGAACCACCCTTCAACACCGATGGCGCGCTCGGCCAACCAGCCAAAGCCCGCATCAATCCAGTCCATGAATGGGATGGAGACGGTGAACGCAAGTTGGAAAAGTCCATACAGGACGGCCAGGAAGATGGGAATACCGAGCCATCGATTCAACACGACACGATCGATACGATCCGACATGGAAACCCGTTGCGTAGCCGGTTTGCGAACGGCGTCCTTCATCAACCCGCTGATGAAGCCATACCGGGCATCGGCGATGACGGTTTCCGCCTCGTCTCCGTACACGTTGCTTAGGTGTGCGAGGCTCTTCATTCTCGCCTCGGAGATCGCGGCGTCCTGCGCAATCTCATCGTGCCCTTCGATCATGTCTTCATCGTCTTCCAGCAGCTTGATGGCGGTCCATCGAGGCGTGGCCTTGTGCGGCAAGGGGCGATTTTGGAGGAGCTCTTCGATCGTCGAGATGGCATGCTCAACTTCGCGGCCGTAATTTAGCGAGACACCGGGCTTGTGTTCAGCGGCAACGGACACGATCGTGTCCATCACCGCGTCGATGCCTTCGCCTCGCGATGCAATGCAGGGCACCACCGGTACGCCGAGAAGGGTTGAGAGCTTTTCCGGATCGATTTGGAGCCCGCGAGACCTTGCCATATCCATCATGTTCAAGACAAGGACGACGGGGATGCCCATCTCAAGAAGTTGGGTCGTCAGATAGAGGTTTCGCTCAAGGTTCGATGCGTCGATGATGTTGGCAACAAGGTCGGGTTTCTCTTCAAGAATGAAGCGCCGAGCAATGAGTTCGTCAAGCGAATAAGCGGTGAGACTATATACGCCGGGTAAATCCACGACGTGAATGGCCGCACCCTTATGTTCGCGGTTTCCTTCCCGCTTCTCCACCGTGACGCCGGGCCAGTTGCCGACATGCTGCCGGGCGCCGGTCAAGGCATTGAAGATAGTCGTTTTTCCGGTATTTGGGTTGCCAGCCAGCGCAACCGTGATCTTCTTATCCATCAAACTCCTCTGCTTGCACGCATGGCTTGACTTGGATCTTTTGTGTCGCTCCATGGCCAATCGCAAGCCTTGAGCCCTTGGTTTCAAGGACAACGGGTCCCGGCCTTCCATTGCTGATGACGCGAACACGATTTCCGGCGATCAGCCCCATTTCGGCGAGCCGGCGCCGGAAGCCTTCGCCTCCGCGGATTCGGAGGATCTCAACACATTCCCCGGGGTGCGCCAACGCAAGTGGCATCACGCAGACTCCTTTGTGGGTTCGACCAGAATGCTCGCGGCTTCGTTCTTCCTGAGCGTCAGGTGATATCCCTTGAGGAGGATCTCGATGGGATCTCCCAGAGGAGCCACCCGCTGAACCGTGATCTCGGCGCCCTTCACGAGTCCCATGTCCATCAACCGACGTCGGATCTTTCCCGCCCCGCCGACGGTAACGATACGTGCGGATTCCTTCGGTTTGATGTCTTTCAATGTCCGGTTTGTCATCGTTCCTCCGTGCATCTGTTAGATCATTCTAACAATGCTCGAAAAAAGGAGGCTTAGCCTCCCTGGATTAGGTCCGCATGGTGCTTTCCAACGGCTAGGTATTCCTCGAAACGTCTGTTCCAAACCCGGTCGTCCGTGGTGCTGCCGGTCAGAAACTCAACAAAACGTGTCAAGCAACTGACGGTTTCCGGACTCAGGTCATGCTCCAATCGACAGGCGTCCCGTTCAGCGATGGCTTCTTCGACGCCCAATACATCTCGGAGGAATCGAAGGAGCAAATCGTGCCGTCCTGCAACGTCTTGCGCGCGTTGTCGTCCATCGGACGTGAGCTTGATGTCTCCGTAACGTTCGTGAGCCACCCATCCGGCTTCTGCCAGTCGCTTCACGGCGACAGAGGCACTGGGTTTGCTGACGCCGAGCTGGTCGCTTAGGTCGGTAACGCGCACCGAAGCGCCAACGCTCCCAGACAGATTGAGGATCGCTTCCAGGTAATCTTCAAGGCTTGAGGAACCTACGGATTCGCGATCGCTCTTCTTGCAAATGTTAGACATGAGAAACATTATACAGGGCTGCCCAAGTGCGATCAATCAGGGCTTTGTGAGGTCTTCCTAAATCGGACTTGACAACCGTGGAGTTCGAGGATAGTGTTGTTAGACTTCGCTAACAATAGAAACGAAGTGTGCACGCACTGTTGTTAGTGAAGACTAACTTTTATAGGTGATCCCAAAGTGGACCGACCACAGTCCCAGAAGCAGGGCAGATACGACCGACGGCTGCGCAGTCATCATGAAGCGCTGGCTCCGCTCCGTTCATTGATCGTCCCGTCGGAAACGATGCCACCCTCTTCCACCAGCTCAGATCTTGTTTCGGATAGGGCGGTGTACATTCACACGCCGTACTGCACGCACAACTGCACGTTCTGCAATCTCAACCGTCGTTGCGAGGCGCCGGCCAGCGAGTATGCCGACCTCATTGTGAAGGAATTGGAGACGCTCGCTCGAACTGATCTCGTGCGAAACGCTCGGTACGGAGCCGTTTACTTTGGTGGGGGCACGCCCACCGTGTTGCCTCCCCAGGGCTTGGCTCGCATCTTGAAGGCCTTACATACCCACCTCAACCTCAGACCCGACGTGGAAATTACGATCGAAACGAGTGTTTCGGATCTCTCGGATGAGCATATCCGTGTCTTTCAGGACGGTGGAGTCACGCGGTTTAGCGTCGGCGTTCAGACGTTTGTCGATCGTGGGCGTCAGTATCTGGGACGACATGGAACGGGGCGGATGGCTGCGCAGCGGCTCACCGATCTTCTAGATGTTGGATTCCGTAATGTGGGAATGGACCTCATCTACAATTGGCCCGGTCAGACAGAAGAGGATCTGCTCGCTGATCTGGAGATCATATGCTCCTTGGATCTGGCCGGGCTGAGTTTCTATGCCTTGATCTTGATGGAGAGGGCAGCCTTGCACGGCATGATCGACTCAGGGCAAGCGCCTCCGATGGGCGATCTTCAAACGGAACGTCGATTCTTCGAACGATCCTTTGACGAGCTGATGGATGCAGGGTTCGAGATGTTGGAACTGACGAAGCTCGTGCGCCCGGGGCGCGATCGGTACGACTACATTCGCATTCGCTACGCAACAGGTGAAACTCTTCCTCTAGGGGCGGGAGCGGGCGGCCGCCTAGGGGGCGTTCTTCGACGTAATCCTTCCGACCTTGCCCAATACGCGGGTTATGTTGAGAGCCTTCCCAAGCTCCTGCCCCCCTACCTTATCGTGAATGCCACCTATCGATCGATTTATCGACTCCTTGGGGCGATCGAATTTGGCGGGTTTCGCTGGCATGACTTCGATCTGTGGATTCGCGATTCGGCAATGATTGACGCTGCGGGAGCGCTCTTTGATTCCCTTCAACGCGACGATCTTGTTCGTAGCGATGACGAGGGCCTCACCTTGACTCGTGATGGGGTGTTTTACGGAAACAACATCGCGCACGAGCTAGCCCAGGCCCTGATTCAGGCAATTCCTGGAGGTGATCGCCCTCGACAGCATCCTATCTCGCATCCGCATGGCTCGCCTCATCGGTAGATTGGAAAGCAATGGGACAGCCTAACCATACAAAATATTTCAGATTAGAAGGAGGAAACGTGCACAGTCGTACAGCGTTCGTCCGCGCGGCCGGATTGGCCCTACTGATCGGACTTGTCAGTCTAGTCCCCGTCCTGGCCCAGGATTCCGTGACCGTGGTGGATTCCGCGGGACGCGTCGTTGAGATTTCGCAACCCTTGGAACGGGTTGTCGTTATCAATCCGCCTGCAGCAGAAGTTATCGCCATTCTCGGAGCTACGGATCTTGTCGTGGGTACCAGCGGATCGGTTGCACGCAAGGCCGAATTGCCGGCGTACGCAGCCATTCCCCAGGTTGCCAGCTCCGCGCATGGCCAGCCTGACATCGAAGTCATCACCGAACTGGAACCGCAGTTGGTGATCCACTATGCCTCAATCGGCAGTATTCAAGGCCTCGCCGATTCGCTTGCTCCTGCCGGCATTCCCGTCATCGGAATCGATGCCTACAAACTCGACTATCTGTTCAGCGATATCTTGACCTTGGGTAAGGTTTTCGGAAAGCTCCCGGAAGCGGCCAAGCTCATCGTCTTCCTACAATCCGCGATTGATACCTCGGTTGCGCAGGTTGCAGCTGTTGCAGGCGATGCTCCTCGCGTCTACGCGGAGGGACATGGAGGCAACGCCCATGCGCCGGGCTCGGAATGGCACACTATTATCGGATGGGCCGGCGGAGAGAATATCTATGCTGATGCGGAAGTTTCCAGTTTCGAAGCCGATCCGGAAGTGACTATCGAGAGAAACCCGGAAATCGTCCTGTTCGATTCCCGAAGCAGCGCGGTCGGATATGGCAAGTCTGACGAGGCCGCCATGGCTGAGGCGCTTGCCGGCTATATCGACCGGCCCGGCTGGGATTCCCTGGATGCCGTCAACGGCGGTAACACGCATGTGGTATCTTCGAGCATCGGATCGGGTCCGCGCAAGATTTTCCTGATCCCGTTCATGGCGAGGATCTTCTATCCAGAACTGGATATCGATCCCGAGGCTCTGCTCGCGCAGTACCATCAGGAATTCCTTGGTGTGGAGCACACAGGAGTCTTCGTCTATCCGGCTCCGTAGTTCGCACGATGATTACGTTTCAAGCGAGACAGGCCGAACCATCGGCCTGTCTCGCTTAAAAGGGTGGTTTGGAATGAATACCGTATCCCGGCTAGCGCTCGTTGCCGCTTTGTCCGTTATCCTGCTGGCGCTCCCCGTCTTTGCTCAGAGCGACTCATCAGATGGACCACTGACGATTGTCGATTCCGCAGGACGAACGGTTCAAATCCCGGAGCACATAGACCGTGTCGTTGTGGTTAATCCTCCGGCAGCCGAAATCCTGGCGATTCTAGGTGTCTCTGATTGCGTGGTCGGTGTCATTGGGTCGACAACGAGCAAGCCGGAGCTCTCCGTTTATGCTGGACTCCCGCTTGTCTCAATGTCCCCGTTTAGCCCTCCAGATCCGGAAGTTGTCCTTGAACTTGAACCTCAACTGATGATTACGTACGGAACTCATCCGTTCGCGAATCTTGAACAGCTTGCGGATTCCCTTGAGCCTGCAGGCGTCGTTGTCGTCGGCCTTGATGTCTACAAATTGGATACTCTATTTGACGACATTGAGAAGCTTGGGCTTATCTTCGACCGGGTCGAGAAGGCACAAGAGCTTAGTACCTTCCTGCGCTCTGCGATGGATGAGGTCTCCAGCTTGGTTTCCGAGAGCGGAGCAGATGCGCCACGTGTGTTTGCCGAAAACCACGGAGGCATGGCGTTTGGACCGGGTACCGAATGGGACACGCTCATTACGCGCGCAGGGGGAATCAACGTTTTTTCCGATTCAATGGCTCCTTATGCCGACGCAGATCCTGAAGTCATTCTCGAGCGAGATCCGGATGTGCTGTTATTTGACAACAGCCGCGGTGGATCACTTGGTTACGGGGTAACGGATGAGGAGCCGATGGCTGCGCTGCTTGCGCAGTTAACCGAACGACCTGGCTGGAACGCACTTTCTGCGTTGGAAAACGGCCGAGCGTATATCATCTCCGCCAGCATTGCGTCCGGCCCACGGAAAATCTTCATGGTTCCGTTTCTCGCCAAGATCTTCTATCCCGAGCTGGATATTGATGCTGAAGCACTCCTTCGCGAATATCATGAGTCCTATCTAGGAGTTGACCATTGGGGAACCTTCGTTTATCCCGCTCCGTAAGGGAGCCAGGGACTGACTACTCAGAAGGGCAGGACGCGTCCTGCCCTTCCGTATCCGATCGGTACGTTCGATTTATCGGGCGAAAGACGCTAATCGTTTTACTTGGCGTGGTCTTGCTCATTGTCGTGGCCTTAGTGTCGATGACCCTGGGTGGCGCATCATTGACGGTCGGCGATGTTGTTCGGGCCCTGGTTCGGAAGATTGCAACCTTAGGACAGGACGTTAAGCCGTCCATCGCTGAAGTTATCGTGTGGAACATGCGACTGCCTCGCATCGTGATGGGCGCCTTATCCGGCGCGGGATTGGCCCTGGCAGGCGCATCCATGCAGGGGATCTTGCGGAATCCGCTAGTAAGCCCATTTACATTGGGCGTGGCGTCGGGCGCGACCCTTGGCGCTTCGTTGGCCATCATCGCGGGCTTCAGTCTGATCGGTATCGGACGCTATGTCATCATTGGAAACGCGTTCGTGTTTTCGATGGGGACCTCAATGCTCATCCTCGCATTAGGTCGATTGCGAGGGATCACACCGGCGTCTTTTATCCTCGTCGGAATTGCGCTGCTAAACCTATTCGGAGCTGCGACATCGTTTCTTCAATACATCGCAACGGAGGGTGAACTGCAGCAGGTCATTCACTGGGCGTTCGGGTCCCTGACCGGCTCAACGTGGCTCAATATCCTCATCGTGCTGGTGGCTTTGGCCATCTCCATGCCGTTCATGTTCCGCGCCTCGTGGGACATCAATGCGATGGCACAGGGCGGCGACGAGGTCGCGAAAAGCCTTGGGGTGAATTGTGGGCGAATTCGCGTCGTAACCATGCTTCTTTCCTCGTTGATTACGGCGAGCGTTATCAGCTTCACGGGCATCATCGGTTTTGTGGGATTGGTGGCGCCTCATTGTGCGCGTCTTCTAATCGGATCGGACTACCGATTCTTGCTTCCAGCCTCCGCCGTTCTCGGGGCGATCCTCTTGCTTGTCGCGGACGCCTTGGGGCGGACGGTCGCGTCGCCCATCATCATTCCGGTGGGAATCGTCATTTCTTTTATCGGAGCGCCCTTCTTCTTTTACCTTCTCATGAAACGCCGAAGGGGGATGTCGGTATGAAACTGCATGTCCAAGGGGTTTCCTTTGCCTACGGATCGCATGATGTGCTTCACAAAGCGGCCTTCACGGCTCCGGTTGGGGTTTCGACGAGCCTGGTGGGGCCAAACGGCTCCGGGAAGACGACGCTCATTCGCTGCATCAATCGCATCCTGAAGCCGAAGTCGGGGACGGTCCTGATTGACGGAATCGACGCCCGCACGATCACATCACGAGATGCCGCCAAACTTATCGGCTACGTGCCGCAGACGACCACCCAGATGTTTCCGGCCACGGTGTTTGATGCGGTGCTGCTTGGCCGGCGGCCGCATATGGCCTGGCGGGTTTCGGAGCAGGATCGACAGATTGTCTGCGAAACGCTTTCCCTGCTTGGCTTGGATGACTATGCCATGAGATCGTTCGATTG
>JANQGM010000009.1 GCA_028277345.1 Candidatus Bipolaricaulota bacterium | reverse complement strand
TCTGGGCTATGTTGCGCGACGGTCGAGACTACGAGATCCGAGAGGACACCCACCCCGCGACTTGAAAATCCAAGAGGGATGTTCAGATCTTGTCTTTTGCTGTTCCACGCGCTAGAGGCCTTCGGAATCAGCTGCAGCACTGAATGTCAAGAGTCTCCTCACGTCTCCACGGTTCCGAGGAACGCTAGCGCGGTTCGTGCGAAGGTGCGCGAACAGGCGACGAGAGAGTCCACGTTCACGTACTCCCCGGCTTGATGAATGCCACCTCCGGATGGCCCAAAAACCAACGTCGGAATCCCGCCTTCGCCGCTGAATACACTGGCATCGGTGATAACCGTCGATGGCCCATAGTAGGGCGGGTAGCCATATTCACAGTGATGCGCTCGATCGAACTGCTCGAACAGCCGGAACGTCTTATCGACGATCAACGGTGGGTAGTAGGGAGGCGGCATCTCGACGCTGGTCTGCGCCTTGAGGTCAAGTGATTCGATCAAGGCTTCGAGATCTTTTTTGCACTGCTCACGGCTTTCCCCGGGGACGATCATGCGGCTGATGATGACTTCGCAATGATCGGGAACGACCACCGCGTATTCCTCGTATCCTCCCGACATCTTGAGGGTACTCACCGGCCCGACGCCCAGTCCTTCATGCCGCGTCTGTCTAAGCTGCCCCAAAGACGCGACCACTTTGGCCGCCTCTTCAACCGCGTTGATACCATCACTCGGGCTGAATCCGTGGGCTTGAACACCTTGAACCAATAAGCGATAGAGCACCTTTCCCGCCGTCATGGTCGGGATGGGGCTGAATTCCGGCAATCCGCACGGCTCGCCAATGATGACGGCGTCAACCTCATCGAGACCTCGCTTCAACAGCGCACGCGCCCCGCTCGAGTATCCCTCTTCATCAATTACGCCCGAGAAGATGATCTTCCCTCGCATGCAGGATTTCGCACTCAGGATGGCCTTGATGGCGATCAGGGAGGCCGCAATGCCGCCCTTCATGTCAAGGGCGCCCAGCCCATAGACCCGTCCATCGATCCGTGTGGCGCGAAAGGGATCTCGCTCTGAGTGTGATGAAGCGGCGACGGTATCCAAGTGCCCGTTGAACATCAAACAGGGGCCTTCCTGCGGAAATTGCACGCTTCCAATGACGTTTTTCCGATCTCCCTCGACGGTCTGATAGTCCACCTCAAGATCGTGAGCACGAAGCCACTCTCCGATTGTTTCCGCCAGCGGCCCTTCGCTGCCCACCGGTGAAGGCACACGAACCAACTGTGTCAACAGCGCCAATAGCTCCTCTCGCTCGATGGCCGAGACAACCTGATCTTCGATGCGTGTCATTCGTGTCTTCCCTTTCGTTTCACCAAGCGTTCGCTCGTTGTCAAGCACTGATCCAGCGCGTCTCGAATTTTATCCCGTCAACGAGGAGGGATAGATAATTAGCCTCTTTGAGGCGAGTCTTGGGGGCGGCACAACGAAGTTCCAATCTTGTCTTCTGATGCTTCTCAAGCCGGAGTTCGTCACAGCTCGTCATACCCTGTGCCTATCTCAGGAGGACCTACCCCACAGACAGCTTCTTCAACTTCCCCAACTGATGCGTGGTTTGGATGCGCCTGACGGTGCCGGTGAGGCCGCGGATGACGAGGCTTTCGGAGATGGCGCCGCCGCCAAAATAGTCAATGCCCTTGAGCAGTTCACCATCGGTCACGCCGGTGGCGGCAAAGAGCACGTGATCTGAGGCCACGAGGTCGTGGTTGTAAAGAGGCTCGCCCATCCGGTAATCGTCCCAATCGTTGGCCTCGTTCGGGAAGCTGACGAGCTGCCCCTGGAAGTCGCCGCCGAGGGCGCGCACCGCACAGGCCGTCAGAATGCCTTCCGGACTTCCGCCAATCCCGAGCAGGAGATCAATGCCCGTATGTTCCCAGCACGTCATCAAGGCCGCGGCGATGTCGCACTCCTTGATCATGCGAATGCGCGCGTTGCAGGCGCGGACGGCGTCAATGAGATGCTGATTGCGAGGGCGGTCCATAATAACGACGGTGAGGTCCTCGACCTCACACTGCTCGCACTCGGCAAGCACCTGAAGGTTCTCGGCCACCGGCTTGGTGATGTCTAGCAAGCCCTTGCACTTGGGACCGACCGCCAGCTTGTTCATGTACATCGAACGCCCCGGATCGAGCATAGTGCCGCGCGGCGCCGCGGCAATGGCGGCAATGGAGTTCAACCGGCCGGCGGCCAGCGAACGCGTTCCGTCAATGGGGTCGACGGCCACATCGAGTTGAGGCGCGGCTCCCGTTCCCACGATCTCCCCACAGAACAGCATGGGCGCATCGTCCTTCTCGCCCTCGCCGATCACAACGCGGCCTTCGCAATCCACCGATTGCAGGGCGAGACGCATAGCATCGACGGCCACACGGTCAACCCGATGCCCATCACCCCGCCCCATGTAGCGGGCGGCAGCTAGGGCGGCCGCTTCGGTGACGCGCACCAGTTCCAGAGCCAAGTTGCGGGAGTGTTCGGGCAGCATGAGAATCCTCCGGTTGCCTTGGATGGAGGTAGTGTACGCGGCACCTCACCAAGATGCTGTCAGACCGGTTATCCCCGAAGCTTCGGAATGAATGGCGTCGTGCCGTGAGTAAGTCGTCCTCTGCTTCTTTTCTTTTGCAGGGAGCTTCCCCGGTGCCCTGAATCCCTGCTCTTGCGACCAATGAAGTAAAGTACTCCTATGCCCCGCCGACGCCGATCGATTGCCTTCATCGCCGCCCTGATCCTCGGGGTGGCCGTTGCCCTGTTCCTTGTCGGCCGACTCATGCGGAATCCGGCGGAGGTTCGTTCCATTTCTCAGTCCATCCTGTATCCATGGGAAGTCGCGCAAGTGGCCTGGGATTCGATCTTTCATCCCGACCGTGGCACCGTACGCGGGTGCTCGGATTTCATTCGCGCCCTGCCGCCGGACACGTCGTCTCCCATTCCGCACGTTGAGATCCCTCAACACCCCTTCATGAGTTCCAATGGAGGGAACAACATGCACTGCGACGCCTACATGAGCGACACCTATGCCGTCGACGGCCCCGTCGGCGTCGATACCGAGGTGCGTTCGCGGACGCAAGGCTTCGGCGGCTATGGCACCGTGACCTATGACCGCGCCGGTCGGCTAGTCGCCGTTTACAGCAATGGGCGAGGATTTCAGCTCGAACTGATGGATCCCTATTCCCTACAGGAACTGGCATCGTTCGATCTGCCATCACGGCCTTGGTACTGGCTCCTGCAAGGCATTCTCCCGTGGCAGTACATCGGTGCAGGCATGTACTTCTATCTGGATGAGCAGGACCGCGCCGTTGTACCGACGACCGAGAATACGATTCAAGTCATTCAAGTGCCTCAGCCGGGAGGGAGCTTCGAGCTGGTTCGTGAATACGATCTGCAGGCGCATGTCGTGCCCAAACGCTGGCCGCACCGAGACAGCGTCGCCTGGGTCCTTCCGGACTGGGCAGGCCATTTTTATTGGTTCGCCACGACGGGTGGCGTAATCGGCACCGTCGACATGGCGTCCGGCGAGGTTCACACGCTTCGGCTGGAGGGCGAAATCATCGAGAATTCGTTCGCCGTCGCCGAAGACGGCGTTTACATTCTCTCCGACCACGCCCTCTATCGATTGAACCACGACGGAACCGGCCGGGTTCACATCGATTGGCGAACGGCCTATGATCGCGGTCCTCACAAGAAACCCGGACATATCACGCGTGGATCAGGAACCTCGGTCACGTTGATGGGTGGATTGGATGGGTTGGTGGCCATCACCGACAATGCGGAGCCGCGCATTCATCTCATCCTTCTCCATCGCTCCAGCGGAGGTGAAGCCTGTCGATGGCCGCTGTTCGCGGAGGGCAAGAGCGGCACCGATATCAGTGTCGCCTGCTTCGAACATGCCGATGTGGCGGGTGAGGGGCTTGGACGATACTCGATCCTTGTGGAGAACAATTGGGGCAAGCACGTCTTCCCTCACTCCCGTCCGGAGCCGGGATTGACCCGCGTGGATGTCGCTCGGAGCGCAGAGGGTGTCTACTCGTGTTCGGAAGTGTGGTCGAGCGAGGAGAAGAGCATCTGTGTGTTCAAGCTCTCCTTGGGCAGCGGGCTCGTCTACCTCTATTGGAGGGATGAAGGCTGTCCGATCACGACCTGGTACCTGACGGCCATCGATTTCGCCAGCGGGCAGATCGTGTACAAGAAGAAGGTCGGACGGGGATTGGGCTTCAACAACTGGGCCGGCGCCCTCTTCCTTCATCCCGATGGCGGCATCCTCTATTCGACAACGATTTTCGGACTCGTGATGGTTCATGACACGGGAGCCTCAGACTCGCGATAGGGAGTGCGCGCTCATATGCGATCAACCTCAAAACCCGCCTTCTCCGAACACCCGGTCGCACTAGGATCCTTTCGCAGCTGGATGCGCGTCTTGCGGCTGAGTGGGGGAATCGACCTCGCCCATCTTCCCAAGGTTCTGTTCGTTTCCTTCACCACCACACTCACGAGCCTCTTGCGCTTGGTCGAGTGGATTCGGTATGGACGACGGCTTCGAAGGACGCGCATCGATCTGGATCCCATCTTCATCATCGGCCACTGGCGAAGCGGAACCACGCACCTTCACAATCTTCTTACTCAGGATCCCCGCCTGGGCTACGTCTCGACGTTCCAATGCATGGCTCCCGGCTTCAGCCTTATTGGACGCGGGCGCATCAAGCGCTGGCTGGCGAAACAGGCGTCGGCCCGTTATCCCACGCGATTGATCGACAACATCCCACTCTCCTTGGACGCCCCACAGGAGGAGGAATTCGCGCTGTCATGCCTGTCCCATCGTTCCTTCCTCCATGTCTTCACGATCCCCCGAAAAGCGAGAGTTATCTTCGAGAAGTACGTTCTCTTTCGCGAACTTCCTCGCCGTGCTCGGACCCAATGGATTCGCAACTACCTCTCGATCGTGAAGACAGCGACGCTGCACAACCCGGGCAAACGCCTCGTTCTCAAGAACTGCGCCAACACAGGACGAATCCAGACCCTGATCGAACGCTTCCCGAACGCCATGTTTATTCACATCCATCGCAATCCGTACGATGTGTATCGATCGACACGCCATCTCTACACCACCGTCCTTCAGCGTTCGCAGATCCAGGCTGTGGACGAATCAGCCATTCGGGAGCGCGTCCTGGAGTTCTATCCGCGACTCATGCAACGGTATCTCGACGATCGCCTGCTCATTCCTCCGGACCATCTCATCGAGATGGCCTATGAAGACCTCGAGGCCCAGCCGATGCGCGAACTGCAGCGGCTCTACGAGCACCTTCAGCTGCCCGGATTCGACGAGGCCCGCCCCGCCTTCGAACGCTATCTCGACGGCATCGCCGGGTATCGTAAGAACACCTATGCCAAGGATCCGAGGCAGATCGCCGACGTGAACGAGCAGTGGACGCTCGCCTTCGAGCGCCTGGGATACGAGCCGCTTCGCACGGACGAAGAATCGCACTAGAGGCTCTGGCCGTGAATGGCCTGGATCATGAGGAATCAACTCCGGCCTTGCGTCCCGTTCTCAGTACAATGGGATCGATCGGAAGGAGGCGTCATGGGGTTTCCTCGCCAGCTGTCATACTCGCTGGGGAAGTATTTGATCGGCAACGCGCTTCGCGGGATCAAGCGCTATCCACTGGTGCTGATGCTGGAGCCGACATTCCGCTGCAATTTGACCTGCAATGGATGCGGTCGCATCCGCGAATACAGCGACATTCTCGATGAAACGCTGTCCCTGCAGGAGTGTCTGAACGCCGTCGATGCCGCCGGCGCTCCCGTGGTCAGCATTACTGGAGGAGAACCCCTGCTGGTTCCCGAGATTCAGCAAATTGTGGACGGCATCATTGCCAAACGGCGGTTTATTCATCTCTGTACCAATGGCACACTGCTTGCCGAATCGCTCTCGAAATTCACGCCAAGCCCCAACCTAAGCTTCGTACTTCACCTGGACGGCCTCGCTGAATCGCACGATCGGGCGGCAGGGCAGCCGGGGGTCTTCGATGCCGCAATTGCCGCCATGCGCAAAGCGAAGCGTGAGGGATTTCGCGTTCTCGTGAATACCACCATCTACAAAACCACCGCCTTCGAGGAGATCGAGCAGCTGTTCACGCTGCTGTCATCCATTCCCGTCGACGGAATCATGACCGCGCCCGCATTCGGTTACCAGGCCGTGGATGCCGATGTCTTTCTGACACGACCGGAGGCCATCGCCGCATTTCAGCGGATCGATACCCTCAGAACGCGCTTTCCGTTCTACAACACGCCCCTCTATCTCGATTTTCTCGCTGGCAAGCAGGACCTCGTCTGCATGCCATGGAGCACGATCACGCGAAATCCCAAGGGATGGAAACGTCCCTGTTATTTGATCACCGACGGACACTGCGCGTCATACCGCGAACTGATGGAGGACACGGCATGGGAAACCTACGGTCCGGGCAACGACCCTCGGTGCGAGCACTGCATGGTTCACTGCGGGTTCGAGGCCAATGCCGTTTCCGTCACGCTACGGAGGCCGTCCGCGATGTGGCGAACGATCAAAGGGAACCTTCGCGGCTAGCGGCATCGGGGAGCCGAATGATTGCATGTGTGGGAGCGCTAACGCAAGAGATCGCTGTGGCGCGATCGCTGATCAACGGGCAACCCGTTGATGCCGGACCCGCACGCAGGATCTACCGAGGCAACTACGATGGCATTCCCATCCTCATGATTCAAACCGGCGTCGGCCGCGCGCCTGCTCAAGCGTCACTGCAGTTCGCCCTCGGACGCTACCCCATTTCAGCCATCCTCTCCTTTGGGCTTGGCGGCGCACTGCAAGATGCGTTCGCGGTCGGAGACCTTTTCCTCGTGTCATCGCTCAGCGCCTGTGAGGGTCCGGACGATGTCCCCGACCGCCCCTCATACCCTGTTCTTCCCGTCGAACGTGCGCTATTGGCTCAGGCGTGGCGGATACTCGACGCAGCGGGCATTCCACATACTTGCGGAGGACTCACAAGCTCCCAGAAGCTGATTGCCGATCCGCGGGACAAGCGCGCGTTGGCCCAATCGGCGTCAGCATGCCTGATCGACATGGAGAGCTACTGGATCGCCGAGATCGCCGCCGCCCGAAGGCTTCCCGCCTTGTTCGTCCGCGCCGTCTCGGATGGCGTCGAAGACCGCCTGCCGCCATTCGGTGACTTCCTGTCCCCGGATGGCCGGTGGATGATCCTGCGTGCCCTAAGCTACTTTATGACCCACCCCTCCGATGTGAAGTCTCTGAAGCGGCTGTCTCGCAACTCCCGGAAGGCGTGTGCCTCTCTCTCCGGGGCTTTTCCCCACCTGATCGCAGCGATGGCCGACGCGCGAAAGGCGATGCCATGAAGGCGCTCGTCACGGGAGCAACCGGGTTCATTGGCGGGCACGTCGCGCGCGCATTGATCGCCAGGGGCTTTCAGGTCCGCGGCCTCGCCCGCGCGGGGAGTCCCACCGATCACCTTAGGCCGCTCGACATCGAATGGGTACCTGGGGATCTGCGAGATACCGACGCCCTGAAGCGTGCGGTGGCAGGCTGTCAGATCCTGTTCCATGTCGCGGCTTCCTATGTATTTTGGACGCCCGATCCTAAGAGCGTACACGAAACCAACGTCCGTGGAACGCGGAACATGCTGGAAGCGGCTCGCCGGGCCGGAGTCGAGAAGATCGTCTACACGAGCACCGAGTCCACCATCGGCATCCGCGGCCGGACGTTGGGGAATGAAACCCAGACTTCTGACCTGCGCAACCTCGCCGGACATTACAAGATGTCGAAGCTCCTCGCCGAGCGCCTCGTCCTCGAGTTCTGTGACGAAGGCATGCCGATCACCATCGTGAATCCCACCATGCCCCTCGGTCCGGGAGACATCAAGCCGACGCCCACCGGTCAGGTTATCGTCGATTTTCTCGCCGGCCGGATGCCCGCCTATGTCAACACGGGGCTCAACGTCGTGGATGTCCGCGATGTCGCGATCGGACACCTCCAGGCCCTTGAGCACGGGCGACAGGGCGAACGCTATATCCTCGGGAACACAAACCTTACGCTTCGCGATCTGCTGAGGTCGCTGGAAACCGTCACCGGCATCGCTGCGCCCACCGTGCGTATCCCCTTGCCTCTGGCTCTTTGCGCCGGCTATGTCGATGAGTTCGTCCGAGGAACCCTGTTGAAGCGGCCTCCACGCATTCCCTTGGCTGCCGTGAAGACGGCTCGGAAGTTCCGGCATTTCGATTGCTCAAAGGCGATCACTGAACTGGGATTCCCACAGACGCCCATCGAGCACGCCTTGCGGGACGCCGTTTCATGGTTCACGGAGGGCGGCTACGTTGAGGCGAAACGCCATCGCCCCGCATCCGCCTAGTCTCTCATCTCCTCAAGTTGCCGAAGAAGCCGTTCCGCATTCGCCTTGGCCTGCCGATTCCAAAACAGCCACGTTCCCAACTCCGCCTCCAAGACAGCGGTCAGTTCGCGCTCGATGAGCTCGGCATCTCGGATGCCCGTGAGCTGTCCGAAGTAGCCGTAGGTGAACCCCCAGTATTCGGCGAGTATTGTGCGATTGGAGAGATAGGCCGGATTGAGAGCGATGGCGTCTTCGATGAGGGCCAACCCTGCCTCCGCATCTCCGCCAAGCGCGGCCGGAGACATGATGAGCAGGGAACCAAGCGAACTGGCCGAACTGCCGCCAAAGTAGCCGGGATCGATCTCGACGCTCCGAGAGAAGAGGGCGAGAACCTTGCCTTGCTGGAGCAACCCCTCGATGGGATTCATCCCGCACAGCTTCCCCCAGTTGCTGGCCGTCCAGTGCAGGGCTGCCGGATCGGTGACGTGACTCACCGCGTCTCGGAATCCGCTCGTCTCGCTCGCCTCGAAGTGCGGATTCAACCGGAGGCTTTGAAACCCGTACGCCTTGCCGCGCTCAAACAACGCCCCGTCTTCGGACGTATCCCCCTCGGAGAAGACAGTGGCCTCGTAGCACAGTTGGGATAACCGATTGAGCACCGTGGCCTGCGATTGAATCCCGAGATCGGCCAGTTCGGGAAGGACATCCTCATAGCGCGACAGAGCCTGTAAAAGGTTCTCCTGCACATATCGAACCGTAAAGGCGGCGTCCGCTTCAGCGACCCGATCGACCAGGGAGACGTCCTCTGGTTCGGCATGGACGCAAACCATGAATGCAACGAGACTGACGAGTGTGAAAACGGCAAAACGCGGAAGACGAACCATTAACCTCTCCTTTGCGTGCGTGATTCCGCTATTCTCCACGCAATCCCGCGCGCTGCCAAGAGGACCTACACTCCCAATGCATAGCCATGAAACGGGTTGGCGACGTCAGACGCCGCTTGCCCTTCAACCAACGGACAGCAAGGCGTCCTTGGGGAAGTGGGTGAGGACCTCGCAGCCGGTTTCGGTGACGAGCACCGTGTCTTCGATGCGCACGCCGCCGAAGCCGGGGATGTAGATGCCGGGTTCGACCGTGACCACCATGCCCGGCTTCAGGATCTCGCCGACGTTCAGACCCATCTTGGGCAGTTCATGCACTTCCAGGCCCACGCCGTGCCCCAAGGGGGACAGGAAGATGTGGTCGGCATAGGGCGAATTCAGGATCACCCCCTTGGCGGCCTCGTGGGGGATATCGCCCGGAAGTCCCGGTTGAATCGCCTCGATGCCGACGCGGAGAGACTCCAGCACGACTGCGTAGATCTCGCGCTGTTTCTCCGACGCTTCGCCCATGACGAAAGTGCGGGTAATGTCGGAGACGTAGCCGCTGACGACACCCCCGAAATCGATGAGCAGGAAGTCATCCGCCTCAAGTGGGCGTGGATTGAGCGACGGACGGTAGTGGGGGAGCGCCGAATTGGGTCCAGAGGCAACCGTGGGGCCGAAGGCCACGCGCTCCGATCCGAGCTCGCGAAGGTTGGCCGACAAGGCGGCGGCGACATCGACCTCATTGTCCCCCGCCTTGACCGTATCGCGCAGGTGGGCAAGCGCCTCTTCGGCCAGGCGGATGGCTTCGCGCAACGCGGTCAGTTCATCCGCATCCTTGCAGGCGCGCTGATCGGTCACCGAATCTTCGAATCCGATCCATGCTGTGCCAGGAATCGTCTTCAGACGGCCGAGCACGTAATCGGTCATCCGCCAGGCGGAGTAGCCGATCCGTTTCAGTCCGCGCGCGCCGATCGCCTCGTTCAGCGCGTCGTAGTACTTGCCCTCCGCATGAATGAGCGGCAACTCCGGCACTTGCTTTCGTGCCTGTTCCAGATAACGGGAGTCCGTCAGAATGACGGTCTCGCCCGCGGTGACCAGCAGGGCGCCCTCGCCGCCATATCCCGAGAGGTAGCGCATGTTGGACCGATCCATTTGCGATGGCATCGTCCGGTCGAGATCGAACACCAGGTAGGCGTCAATGTCCTTGCCCTCCAACAGCCGCTGCCGGCGTGCCTCGTAATCCACACCATCCTCCTTGCGATCGGTGAAGCGGACGTTAGCTCAAGCCATAGATCTCCGAGTATTTGGTCTTCACATAGCGTACGAAATGCGATGAATCGAGCGGTTCGCCGGTCACGCGCCGCATCAACTCGTCCGGTTGATAGACGCCGCCCACACGGTGCACGTTCTCGATCAGCCAGTCGATGAGCGCCTTGATGTTGCCGGACGCAATCTGCTCGTCCAAATCGGGGATGTCCACCCACGTTTGCACGGCCAGCTGGCTCGCATACAGATTCCCGAGCATGTAGGACGGGAAATAGCCGTAGTAGCCGACAGACCAATGGACGTCCTGCAGCACGCCCAAGGCATCGTTGGGGGGCGTAATCCCGAGGTACTCCTCCATCGCCTGGTTCCACCGGCCCGGCAGGTCCTTGACCTGCAGCTCTCCGGCGACGAGCTCGGCCTCAAGCTCGGCGCGCAGCATGATGTGGAGGTTGTAGGTGACTTCATCGGCCTCGACGCGAATGAACGACGGCGTGACCTCGTTGACGGCCGCATACAAGGCCTCCGGCGATACGTCACGGAATTGAGGGAAGACCTCAGCGAGGATCGGTTGGAAGTGTTTCCAGAAGGGCAGGCTGCGGCCAAGCTGGTTCTCGATCGTCCTCGATTGCGATTCGTGCATTCCGTTGGACGCTCCGCCGGATAAGCGGAGCTGGTATAGCTCCTCGGGCATACCTTGGCCATAGAGGGCGTGTCCGCCTTCGTGGAGCGCGCCGAACAGCCCGGAGGTGATGTGATCCTCCAAATAGCGATTGGTGACGCGGACATCGTCGAAGGCAATGGCCGTGGAGAAGGGATGGGCGACATCGTCCAATGCGCCGGCATCGAAATCATACAGCACGGTTTCCAATGCGCGGCGCGCAAGTATCCGTTGCGTCGGGACGTCAAAGTGGCCACAGATCGGCGAGGTGTCCGGCGCGGTTCCCTCTTCCATCAGTTGCTTTAGGAAGGGAACGAGTTGTTCGCGAAGCGGGCCGATAATGCCTTGAAGCTTCGTCACCGTCATGCCCGGTTCGTATTCCTCAAGCAATCCGTCATACGGGTGATCCTCATACCCGAAGTAGTCGGCGAACGTACGCGCGTAATCGACCATCTGAACCAGCAGGGGTTCGAAGATGGAGAAGTCCGATTTCTTGCGCGCCTCCGCCCAGGCGGCTTGCGCCTGCGACTGGGTCTCCGCTTGCTCTTCGATCAGCGCTGGAGGGATGGCCTTGCGACGGCGATATTGCTTTCCGATGTCGCGAACGCTGGCCTTCTGCTCGAGGGAAAGGGAGTCATCGGCTTCCAACTGTTCGAGCAGTGTCCCCAGTTCCGGAGACACCGTCAGCTCGAACAGGTTCTTCGTCAACCGCCCCATCACTTGCGAGCGGAATCCAATGCCGCGAGGCGGCATGTGGGTCTCTTGATCCCATCCAATGAGCGATAGCGCGGAGGAGAGGATGTTCATTTCGTGGAGATGTTGCGTGTAGGCAGCGAGCGTATTCACAGTGTCCCCCTATGGACGTCTCCGGCGGCGCGGAGCGAAGTGCCGCCAGTATACCCCACGTTCACAGAGACAAAAGCGCGGATTACTCTCCCGTCAAGGGATATCGCTCGCGAATCGCATGCATCTCATCCGAGGTATTGGCGGTTGGAACGAGGATCGTCCCATCGAGAATGCCCGCTTCAAGTTCCGTAACGGCATCCCAGATCCAAGACGGCACGGTGGCGCGGTTGCGCGCCCAGTTGGAAAGGATCTCGTAGTAGGCGTCGGCAGAGATGGCGCCGGCTGCGATGCCAAAGTCAATGAACTCATCGAGATCGCTCAACCCACTGATTCCCACACCGCCTTCGGCCAATCCGAGGCTGACGATGCCGCCTTCGAACGTGCCGTTCACGACGGAGGCGACGGCGGACGCCGTGGCCACATCGATCCGTTTCATGCCGCTGGCCAGCCCATGCCGGCCGTGACCGAGGTAGTCTTGATTCGCGTCGACTCCGAAGTAATAGGGAGGCCCTGTGATCGTTCCCGCGACCACATGGGCTTCGGTCACCGCCTCCAAATCTCCCAATCCCAAGGCACCGGCCACGTTGTAGATCGATATCGCGCCTTGCGCCAGCATCGCCTCGGAGGCCGCCTTCCCCACGGCGATATCTCGGAACGTTCCGGTATAGGTGTAGAGCATCCCAACGGCCGCTTCTTGCCCCATGACCGCTTCGTAACGTTCCAATCCCCAATCCATGCCGAAACGATATCCGGCCTCGAAGTGATAGAGCACCGGAATTTCGATGCCCAGAACCACGCCGGTATAGGCATAGGCGTGGTGGGCGGCCGCCAACCCGGCAAGGGCGCCAATCAGCGCCGACATTTCGTTCTCGCGAAACAGGATGGCCATGACATTGGCTTTATCCGGCACAAAGCCGCCCACGGTGACGAACCGCTGTTCGGGGAACTCGCCGGCCGCGGTCGCGATCGCGTCTCCCAACAAGGAGCCGAAGCTCAGGATAACGTCGTACTCGGCCGTGCGGGCCAGGTTTCTCAAATTGGGCAAGAAGTCGGTGGCTGACGCGCTTTGGACGACGGTCAGTTCGAGCCCCAAGGCTTGGGCCGCATCATCCGCGCCCTTGTATCCCATGTCGTTGAACGAGAGGTCTCCCCGGCCTGAATCCAGAACAACCGCGATCTTTCCCGTCAGCCCAACGGCGGCGGTCCCCACCATCAGAAGAATGGCCACGGACAACAGAATGCAGCGTACCCTAGTCATGATCGTCCCCTCTCTGCTGGCTGAGCCAGCACCGCAAACTAGCTGGAGAACTCAGCCAGCAACGGCGTATGGTCGGACGGTTTTTCCGCCCGTCTTGGTTCCAAGTCAATCCAGGAGCGAATCGAGCGATCGGCCAACGGCGCAGTGGCCTGAATGTGATCGATCCTCCATCCCTTACCGGTTTCAATGGCGTTTTTCGCTCGGAAATCGTAGTAGGTATAGTGACCGCCTTCAGGCACATGCTTGCGAAACACATCGACGAATCCCCAATCCGTAACCCGGTGCAGCGCTTCCGTCACTTGCGGGTTGAAACAGACGTGCCCAAGCAGGCGCTTGGGATCGTGGATATCAATATCCGTTGGCGCAACATTGATGTCGCCAACCCAGACGATCGGCTGATCGGGAGCATAGTGCGCCTCGAAGAAGGCGCGCAATCGATCGAACCACGCCAGCTTGTACGGATACATCTCGTGCTCGACATCGCGCCCCTGGGGCACATAGGTGTTGACGACTGTGATCCCGTCAATCTCAGCGATCAAGAACCGGGATTCATCGGCAGGCCCCTCGTCGTCAAACCCGCAACGCACGGACGCGGCTCCGGATTTGGAAAGAATGGCCACGCCGTTGTACGACTTCTGCCCCTTGAAGGCGACGTGGTAACCCGCATCCTCGAAGGGCTGGGTCGGGAACTCATGATCCTGAACCTTGGTTTCCTGCAAACAGACGACGTCCGGAGATACCCGAGCGAGCCACGGCTCCAAGACATGCAAGCGGGCCCGCACAGAATTCACGTTATAGGTTGCAATCGTCCAACTCACGGTCGCCTCCTTTCGAAAGGCCGGCCTACTCGGGAATGATGCCCGACAGGGTGACGACCTCGAGCCCTTCGGTACGAAGCCGATCGATATAAGGATTGATTCCGATCGAATCCGACACGATGTGCCCGGTCACGATCAAATTCTTACTCTCTCCGAATTCAGCGGCAAGTTTCTTCGAGTCGGCGGGGCGGCAATGGATGTAGATCAGCGTATCCACGCCATGATCGAAGTAGGCCTTGGCCACGGGATAGCCGCCATTGGTGCCGGCCCCATGCGACATCACGACCTTGCCGATCGCATTGTCGGGACGACCGACCCGCTGCTCGATCGCCGTTTGGGCATTGGCGAATTCGCCGAAAGAGCCATGAAGATGAGCGATCAACGCTGAGACCGTCTCCTCGGCTGGCAGCTCGTCCGCCGCGGTTTGCAGTCGATGCCGACCGATCTCATCCAGCGGCGTATGGATGTTCATGTAGGGCAAATCGAGCAGCCGCGCCACGGACGGATCGTGGTCGTAGTTCGACATGGCCGCCATCATCCGGTGTCCTTCCGCCAATTCATCGACAATCGTCTGGGCCACCGATTCGTCGACGCCGCTCGCCAACATCTGATCGAGATGCCGGTACAGAACCTCGAAGAACTGCAACCGCGCCCTCCCTCCGGTTGGGTGATGGCTGATGGCGGCATCGAAGCCCAAATCCTTGGCGATCTTCAGTTCAGGCGACTTGATATCGATGCCAAACAGAATCCTTCGGATCTCGTCGCCGGGATGATAGATGGCGCTGTCTCCGGGAACGTCGGTCAATCCGGCCATCTCTAATGCCAAGGTCATCAATCGTTCGGTATTCACGCCGTTCTCCTTTGATCCTAAGATTCCGGTTGACTTCCCGTATGTCCGTTAAGCAAGGCGATATCGAAGTCGCGTAATGTCGAGCCTCCTATGAATTCGCACAGGATGGAGTTGGAAGGCACATGATCCGGAGCCAATGGCTCGAACCAGCGCAACAGGGATAGCAAGCGATCGGCCTCGATACGCAACTCGAGGTCCTGAATTTGGAGCAGGTGTGGCTCCACATAGGGCTTCAAGACCGACAACTCATAGCTGAGGGCCGAGTTGAACATTACATCCGCCTCTTCTTGATAGGGGAAGATGTAGTTTTTCTCGCCCCTTCGCACATTGTCCCACAACCGGAGCGTGTCTTCGGCCGGATATCCGCGAAACACGGCATCGCGGACGATCCGCCGGATGAGCCGGGTATCCGTCGTCGATACCCGGTTGTGCGAATCCAGATTTAATTGCGTTAGGGCGGACACGAAGATACGGACCGCGGCTTCGGTCGGAGCCCCCTCCAGGATCTCCGGATTCAGGCCGTGGATGCCCTCGACAAGCAGGATTTGATCTTGCCCCAACCGGATGGTGGGGCCGGTTTCGCGTTCTCCTGTATGGAAGTTGAAATGGGGCAGCGCGACCGCTTCGCCTCGGATCAATCGATGGAGATGCTCTTGAAGCAGCGAGATATCCATCGCCGTGGGGGCATCGAGATCGAGGTCGTCCCCGTACCGCTCGATCATGAGAGAGCGGGGATTGAAGTACTCGTCCATTCCCAGGGGATAGGGCTGCAGCCCCGACGCCATCAGCTGAATGGACAGCCGCTTCGAGAACGTGGTCTTCCCGGAAGAGGAGGGTCCCGCGACGAACACGAGCCGGGCGCCTTCGGCATGCTTGCGCTTCAAGAGGGCGGCGATCTCCGCGATCCGCTTCTCATGGAGGGCCTCGGAAACCAAGATGATCTGATCGATGCGTTGGGACCCCACCGCTTGATTCAGCGCCCCCACATCGTCGACGCCGATGAGCTTCAACCATTGGCCGTATTCATCGAAAATGCGCCGGAGGGTTCGGAACTTGACGTTGGGAACGAGTCGCGTGGGATTTTCCCGGCGCGGAAACCGCAGGACGAATCCGCCCTCGCAGGGCTCAATCCCGAACGTCTCCAGCACGCAGGTCGATGAAACCATGTAGCCATGGAAATAGTCGGAGGTGCCATTGAGCTCGTAAAGGTGGTAGTGATCCTCGTTGAGCGATGCGACAAGTTGCTCTTTGTCGAAGTCGCCTTGCTCGTGAAATGTTCGACGCGCTTCATCCAGGGTGACGCGCTTTCGGCGAAGGGGAAGATCCTCGTCCACCAACGCCTTCATGCGCGCCTTGATGCGTTTCAACTCGTCATTGGTGAAGGGATCGCGATTCTTCAGATGACAGACATAACCGCCGTAGGGCACGGAATAATCGATCGTCACCTTGACATCGGGGAACAGTTCGCGAACCACGGCAATGAGAAGAAACGACAGGCTTCGCGCGTAAATCCGTATTCCATCGGAATCGGTGAGAAAGATCGGCTGTACGTCGATGTCCCAATCCACCGGACGTGAGGATTCGACCAATCTGCCATTGACAATGGCGGCAACCGGCTGATTGTCGGCGGGGAACGCCACCCGGAATGCGTCGACCAAGGCGGCGCCGCGTTCGAATTCGAACACGCGTCCATCCGGGAACCGGACCTGCACCGTCGGCCGAAGCTCGGCATGCTTCACCGAGGGAGTCTGAGCCGTCACATCGCCCTACTTTCGCCCGTGTGCCGATGGGCATTGAGATACTCCAACGTCTTTTCCAGGTCCAGCATAACGGAATCCGGCGATGTCGTCCGTTCGTTCGTTCCGCGAAGTGACGATGCGGCCACGCCGTGGACGGACGCCTCGGTCATCCAGATCGGTGGGATGGCATCCGGAAGATCGGCATCGAGAAGCGTCGCCCACGCCATCGTCCACGCCCGGACCACATTGGCAACGTCATACCCCCCTCCCCCAAGCGCGATCCACGGCACGTTCAGGTCGCGAAATGCCTTCAATCGATCTTCGAATCCGAGAAGCGACATGCGCAGATTGGCGACAATGTCGCCGAGGACGGCATCCGAGCCCAGCTGAGTCACCAACACGTCAGGCTGAAACGCTCGCAGGGCGGGCAAAATGACGGCCTCGAACGCTCGCGCATACGCATCGTCACCGGCGCCCGGCAACAGCGGGATGTTGAGGCAGGCCCCCACGCCTTCGCCCATACCAAGATCGCGCGCCTCTCCCGTTCCCGGGAAAATAGTACGTCCGGTTTGATGAATGGAGATGGTCAGAACGTCTGACCGCTCGTAGAACGCGTGTTCGACGCCGTCTCCATGGTGCGCGTCGATGTCGACATAGGCAACGCGCTTGCCGGCCTCTGTCAGTGCCTGGATCGCGAGAACCCCATCATTGACGTGGCAAAATCCGGAAGCGTGAGACGGCATGGCATGATGCAGACCGCCGGAAGGATTGAACGCACGCTCGGCTCGGCCCGAAAGGAGTTCCTCCGCACACTGAATGGACGCACCGGCCACCGACATCCCCCACTCGTACACGCCGGGAAAAACGGGATTGTCGCCGCTTCCCAATCCATGTGAGAAAAGGTTGGGCGTCCACAGACCGTCGCTGGCCAGCCGCAAGCACTCCAAATAGCCCTTGGAATGGAATGCCTGTGCTTCGGGTTCGGTCGCCAACCTCGGGCTGAGCACGCACCCTTCGGGATCGATCAGCCCATAGGCCTCGATCAGGTTGAACGTCAGCCCCAGTCGATAGATCTTGAACGGATGATGGGGACCGAAGTCGTACTCCAGAAGCGAACGTGGGTCGATCAAACAGGTGTTCACGGTGACCTCATTCAGACCCTTCGACAGGGCCGTTTCAGTTCGAAAATGCCGGTAATGTTCAGAATTCGGGGAACGACCATAGCTCGGCGATATCGCCTTCGTCAAGCCCCCACGGATCGCAGCCCAGCCCATAGACACCCTGATCGACCGCCGTTTCCGCCAGCGCGTACGTTTGGTCGTCCCACTCGAAGGCGGTCACATCGACGGAGCACGCGAGTTGGGACAACGCAGATGCTGGAATGGCGACAAAGGCGAGCACATGATCGGGCGTGCCATCGCCTCCCGTGTCAACGAACGCGAGTTTCGACGGGATGTCTTTGGCACGCAGCAGGCTCACGAACAGAATGGCCGTATCCTCGCAGTCCCCAAGCCCATCCGTCAGCGTTTCCAGCGGATAGAGCGGATGCTCGGTGCCCGGGGGATCCGCCCGGTAGGCAATCGCGCCTTGAACAAAGGCCAACGCTTCGTGGATGAACTCCATCTCATGGCCTCCAACGCGATTCCAGAGCGCGTCGGCATAATCTTCAAGCGTCGGGTCATCGAGCGGATCCGTTACATAGTCCCCATACAAGTAATTGTCGATAAAGGGATTTCGCACCCGGCCTTTGTACGTTTGATAGAGTTCGTACGGAATCAGAAGATCCCAAACCCGTCGCGACTCCTCCCGCACCCATTCCAATCGTCTCAGCAAATGGCCGCTGGGAACCTCGCGCACGTCAATTGAGACGGTTTCCTTCGTTTCAGCGCCATCAGGATCGATTCCCGTCAGCGTTGCGGTGAAGATGCCGGCAGAAGAATACGCGTGTGTTGCCGACAACCCGACGGCCGATTCCCCATCGCCAAACTCCCATCGATAGGTGAGCGGACGGCCTTCCGGATCAAACGATCCCGATGCCGAGAAGTCGACCTCCAACGGGGCGTAGCCTTCTCTCGGCAAGGCCGTCACATCAAGGACTGGCGGGCGGTTCGATGAAGGAAAGAGACAGCCGGAAAGCGCCAATGTCAGCAAAAAAACGCATCCAATCATGCATCGTCTCACAGCAGACCCCCTCGTCATCTTCATGGCCACCCATTGTAGAGCTTCATCCCTTCAGACTCAATGTCAAATGCAGTTCTGTTGGTCATTCTGAGATTCCTGCCCGTTGACCCAAGATTTCATCTATGCTACCATCGGACGCGGCAAGGGGGCTTCCATGTACATGATCATTGTGGGGGCAGGCAGTATCGGAACGAGTCTCATTGATATTGCCGTCTGTGAAAAACACAACGTCGTTCTCATCGATTCCGATGCAGAACGCGCACGCGAGATCAGCAACAAATATGACATTACGGTACTCAGTGGCAATGCGACATCGGCGGATACGGTCCGCGAGGCCGGCGCCGATCGCGCCGATGCGCTCATCGTCACGACGTCGGACGATGCCGTAAACCTGATGGTCGTGTCGATCGCCACGAGTTTGGAGATTCCATCGATCGTCTCCGTGGTCAATGAAACGGAGCATGCCGATTTCTTCCGCAAGCTTGGCGCCAATGTCATGGAGAATCCGGAAGAGGTCGTTGCCCAGCACTTGTACAACGCCGTGAAGCAACCCAATGTTCAAGATTTCGCCCTCTTGCCCCAGGGTGCTCAGATCTTCAGGCTTCAGATTTCCAGCGACTCCCCGCTGGCGAACCGCTCGATCGCGGACAGCATCCAACGCGGAACGATCCCGGATTCCATTCGCGTTCTCGCTGTTGCGCGCGATGACGAGAATACCCAATCGATCGCCATGGGAGATTCCATCCTGGCGGAAGGTGATATCCTGACGCTTTTCTCGCTTCAACGTGTCAGTGACGATGTGATCGAGAAACTGGTGGGATGAGCCCTTCGATCTTCCGTCTCAGACAGGACCTCTACATCATTCTGAAGGACCTCGGCTTGCTTGTTCCCGTGGTCGGGTTGATGGCGATCGTGTCGATGATCGTTCCCCTCGCCTTCGGTGAAACCTTTGCCCTCGCCCCACTTGCCATCACCGCCGGCATCTCGTTTGCCCTCGGCGCATCCTTGTACTTTCCCCTCCGCAAGGTGGCGGGAAGCACGCAACTGAAACACGGGTTGATCATCGCCGCCTTTGGATGGCTGCTCGTCGCCGCTCTGGGTTCGCTTCCCTTTGTCTTCACCGCCATGATGGTCGACCCCGCCTCGGCGTCAGAACCCCTGCATTACTTCCGCGACCCTGCCAGCGCGTTCTTTGAGTCCATTTCCGGGTATACGGGAACGGGATTGACGATGGCGGCGCGAGCCGACCTTCTTCCCAAAACCCTGCAATGGTGGCGCAGCTTCATCGAATGGATCGGGGGAATGGGCGTCATCGTCCTCATGCTGTCCATTCTCGCCGGCCCTCGTCCCGGCGCGGCGCGGCACAGCCTGTACTATGCCGAGGCACGTTCAGAACGCATTCAACCGAGCATCAAATCGACACTACGGACGATGTGGTGGATTTTCTTGCTCTACACATTCATTGCCGTCATCGCCCTGTGGGGCGCCGGCATGCCGATGTGGGAATCGATCAATCACGCCATGACCGGCATCTCCACCGGTGGATTCAGCGTGACGGCCAATTCCATCGCCTCGTACGACAGCGTGGCCATCGAACTGGTATTGATCCCCATCATGCTTCTCGGCGCCATCAGCTTCGCCGTTCACTACGAGATGATGCGCGGAAACGGCCGTGTCTTGTGGCGCGACTTTCAAACGCGGTGGTTCCTGCTCATCGCATTGATCGGTATCGCCGCCCTGACACTCGAAAACCTCGGCGTGATCGGAGGCGTCCAATCGCTGCGGGAGTCCGCCTTCCAACTGGTATCCTCGATCACGTGTACGGGGTTCCAAACGGCCGACATCGGAGGATGGAGCCATACGGGCAAGCTGCTTCTGGCAGCGGCCATGTTCATCGGGGGCGCCGCAGGATCGACGGCAGGCGGCATCAAGGTCATGCGCATGCTCATTCTCATGAAGGGCGTTCAATGGCGATTCCGCAAGATCACCTCTTCCCGACAAGCCATCGTCCCCTTCCGCCTCGGTGACTCCACGATTGACGAATCCCAGGTCGGCCAGCGGCTCGAAGACGCCTCGCTCATCACCTTCTTGTGGCTTGTTTTCCTTGGGTTGGGCATCGTCGTGCTGTTGCACACCGTGCCCGAGCAATACACGCTGTCTGATGTGATCTTCGAGGTCGCCAGCGCCCAGGGGAATGTCGGCCTCTCGGTCGGCATCACTCACCCCGCCATGTCCTTGGCCAGCAAACTCACGCTGTGTTTCAACATGTGGATCGGACGATTGGAGATTATCCCCGTCCTCATGCTCGTTCGCGCCCTGTTCTTCGGCGTGCAATAGTGGACATCCCCTTCACATTTCTGCCATATTGAAGGGCTATATTTTTGCCCGGAATCGTAAAGGAGGAACCGTGCTCAAACGCGCCACTCTTTTTTCTTGTCTCTTGACTGTACTGATTACGGCGACCGCCGTTGCCTACGACCGATCGGAGTTCCTTTTCCTTGATGAAATCGAGATCGGGATGGTCGGTGTCGGCCGCACCATTGTTGCCGGCGACATCATCGAGGAATTCACGGCCGATGTTCTCGGCATCATCGATCAACCCGGCCAGCTCTCCGACTTCATCGTCGTTCGCGTTTCCGGAGACGTCATCGGGCGTTCCGGCGGCATCGCGCAAGGCATGAGCGGCAGCCCGGTTTATGTCGACGGGAAGCTGATCGGCGCGCTATCGCGGGCCGCCAACTGGTCCAAGGCGATTACGCCGATCGGACTCGTCACGCCCATTGAGCCCATGCTGGCCGTTCTCGATGATGCCCATGCAGGCGCCATCTATTCGGCACCCATGCCCGAATCGCGTCTGGCAACGGTGGGCCTTGCCCACCTTGAGTTCGCACCATCCGATGAACTCGTCGCCACCCTTCCCGATGTCATGTTTTCGTACCCAGTGTCGTCACCGCTCATGGTCGTCGGCCTCACGGGGCGGTCCCTCGACACGCTCATGAACGGCGCTACAGGCCATGGATTGCCCGCTCTCCTGGTGTCCGATGTGCTCGATGGCGGTGTTCAGCCGACGGTCCGAGGCCTGTCATCGCTCGGACTCAACCTCATTCCCTTGGCCGGAACGAGCGCAGGCGCCCCAGTGGATCCTGCGTCCTTGGTCGCAGGTGGCTCGGTTGGCGTCTCCTTGGCTTCCGGTGACATGTCCATCGGTTCTCTGGGAACCATCACCTATCGAGATGGAGATACCCTTGTCGGGTACGGCCATTCGTTCATCGACAACGGCTCCTCCCAGTTCCCTCTGGCCAGCGTCTCAATCATCGATACGATGAAGTCGCTGCAAGCCTCGTTCAAACTGGGCACGCTGGGCGATCCCCTGGGAACGATTCTCGAGGATCGAACAGCCGCCATTGGAGGCCGCCTCGGCCCTGTGGCCGATTTGATCGACGTGAATCTGGGCATTCGCGATGCCGATCGGGGCGTCGAAAACACCTATGATCTCGGATTGGTCAAGGAACCGCGCCTCATCCCGAACCTTCTTCTGTCGACGGGATATGCCGCCGTCGACAAGACGCTGGACCGGATCGGGCAGGGCACCGTCGAAGTCACCTATCAAATCCTGGGCGACAACATGCCGTTCCCATTGGAGCGCAAGGACGTATTCTTCAGTTCCACCGATGTCGCCGTCTATGCGCCGTGGCAACTGGCCAGCATCGTGTCGTTCCTTCAATACAACTCGTTCGAGGACCCGGAGATCACGCGAATCGCCGCCTCCATGCAAATCACGGAAGACATCAAGGGCATCCAGATCAGCTCGCTCGCACTCGATCGAAACGCCTATGCGCCGGGAGACACGATCCGCTACGAAGTAACGTTGCAGACGTTCCAAGGCGAGGCTCGCATCGAGCAGGGCACGCTTCAAATTCCACAGAACCTGCCCTCGGACATCGTAGTGGTCCGTGCCTACGGCGGTCCTCGATACCTGGAATCCGGAGAGCCCCCGCAGGAGTTTGAAGACCTCGGAGATCTCATTGATGCCATCGAACGGATTCCTTCGTACGAGCAGCTGACCGTCGAACTGTTCGCCGTCGACGTGTATTCACTCGACCCAAGCGGCCTGTTCGGTGTCGCGGAGGAAACCTACGAGTACACCGGCTACGCGGTATTCGACGAGCGCGAGATCACGGTTCCGTTGTTGTACAACGGAGGTACCTCGGATTTCGGACAACCGGACGAGGACTCCGGCGAAGGACCCGGCTGGTAACATCGATGTTCCCTGTGAAGGAGATCGCTCGATGCGTGAGGGGTGACCTCCTTCGCGAGACATCCGTCCGTCCTTTGCGTGCGATCCACGATTCGCGCCTCGTACGCCCGGGCGACCTCTTCGTCGCTTTAAGCGGAAAGAACACAGACGGACATCGCCACCTGGAGGAGGTTTTCACCCGAGGCGCGTGCGCGGCCCTCGTCTCCCAGGCCGACTCGCTGCCTGACACGGCGCAAAACCTGATCGTCGTTCCCAACGTCACGGCCGCGCTTCAGACCCTGGCCGCCGCCTGGAGGGACGCGCTTTCCGCCACCTTCATCGGTATCACCGGCAGCAATGGAAAAACCACGGTCAAGGCCTTGCTTGGCCACCTGCTGGCCCAGCATACGCCAACGTATGTCGCCCCCCGCAACTACAACACAGAGATCGGCCTCCCCATTGCCCTACTCGCCATGCCGCCGGATGCATCGATCGGCGTGTTCGAGCTTGGCGCGGAGGCCCCAGGCGACATCCGCTTGCTTTCACGGTTGCTTAACCCTCAGCTTGGCATCATCACGACCGTTGGCCCCAGCCATCTGGATGACCTGAAAACGATCGACGCCGTGGCACGCGAAAAGTGGTCGCTGATCGAGTCGCTGCCCTCAACATCCTCCGCCATCGTCAATGCCGACTCCCCCGAACTCCGCGAACGCCTTGGCGATGCTCCCGTCCCCATCACGGCGACGGGATTTCACCACGGCCAGCTTCGCGGACGTCTAGGCCGCATGACGCCGTCGCTGGAGATCCGCATCGAATCCGAAAACATCACGCTATGCAGCGCGCTGATGGGAGAACACAACGCATCCAACGTCCTTCTTGCCGCCGCCGCCGCTCGGGAACTCGGCATGCCGTGGTCGGCCATTTCGGCTGCCCTTCCCACGTTTCAGCCCATCTCCCACCGGCTTCAGCCCCTTCGAACCCCGACATCCGTTGTGCTTGATGATAGTTACAACGCCAATCCCGCGTCCACTGAAGCGGCCTTGCGCGTCCTCGCCGCCTATGGCGACGAATCGGTAACCCGGGTCTTCGTGTTCGGCGAGATGCACGGCTTGGGGCCGGACGCCCCCCGCTATCACGATGAAGTCGTTCAAATCGCCCACAGCCTCTTCATCGACAAGATCCTGCCCGTGGGCGATCTGGCTGTCGCCGCGTGCCGCCGCGTCGATGTCAAGGCCGAGACCGAGATCAGCATAATTCTCACACGTGAGGAGATCTTGAGCTTCTTGAGAGATCAATCGAATGCCGTCATCTTGATCAAGGGATCCCGAGCGCTGGGATTGGAACGCCTCGTCGCCGCGCTCATCGAAGCGCCTAGCCGCGCCTCTTAAAACCCAATTGGCAAAGAACGCCCGCATCCGAGAAGGGAACTCTCTGATCGTTGATCCACTGCCCCTCCTCGTGGCCCTTCCCCGCCAAGAGAATCAGATCCTCAGCGCTCGCCAAGCGGGATGCACGTTCGATCGCGCGCTGGCGATCGGCCTCGATGATCACCTCTGCCGCGCCCATCGGGATGGCCGTTGCGATTTCTTCGGCAATGGATCGAGGGTCCTCCTGCTTGGGATTGTCCGACGTTAGGATGACGAGATCGGCCGACGCGGCAACCGCGCCCATGGCTCGCCGCTTGTCGCGCTCGCCGTCGCCCGGACATCCAAAGACGAGAATCCGCCGACCGGACTCGTTTGTATGGGTCCGAAGCAGTTCCTTCAGGGCGCCGGCGTTGTGTGCGAAATCGACGACGGCACACCGCCCGTCAGCATGGACAAAGGCTTCACCGCGCCCGGGAATTGCCCGTACCGCCGACAGCCGCGCGATGAGCTGAGGCAGAGAAACGCCGGCGGCCACGCCCACACCGAGTGCAACCAACCCATTGGAGATGCTGTGTTCACCGCCGCTGGGGATGTCGACGACGTGATCTTTTCCCTCAAAGGCGACGACGAACCGGCATGCGTGGGGCGTCCATTCGGTGTGACGCAGAAGAAGGTTTGCCCCCTCGGCCTTTCCGACCGCGAAAACCCTCGCCGGCGTCTCCGTGGCGATCCTTTCTGACAGCGCGTCGTCCGCATTGAGCACGGCGCAAGAATGCGGGGACAACTCCGTGAACAGCTTGAGCTTGGCACAGCGATAGGCTTCGACGCTGCCATGGTGCTGCAGATGCTCGGGCGTCAGATTGGTAAAGGCACCGATGTCGAACTGGATGCAGCCCAAGCGCTCTTGGGCGATCCCAGCGGACGACGCCTCGACGATGAAGTGACGCTTTCCGCGCTCAACGGCGAGGCGCGCTTGCTTCTGGATGATCGAGCTCGGCGGCGTCGTGAGGTTCGAGAGTCCTGACTCGGGGTTGGTGACTGTGGATATCAGCTGACTCGAAGACGCGTCCAGCAACTCAGCGATCCAATGGCAAACCGTCGTCTTGCCGTTCGTTCCCGTCACGCCGATGGCACAGAGTTCGCGGGTCGGGTGGTCGTAGAAGGCGGCGGCGAGTTCGGCCGCAGCGCGGCGTGCATTGGGAACGATCAGATTGGGAACCTCGATATTCAACCGATGCTCGGAAGCAACGGCTGCGGCGCCCTTATCCAGGGCATCCCGAAGAAAGGCTTCCCCGTCGCAGTGGGTGCCGGGGATAGCTACGAACAGGTCATAGGGCGACAATCGGCGCGTATCCTCGCAGATGCCTCGAATCGCAACGTCCGCCCAACCTCTGCATGGGGAGATGCCCAATGATCGCGCGAGATCAGCGAGTCGTTTTTCCAAGGGCCGCCCCCATGCGGTAGACGTAGATCGGGTAGCCGTCCCGAGCCTCTCCCACCATATCCGGCTGCCATCCCCACATGGGGTGGTAATAGGAAACGACCCGGGCGCCATCACGCAATTGCGCTTTCAGGCGTTTTTGGAGACGGAAATTGGAGGTTGCCGACAAGAAGAGAACGATGACATCCGCCTGGGAAACATCGACCGTATACATGTTGCCCCGCTGAACATCCGCGCGTTGGGTCAGTCCGGTGAGCCAAATCCAGGCCTTGGCGAAAAGGACGCGGAAGGGATCGATTTCGATGCCCGTCGCGCGAGCTCCGAACTCCTTGGCCGCCGTGACCACGAAGCGCCCATCGCCGCACCCAAGATCGATCAGCCGCTCTCCGGGCTTGATTTCCGAAAGAACCAGCAGCCTCCGCATCGTCACGCGATCCGTGGGTTGCCACAGCGCATCCAGCGTGAGATTCCAGGCTATCCAGACAACCGTGAGGCCACCGAGAACAATTCCGACAGCCCAGAGCATCTAGAAATTGATGAGGATGCCACCCTCGAAGACCGGGCCCGTGGTCCAGACATTCTCCGTGTACCTCAGCAAGTATCGAACTTGAAGAAGGATGGAGACGATATCATGCGGGACCAGTCGAACGCCCGCCGAGCCTTCCAACAGGAGTCCGGTTGAGAACGGAGGCGGCGTCAATGCGACACCAATGCCAACGCCGAGGAACGGATCGACGGGAGGAAGCGACCAATGCGGCAGGATGGAAATCGTTCCCAGCATCAGTCCTTCGATTTCTTGAGTCGCGAACCCGATCTGGGCTCTCAGATCGATGAAGTCACCCATCGACAGTTCCGTTAGCGCGCCAATCAGCCAGAGGCCGGTGGGTTCGAACCCCACGGTCGCGCCGACGCCGGATGCCAATCCCACGGTAGATAGTCCCACTCCGATCGTGATCAGGATCACGAGGGCACTTGCCATCTTCATGCTGCCTCCCCTCTCTCGTGACGCCCGGCGCCCTAGATGTCGAGCGTGGTAATCTTGTCCGAGTTCTCCCAAATGAAGTCCCGGCGCAACGCAACGTCCGTTCCCATCAGGGTCGAGAAGATCTCGTCTGCCTCCAAATCATCTCGGATTTCCACTTGCTTCAAGATGCGGCGATCGGGATCCATCGTCGTTTCCCAAAGCTCGCGCGGGTTCATTTCACCCAATCCCTTGAAGCGTTTGACGGAATAGTTGCCGCCATGCTCATCGCGGTATTGCTCGAGTTCTTCGTCGGTGTGGAGGTAGGTCACTTTCTTGCCTGCCTTGACCTGGTACAGCGGCGGCTTGGCGATATAGACGTGCCCCGCTTTGATCAAATCCGGTAAATAGCGGAATAAGAAGGTCAGGATGAGGGTGCTGATGTGTGCGCCGTCGACATCGGCATCGGACATGATGATGAGCTTGTTGTAGCGCAATCGATCCTTGGCAAACTCCTCGCGAATGCCGGTACCGATCGCCGTAATCATCGCCTTGATCTCCAGGTTGTCCAGGAGCTTGGCCAGCCGCGCCTTCTCGACATTGAGCACCTTCCCCCTCAGCGGAAGGATGGCTTGGAACGTTCGATCGCGCCCCTGCTTGGCGCTGCCTCCCGCCGAATCTCCCTCAACGATGAACAGTTCGCACGACTCGGGATTTCGATTCGAGCAGTCGGCCAGTTTTCCGGGCAACGCGGTTGAAGCCAGCGGCCCCTTGCGGCGCGCCATGTTGCGCGCCTTGGCGGCAGCTTGCCGCGCCCGGCTGGCAGACACGGACTTCTCGATGACCATGCGCGCAATCTTGGGCTTCTTCTGGAAATACAGGCCCAGTTGCTCTTGAATCAACCCGCCGATGATGCCCGCGACTTCGGGATTCCCCAGCTTGGTCTTGGTCTGTCCCTCGAATTCGGGGTTGGGAATCTTCACGCTGATGATGCAGACAAGGCCTTCGCGAATGTCTTCACCGCGAAGGTTCTTGTCATTCTTCTTGAGGATCTTCTTGTCCCTGCCGTACTCGTTCATGAACTTGGTCAGGGAAGACTTAAAGCCCGTGAGATGGGTTCCGCCATCCACGGTGTTGATGTTGTTGGCAAAGGCGTGGATGGACTCATCGTATGCGCCCGTCCATTGCAAGCCGACCTCGATCTCGATCCCGGAATCCTGGCCTTGGATGTAGATGGGTTTGGGGTGAATCGGTTCTTTCTTCTCGGCCAGCTCCTGAACGAATGAGGCGATGCCGCCCTTGTTTTGAAACGTTCGTTTGACGCCGGCGGCTTCGTTCTCGAGAACGATCTTCAGTCCGCCATTGAGATAGGACAGCTCGCGCAACCGGTGCGACAGCTTGGGGAAGTTGTACTTGATCTCGCCGAAGATCTCGGAATCGGGCAAGAAGGTCGTTCGTGTGCCCCGCTTTTTCGTGTCTCCGATGACTTCGAGTTCCGTCAATTTCTCTCCCCGAGAGAAGGATTGGCGATGGATCTTTCCATCCTTGTAGACCTCGACAAACATCGATTCCGCCAGGGCGTTGACCACGGAAACACCGACGCCGTGAAGACCGCCTGAGACATGGTAGCTCTTGTTGTCGAACTTGCCGCCCGCATGAAGCGTCGTCATCACGAGCTCAAGCGCCGGAACACCCGACTCAGAGTGGATGCCGATCGGCATACCACGGCCGTTATCTTCGATGGTCACAGAATGATCGGCATGGACCGTGACGCTAATGACCGTACATTCTCCAACCAAGGCTTCGTCAATGCTGTTGTCGACCACCTCTTCGATGAGGTGCATCAATCCGCTTTGTCCGGTGCTGCCAATGTACATGCCCGGACGCAAGCGTACGGGTTCGAGATCTTCTAGGACTTTGATTTGATCGGCTTCATATGCCGGGGATTGTTGTGCTTTCTTGGCCATCTCACCACCCATCGAAATTGTAGCAAAACCCTGACTGGATTTCAATCTTAGCGATTGGTTGCATCGACCTTTTCTTCCCCGTAAGATTCATACAACCTCGTACAGCAACATATAAGGCGACCGGGCAGGATCAGATCTTGACAACAAAGTACACATATGGCCACATATCAAATCGGAGACTTCTCCCGTTTCTCGTTGGAACGGCCTTAGGAAACGCGGGAGATCTATTCACTCAGATCGCCATTTTCTGGACGGGCTATGCGATTACGGGCCGCGCCTTGTCCGTCGCTGGGCTGGGAGCGGTATGGACGTTGGGGGCTGCGTTCGCCGGCTTGATTTCCGGATCGATCGTCGATCGGTTCAACCGCCGGAATCTGCTGATTTATTTGCACATTGCACTCTCACTTCTGTGCTTCGGCATCTTCGCGCTCTCGCTACTCAGCTCCCTGCGTATGGCCTATCTGCTGGCATTCTTGATCGTTGAATCGCTTCTCGGGACCCCGGTTACCGCCGCGTTCACCGCACTTCTTCCGGACCTGGTGGCCAAGGAGCGGCTCATTCGCGTCAACGGACTGCTGAGTTCGTGGGGAATGGCCGACAATCTGATTGAAGCCGCCGTTAGCGGCGTCGTTCTCGCCACCTGGGGGCCCGCCCCCATCTTCCTATTCAACGGAGTCATGTACTTGGTCGGCGCCGCCGCCGCCACATTCGTCCCCGCCTCAGCAGAAACACCTCATCAGAGTTCCCGGCGAACGCGTTGGACGCCTTGGAAGGACCTTCAGATTACGCTTCGCTACATTCGCAGCGAATCCCTTCTCACGCGGGTGGTAACCCTCGACTTCCTCAGCGACCTCGCCTTCGCCCCACTCTTCTTCCTTGCTCCAGTTGTGGCGGCCGCCGTCGGGATGGGTGCCGAGGGCTACGGGTTCTTTCAGAGCCTGACGCTGGGCGGAATCCTTGCGGGCAGCCTGCTCGCCTCATCCTTTGGCACGAAATGGCCCAAGTTTCTCACGTGGATTGGCGGCAACCTGCTCTTCGCTACCGCCTTTCTTGTTCTCGGACTCCACATGACGCCCACCGTCGCGTTGATCGTCTTCTTTATCTTCGGCGTCGGGGCGTCGGGACAGCGCGTCTACGGGGCCACCCTCGTCCAACAAGTCCTTCCGTCCAAGATTCGGGGACGCGTCCGAGGCATTCAGGGATTCCTGGGTAGCGTTCTCCAACCCGTCTCGCTCGCCGTCTTCATGGCTGCTGTGGACGCGTCAAGCGTTGACCGGGTACTGGTTTGGTTGTCGCTCGGCCTGCTTCTGATCGCCCTGGGGTACCTTCTCCTTCTGCCTCGCCGAGACGACGCGTGGATCGTGGCAGATCCGGAAGGCTAGCGCTCGATCGAATCGCCGAACTCCTGCGCAGTCAACCTCTCTTCCAGAACTCGCTTCCGGCGGCGACAGAAACGATTGAATCACTCGCAATGAAAACGGGCCGCCCTCTGGATGAGGGTGGCCCGTGAACGATATCACGTGATCGGGCTACTGATGTGGACGTACGATCTCAACCACACCCGGGAAGGCGATGCCCAGTTCTTCCAGTTTGGCGATCGTGGGCACGCCGTTGCTTGTCCATCCTCGCCGCTTGTAAACCGCGTCGATCAGCTGTTCGTATTGGCCTTCCCGATACTCGCGCAGGATGGACACCTTCTCGCGGGTCGACTTTCCGGATGGATCGACGTTGACCTTCTCCTTGAGCTGGGCGTCATACCGGTCGGCGCGAGACTCGTACTCTTCCTCGGTAACCGGTCCCGCTGAGCGGTAGGGAATGGCGTCATGCTCGCGCGTTCCCAGTCCCAATCGCGCGCTAAACACGCGTTGAAAGTTATATACCCGCTCGGATTGCAGAATAAGATCTTCAGGTTGCACTTCCACGCCCGTCACGCCGGCGAAGACGTTGCAATAGTTGTCCACATGCTCGGGAACTTTGGCAGGCTCGGCTGTCTTTGCGTTGTCCGACGGCTCGACGTCGTTCCACGGAAGCTTGCAGTGGCCGACCAATCCGAACCACGTACGCCACATCGGAAAGTAATGAAGCGCTTCGGCCTTGTCTTCGAACGTGGGAATCTGGTTATTCACCATGTCCATGAAGATGAGCCACGCCTCATCGTGCTGAGGCCCTTTCAAGGCCAGGCCGTATCCGCCCTGCATGGCCAACGACTCCTTGGTCACGTATTCGGAGTATTCGAGTCCCTTGGCTTCCATGCCGATGTCCTGCATGAACGCGGGATCCGCGCCGAACTGCGATGCGAACGCCGTCTTCATGCGACGGATGCCCTGTCCCACAACGACGCCGAAGCCCTCGCCGCGCCCCATCTGATGCAGCACGTCCATCGCGGCTTCCGCGTTGCCGAAGCGAAGGTCCAATCCACCCGTCGCGTCGGGGCCGATCTGGCCCGCTTCATAACACTCCATGACAAAGGCGAGCCCTGTCGTGAACGAGATGGTGTCGATGCCATAGGTGTCGCAGTAGAAATTCATCTCCAAGACGAATTCGGGATCGAAGATGCCGACATTGGCGCTTCCCGCCGCGGTCTCGTATTCCGGTCCGTCCACAAGCACGCGCTCGCCCTTATAAGGGCCCGTCTTGAGCTCGAAGTCGTCAACGGCGTGCGAACAGGACATCGTGCACCCAAGCCAACAACCGTCAGGCATGTTCTGCCCAAAGCGCTCCCGCCAGATGTGAGACGAAATGTTCCCGGAATCAGGATGCTTCCCGAACTTGTAGTTGTGCGTGGGGAGGAGATCGTATTCATCCATGATCTCCACCAGATGCGCCGTTCCGACGCGGCGCATGTCGCATTGACTCGCATCCAGTTCCAGGATCTCCTTGTTGATCTTGGCCCCCACTTCGCGAATGCGATTCAAGTCCGCAGGTTGATTGGATTCCGGATTGACGGCCGGACTCTTCACAACCAGGGCCGCGATCTTCTTATCCCTGAAAACAGTGCCCGTCCCTCCGCGGCCCGCTTGCTTGATACGCATAGCTTTTCGCTTCAGATCGAAGAAACTGAAGTTCAAGCAGCCCCAACGTGCATGTTCAGCCCCGGACCCTGTGGATACCGTCGAGATCGCGGCCAGATCGCGTGGAGCATCCGAATCCGCAAAGGCCCGGATCAGCGATTCGCCCAAGACGTGCGTGTTGAGATCCATCGCCGGACACGAAAGGAGCTGGACAGTGCCCGCGACGCCATCGACGTAGACGACGACATTGTCCGCCGCCTTGCCTTGGAGCTCGATGGCATCCCAGCCCGCGAACTTGAGATAGGGACCGAAATACCCGCCTGCATTGGAGTCGATCACGTTGCCCGTCAGCGGGGACAGGCTTACGACGATCGATTTGCCCGAACCGGGGTAATTCGTCGTCCCTCCCACAGGGCCGGACGAGATGACAAGCTCGTTCTCCGGATCGTCCCACGTTGTCGATGCCTCGACGGCATTCCACAGCCGCCAGATACCAAAGCCGCGCCCGCCAATGAAGATATCCTTCATCTGCTGAGTGACCGGCCGCTCCTCCATCGCTCCGGTATCAACATTCACGTAAAGCGTTCGGCCGTTGTAGCCGCGCACAATCGTCGTTTTTGGAAACGCCGTTTCGGCGAGAACTTGGAAGCCAGCAGGTACCGTCATGTTGTCCTCCTCCAGGTGCGGATGCACGTGGCCTGATCGAAGTTGTCGAGCGTGCCCAAGTGTAGGAAAGCAACCGGTGAAGCTCAAGCGTCAAAGACACACGCCGATGCCTGTTGTCCCTGCACGTCCTCTCACCTATCCTTTGCAACCAGGAGGGACCATGGACAAAGAACGAATGGAGGCTGCGGTCAGCGACCTGTTGTCCGCCATCGGACCCAAGGGAGTCAATGACGAGGTTCTTGCCAACACGCCTCGCCGCATCGCCGAGATGTATGCCGAATTCTTTCGGGACATGTCACGCGATCCCGCCGACGTTCTTCAGGTGCAGTATCACGAACAGTACGAAGAGATGGTCGTCATGCGGAACATTGCCTTCTTCTCCATCTGCGAGCATCACTTCCTTCCCTTCATCGGAACAGCGGATGTTGTCTACATTCCCAAGGGAGGACGGATCGTGGGGGCCAGCAAGCTGGCGCGCGCCGTGGATATCGCTGCCAGCCGACCTCAGCTCCAGGAACGGCTAACCCAACAGGTGGCCGATGCTCTCGTCTCCAGGCTCGACCCCATCGGAGTCATGGTCCGCCTCCGAGCGACCCACCTTTGCATGACACTGCGAGGCGTCAAAAAGGCGGGATCCCAGATGGTGACATCAGCCATTCGCGGCAGTTTCCACAAGAATCCGGCCACGCGCGCCGAGGCGCTCTCGCTGCTCAGCGAAGGCTAGCCGATTCGCCACGCGGCCAAACGCGGGTCATCCGGCGAAAGCGGCGCCACAGCCACTGTTCGATCGCTCTCATGGGAAACGACGCGCATCTGAAGCTCTGTACGACCTTCGTGGTCGCAGTATCGCGCAGCCAGCGCCGCGCCAAGGAGGAGCTCATCCTCCGTCGGACACCCCTCAACGAGCGTTGTCGGTCCCATGACGTTCAGAGGATCGATGCGGATGCGCCCACCTGCGAGTTCGGTCAATCGCTCGTTCTCGGACTGATTGCGTCCGACGATCACCTTGACAGAATCTGAGAGTCGGTAGTGTCTGCCCAAGCGGAACAACTGAAACTGTGTGAGGCCGACCTCATCCTTTCCCAGGTGTCGAAAGGCATCGCGAACACGGCCTGCGTAGGATTTCTCGATCAGCACACACCCACCGGCAGGCTGTGGATAGTCGGTCACGCCGAATTCCTCGGCCAGCGCCATCTGCGTGCTTCGAGATCGCCCGTGAATGGCGAATAACTCGTCCTTGCGAATCCATCCTTCGACGACAGGCCGCGTGTCGGGCAGCAGATTGGCGCAAAGCGGACGCAACAGCCGATCGCCAAGCCCCGATTCCTCGGCCGCAATGGCCAAGGCCTTGAGATGCTGAGATTTCGGACGTTGCCCGAGCACTTCCCCGGACACGACGAACTCGGCTTCCTCTTCCTCACGCACGCGATTGGCGATCTTGAGCATGAAGATCCGGCAATCGATACACGGGTTCATGCCCTGTCCGTACCCGTGCTGAGGGCGGCGGATGGTTTCAAGATGCTCTTCGGAGGCATCGACGATCCTCACCGAAAGGCCGGCCCGTTTGGCGGCATCACGCAGCCGATTGCGTCCGACCTCCCCGGTACTGAAGAGGTGTTGCACATGAAGCAGCAGCACGTCGAACCCGAGTCGTTTCATCAAGACAGCGGCCAAGATGCTGTCCAAGCCGCCCGAATAGGTGGCGATCACGCGAATGCTAGATCGATCTCGCTGTGACTCCATGCTGTTGCCCATCGTTCTCCACGGCTCCTTCACAACCCGTTTTATAATCATAGCGCAATCATCGAATGAAAGAATATGCAGGAGGTTCACATGCGACGTATCGCTCTTATCGGCGTGGTTCTAGCCATCCTCGTCGGCACTGGATTAACGATCGCGCGGATTGGGCAATCGGACGGCCAGCTCGTTGTCCAGATGCCCGTCGCTTCCGCGCAGAGTGAGGCATCTGCGGAGACATCGCCTCCCAATACGAATGTCCAAACCGCCATCACGGACTCCGGGCAATCAGCGATCAAGGCGGCGATCGCTGCTGTCGGTCCGGCCGTCGTCCGCGTCGATGTAAGCGGTACGGTTTCCGTCAATAATCCGTTTTCCGAGATGCTCGATAACCCCTTCTTCGAGCGCTTCTTCGGCCGGCCGCAAGGCGACGAACTTCAAGAACGCCAGACAAATTCCGTTGGATCGGGATTTGTCATTCTCTTCGAGAACGAGAAGTTCGTGATCACCAATCAGCACGTGGTGGCCAATGCGGATAACATTGAGGTCACCGATGTCGACGGCAATTCCTGGGAGGCGTCCGTCCTCGGCAGCGACGATGTGCTCGATGTCGCCATCCTCCGACTCATCGGGGACACGAACTCGCTCCCCACGGCTACCCTGGGAGACTCCGACACCGTCGAGCTCGGCGATTGGGCCATTGCCATCGGAAGTCCGCTTGGCCTTTCCTACACCGTCACGATGGGCATCATCAGCGCCACGGATCGTGATATCGACAAGCCCTCGGGAATCGGCCAGTTCGACAATCTCATCCAGACCGATGCTGCCATCAACCCCGGCAACAGCGGCGGCCCGCTCGTCAATGCCCATGGAGAAGTCATTGGCATCAATACCATGATCGCGCGCTCCAGCGCCTCGGGAATCTCCATCGAAGGCATCAACTTCGCCATCGCCATTAACAGCATCGCCGGTTTCTTGCCGCAGTTGGTCGAGGCCGGTGAAATCCAGCGCGGGTGGCTCGGCGTTCAGCACGCGGAGATTACCCTCGAATCCGCCGACGCTTATGGGATCGACCCCACGCAGTCCGGAACGATCATCGTCTTCGTCTTTCCCGGAGATCCGGCCGATATCGCTGGACTGCAAGAAGGAGACATCATCATCCAGGTCGGAGACGTCCCCGTTCTCGTCAGCGACGATCTCAACCGTGAAGTGGGCGCGTTGCCGGCGGGCACAGCCGTTGATTTCGTGATCCTGCGCGATGGAGAGGAGCTGACGTTGTCCGTCACGCTCGGTCTTCGCCCCAGCGAGGAAGAGCTGCTCACCTATCAAGGCCAGGTCCCCGAATCGGATCGTTTCCGCGGCATCACGGCGCGGTCAATCACTGGGATCATCGCGCGGCAACTGGGTTTGAATTCAACCGACGGCGTGGTGATAATGGACGTCGAATCGGGAAGCCGTGCAGAAACCGCCGGTCTTTCCGAAGGAGACGTCATCTTGGAGATCGACCATGTCGCCGTCGCCTCGCTTGAGGACTGGAACGCGATGACATCCGAAATCTCCGAAGATGGCACGGTGACACTCACCGTCTACCGAAACGGACAGCTTCGGTTTATTGACGTCGAGTAGCCGCAAGCGGAGAGTGGCGCAGCTTGGTCAGCGCGCAGCGTTCGGGACGCTGAGGCCGCCGGTTCGAATCCGGCCTCTCCGATAGCGCGAGAGTAGCTCAATGGTAGAGCCCTGGCCTTCCAAGCCAGATATGCGGGTTCGATTCCCGTCTCTCGCTCCAGCCCGGGATTCAAGCGATGCTTGAATCCCGTTTCTATTGCGAAACGGATCGAGCTTGTGTGTTTCTGATCTCATTCCACATCCCGTACTGGAGCGTTGGCCATGAGTTTGACGAGCAGACGCGAACTTGCATCCTATAGCGTATGATCGGCAAACTCATAGCAACGCATAGCGTTGCCATGCGCCCGTAGCTCAGGGGACAGAGCAGCGGCCTTCTAAGCCGCCGGCCGCAGGTTCGAATCCTGCCGGGCGTACAGAAACAGGTAGGTGCGTGTGCCTGCCTGTTTCTGTACGCCCAGGATGAACCTGTAGAGCTTGCGATATCTATTCGGTAAGCTCGCAGCAACGGGGAACTCTCCGAGTTCCTTGAGCGTTGCCAAGGTTACGAATCCGCCATCCTTTTTCTACTTATCACTTTCTTCATGTCCCAGGTTTGACCTGAAGAGGTGTATCATCTCGCCAGCTATTCTGTTCTTGCGATCCGATATCCCTCTCTATCTATTCACAAGCTCAATACCATTCCCAATCGATGTCTTGCGAAATTAAGACTCGGACGAACGCGGAGCATTCGCGTTCCAATGATTGAGCCTTCTACACACATTCATAGAAGGCTCACAAGGAATGCGGAGCATTCCCATCCTGCCGGACGTAAAGCAAGAGCGGGGCCACTCGGTCCCGCTCTTGCTTTATGCTCCTGGTTCAACCCGTCAGTTTGCGCTACCTATCCAAGCAAACTGATCAGCAGCCCGAAACCACATCGTTTTCGGGCAGCCTGGTTCAGAATCCTATCTCGTTCCTTCCCGGATTGTAGGTCCCAGGATGAACCTGATGAGTTCGCATCAGTATCGGAGCGAACTCACAAGGAGCTGGTTGTTCGCGGGCCGCTCCCAAGATTGCTGCGAATCCTTTGGCTCCACTCCTCGTTATCTCCGTCTTGAATCCGTTCGGCCAGCGGGACGACAAAAAGCTACGCTCGATTTTCCGGCGGGCACTCCTGTTCAATGCCATCTCCACACAGAACCCTGTCGCCCGATCTCTTTGTCTCATGTGCAACGTCTCGAAGAGTCCGTAGCAGCTTCGGGGCAATGACATCAGATGAGTACATATCGACCACCGTTCGCCTCCCTCGCTGCCCAAGCTTCTTCCTGAGTTTCGAATCCAGGATCAAGGCTTCGATCTCCCGAACCCACGCCTCCTCATGGTATGCGATAAGACCGTTTTCGCCGTTGAAAATGAGGTCTCGGTTCACTCCAATCGGTGAAGCAACGGAGGGAATGCCACACGCCATGTATTGAATCAACTTGAGACCGCATTTCCCTTTTGTGAACGAATCATTGGGCAACGGCATGATTCCAACATCGAAGGACAGGATTTCAGCGGCTTCAGTGGATTCATCCCAGCGAACATTCTCAACGACAACACCCTCCATCGAGAAATCCGGGCTTGCGCCAACGCAGCGAAGAACGATGGGAAAGCGAAGAGAAAGTCTGGCGAGTGCGCCTTGAATCAAGAACAAGAACCTTGATGTAATCGGGGTTCCGATCCAACCGATGGTTACTCGATCTGGTGTTAACTCGTACGTTTCCTTACGCGGATACTTCCTGAAATCAATTGCCGTTGGGAGCAGGTTGACATTCTGATTGAACGCTTGAGCGTATTCGAGGAGGTACCGATTTCCTACATTAACAGCAGCACTCAATCCCATCACCGCTGCAATCTTACCTTTCAGGAAAGGTTTGTGAGCGTAGTTGGCGAAGATTGCGTCGTCATAGTCGACGATAATCCTGGGATTAATCCTCTTCAATAGACGCTCAAACACGGCTGGAAGATAGGGGATCAGTTCCTTCTCAATGACAATGACATCGTAATGCTTCACTTTGAGAATGTCGCGAATTCTCAACGCCAACCGTTTGAGCAAGTAGTGAAATGATATTCTGCGTCCTGAGTAGAGCCGTTGCAGATACTCATCGCCAAACAGGTGAAAGACGTCTGCGCCTATTCCCTCTGTGCTTAGATATTCGAGATACTGATATGTTCTGTATCTGCTGCTTGCGCCCATTCGCGAATACTTGGCAAAGAATGCGATTCTCATCCCTGCTCCATCAGCGTCGTCCACTTCATCGCATTGCTCTGGCCGTCCACCGTCGATTGAGATAGCACATCCGCCATTTTTCGAACCGCGATGCTCCGAGATGGGCCAATGTGATGATTGCCGTCGCGCGCAGCAAGGCCAGGAGGGTGATACGGCGCCGTATCAGTCGATGATAGAGAAACCGCGCACGTGCTTTTGATCCTGCAACAGCGTGCCGATACATCGCCCTCGTCATATAGTCTACGGTCTTTTTCGGGAACGTTTGCAGGACTTCCTCGTGCCTGCTCAAGATGCGTTCGTAATAGATAGCCATATCCCCGGAACGCGCGACCACGCTCTCTGCGTCCGAGAGATTATCGCCTTGCCGATGCTCAATAGATCCAGGCTCGTCGACGCGAAGGATGCGGAAACATCGAGAGATATTGAATAGCTGGAGAGACTCACAACCTCGTAAATCCTCAGGCAGTGGGAAATCTTCCGTGACTTCCCTTCGGAACACGCCTGCGGTATTCTCGCGGATGGGGCGGATAATCATCTCATTCTCAAGCAGCAACGTCGTTTTGCCACTCAGCGTGTTTGCGCATTCCCTCCGTGACTGAACTCTGGACAGCAAAACAACGCCAACCGATGGATCTGCATCATCCATGAGTTTGACCATGCGCTCCATGCTGCCCGGGCACAACTCATCGTCGCTATCCAAGTAAATCACGTAGCGCCCTGCGGCTAACGCAACTCCCGCGTTTCGAGCGGCATTCACTCCGTAGTTACTGTCGAAACGATGATAGGTAATTCGAGAATCCTGTAGTTTCCCTATGATCTCCTCGGTATCGTCCGTCGAGCCATCGTCCACAACGATCCACTCAAACGTGCGGGTCTGTTCCCGCAAGCTGGCCCAAACACGCGGCAGCAGAGAAGCCCGGTTGTAGGTAGGGGTGATGACACTGATGTCGGGTGGTGGCCGACGGACAGATGATCCCTTCGCGTCAATCATCAACCTCCTCCGTCCTCTCCCCCAGCTCACCACGCCAGAAATCAGCCAGTGACTGCCAGAATACTACAGCATCTCTGCTCGTGAGCATGGCTCGAAGGCCCAAGAATACAAGATAACTAGAGTAGTACACGAGAAATGCGTACTTTAGAAACCAGGGCCCATTTCTCTGCATGAAAGCAAGTTTGTTCCGATGTGAGTAGTAGCCCGCCTTCGGAACTCTACGGAGAGAGGCGTGCGCTTTGTGCCAAACCCTTGACCGAGATTCACAGACAACTTTCCAACCTGCATGCCTTGCGCGCAGGCAGAACTCGACGTCCTCGAAGTTCAGGAAATAGGGAACATAGAATCCGCCAAGTTCGGTCAGAGGCTGCGCATCTACAAGCAGGCAGCATCCCATTAGGTAATCGACGTACCTGTGTGAAACCTGACGTCCGCGTCCCAACCAATAGTTCATCTTCATCCCTGTATTGGCTCGTTGTGTCAAAGCATCGTCGGAAAAGATAACGGGACCAACAACCCCGACTCGCTTTTCACTCATCGCCTCCACTAGGGGTTCCAGAAACCCCTGCTCGACGAAAACATCGTTGTTCAATATGAGCACGTGGTCTGTTCCCTGAGCAAGTGCGTACTTAATCCCCACGTTGTTGCCGCCTCCGTAGCCCGTATTCTTGGCGCATCGGATGAGGGTAACAGTGCGCTCATCTACATACATATCGAGTACATCCCATTGGTGATCTCTTTCGGATGAACTAGATAGATTCGGCCAATCGCTTGCCCGGAGGGGCTCCGCAACTGAATCGCGGTACTCAGATTGAGGTGAAGCGTGATGGCGTCTCTTCGCCCAATCACGAATCTTCTCCAATGACTCGTCTGTCGATCCATTGTCTACGACCACGACCTGGTAGTTCGAGTACGTAATCCGGCACAGCGCCTCCAAGCACTTGATCGTGTCGCACCAGCCATTCCAGTTAAGCACAACGACCGAAACCTTTGGAATTGAGGTCACTTGAGTCAAACCTTCTTTTCGCATCTCGCTAGAAGAACCTGAGCCTCTATGCAATGGCGTACTCCTTGCGTATGTATGTGAGATCAAGTCCTTCAAAGACCCGAGTGCTCTCCGTAGATACGCCTTCTTCACCCTGTTCCTTCATGCTTGCTGCAACTTGTTGCTCCCCCGGGCTTGGTTTTCCCCACAAGTTGCTTTTCCAACGGATCGTCTCATTCATCGTAGTAGTCCTGAACCAAACCTGCGCCAACACAGAAGACTGCTAAACAGCGCGCTCGCTATGCCATATTGGACCTCCTGCGCCATGTTCCATGTCCAATCCCTCAGCCCTGCTTTTTCGCACTTCGCCTTTGGATCTTCTTCCACAGGTGCTCAGGCGCTCTCCAGGGTTCTCGTGCAAACTTGCGAATCCTCCTGAGACGATCTCTCCAGCGCTGCTTTCTGGAAAGGAGTCGGAGCTTCTCTGCCGGCAGGATGCGCTCTAGAGCCGATCTCTTCATTTCGGACGTCACCATAAGGCCTAGAAACCTGCACATTCTCTCTAGTTGCTGTTCAGGCTCGGCCAGTATGTCTTCGTACGACACATCCAGGGAGTCAAGCTCGGCGTTCTCTCGAAAGAAGGACTGAATCCGCCGAGCGTAGATATCTCCGAGCTGCAACCCCTGCGCGATTGGCATCCGGTTCCTTCGATACAGAGAGGCGGCGATGGCATCCGGAGCACGACGACAGATGATGTACTGCACGTGATCAAGGTGAGAGGCAATGGTTGGAATCGTCAAACTGGTCCGCGGATCCTTCCAGCCCCAAACACCCTGATTGCGTTCCTTGATTGCTTGCTGGATTGCTTCACTGAATCCAACAGCCTGGGCGAGAATCGCTTCCTCGGAGGGGGGATCATCCCAACGCCCCCCAGCGTGCCTGAGTATGGCGTCGTTGAGTTCGACAAAGGCACTGTCCTCGAAGTGTCCCAAGGGGTTCGACCAATGCTTGGAGACCATATCCATTCCCATATCGACTCCAAGGGCCTCAAGAACTCCAGCAATCACGGAGGTTCCCGATCGGTGCATGCCGAGGACCACGACGCAGCGGTTATCTGACCGTTCTTTCACATTACCCCCGATCGATGCGCCTTCACTGGAACGATGCTTCTACACAAGAGTTGCCTCTTAAGAGGTTGCCCATCACCGCCGTGAGGCCACATGCATTCCTCTTTTGAAACGCTCCCAGAGGTAGGACAACGCCCTTCGCGCCAAAGAGAGCGGACGTTGCAGAACCAGAGGGCAGGATGTGCTCCAAACCCCGCACGTTGTACGGATCTGGCCGTAGTGTCGCCTATGTTTTCTCAGAAGACGTCTCAGCGTTTGGTAGTACGTCCTGGGCAGCCCTCCCAAGACTAGGTTATGGATTCTACTGGAACTGAGACGAACGCTTCCCCCATGATGGAGTGACATAGGGATCACGTAGACGTCGAGATGCAACTTCTTCCTCACGCAAAGGCAGTAGTCCACGGCATACAGATGCCAATCATCGCATACCACGTCATCAAACGGGAGAACAGCAAACACCGCCTTGGGGATGACAACCAAACATTCGTCCAGCGTTTGAACCCTCTCCGGCTCCTGAATCGGTCTGCCCGGCAGCTTCCTAGGAGGATCTCGATGCGTGATATTGCTTCGAATTCCATCCCACCGGCCGTCGCCACACTCGCTCATCCCTGCCACGCCGGCAATGCCCAGGTTGGGGATGGAGTCCAGGATTTCCTCTGTAGATCCCAACCATGAAGTCGATTTCAAATCAACATCTTGATGCACAAAAACGATGTACTTGCCGCTGGCTCGTCTCCCCGCATCGTTGAGAGCAGACGCAGCCGAACTGAACGCGTTCTTGGTGTTGTCTACCGTGATCAGCTCGTATTCCGAACCTTGCGTATCCAAGCTCTTCAGCAAGGAATCCTCCAGGATTTCCCGATCATTGTAGACGCAAACTATCGACAACATCGTACTTTTTCATCCTCTCCCACTCGTTATCCAACCGATAGGCAGCCTACCACTGTGCATGGCGAGTGCGTCACCGGTCCATCCCGTCCTTGGGTTCGTTATCGAAGTCCAACTCCTTTCATCAAGGTTGCTCTGTCCAGGGAATCCAAGACCCACGTCCAGCCGAGCCACGCAAACAGCGTGAGGAGGACAGCGGAGCCGGCAAGTTGCATGAACAGCGAGAAAGACTGCATGAGTGCTTTTAGCCCCCATGCGCTCCCCGTCAGAATCGCAAGCGCAGCAAGTGCACGCACAAGCCCATTCTCTCTCGATAACCGAAGTGGAAGCTCACAAATCCGGAATGCGGCTGTGAAGAGGAGAGCCGCATCGACCGCAAACCGTAGCGTCCAAGCCGCGGCGGCCCCAACGATGCCCCAATGTCCGATCGAGAACCATAACGCCGCGATATAGGGGGGGGTCTCGACCAGATGTAGCTTGGCCGTGACATCGGGTCGACCGATTCCTTGCAGGAGAATCGAGGGAATCGCCGAAAGTGCGTTTAGGATAATTCCAATGACAAAGATTCTCATCGCCACCGTGCTTTGCATCGCGAAGTCGGCTCCAAGCCAAACATGTAGAGCTTCGCGGGAATAAAGAAGAATCAGGATAGCGAGTGGCCCGATGGCGAGAACCGTGTATTTAATGGCACGAGCGAAAAGCAAGTGCAGCGGCTGTCGGTGGGGGGCCGCTCTAAGTGTGCTGAAGGCAGGAAACAGGGTGAGAACGAGACTAGACGGAATGATCCAGAGCTTGTTGACGGCATTTTGGGGAGCGGTGTAGTAGGCGACGGCATTCACGGAGATACCGGATGCGAGGAAAAAGCGATCCATGTACTGCAGGATCGGCACAACAGCACTCGAAACCGTCATCCATCCCCCAAACGAGAACAAACGAGGGAGGAATGTAAGAGACACCATCGGCTTTCTCAGGTTGGGCATGAGGCGAAGCACGAGAATGGTTGAGGCCAACAACGCTGCCAATCGCGCACAAAGAATCAGTCCAATAATGCCTGCAAGCCGAAATCCCGATAGCGCTCCTGTAAGGGTCAATATTGGGGTAAGAATTGACAAGGGGACTTCCACAGCATTCACAAGATCGAACCGCTGAGCGGCGTGCAGCACACCCGAGATGGAGTGGAAGAGCATGGTCACAGGGAGGGACAAAGCGAGCAAATAGATAGCAGATATGGCTTCCGGCATAAGTTCAAGCGGGACATTGAGAAGGCGGGTGACCAATAGAGGGCCGACGCCGATCAGTACGAACCCTGCAATAATGCCCAGGGCGAGCTGGAACGAGAGCGCTGTCCAGACAATCTGAGAGACGTGGGACCCATCATTCTTTCCCAGTGCTTCTGCCACAAACTTGATCGTTGCTCGGCCGAGCCCTAGATCGAAGATCAGCGAATACCCGAGGATTGCCCACGAAAGAGAGAGAAGGCCGTAGCGTTCGACGCCGAGCCCTCGAATGATCAAGGGAACACAAATGAGGCTGGCAACGAGCGGGGCCATTTTCCCCACAAGATTCAACAGGGTGTTACGAGCTAGGAGCCCTCTCGTGATCCTCATTTCCCTTGGCGATTTATCATTCGAAGCCTCTCGATCATGGGCATCTTCTAGTTTAGCCATAGACCTTCTCATAGTACTCTTGGTATTCACCGCTGATGACGTTTTCGGTCCACTCTCGATGTGTCCGATACCATGCCACCGTCGACTTCAGTCCGTCTGCAAAGCCGATGGTGGGACTCCATCCAAGGCTTTCCCGGATTCGGGATGAGTCCAATGCATAACGGAAATCGTGCGCAGCCCCACGCGGATCGTCGATGAACTCGATGAGATCGTGGGGAGATAGGTGATCGGAACTTGCGGCGACTTCTTTCACCATCGTTGACTCCAAGATCGAACAGATTCGTTCCACAACTTCGATGTTCTCCTTTTCACAGCTCCCGCCGATGTTGTAGACACTCCCGCCCTCTCCTCTCTCACGAACGAGATCAATGGCAAGACAGTTGTCTTTCACATGCAGCCAATCTCTGACTTGCTTCCCCTCTCCGTAAATGGGCAGGGGCTTGCCACCCAGGGCGTTACGAATCATCAGCGGGATGAGCTTCTCGGGAAACTGATAGGGGCCGTAGTTGTTCGAGCTTCGCGTGATGATCACGGGGACCCCATACGTTCTGTAGTACGCGCGACAGAGCAGCTCGGCAGCCGCCTTTGTGGCGGCATAGGGGTTGTTGGGGCTAATTGGCGATTCCTCGTGAAAAACCCCTTCGCTGTCGAGCGATCCATAGACTTCATCCGTCGAAATCTGCACGAACCGATGGACTCCGTGCTCCCGTGCCGCATCAAGCAATGCCAGCGTCCCTCCAATGTTCGTGGTTACGAATGGGGAAGCATCCAGCACGCTACGATCCACGTGAGACTCAGCCGCGAAATTGAGGATGGAATGCACGTCTTCGTCTCGAAGCAGGCGATTGACAAGCGAGCGATCCGAAATGTCTCCACGAACAAACGTGTAGCGCGGATCATCCTCAATATCCTTGAGATTGCTGAGGTTCCCTGCATACGTAAGCTTATCGAGGTTCACAACTCGCACATCGGCATGCGCGATGAGCATGTGCCTGATGAAGTTCGATCCGATGAATCCCGCCCCACCTGTCACAAGAAGTGTTCTCACGCGGCACCTCCGGTTCGAAATCGAGCATCAGATAGACAAGGCCATGCCTTGTCCTTTGCCGACAGAATGGGATTCACCGTCGGCCACGCGATTCCCACAAGCGGGTCATTCCACAGGATCCCCCGTTCGTGAGCTGGGGAGTACTCGTCTCCCGCCATGTAGAGAACCTCCGCGACATCGCTGAGAACACAGAACCCATGTGCAAATCCTGCCGGGATGTACAGCATCGATCGGTTATTCGCCGAAAGGTGCGCGGCAACCCACTTGCCATACGTTGCCGAATCTTCCCGGATGTCTACAGCGACATCGAAGATGTCTCCTCGTACCGTCCTCACCAACTTTGCTTGCGCCTTGGGAGAAACTTGGTAGTGGAGCCCCCTCAGAACACCCTTCTCGGATGTCGAGTGGTTTCCCTGCACAAAAACATCTTGGATTCCAAAGGCTTCGAACTCAGATCTCTTATACGTTTCAAGGAACTGTCCTCGGACATCTCCAAAGACTCTCGGCGTAATGAGTACGACATCGGGAATCGTCAATCGCTCGAAGCTAAACGGCATTCTTCTCGCTCACAATACGATGGAGATACTCGCCAAGGCTGCTGTTTGAGTACCTTCTGATATGGATCGACATGTCCTCCGGACCGATGTAGCCTCTTCGAAAGGCGATCTCTTCGAGACAACCGATTTTCATGTCCTGACGTTTCTCAATCGCAGCGACAAACTCGCCGGCCTCCAGAAGACTGTCGTGCGTCCCTGTATCCAGCCAGGCATATCCCCTGCCCAGAATTTCAACGGACAATCTGCCTTGACTCAGGTAGGTTTGGTTGATGCTCGTGATCTCAAGTTCTCCCCGGGCTGACGGCGTTACTTGCTTGGCAATCTCAACGACATCGTTTCCATAGAAGTAGAGCCCGGTCACAGCGAAGTTCGATTTCGGCTGTTCGGGTTTCTCTTCAATGGACAGTGCCGATCCGTTGCTGTCGAACTCGACGACCCCATACCGTTCAGGGTCTCGAACCGAATAGCCAAAGACGATTCCCCCTCCGGCAGTCTCAACGGCGGCAACGGATTCCTGCAGCAAATCCGTAAGTCCATGCCCATAGAGAATGTTGTCTCCCAGGATCAGCGAAACACACTCCTCACCAATAAAATCCGCGCCAATGATGAACGCGTCCGCGATCCCCCGGGGAACCTCTTGCGCCGCATATTCCAAAGCGATTCCAAGTTGCTCGCCTCCACCTAACAGTCTCCGAAAACGGGACAGGTCTTCGGGAGTGGAAATGATCAGAACATCTCGAATCCCCGCCAACATCAAAACAGACAAGGGGTAATAGATCATCGGCTTGTCGTAGACAGGCAAGAGCTGTTTGCTCACAACGTGGGTCGCTGGATAAAGCCGGGTGGCCTTGCCGGCCGCGAGTACGATTCCCTTCATTCTCTCCCCTTATTCCACGATGACGTATTGTGCAGAAACCGAGACAAGGATGTCTGCCATGGCGGCATCACATCGAGCCCTTGAATCCGCAGAAGGTGATTGTCTAGGACCGAATTCCTGGGTCGGGGCGCTGACCTTGGATACTCAGATGTTGCCACGGGGACCACCGGAGTATCTACACCCGCCTCCATCAGAATCGTCTTAGCAAACTCAAACCATGTGCAACTGCCGTGAGAAGTGGCGTGGTAAACACCAAAGGCGTTTGAGCGCAGGAGTGCACGCACTTGTCTTGCCACATCGGCTGTCCATGTCGGAGTCCCGTGCTGGTCATTGACCACCCGAAGCTCGCTTTTCGTTTGAGCAGCTTGCAGGATCGTCTTCACGAAGTTCTTGCCCGTGAGCCCATACAACCATGCGATTCGCAGAATAAAATGCTCGTGCACGTGCTGCTTGACGAACCTCTCCCCCATGAGCTTGGTCTTCCCGTAGACCGTCATGGGATTCGGCCTATCGTCTTCCCGATAGGCGCCCCCCTTTTGACCATCAAACACGTAATCCGTGCTGATGTGAACAAGCCGCGCCTTCACCCTTTGGGACGCAATCGCAACATTTCGAGCACCGATCGCGTTGACGAGATAGGCCACATCCTCTTCGCCTTCACACGCATCGACATCGGTTAATGCCGCGCAGTGGACGACAGCACCGGGATTGACAGACTCAACTCCCCGGATTGTGGCATGAAGTTCTGTAATATCGAAGTCACGGATATCAACCGGCACGACCTCGTACTCCTCCTCAAGCTCAAGCGCCATATCCATTCCCAATTGGCCTGCTCCGCCGGTGATGAGTACCCGCATATCTCTATGCCCTCCCGCGCTAGCAATTCACTGATAAAAACGTGCATTCCCCGTCGCGTGCGTGCAGAGTTGGCGCTCTTCTGCCACCTTCGCGCCCCATTCTACACGTTCGTCTTGTGATTCGTCCTCTATCTACCCGACTGCCGCTCCGAACTCAGCTTGTCTGGCTGTCTCAGGAAACCGCAAATGGAGCCCCGTGAAGAAAAAGGCCCATTCGACCGGACGTCTTATCCTAGGGAACAACATGATGCCTCGCTTCGGAGCCGATTGGATCGCCAATGGGAAAGATGGCCGCCGATCACCGATCGACAAGTGGACATGTTCCGCACGCATAGATCATCGGCATCTTGCAGGCCGTTCGCCGGCACGTTACCGTCGCGCCCTTGAGCAACAAATGAATCCGCTCTAGCCGCTGTTCACCGAAGCCCTTGATAAGCACGATGTCCTCTCCCCGGAACGCGTCCTCAATATGCGTCGCCGCATCGTGGACGCTACGTTGCGCGTACTGAATGCACGCCTGCGACAACCCCGCCTGGATGGCCGCCTTCCGAAGCGCGTCAAACCGGTTGGAAGAGCCAACGAAGACCACATAACACGCGGCGCGGCCTAGACGACGACCAATCCACGAATACGTTTCCTCATCGCTCATGGGAGATTCATACACTTCTCCCAGAACGACCATTGGATGTTGAGCGCGCAGAGATTCCAGGACATCCAACGCCGACTCCACGCTATCGATCACGGACTTGTAGTCATCCATCAATAGGTGAGCCCCGTTGGGCAGGGATTTCGGTTTCAGCCGACGCTGAGTCGGGGACAACTCGGCGAGCCGCGCGACCGCCCCGACAAGGGGCTTCCCTTCCTCCGCAGCAACCGCGAATGCAGCCAAGAGAGGGTAGACCATATGCTGGCCAATCAGCCGAGATGCGACATCGTACTGACGCCCCTTCAGGTGCAAGATGAATTGGCTTCCTTGCAGTCCTCGAGGTTGGTAGCCCGTCGCTCGCACCGCGTTGTCCCGGCCAAATCCGTAGGAGACAACCCGTCCGGGCGCATGTTGAACCATCCATGCGACATGTGGATCATCTCCATTGGCGACGACTGTCGCTGATTCAGGCAATCCACGTAGCATCTCCGATTTCTCTGCACGAATCTCGGCCAGGGATCCAAGGGTGCGGTGGTGCTCGGAGGAAATGGATGTCACAACAACAACGTTGGGTGACAGCAGGCGACGATAGCGCCTCATTCTTCCCGGGCGGCTAATACCGACTTCCATCACTGCATGCCGCTGTCCCCGGCGGATACGAAAGACAGCGCGAGCAAGAAACCCTCCCCCATTCCATCCCTGAATCTCATGGGGCGACTGCCCGAGGGCAGCTGAGACTGCTCTGGCCGTTGTCGTTTTCCCCAAAGAGCCAATGATCGTGATCAGACGTGTAGCATTGACGATCCTCCGCCGATAGAACCGCGCGATCGGAAACAGAATCGGCCAAAGCCGGACCAGCGTGCTCGGCCAGAGCCGTCGACGCCCAATAGGCGAAAACGGCATCGCCAACGCCTCACGCCCACGATCAATCAACCTGTGTATGCGTCGCCACATGGAACACCTTACACCCAGTTCGACAGGAGACAACCCGACGTAGAGGGTCGAAGATGCTTCATCGAAATCAGCCGTGTACACTTCCTCTCGCGAAAGGCGAGCACACCCCAGGATCAGAAGGATGGAAGATGAAGAAGCGCATGCTATTGGTGTTAACTGCTGCCGTTCTTGCCGCTATAGCCGGATGTACCTCTAAGCCGGACCTTCTCAACGCAGGAACTCTCATCTTGGAGACTCGCGCGCTCGGACTCATACGAGGTGAGTTCGGTTATCTTCAAAATCCCGAATGGGAGAACGCACCTGGCTCCGAAGGTCTCTTCACCAATGATCGAATCCCTGAGTGGGCACAGGATACCTATACAGATTGTGTCTACTGGGAAGATGGGATCACGTATATGGCCATCGGCCGTACGGGCCGTTCTCGTGGAACCGGTGTTGTACGTGGCTGGATTCTGATCGATGCCAATCTCAACACCCACATTCTTGAGATCACCTATGACGAAGAGGGTGGCCCGTCGCATCGCTTGATCAATGCATGGGAAGAACCCGAGCACGCCGGCTGAAACCTCGCTGAAATCCACTAATTCGTCTTGGCAGGTTTGCGTACGTCCGTACACTCGGAGGTATGCGCAAACATCTTCATCGCTGCACAAGTGTTCAGTTTCTTCTCGGCACCTCGCTGATTATCTGGAGTTGTTCCCCAAAGCCCATGGATAATGAGCATTGGCTCCGGCTCGCCGATGAAACCCTCTCCGCCCAAGCGATGGAGTCGATTCCTCGCGGCATCTATCGCCCTCCTCCAGTATGAACGGAGGCGCCGGCGAACGCTCATACCGATCGTGCGCGGTTCCCGGGATGGGCAGAGGGCGAATATGAAGCATGCATCTATTGGAAGCGAACGTACACGCGTGACATGCTGAATCAAGCCCGCTCTTCGGGAGAACCTAGGATTTGGGATATTGCCGGCGCAGCAACGGGCTGGATTCTTGTCAGCCAAGGCGACGTGCACATCCTGGAGTTAACGCTCCACGAGCAATGGGGAGCCAACGAGGCAACGTACCCCATTCTGGATGCTTGGGAATCATCTCCGAAGTGAGTCGCAAATCCTTCAGCAATCGAACGTCGGCCACCGCAAGTCAGCGACGCGGTTCCTCAAGCGGATTCCGGAGGAGTGTATCGAGGGACGATAACGCGAAGCAATCGTCGGACATCCTCAGATTGCTCGTTCAAGGCCGCCTGTTCCAACTGCCCAAGAGCCGCGTTCCACTCATCTGACGGGTTCTCAAGATGTGCGATCGTCAGCCGCTCGTGCGCCGTCTTCTCTGCCCCTTCTTCCTCTGTGAACAACTCTTCATAGAGCTTCTCTCCCGGGCGAATCCCCGTGTGGATGATGGGCAGATCGACGTCCGGTTCAAGCCCGTAGAAGCGAATCACATCGCGGGCTAGATCAAGAATCCTGACCGGCTTTCCCATATCCAAGACAAGGACTTGCCCCGACTGGCCAATCACGCTGGCCTGCAGAACCAGCTGAACGGCTTCAGAAATCACCATGAAGAAGCGCTCCATGTCAGGATGCGTCAACGTAATGGGCCGTCGCGCCTCCACTTGATCTTGGAACGTCTTGAGTACGCTGCCCCGGCTTCCCAACACGTTCCCGAACCGCACGGCCAGGCACCGCGTTTTCCCCTTTTCTTGACTTCTCACCACCAGCTCGGCAATGCGTTTGGAGACGCCCATCACGGATGTCGGGTTGACTGCTTTGTCCGTTGAGATCAGAACAAAGGCATCCACGCCCGCCGCACATGCCGCCAGAAGCATATTCCGGGTTCCACGAACATTCGTCTTGATGGCTTCGCAGGGGAATGCCTCCATCATGGGAACATGTTTGTAGGCGGCCGCGTGATAGACAACGCGCGGCTTCTCGCGCTCAAGAATCCGGGACACCTGCTTTGCATTCCGGACATCACCGACCATCACCTGAATATCACGGTCAGGAAACCGTTGACGCAAATCAGCTTCTAAATAGAAGAGACCGGTTTCGTTGAAATCCAACGCCACCAACCGAGTAGCTCCAAACCCCAACGCTTGCCGACACAGTTCCGAGCCGATCGACCCGGAGGCCCCCGTCACCAAAACGGTGTGTCCCGTTACATAGCCTGTGATCCCCTTTGAGTCAACATGTACGGGGTCTCGCTGCAACACATCCTCGGGACGAACATCACGCAGTACGGATGTCGTGACGATACCGGAATACAACTCGGACAACTGCGGAATAATCTTGATCTCTTCGATGCCTTCTTGGCGAACGACGTCAATCGTGTCGCGAATCACATGCGCAGGAGCCGAAGGCATGGCGATCAACACACAGACGATCTGTAACCGCTCCTTCTCACGTGCGAAATCGGCGCGCGCGCCGCTGACATGAACCCCTCGAACGAATAGCCCCTTCTTGGCAGGATCGTCGTCCAACAAGCCAACGACAGCATAGGTTTCATCGTGCTCCAGCGCGCGGATCAGCTCTGCTCCGGCTTCACCCGCTCCGATCACCAACGTCTTCTTCCCACGCTTTCGCGACCGGCTCCAGGTATCGATGATGAGCCGCCGAACAATGCGCACGCCGAGCATGGCAAGCAAGCAGATCCCAAAATCAATCACAAGGATCGACCGAGGAATGCTCACCCAGGAATGGATATCGCGAATCATGAGCTCGAGCGTCGCCACCGCTCCCGAACTCGTAAGGCACGCCAGTCCCGTCAAGGAGAGTTCTCGAAGTCCGATGCTTCGCCAGCTGTATCTGTAGATCGGGAACATGAGGAGAATCGGAATCTTGAGTCCAAGCACGAGCACAAGCGAACGCCAGAGCGTCGCCATTCGATCTGGGGGAATGGTGAACTCGAAGCGCAGCAGATAGGCTAACAGCATCGCCAACACAACAATGAGGACATCCATCCCCACTCGCAAGAGGATGCCACGCCATCGCTGCATCGTTGACCATATCTTCATATCTGCTAGTCTACTCTCGAATTCCGCGACGAAGCGATTCCGCGACCTGCTCGATTTGGCCATGTGTCATCTCAGGGAAGAACGGAAGCGCAATCGAACGATCTCCGGCCGATTCGGTTGCAGGAAAATCACCCGGGCGAGTGCCCAAGCGCTCTTGGATGAAGGATTGGAGATGGATCGGCTGGAAGTAGTCGCGGCATCCAATGCCGGTGGCACGAAGGCGCTCTAAGACGCGATCCCGATCGTCGCGCGTGAATGTCGCAGCAAGCTGGATCACGTACACGAACCAGCTCATGCCGACATTTGGCGATACCGCCGGGAGGACGATATCGTCACACGAACCGAGGGCTTGCTTGTACCACGTCGCCACGCGCGAACGCGCGGAGACGATTTCATCGAGACGACTCAGCTGGGACACGCCAAGTGATGCAGAGAGCTCGTCCATTCGGTAGTTGTATCCCAACCGAATGTGGTTGAGCCACCCGCCCTCGCCCCGACCCTGATCCGCCATGCTACGAGCAAGGGCTGCGAGCGCCTTGTCATCCGTAACAAGCATTCCGCCCTCTCCCGTCGTAATCTGTTTATTGGGATAGAACCCAAAAATGGCGGCCTTCCCAAACGAGCCACACGGTCGTCCATTCAGGGTCGACCCCAAGGACTCAGCGGAATCTTCGATGAGCACAATTTCGTTCCGCCGTGCGATAGTCTCCAATCGTGGCCAATTCGCTGGATGGCCGAATACGTCGACCGCAAGAATCGCCCTCGTCCGACACGTCATGGCCTGCTCAACCTGCTCGGGATCGATGCACAAGGAAACAGGATCGATGTCCACAAAGACGGGTGTCGCCCCTTCCATGAGAATGCAGTTCGTCGACGCCACGAAGCTGAATGGGGTCGTGATAACTTCATCTCCGGGGCCAATCCCCAATCCGCGGATGATGAGATGCAACGCGCTTGTGCCGCTGTTCACGGCCACGGCGTAACGACGTCCGACACGTTCGGCGAGCGCCTCTTCAAACGCGTGTTTCATCGGGCCAAGCGAGAGACGATTCGAGCCAAGCACACTTGCCACGCTCGCCATGTCCGCCTTCGTAATCCACGGTTTTGCCAATGGGATCGAGTTCATCTCACGTCCTTGTATCAACGGCCGGGACACCGGCGAATTTCGCTCCGCCCGGGACATTCGTGATCACGGCGGCTCCTGCTTCAATGCACGCGTCCTCTCCAATCGTCAGCTGAGGCCCAACGCTGGCGCCTATCCCGATATGGACGAACCTGCCGACAGTGCAGCCGCCTGCGAGGTGCGCCCCGGACTCTACATCGATAAACCCTTGAAGCCGGCAGTCATGATCGATACTGGCCAATGACCCCACGACGCAGTGCTTGCCCAGGTGAACGCCGGTATGAACAACAGCGCCCGCCAGCACGATGGACCCCGTACTCAACTCCGCCGACGCGCTCACTTGAGCTGTCGGATGGATGACGCGAGCCATCTCGGGGGCGCGTGATTGAACGTACTGCACCAACCGCTGCCGCTCTCTGCCTTCTGACGCAGCAACCACAGCGGCGACACGGCTTCGTTGCGGGCGTTGTAGCCATTCGGATAGCGGTTCGATGGGGAGATCAAATGCGCGGATTAAGACGGACAGGGGCTCGTTTCCGGAAATGAGGAAGCCCCGAATCGTGAAACCCGCCATCTGAGCTGCCTCTGCAACGTCAACCGCGAGGCTCTCGTCTCCCAAAACAACCATCAAGTCAGGCACGTGGCTCCTTCTCCTCAACATCCTTGGGGGCGGGCACGAATGAATCGTTGATGCCGCCTTCACCATAGAGCCCTTCCCGGGTCACGAGGACTTTCCACAACGTGCGGAATAGAATCGATAGGTCCAAGCTCAGCGTCCAGTGATCCACATACCATACATCCAGCTTGATGCGATCGTCCCAAGACAACGCGTTTCTTCCGGAGACTACAGCGAGGCTTGTGATCCCTGGCTTGGCCTCCAACCGCCGCTTCTGAAAGCGCGAGTACTGCTCAACCTGGTACGAAAGCGTCGGGCGAGGTCCCACAAGTGACATCTCACCGGATAGCACGTTGAGCAGTTGAGGTAACTCGTCCAATCCCAGGCTGCGCAAAACATGGCCGACTCGCGTGATTCGATCGTCGTCCACGGATACGGTAACCCCCAAACCTTTTGACATCGCATTGACCACCATGGTACGAAGCTTCCAAACCCTGAACGGACGCCCTTGGCGACCAATGCGTTCCTGGCGGAAGAAAATGGGTCCCCTATCGTCCAATTTGATCGCGACCGCAATGAGGACGTAGGGCAGAAAGAGAAGTACTACGCCCAGCGTCGCCACCAACAGATCAAGCCCTCGTTTCAGGAGACGGCCGATCGGACGTTCGATGGAATGGGTCATGGGCCAACTCGTTTTCGTGTCGTTCGCCTCGCCGAGGATGCCGCCATGAGGTGATCTTCGATCGCACGCAGCTGGCGATTGAGAACGTCCTTTTCGTCGAAGGCTATCACGCACCGAGCCTTGCCCTTCGCCCCCATTGCTTGTCGCAAATCGGCGCTCATGATGAGCTGTTCCAACCGCTCTGCCAACCCTCGAACATCGCAAACAGGGAAAAGGTATCCCGTCTCTCCGTGGACGACTTCCTCCCTGCACCCGCGAATATCGGAGGCCACAACGGGCAACCCGGAAGCCATCGCTTCGAGAATGGTCCGAGGCATGCCCTCACGGTGCGATGGGAGAACGAACAGATCCATGAGTCCATAGAAGGGCGCCACATCGTGCTGAAATCCTGTGACGACAACGGTGTTCTCAAGGTCGTGCTCGACAAGCATCTCGGACAAGTCGGATGCGTTGGCCGTATCACGATCTCCCTGTGCCCGTCCGCCCACAAGAAGCAACCGGACCTTGGGGCAGGTCTCTCGCAGTATCGCCAGGGCATCAAGCAGTTCCGGAAGCCCCTTTTCGCGAACGAACCGCCCCACGTACCCGATGACGACATCGGTGTCCCGCAGGCCCCATTCACGCCGAGTCTCAGCTCTCACATCCTCAAACCGGCCGGGGTCGACTCCATTGCCGATCCAAACAACCTCTTGTTCCCCAGCGATCCCCTCTCGGATCGCTGTGTCGCGGTCTTCACGGCTTTGAGTCAACAGTAGATCGGTGGCCCGGCGTCCCAGCCAACGCTCGATCGCAACGACCACGCGGCGCTTCCACGGCGTCATATTGTCATGGAAATAGAATCCATGGGCTGTATAGACAATCATGGGAACGCGCGCCCATCGAGCCGCCAACCGCCCCAAGACAGCGGCCACAGGAGTATGAACGTGCACGATGTCATATTGCTCGCGACGCATCAACCGATAGAGTGCAACGATTGAGCGAAGATGGTGCAGACTGAGAAAGGATCGCCGGATGGGTACGGCATGGACAACTTGCCCTCCCCGCGCCAGAGCTTGTGCATGCTCATCCGGGGAGCATGCGACCTCAACGCAGAAGCCCTCCGCCTGCAACCGCTCCAGCAGAGGCCGCAGCAAGAACCGAGCCGTCATCCCAACCGCGCAGACTTGCAAGACCCTTCGCTGTTGCATCACATTCGTTGCCGATACCATTCCACCGTCTTACGCAACCCTTCTTCTGTAGACACGAGAACCTTGTAACCCAGCAGCTTTTCCGCTTTTTCGATATCGGCATACGAGTGTTTGATATCACCGGGCCGATCCGGCCCATGGTTTGGGAGAATCGACGATCCAACTCCCGTGAACTCGCGAAGCTTGGCATCCATCGCATTCAACGACATCTGAGAATCCACCGAGATATTGAGCACCTCCCCCGAGATTCCCTCGGCCTCTGCAGCCAACAAGTTGGCGGAAACGACATTGTCAATATAGGTGAATCCGCGGGATTGCTCTCCATCTCCGTCGATCGTCGGCGCCTCACCTCGTAGATAGGAGGAGATGAACTTCGGGATCACAGCACTGTATTGAGAGTTCGGATCTTGTCGGGGTCCAAAGACGTTGAAATACCGAAGTGAAACCGTCGTGATGCCGTACACATGCGAAAAGGCCCGGCAATAGTACTCCCCCGTCAACTTGCTGACGGCATACGGGGACAGCGGTGCCGGAGTCATTGTCTCGACCTTCGGGAGAACGGGGGTATTGCCATACGCCGAGGAGGAAGATGCGTAGATGACCCGACGGACACCTGCGTCTCTCGCCGCTGTCAGAACATTGAGAGTCGCCGTTACATTAGCACGGTTACTTATCAGAGGATCCGCGATGGATCGAGGGACCGACGGCAAGGCCGCTTGGTGCCAGACAATGGCGACACCTTCCATTACCCGTTTCGCTGCCGATTCATCGGCCAGGTCCGCTTGCACGAACTCAACTCCAGAAAGGAGGCCTTCGAGGTTGCTCAAGCGCCCCGTCACCAGATTGTCGACCACTCTCACTCGATGTCCGCGTTCCAACAATGCGACAACGAGATTCGAACCAATGAATCCCGCTCCGCCCGTGACCAAGCAAAGCCCATGTGTTCCCATATCCCCTCACCCAATCGTGAATGCCACTACCTTATCACAACTCCCCGAAAGCGACGACTACCGTTCGCTATTACGGACAATAGAACTCCAAACCCAAGACAGATGATCGTCATGAAGTACGGATAGCGCAATCGAACGAGGGTTCCCACATTGGCGATGAAGAGTGGATGGACAACCAAGGCAGTTCCACAAAAAACCAACAGAATCCATAGCTCCGGCTTCCTCCGATTCCATGCCAGACCAAGCAGGACAAAAGGCATCATGACGTAGGAAAAGAACATCTCCAGCGATGAGACCCACCGCATGAGGGTACTGGGCGTTGTCGCTCCCCGCGTAAACCACTGATTTGGGAAGGGAGCAAAAAGTGCAATCTGGATAGCCCTAGGCAGATATTTCAGGACGGCACGCGCGCTCTCAAGTTGTGCATTCGGATCGATCAAACTCCCTTCTCCCGTCGATGAGTTGACTGATGAGATGCGTTGCTTGACCAATGTCGCGAGCAATCCATCGACCGAATCAGGAACCCAAGGCTCTGGGTGCCAATTGAACTTACGCTGGGGAGCCGTCCCTTGGCGAGTTTCGGCAGCGACAGAAACCTCCGCCAGGCGATCTACATGAAGCGACTCCGCCAGACGACTGTCCGGTAACAACGTTGGAAAGAGTGAACTCAGCACAAGAATGGAGACAAACAATAGCGCCGTTGATACGTGCATCCGTCGCTTTACGACCAAGCGCACCACAATCCAAAGCGTGACGGCAGAGAGCGTTCCACAGAGCGTCTGAAACAGAAGAACCAGGTATTCCCTAGCCACCCAAACCAAAGCGAGGCCAATGGCTATCGAAAAGAATACGCGAACAAGCCGTAGCGCGGGAAAGTCACGCTCACGCAACAGGTCAAAAACCATGAACCAGGCATAGAGCACAAGAAGAAAGCCTGTGATGGAAAGGCCATCTTTCAATGGCTGAACTGTCCAGAGTAGCGTCGTCGGGAAAATCAAAAACGGTAGTGCGGCAATAAGCGCAAGCCTCCAAAGGCCGATGAACCTCAAAAGGATGAGGAAGAGAACCAGGAAAGCAGAGGCTTGGAGTCCGGCTGCGACAGGAATGTAAACCCACGGTTCGGGAAGCGTTATGGCATACAGGGCACCGAGCAGGCCGCTCATTCCGTGCCCACGATACCGGAGAACCCACTCGCTCCATCCGTTGGCTGCGATCTTATCATACAATTGCGTGGCTTCCGCATGATACGAAAGCCAATCCCCGCCGACCATCAGACCATGTCCGGCATACCAGGAGGGCGCAATGTAGGGAAGAAAGACGAACTGGAAGAGTGCGGCCATGAGGATGCAGAAGACGAATGCAATCGACCACGTCCACACAAGCACGCGACGAGACGGCCAGTTCGCTGGGTACGCTTCATGGGGCAAGAAGGGTCGCATACATCCTCGAATATCGATCACACACTTCCTCAAGTGAATACAATTCTTGAATTCTTAGCCTCGCGCGTACTCCGAGCTCCCTTTTCCGCGCATCACCAGCCTCAAGAAATTCGGTAAGCACGTCAGCCAGCGCTCGCGCATCTCCGGAGGTAAACACGAGGCCCGTATCACCAACAAGCCGTGCTGAGTCGCCTACGTTGCTGACGATACACGGTACTCCGCATGCCATCGCTTCGCCAATCGCGTTTGAAAACGCCTCTGATCGTGATGGAGAAACGAGGACATCCAAACCAGGGAGAAGACTCGCGATATCCTTTCGCTCACCAAGCAAATGAACCTGCTGCCCGAGATTTCGTCTGGCTATCCACCGCATCAGTTCGCCGTTTGTCTCATCCACATCACGGCCGATCAACACAAACGCCTTTTCAGAATTGGATTCAGAAACGTGCTGTGCGGCATCCAACAGTACGTCGTACCCCTTGATGGGATGAAATCTCGCCACAACACCGATCAGCGCCGTCTCACGATCCACGTTCAATATACCTCTCAGCCGCGCTCCAGCGTCTTCCACGGGCCGAAAAATCGTTGTGTCGAATCCGTTGGGAATCACGATCGACTTGCTGCTCGGGTACCCGAGGGCGATGTGTCTTTGCCTGCTCACTTCGGCGTTGTACGCAATCAAGTCGGCAGATCGCGCGAACATGCGTCCCCATTGGATTAGCATCCATGTGAAAGGCTTTGTAGTCGATCGATGATGGGGGGTGTGCCGAATGCCCCATATAAGCTTCGGCCTCGGACGCAGCCCCCAGACCACAGCAGATACCGCGATATTGGCATGGTACATCCAGGCATGAATGATCGCAGGTCTTTCTCTCTTCGCGAGTCGCAGAAGTTGGATAAGGCG